>JAHXHN010000001.1:0-272500 GCA_025656675.1 Candidatus Thiodiazotropha sp. (ex Codakia rugifera)
CAAAGAATAACGGTTGGCGGTTATTACCACGTTGGATGACATGAGCTGGGATGCCCGGTAAATAAAAACGGGGTTTTCTTGGCATTTGAACGTCCTTGTTCAGATAGCTAATAAAGTATGATTGCATTGAATAAATCGGTTAAATGGTAAAAGGATACTGACCCCTTTTTCTCTCATGTTTATACCTAAAACAAAGTTCCTTCGATAATAGCGAACATCTCAGGATTAGTACCTTTCCCGCGTAGACTCTAGAGACAATATCGGATCGACGAGCGTTGCTGAAACATAAAAAAACCAGTCCACTTTCGCGGCACATCCTGAATCCTTAGAAACTGACAATACTTGTGCGGGGCACATAGGGGAAATCCGGCTACTTGGATAAAATTCGACAGACCGCCGCTCGATACATCAAGCAGTCATGTAACGATTATCTGAGATTCTCGCATCTTTGCTAATACACTCTCCCGCTAGAAGCAAATACTATAGTTCTTGCTTTATCGACTTGCTTGGAATGGGCTACATATTCTAAAGATCTCGACACCAGCAATGTTATAGAGATTCAATTTCCCTCTCGAAAAGTAGATAGCGGTTTTCTCTGGCTTCGATCAGGGCTCTTTTCACCAAATTTTTAGAATTTCCGTCAGGAAGCTCCTCTAATATTCGAGGATAAGTGATAAAATGGTAAAAATAATCAGGATCAACCCAGACCTCGAAGCGAACCCTCTTTTTCTCAGTAGCTCCCGTAAACAATGGAATGATTAGCTCCACCGATTCTCCTGGATATAGCCGAGTGTCAGAGACTTCCTCCCAACCATCGCTTTCTAATCGAACTTGCCGTTGGATTATTTTTTCTCGTTGACTTCCTTGTACGGGCCTTCCGGAGCCGTCGATCAATCCGCCTTTGAGAGTGACTCGAGGGACAACGTAGGTGGGAAATCGATGTCCCACGCCACTTGACTGCAACTTCAGGATGGCTTTCCGGTCCGTGATAGCTACATCTATGCTTACACTCTGCTCGACAAACGACTGATCATGAATTCCTTTGAACAGATGCTGTCTGTCGCGCATATGGCACGACTGACAGTGAGTCCCGTCACGTGCGTAAGGACTGTCCAGCCATTCTCGATACGTGTTTTCCAACGGCTTGCCGTTAACTAAAATCTCTTGGGAAAACTGATGGCATGGCGCGCAGAATCGACTGTCTTCGAACTCTGGACTTCGTTTTGAGCGAGAGTGGTATCGATTAGGCGTTAGTATCGAGGAACTAGGCGAGGTAGTGTCTACATTAGTCGGTGGACCAAAGATCCGCCCTTGACGAAGATGGCAGACAACGCAAAAAACACCATGACTGAATGATAATGACTCCAGGTCAGACAACCAACGTTCGATCGCTGCCTCGCCCCCGTCTAAAAATTGCTCTTGCTGAATAGCCAGTGGGGCATGGCATGCAAGGCAGCTAATGGTTTCTTCGGAATCATATTGCATCAGCTGACCCACAAGCCCTGGAGAGAATGCCTTGGCATGTTGACTTTGGGCCCAGTCCGCCAGTTGTTTGGGGTGACACTGGCCGCATGATTCCGGCGTAGGCGTTTCACCACTCTGAGAAGGAATTGGGATTTGCCAGTGTCGGCTAAAAAAATCTTCTGAGGCCGAACTTGATACTCCTCCGAAGAGAAGCACCAATATTACCGGAAGAAATAGTCGCCAACTCTGGCTTGGACAGTTTTCCCTCTTCGGTTTTCTCCAGCGGCCACTAGAGTTAAGAAGCAATCTTCCGACCCAGTTCAGTATAGACCAGCTCATCCGTATTCTTGCGCAACAGGTCCATCATAGACACGTGGAGAAATCTTCTGCCGTAACCAAACGAGAACAACAGAATCGCGATCAGAAAGAGGCTATAACCGATGATCCAAAGAACTTCATCTCCTCCAAAATAGAATGCAGCCCACTCTGGAATGGTGATGAAATCAGTCAGACCGTCGCTAAAAATTACTGGATCGATTTGTTCACTGAAAAAGGTATACGGGAGATAACCGATATAGAATCCGGGTAGTGCCGCTAACGCTGTCGCATAGCCCAACCCAAGCCGGGCATAGGTCCTGACTTCGCAACCGATCATGAAAACAGCCCCTACGGCTAATAGCGGACCGCCCAGAATATGCCCCCAGTAGAGACCTGCTTCGCCCGAAGCATTTGGAATATCACCGACTCCCATGAGCCATGAAGCAACGATAAACAGGTTGAACATAACGATGGCCACCATGAACCCCTGCAGAGGCAACATTCCTCGAAACATATGATAGGTAGATTTGGGAACCCCTCCTCGTAGGTAGAATTCAGGTTTGGTGAATACAGCTTCAGGAGCCATAACCGAGCACTCGGTTCCGAAGCCGCACTTAGCGATTCCAAAACCCAACAATAAACCGACAGCCATCAGCCATCCCACTTCTACCCATCCAATATCGCTGATACCTCCGGATATTTCATCGGTAAACAACGCAAAGACTACCGGCATCGCCAGAAATACAAGCAGAAACAGGCTCAACAACAGCCGTATCGGATCGCCGAGTGGTCTATATCCAGCGTGTAGTCCTGGTTGGGGCTGCTCAGGATTAGATTTGAAGCGCTTGGCTACTTCCAATGTGTCCTGATGCCGGAAATAACCACCCATTCCCACTTTCATCGCCAAAAGAAATGCCAGGAAGGCGAATGGAATGCCGGATAACAATACGACCCAACTCGCGATACTCATGGAAGGTAATCCACCGATGAAATGGTGGGTCGTGCAACCTCCCGCAATCCGTGTCCCAAAAGAGAACAGAAGCCCCCCGATAAAGGAAATCAGAAGCATCTTCCAGTGATACCGAACCCATGCTCTGGATTCTCTCTCAGCTGTAGCCACCAGTCGCGCCCCCAGTACCGCTCCAATAATCACCCAATGGATGCCCGGCTCATAAAGCCTTCCTACCCAGTCAATGCCAAATAAATACTCCTCGCTCACCGCAAACATCTGAGCGAAACCGGTCGTCACAACAATGAAACTGTCGTAACGAAAGTAATAGACAATCTCTGACAGCCCTACAAAGAGACCGCCCAGCCAGAAGGGCCATTGTCTGGGCCACAGGTCTTTGATCTCCGATAACATCGCGATACCCCCCCTCTATCTTGTTCTTTACTGAATACCCGGTCGATTCGGTTAACAACCTTGGTCTAAACGACTATCAAGTAGCCAAGTGGTTAGAGAATCCGAACGATACTTCCTTAACTTACTCGGCCATCATACTCATCACAGGATTGCCGGCTCGGCTCCATTCGTGCATGGAACCGTCATAAAGTCGTACTTGGTTGTTTCCGAGCAATTCATGCAACACAAACCATCCAAGACTGGCCATCACTCCGGTGTCGCAGGAGGTAACAGTTGGTTTGGTTACATCCACATCTAGGAGGTCCGCCGCCGTTTTTACCTTATCGGCACTATAAATTGAGGCGGGCCCCATGGAATCTGCCATGAATGAAGTGGGGAAGTTACCGGCTCCGGGAATATGTCCTTTACTATCGCGTGACACAAATAGCTTGTTGTGCGTCAAACCGAGGTAGACATCCCGGCCTCGTACGTCCATCAGTTGTACGCTTTCGCTTTCACCCAGATTCATCACATCGTACATGGTCGCAAGTATTTCACTACGCTCAGCACTCGCTGTGAAGTCACCTCGCTTCGCTCTGGATCGCCCAAACTTGACCTTGTGACGGTACCGGATCCATTGCGCCGTCCCCCCGTTGAGTAGCGCAACATTATTATGGCCGAAATATTTCAGGGTCCAATAAAGACGGGCTGCGAGAGCAGTATGAGCGACGGTTTCACCCTTGCCGGTGATGACCACTACGCTATCCTTGTTGACCCCGGATTTTTGCATCAATCTTTCGAATTGAGATTTGTCGGGCACCATGACATAGATTTCCTTGCCGTCCATTTTCCGTTTGCTGATCACGTCTTTCCATGGGACTAACACGGCTCCGGGGATATGGCCAGCAACAGAAATAGCCTCCTTAGCCTTACGACGAGCCACACCACATGGATTCACCGGGCCTGCGTCCCTGGCTCGCTTCTCAAAACTTTTCACATCCTTACGTACATCCAGCACCACAACTTCTTCGCGATGCTTCTTCAGCCAGGCGGTATCGACCAGTGGACCAGGCAGTTGTACGGCACTTGCTGACGAGATACCAAACAGGGACAAGGTTAGAAAAATGAGTACTTTTTGAAAAAAAACGAAATGAATCACATGGTTGGATGATTGCACAATCCCCTCCTTAGTTTTCATGCGGCTTTTAAAAAGCCATACCCCAAGATCGTGTGAAATCAACTACTTACACAATCAAAGTATAGACGAGAACTCAATGTTAGGAATCCATATCCTTCGGCAAATGCCCAGCAGTGAGGACATTAGTGCTCTATAATATCCTTTATAATAATGTGGATGTTTTCTGTGATGGAAACACGAAGAATATCTGTTGGCGAGGTGACATCAGATGAAAATGGAAATTGACCGAAAGTCGACGATAATTGCCCCATCATTTTCTCTGTAAAACCTCTTTATTTAAGGGCTCTATTTCCTTACATGTGAGTTGTTTCAACTTCGGATAACGAAAGGGGTTAAACATGAAACAGATTTGCAGACATATATGGGACGTTTCCCTGGCAATTTTTTTGATTTTAGGGGTGTTTCTGGCGGCAGGAGGCGTACATGCGGGAGAAAAAGCGTCCTCCGCTGCACCGCCTGACTGGTACTATCCAGCAATAGTAGACGCTGATTTTCTTAGCCAATATGCAACGATCCCTCAGCGAAAAGATGTGGTAATAGTCGATTCCAGACCGTTGAAGAAGTACGACAAGGGACATATCGTTCCGGCAGTTGGTATCCCACAAAGAAAACTTGAGAAAATGAAACACCTTCTGCCCCAAGATAAATCCGCGTTGCTTGTTTTCTATTGCGGCGGGTTCAAGTGTCCGCTAAGCCACAAGGCTGCGTTCCAAGCGGAACGACTCGGCTATAAAAACGTGAAGGTCTACGCTGCAGGCTACCCAGATTGGATCAAGAAGGGCAATATTCCTGGCGTCAGCGAAACTTACGTGAAGAAGCTTATCGATGGCAATGCAGATTCGATATTGGTTGACGCTCGTCCCGAGAAGAAATTTCGGAAAGGTTCCGTGCCGACGGCAATCAATATTCCGTACCGGAAATTTGATGGACTAACACAACTTCTTCCGGCCGAAAAAGACAAGGAACTCATATTTTTCTGCGGTGGATATAAGTGCCCGCTTAGCCCGAAATCGGCGAAAAAAGCCATTCAATTAGGGTATACGAAAGTCAAATTATTCCAAAGCGGATATCCGGGCTGGAAGAAGGTTGCTGGCAACTCAACATCGCCAATGATTACGGCTGGAGGTGAGAAGGGCAGTATCTCGATCGAATCGTTCACTCGATTGATTCGGGATGATCCGGAAAGCTTCTATTGGGTTGACGTTAGGGATCGCGTAGAAATCGATGTAGACGGCACTTTCGGGGGAAAGACTGCCCTGTGGATTCCCATGGATGAGTTTGAAACTGCGATACCGACGTTACCTGCTGACAAGCCACTGGTCTTCTACTGTAATAATGGTGCACGCTCAATGGATGCCTACGATATCCTCCAAGAGAAGGGGAGCAAATTAGAGGCTTATTTCCTCGAAGCAAGCCTAGAATTCGCAAAACAGGCGTTGCCTAAAGTCGTAGCGTCAGAGTGATGCATGATAACCGCCGACGACACCTGAGCAAGAGCCACATGTTGTGAGGCTCGCGGCTCTTGCTTCGGAGTACAGGTGGGTTCGTCCGACATTCTCGGCTCCAGCGGTGGTCGTCTATCCGAGAGTTCGGAATTATTTTTCGGTGCGAATGTCCGTTTTCGCCGTATTGGGTGCTAGATCCGACGGTGACAGACGTCCGCTTCCGCTGCTTAGTCGTCGCCCAACGGAGTAAGCGCAAGTGACGTATTTGGGTCGCCTGTCGCCCGTTGCAATGCACAAGTCGAAGGTCTGCTTTGGAGTGCTCGGGAACTCACGCTACATACGTCTCGCACTTCCGCATGTAGCCGAATTGAGCTCTTATGCTTGCAAATCCAGACATTGCTGAATGCAGTAAATCTAGCCGTCCATCGCGAATCCAGAGATACCTGTTAGATTGTCGAGCTAATCCTAAAATAGTCATTTTGAGTCTAGTTTTAAACTCATAAAATCCAGCTTTGGTTGTGTCCCTGTAAAGAGACCACATGTAAGCATAATTGCCCATCAGCATCATTTCAGTGCACTCGATTACACATACCAACCCAAACCCAGGTTAGGCTTACCCCTGCCCACCCGGATATGCGATAATTGATCTTTTTTACGGGCCATAATGCCTGCACACAAGACATAACCAGCATCGCAAACGACATGAACAACAAACCGCGAAAAATTCTCGTCACCAGCGCCCTCCCCTACGCCAATGGTCCTATTCATATCGGTCATCTGGTGGAATATATACAAACCGACATTTGGGTACGCTTCCAGAAGATGCGCGGCCACCAGTGTATCTATGTCTGTGCAGACGACGCTCACGGCACCCCGATCATGTTGCGTGCACGCCAGGAAGGGATCGAACCGGAACAGCTGATTGCCCGCGTGGCCAAGGAACACCGGGCTGATTTCGCAGCATTTCAGGTCGGTTTCGACAACTATCACTCGACCCATTCAGCTGAAAATCAATGGTTCTCAAATACCATTTATGAGCGTAACAGGGACGCGGGGCACATTGCCAAACGCACTATTACCCAGGCCTATGATCCGGTTGAGCAGATGTTCCTGCCGGATCGTTTTATCAAAGGAACCTGCCCCAAATGTGGTGCTGAAGATCAGTATGGCGACAATTGCGAAGTCTGCGGTGCAAGCTATTCTCCGGCTGAACTGAAAAATCCGGTCTCCGCCATCTCCGGTGCAACCCCTGAACAGCGGGAGTCAGATCACTATTTTTTTAAGCTGGCCGATTTTGAAAATCTATTACGAACATGGACCCGTGGCGGCCACCTTCAGGCCGAAGTCGCCAACAAGCTCGACGAGTGGTTCGAAACAGGGCTACAGGAGTGGGATATCTCCCGCGATGCACCCTACTTCGGTTTTGAGATTCCTGACCACCCAGGTAAATACTTCTATGTCTGGCTCGATGCGCCGATCGGCTACATGGCCAGTTTCAAACACCTCTGTGATAACACCGAGGGATTGGAATTTGATCACTTCTGGGCACCTGATTCCGATACCGAGCTGTATCATTTTATCGGCAAGGACATCATCTATTTCCACACTCTGTTCTGGCCTGCCATGCTGCATGGTGCCGGTTATCGCACACCAAACGCGATATTCACTCACGGTTTTCTCACCGTGGATGGCGCCAAGATGTCTAAATCACGCGGCACCTTCATTAAGGCGCGTACCTACCTGGACCACCTGAACCCGGAATACCTGCGCTACTACTTCGCAGCCAAACTGGGTTCCGGCGTGGATGATATCGACCTCAATCTGGAAGATTTCACCCAGCGGGTCAATAGCGATCTGGTTGGCAAAGTGGTCAATATCGCAAGCCGTTGCGCCGGTTTCATCAGTAAACGTTTCGAAGGCAAACTCTCCGAAGCCATTTTGGAACAGGCACTGTTTGATGACTTTGCAAAGGCCGGCGAAAAAATCGCTGACCACTACGAGAAGCGCGAATTCAGTCGCGCTGTACGTGAGATCATGGCCCTGGCGGACCGAGCCAACCAGTACATCGATGAGATGAAACCCTGGGTGGTCGCCAAACAGGCGGGTGAAGAACAGACGCTACAGGCCATCTGCTCCATGGGGATTAACCTGTTTCGTGTATTAATCGGCTACCTGCGACCGATACTGCCTGCTACTGCCGATGCGGCAGAGAAATTTCTGCAGATAACACCCCTCACTTGGGATGTTCTTGCAACCCCCCTCAAGGGGCACACGATTGGCAAATTCAAGCCATTGATGACCCGTGTCGAACCGAAACAGATTGAGTCGATGCTGGAACACTCCAAAGAAGATTTAACCGCTCAATCTGCTGCTGAAACCAAACCAGCCACCGATTCCGCATTGGCCAAGGAGCCAATTGGCGAGACCATTCAGTTTGACGATTTTGCCAAACTTGACCTGCGTATCGCACGTATCGTAAAGGCCGAACATGTGGATGGTGCAGACAAGCTGCTGCAACTGACCCTCGACCTGGATGGTGAAACACGCAATGTCTTTGCCGGGATTAAATCGGCCTATGCGCCTGAAGATCTACAGGGAAAACTGACGGTGATGGTGGCTAATCTGGCCCCGCGTAAAATGCGTTTCGGTGTGTCGGAAGGCATGGTGCTGGCGGCAGGGCCCGGCGGAAAAGATCTGTTTATCCTCAATCCCGATCAAGGTGCCCAACCTGGGATGCGGGTGAAGTAACAGCTTGTGCACCACTCGAGCACCTCAGTTATTCGGGTGGTGCACAAACAATGGGGAATAAGATCTTCCCCGCTTCCCTGGTTCAATTATCAGCCCTTGGCGGCTTCCAGTGCCTGACTGATATCCGCAATGATGTCATCCACATGTTCAATGCCAATGGAGAGACGCACCATGTCGGCACTCACCCCGGCAGTCGCCAGTTCCGCTTCACTGAGCTGGCGGTGAGTGGTGGTGGCGGGATGACAGGCGAGTGACTTGGCATCACCGATATTGACCAGACGCAGGATCATCTGCAAGGCATCGATAAAGCGGGCGCCGGCCTCTAATCCACCCTCGATACCAAAACTGAGGATGCCTGATGCAAGCCCCTTGGTAATTCTCTGACAACACTCATAGTGCGGACTCTCAGGCAAGGCGGCATAGTTGACCCACTTAATCTGTGGTTGCTGCTTGAGATATTCAGCCACGGCCAGGGAATTTTCACAATGGCGCTCCATTCTCAGTCCCAGGGTTTCCAGCCCCTGCATAATCAAAAATGCACTATGGGGTGAAAGCGCGGCACCTGTATTGCGTAACGGCACCACCCGGCAACGGGCGATATAGGCAGCAGCCCCCAGGGCCTCCGTATAGACCACGCCATGATAGGAGGGATCCGGCTCATTCAGTATCGGGAAACGTTCTTTATTGGCCACCCAATCGAATTTGCCGGAATCGACGATGACCCCACCGACACTGGTACCATGGCCGCCAATGTATTTGGTCAATGAGTGCACGATAATGTCGGCTCCATGATCGAATGCACGGCAGAGATAGGGCGTGGCAACAGTATTATCAACGATCAGCGGCACGCCATGACGATGGGCAATTTCCGACAGTTTTTCCAGATCCACAACATTGCCCGCCGGGTTACCGATAGACTCACAGAACAATGCACGGGTCTTGTCGTCGATCATGTTCTCGAGTTTTTCGTAGTCGTCAAACGAGGCCATGCGTACCTGGATGCCCTGACGTGGAAAGGTATGTGCGAAGAGATTGTAGGTACCGCCATACAGCTGGCTGGTGCTGACGATATTATCGCCACTGCTGGCTATGCATTGGATGGCATAGGTAATGGCAGCCATTCCGGATGCCAGTGCCAAGGCACCGATCCCCCCCTCCATCTCGGTCAGGCGCTGTTCCAACACCGCTGTGGTAGGGTTCATGATCCGGGTATAGATGTTGCCAGCCACCTTCAGATCAAAAAGATCGGCACCATGTTGTGTATCGTCGAAGGTATAGGAGGTGGTTTGGTAGATGGGTACTGCTGCTGCCTTGGTTGTAGGTTCGGAATCGTAGCCCGCATGCAGTGCCAGTGATTCAAGTTTCATGATATCTCCTCGTTATTTTTTCTAATTTGGCCAGGTCACAAAAAATGTGCATGGCGTCTGTTTTTTTACTTATCTGGAATGTAGTTATATCGACCTTACCCATTCAGGAGGCTGTCGCCAAGCCTTCAGGATCCTAATTCTATCTATAATCTGCCCACAATACTGACATCACCGATAGGCGGTCAACAGGGTCTGTACATTATCCCGGCGTTTAGGATCAGTACCCGATTGATGGGAACCATTTGCGGCTTGTCAATGCAGTAATAGCATTTAATCAGCATAGTAACGCCAAAACACCCAGTACAGACAAGTTGTAACCGTCGAGACGGCCAATTATCCTTACGCGACCTATGTAAAAATGAGCCATCCATGCAAGAGTACGCCCTCATACTGATCAGCACCGTGCTGGTGAATAACTTCGTGCTAGTGAAGTTTCTCGGTCTATGCCCGTTTATGGGCGTTTCACGGAAGTTGGAAACCGCCACCGGTATGGGTCTGGCCACGACTTTTGTACTGACGCTCTCATCCATCTGCTCCTATCTAGTCAACGAGTACCTGCTAGTCCCCCTGGATCTTGAGTTTCTGCGTACCATCGCCTTCATCCTGGTGATTGCCGTGGTGGTTCAGTTCACAGAGATGGTGATGCACAAAACCAGCCCAATGCTGTACCAGGTTTTAGGCATCTTTCTACCGCTGATCACTACCAACTGCGCTGTACTCGGGGTTGCGTTGCTCAATACCCAGGAGCAACATGGTTTCATTGAATCGGCCCTGTATGGGTTCGGTGCGGCCGCCGGGTTCTCCCTGGTGCTTGTGCTCTTTGCGGGCATCCGCGAACGGGTCACCGTGGCCGATGTCCCGGAACCCCTACAGGGTAACGCAATCGCCCTGATCACCGCGGGTCTTATGTCACTGGCTTTCATGGGTTTTGCCGGACTGGTCGCTTCGTGAGGATGCCCTGGCCATGCTGATCGCCATCGTCACCATCACCGGATTGGCGGCTCTATTCGGCTTGCTATTGGGTTATGCCAATATCCGTTTCCATGTCGAAGGGGATCCGATCACAGATCAGATCGAAATGTTATTACCGCAGACGCAGTGTGGTCAGTGTGGTTTTGCCGGATGCCGCCCCTACGCTGAAGCCATCGCCGGGGGTGAAGCAGAGATCAATCACTGTCCACCCGGTGGAGAGTCGACCATGATCGCACTTGCCGATCTGCTCGGTCGTGATCCGGTACCACTGGATGCGGAAACAGCAGAAGAGAAACCAAAGTCTGTCGCACTGATCAAGGAAGAGGAGTGTATCGGCTGCACCCTCTGTCTCCAGGCCTGTCCTGTTGATGCGATCATCGGTGCCGCCAAGCAGATGCATGTGGTTATTGTCGATGAGTGCACTGGTTGTGAGCTCTGCCTGCCTCCTTGTCCCGTCGACTGTATTATCATGCAACCGAAATCACAAAAGGCCAGTAACTGGCGCTGGCCCTTTCCCCAAACCGGACAGGATGAGATCGCCACCACAACCCTGTTGAAAGAAACGGGCTGAACCCTATGTATGTCGAATCCAAAAAGGGCAAAACCCGGGAGTTATGGCGTTTCCATGGCGGCCTGCATCTGCCGGAAAGAAAAGCACTTTCACTGCAACACCCTTTGCAGTATGCAACGCTGCCTGATCGTTTGATACTCCCCTTGCAACAGCATATCGGCATCCCTGCACAACCGATGGTCAGCCCTGGTGAACATGTACTGAAGGGACAGATGATCGCCAGCTCACCCGCCCCGGTCACATCACCTATCCATGCTTCTACTTCTGGAACTGTGGTGGAGGTGGGTGAACATTTCATCCCTCATCCCTCAGGACTCACCGACATCTGTATTGTCATCGAGCCGGATGGTGAGGATAGATGGGCCGATTTACCGGAACCTATCACTGATTTTCATTCGGCAGATGCCCGGAGTTTACGACAGCGCATACGCGACGCAGGCATTGTCGGTATGGGAGGAGCCACCTTCCCCGCAGCGATCAAACTCAATCCCGGCAAGCCTATTCAGACGCTGATAATCAATGGTGCCGAATGTGAACCCTATATCACCTGTGATGACAGACTGATGAGGGATTTTTCTGAACGGGTCATGAATGGTGCACGTATCCTGCAGTACATGCTGCAGAGCGAGGAGTGCCTGATAGCGATTGAGGACAATAAGTCTGAAGCGATCCTTGCTATGTTTGAGGCGCTGCGTGATGAAGAGAATATCGAAGTGGTGCGGATTCCAACGATCTACCCAAGTGGGGGTGAAAAACAGTTGATCAGAATCCTTACCGGCCGTGAAGTGCCCACTTCGGGGCTACCCGCCCAGGTGGGTGTAATCTGCCACAATGTCGCTACTGCCGCTGCAATTGCAGATGCCGTACTAGAGGGAAAGCCACTGATATCCCGCCTGGTGACACTGACCGGGGAAGGACTCAGTAAACCGGGCAATTATGAAACGCCATTGGGTATCCTAGCCAGTGACTTGATTGCCCAGGCAGGTGGTTACCAGGGTCGGCCACAACAGCTGATCATGGGTGGACCGATGATGGGTTTTGACCTGACCACCGATCAGGTCCCTATCACAAAGGGTGCCAACTGCCTGCTCTGCCCGACGGCGGAAGAAATTCCAAGACCGGAACCTGCCAGGGCCTGTATTCGCTGTGGTCGATGTGCCGACGTCTGTCCGGCAAATCTGCTGCCGCAACAGATGTATTGGTACAGCAAAGCCAAGGATCTGGAGAAGGTGCAGGATTACAACCTGTTCGACTGCATAGAGTGTGGCTGCTGTTCCCATGTCTGCCCATCGCATATTCCATTGGTCCAGTACTACCGTTACGCCAAGGCTGAGAGTTGGGCACAGGAGCAGGAGCGTCGCGAGTCTGAGCGGGCCAAACAGCGTCATGATTTCCGTGTCTCACGGCTCAAACGACTGGAGGCGGAACGCAAGGCCAAGCTACGCAAAAAGAAAGAGGCCCTGAAAAACAAACCACCTGCCAAGAAAGCACAAGTCAGCAAGGAGGGTGATGACAAGGATGCCAAGCAGGCAGTCATCGAAGCCGCAATGAAACGTGCCGCAGAGAAGAAAGCCAAACAACAGCTGGCACCGAAGAACATTGAGAACCTGACTGCAGCCCAACAGGCCCAGATCGAGGCTGTCGACAAGCGACGCATGGCCACAAACCAGGAGAAGCAGCGAAAACCGGAGCAGCCTGACTAATGGAATTTCACACTCTCAGTTCACCCCATACAAAGCGTGTAAACCGAGTCGATAAGGTCATGCTCCAGGTTGTGCTGGCACTTATACCTGGCATCACTGCAATGATCTTCTATTTTGGTTGGGGCGTATTAATCAATGTCGTGCTGGCTTGCCTCTCTGCAGTTGCCTTTGAGGCCATGGTGATCAGGTTACGCAAACGGCCCGTGATGCCGGTGCTTTTTGACCTCAGTGCTATAGTGACGGCCCTGCTGTTTGCTGTTGCCATCCCCCCCTTATTACCCTGGTGGCTGGTGGTGATGGGTATGGCCTTCGCCATCATCATGGTCAAGCAGATGTATGGCGGGCTGGGCTATAACCCTTTTAATCCAGCCATGGCAGCCTACGTCCTGTTGCTGATCTCCTATCCGGTAGAGATGACCAGCTGGATGCCACCCTACCTGTTGGCAGAGCATCAACTGACCCTGTCGCAAATCCTCGCCTTTAAGCTCTCTGGCATTCTACCTGGCGAGCTAACCCTGGATGCCATTACCATGGCTACCCCACTGGACCAGATGCGTACCAATCTCGACCTCAACCAGATGATCAGTGAGATTCGTCTGAGTCCGCTATGGGGTGATTTTGGTGGCCTGGGTTGGGAGTGGATCGGCAACTGGTTCCTGATGGGGGGGATCTGGATGGTCTACAAGCGAACCATCACTTGGCAGATACCCCTCGCTTTCCTCACCGGACTGGTCAGTATGGCTACCATTTTCTGGTTATTCGATGCCGAGAGTTTTCCCTTCCCTCTGTTTCATGTCTTCAGCGGCGGTGTCATTCTGGGCGCATTCTTCATTGCCACAGACCCGGTGACGGCCTGTACAACCCGAGCAGGACAGCTGATCTACGGTGCAGCGATCGGTGTACTGGTCTATCTCATCCGAACCTGGGGAGGCTACCCCGATGCGGTTGCCTTCGCTGTACTGCTGATGAACATGGCCGCCCCGACCATCGACTACTACACCCGTCCACGCACCTATGGCCATGGTGAGGTGAAGAGTGAATAGCCGCCTTTCAATACTGATTGCTGCGGGTATCCTTGCATCATTTGCTGTATTGGGCACCTCTCTGGTGGCCTTTACCCACCTGGCAACAGAGGAACGTATCAAGGCCAACGAACGTGAAACACTACTCCGTTCACTGTACGCCCTGGTCCCTCGTGAGAAGGTGGACAATGACATGATTTCAGACGCTATCATGATCAATGCTATCGAATTTCTGGGTGGTAAAGAGACCACCGTCTATCGTGGTCGCAAACAGCAACAGCCCGTCGCCGTGGTGCTGACCACTATCGTTCCCAATGGCTATAGTGGACCGATCAAGCTACTGGTGGCAGTCCGATACGATGGCAGCCTCGGCGGGGTACGTGTCATCAGCCACAAGGAGACACCTGGTTTAGGTGATAAGGTAGAGGAGTCACGCTCCGATTGGATCTATAGTTTCAACAACAAGTCGTTGGGCAATCCCCCTTTGGATAAATGGGGCGTCAAACGGGATGGCGGGGTATTCGATCAATTTACCGGCGCCACTGTCACACCCCGTTCCATCGTGCAGGCCGTCAAAAACACCTTGCTCTATGTGCGGGATCATAAAGATGCCCTGTACGATAAACAGACAACATCCCCCACCACGGATAAACAGGGGTAATAGCATGTCCGACATCACATACCGCAATCTTATTGTCGACGGACTCTGGCACAACAACCAGGCCCTGGTCGCCTTACTGGGACTCTGTCCTCTTTTGGCTGTGAGTAACACAGCCATAAACGGTCTCGGCCTGGGACTTGCCACAACCGTAGTCCTGGTCGCCTCAAACACAACCGTGTCACTGATACGTAACTTTGTGCGCCCGGAAGTACGCCTGCCCGTCTTTGTCCTGGTGATCGCATCATTCGTCACTGCCATTGAATTGGGCATGAATGCCTACTTTCATGAATTACACAAGATACTCGGTATTTTCATCCCATTGATTGTCACCAATTGCACCATCATTGGACGTGCTGAAGCTTTCGCCTCAAAGAACAACCTCAGACGATCACTGGTGGATGGCATAAGCATAGGCATTGGCTTCACCCTGGTATTGCTTATCCTTGGCGGCATGCGCGAATTGATAGGTCAGGGCACACTGTTCGATCAGTCACACCTGATGTTTGGAGAAGCAGCTCGGGGCATGACACTGAAAATCGAAAATTTTCATGGCATGCTCGTCGCTATTCTTCCCCCCGGCGCTTTTATCGGTCTGGGACTGCTGATCATGGTAAAAAACCTGATAGACAAGCGTCTTGCAGTCAGGGCCATGGCAAAGACCGAGTATGCAGAAGAGATCCGGGGTCTGGCTAATTAGTGTTAACAGGCCCTAAGTTACACAACGACTGAGCATTGGATAACCGAGGTACTGATTGGCAGGTAGTATTCAACATGAGAGTCCCACGCTTCTACACCCATCAACCTCTACGCGAAGGCGCAGAGATAATTCTCGAGGAAGAGCCCTCCCACCATCTACGCCAAGTACTAAGACTTCGTGCCGGCGGCGAAATCAACCTCTTCAATGACAACGGCGATGAGTATACGGCCATACTCACCCACGTCAGCAAGCAACGCGTCAACGCTACCCTAGGCACACAGCTAAGGCGTGAGCCTGAAAGTAAATTGACAGTACATCTACTGATTGGCATCTCACGCGGTGAGCGAATGGACTTCGCGTTACAAAAAGCCACCGAACTGGGTGTCTGCCATATCACACCTGTATTCACCAAACGCTGTGTTGTCAAACTGGATGAAAAGAAAAGCACCAGCCGAGTAGCACACTGGAACAGGCTTGTGATCAATGCCTGTGAACAGTCCGGTCGATGCCGGATTCCAACAATCGATCATCCCCTCGAATTAAAGGATGCCATTGCCCGACAGGATTCAACTCTTGCCTTGTTACTTGATCACCGCAGCCATAAACGCCTGGATCACATCGACAACCCGGATTCATCGGTCTCTATCCTTATCGGTCCTGAAGGTGGGCTGAGTAGCGATGAGCGCGATCTAGCCCTTCAACACGGGTTTATTGCCATACGGCTGGGTCCGCGCATCATGCGAACCGAAACCGCTCCACTGGCTACGATTGCAGCCATACAGACACTCTGGGGCGATTTCTGTGATTGAGTATCTGTCATTCGCAACAGTTGTCAGTCCTCAAAAAAAAACAATAATTAGCTCATCTATCAACGCAAGGTGAAACAATAATCCACTACTCCTGTTAAAATAAGTATAGATTTTACAGCTGGAGAGACGTATGCAAATCATCTTCCGTATGGTGCAGGTAGCGATACTGTCGTTGATCTTATTCCTATCATCCAGTCAGGTAATGGCAGGCAAATTCTACAAATGTACCGATGAAAACGGTGAAATCCAGTATCAGCAGGTGGCCTGCACTTCTACCACAGCGCAAGACACCGTCCACGTCTATACCGAACCGGAACACCGGTCCCAAATGGGAACGTCATTAATGGGGAAGTCTGAATACATCCCTGAGGGCAGTGAGCCCGCACTGGCCAATAAATTGAAATTCCAATCGGGACTGGCCAATGTCCTGGGATTATTAACACCCATCAAGTTTGCGGTAATAGAGTTTTATATGCTCAATGGCAACTGGCCCGAATCACCTCAGGCTATGGGCTTGAATCAGGAAAACCTGAACAGCTCACATATTGACCAGGTATTGATGGGTGACCAGGGTGCAATTGTCGCCTGGCTCAGTAAAGCTTTCGGCACAGAGAAAAAGATTGTCATCGCTCCGACGCCGGTCATGGATGGAACCAGCTTTGAATGGCAATGCCTGGCTAATTTCCCCGCACAAGCCATGAACATCAGTGGCACGGCCTTGTGTGAATCAAGGTCATTACACTAGTGTGGTGATATCCATTCAACCGATATGCGGTGTCTCCAGATAAGCAACCGACTGCATCTCTTTCAAACGGCTGGCCGTTCGCTTAAATTCAAATGCCAGTCGTGTACCTGAATAAAGACTGTCGGGTTGATCCTCTGCACTAATGACTACTTTCACTTTTTGGTCATAAAAAACATCAATCAGATTGATGAAGCGCCGTGTTCTATCATCCCACGTACCATCCAGACAAGGGATATCGGAAATAAAGACCGTGTGGTGGCAGCGAGCCAGCTCCAGATAGTCGTTCTGCCAGCGTGGCGGTCCGCACAGTATACTGAAGTCGCACCAGATGACACCACTGGCGCGTTTGATATATCTGAGTGGACGCCCGGGTACAACAAATCGTCCATCACGCTCAACCGGTCCATTCACCAGACGATCGAATTCACGGCTGATGTTTGTGGTGGTGGTGTCACTCAGTGGGGTGTGGTAAACGGCAGAGGCCTCAAAAAGTTGTAATCGGAAATCCTTTTCACCCAACAATTCAACAACGTGATTGGTACGTTTTAATATATCGATGGCTGGCAGGAAACTATCTCGTTGAATGCCACCCCGATAGAGATTCTCCGGATGCTGATTGGAGGTAGTTACCAGTGTTATCCCTGCTTTTTCCAGCGCTTCCAGTAAGCCGCGCATGAGCATCGCATCACCAATATCGATGACATTAAATTCATCAAGACACAATACGCGCATACGTTCCGACATCTCTGCAGCAATCAGGTCAATCGGTCTGTTCTCACCATCACGCTGTTTTAATTGTTGATGAATCTGGCGCATAAAGCTGTGAAAATGATGGCGTTCTATACCGATCTCCCTCCTCCCTTGGTAGAAAAGATCCATCAACCAGGTCTTTCCTCTCCCGACACCTCCCCACAAATAGATACCTTGAACAGGTAGAGCTTTCTTTTTCCAAAACCAACCGCTGGATCTTTTATTCTGCTCCAGTTCATTGGCTAGACGATCAAAAGCCAACAGAACGACTTCCTGGTGAGGGTCAGGATTAAATCCGCTTTTATGCAGTTGCTCTTGGTAGTGGTTTTGCAGAGACAAGGGAAGAGAAGAAAGGAAGCTACTGTCGGCTGACAATGCTCAAAACCTGGAGCTCAATCTCATCCAGATCCGGTATAACGACAGGGCTCATGTCCAGTGCGATGCTTTGTTTGATTAATGGATGCTGATCATCTTCAGGATCAACGAGGGTAACATTGTCCGCACTCACCCTCACCAGGCTTGGAATTGCCTGTACCACAAGCCCAATATGGGAGAGACGTTCATGCCCACCGAGGGCATTTATCACTATAATCCTTCCCCGATACCCAGGTGTCATCACTTGATCGCCAATCATACCTTCGAAGGAGACCACGGGAACCATCACACCGCGCCATGCAAGATTACCGAGAAACCAGGCAGGTGTATCATCGCCAATGCGTTCAGGTTGCTGGTAACCCATCACTTCGGCTACCGCTGCATTGGGCAGTAGCAGTTGATGCTGATGTAAAGGAATGAGGACACTTCTGACCTCCTTGACAACAGCCTGTTTCATAGTCTGTTTTCCGCCAGGACTTCATTGATGTTATCCAACAGCTCAATCTCCTGATACGGCTTACCGAGACAACGCTTAACCCCCAGATCCATTGCGCGTTGGCGGTGCTTGTCACCAACCCGTGAGGAGATCATGATGATCGGTAATCCATAATAGTCGACAGAGTTGTTGATATGACGTGCCAGCTCAAAGCCATCCATACGTGGCATTTCAATATCCAGCAACATGATATCGGGTACTTGCTCTTGCAACAATGCAACGGCTTCAACCCCATCCTTCGCTGTTACTACATCCATATCGTGGCGTTCCAATAGACGGCTTGTGACTTTACGTACAGTAATGGAATCGTCTACCACCATCACTCGCAAACGCTCCTCAAGACGTTTTTGTTGTGTGTCTCCGATTATATTGAGCGGAGCTGTTGCGTGGGTAGCATCCATACGTACCAGTGCCGCAAGGTCGAGTATCAAAGCGACGCGTCCATCCGCCAAGATGGTACCACCTGTTATCCAGCGTACACTCCCCACTTGTTTGCCGAGGGATTTGACCACAACTTGCCTGCTGCCAAGCAGTTCATCGACCTGTAGTGCCGCTTGATGCTCACCAGTCTGTAACAATAGCAGGGGCAACCAGCGCGTGGCTTCGTGAATCTCATGTTGCCCAGTACCCATCATACGGCCTAAATAACTTACCTTGTATCGCTTGCCGCCATAGTCAAAGCCGTCCTGTTGCTTGTTATAACAGGCCAAGAGTTCCTGACGTCGGACTCTGACAACAGCAGCGACTGTGCCATGAGGAATTGCGTATATCTCTTCACCGACACGCACCAGCAACGCATCGGAAATAGCCAGTGTTAGCGGTAGGCGGATAATAAAGCTGGTACCACGCCCTGGCTGGGAATCGATCTCCAGAGATCCACCCAGTTGCTTGACTTCGCTGGTTACAACATCCAGACCGACGCCACGACCAGATATTTGGGTAACTTCCTTGGCAGTACTGAAGCCAGGCAGTAGTACACACTGAATCAGATCATCATCACTGATCTCGGCATTGGCATTGATCATTCCCTGGTCTATAGCACGCTTACGGATCGCTTCTATATCGAGTCCTTTACCATCATCGGAGAGCGTGATTAGCACATCCGTTGCTTCACGATCAAGATAGAGAGAGATCCGCCCTGTTTCCTGCTTGCCCTCAGATACACGATCCTGGGGATATTCGATACCGTGGGAGACTGAGTTTCGCAACAGATGCTCAAGTACAGGCACCATCCGATTGAGGATACTGCGATCGAGCTCTCCTTCAACACCAAAACATTCAAGATTAGCTTTCTTTTTCAACTGGCCGGCAGTTTGCCTAACCAGTCTTTGCATCCTTGGCACCAACTGTGCGAATGGCACCATTCGGGTACGCAACAGACCATCCTGAAGGTCGGTGGAAATACGAGACTGCTGTAACAACAACGTATCGGTCTCACGTTGCAGATCTCTTAGGGCCTCGTTGATATTACCCAAGTCATTGACTGTCTCCACCAAGGCTCGCGACAGTTGTTGCATGGTGGAAAACCGATCCATTTCGAGGGGATCAAATTCGGCCTTCTCCCGATCATCCTGTTCATGCTCTCGTTCCCAACGATAGATTATCTGAGCTTCAGTTTCGATTTCCAGATTTCTCAGCTGGGTGAAGAGACGGGATACGGTCTGCTCCAACTCTGACAGGTTGAATCCGAGTACACTGTTTTGTTGTTCAAGCCGTGCGCGATAAATACTCACTTCACCGGCGTGATTAACCAAGCGGTCCATCAATTCTGCGTTGACTCGCACTTGATCCTTACTAGGCTTAAAGCTTTCCTTCTCCTCTTTCTTTTCCGGATTGAGAAGCTTGGCAATCTCATCGTTGAAAGGAAGCACTTTAGCCGAAGACGGTACATCGATTGGCTCTATAGCTATCTCTTCCTGCTCATCCTCTGTCTGGATCGCCTCCACCAATCCGGCATGTGGTGAGGTCGGCTCACCTCCAAGCAGGTTGTGTAGTTGGCCTACCTGAGTATCGGATGCAGGCACCTTGCCCGATCTGGCAATGGTATCAATCTGAAGGGCCAAATGATCAATGGCCTGCCTCATCAAATCGGTAACTGTATCGATTGGGTCAATCTCTTTTTCTGCTACTGAGGTCATCACTGATTCGATGGCATGGCTGAGATCGCCCACCGGCATAATACCGGCAAGACGCGCACTGCCCTTCAGGGTATGCAAATTACGCTGAATGCCCTCAATGGAACCATGATCGTCAATATCCTCAAGCCACTGCATGAAACTGTTTTCGATTTGTTCGATAAACTCCTTGGCCTCTTCGATAAAGATCTGTACAAGTTCTTCATCCTCACCCACATCCAGCAGTACTTCATCATGAAGCAGCATGAACGATTCATCAGCCCCTGTCATACCCTCCATGTCAACATCATCAAGATTAAAACTGTCGAGTGGAATGACAGGTTCCTGATCACTATCGGTCTCATCCTGTGCCGCTTCGGAAGAGGACTCAAGCTCCTCCTCCAGCTCAGGATCTATCACCTCCTCAACAGCCTCATCTCGGCGCTCCAAAATCGACTCGATCTCATCAATCAATGCATCTGCACGATGCACCAGACCTGTAGTGGCTGCATCTTCCGTTTGCGTCGCCAGAAGATCGAGGGATTGACGACAGATACTGCGTGTCGATCCAGTAACTTCAACCTGCCCCCTGATCACACCGTTCAACAACGATTCCATCACATGACTTAGATCACCCACCGGTTCGATACCGGCAAGACGTGAACTACCCTTGATGGTATGCAACCCACGCAGCATCCCTTCCAGGGCATGATGATCAGCAGGATCTTCAGACCACCGGCTATAGTTCTCTTCCAGAGATTCCAGCAGTTCCCGCGACTCTTCAACAAAGATATCAACCAGCTCCCTGTCTTCACTGACTTCAAAGAGGTCTCCATCATGTAGAAAGCTCACCGGCTCTTCATAGTCTTCGTAGCTGGAATCTGAATCGACAGAATCTACCGCTTCGGATTCGGCAAACTCATCCTCAACCTGCTGAAAATCCTGATCAAGCACTTCATCCACATGTCCTTCAGATTCAAGTGGAGCGATGTCTTCATGCATCTGATCGAGGGGATTTTCCAATGCATTCAATAACGGGGTGGACTGATGCACGCTTCCGCCGGTGGCTGCATCCTCCACCTGAATTGTCAGAAGATCCATCGCATGACGTGTCAGATTCTGGATAGGTGATTCCGGCTCAATGGTTTCACGCGAGAGACGATCGAAAAGATTCTCCAGGCCATGACTCAGATCACCAATCGGGTTGATACCCGCTAACCTTGAACTCCCCTTGAGGGTATGTAGTGAGCGCTTTATCTCATCAACCACAGCATTGTCATGGGGTGATGCTATCCATTTCTGGTGGTTCTGCTCGAGGGCGTCCAATAACTCCCGTCCCTCTTCAACGAAGATCTCAACCAGTTCCTCGTCACCCTCAACCTCAAACAGCTCATCATCATGGGGATAACTGAGCGAATCGCGTAATTCCGGCTGTTCAGGTTGTTCGACTGACTCAATCTGTTCAGTACCTGCCTCTTCCATTGCCAGCTGGGATAATTCTTCCAGTTGCAGAGGTTCTTCCGTGACGACCGCATCAGATTCACCAGCCATTGTCTCTGCAACGAATCGATCTTCTATCTCGTCAACGGTCTCCTCGATTTCAGCTTCGGACTCTTGGGTAAACTGTTCAGTACTGTCAGTCGATGTTGAATCCTCATGAGGCAATCCCTGATCCTCAATCTGAAGCTGATCGAGGGCACCCCTCAATCCTAAAAGATAGGTGTCTATAGGGGGTTCGGGAAGTGCCTCTTCAGGTAACCATCCAAGTAGCTTCCGAATATAACCGACACTGCCTCCCAACAGATCCAATACGGCATCATCAGTGACCTGATGCTGTTCATGCAGTTGTCTGGCATAATCTTCCATCGCCTCGCTGAGCATGGCAATGGGCGTAATACCCGCCATATGTGCACTACCATGTAAAGTATGGCAGGCACGAACAACCTCTTCAGGAACCGGCAGTGCCTGATCAGCAGCCACAGCCAGTTTGAGAAACTGCTCAATCTCCTGCAGATGCTCTTCGGACTCTTCAGCAAAAACCTCCAGAAGTTCTGAGTCGGCTTCTATCTCTAAATCTGAATCCGTGAAGTCTTCCAGTAGTACTTCTTCGCTCTCTTCATCGAGCTCCACCTCATCACTTGAAACCGCACTCTCTGGCGTTTCCGTATCGATGGATAGCTCAGAGTCTGTACTGGAAAACTCAGAAAAATCTGTATCCACCTCCAGCTCCGCCAGCTCTTCGACACTTGGCTCCGCATCGATTTCTGAGGCTGGTATAGATACATCATCTGATTCAGCGGCAGAGAACGCCGACTGATCCGTATCAACTTCAAGTTGAGACTCATCAACAGCCGGATGTTCGATGACCTGCTCAAGTTCTATCTCGGCAACCGGCATCGGCTTGCCATCTGCTAATGCGTAGGCTTGATGTTGGATTGATTCGACATCGATATCCGGGTATACGCCACGCTCCTGACAATCGATTAAATCAGGCAGGGATTCTACCACTCTGTTCAGCACACCCATCATCTCGGGGCTAGCCTTTATGGTCTCGTCGATCATTCGGTTAAGCATATTCTCAACCGACCAGGCCAACTCACCTATTACCTTGGCACCAACCAGTCTGCCGCTCCCCTTTAGGGTATGGAATGAACGACGAAAGGTAATCAGTGCATCATTGTCGCTCTGGTTGCGCTGCCATTTAGGCAGATATTGCTGGATAGTCTCCAGCTCTTCACGGGCCTCTTCAATAAATATCTCAAGGATCTCGGGATCGATATCCTCCAACATGGGTTTGTCGGCAGAGGCAATTTCAGGTTCGTGTTCTTGAGTAGTGTCATGATCGATGGGATGCAGCTGTGCAACATTTTCTGAAATAATATCGACTTCAGGTTGTGGCTGTTCAATCTGCAGACTGCTGGCACCCATTTCCAGATCAGAGATATCCTCCTCTTCCAGTTCAAAGCCTTCGATGTGATCCGCTGATTCCTCGAGTTCGATACGCTCCGATGGCTCAGTGTATTGCGTGATCTCAATCCCACCCTGATTCAATAGATCATTCAGGGAAGCCTGGGCAATGGCCAGAATTTCACGCCGGTCACCGGCACCATCCACCAGGGTTTCCAGGTAATACTCGATGCTGCTGACCACATCTGCAAGGGAGTTCAGTTGCTGACGATGAGGTTGCTGCCCTGAGTCGATAAGGTAGGATTGGATGAACGCACTTGTCTGGGACATCAATCCTGCTGCATCACGCAGATTGAGCATGCTCAAAGCACCTTCAACCCGTTTAAACCCCTGATGCACACTGCTCAAAACAGAAGCATCATCCGTCGCCTCTGTGAAGCTGATAATGGCCTCTTTGGCCCTGGCAATCTCTACCTTTGCCTCCCGAACAGTCTGTTTGATCAGGTTCTGATACTCACCCTCCGGAAGGTTTTGTCCAACATCATCCTGATCCATACCCTCATCGGATCCGGGCTGGAAGGTGTGAAGTGTACTGAGTGAGGATTCGACATAGAGAATATCCCCTGCCATCTCCATTAACTCGAACTCTTCAGGCATCACACCCTGTTCGACGAAGTTACTCACCTTTTCGGCCTGACGATTGAGCCTTGAGCGTAAGGCGCCCTGACCAATCATTCCTAAAGTATCAGCCAGTTTTCTAATCGGCGCTTCAAGGTGTCCCAACATATCCATGTCAGCCTGTTCATCGCGCATGAAGAGATCAAGGATATCCTTTATTCGGGTCAGCTCGCTGCTAACCGCATCTTTGATCGACTCTGCCAATTCAGCATTGGAACCCGTTAAACCCAGCCTGCCCTCATTTAACTGAGCCTCACTCGGCATGACTGAATCCAGGTTATAGGCCTCCTTGATCTCCTTGATCAAAGGATTATCTGATTGTGCCCGAGCAATGTAATAGAGTAGATTTTTAAGCAGTCCGGCAGGCGGATTTTCCACCAGCGCCTGTTCGCCACTATCGATAATTATCTTCATCTTTCGATCAAGGCGACTGAACAGCTGTTTAACCGCTATTCCCGGAGCGATAGCTCCCTCTATCAATCCATGCATTAGGCCTTCGGCCACCCAGAACAGATGGTGTGCCGATTCCGTACCCGAATGCTGATGAAGGGTTGTAAATACATCTCTCAGCAATGGCCAGCCATGCACGGTATCACGCTTGCGATACCAACTGAGGAGTCCTAAATGAAACTTCTGCCTGACCTGTCGGGCCAGCACAGGCAGCTCATCATTGACTGCACCATCAGCTCGGGCCGTATCGATCTCCGGTTTAAACAGGGCCGCTTCCGACAGGAGCGGTGCATCACGTACAGCCCGCAGATCATTCAACAGAGGAAGAATAATCAGCGGGATATCAGCATCTCCACCCTGTAACTTTTCCAGATAGTCCGGTAGCTGAATGAGGGCCAGCATCAATGCCTCAGCAGCATCATCCTCCTGCCTGATCGATCCGTCAGCCATGTCACGAACCACCAACTCCATCTCTTCGGCAAGCATACTGGGTCCATACACCTGAACCATCTGCAAGACCCGAGCAATCTGGTGCAGGTGATCGCCGCATGTGGCGATTGAATTGCCCTCTTCTGGAGACTCAACATGGGCTTCAAGGGCCTGTCGAGCGTGACGAATCGAGACATCCAACTCATCCTTTACCCAATTCAGAGCACCAAATTCTTGCGCATTACTCATATCAGGCGCACTCCAGTCAGGATTGTGGAAGAGTTTTCTATGGCCATGCGTATCCGCTCACTCATTCAGTGATGGTCTCTGACATCAGGACGGTAGGCGGAAACCGGCAACCGACTTCTGCAATTGATCGGAGAGATCGGCCAGCATGCCAATTGAATTGGCAGTCTGGTGGGTACCTTCAGATGTCTGGTTGGTGATCTCCTGAATGACACTCATGGTGTCTTTGACGTTAACCGACTGACTCGACTGCCCGTGAGCCGATTGAGCTATCTTCCCGGTTAGATCGGCAATGTATTGGGATACGCTTTCAATCTCTTTCAAGGCCTCACCGGCATCCTCTGCCAGTGTTGCACCCTTGACCACACCCGAGGTACTAGCTTCCATCGAAGTAACCGCCTCATTGGTATCGGCCTGAATGGTTTTAACCAGGGCTTCAATCTGCTTGGTCGCATTGATTGAGCGTTCAGCCAATCGTTGCACTTCGTCGGCAACCACTGCGAAGCCCCGACCTGCCTCACCGGCCATGGCGGCCTGCATGGCGGCATTCAAAGCAAGAATATTGGTCTGGTCCGCAATATCATCGATCAGCTCCACGATATCTCCGATCTCTTGTGAACTTTCACCCAGACGTTTGATACGCTTCGAGGTCTCCTGAATCTGTTCACGGATATTGTCCATGCCCTGGATGGTATTACGCACCGTCTCTGCGCCGGTACCGGCAATCTCCACCGACCGTTTGGCAACTTCCGCTGACTCGGTAGCATCCTGTGACATTTGATCGATCGCCTGGGTCATGTCCTTGATCGATTCATTGGCCTGGGTAATCTGTTCTGCCTGATGCTCACTGGCTTCAGCGAGATGCATTGCCGTGGCACGACTCTCCTGGGTGGCTCCGGATACCTGTTCAGATGTTGCATTGATAGTGGTTACCAGTTCACGGAGGGCCTCGATGGCATAGTTGATTGAATCCGCTATGGCACCAGTGATGTCCTCGGTTACGCTGGCAGTCACCGTCAGGTCACCATCAGCCAAGTCACCCATTTCATCGAGCAGTTGCAGGATAGCCTTCTGGTTACTCTCGTTCTGCTGCTTACTCGCCATTTCACGGCGTTGGGCATCCAGCACCAATTGCACGCCTAACAGCACCAAGAACAGGGCTGCAGCGGCACCAAAAACAGCGATCATTCCAGGTCCTGCCTTGATACCGAGAATTGAGAAACGACCCGGTGATTCACCATACACAGCGATCAGCTCTTCAGCTGCGTTACTGGCCTGATCAGAAGCGGTATTCACCACAGAAGCGGCTTCAAGTGCCGGCAACACTTCAGGAATATTTTGGATAATCTCCCCTGCGTTATCCTGAATGGTCGAGAACAAAGTCGATACATCGGCAAGTCGCTGCTGAGCAATCTTATCGGTTACCTTGGCAACACCCAGCTCAGTATCACCATTCAACAGGCCTTCCAGAATACGCCCAAAATAGTCGGCGTCACGACTGAACTGATCAATGGCCGCGGCTGTCTTCTGTCCCCCTTCAAGTACCAGATTCACGTTGGAGTTGATACGTTGGATCAACATCTCCTGTTCAGTGGCTATATAGATCTGCCGTCTCGGCGCATTACTGTTGATCAACACTTCAGCCAGCTCTTCAGATAACTCCTGCAATTGAGGTACAAACTCCGAGATGACAGCGGAAAACTCATCAATAGCAAGGATGCTTTCCTGCGCCTTGAGGATTTCGTCAATGTTCCCCTGTAGCTCTAGCCATTTGTTCTCCAGATTACGTACAGACGGCATTGCATCTGGTGGAGAGCCTGGAAGGCCTTCACTCTTTGAGCCGTTCTTCAGCTCCCACATGATGGTATCGTAGCGATCGCGGCTCTGTTTCAATGGTTTAAACGATTGCAACTCACCACGAGCAGCAGAGATTGCATACTTTGCAATTCGCTGAGCCAATACTTGCTGTTCAGCAGCACGAATTAGATATTGCTCGTCATAGGACTCTCTCTGGGTCGTATGCAAGAAGGTCACGAGTGCCAGGATAAGACTCACCAGTACCAGTATGGCAAATGTGGTGATGACCTTATTTGAGGGCAACGTACTGCCCACGCGTTTACCTTTCATTCTTAATTCTCCCGAAAGCTTAAGCTCAAGTCCTTATCCAGTGATCCACATTGCTCAGGTCGCCGCAATCTGAAAGGTCGGATCCTCCGCCAATGCGGATAGACTGAAGACCGGCCAGGTCATTCCGTCCTGATCAAATTCAAACTGAACATATTTTGAAAATTTTTCGTTTACTGTCTGCATCTCTCTCGCCGTTTCCCTGGCAAAGTGACGCATACCTACCATTTCTCCCACCAACACGCCGGTATAACTGCTTGCCAAGGAAAACACCAGCACACGACTGCGTCTGCTACGACGGGTTTTTCTACCGATGAGATAGAGCTGCAGATCGATGACAGGAATCAGTGTACCGCGGACATTTGCCACCCCCATCATCCAGGGTTTTGATCCGGGTACCGGTGTCAGTGCGGAAGGGTAGTTTAGAATCTCTTTAACACCACTCAATGGCGCGACGAAGCGGCTGTCTCCCACATAGAACATCACCCCTTCCCAATAACTCTGTATCAGCTCCTGTTGCGGTAGGCCCTGCGCTCGGTTTCTGCTGCGCTGCTCCAAGTCCGCAAGCAGCTGTACGACTGCCTGAGGGGAGTCGAGGCCGCTAGGTGCGATGGTCGTGCTAGGCATTGATTAACGCCCTGATCTTGCTAAGCAAATCCGCAGGTGCAACTGGTTTCACCAAGTACTCTGTGGCGCCTTGGCGCATACCCCAGTTGATATCTGTCTGCTGGTCCTTAGTGGTAACCATAATGACCGGAATCTTCGATGTGGTATCGAAATTCTTCAATTGCCTGGTAGCCTGAAAGCCATTCAAAACAGGCATTACCACATCCATGAGGATCAGGTCGGGCAGTTCTTGCTTGGCGATATCGACACCTTCCTGTCCATCCTTAGCGACAAGTATCTGGTAACCCTGCTTTTCCAGGATTTTTTTGAATATGTGGATTTCAGTAGGTGAGTCATCGACCAGCAAAATCCTTCCTTTGGCATTGCCAACCACTGCTGGACTGCCCTCGACTGACTGTTCGCGACCCTTGCGAAATAAGTTTTTGATCATCGATTTTCTCTACCCGGTGGTTTTCTGCCTTATCGGCTGATGTCAAAATGTCTTTAAGACTTATGCCGCTCGATTGACATAGCGTTTAATCGCACCGAGCAGCTCATCCTTCGTAAAAGGCTTGGTCAGGTACTGTTCTGAGCCAACAATACGCCCACGGGCCCTATCAAACAGACCATCCTTACTAGAAAGCATAATCACAGGAATACTTTTAAAGACATCGTTGTGTTTAATCAGGGCACAGGTCTGATATCCATCGAGACGCGGCATCATGATATCAACGAAAATTACATCAGGATGGTGATCGGCTATCATCGCCAGCGCCTCGAAACCATCGGTTGCTGTGGTTACGTCACACCCAGCCTTTTTCAATAGGCTTTCAGCCGTACGTCTAATGGTTTTACTGTCATCGATGACCATGACCTTAACGCCTGAGATGTCCATTTCAGTATCATCACCACTCACGTTGAAATCCTCATGTTACAGACACGGTTTGAATGTAATAGGGAACTGATAAAATTAGCAATTTGTCCATCTGCAAACTCGCATAATGCGTGATTGAGCGATGTTTCCAGGGGTATTTTTTGCGATCTTTGCATATCTATTCGGCGTAGTTTGGATTAAATTTTAACTGTTGCAAAAGAGATGTCAGTAGATGCCATAGCCACTTATTCTCCAGGCACGACTGTCGTCAATCCCCAAAGCTGCCACAATTGCATACCACCACGATAGTAGAAAATCTTGTTGGCGGGGTAACCCACTTTTAATAATCCTTTAATTGCCCTGGGCGACTGACCGCATTCAGGGCCATTACACCAGAGAACGAGTTCTTTAGCATTGCTAAAGTCCCATTTTTCCGTTTTATCATCGCTATCCAATAGACCCATCTCTTCCAATTTGAGCGAGAGCG
Source organism: Candidatus Thiodiazotropha sp. (ex Codakia rugifera) (assembly GCA_025656675.1). Lineage (GTDB taxonomy): Bacteria > Pseudomonadota > Gammaproteobacteria > Chromatiales > Chromatiaceae > Thiodiazotropha. Next base: position 29,599 of record JAHXHN010000001.1, read on the forward strand.
TACCGACTTCTCCCCTGGGTTTACCCCCGAAAATTGCCAATGCAGCATCATTTTCAGCAGTACCCTCCTTGCTGAGAGTCGTAAAGGGGATATTGATCGAACCAGGGATAGTACCACGCTCATACCACTCGGGAGTCCGGGCATCAATCAGTAGTCCCTTGTTGTCACGTAACTTTGTCTCCATAAATTCAAAGACTTCCACCTCACCAATCGTGGCGACACTGGAATCAACCTGCATGGGTTGCAGACAGAATGGTGGGCATTTGCGGGCAGTTTTTGCATAATACCCTTTGAGCTCATAATCAGGGTCTTGAACCCGTTGGACCTTAACAGATCGTCCTTCGTGTATGACATGGATATAGGGCTTTTTACCCGATAGCCCAACCGCCATTTCACTGCCGGTCGCTTGCTCATCAGCGATCGTCTGAATAGAAAACATCATAAAAAAAACAGTTACAATCTGGCAATAAAGCCGTTTCATGCTTATACCCATCTTTATTTCAGCCTGTTCAACACTTAGAAAATGCCGATCACTATCCTTAACCGTTCTGCAATGACCTGCTAATTAAGAAAACGGTCCATAATCTTCTTACGGATCTCATCAATCGAGGCTCCGTCCTTGTACTCTTCAAAAATCTCCTCACGTGCGCGCCTGGGTAGCCTCTTGTAGAAAGTAAATGTGCCCATGTAACGTGTTTTCAAATCATCCTCAAAAGCGTGCACACTTGGCCCTTCTGTAGCCGATTCAGTCGCATTCACCTCATCACTATCCAATTCAGGCGCTGTTGCCTCAACTTTTGCTGCCTCAGAAGATATCGCTGACAAATAGGGATCTTCATCAGCAGCAATTAGCTGCGCAGCAAGGCACATGGCTAATAGTACTGAAATCTGGTGTCTCAACCGGATGACAGGCATACGGATGAAACAGATAGTCTGTGTCGCCATGGCGGCGCACCTCATTATTATCTTCAAAGTTAATGCCGACACATAAACCTTAAAAAACAAAGATGTGCCTGCAGAGTTCCTACTCCTCCTGGTCAGCTCCATTAACCCTGTATATCACTTCCAAAATAGCAAGACAGTCAGCCCGCATCAAGAATATACTTCCCAATTCATAATCTTAAGGTTGAATTAAGTGAATCCTTTCGACATGTAAGTCATCATAGCGGCAACCCATTGAAAAACTTAACTCTGTTTTTTTACCTAAGTAAGATGATCATATGACTATTCAACTCGGTGTTGTGATGGACCCGATCGACACCATCAAGATCTACAAAGACAGTACCTTTGCCATGCTATTGGCTGCCCAAGCCAGGGGTTGGCAGATTCACTACATGGAACAGCAGGACCTCTCATTACGGGATGGGGAGTGCAGGGCTGATACCAGAGTGTTAAAGGTATCTGACGACAACTCGCACTGGTTCGATTTTGGTGAAAGACATACATTACCCTTGCATCAGTTGGATGTTGTATTGATGCGAAAAGATCCTCCATTTGACATGGAGTATATCTACACCACTTATCTTTTGGAGCAGGCGGAATCGAAAGGCTGCACTGTGGTCAATCGACCTAACAGTCTTCGTGACGCCAACGAAAAGCTGTTCACAAGCCTGTTTCCCCAGTGCACACCACCTACATTGGTCAGTCGCCGTGCCGATAAAATTCGAAAATTTCATAAGAAACACGGCGATATCATTCTCAAACCCTTAGGCGGTATGGGGGGAGCATCAGTTTTCCGTATACCCGAAAATGATCCCAATCTTGGGGTAATTATTGAGACATTGACTCAACATGGCAGCCAATTCACCATGGCGCAACGTTTTATTCCGGAGATTTCACTGGGTGACAAGCGTATACTGATGATTGATGGAGAGCCCGTGCCTTTCGCCCTAGCCAGGATCCCTGCAAAGGGTGAAACCCGGGGCAATCTAGCCGCTGGCGGTCGCGGAGAGGGTATTCCACTTTCTGCACACGACACTTGGATCGCACACCAGGTTGGCCCTGAGCTCAAAACGCGGGGAATTCTGTTCGCCGGTCTCGATGTCATCGGCGACTATCTCACCGAGATAAATGTGACCAGTCCCACATGCATTCGCGAACTGGACAGCCAATTCGGGCTGGACATTGCCGGTGATCTAATGGATGTGATTACTACTAAGCTATGCAGATGATATCAATCGGAAAACAGACCGACCTATTAGGGATAAGCTTGTTCATTGCCGCTGGCATCCACGCCTTTATCATTCTTGGCATCACCTTCAAACCATTTGACCGGAGTAAACCTGAATTTCGTCAGCAAAGTCTTGAAGTAATGGTTGTCAGGCGTCCTGCTGAGGAGCCGGAGAAGGATGAAAAACCAGATTTCCTCGCTCAAACCACCCAGCAAGGCGGCGGTCTGGAGAGCGACCCGGTCAAACCCCAGATTGCTGAAGCCCCTGTACCCATACCCCTCCCGCAACAGGAACAGACAACACCCACAGAACCACAGTTGAGACCACAACCAAAACAGCGTCCCCTGACAACCGAGCAATCAACCTTGCAGGTACAACCCGAACCACGCCTAAAAACACCACCGACCAAACCATCCTCCAGACAGCTGTTAGCCAGCAAGAACATAGAAATTGCCAGGCTCACCGCCGAATTGGAAAGAAAGACCATCGCCTATGCAAAAATGCCGAAGCGCAAGTCAATTAGCGCCAGCACCAAGGAGTATAAATATGCAGCTTACCTGGATGCCTGGCGTCGTAAGGTGGAACGCATTGGCAATCTTAACTATCCCGATCAAGCTAAACGGAGCAAACTCTACGGCAATCTTGTACTGCATGTAGCCGTAAAGGCCGACGGCAGCGTCGAACGTGTTGGCGTACTCCACTCGTCAGGCCATAAGATCCTCGATGATGCCGCAGTCCGCATTGTGCGCTTAGCAGCCCCTTTCTCACCTTTTCCCAATGAGATCCGCAAAGAGACAGATATTCTCGATATCACTCGTACTTGGCAGTTTCTGCGAAGCGGCAAGCTCAACTCGGAATAGCTGTTGCAGCAGCCCGCCAGCGATTAGATACTATGCATATGTGCCCAGAAACCAATCTTACCAACCATTTTCTCATCGCCATGCCGCGACTTGAGGATCCAAATTTCTTCCACACAGTGACTTACATCTGTGAGCACACCACCGATGGGGCCATGGGGATCGTCATCAATCGACCGATGGAGCTGCATTTGGCAGATATCTTCGAGCAGCTGGAGATCAAGATCAACACTGCCAAAATCGCCGAACAACCGGTCTACATCGGAGGACCGGTACAGAGTGATCGAGGCTTTGTGCTCCACGACACCAGTACTGAATGGGCCTCGACAATGCAGGTAACCGCAGAGATCAGCGTTACAACCTCACTGGATATCCTGGAAGCCATTGCTGGCGGAGAGGGACCTAAACACAACCTGGTCGCACTCGGTTATGCGGGGTGGGCTGCCGGACAACTGGAAAACGAGTTGGCACAAAATGCCTGGCTGAGCGGTCCGGCAGAAAGCAGCATTATTTTCAACAGGGCCAGTGACGAGCGGTGGCAAGCCGCAGCTGATCTGCTTGGCGTGGACCTCAACCTGCTTAGCGGCGATACTGGTCACGCTTAGGACCTGTTAACACTATTTTGATTGCTAACTTGTATAGTAAGTGAGAATGGGCACCTTACTGGGATTCGATTACGGCACCCGCAAAATAGGTGTTGCGGTGGGCCAAACACTGACTGGCACGGCCACTCCCCTGGAAACCTTGCTGTTAGTCAATCATAAACCCGATTGGACGCGGATAGGACAACTCATCAAAGAGTGGCAACCACAAGCACTGGTGGTCGGCTTACCCCTTGATGTGGATGATAGCGAAACCGATGCCACTCAACCGGCATTGCGGTTCTCGCGACAGCTTGAGGGGCGATACCGTCTGAAGGTCTATTTGGCCGATGAGCGGTTTACCTCCTTTGAGGCCAGGGACAGGCTGGGACATAAGGCTCGACGAATCGAAGATTACGATGCCGTTGCAGCCAAACTGATTTTGGAAACCTGGTTAAATGAGCAACAATAAAACTCTTATGGATGCTGAGGCAGTAGAGTCCTTGGTCGATATCATGGCAGGCAAAATATGGACCCTGCTGAACGAAAGAGAGATCAGTAATCCGCTGATGATCGGTATCCGGACAGGGGGCGTCTGGTTAGCTGAGATGCTCCATCGCGAGCTGGGACTGGAAGAGTCCCTTGGCACCTTGGACATCTCATTCTATCGTGACGATTTCACCCAAATCGGCATGAATCCCGAGGTTCATCCTTCTGATCTTCCCGTCCCCGTGGATGACCGCCACATCATACTGATAGATGATGTACTGCATACGGGACGGACTATCCGCGCCGCACTCAATGAGATATTTGACTACGGACGCCCTGCCTCGATTATCCTAGCCACCCTGGTTGACCGTAGTGGACGAGAGCTGCCGATTCAACCGGATATCATCGGCCTGCATCCCGAACTGGAGCAGGACCAGCACATCACGCTGATTGGACCAGACCCTCTCGGACTGGTGATAGGCAGCAAGACAAATCGCAGTTCCCGTGGTGACGAACAAGGAAAGGATGCATGAGCCACAGCAATAGGACCCTACAATTGGATGAGGAGCAGCGACTACTGCACTTCCTCACCATCGATGGCCTTGGAAAAGAGATACTGACCGAAATCCTCGATACCTCGGAAGGGTTTACAGGCGTTTCGGAAAGAACCATAAAAAAAGTTCCACTGTGTCGAGGCAAGGTGGTCGCCAATCTCTTCTTTGAAAACAGCACCCGTACCCGGACAACCTTCGAGCTCGCTGCCAAGCGGCTCTCAGCTGATGTACTCAACCTCAATATCAGCGCATCAGCCGCTTCAAAGGGTGAGACCCTGCTCGATACACTGCATAATCTTGAAGCGATGCACGTGGATATGTTTATAGTCCGACACGCCAGCAGCGGTGCTGCACACTTCATTGCACAACATGCCGATAGAGGCGTAGGTGTCATCAATGCGGGTGATGGTCGTCATGCCCATCCAACCCAGGCGATGCTCGACATGTTCACCATCCGTCGTCACAAAGGGGAATTTGTCGGTCTACGGGTGGCGATCGTGGGTGATATCCTTCATTCACGTGTAGCCCGCTCACAAATCCTTGCACTCAATTCACTGGGGGTCTCTGAAGTTCGGGTCGTGGCACCACGCACACTGCTCCCTTCAGATGCCCGCAGTTTAGGGGTACATGTTTATCATGACATGGAGGAGGGAGTGCGGGATGTCGATGTCATCATCATGTTGCGCCTGCAAAAAGAGCGCATGCAAGGCACCCTGCTTCCTTCAGAGCATGAGTATTTCAGTCTTTTCGGTCTCACTGAACGTCGTCTCGCATTGGCCGACTCAGAGGCGATTGTCATGCACCCAGGCCCCATCAACCGCGGGGTGGAAATGGACTCCAAGGTCGCAGACGGCGCTCAATCGGTCATCCTGCAGCAAGTTAGCTATGGAATAGCTATCCGCATGGCTGTCATCTCAATGGTTATTGGCACCCAAAACCTGCGTATGCAGGAGGTTGCAGGATGAAGAAGAAGAAGGATATCAGCATCTTAGGCGGTCGTGTCATCGATCCGGCCAACGGCATCGATCAACTCACCGACCTACATATCACCGGCGGTAAGATTCTCTGCCTGGGCGAAGCCCCAAACGATTTTCAACCCGATTATACAATTGATGCCAAGGATCACATTGTATGCCCTGGATTGATCGACCTTTGCGCCAACCTGCGGGAACCCGGGGCAGAGCACAAAGCCACCATTGCCAGCGAAACGCTGGCAGCTGCCAGTGGCGGAATCACTACACTCTGCTGCACACCGGATACCTACCCGGTGATTGATTCACCCGCAGTTGTCGGGCAAATCCGCCATAAGGCACGCAAAGCAGGTTTTTGTCGCCTGCTACCCCAGGGTGCCTTGACCCAGGCAATGGATGGGGAACGATTGAGTGAGATGGCAGCACTTAAGGCTGCCGGCTGTATAACCGTCACCAATACCTACACGCCGCTAGCCAATACCCTGGTTCAACGACGTGCAATGGAGTATGCCTCGACCTTTGATCTATTGACAGTGATCCGCCCAGAAGACCAGCATCTCAGCAATCACGGCTGCGTCCACGAAGGAAAAGTGGCTGATCGGATGGGGCTGCCCGGAATACCTGAAGCGGCTGAAACGGTAGCTGTTGCCCGTGACCTGGCATTGGCTGAGACCACTGGTGCCGTGATCCACTTCCACGCCCTCTCAAGTGCCAGTGCAGCGAGAACCATGGCCTGGGCCAAGCGCGAAGGCCGTCAGGTAAGCGCTGATGTGGCCATTCACCAACTCCATCTGACTGAATTGGATATTGAGGGATTTGATGCCAATTTTCATGTCAGACCCCCGCTACGCAACGATAGTGACCGGGATGGCCTAAGGGAGGCAGTGGCAAATAATGTGATCCAGGCAATCTGCTCCGACCACCAACCCCATGAAGCCGATGCAAAATCATCGCCATTCCCCGATACTGAACCAGGGATCTCAGGGCTTGAGACTTTACTGCCATTGACACTAAAACTGGTTGAACAGGGTGTCCTTGACATGAGCAGCGCAATTGCCCGTCTAACCTGTGGCCCAGCTGACATTCTGGGTTTACCGCTTGGCCGTCTGACACCCAAATACGCTGCCGATATCTGCATATTCAATCCACACAAACGTTGGCAGGTGGCTTCGGATAAGCTTCTCAGTGCCGGTAAAAACAGCCCCTTCATTGGTTGGGAAATGCCAGGACGGGTAACCCATACTCTATTGAAGGGCCGATTGGTCTACTCTGAAAAAGGTTAATGAAAAAAACTCACCGCGACACCATTTTCCTCGAGGATGCCGAAATCCTTGACCACCAGGCTTTTGCCGGTGAACAGTTCATCATGCGTCTACTGGCACCTCACTGTGCGGCCAAGGCCCGACCCGGCAGTTTCGTACATATTACCTGTGACCCCCAATTACCGATGCGGCGCCCTATTTCAATCATGCGTACCTCTTCGTCCAAAGAGGGCTGGATCGAATTGCTCTACAAACGGGTAGGAAGAGGCACCCGCTTGCTGGCACAGCGCAAAGCAGGTGAAAAGATCAGTCTGATGGGCCCAATCGGGAATCCCTTTAAGCCTTCTCAGGACCACTCCAGACCCCTACTGATCGGTGGTGGGGTTGGCATGCCACCCATGGTATTTCTGGCCGATATGTTGCGCAAGGAGAAGCAAAAACAACCTTTTGTCATCCTTGGCTCGGAAACCCCCTTCCCATTCAAGCCTAAGCCATCACAAATCATGATCCCTGGACTGGCGGATGGCGTGATTGCCAGCATGCCACTGTTGGATGACTGGGGAGTAGGCTGCCGACTTGCCAGCCTGCAGGCGTTTCCTGGGTGCTTTCAAGGCTATGTGACTGAGCTGGCTCATCAGTGGATCAATTCACTGAATAGACAGACCCGTTCACAGGTTGAGATCTTTGCATGCGGTCCTCATCCGATGCTGGAAGCTGTTGCACAACTGGCCGCTAAGCATGACATCCCCTGTCAGGTCTCCATGGAGGAGTTCATGGCTTGTGGTGTAGGTGGATGCGCCGGCTGCGTTGTCGAAGTACAGACCCCCGACGGCCCGGCCATGAAGCGGGTCTGTGTCGATGGTCCGGTGTTCGATGCGCAAAGCGTATTTAGTTAAACAGAAGAAAATAGACGCTTTCAGAACAGGCCCTAATGGCCCGTACCAGTACTCCTTCAAGCTTACAGATGGAGTACTAGTACCTGCTCGTCATCTTGAACCTGCCTATATCATGTTGACCATCAAAAACGGTGTAAATAACCAAGGTTGATCGACTCAACCTTATAGTCAACATTGCGAATATCGTCATCAGCATAACGTATCCACTCCAGAGTCAAGGCATTGCGTTCATGGCCGTAGAGCTCAATACCCAGACCATAGCCCAAGGAAGTCTCATCCACACCGTTGAAGCCAGGTACATCACCTGAAAATCGTGTCAGTCCCCCGAGTGCATATACCCTGGCACGAGAATCAAAGAGAAAAAGATTCCCTCTGGCGAAGATGCTTGCCAGATAATCGATCTGATGGGTATCGCCATTGATCGTATCCTCACTAAACAGACCTAAATGACCCTCGACGGCAAAAAAGTCGTTAAACTCATGGCCTCCACGAAGAATCAGGCCCGCTCCTCGAAAGTCGGCGTTAGAGTCATCTTCTTTATATTGAGGTGATGCAACGATCAATCCAAAATAGTTGCTACCTTCGATACCTGAACTGTCAGCAAACCATTCAGCACATACGATCGATGACAGAAACAGGAATCCAATACCAGTTAAAATACTCGCAATTCTCATTAACTCTTCTCCATAAGCTGCACAGATACTTATTTTTTCCAACTATAGTCTAGCTGCTTAACAACACAAGCTCCATTCCTGTATACGCCATCAACCTGAGAAATCGGTCAGACTATTTAGCCCGAAGCCTATGTATGCCACCCCTTGTCTCTGGCTTTCCTGGTCCACACCCAGACATAGGCAACCCCGCTCACCAAAGTAGTCAACCCGGTTGTCCAGGTCAGGAAAGAGAGGAGTTCGTTAGGTAGCGAAAGGGGTCCGGCATCGGTCACAACCAACAAAACCAGCATAATCTGCAGCAGCGTGTTCAATTTGCTGATCAGACTGGGATGAGCGTCCAGCGCTTCAACACTGAAATTGTAATAGAGCGCACCCCCTACAATGGTCAAATCACGAAAGATCACCAGAATGACCAACCATACAGGTATCAGACCCAAGCCACCAAGCACCAAAAAAGAGCTCATCAGCAAGGCCTTGTCAGCTAACGGATCAAGCAGTCCACCCAGGTGGCTTTGCCACCCAAATCGTTTGGCTAAGAGACCATCCAGTCCATCGGAAAAACCTGCAACAGCAAACAGTATCAGTGCATATGAAAACTCATGTTCAAACAGTAACCAGACAATCGGGAGTGTCAACAGGATGCGCAGTACACTGATCAGATTCGGAATATCCTTACTCTGCATCTATTTAACCTGGAACCCGGGGGTTGAACATGGATATATGGGGAATCCCTGCTTGCCCGGCAAGGCGTTGTTCGCCATGAATGGCTATTCCCTTACCAAGAACGACAACCCGGCTGTTCGGGCAGGGGTTTTTCACAAATCCATCTAGCGTCACAAATCCCGTCCTATGGGTGCGAGAAAAAAATCCATTACTTGATTTAGCATTTCATTACCATACATCAGATATCAACAGTCAACTGTGAAATCCAGGCTGAATTCCCCCGATTTACCGCAATCGATACACGAGGCTTTCACCAACCACAACACCTGATTGAACCGCTTCATCCGCTACCTCATATTCATGGGGCTCTACTGGCTCTAATACTGCACCCAGCTGTATGCCACGTTCTAATGCATTCCTATTACCTTGGATACGTACTAAAAAATTGACTTTTTCCGGGCCAGCGGAGAGCAAATCAAGCTGTTCGATCATGGCCAGGGATTGCAGATAATCCTTAACCAGCACATAGTCAGCCAGGTGGGTAAGCCCATGAATGCGAAGCCTTAATTCGGTCGCCCCCTGACTTACCTGTTGTGGCGCGAAACGTAACGCCAAGGCATCTGCCGCTTGATTCAGCCCCTCACTTGCCAATGCAGCTTTGCTATCTGCACGCGCCTGCCAGCGGTTGACCTTGTCCGGCAGATAGAGAAGCCACTCCCCCCGCCAACTATTGCCCCCCTGTTGCGTCATGCGACCGACGAGAATGACATCCGGTAGATAGCGATCCGAAGCACGACGGATCGTTTCCTCAAAACCACCCCAGAGATCACTCACCTGGATCGCATTTCGATCCTCAACATCCATAAGAGGCCACATAAAGGTGAGTCCTCTGCTGCCCGCAACCCGATTTAGCCGACGTTTCAAAGCACGCTCCCGCTCAGGTGATACCAACCCACGACGGGCCCCCTCTTCCTGGCCCATCCATACAAGGACAGAGGGTCGGGTCCCACCCCACACCGGCACACCACTTTCACGTAGCAGCCGATTGACAGCCCGCTCATCGAATCTCACCCACAGCAAGCGATCCGGTGAATCTGAGGTTATATCGGTACGGGTAGATTCAAGGCTTTTGTAGCGATATTGCTGGATCAAACCGGCTGCTTTTTTTAGCAGCCCATTCAGATCCGGATTATTGAGCAGACTCCTGTCACCGCTGACTTTTACCAAAACCCTTGAAAAGGCTTTGCGTATACCGCTGGCCCTGGCTTCAGCGCTCTGTCCAAAAACCGGGACTTGTGCCTCGTAGAGGTTTTCAACCATTTCAGCTGATGCAACGGGGGCAATCAATAAAGCCACCATTAACAATAACCATCGAGAAGCGAACAAGCATCGTAATTGAATCATAAATTGCCACATAACATCTGATAAACGGAAGCTTCTATAATGCAGCCCCACCACTTGGGACTGGAGAATGGCTACTTCATTTGATTTTGGAATTTTCAGGGTGTGAGAATACATACTCTCATCTTCGTCCAGCACCCGAAAGCAGGGCTTTCCAATGCTGGGCTATAAAGTTTGTAACGGGAAATTTTAACGCGCCTGAGAAAGGATGAAAATAACATGTTGCACAAATCTCACCGAGCAGCACTTCTTCTGTTAGAATCCCGGTCTTAAATTTCCCAAGTCTGAAGCCGGAGTATCTTCCCGTGGAGCAAGAGTCCAAACCCAGTAATTCAACCTCACTCAGCTACCGGGACGCCGGTGTGGATATCGATGCGGGTAATGAGCTGGTCGAGCGTATAAAACCCATTGTGAAACAGACCTTCCGACCAGGCGTACTCGCTGGGCTTGGTGGCTTTGGCGCCCTCTTTGAGCTACCACTGGATCGCTTCCAGGAACCTGTCCTTGTCTCCGGCACAGATGGGGTAGGTACTAAATTGAAACTGGCACTGGAGCTCAACCGTCACGATACCATTGGTATCGATCTGGTGGCTATGTGCGTCAATGACATCGTAGTGGCAGGTGCTGAACCTCTGTTTTTCCTCGACTATTACGCAACCGGTCAGCTGGACTTGGAAATTGCCACCGATGTCGTGCGGGGCATCGCTGAGGGATGTAAACAGGCAGGAGCCGCCTTGACTGGTGGTGAAACAGCTGAAATGCCGGGGTTGTACAGTAAAGGGGATTACGATCTGGCTGGATTCTGTGTAGGGATCGCTGAAAAGAGCCGTCTTATCCTTCCAGAACGGGTTGAATCGGGTGATGTACTGATCGGTATTGCCTCATCAGGACCCCATTCTAACGGCTATTCTCTGGTAAGAAAGATTCTCCAGGTCTGTGATGCTGATCTGGAACAGCCCCTTGGAGAGAATTCTCTCGGAGAAGCGTTATTGGCACCCACGCGAATCTACGTCAAACCCTTGTTGCAGTTGATGCAACAGGTTGAAATTCATGCACTTGCCCATATTACAGGTGGCGGATTGCCTGAGAATCTACCTCGTGTACTACCCCCTGGATGCAAGGCTGTCATCGACAGTGACAGCTGGCGACTCCCACCCGTTTTCGCCTGGCTGCAACAGCATGGTAACGTGGTTAACAGTGAGATGTTACGTACCTTCAACAGTGGTGTGGGGATGGTGGTCTGTGTTGCACAGGCGGATGCGCAAACCAGCCTGCAGATACTCAATGACGCCGGTGAAAATGCATGGTTGCTCGGTACGGTTGAATCAGCCAGCGATAGCGATACCGACGTGGAAATCACCGGTCCTCTGGCGTGAGCACCCGGCTTCCTGTGGTGGTGCTGATCTCAGGCAGCGGTACCAACCTGCAAGCAATCATTGATGGCGCTCAACACGATCTGCCAATCGAGATCCGTGCAGTGATCAGCAACCGCTCAGGGGTTTATGGCATACAGCGCGCCGAACAGGCAGACATTGAAACAGCCGTATTGGATCACAGGGAGTTCCCGGACCGGGAAAGCTATGATCAGGCGCTCATAAAACTGATTGATAGCTACTCTCCCAAACTGGTAGCACTCGCCGGTTTCATGCGTATCCTTACAGCGAAATTTGTTCGCCACTATAGGGGACGACTGTTGAATATTCATCCCTCTCTGTTGCCAAAATATACAGGGCTTCATACCCACCAGCGAGTGCTTGATGCAGGAGACCATCTACATGGGGCAAGCATCCATTTTGTTACCGAGAAACTGGATGGTGGTCCGTTGATTGTACAGGCCCAGGTACCTGTTGAAACAGGTGACAATGCTGATATGCTGGCAACCCGGGTTTTGCAGAAAGAACACCAGATCTATCCCTTGGCTATCCGTTGGTTTGCTGAAAACCGTCTAATTATGGATGAGAATGGAGATGTCAGACTGGACAATAAAAGGCTTGAATCACCGGTGGTATTCACACCCATGGAATCCATTGGATAACAGCCAAATGTCTAAACTCCGATTCCACAACGGATGGTTATTGGGGTTCGGATTACTACTCTGTACCAGCCCGTTACCTGCTGACACAAATCTAGTGTTGAAACCTTTTTCAGCCACCTTCAGTGTCAAACGCAATGTCATTCCCCTGGGCAAACTGGAGCTGAAATTCAGTCTGAACAGCACAGGTGACTATGTCTACCATGCTCACACCATGCCCGGCATGCTAGCCGGTTGGTTTAGCGCGAATGAGGTCATAGAAGAGAGCCGTGGCCATTTATCAAGCCACAGCATTCACCCAAACCACTACACCTACCAGGGGGAAGATGGCGAAAAGGAAAACACAGCCTTGTCGTTCAACTGGAACAGTGCTGAGGTAGAGACAACCAGTCAAGGCGTCACATGGTCCCAATCCATCACGCCTGGTACGCAAGACAAACTCAGTCAGCAACTGCTTGTCCGGCTTGATCTGGCGCAGGAGAGAGAGGAGATGACTTACCAGGTAGCTGACGGGGGTAAGATCAAAAGCTATCATTTTCGTGTTGAGAGTGAAGAACAGATAAAAACACCTTACGGTCAACTACGCTGTTTACGGGTGATGCGCAGCAAGGCCTCACGCAAGCCAGACTATACGATCTGGTTTGCACCGGAATTGGATTACCTGCCGGTAAAAATTGAACGTCGTCAGTCGGGACGCACCTACCGGATGGTGTTGGATGAGTTGAAAATGGAAAACAACTCAACAGTAAATTGAGCCTAGATCCGAAGGTCCAAGTGGGATTTGTCCGCAAATGAACGCGAATGCAAGCAGCCAGAATCTCTTGTGTGATAACTTGAGCGTAATATATCAAATCACTACAACATTTTTTCACCAAGTTCACACTGTAGACTGATAGGGGCAAATTTGTGTCACCTTTGTGGTGCTGGGCAATATTTCCATGTGACACTTAACACTGTATGGCCTAGAGCAGTCCAGAGTGAACAGGGTGTGGACATGGCCAGTTTTCAGCCATGTCATTCAGTTAGTAACATTCGCGTTCATTTGCGGACAAACAATACTGAATCCCTGATTAAAACTGTTTTGTATACCTGTACTTACACACTTGATCAGGACAGGAGCCATATCTTCATTGCAATAGGCTCGAGACAAGGAGGTCTTGTATGCCGATCACCGATTGGCCCATTGATGAACGCCCAAGAGAGAAGCTGTTGCAACGGGGCGCCCACTCACTTTCTGATGCCGAACTGTTGGCCATCTTCCTGCGTACAGGCGTATCCGGTCAGACAGCTGTGGATCTGGCTCGCAGCCTGCTGGGGGAGTTTGGTGGTCTACGCCAGTTGTTGGGTTCCAATCAGCAACAATTCTGTCAAGCCAGGGGACTCGGGCAGGCAAAGTTTGCCCAATTACAGGCTGTGCTTGAGATGTCCAGACGATACCTGCAACAGCAACTGAGTGAATCTGACAGCCTGACCAATCCACAACAGACCCGAAGCTACCTGCAAGCAAAGTTACGCCACTACCCCTATGAGGTGTTTTCGTGTCTGTTTCTCGATAATCGTCATCGCATTATCCGTTATGAAGAGTTGTTCCGTGGCACTATAGATGGCGCCACTGTGCATCCTAGAGAGGTGGTAAAGCGGGCTTTGGAACACAATGCTGCCGCACTCATTTTTGCCCATAATCACCCTTCCGGAGTTGCAGAACCGAGTCGTGCTGACCGACAAATCACCACAAGATTAAAGGAGGCCCTGGCGTTGGTGGATATCCGGGTCTTGGATCACATCGTTATTGGCGAAGGTGAACCTGTCTCTCTTGCCGAACGGGGGATGGTTTAGCTTTTAATTATGAATGTTGAATTTTGAATTGAATCTGGTGGGCTTTGCCCACATTCAAACAGTCTGAAATCATTGATCTGGGCCAGAGTTATCTTTAATTTGAGTATTATTAGATACTTGTTTTTTTCTGGTTGAGTTCGCAACTTATTGATTTTGAAAAATACTGCTTTCGATCACTGCCTTTCAAAAAGCTAAGAACAGCAGGTGGAAATGTTAGGGATTTGCGAGCGAAGCGGGCAACTCAATTCAAAATTCAACTTTCATAATTCATAATTAACTCCCAGTTGCTTGCCTCCAACCGCCCACTCTGCTATAAATACGCGCCTTTCGCCCCCAGGGATAACCATTTCGAGGTTTTGACCATGTCAAAAGTCTGCCAAGTAACCGGCAAGCGCCCGGTATCGGGAAATAATGTTTCCCACGCGCATAACAAAACCAAACGTCGTTTTCTCCCCAACCTGCATACGCACCGGTTCTGGGTCGAGAGCGAAAAGCGTTGGGTTCGTCTGCGCCTGACTTCAAAGGGCATGCGTATTATAGATAAGAAGGGTATCGATTCGGTGTTATCCGAAATACGTGCCCGTGGCGAAAAAGTCTAACCAAGGAGCACCGAGCCATGCGTGATAAAATCAAACTTGTCTCCAGTGCCGGCACTGGACATTTCTACACCACGACTAAAAACAAGCGTAACCAACCGGGGAAGATGGAGATCAAGAAGTTCGACCCGAAGGTTCGTAAACACGTGAAGTACAAGGAATCCAAGATCAAATAGATCTGTCAAATTCCCTGGAAGAACCCGCCAGATAGGCGGGTTTTTTTATGCCTAATGCCCGCCTTTCCCTTTTTCAAGCAGCAGATTCCCTACACTATCCAATTCACAACACCAACCCGGTTCCAGCCAGGTGGTTGATGCCATTTCGGTAATCAGTGCAGGCCCAATGAGTTGCTGGCCTTCGATCAAGCTGGATCGATCATAGCGTGGAACAGGGGATTCCACCCCTGAAAGAGAGAGCCACTCCAACACCTCAGCAGGCTGAGTTGTTGACACCTTGGGCAGTTCAATCGCTGCTGACGGGCCATGCAGGGCCACCCTTAGATTAACCAACTCAACGGGTACATGCATGCGATGCCCATAACGTGAGGCATGTAGATTGTGAAAATCATTCTCGACCTTCACCAGACTCTTCTGCCAAGGGATATTAAGTGTGTAGGACTGTCCGAAATAGCGCAGATCCAGTGAACAGACTACCTCCACCTGATCTTGATGGAGTCCTTCCCGCACAAGGTCATCAATGCCGCCCCTGGCTAGCTCAGAAAAATCCAATTCCAATACTGCATGCTCTAAGTCCCTGATCAATCCCAGACGTGCATGCACCAGCTGGCGACCAGGTCGGGTAGCCAGCATACCCAACGCAGATAAAACGCCAGCACTGACAGGTACCAGAGCCGAGCAGATGCCCAGCGCTTCAGCCAGGGCACAGACATGCAATCCCCCGGCGCCACCAAATGAGACCAGGGTGAAAGCACGGGGATCAATCCCCCGCTGTACCGAAATTACCCTCAGGGCTCGGGCCATGTGTTCATTGGCAACCCGAACAATCCCTTCGGCCGCCGCCTCAATAGAGAGATCCAGCTGCATTGCCAGAGGAGTCATGGCCGATTTTGCTGCCTGAAGATCCAGGGTCATACGACCACCTAAAAAGGCCCCGCTTCTCAATCTACCAAGAATAAGATTGGCGTCAGTGACCGTCGCCTGTTTGCCGCCCCGGGCATAACAGGCTGGCCCGGGATCTGCCCCGGCAGATTGGGGTCCCACCTGAAGCATCCCCCCCGTATCCAACCAGGCAAGGGAGCCACCACCGGCACCGATGGTATGCATATCCACCATTGGAACAGCCACAGGCCAGGACCCTATGCGGCCTTCACTGGTCAATCTCGGCGTTCCGTCAATCAAAGCGACATCGGTCGATGTCCCCCCCATATCGAGGCTCAGCAGTTGTCGACGACCAGAGGCCGCAGCCACATAACCCGCCCCCACCAAGCCACCGGCTGGACCGGAAAGCAACATTCGCACGGCTTGTCGTGAAGCCTGGTCTGCCGCAATCGCCTCACCTGAACTCTGCATGACCGAAATTCGCGCTCCTGCCAAACTTGTATACAAACGGTCAATGTAGCCCGCCACAAGCGGCCCAACCCAGCTGTTGAGCCAGGTCGCGATGCCCCGTTCATATTCACCACTGGCCGGCAGCACCGCTGATGATCGGGAACAGAATACCTCTCCAGGCATTGCTGCTTCGATCTTTTTTTCAAAGCAATCGTCAAGATGACTGAACAGCAGATTGATTGCCACTGCCTTAGGACGTCGATCAACAACCTCCTTTATCAGTTCATCAAGATCGTTTTTAGTGAGTGGTTCGACCGGGTTGCCTTCACTATCAAGACGTCCACCGGTCTCAAGGCAGTCAGTGACTGACACAGGCGGTGTTACTGTTTGCGGTTGCAGGTTGTAGAGTTCCCCCCGAGCCTGGCGACCAATCGTCAGAAGGTCCTTCATACCGCGATTACCAATATAGAGGGTATGCACCCCCTTTCCCTCCAGTGCAGCATTGGTCGCCACCGTCGAGCCATGTACTACTATCAGACCCTTTGAAGTCAAACCGAGCTCATGAATACCCTCTAATATCGCTTGCTCAGGCGCCTGGGGCGTAGACAGGACCTTGTGGATAGAGATCTTGCCTGCCTGGAAGAGGACAAAATCGGTAAATGTGCCACCGGTATCGACACCCAGCAGAACACCATCTCCGGTCATGTCATCATGTCCATTCATTTACTCGCTCCACAGTTCAGGAATATGACAATGCGAATCGCTTTTTCGCGCCACCTGATTGGAAATGCGAATCAGTTCCAACGGTGGGCCTTGCATAGCGCGCAAAGGGTGATATGTTTGGCAGCGCCGTGCAATGGATTTTTCCCATTTCATATAACGACAAACAGGTTCATTGGTTAGACTATATATTAGAAATTATCGATGCCTAACCTCTTAACAACAACAAATCTGAGCCGCAGTTACCAAGGCACACAGGTCGTAGTACCGCTTGACCTGCAGCTCATGCGTGGTGATATCCTTGGATTACTGGGACCCAACGGGGCTGGCAAATCAACCATCATGCGCATGCTTAGCGGTGACCTGGCTCCCAGCCATGGGAAGATCGAAATCTGTGGGTATGATCTGATAGCGCAATCGAGACATGCCAAACAGCAAATTGGTTACCTACCTGAACGTCCTCCACTGCATCGCGATCAGTCAGTGGATGAGTTTCTTTCGGATTGTGCCCGTTTACGTGGACTCAACAGGCTACAAACAAGCCAGGCAATATTGCAGACAAAACAGCGCTGCGGTCTTGAACAATCGGGCAGACGATTGATACGCAATCTCTCTAAAGGCTTCCAGCAACGGGTTGGATTGGCCCAGGCGATCATCCACAATCCCAGGATCATAATTCTGGATGAACCGACAGATGGCCTGGATCCAGCACAGATCCGCCAGGTACGTGAATTGATTCGGGAGCTGTCAGATGATAGAGGGGTGATCCTCTCCAGCCATATCCTGCCTGAAATACAGGCCACCTGTAACCGGGTAGTCATTCTGCAACAGGGAAAAACAGTCTATGCAGGGGACATTACTCCACCCGAGCAGACTTGTTACCGACTGGGTCTCGAGCAGAATCCTGATGAAGCACTCATCACCGCATTACCAGCTGTATCAGCGACAGAACGACTGCATACCGACTATTTTCGTATCTCGCTGCAGGCGGGTTGCCGACCGAATGAATTAGTACAGCAGATTCTCAGTCAGGGTTGGGGGGTGTGCGAACTGACACCCGAGACGATCAGTCTGGAACAGCTCTTTCTGCAAGCGACTACCGGACCTAGCCAATGAGTGGCTATCTTGCCTGGATTGAGTGGCGACGCCTGATGCGGACTCCGCTGGCATGGACCATGCTGGGGCTGGGATTGTGCCTGCTCAGTTGGCAGTTTCTCGGCACCCTTGAAATATTTAATGGTATGCAACCTGCCAGCCGTAGTCTGGGGCTAAGCCATCATCTGGGATTACAGCTTTACGGGCTCACCTCGGTACTGGTTCTTATCATCACCCCGATTCTCACCACACGCTCATTCAGTGATGCGTTTCGCAATGGCAGCTACGCCCTCCTGAGCAGTTCACCCCTTTCAAATGTCACCATCCTATTGGGGAAGTTTTTTGGGATTCTGCTCTTCCAGTTACTGTTTGTGCTGATGCCGCTGATACTCAGTCTGAGTCTGTTCAGCGGTACACAGCTCGATGTGGGGCTGTTATTGGCAGCCACCCTAGGATTGTTGCTGTTGAGTGCCTCCTTTACCGCCATCGGGCTCTATTTTTCTGTACAGAACGAGAATCCGGGTATTGCTGCCGCCGGGAGCTATGGCCTGCTACTGTTGATCTCGCTGTTGGACCAAAATACTGAGAGTGGGAGCTTTATTCACTGGCTTGCCTGGCCATCTCACTACCTTGATCTTCAACTCGGCCTGGTACGTATCAGCGATCTTGCCTATTTCCTGCTAGTCATCCTATTTTTTCTGGGATTGGCACTTCACCAGTTGGATAATAGGAGGATTCAGGGATGATGACCTGGATCACTTCACGACTCAACGACCTGCTGTTTTATCTGCTGATGGTGATCACACTGGTGCTGTTGGCCTGGCTGAGCGGTCGATATGATCGACAGTGGGACTGGACCCAGCAGGGCAGTAACAGCCTTAGCCCGATCAGTGTCGACATCCTGCAACGTACGCCGGGGCCACTGGGAGTGACCGCCTATGTGGGTGAGACAACCAGCCTGCGTGATCGTGTACGCCGATTTGTAGCCCGCTATCAAAACCTTAAACCAGACATTGAACTGACATTTATCGATCCCCATCGCCAACCTGATGAGGCACGCCGTCAGGGCATCAGCCTATCCGGTGAGATCCTGCTGAGTTACAACCAGCGGGAAGAGCGTATCCAGCAACTGGATGAGGAGCAATTCACGAATGCCATCCTACGCTTGGGTCAGAGCAGTACGCATTGGATAGCGGGACTCACCGGCCATGGTGAGCGGGATCTTCTGGGCAAAGCCAATCATGATTTAGGTGAGTTTGGTACATCACTCAAACAGCAAGGGTACCAGGTTATTGGACTGGATCTCGCCACTACCCCCACCCCACCGGACAACACCGCCCTGTTGGTCATAGCATCGCCACTGCGTCCCCTACTTGCTGGTGAGGTGGTGCGGTTGCACGACTATCTTGAAAGCGGTGGCAACATGCTGCTGCTGAGTGATCCCGAAAGTCAGGTCTCTCAATCGTTGATGCAGGAACTGACCGGTATCGAACAGTTACCCGGTACTATCGTGGACGCCAATGTAAAGGAGTTAGGTATTGATAACCCGGCGGTTGCGGTTGTTCCCAAGTATACAGGTCATGCCGCTACTCAGGGATTCAGTCTGTTGAGTCTGTTTCCCCAGTCGGCGGCACTTACCACTACCGAAAACAGTGAGTGGCAGGTAGCCCCTATCCTGCAGACATTGGGTAGAAGCTGGAACGAGACCGGGTCCCTGACCGGAGAAATCGAACGCGACCCCCTCGCTGGCGAAGAGGCGGGACCTCTGACCATCGCTTATGCCCTCAGTCGGCAACATAACGATAAGATGCAGCGGGTGTTAGTGATCGGCGACGGGGACTTCCTCTCCAACAGCTTTCTCAATAATGCAGGCAACCTCGACCTTGGACTCTCACTCTGCCGCTGGCTGGTAGGTGATGATCGACTGATAGGCATTCCCGCCGTGCAGGCCAACGATCTGGAACTGCACCTTTCAAAACTGGCTATTGGCATCATCGGGCTCGGGTCATTGATCGTACTCCCCCTACTGCTGCTATTGACCGGCGGTATCATGACTTGGCGACGGAATCGTGCCTAGTCTGAGGTATACAGCAAACCTGATACTACTGACTTTCGCCTGCCTGTTAGGTCTCCTGGTCTGGTGGTCCCAACCCGAGCCTTTACCACCGCTCACGTCGATTGATCCCCTCCAGATCACCCAAGTCGAAATCAATGACCTGCAGGGACGTAAGATAGCGTTGCGGCGTATCCAGGACCAATGGTTGATTGGGACTGAACCGGCCAATCAACGTCGTGTCAAGCAACTCCTAGGCATCAGCCAGACCCCTAGTCTGCGTCGCTTTGCAGCATCTGACGATCTGCACCCATATGGACTCGCACCACCACCCATCGAGTTGAAGTTGAACGGCGAGGAGCTTGCCATTGGCAACAATGATCCGGTCAACGGCTGGCGTTATATCCTATACCGGGGCGAGATACACCTGATAGCCGACGGATTTCACCACCACCTCAGTGCACCGCCTGAAGCCTGGCTGGCAATACCCTGATGCCTGAACTACCCGAGGTTGAAACCACCTGTAGAGGCATAGCACCTCACATCACCGGTCAACGGATTCAGCAGGTCGTCATACGCCAACCCCGTTTGCGCTGGCCGATACCCGACAATCTGCCACAACGCTTAAAAGGCCGAAAGTTGCTCTCTGTTGGCAGACGTGGCAAGTACCTGTTACTGGCGTTTCATCATGGAACCCTGATCATCCATTTGGGGATGTCAGGCAGCCTGCGAATCGTAGAACGGGGCACCAGGATCCAAAAGCATGATCATTTCGATCTGCAGATGAACAATGGCACACGAATAAGACTACGCGACCCCCGACGCTTCGGTGCTGTGCTCTGGACCGATCAACCCATTTCCCACCATCCTCTGATCGAGAACCTGGGTCCGGAACCCCTCAGTGAACAGTTTCATGGCGACTATCTGCACGGGCAGAGCAAACGCCGGAAGATACCTGTCAAGCAATTGATTATGGATAGTAAAGTCGTGGTTGGCGTCGGTAATATCTACGCCAACGAATCCCTGTTTCGTACCGCCATCCACCCAGCCCGTCCAAGTAACAGAGTCTCCGCTGCACGTTACCAGACACTGGCTGACGAGATACGCATCGTTCTCACAGAGGCGATCACCCTGGGTGGAACCACTCTGCGTGACTTTCTGAAAGAGGATGGTTCACCCGGCTACTTTGCCCAGAAACTGCTGGTCTACGGAAAATCGGGTGAACCCTGTCCCTCATGCGGCAGAGCGATCCGCAGAAAAAACATCGCTCAGCGTTCCACATTCTTTTGCCCCAACTGCCAGCATTGATGGGCGGACTTTGGGTTGAAAACTAACCTATTTAGCAGATCTTTCTTGACACTCACCCCTCCCCCCTCCTAGCATGCGGTGGTTTGTTCAAGTCATAGCATCCCATGGATATAACAACAATTCGCCAACTCATCACCAACGACATGGAGACCGTCGATAAACTCATCATCAGACAACTGCAGTCGGATGTGGTGCTGATCAATCAGATTGGGGCCTACATTGTCCACAGTGGCGGAAAGCGCCTGCGTCCGATGATCGTGTTGCTGGCAGCCCGAGCATGCGGTTATGGAGGCGAGAAGCATATTGATCTATCCGCCATCATTGAGTTTATCCATACCGCCACGCTGCTGCATGACGATGTGGTGGATGGATCCGACCTGCGACGTAACCGGGAAACAGCCAATGCCGTCTGGGGCAACGAAGCCAGCGTACTGGTGGGTGATTTCCTCTACTCCCGCTCCTTCGAGATGATGGTGGAAGTCGGCCAGATGCGGGTCATGGATATTCTCTCCCACGCCACCAACCGCATCGCCGAGGGTGAAGTGTTGCAATTGCTGAATGTGCACAATCCCGAAACCAGTGAGGCGGAATACATGGAGGTGATCAAACGCAAAACCGCCACCCTATTCGAAGCTGGCGCCCGTCTTGGCGGGGTGATCGCCGATGTCCCACAAGATCAGCAGCAGGCATTGGCGGATTATGGCCTCCATCTGGGGATCGCCTTCCAACTGGTGGATGACGCACTGGACTACAACTCAAACAATACTGAAATCGGCAAGAATATCGGCGACGATCTAGCCGAAGGTAAGCCGACACTGCCGTTGATCCAGGCTATGAAACAGGCCGATCAGGAGCAACGCAAACGCTTGGCAGATATCATTGAAAACGGTGGGCTGGAAGAGATCGATTTTGTCATGCAGGCAATTCAGGCCAGCGATGCCATCACCTATACACAGCAACTCGCTCAACACGAAGCGCAACAGGCAAAACAGGCACTCGCATGCTTGCCGGATACCCCCTATCGACAGGCACTGGCCAGCCTGGCAGACTTCTCAGTCGCCAGAACACATTGAATCACCTACCCATTTCAATTGCTATCTGTCGCTCGCTGCACCGGCATCAGCCAGGTTCAGGTGCAGATTCGGGGTATAGCTCAGCCTGGTAGAGCACTGTCTTCAGGAGGTAGGGGGCGGAGCAACTGTTTTCCTGATATATCAATCAGTTACCAATACGTAAGAACTTCACTCTATCAATCCTGTATCAGTGAAGTGCTTAAATGGCTTCAATCATCAAGCGTGGAAAAAGGTATCGGGTTCTTATCCGCATGCAGAATGTTCCCACAATCTGCAAATCCTTCACGGATAGAACAACTGCTGAAACTATTGCCAAATAAACTGAAGCAAAGATGGAACATGGCTTGTGCCTGGATTCCACAGCAGCAGAAACAACGACCCTGCATGAACTCCTAGCAATTTATTCCCAAAAGGCATGGGTATTGATCGGGTCAGAACCAACACCCTGGACCTTGCAATGGGTAGTTACACCTTATCTCGATTACAATCGCACATCATATCTGCATACAGAGACAATTGACTCCGATCTGTTCAGGCTGACACGCTTCGTAGAGAACTGGGTTTACTATCCAGTAACATAAATACCGCTGAAAAGGACTTTGGCATCTACTTACCTCATGGCAATCCAGTCGGAAAGATCAGAATGCCGAAGGAGCCGAAAGGCAGGGATCGCAGACTAGAGACTCAAGAAGAATCCAAACTACTTGAAGCATTAAAAAAGACTATTGTGGGTGATATGGCCGGATTTGCTCTTGAAACAGCTATGCACAGATCAGAGATTGTCCACATGTATTGGAAGGATGTGTCCCTGACAAGGAGAACAGTCCACATACAGGAGACCCAAACCGCCCCCCCCGAACGATACCACTCAGCTCTGAGGCTTGTAACATCCCCAAACAACGGAGAGTTGTACATCAGCTTGGCCTTGTGTGGAAGATCACTCCTCAATCGGTATTGGCCGCATTCAGGAGAGCATGCAAACGAGGTGGCGTCATTAACCTTCATTTTCATGACCTACGCCATGAAGCTACACCCAGATTCATTGAGAAGGGATTGAGCATTATGGAGGTGAGTACAATTACAGGACACCAGGATCTCAGGATGCTGAAGCGCTGTACACATATCAGGCCTGAGAGTTTAATAGATTAACTTGGATAGTTATGAATTCTGATATTATCTTTATAGCCTGTTTTTAAGGCCTGTGTCCTCTACATAGCAATACTCCTTAGGATCAATATCTTATAGTGTGTTTACTACCCCTCTATGCAGGGACCATGGTGAGGTGCCCGTGGGTGTATATACCCTCCGGTCAATTTTGTTTGATTTTTGGATGTAAAGCTTCAGTCAACAGGAAAGTAACTAACAAACTTCCGGTGTTGACCGGTTAGTGACCCTACGATAGGTTTTTACCCTAGTCAGAAAAAATACAGTAGTATTGTGCATGATGGATTTGGCCGCTATCGGGGCAAAAGCGTACCTTCATCAATGGTGAAATTCATTCAAAACCGATCTTTACAGACAACCTAGCCGAATAGTTATAGATTATAGCTGGTTACTCTTGCAGACAATCTGCGTTAAATAAAGAAATTTTACCTGTAGCCGATAAAATATCGTACGGTATTGTATATAGGGCATAAGCAATACCTTAAAATTTTTATTTAGTGAAAATTAATTTCTAACTAAAAAATGAAATAGCCCCTATTACTGATCATTTTATAATAGTTGAGTTATTTACATGGAAAATAGATAAGTTATTTCTCATTATCTATATTTAAACGAACCCTATCTTAATAGTGAATGTAATGCGAGAGAACGTACCCTATTCTCAAATACTAGATTTCCTAACCAATCTGGTTGACAACAAGACAAGCGGTACTTTGTTTGTCCACTCAGAAAGTAACCACGCAATCACCATTGCACTAGAAAACGGTCGTATTCATGCGATTTATTTCGGTGCAAGGCGAGGTCGTAAAGCCATACCCCTGGTCAGTAATATTTCAGGAGGTAGTTACAAATTCGAAGCATCAGGTTTAGTCGGAACTTTCCACGATCTTCCCACAACTCCTGAGGTACTTAATCTGCTAAGGAACCCACATACCACCAATGAGTCCAGGTCCACTGATTCTTCCCCTGTTACCCACAACGATGTGATAACAGAAGAAAATAAGACCATTCTATGCCAAGAATTGAAAGGCCTGTTGGCCGAACATATGGGACCCATTGCGGAGATGATATTTGATGATGTGGTGAGTGAAGTAGGTGATTTCTGCTCTACACCCAAACTGACTCAGGATCTTATCAACAAGCTTTCAGCAGAAATTGACGACAGCACCGAGGTAGAACAATTCAGGGGCAAGGCCTACCTGGCCCTAAACAATGTATTGAAAAGCTGATCATTTATTCCTTTTGAACGAGAGTGAAGGGCGTGCGGTCTGCACGCCCTATTGCCATCAAGAATTGCGTTTTATCCGCTTCATAGCAGCAACCAGACTACGCCGCATGAGTTCAAAGGCATTTGCTAGATCTGCGATTTCATCTTTTCGATCTTTCACATTCACCTCACGAATAACATCCCCATGACTTACAGCCTTGGCGACTGTAGTAATCTCCATAATCGGCTCCAGTATCAGGCGTCGAACCAGCAGGTTCACCACAACAAAAAGAATCGTAAATAAGAATGTGATCCCGCCGATCACCATCAGACTATGTCTGATAGTCAGAGACTGCACATCCTCCAGAGGTACACCCACGACACTGACACCCACCACATCTCCGGTTCTGTAACCAAAACCGCTCTCCGTGCCGTAGGTGGCTTTCACATCTTCCGGTGCCCGTTCAGGTTCTCCGTGACAACGGAGACAGCCTTTTTTACTGACCTTAGGAGCGGAACTAACCAGGTAAGTTTGGCCATTAATCTCACCCATGGTGTTTAGTAACCCCATATTTCGATTACTGCGAAACTTATTTAAAAGGTCCTGCTCTAAACCTTGCACTTTGTTCTTTGGATTCAATGGATTGTCGGAAACATTACTGATGTAGTATTGGGGCTGCTTCTGCTTGAGATATTTTGCGATTCGGGATGTGGCCACAATGCCGGAGAAGGAGGGAGAATAGTAGATCTGCTCTTTCATAAAGTGAGGTCGAAGATCGTTAGCTACAAAATTCTGAATCGATTTCACTACATCGACCAACAGGATCAGATCCTGTTCCGCCCTGTTATACACCTGTTGCTTGGTGATGAAATATATAGCGGGTGTTGTAACCGTAACCGTAAAGATATACATCACGATAAGTGACAGGTTGAAACGTTTCGACAGACTCCGACGGGCACCCTGATTAGCAGATTGTTCTACCACTATGCTTTCTCCTTCTATTACTACTCATATCGCTGTATGCATCGGCCCACTACCAGTGAACTTTAGTAATCCGGTCGGTATTGAAACGCTTCCATGCCTCTTTGACATCCAACATGGATAAATAATCTCATACTTAGATATGGAATATTCTCAGATAAGTATTAGTATCAAGCACGATACTTTAATGAGTTATTAAATTACTTTTTAAAGTTCCGGTTAGCAGATAGTGGCTAAAGTTGAATATATGGATGTATGTGGTTTTTCTCCAATATTAAAGGCCTTAGTCTCCCCAGATGGTCCATTTTGTGTTAACTCCAGCCAATCTGGAGAATTCCTTTAATGGGTATTTTAAACGCTATGAATCTGTCTATAGTAATTCTCTAGAAGGTCTATTATTGGCAATTTTGGCAGTCTGTGGAATTTCCGATATAGTCCGCTGAAGTCGCTTAGCGGAAGTATCTTCTCTACTGCTACAGCCTTCGCCTAGGCTAAAAAACTGAATAAGAGATTGAGAAGGAATAGAATCTCGACTTCTCAGTAGCACAAAAAACCCTGCTTTCTGAAATCCTGAGCTGTTACCAAAGGAAGATACTTCCTACTAAGCGTGGTGGGTCCGCAGAGATATCACGTATCAAGTTGCTAAGGTTAGCTCTTGATGACATCTAACTTGTTGATCTCAAGCCTCACGTTATCGTCCAGTACCGGGACACAAGACTTTGAATATTAGTATTTTCTACCTCCCCTATGCAGGGGCCATGTGGGGGTTCCTAGATAGAGTATATGCCACTCGAATAAATTTTATAAATTATTAGCCTGTCCTATTAGGACAAGGTGTACAGCTAGGATGATCTTACCCTTATCTGTCTTCCATAAGTCATATAAACTGTTTTCATTGGTCAACGACCTGTTGTGTGTGGACCATTCTCAACCAGTACAAGTTTTGCTCAAGAAAATACAAATAAATGCTGATGAACTAGTGAACTGGTAGCAGAGAATGCCCGCTACGTTACCAAGGCCTGATTGCAACATGCTCTGTAGCAAATGGTAGAACAGGGCTGTGGCACCTACAAATAAAAATAACAGATCTTTCTGCGTGACAGCGTACTGCTTGGCTTCGGTCTGAGCATTACCGATCAGGGCACCAAACCTATCATCATGGAGAAGCGTGTGGATGGACTATTTTTTGATAGAGCAAACTGATCGAATTGACTCCTTACCTATAGTGCTATCCAGCCCCCCACTAAAAATAAGCAGGGGTGGGTTATTGAAAACCAAGGGCAGCCTCATCACAATTTTGAGATGAATACATGTTTCAACTTTCACTTTGAAAACATGTCAAGACCACCATAGTGAAAGTGGTCTATTGCGAATTATTTAAAAAGCCGGAAACAACCATCTGACATGAAACTACAGGTTCATTGCCATGCGAAAATGTAAAAGGTACTCTCGGTTCAATGGGGTGGTCCGTATCAGCAAAGATCAATGTTTTTTGAGCGATTATGTATTTAAGGCTCTCAGTGCTGTCACTGAGTACTGTGTTCACAAACACAGGAACTAGGTTGTGAATGTATTCGATTTCTTGGAAATTTGTTATAATTCTAGGCTGAAAACTATGAACCCCAAACGCTAAATCGCAAGATCCTGATATGTATTCGATAGTTAAAATCATGCCAAAATCCAGTGGTGGGTCTAGGGGAATAATAGTTTCCGAGTGTCCATAAACCCTATGATACCTCATCGAACCCTGGTAGGGGGTGCGACGTTCCTCATCAACGAACAAAACTGGAACAGGATTTTCCTCGGTGTTGTTAACCATAACTTCCCCAGTAACTGGTAATGGAACTGGGTTAACTATTTCTACCGGTTTGGCCTTCTTATTAGGTTTGACCTTCTCACCACCACTGGCTGCAGCGGGAACAACAATCAATGCTATAACAGCAAAAACTAATAAAAGTATTTTGCATTTCATTATGCTTCTCCTATTCAGTGTAGTTAGTTGGTTACAAGTACATTAGGTTTTCCTGGTTGTGTATGTTCTGGGGAGGAAAATATGAAGAACGGCAAGATTAGCAAGGATGAGAAATAGAGATATCTGTTTCATGGCTCTACATCCTTGAGAATTTGCTATTAGAAATCAGTATTTAATGGCAGTATTTCTCTACAATCGCCACCCCAATAACCACACTTTTATTATAGTATATATTAGATTAGCTCGGCCAAATCCCCCCCAACTAGCCGCCTTGACGTGGCAGCCTCCTGGCCTATCTATATTTGCCAGCCATGCGGCATAAATCCTTTGAAAATATCTCTGCCAATACCACGATTCAGCTACGCAGTTCATCCAGTATGGGTAATACCGACACGGTATGTTTGATAGTATTCAGATTGAGTGTGCAGGCTCCTAAGCCGGATCGATTGATCTGACTGAACCAATTCGAGTCGTTCGATAAATTAGGTATATTGGCAGCAAGACCATATTAATCTTGTCTAGTATACAGAACAGTATTTATGGGATTTGTCATATGCACCAAGAATCTCACTAGCATATGTCTAATACGAATCTTATCATCACCACAGTTAGATTCAGCTGCTACCAGTAGATGTAGAGATGACATGTTTACTTCATATGTAGCCATCATTACCTCTTGTTTATATAAAATCCCTCGTGGACTATTATAAGGAAACTTAATGGAACACCTGGCTACGCTGGTTACACTGTTGCCAACCTGCAACTGTGTCTAAGACTTCATCCTTGATAACGATTCCATAATAGCCTCACCCATGCTTGGTTCTGCCTTCCCTCACACTTGGTTTACTTCCAAGGAAAGCCTCCATAGTCTTAGTAAATGAGTTTTCCAGTCGATAAGCCTCTATATTGTCATCACACTATTTCTTGTATGCAGTGTGTAGAACAAATGTATTAGTGAATTTCTCATGCTCATACTTGATCATGTTTTCCAGAAAAGGAGTGGCCATTTTCCACCTCAGACCGATAGGCAGTACCATCATCTATGACTTTCTGTGGTGTCATCAAGGCATTCTCTTTCTAATATCTAAACCCCTCAAGCATTCAATTCAGAATGCTGAACCACTCAGTTATCTTATCCAGTCAATGCTAACTTCACACAGTTAATAGGAATCTCCTGATAAAATAGATCTGATGTATTCGCAGGTATAGCCAAATATTCATGACGTCTTTGTAGGTCTTATCAAACCAAGCAATACCAGATTCGCTGTAGTATCAAACTCAAAGGTTACTTTTTCGTTTTTGTGGATTCGCAAATATTTTGACTTCCCATACGTGAATCCCGGCATTTTAGAACTTCGGATATTCGAGTTTCTGCGCTGGTGACAGATTGATCGGACGATAAACACTCAGGAAGTATTCTTGATATATTGCTTACTGGTGACGGCCTTGCAGAAAGCAACTCGGTGGAAAGTTAAGTCCCTCTTAATTGCCTGGCTATGCGTTTTTTTAAATGCGCACCTCGATTACTATAATATATCCTTTTCTTGCAATATTATCGGTGTAATCTTCGGTACTAAAAACCTCAATGCATAGTTCTCTTTTCTCCAAAGACGT
Source organism: Candidatus Thiodiazotropha sp. (ex Codakia rugifera) (assembly GCA_025656675.1). GTDB lineage: Bacteria > Pseudomonadota > Gammaproteobacteria > Chromatiales > Chromatiaceae > Thiodiazotropha. The sequence goes on from JAHXHN010000001.1 coordinate 59,278, forward strand.
GAAACAGCGATGAAATTGTTTCTTTGTATTGGTACTCCAATCAGATTCTCTCATCAGTCGTTGTAAAAACTGCATCCATGTGTCATTCAGATTAAGCCTCTCGGATATAAAAGGAGATTGGAAGGAATAATAGCCAACCTTTGGTTCCGGAAACCGGGTGCCTAAATTAAGCCAATACGGAGAAATAGTTAGAGAAGGCTCTTGCGATTTCGAATACGTAACAACATTATACCTTGCAGGAACCCCCTTATTATCATTCCACAATTTTTCTTTGGTATCTTGCTTCATCAGATATACTGCCCATACATCGCCTCTCCCTAATTGCAAAGAAACAGATGACAAACCAGAAGCAGATAAGCCAAATAATTCTGAGAGTGAGATTGCCGTCTTCCCAGTAAGCACTACATTCATTTCAGTAGCGTCTGGAAACCTAGCGCCATATGTTGGCATAGACAACACTATAATAAAGAAAGATAAAACCACGATTTTAAGACTAGCTTTATTCATATGCATTTTTACATAATAGATACAAAATCTATAAGTTAGCTTCCCTCCGCCTCATTATACATTCTCAGAATCTAGTGACACAGGCAAACTATGGTTTTTCGGGAAAGAATATAGGGTAGCCTCACACAACCCCAGAAGATAGAGTAACTGCATGTTCGTACGGCACTTCAACTGGCGGTAAATTAACAACCAGTGGATTATCTGAACTATCATCAGTAGCCTTATCTATGATTTTCTTGCATTTGACCAAGTACTCAGACAACTCAACATAATGGGGCTTCATATATTTTGTTTCACGCTCAACCTTATGCGTAAAATCATAAAATTCTCTAACCAATATTTTGTAGTTATCCGACATATAATTAGCGATCCAGCGTGTTTCGTCATAAAACAACAGGTCTCTTGGAATCCCTTCATTCATTTCTGATCTACCACGATACCCATATTCCTTAAATTTCCACTTTCCTCTAAGCATCTGATGAGACATGCGTATATATTTTTTTGTTGGTCCATTCTTCCTTTGACATGGCAGGAAGTGATGCGTGCGTAGCAGGCAGAGGATACCCTTTAGCAGAACCATCCTTCTTGCTGTGTATTAGACCAATGACCTCCTCAGGTACCCCCAATCCGACAAGAGATCGGCAGGTATCACACAAACCTTCTAACTTTTACCGCGCTACCACAATACTTTTGTTCAATTCCAATTCCTCAACTACCAGGATGGTGGCAATAACACTGGTGGTCTTTCCTACTCCCTTTAGGTACACCAAAAGCAATACGCCTAGTGATATCTCCCAAAAAAACATGTAGTTACGCGTACACACAGGTGATAAAAATTGAAGGGGTGAAAATGCAAGCCCCTCGCTGAATAGGCTCTTCTTAACTGTTTATATCTATATAAGTGATTTCCATGGGTATGGGCATGAAAAACCCCGCACGAAGCGGGGCCAGATGTTACTTCTCTGGAGTTATATCTATACTTGTTTTTTCTTCCTACTGCCAAGGCCTAGTCCAACTAGACCTGTCGCCATGAGTAGGAGTATTGAGGGTTCGGGGACAGAGGCAGTAGTTATAAGAGCAGATCCTCCTTGAGTAACTAATCTATTAACATCATCACCAGTAAATTCACTTATTTGGGTTACTCCATCCTGATTCATTCCAAAGATAGATCCTAAAGAGTCATCGTAAGTTACAAATGTCGAACCGATAAAAAGAAAGGCGGGTAAAAGGTCATTGTTATTGAGAGTCAATCTCATATCTGGTGTTGCACCATCGCTAAGTGCCTCATCAAACCATACCGCAGTATCACCTAATAAAGCGGTACTACTAGTCCATATGTCATCAGTGTCCCAGGTCATGCTGCCAAAGGTAACCGACAGATCTGAAATTGCAGAGGCATGATAACCATATAAATCATTTACGAGTGTATAATCATTTATCGACGAAGAAATAACTGACCCGGCAGCATGGTATACGACAGGAGCCACATCTGTGTCTACCTGAAATGTGAGTGTGATATCTACTGGAGCGTCTTCTGTGTCTACACCAAGTATAGGTACTGAATCGTCAGTCCTGTTCATTAAATCTTCGACTGAGAACGTATTTATATAGGTAGCGTTATATAAAATCGCAGATGCCGATGATGCATAAACTAGTCCCAAAAGCACCATTGGCAGTGATAGTGCAAATCGTATAAGGCACTTCATCTCGTGTGTACTCCATGTTTAATGAAATATCATCAAATTTAGATGCAATATTTACACCCTTTAATCTATTAACCATGTAATCAACTAGATAAAAATCACTAGCAATTTACTCAGGAAAAGGCTTGTAAAATATCCCGACATTTAGTCAGGGAATTATGGGGCAGACTATTATTGAGATTGAATTGGTTCTGGTCGTGATGTTGCTGGTGGTTTTAGTGGCCTATTAGATGAAGAATCTTGAATAGAATTTCAAGTCCTCATCATTCTGTGGCCTACAATGGTCGGGGTGAGAAGATTCGACAGCTATTGGCTGGAAGGTACGAAGTACCGTTACCTCCGGCAATATTTAAATCAATTCTGCATCAGTAGCGTGATATAAAGGGCAATATTTCAGTGAAATTCTTGTCATTGCCAATATTAACAGCGTCATGTAAACTCCCGTTTCGACTGAGGTTCTTATGTATCGGGGTGTAGCTCAGCCTGGTAGAGCACTGTCTTCGGGAGGCAGGGGCCGGAGGTTCGAATCCTCTCACCCCGACCAATCACATGCTGCAGTAAAAAATAAAAAAGGCAGCTAATTCACTCCCTGATGCCTTCAACATAAAACGAAATGCCTTACGGGAATCCAAGCATCTCTTAGAATCCCACGATGCCTCCGTATACAATCCCGACCACTTTTCACTGGGCTTATCGTGGCGCTTACAGATAGCCCTGACTGTTAATCGTACAGTAGTCTGTTATCTGGATGTTTCATCACGCCATTTGGCATCTTGTTAGTTTATGGATGAAATTCAACCCAGAATCCGCAGTTGAACATGAATTTGTGAAAAAATTCATGTTCAACTGCGGAATTCAGGTTCAAGGATGCGTTGTTAGAAGCCAAGAGAACAGACCATTAAACATATTGTCGATTTTTTTTACAGCCTACAGACCTTCTGTCTTACACCGACAAGAGGGGTTTACCTATCTCATTGTTTTTCTGATCATTACTTTGATTTGGCATTTTATTTGCGTTACTTTCACCAGTTACATGGTTATCTGGGAAAATCCTGAAAAAGATATACTTGTATTAGCGCCATACCCTCTGACTCTAAGAACAGTCCTGCTGTGCAACGACCCTATGGTTTGATCATATTAAATTAATTTGGGTGGCCGACAGTCTGTGCTAGACATACTTCAGTGGATATAAACACAACATCGTGTTGGACAACTTTTGCACGAATGGGTGGTACCCATTCTCAGACAGTCAAGACAGCAGCGTTGAAGAATGGATAGATGTCAATGAAATGGTTGCGTCAATAAACGGGTTAAATTATGCAATCAGAAATAACCTATGAAAGACGGAAAGGCATCGATCCGATTCCGTCAAATTTGAAAGATATACTTACTGATCCACAAATGATGGCAGTCAATAACCTAGAGCGTATTGGGTGGGAACTTGTAATTGTTCGTCGTCCATTGTTTCTAAGTGCCGTGCCAATTTTGAAAAATACTGCTAACAATCGTTTCGCTGTCTTACGAGAAGAGGGGCTTATAGAACTTGATTCCAGGGTCAAGGTACGTCAACAGCTAAACAAAAAAAAATGCTGGTATGGGGTTAACCATTAGCATATAGAGCTCCTATCAATCGCACGCTGACCGATGCTCACAGCCATCAGCATTCGCTGCTGTTCCTTACATGAGTCATGTATACCCTTAACGCAACCGCATCGATAGCAGATAAAATTCATTACCTATCTGCTGTTTTGTACCAAAAATCAATAAATTCGTGATCACCGAAAGGTCCATCCTACGCTCCAATGGCGAATTTTCGATCTCCTTCAAGGGGATTGTAAAGTGGTTGTATCCATAGTTAAGTTCAAGCCTGTGATTGAACCGGTCACTGAGTTTGTTGTTGTGAGTGCGGTCATTTATACGAAGCGTTAGTGGCAGCGTGTGCCGCAGCTCAGAATAGAGTGATAGCTCCAATGTGTGATAACCGCGCCAGTCTGGTTTAGGCTCGATCAGACTAACACCTGGCCAAGCGCCTTTCTTCAATTGAATGATCGCACAACGCCTTTGATCTGTTGCAATATCTGCTGGCCAGTTAGTGGGCCGATTGATGACATGAACATCACCACCATGACTACCTTGCAGTAAAGCACCGGCTGCCACACCTTCCAGATTAATGAGAATCGGGAATTCTGCATTTCGAATCTGAGCCACTGACAACCAATAGAGCGGCCCCGAAAAAGCAATCACAAACAACAGCACAACTGCCAGAGCAGACAGCCCACGGGGGATGGAGCGCCTGATCATGCCAGAAAACAGAAGACCACCCGCGGTGACACCCATCGCATTCATCAGCAAATCATATAGACTTGCCTCACGACCAATCGTGTACTGCACTATCTCCATGACAGCACCGAAGAGAAGGCAACCTAGCAAAATAGGCCAGAACAAATGATCTGCTGCAGTTTTGTAGGACCACAATACGGCCAATGACAATAAAACAAATATCAGGAAGTGGCCGGAATCTTGTAATGCATTGATGAGTCGGCCATCTCCAGGCAGTGTTACCCCCAGCAGCATCACCACAGTGAACAGTGCACTGATTACTAACAGAAACGGGTATCGGAGTGATGGGGAAGACAAATGGCAAACTCCCTTTCAAATTTACCCTTTCTTTAGTTTCGCAAACGCTTCAGCCATCGCCCCACGAGGTGCCGGCTCTTGACGAGTGCGCGCCTTTCTCTGCTGCGGGCTGGATGAGGGCTGCTCTTTCTTACTGCTACCCGGTTTATTTCGTAGATCGTCTGAGAGACGCATGGTGAGTCCGATTCGCTTACGCTTGATATCGACATCCATCACCTTTACCTTGACCACATCACCTGCCTTGACGACTTCATGCGGGTCTTTTACAAACTTGTCCGCCAATGCTGATATGTGTACCAGGCCATCCTGATGGACACCGATATCGACAAAAGCACCGAAGTTGGTCACGTTTGTAACCACACCCTCTAGGGTCATGCCACTCTGCAGATCCTTCAACGCTTCGATGCCTTCCCGAAATTCTGCCGTTTTAAATTCGGGACGTGGATCACGACCGGGTTTATCCAGCTCGTTGATGATGTCCTGTACTGTTGGCTGACCAAACTTCTCGTCAGTGAAATCATTGGCAGCAAGGGTATTGAGAAACTTGGTGTCACCGATAAGGGCACCCATTTCCCGTTTGCTTTTAGCCAGAATACGCTCCACCACGGGGTAGGCTTCAGGATGTACAGCTGAGGCATCCAGAGGGTTATCACCCTTCATGATACGTAGGAAACCGGCACATTGCTCGAAGGCCTTCTCACCAAGACGTGAGACCTTCAGGATCTGTTTACGGTTTTTAAATGCCCCATGCTCATCGCGGTAAGAGACAACATTGGCCGCCATCAATGCAGAGAGACCGGCAACACGGTTCAGTAAGGGTACCGAGGCGGTATTGATATCCACTCCGACAGCATTCACACAATCCTCCACCACAGCATCGAGTTGACGCGCCAGTTTGACCTGTGAGACATCGTGTTGATACTGACCGACACCTATCGATTTGGGATCGATCTTCACCAATTCCGCAAGCGGATCCTGCAAACGACGGGCAATGGAGACAGCCCCACGCAACGATACATCCAGGTCGGGAAACTCGTTGGCGGCAAACGCGGAAGCTGAGTAGACGGAAGCGCCCGCTTCACTGACCATAATCTTGGTCAATCTCAGCTCTGGATGGCGTTTGATCAGATCCGCCACCAGTTTATCGGTCTCACGGGATGCTGTGCCATTACCGATACTGATCAGGTCGGCTTTGTGTTTTCGTGCCAATTTGGCCAATAAATGGAGCGATGGGTCCCACTGCTTCTTGGGCGCATGAGGATAGATGGTCGCCGTATCGACCAGTTTGCCAGTGGTATCCACTACAGCCACCTTGACCCCGGTACGCAGCCCTGGGTCCAGACCGATTGTGGTGCGTGGACCAGCCGGTGCAGCCAGCAGCAAATCATGCATATTCCTGGCAAAAACCCTGATCGCCTCCTCTTCCGCGGTCTCTCGAAGGCGCGATTTTAAGTTTGTATCAAGATGGGTGAAGATCTTTATCCGCCAAGCCCAGCGTACCACTTCACTCAGCCATTTATCGGCTGGCCGTCCCTCATTTTTGACGCCCATATGGTGTGCGATTATTCCCTCGGCAACCCCTGTCTCGCTCTGCTTTAGTGCGGCATCTTCAGGCAGGAAGAGTTCCAGATTGAGTATCCCTTCCTGACGACCACGAAACAGTGCCAGTGCACGGTGTGACGGAATAGTATGAATAGTCTCCGAGAAGTCAAAGTAGTCTGCGAATTTGGCCCCTTCCTGCGCCTTACCTTCAGCTACCTTTGCAGCAAGAACACCCTGTTCCCAAAGATATTCACGCAATCGCCCTACCAGCTCAGCATCCTCAGCGAACATCTCCATCAGAATCTGTTTGGCACCATCGAGAGCAGCTTCAACATCCCCCACTCCTTTGTCCCTATTGATATAACTGCCTGCTTCCTGTTCCGGTATCAGGGAGGGATTGGCGAGTAAGCCATCAGCCAGCGGTGCCAGGCCAGCCTCACGGGCAATTTGCGCCTTAGTCCGCCGCTTTGGTTTATACGGCAGGTAGAGGTCCTCCAGGCGGGTCTTGGTGTCCGCCGTGAGTAACGCTGCCTTCAGCTCAATTGTCAGCTTGCCCTGCTCCTCGATAGACTTCAATATCGCCCCACGCCGATCATCCAGCTCACGCAGATAGAGTAGACGCTCATCCAGATTGCGTAGCTGGGTATCGTCCAGACCATCGGTGGCCTCCTTACGGTAACGGGCCACAAAAGGCACAGTCGCCCCCTCATCCAACAGGTCAATAGCGGCTTCGACCTGCTTAACTCGAATATTCAGCTCATCGGCAATGCGTTGGGCTATAGACATGGATTTCACCTGAATTGAAATTTCGTGAGGCGGGGATACTAACAAAGCAGCGCTTTGGACGAAATATTGACAATAAGACTATTCCCGGAATCATGCTGAATCCAGGATGATCACTTGTGCAGCGATCTAAACTAATGGACCCATGGTGTCCAATAGCCTTTATCATGCGTTGAGCTCAGCAAATGATAATAGTCCGCATTGTTACGCATAATGGTGCGACTGAGGTGATTCACAGGTGCATCAATCCACTCTATTGCCACTTGTTTACCTCGCAGCTCGAACAAGGCGTCCAGGCTACGGCGCACCATCTCAAAACCAATGCCAGATTGGAGTTTCAAGGTTTCAGCGGCAAATCCACCCATCAAATCGATGAACTCTTCAAACATATTCAGGGAGTGCTGTCGTGCATCAGTTTCCTGTTCAGTGATAACAGCATCAGCGATCATAATCCCGGTATCGTTTTTAAATTCAACAACCGGACAAACCTTCTGCACCAGCTTTTTCATCTCCTGGTTCTGCGGCAAACATTCGAATCGGAACCGCTTAATATCACGTTCAGTCGCAGCAACAATGAGTTTCTCCAGCAGCAGACGACCAATGCCTTTGCCCTGCATCCTGTCGATCACTGTCAGGCTCACTTCAGCGCAATCCGAATCCTTGCCCAGACGAATAAAACGTCCAACCCCGATACCCACATCCTGTTTACTTTTTTTGTCCAATCCGACAATACACAACGCAAAGTGATCTTCCTGGTCTATTTCCGTGAAATAGCACAGTTCCTTTTTAGATAAGGTCTTTTTGACTGCGAGAAACCGTTTATAACGTGAGCGGGCCGAAAGGCTGTTAAACCCTTTGCGTAACAGTTCCTTATCGCCAGGACGAAGTAAGCGCATTCGTACCCATTCACCACCAGGGAGACATACCTGCTCTTGATAAGACTCACCAAACTGCATCGTGGTTGCCATTTCAATAAACTCCTCATACTGCAAGGCACGCCACAGTATACCTTAATTACAAATAAATTGTGCGCTGCAGCATTCGACTGTAGTACCAGTCACTGGTTCCCCTAAAATATAAAAATTACTGTACTGGCTTTGGGTTAGGTATGTTGTCTACAATTTCAGTGCTGAGTGACGGATGAAGACGGTAAATACCAGAAATAACCGAGGGTTAATCAATAGTATCTACCTAAACAGCTTCAATAAGCATTTTATAATCAGTTGGTTGCAAAAAAGAGATTGGATCTTATGGGTGGTTACAGGGTTTCCGTTACACCCTGAGATTGAAACCCTGCACTGTGCAGAGCCAATTCGGCATTCCGCAACCATTTAGTGAGTGGCTCCTGATCCTGCTCTGGAATTTCATCCTTAACCCATCGCCTCAGTGCCTCTCTGGCAGTACTTTGGACGAGAAAAATCATCTCCCGGACCAGAGCATTCAATTCTGAGACAGCTTGATCATCATCGCCGATGATTGCCAATAGTTCGGCAGGTGCATATAAATCTACCCCACAGCGTTTAGCCAAACCCTCCACACCTTCCAGCTGGTTGGATATAAAGGCTGCCATTTCACCATCCCCTTCAACATCAATCCCTTTCGCTCCCTGCAGTATCTCAACCAGTAGCTTCATGCGTGCTTGCAGGGCTGTTTTGTTCGTTATGCCATTTTGGGCTGTTGGACCCGTTGCTTTATCAATCCGTTTTGCCGCTTCGATCAATGGCAGGATGATCTCGCAACCAAACCTTTCGGCATTGAGCTTTAACACCTCCGCTGTCGAGAAGAGTCCATTACCACTATTTTTTTGTTCCAGCCGTATCACCGTCAGCAACTCCGCCGCACCAAGCAATCGTGCAACCGGCATAACATCATCACCGGTTAAACCTTTGGGATAACCACTTCCATCCAGTCTTTCATGATGCTGATGCACTGCAAAGCTGATTCGGGGATGGTAGGCAGGAAATTCTCTCAGGAACAGATAGGCGATCGTTGGATGTGAGTAGATCTGACGACGCTGTGCCAACGTCAATGGCTTAGAACGATCAAACAGGCCAGGCTCCAGATGCATCTCGCCAAGATCATGAAAGACCCCCGCTGTCGCTAAAATATGCCGCTCATCCGAAGACCACCGCAGCTGGGCAGCGATGTAGAGCGCAACCAGTGCAACCCGTAGCATGTGGTGATAGCGATCCATACTCTGTTCCCGGCATACCGTCAGCTTGAAGGCCATCTGTGGTTCGAGATGAATTGTCCCAAATAGAGTCAATATATCCCTTTGAATAAAGGACGCATCGATAGCGCGTTCCAGCTCGGGTTCAATTGCCAGCAGTCGTTTTGTATCAGCTAATAGGCTGAGTGGCGTTACCGCATTCTCTACACTTAATGAGTTGTCCAATGGACGCAGCAATTTATGGCGAACCAGCCGCTCATACAATGAACTGTCAATCCGTGTTCCTTGTTTAACCAAGCTGACACCCTCATCATTGAGAATGTTTTCGGTGGAAACAATCTGCTGAGTATCACCCAGCGCGGTGACATGCTTAATATAGGGATCTGGTTGAGTCAATGAATCCATCTGCCTGAAGGTATTATGTCTAATGTCATATCGGCTAGCGTGGTTATTCCTTTACATTCAGATTCTAAGCTTGAGCCCCCCTCAATTGATTACATATACAGTTCAATTGCATAGTATTCTTTGAAATATCTGTTAGTTAATGTGGAGAAAAAAGGTATGGGCAAATATCGCTATCTTGATGATTTCAGTATCGGTGAGCACTTCACGACGAGAGGGATGACTTTCTCAGAGAGTGATATCGTTAAATTTGCCGCCCAGTTTGACCCCCAACCGTTTCACCTTGACACTGAAGCGGCAAGCCACTCCTTCTATGGCGGACTTATCGCCAGCGGGCTGCATACGATTTCGATCTGTTTCAGGCTGTTTATTGAGCAAGGCATGCTCGAGAAATCCAGTATGGGTTCACCCGGAATCGACGAACTCCGATGGCAGGCACCCGTCAGACCCGGCGATACACTGCATACCCAAGTCGAAGTCATCGATGTCAAACCATCTTCCAAACGCGATGACCGAGGCATATTGCGTCTCAAGTACTCAGCCATCAATCAGGATGAAGCGACAGTATCAAGTTTTATCGTGAATCATCTGGTGAGGCGTTCACCACCTACCGAATAAGACTTCGATTACTCACGGGTAAGATTCAATCGCCACGGCCGATTGCATAGTAGCTGAATCCAGCTTCCTTCATGCGTTGAGGATCATAGATGTTGCGGCCATCGAATATCACCGGCTCACTGAGTGACTGCTTAATCGCTTCAAAATCAGGACTGCGAAATACCTGCCACTCGGTTACCACTACCAAGGCATCCGCCCCATCCAGTGTACTTTCCTGATCCGCACAGTAAACAAGATCATCCCGTTCACCGTAGATACGTCGGCACTCATCCATGGCTTCTGGATCGAAGACCCGTACTGTGGCACCCGCTTCCCATAGCGCCGCCATCAGTACTCGACTGGAAGCTTCTCGCATATCGTCTGTATTCGGTTTAAACGAGAGCCCCCAAAGAGCAAAAGTCTTATTCTTCAGATCTCCCGAAAAATGTCGATGGATCTTACTGAACAATACCCGTTTTTGCCGGTAGTTGACCGCTTCGACCGCAGTCAGCAATTGTGCATCGTAACCTACCTCACGGGCAGTGCGCTCTAATGCATTGACATCTTTTGGGAAGCATGAACCACCATAGCCACAACCCGGATAGATGAAGGAGTAGCCAATACGGGTATCTGCACCGATGCCATGCCGTACCTGTTCGATATCAGCTCCCAGCCGTTCTGACAGATTCGAGAGTTCGTTCATAAAGCTGATCTTGGTCGCCAAAATGGCGTTAGCCGCATACTTGGTCAATTCAGCAGAACGTATATCCATGGCAATAAGACGGTCGTGATTACGATTGAAAGGTGTGTACAAGGCTCGCAACAATTCTGTCGTTCGAGGGTTGTCAGTACCTATGATAATACGGTCCGGCTTCATGAAATCATCCAGTGCGGCACCTTCCTTAAGAAACTCTGGATTTGAGACCACATCGAATTCAACGTGCTTGCCGTTTGCCCGAAGTGTCTCATTGATACGCGCTCTGACCTTATCTCCAGTACCGACTGGAACAGTAGATTTATCGACAATCACCCGATAGTCATCCATGTGTTCCGCAATGGATGTTGCCACCGCCAGTACATATTGTAAGTCCGCCGATCCATCCTCATCGGGCGGTGTTCCTACAGCGATAAACTGGAACAAGCCATGCTCAACAGCCGCAGCGGCATCGGAGGTAAAGGTTAGCCTCCCTGCCTGCACATTACGCTCGACCATCGCTTCAAGACCTGGCTCGTAAATGGGGATCTCTCCTTGTTTAAGCATCTCAATCTTGCGTTCATCCACATCCATGCAAATCACATCATTACCCACCTCGGCCAGGCAAGCACCTGTTACCAAACCGACGTAACCCGAACCAAATACCGAAACTTTCATAGTCAATCCTTATGAAATGCCATCTAAACCAACGCGCAATCATACTTGTTGAAGAACCAGGAAACCACATCCTCAAACTTTCGGTGCCAGATCCAGCGCTTGCTGGATCACCTGATTCAACTGGTCAGGAGATTGCTCATCAACACGAATAACGGGAAGAAGCTGAATCTTCGCATACCCTCTGAGCAATACGGGTGCCATGACCTGTCCCTGGCCACTCACACCGCTGATTCTGAGCGGTACCAGCGGTGCTTTCGTAATAGTCGCCAGTCGGGCTGCTCCGGCCTTGATCTTTCGTGGCGGATCGCTGTCGAGGTGGATCTTGCCATGCGGAAAGAGTGCCACAACTTCTCCGGTGCGAAGCGCCTTGATCGCTTGACGCATGGCCTTCTCGGGTGAGTTTTCACGATCAACCGGGATACACCCGACGGCACGAAAAAGCCACTTTACACCGTACCGCTGGTACTGCTCACGGGCGATGAGAAAGCGTAATGGCCGCGAACTGGAAGCCAACATTAACAGGGGATCAAGACCAGAAATATGATTGGCCACCACGATAGCTCCACCTGTTTCAGGCAGTGGTATCTCAACTTTCGGCAATCGATGGTAAGAGTGACAAAACAAGCGATTGAATCCATCCAACCAGTTCAGCCAAAATACGCCCCAGTCGATCTGGCTTGCCTCTTTGCAACGCTTGTTGAGCCATACCCACCCAACCAATACCGCTGTCATTGTCACCAGTGAGAGTGTCATCCAGTGTTCCATCAAGTCGATATTGATGGAACACTAGGTTGAATGACGTTCATTTTTTCTTCTTACCACCCTTTTGATAGACCTTGCGTTGAAACAGATCCGTACGCCGGCTCACCAATCGATCGATGAACAATATGCCATCGAGATGATCCACCTCATGCTGCAGAGCACGGGCTTCATACCCTTCCATCTCATACTCATGGTGTTCGCCTTGTGGATCTTGAGTGCGTAATTTAATCCGTTCAGCACGAATGACATTACCGGTGTAGTCAGGTACCGATAAACAGCCTTCACGACCTAGCTCGAAACCATCCCATTCAATGATCTCCGGATTCACAAGGATCAGGTGTCCGTGATTCGGGACCGGTTTTCTGGTTGTGGAACAATCGATTATCACTATACGTTGCGATCTCCCGACCTGAGGTGCTGCTATACCTACGGCGGCTGGACCTGCTTGGCGGGTCTCTTCAAGATCTGCTATAAATTGCTGTAGATCCTCATCAAATCGAGTCACATCCTCTGCAACTTCCTTCAACCTGGGATCAGGTAGTTTTAAAATTTCCAACATGGCCATGAGTTCAGCCGATCAGCGTTTCGATAGGCGATACATGGACATCGATATCTTCGGACTCGAGCTTTTCCAACGCCGATTCAAGCACCTCAATATCGACCTCAGCGTAACCCTGTATGGTCATGATGTAGACCGGTTGCTGCGAGTCTCCCACCACATCAGATGCCAGTTCAAGAATATTGAAACCGCATGCGCTAAGCACGCCTGTCACTCTGGCTACAATACCGGCCCGATCTGCACCATTGACCCTCACCTGAAAATTGGGCACACGGTGCTGATGCAGTCCACCATGCATGGGATCGAGATGAAATTTTAATTTTAACTGCTCTGAAACCGGAGTAATAATTGATGCCAGTGCCTGCTCGCTCTGGCCTCCATCCACCATCATCATAATGGTGAAGTTACCTCCCAGCCGGATCATGGAAGTCTCGCCAAGGGTGCAGCCACCGCGATACAAGGCGTCCGTTATCCGAGCAACTATGCCAGGCTGGTCTTCCCCCACGAGGGTCAGCATCTGCCAATTCATTCTCTCTCCTCAAGCTTAAGCAGTAAAAATCAGTGCCCAGGGTAAATTACTCACTAGAATTCGTCCAGAAATGAGGGTAATTATCATTCAATAGCGAATCCATGTACCTGGTAGAGTGACGTTCAATAAAATGTGTATTTCCGAACAGTGGCTATCTATCGAATGTCTCAGCTATTTACACGCCCTTCTTTTCAAGCCAGATCAATGAGGCCATTCGACCGGTCACCCCATCTCGACGGTAAGAGTAGAAGAGCGCTTGCTGAGTCACTGTACAATAATCACCACCTGAAACTGAACTCACACCCGCACGCGCCAGACGCAATCGTGCCAATGTATATATATCAGCCAACCAATGGCCGGAACGGCTGGGTGTAAATGCACAATCATCCGCCCGATTACGGTCGAGAAAAGACTGCCGTACTTCGTCACCCACCTCAAATTCGGTCGGACCTATTGCTGGCCCTAACCAAACCAGCAACTGATCTGCAGCCGCCTCAAAACGTTGCAGCGCATTTTCAATAACACCGGCCGCCAGTCCCCGCCAACCCGCATGCACAGCACAAACCTCTTTTCCATGCCGGTCTGTGATCAATAGAGGCAGGCAATCTGCCGTTAGCACTGCACAGACAGCGCCTGCACGATCTGTGTAGACCGCATCGGCCTGGCATCCAACCTGATCACTATCCGGGCTGGCCACAGAACAGCCATGCACCTGGCTGAGCCAAAATGGTGCAGTGGGTAGCTGACACTGGATCTGTAAACGGTGTCTGTTGTCCGATACGGCTTGTGGATCATCGCCCACATGGTCTGCAAGATTGAGACTTTCGAATGGAGAGACACTGCAGCCGCCTTGGCGGGTAGTAACCAATGACCTGACATTTTCCGGTGCGGGCCATTCCGGCAGTAGTGTCTCGATCATCCAAGCATCCTCAGTTGAACACCGTAAAAGGTGTGCTTATGGTGGTACAGGGCAAGCGTTGCTCACTCAAAGGGTGCATTATCTTTATGCGAAAAAACCCATATTTTCAACATCCTGGGTACTAATCTCAGCGGTCGACTGAGGGTTCCAGGATCATTGTTCTGCATCTTTCTCCAGTCGCTCCAGCAATTGCTGCATATCATGGGGCATCTGAGCTTCCCAAGTCATAGTCTCCCCTGTTTCAGGATGCTTCAGTTCAAGACGGGCGGCGTGTAAGGCCTGGCGTCTGAATACCTTAAGTGCCTGTTGCAATTTCTCATTTGCGCCTGGCGGCAGTTTCAATCGCCCGCCATACAGGGGATCTCCCAGAAGCGGATGGCGTATATGGCTCATGTGTACACGAATCTGATGAGTACGACCGGTCTCCAAATTGACTCTGAGCTGCGTATGGGCTCGGAAACGCTGAACAATGCGGTAGTGGGTTATTGCCCTTTTACCCGTGTCAATCACCGCCATACGCAATCGATTCACCGGATGCCGGCCCACAGGTTCATCCACTGTGCCCCCTGCAATCATCTGGCCTTGCACAATGGCGAGATATTCCCGTTTGACACTACGTGCCTGGAGTTGCTGAACCAGCCTATGCTGAGATTGCAACGTTTTTGCGACCACGAGCAGACCACTGGTCTCTTTATCCAGCCTGTGAACGATCCCTGCACGAGGCACCTGCTTGAGTGACGGATGGTGGCTGAGTAATCCATTCAGGAGTGTACCATCCGGATTTCCCGCAGCAGGGTGCACGACCAATCCTGCCGGTTTATTGACAACCAGCAGCGCATCATCCTCATAAATGAGATCCAGGCTCATCTCCTGGGCTAGATCATCAACCTCTGCTTGTAGTAAGGGCCTTAAACTCACCGATTCTCCACCACGAACCTTCTCCTTGGCCTTGCAAGGACGTCCATCCAGCTCCACCAACCCCTGTTTGATCCATTGTTGCAAGCGATTGCGTGAAAATTCGGGAAATTGCCCAGCCAGAACCTGATCAAGACGGCTACCGGCCAGTTCCTCGGGAATCACCGTTACACGGGGGGGAACTTTGTCTATAAACTCACCATCCGACATAAATAACCTATATGCTGAACCCAATCCAATATTACAGTAAGTAGGTTATACCGGAACTAGTGTGGTGTCCTACACTAGCTTTCCTTTATACTTCGCACCAACTCACAACGCACTGGTAACGACTGACCATGTCCTGGAAGCGCCTGATCATCATTCTCTCCACTCTACTGTTGGCAGGATGCTCCCTGCCAGATCAGATTGACGTCACCAAGGACTGGAGTGCCAGTCAATTTTATTCTGAAGCAAAAACAGCCCTAATGGATGGTCAATATGATGAGGCCATCAAGAACTACAACGGATTACAAGCTCGTTTTCCATTTGGTCGTTACGCAACCCAGTCACAACTCGACATAATTTACGCCCACTACAAAAATGGAGAACCTGACTCAGCCATAGCGGCAGCCGATCGGTTTATAAAATTAAATCCACAGAGTCCGTTCGTTGACTATGCCTACTTTATGAAAGGCCTGGCCAACTACAATCGAAACCAAAGTATTTTTACCCGTATCCTGCCAACTGACCCCTCTGAAAGGGATGCAGGTGCAGCCCTTGATGCATTTAATGATTTTGCTGAACTGGTACGGCGATATCCAAACAGTAAATATTCAGCTGATGCCCACCAACGGATGCTCTACCTTAGAAACAATCTGGCTAAATACCAGATACATATTGCCAAGTACTACATGAGACGCGGCGCCTATCTAGCAGCGGCCAACCGGGCCAATCGTGTTGTGACCCAATTTCAACGAACTGATGCAGTACAAAGTGCTTTAGAAATTATGATCGATGCCTATAACAGGCTCGGTCTGACTGAACTTGCCGACGATGCAAAGCGGGTGTTGGCGCTCAATCTGACAAATGGTCGCCTGAACAGCTCATCCACAGCTGATTCGGAAGATGAAAAGTAGATTTCCAACCACTGCCCTTTAACAATCAATGAAGGGAAAGCATCGGAAAACCAAAAAAATCAGATAGCCGCTTCATCCTCCTCGCCGGTGCGGATACGAATCACCTGTTCAACAGGTGTAACAAAGATTTTACCGTCTCCTATCTTTCCTGTGCGAGCCGCATTTGTGATCGCTTCAATACATGCCTGCACCTGATCACTGGCAACCACCAGTTCCAACTTGACCTTAGGTAGAAAATCGACCACATATTCAGCACCGCGATAGAGTTCCGTATGGCCCTTCTGCCGTCCAAATCCTTTTACCTCGGTTGCGGTCATGCCGGTAATACCCACCTCCGACAAGGCCTCTCGAACATCCTCCAGTTTGAAAGGCTTAATAATTGCTTCAACTTTTTTCATTGTTTCTTTGCTCCCAGTAGGGAATATCTTGGTGATACAGCGAAAACTCGCCGGGATTGTAACGCTCTGCACACGGGTGCGTCCATGCCTGCATCGGTAGTCGGGCGGGATCGGGGGGCTGCTTGGAGACGATGAACGCTGATCGCAGTAAGCTCAGACTGCGATCTGGCCATCATCCTAGATTCCGCAGTTGACCGCTGATATCTGACGTAAGGTAGTGATATATTGAATCAATTAATGAATTTTATCCTCACCCATTGGGTGAACCCTCTAACGCTATAAGCATTTGTGTAAAATCCCGACGCACCCAGCTGCGTTGTCGTTCTTGTTAAGGAAATGGCCATTGATGGCGAACGACGCCTTGCTTGATACACCGGGATTTCCCTCAAATACATGTTCAACTGTGGATTCTAGGATCATCATTGTTTTGGGTGACATCATGACGAGCAGTATTCCATGCCGTTGTCAGCATCTTGTCTCATCCATTCGACAGGATCTGCCCGCAATCAAGACAACCCCTATCTCAGAAGACAAAAATAAAAGTTTATTATTCTAAATAACAATAGGTTACATATTATTATGTGTGGTTATTTTACCCAGGTCAGTGGGTAACGCCGATCACGTCCATAGGCTCGCCGGGTTATTTTTATCCCTGGGGGTGCCTGGCGGCGTTTGTATTCATTTCGGTCAACCATGCCGATCACCCGTTCCACCGTTGCTTGATCAAATCCTGCCGCGACAATATCCGATAAGCCTTGATCTGATTCCACGTAGCGTTCAAGTATCTCATCCAAGGTCGCATAGTCGGGTAGGGAGTCTATATCTTTCTGATCTGGGGCCAGTTCAGCAGAAGGTGGTCGCTCCAATACCCGTTGGGGAATTACCGGTGATAGGCTATTGCGATAGTGGCATAACCGGTAGACCAGTGTCTTTGGAACATCCTTGATGGGTGCAAATCCACCTGCCATATCGCCATATAACGTAGCATAACCCACTGACATCTCACTCTTGTTCCCTGTTGTCAGCAGGATACGCCCTTTTTTATTGCTGATTGCCATAAGAATGATGCCGCGGCAACGTGCCTGGATATTTTCCTCCGTCACATCAACGGGTTTGCCCGCGAATTCGTCAGCCAGCATATCGAGAAAGGCATTAAAGGCGGGTTCAATTGAAATCGTTCTGTATTCCACTCCCAATGACTCAGCCTCCGCTACCGCATCCTGATTACTCATATCTGCTGTATAGCGAGACGGCATCATGACCACCTCTACCTGCTCCGGTCCTAGTGCGTCTGATGCCAATGCCAGAGTGAGCGCTGAATCAACACCGCCGGAAAGACCAATAATCGCGCCATTGAAACCATTTTTGAGTACATAATCACGCACACCGGTTACCAAAGCTTGATAGATCCGTTCCTCCTCAGCCATGAGCGGTGCGATCGTCTGACTGGCTGCTGGTCTGCCCCCATCCAGATTCAGGTCGACACAGGTGGAGAGTTCCGTAAAAAAAGGAAGGCGTTCTATCAGTTGGCCACCTGCATCAACCACAAACGAACCGCCATCGAATACCAGTTCATCCTGACCGCCAACCAAATTGGTGTAAATGATGGGGATGTTGTTCTCCCTGGCCCGTACCTGAACCAGCTCCTCCCTCTCTGGTGCCTTACCCATGTGAAAGGGAGAGGCATTGATGTTCAACAGCAATTCAGCACCTGCCGCACGGCTCATCGCGGCGGGCTCCACCTCCCAAATATCCTCACAGACAGTTAGTCCGATACGCGTATCTTTGAGGTTGAACGTCACCGCCTCTCTGCCTGGTGAAAAATAGCGTTTTTCGTCAAACACACTGTAGTTCGGGAGTCGATGCTTCTCGTATTCGGCTATAACCTCACCATTGTGCAAGACACCGGCTACATTGTAGAGCCTGCCATCACGACGACGTGGATAACCAATAACCAGGTGAATGCCCTGAACCCGTGTTAGGATGCTTGCAACAGCCGCTTCCACCCGATGAATAAAGTGACTGCGTAACAGCAAATCCTCAGGGGGATAACCGGTAATGGCCAACTCCGGAAAGACAATGGCATCCGCCTTTCCGATGACTGCCTGAGCTGCATCGATGATGCTCTTGGTATTACCTTCTATATCCCCGACGAGAAAATTGAATTGAGCGATCTGTATTTTGAGATTCAAGCGAAAACTCCTGACTGCCTCATAGCTACCGAAGCCTCATTCCAGACCATTGCGTCGAATGTTGCAAGACTCGCCCGTCACAATTGACTCCAATCCCTACATCATAAAGAATCAACCAGATGGGACTCAGATACATTTTTTTAGGACTGGCAATATGGGGGGTCTACCTCATCGGCCGTCATTTTTGGCGTCAACGGCATGAGCAACGCAGGCATTCACAGCAGATCAAATCGGTGGATAGCGTACAGTGCGCCTATTGTGGACTTCATCTACCCAGAGATGAAGCCGTCAGAGACAAGGAACGATACTACTGCAATAAAGCGCATCTGAAAGCAGCCAACGATATTAAATCCTGACCGCCATGAACAACTGGCTTGATACCCTGGAAAATAAGATCGCCACACCCAGTCAAGCCAAAGCTGGGTCTGATGATCTGCATTGGCGCTCCCTCAGTCTGTTTCTGCTCTATCGAATCACCCTTTCACTGACGCTCATGTTCTTTTTCTACTTAGGCGCGGGACCTGCATTTCTTGGATCGGTGGTGCCTCAACTCTATGCCATTGTGGTCACCCTCTATACAGCATTGGCATTAACGTCCGCACTTTTTTTTCTTTGGCGCTCGCCAAAACCTGAACAGCAAACCTATCTGGCCCTGTTTGTCGATATCACCGCTATCACACTTTTAATGCATGCCAGCGGCGGTGTGCAGACGGGTATGGGTATGCTGATCGCCGTATCCATCATTGCCGGTGCCCTGATTATGGGTGGCCGTGCAGCACTTTTGTTTGCCGCACTGGCAGCATTGGCGGTGATCACAGACCAGGTTCATGCTTCTTTGAGTAAAGCGGCCATACCCCCGCAATTTATACAGGCAGGATTTCTAGGTGCCGTTTTTTTTGCCACCGCGTTGCTCACTCTGGTACTAAGCAGCCGCGTTCGCGCCAGTGAATTACTGGCACAGGAGAGGGCGAATGAATTGGACCATCTGGCAAAAATCAATGCCTATGTCATACAACACATGCGTACCGGTGTGTTGGTGATCGATAGTACCGGTAATATAGTCATGATGAACGACCCTGCATGGCATCTTCTCGGTATGCCGACTGCCTCTACAGGGAGCCAACTGGCCAAAGCATCACCGGAGCTGGCTCACATGTTGAGGAAACGCCACGCTGGTTCGAAACGAAAATACAACAACTTCCGCAGTCAGCGACAAGGCCCTGAACTCAGAGCTCATTTCAACCCACTGGGTAGTAAGGAGCAAGGTGACACACTGATTTTTCTTGAAGACACCTCCCTGATCACACATGAAGCGCAACATATGAAACTCGCTTCATTGGGCAGACTCACCGCCAGTATCGCCCACGAAATACGAAATCCCCTAGGTGCAATCAGCCATGCCAGTCAACTGTTCTACGAATCTCCCGACCTGAATCCGGCAGACCAACGATTGACCGAAATCATTAAAACCAATACGGAACGGGTAAACCAGGTGATTGAGAATGTCCTTCAGCTGTCACGCCGTGACCCGGGGACACCCAAGCGTATCCAGCTCAAAACCTGGTTGACAAAGCTCACCGCTGAACTGATTAAACATCAAGGATTTAACCAGCATGAGTTCCACCTGCAAATCGAGCCTGCTGAAACTGAGATTATTGCTGATTCCGAACAGTTGCGGCAAATAGTGACAAACCTCTGCAATAATGCCAAAGAACATGGCATTAAAGACCGATTGAAATTACAGATTGTGGGTGGATTGATAAAAGAATTTGATCATCCCGTCGTGGATGTAATCGACAATGGTCCGGGTATTGAACCGAATGTGGCGAAACAGATCTTCGAACCTTTTTTCACCTCCCGTAACACCGGCACAGGACTTGGGCTATATATTGCCAAGGAACTGAGTGAAACCAACCATATTCGTCTTGAATATATACCTGGACCTACCGGAGGAAGCTGCTTTCGCCTCCATTTTGATAACTGGCAACGTGGGAGTCGACCAGTATGACCCAACCTACTGCATTGATTGTCGACGATGAACCGGATATCTGTGAACTGCTAGAGATCACGTTGATGCGTATGGGAATCGATGCTCATTCAGTATTTGACATGACCACCGCCCGAAAGCTGCTTACAGAACAGTCATTTGATCTATGCCTATCAGACATGCGCTTGCCCGATGGCAATGGTATCGACTTGGTACGGCATATTAATCAAACCTATCCTCAGCTGCCTGTAGCCATGATCACTGCTCATGGCAATATGGAGTTGGCCATTGAGGCATTGAAGGCCGGCGCCTTCGACTTTGTCTCTAAACCGGTTGATCTTGAAATGTTACGCAAACTGGTACAACAGGCCATCAAACTGGGTAAGCAGGAGCCCCCCTCTTCAGCACCTCAAAAGTCATCGGTAAACGAACACTCCCCTATGTTGGGGAATTCGCCTCCCATGAAGCATGTTCGCCAACTCATCGACAAGCTGGCCCGTAGCCAAGCCCCTGTCTATGTCAGTGGTGAATCAGGTACCGGCAAGGAACTGGCTGCACGCCTGATTCATCAGCAGGGTCCACGGGCCGACCACCCATTCGTTGCCGTCAATTGCGGCGCCATCCCCCAAGAGCTGATGGAAAGTGAACTGTTCGGTCATAAAAAGGGTAGCTTTACAGGTGCAACCAATGACCATCAGGGACTCTTCCTGAGTGCTGATGGCGGCACCCTGTTTCTTGATGAAATCGCTGATCTGCCCCTGCATATGCAGGTAAAACTGCTGCGCGCCATACAGGAAAAGCACATTCGCGCTGTTGGCAGCCAACAGGAAATCCCAGTAGATACACGCATCATCAGCGCCACACACAAAGACCTTGCACAGCTAGTCGAAAGTGGGGACTTCAGACAGGATCTGTTCTATCGAATCAATGTCATCGAACTGCCATTGCCCCCCCTTAGAGAGCGAGTAGAAGATATCCCCCTGCTTGCACAACACTTCCTTACACGCATGGCACGAGACTCAGATACAAAAAAGTCCAAGCTATCGTCAGGTGGATTGAAAAAGCTGAAAGGATACAGCTTCCCCGGCAACATACGGGAGTTGGAAAATATACTTGAACGTTCGGTTACTCTGCTTGAGGGTTCCAACCTGGAAGCTGATGATCTTCATTTACCTACAAATCAGAAGAGCAGCCAAAGCAACGAATCGAGTACACGTCCTCTGGACCATAAAATTGAACAAGTTGAGCGAATTGCAATACTAGAAGCCCTAGATAAGACTCGTTGGAACCGGACTGCTGCAGCAAAAATCCTAGGGATGAGTTTGCGATCACTTCGCTACCGATTGGAGAAACTAGGAATTGAATAGGTACACATGCCAATGTGAACTTGATCACACAGAAAAAAATAATATTTCATTTAAAAGGTACCTAGATAACAGTTTCTAACGGAAGTAGCTCGAATAAATAACGCCTGTAAAAAGTGACATTTTCTGTCACTTTATTACATTTACTCCTCAATCTCTTCATTTGAAATGCTGATTTTTTGGGTTTTTTCAAAGATACAGCATTACATAAAATCATACTTATACTTTTTATATTACAGGTAGTTACATATTCAGGAAGTCTTATTCAGCTTTTGAGTTGTGAATATTTGGCATGCCATCTGCATACTACAGAATAACCCGGCGAAAAATTCAGCCTAAAGTTTTAATATCATTCGCCGACAATTTGAGACACCTAAACAAAATGGAGCGTCACTATGAAAAAACAATCTGGCTTTACCCTCATCGAACTCATGATCGTTGTCGCGATTATCGGTATTCTGGCAGCTATCGCACTACCTGCCTATCAAGACTACACTATTCGCGCTCGTGTTACTGAAGGCCTAGCACTTGCCTCAGGCATTAAAGCGACTGTAGGTGAGAATATTGCGAACAACAATGCCATAGATGGTAACTCCTGTGATGGCGCTAATACTGGTGTTGCTGGTTCTGTGAATAATATTGACTGTGCAAGTGGCGTAATCAACGTAACTATGACTGCTGCTGGTGGTAGCGCCGCATTAACCTTGACACCTACTATTGCAGCCGCTGGCGATCCTATCAACTGGGAATGCGCAACCTCAACAGATACAACTTACGTTCCTGCAGAATGTCGCTAACGTTAGTATCATCATAAGTAAGGTACAAGAAAGCCCTGCAATGCAGGGCTTTTTTTATTCTTACTCTTTGGAACTATCCTGATCTATTATCAGTCCGTTTTCCAAAAGAACATCCCTTTGAATACCCGGTATTGCAGCAATATCAGAAAGATAGTTTTGCTTAACTTCTCTATGAAACACATCTGGTGCTGTCTCAATCAGCCTTGCAATCTCTTTGTAAGTATCGTGCCGATCAGGATCAGCAGCAAGTATCCTATAATAATACTGAAGCTGTATATACCCATTCCCTTGAGCTCTTACAAACGGTAACCAAATAGGATCCAAAGGACCATTTCCTTCCTCTGACAAAGCACTTGTAAATAGTGCACTTGCCTCTTTTCTTTTGCCCTGTACGATTAATTTGTCATGCTCCAGGAAAACACGATGGACTTTTTCATCACTACTCTCTGCTATTATCCAATAGCTGAACAGAGCGCTTATGCAGAGAGAAGAGATGAGAAATATTCCCCCTATCCACGATGTTATTTGCACTCTTTTTAATCTCAACATTTACTAATACATCTTATTTTATTAAATAACTACTCTGTCGAATTGATAAAAGCATCAGATTGAATGTTATTTATTGAATTTTGACTGACACGGATATCATTTTCATCGATACCATGTAAATTGGCTGCATTGATTGTACCGCCAGCATTGTATCTCGGATTTTTCTGGTACAGTGCTATCGCAATATCCTTGTTGTCATGAAACATTATATTATCTAGAAAAGCTTTAGAATTATCCTTTACTGCGACACCGATATTACAGTTGTATAGTGCAGCATTATTAATTCTTAATTCAGTCTCTTCTCCAACAGATATGCACTTATCACCTGTTCCATTTACACTAATATGTTCTACAGTAACGTTAGAATTCATAAGATCAATCGCGTCATTTCCGATATTTATAAACTCCGAATTTGAAACCTTCACTTTCCCAATATCTATATCCAATGCATCAAATGCTGTCTTCTCAAATAGACACTTTCGAATTTCACCATGACTATATGCAATATGCAGCGCATCATCCCCTATTTGATTATTGCTTATACTGCAGTGTTCCAATTTAAAATTTTCTACATCATGAATATTGATTTGAGCAGGATACTGTATCAGTCTATGTCTGGTAACCGAACCTCCATTTATTTCAACATGGCTCAAGTGGCTTCCAGATGCTTTAGTACCATGAATAACAATACTTCCCCACGGCTCACCCGCTTTTTTTTGTAAAAATCTAATTGGTAACGCCTCACTTCCTTCAGCTAAAACCCTGCTGTAAAATATTAACGATTTACCTTTTGCGATTCGAAATACAGTGCCAGGCAAGATTTTAACCATCTGGGTGCCTGAATACACTCTATCCTCTGTAATATCAATTTCTCCCGACAAAACAATCTGGCTATCTTTATTACTATCTTGAGTTGGTAACCCCCATGGATGCACAGACGCAGTTTCTGTTGTGCTAGGGATGTCTTCTACTTGATCCAGCTTAATGATTCCTCCAGTAGTTGCATTCCTGGCAGACAGGTTTTCATTAAGTAATTGTGTATCTGCTAAACCCTCTATCAGATATTCATATTGTAGCGGAGAAGGCTCCAATCTCTCATTCCCAAATGCTAAAATGCTCCAATTATCAGTCCTACCCAGGATATTCCCTATTTTTATAGATCTCCCAGGATACAACAACTCCACATCATCTATACTCACCTGAGCTTTTCTGTCCTGATACAGACGATTGATGTTTACATTATTACTGTAATTCTTTGGAATTAATGTCCATGGATTAAACTCTATAGGGCTGTTGCCCGTGACAGATATTTGTAATTTTATGCTATTTCTATCAGTGTTATTTAGTGTATATTTTACAGAGCAATTATCTAATAGTTCCTTTAGGTATTTATGGCGTGATTGATAGGTAAGCTTTAATAGTTCAACCGATTCGTAATACTCACTCATTTTGAATGACACTTCTTTGTTCAACTTAAAACGACCAAACCGATGATCAGGAGCATGACGAACAGGATCTGAATGCAGTTCTCCCTCTATTGCACGATTGGCTATATCAATCCGTTGAAAAACATCGCTGACTGGAAATTTATCCAGTAGCTTATAAATTGCTTTATCTCGCTCGTATTCATAAACGGGATTTAATTTGACTTGCTTTAGTAGTTTATTTAAGGGGATATCTTTAGCTAAAAAATTACTGGACCAAAATCGAATATCCCATTCGATTGGCTCAAACTTCCCCTTATATGGGTCAAAATAAAGTTTGTGATTATGGAAATTATCATGATGATAACTTCCTAGCAGAACATCCAAACCCCAATAATTATAATATTTTTCTTTATCGAAATAAGTTTCGAATAAATTCATAAATACTGCTGGATTTTCTTTATTTATGATCTCAATGAATGTTTTGATATCACTGCGATCTGCGACAGATTCAGCATTCCTGGAAGCATCTTTTTTCCATAAACGCTCGTCAACCCACATGAGTGGAATTCCATCCTTATCTTTGAATGTTGACTCATTAACCCCCCTTTTATCAACACCAAAAGGATTTGGTGAATAAATTGTATCACCTGAGTAGATGCTTCCTGGCATCCTATGATTTTTTCTCAAAAAAGATTCATCAATTCTACTAAGAAAATAATGTAACCCATTCGTTACATTATTTATGTTTACACGTATAGGAAAATAATCAGGCGTGAGTAATCCTAGAGATCTAGCCATATCATAGCTAACCCAATCAGTCAGCGTTTGTATTGTTGATGGATTTACAAGATTAAACTGCCTTTCACCCAGATAAGTAACATAAGGAGGCAGCTTTAATCTAAATGACTTTTTATCATACAGCCAGTGAAGCGGCAGTCCTCCACGATACCTGAATTGCATTTCGCTTTCTAAGCTTGGTTTATTTATTTTAACGTGACCGGATATATATCGAGTTTTCCCACTTGCAGGAAGATTTGAATTAAGTGACTCAATATCTTTCTCATCTGTAAAAATACTAAATGTCGGTATTACAGGGTCCTGTTCTGGTGGCGCTGCCATTAGCTTGGTCAGCCTTCGATTTATATATTCTTTCGTAAAAAAACGAAGTGTTGTAAAATTCACTGCTACATTTGAATCAACGCTTTTTCTGTAATCCAGCAGATTCTGCATTCCTCCAAATAAAATACTGCTAATACTTCCTATCAGAAGAAAAGCAATCATATATGACCACCAAACATACTTTGATCGAAGTAAAAACATAGTTTTCAGTTATAAAACGTATTTTTCGTGTTTTTGTATACTACTTTCCTGTGAACTCGTCCTACAATTATGTAGATTATTAAAAAACCGATAGAAGAAAGTATACCAATTTGCCCGACTTGAAATAGTAGAGGGTATTTTTTATAAATCAAACGGTCTGGTAATAATTTTTCTGCTTCATCTTGATAGCCTGCATAACCAAACCATGATAGTTGTTCTGAATTTGGGAATCTATTCCTGAAATCATAAAGCGCTTTGCAAAATATACCATTCAATTCATTTCTCTCTCGAATAGTAAGATCATCCTGGTTTTGCGGATATAATATAAATTTAAGCAGCATAGAGGTATTGGCAACACCAAACGAATCTATATTGTAATTATCCAATGTCATTTCCGCATATGCTTTACCAAAATGCGTAACAAGAAAAACCACTTCTCGATGATCTATTTTAAGATTCGGCACCAATGTCTCAGGTGTTATATCAACATTCTTTCTTATTAGTTCTGTCAGCATTCCTCTATCTTTTCTTTTTACCCTTCCATAAAGCGGATGCTTATCAAGGGAGTTAATCCTTTTATTATATCGTTTTACGTCGAATCTATAGTTAGCTTGATGTGAATCATAACCACTTCTAAAAAAAACATTTTCTCGCTCTTCTTTATAAAAAGGCAGGTTTTTATCAACTATATGAGATAATTCCAAATTATTATTTAATAACTGCAGATCTCCAGTATCAAAAAATGTTTCTACTCTGTGTCGACGACCAACTATTCCAGAGAATGATTCAACTCCTTTAAAATAATTTTCAGAGAAGCCTTGAAAATACCTGGACACCTCTTCAACATCCTTAACCTCCATTTTATAGAAAACTGATGAATGACTAGTAAGACCGCATTCTTCATTGATACTCGCACTATAGACATCACCACACAGAGTCAGTGCAAATATGAGGATTATTTGCTTTTTAAAATAAGCCAAACGACTCAAAGGCATGCCTAAACATCCTATACTGCAGATAGGTCTTGATCGTAACTTACAAGCGTAGCACGCTTAACTTTCCCCTGTTCCTGTAATTCATTAACAAATACAGATTTGTCACCAGGAACCTTCAGCTCCATTGTAATCTCAACATTACCATCGGATATTGATTTAGATTTTATTGCAATTCTATCTACATGCGACCTAATTTCGTCTAATATTTCATCTTCCGATGAGGGATCTGTTAGCTGCAAAATCAATAGAAAAGCATCTGACGGAGCTTTCCCTGAATTTGTAAGTAGTAGCAAAAAAACTGCAATCATTACTGAGCCGATTATAGAGATATTATAGTACCCTACCCCATTCGCGATACCAGTTGAAATCGCCCAAAACAGAAAAACCAGGTCCATACTATCTTTAACTGGTGTCCGAAATCGTACAATTGACAGTGCGCCAACCATTCCTAGGGAAAGAATCAAATTACCACTGATAGTCATTATTACGAGCGCAGTCACCGTACTGGCAAGTACAAGTGATATATTGAAACTCCGCTGATATAACACACCCTGATATGTCTTCTTGTACATATAGAAAATAAACATTCCCACAAGGAAGGACATCGATACATTCAATAAGATATTTAATGTAGTAATCCTATCTGTACCGCCCATCGACATTGCGATAAAACTTTTCTGTAATACGTCCGCAAATGTGACTTGATCCATACTCAATTATCCTCCCATTTCTGTTGCTTGTGGAATCTTCTAGCAAGGGTGTACTTACTAATCGCCATTCTCTCAGTACTAATCGTACTCAGTATATTTTTCAGATATCCGGGAAAATATGAATTATATTTCACCTCAAGAACCTGTTTACCTTCTAAAACAATCGGCAAACTGTCATGTACGGTTGAAAACAGATCAAGATGATTTATATTGGATCGCATATTTTTGTCGAAAGTGATTCGGATTCCCAACTCCGGCATCACATAAGCATACCGGATATACTCAACAATAACTTTTGGGGTATATGCCCGAGTGGTAAATACTGAATATATTCGATTTAAAATAGGATCGTCGTAATCGAGCAATAAACCATAATCACCCATACAAATCTGTTGTGCGTCTTTTTTTTCTATTGCACATGACTCTTTATTCACAAATTGTCCATGCTTGTGCTTAATTTCAAACTTAACCATCTCTGTACCAGAGTCACCATAAGTTCTAAGTCTGATTTTTTTCCGGTGAAGAAAACCTGACTGCTTTTGATATAAGCACTCATCATTGATTGAATCAAAGTAGAGACTACGGACTCGGTATCCTTCAACGGGATCACCGTGATGATCTAAGTCCAATAAATGTTCAAGTTGAGACCCTAAACAGGCAGCCTGTATGTCATGGATGTAATATTTGAGTTCGAAACGCTTGAATTGCATGGCGATGAAGTATAACAGACCCGGTTCACATAACAGCAGTCATCATCACTACTACTAAAAAAGAAATATCTTAGAGATTCAATTGGTTAGATTAAACGAACTAAACTTGACCAAAGCATTAAGCATCTAAGTATTTGATTAGTAATGAATATTTAAATAATAAATCGGATTGAGAAACCTACATTGTATACAGTGATTCCCGAGATAGTCAGTGTAGGACATAAAGCGTTTAATCGTTAAACCCTATTAACTCTGTCAGACACATATTTTGATGGTAACTTGCCCGCTAGGATAGAGCAGATCAAAACTTAAAAAAACACTGTATTCTCAGGATACACATTAGGCAGACCCATTAAATTGCAACGCTAAAAGTACCATATACTACTTCTAATTCAAATAGTTACTATCCATATTGACTATCAGGAGGGCACATTACGCAAACGATTATCATTAACTCCCCAGGGCTACTGTAAATTAGGGTGATTTGACTGAAGGCATTCGTTATTATGTGAGCATCGATAGAAGGACGCCCGCTATTGATTCAAATACTGGAAATCTTTATTTACCCAAATACTGCTGATACCAATTGTTTTTTTATATTAGAGTAAAATTGTCTTCTATTATCTACCCTTTCCTGTTAAAGAATCATCTTGCTTTGCAAATAGAATAGCCTCAAGAAGGGTTTTAAATTTCATTGCTATTCCATCTTGTTGCCCCTATGTGAAGATGAGACGATATTGCTTTATCATCAATAGGTTATTAGTATAATTAGTAATATATTTTAATTTATAGCGCTCTTCAACAAATGAAGCAATATCGGGTCTACTCTAAAAATGCTTTATGATTGAGAGAATTCTAAATGTTTAATCAGGCCTGCCGCCATATAGTTGACACATGAAAAAAATAGATTGTTAAAGGATGGCTACTACCAAACCACAAGTTAACCTCAGCGGTCTTGGACGCTGCCTGATTCAGGACGGTCTAATCAGTGAGGAGAAGGCAGAGACAGCTTTTTTGGAATCACTGAAAAAGAAGGTGCCTTACGTTACTTATCTGGTCGAAAACAATATCCTTGAGAGTATCGATATCGCCATTTCGGCATCTAGAGGATTTGGGGTACCAATTTTTGATCTGGATGTACTTGACCGAGGAGTGATACCCACAGACGCAGTTGCCGAAAAGCTGGTAAGGAATCACCATGCTCTGCCTATTTTCAGACGTGGCAATCGACTTTTTCTTGCTGTTTCAGACCCAACCAACCACCAAGGTCTGGATGAAATCCGTTTTAATACAGGCCTTGCTTCCGAAGCGATCCTGGTCGAAGAGGACAAACTCAAGCGGACCATAGACAAGGTCATGGAAGCCCAGGAAACCGGCATGGATGAGTTGCTGGATGCTGACCTGGACAACCTGGACATCTCTGGCGGTGATGATGCTACTGATAATGATGAATCCAAACTGGACGTCGATGAAGCACCAGTTGTTCGTTATATCAATAAAATTCTCCTTGATGCCATCAACCGGGGTGTTTCGGATGTGCATTTTGAGCCTTATGAATACACCTACCGGATTCGTTACCGACAAGATGGCATGCTTCACGAGGTCGCCAATCCACCATCTAACCTGGCCAACCGTCTTTCCAGTCGAATTAAAGTAATGTCGCGCATGAACATCGCTGAGCGTCGCATTCCACAAGACGGGCGCATCAAGATGCAACTATCCAAGACGCGAGCTATCGATTTTCGTGTCAACACTTGCCCGACTCTCTATGGTGAGAAGATAGTATTGCGTATCCTCGATCCTACCAGCGCCCAACTAGGCATAGAGGCATTGGGATTTGAAGAGGAGCAGCGTGAGGCCTTTCAGAGTGCCATCAACAAGCCCTATGGCATGATTCTGGTTACAGGGCCAACCGGTAGTGGTAAGACTGTCAGCCTCTATACCGCACTCAATCTGCTTAACACGCCAGAGGTCAATATATCAACGGCCGAGGATCCAGTAGAGATTCAGGTGGCAGGCATCAATCAGGTCAATATGAACGTGAAGACCGGTTTGACTTTTGCGGAGGCATTGAGGGCTTTCCTCCGCCAAGATCCGGATATAGTAATGGTCGGTGAGATACGTGATCTGGAAACAGCTGAAATTGCTGTAAAAGCGGCCCAGACAGGTCATTTGGTTCTCTCCACTCTGCATACAAATGATGCACCCCAAACCCTGACCCGCCTAGCCAACATGGGTATACCTCCCTTCAATATTGCCTCTTCTGTTCTACTGATCATGGCACAACGTCTAGCCAGGCGGCTATGTGAGCACTGCAAAACAGCTGATGATGTTCCCAGAGAAGCATTGCTGGAAGAAGGATTCTCTGAAACAGACATCGATACAGATTTCACAACCTACAAACCAGTAGGTTGTGACCTGTGTACCAGCGGCTACAAGGGCCGGGTTGGTATATTTCAGGTAATGCCTGTCTCTGAAACAATGGGCAAAATTATTATGGAAGGTGGCACATCACTGCAACTGGAGAAGCAAGCAGAAATAGAGGGGGTTTACAATCTCCGCCGATCTGGCTTGCGCAAGGTTATGCAGGGGATTACCAGCCTCCAAGAACTCAATCGGGTAACCAAGGACTAACCGATGGCGCCTCCAAGAAAGAAATCTCAGGTTAAATCGCATCTCTACAAATGGGAAGGCACTGATAAAAAGGGCTCTCGCCTGTCAGGTGAAACCCGTGCGACCGATGTCAACATGGTCAAAGCCGATCTACGCAGACAGGGTGTCAACCCACTCAAGGTCAGAAAAAAAGCCTCCTCCATCTTCACCCAGAAAAAGAAGATCACCAGCGGCGATGTTGCTGTCTTTAGCCGGCAACTGGCCACCATGATGTCAGCGGGTGTGCCTATGGTTCAAGCCTTTGACATTGTCGGACGCGGGCATGAGAACCCATCCATGCAGGAGTTGATTCTAACGATCAAAGCCGATGTGGAAGGTGGCACTGCACTGGCAGATGCATTAAAAAAGCACCCGTTACAATTCGATGATCTGTTTGTAAACCTGGTTCGTGCTGGCGAGCATGCAGGTGTGCTTGAAAATCTTTTACATAAGATTGCAACCTATAAAGAGAAAACGGAATCTATCAAAGGCAAGATTAAAAAAGCCATGTTCTACCCTGCTGCCATCGTCGCAGCAGCCGTTGCTGTAACTGCCATTCTACTGATCTTTGTCATCCCCCAATTCGAGTCACTTTTTTCCAACTTCGGTGCCGACTTACCAGCTTTTACTCAGCTAGTAGTCAATCTTTCCCATTTTGTCACTGACTGGTGGTGGGCAATTCTAGGCGGTTTTATAGTATTGGTTTACATAGCAGCAAATACATGGAAACGATCGAGAAAATTTCGCCACGCCGTTGATCGTACCTTACTGAAAATACCCGTTATTGGGATGATCCTTAACAAGTCGGCCATTGCCCGTTTCTCTCGTACCCTGGCAACCATGTCTGCTGCTGGCGTACCCTTGGTTGAGGCACTCGATTCTGTTGCCGGCGCAACAGGTAATGTAGTCTATAGCGATGCTGTATTACGAATGCGGGAAGACGTTGCAACTGGACAATCACTACAATTGGCTATGAAACAACGCAATATCTTCCCCAACATGGTGGTGCAGATGGTTTCTATCGGTGAAGAGTCAGGCTCGTTGGACGACATGCTCAATAAGGTGGCTGATTTCTATGAAGAGCAAGTGGATAATGCAGTTGACGCCATGAGTAGTCTTATGGAGCCGCTTATTATGGTAGTGTTGGGCACCTTGGTAGGTGGTCTGGTGGTGGCCATGTATCTACCGATATTTAAAATGGGTACTGCTATTTAATCGTTACGATCCACACATCCAGATTGAATAACAAGTAAGAAACCGTGTTTCTCATCGATTTTCTACAGCAAAACAATTGGATCTTACTATTGTTCTCTGCCCTCTTTGGCCTCTCGGTCGGGAGTTTTATCAATGTGGTCATCCATCGCCTGCCTAGGATGATGGAAAACCAATGGCGCAGTGACTGTGCTGAACTGAATGGGGTCGGTGCATCAAAAGAACCCCAACCCTACAATCTCAGTCAACCCGCTTCTCACTGCCCGAAATGCAATCATAAGATACGTATTTGGGAAAACATACCGGTTGTCAGTTGGTTACTATTGAAAGGGCGTTGCTCGAAGTGCAATACGCCAATCAGCCTAAGATACCCTGTAATTGAAGCATTTACGGGCATTCTCACCCTTGCTGTAGTCCTTCACTTCGGCGTCACCTGGGCCACCTTGGCTGCACTTGTCCTAACATGGGCGTTGATCGCACTGAGTATGATCGATTTCGATGTCCAGTTGCTGCCTGACAGCATCACCCTGCCTTTTCTCTGGCTGGGACTGCTGTTGAGCCTGGCAGCTATCTTTACAGAGCCCCGCAGCGCTATTCTCGGTGCAGCAGCAGGTTATCTTTCGCTGTGGAGTATCTATCAGCTTTTCAAACGGCTGACCGGCAAAGAGGGTATGGGGTATGGCGACTTCAAGCTATTAGCCATGCTGGGTGCGTGGCTCGGTTGGCAGTATCTGCCTCAAATCATCATGCTTTCAGCCCTGGTCGGTGCAGTAGTCGGTATCCTATTGATCGTACTACGCGGGCGGGATCGCAATATTCCCATTCCCTTTGGCCCCTATCTGGCTGCTGCAGGCTGGATCAGCCTGATGTGGGGCGAACAGATCAACCAGGCCTACCTGCGCTGGTCGGGGATGATCTAATGCTGGTCGTCGCCCTGACGGGTGGGATCGGTAGTGGCAAGAGTGCGGTCTCACAACATTTTGAATCCCTGGGCGTACCGGTGTTGGATGCGGATCTATTGGCCCACCAACTGGTTAAGCCTGGATTACCCGCTCTCCTGGAAATTCAGGCAACTTTTGGTGATCAGATGGTGGATGCACAGGGCCAGCTGAACAGAGCCGCCCTGCGGGATATTGTGTTTGGTGACCAACAACAACGTCATCGTCTTGAGGCTATTCTCCATCCTCGCATCAGACAGGCCATGGAGGCTTGGCTGGAGCATCAATCGGCTCCCTATGCCGTACTGGTAATACCCCTGCTTTTCGAGACTGGCCAGACCACGCTCGCTGACAGAGTGCTGGTCGTGGATTGCGATGAATCATTGCAGATCGAACGGGTGGCAAACCGCGATCAACTATCCGCAGCACAGATCACACAAATAATGGCCAGCCAGGTTGACCGTCAAACCCGCCTTCGGGGTGCGGATGACGTGATCGAAAACAATGGGGAAATTGAAGCGCTGATTGAGTCGACTGAGAGACTACACCACTACTACCTCGAACTGGCATCCTAATGTAATTTTAATGCCATTCATCTGCAGATCTTACAATGGCGTCTCATTTGAGTCTGCACATACCATCAACTATGCTTTTTCAGTTTTTTATTTGATACGGTCAGGGTGCGGCTTGGCCGCACCCTATCGTGCTACTCAAGCCGCACTCACCTGCTGACGCTTATTGAAGGTCAAACCCTCCCCTTCACTTTCATCCACTTCAATGGTATCGCCAGGTCCAAAGCGGCCTGCCAGAATAGCTTGTGCCAGCGGATTCTCCAGTTGTTGACGGATGGCTCGCTTAAGTGGACGGGCACCGTATACCGGATCAAATCCAGCCTCTCCCAACCTGTCTAGGGCAGCATCGGTAATCACCAATCCCATATCGTGATCAGCCAACCTTTTATGCAGGTAGTCGATCTGGATCTTGGCAATGGCACGAATCTGATCTCTGGCCAAGGGATGGAATACCACAATTTCATCCAAGCGATTGATAAATTCCGGGCGAAAATTTTGTCGCACTGTCTCCATCACTGCTACTTTCATCTCGTCATATCGAGCCTCGGTGGCATACTCCTGGATGACTTGTGAACCTAGATTGGAGGTCATGACGATAACGGTGTTACGAAAATCCACGGTCCGCCCCTGACCATCCGTGAGACGACCATCATCGAGCACCTGGAGTAGCACATTGAAGACATCCGGATGTGCCTTTTCCACTTCATCCAGCAGAATCACCGAATAGGGTCGGCGGCGTACTGCCTCGGTAAGGTATCCACCTTCTTCATAGCCCACATAGCCAGGTGGCGCCCCAATCAGACGGGCCACCGAGTGTTTCTCCATGAACTCGGACATATCGATGCGTATCATCGCCTCTTCTGTGTCGAACAAAAATTCCGCCAATGCCTTGCACAACTCGGTTTTACCAACACCGGTAGGCCCGAGAAAGAGAAAGGAGCCATTCGGCTGGTTGGGATCTGATAATCCCGCACGAGAACGACGGATAGCGTCACTGACAGCACGCACCCCCTCTTCTTGACCAATGACCCGCCGGCTCAACTCTTCTTCCATTCGCAACAGCTTGTCCCGTTCACCCTCCAACATCTTGGAGACGGGAATACCGGTCCATTTGGAGACCACATCGGCTATCTCTTCTTCAGAGACCTTGTTGCGCAGCAGCTTCATCTCCTGCATCTCGGCCTGAGCTGCCATATCGAGCTGTTTTTCCAACTCCGGAATACGGCCATATTGCAGCTCGGACATACGCGTCAGATCACCTGCTCTGCGTGCAGTCTCAAGTTCGAGACGGGCCTGCTCCAGGGACTCTTTTATATGAGTCGTGCCCTGCAATGCCGCTTTTTCCGATTTCCATATCTCATCCAGATCGGAAAATTCCCGCTCCAACCGTTCGATCTGTGCCTCAAGCTCTGCCAAACGTTTCTTCGATGCATCGTCGGACTCTTTGTTAAGCGCCTCTCGCTCAATCTTCAGTTGGATCAGACGGCGCTCCAGACGGTCCATCTCCACCGGCTTGGAATCGATTTCCATACGGATCTGCGAAGCCGCCTCATCCACCAGGTCGATCGCCTTGTCAGGTAACTGTCGATCAGCGATATAGCGATGAGATAGGGTCGCTGCCGCAACAATGGCCGGATCGGTGATATCCACACCGTGGTGGACTTCGTAGCGCTCCTTGAGGCCACGTAATATTGCAATCGTATCTTCCACACTGGGCTCTTCTACCAGCACCTTCTGGAAACGACGTTCCAGGGCAGCATCCTTTTCCAGATACTGGCGGTATTCATCCAGCGTTGTGGCACCAACGCAGTGCAGTTCTCCACGTGCCAATGCCGGCTTAAGCATATTCCCGGCATCGATGGAACCTTCCGCTTTACCGGCTCCGACCATGGTATGCAGCTCATCGATAAACAGGATGATCTGTCCCTCCTGTTTACTCAGGTCATTTAGTACCGCCTTGAGACGTTCCTCAAATTCACCTCTGAACTTTGCCCCTGCAATCAAAGCACCCATATCAAGAGAGAGCAATCGTTTGCCTTTGAGACCTTCCGGTACCTCACTGTTGATAATGCGTTGGGCCAAGCCCTCGACAATCGCCGTCTTACCGACACCGGGTTCTCCAATCAGTACCGGATTATTCTTGGTGCGGCGCTGCAATACCTGGATAGTACGGCGAATCTCATCATCACGGCCTATCACCGGATCAAGCTTTCCCTGCTCCGCCCGCTCTGTCAGGTCGATAGTGTACTTCTCCAGTGCCTGACGCTGATCTTCCGCATTGGGATCATCCACACGCTGGCCACCTCGTAGTTTCTCTATACCCTTCTCCAGTGCGGTCTTGGAACCACCGGCGTTGCGTAACATCTCACCCAGCTCACCCTTATCTTCCACTGCTGCCAGTACAAACAGCTCACTGGAGATATATTGGTCATTCCGCTGTTGGGCAAACTTGTCAGTCTGATTAAGCAGACGTCCCAGCTCATTGGAGATGTGCAAATCGCCTGCGGCACCCTCAACACTTGAAAGGCGTTCCATCGCTGCACTGAGACTTGAGCGGAGCTGATTCACATTAACATCGGATTGTGCCAGCAGGTGGCGTATGCTGCCTCCATCCTGATCTAGCAAGGCGATCAGTAGATGCACAGGTTCGATGAACTGGTGATCTCGCCCGACGGCCAGGCTCTGAGCATCCGCCAGCGCCATCTGAAATTTACTGGTCAAACGATCCATTCGCATGGGTAAAACTCCGAAATCTTTTATTGAATACCCTTCAGATGGGGGAGGAAAAGGGCTATTTCAAGACCAGCTCCGGCCGCAAGGTGTGGTCCTGCCACACCGGGCCAATCAATCTATGGCTGATTTTTTAGGATGTTCTTACAACGCGACAGACCAATTACGGTGCAGCAGGGCTGCACCCTATGTCAGATTCAGTTAGTGGAGGCGAGACCTTAAGCTTTTTGCTGTGATGCCATCGCCTCAACCTTGGACATGACCATAGCTTCAAGTGCTTGCTTGAAATCGATCACACGCTGGCGAAGTTCAGGTTGAGCCGTGCCAAGGATCTGTGCTGCCAATATGCCGGCATTCCTGGCTCCGTTAATGGCAACGGTGGCAACAGGTACACCGGGAGGCATCTGTACGATAGAGAGCAGTGAATCCTCACCATTCATGGTGGAGGTCTTTACCGGCACACCAATTACAGGCAGCGGTGAGATAGCCGCGACCATTCCAGGCAGATGGGCCGCTCCTCCTGCACCGGCAATCACCACCTGTAGGCCACGCTCAACAGCGCTTTGCGCATACTCGTAGAGCCTGGCGGGAGTGCGATGTGCAGATACGATTGTCATCTCAAAAGGGACCTGGAGTTCCTGAAGCAGCTTAGCGGCCTCCTGCATCACAGGCAGATCTGAATCACTTCCCATAATGATCCCCACAACTGGCTTGTTCATGGATGCTGTTCCCCCGTAATTTGAATCAGATCGCGCACCTGCTCGGCCTTGCTTTGAGCCACATCAAGATCCCGGTCGAGTACCGTAACATGCCCCATCTTACGATAGGGGGTCACCTCCGCTTTGCCGTAGAGATGCAGGCAAACCCCGTCTATAGCCAAAGCAGCCGCCATACCCTTGATGACAGGCCTGCCACTGGCATCAGAAGCACCGAGAAGA
Source organism: Candidatus Thiodiazotropha sp. (ex Codakia rugifera) (assembly GCA_025656675.1). Classification (GTDB taxonomy): domain Bacteria; phylum Pseudomonadota; class Gammaproteobacteria; order Chromatiales; family Chromatiaceae; genus Thiodiazotropha. The sequence continues at coordinate 97,284 of JAHXHN010000001.1, forward strand.
TTGATCATCGCGGCTGGCGAGAGAAGATGGGTAGCCCCCAAAGGAAGGCCCAGTACAGCACGCAGATGCTGCTCGAACTGATCGGTGATACAGGCCTCGATGGTATGATGGCCGGAATTGTGAGTACGCGGAGCAATTTCATTGACCAACAATTGATTATCCTGAGTGAGGAACATCTCCACACCAAAAACCCCGACACCTTGCAATGCTTCGATGGTACGTTCCGCCAATGCCTCAGCCGCTATAGCGATATCCTCATTCACCGCTGCCGGGCAGAGCAGCAGGTCCAGCACATTTTCTCCTGCACGGAAGCACATCTCAACCGTTGGATAGGCAATACACTGCCCCTCAGCATTACGTGCAACCATCACAGCCAACTCCTTTTTGGCATCGACAAAGTGCTCCACCAGGGAGGGTACAGGCAGGTGGTTCTCAAAATCATCAGCCTGTTGCATCACTGACACACCACGCCCGTCATAACCCCCGCGTCGCGCCTTCTGAACCAAAGGAAAACCAAAGGATTCAAACGCTTGCAGTGCGGGCTCCGGCATCTCAATGAAATCTGCGGTCGGTATACCAGACGCCTTAAGAAACTCCTTCTGTGTCAACTTGTCCTGCAGTATCGACAACAGTGCTGGAGCCGGATTGATCCGATGCCCTTCTCGTTCTAGCTGAATCAAGGTCTCGGTATCAATATTCTCCAGTTCATACGTCACCACATCGCATGACTCCGCCAACTCGCGCAGCTTAGCAGGATCGTGGTATCCGCCTATGATCTGGTGACCTGCCACCTGACCCGCCGGTGAACCGGGGTAGGGGTCTAGGACCACGCAGGTGCAACCCAGGCGTTTTGCCGCTTTGACCATCATACGGCCCAACTGACCGCCACCAATCAGGCCGATTCGGGCCACAGGGAATGGAAAACTATCCTTCATTATAATCTGCTGAAATGGTTGTTTATTTATTAAGGAGGGAGAGTATACCCGTCAAAGACGGGGAATGCCTCAATCCGTAGCAAAACCAGGTTCAATCAAGGACTAGGGGCCTGCCGGACTTATGTGGTCGTAGCGGGGGAAAGTCATGTTGAGTCAGATTGATCGAATAAATGAGGCGAATAGTGAGCCTATTTAACGTATTAAATCGGGAAATCTGGCCATAATGGCTTTTCCGCAGTAGATTCATCCTAAGTCCGACAGGCGCCTAGCTGGATGAGATATCCTGCTGTATCGATCCGGTGATATCGGCAAAGGCATACAAACCCTTCTCATCAAGTACTTCGACACGACTGCCATCGACCCGTATCAGTCCCTGATCGGAAAAGTTATGCAGGATGCGGGAGAATGTCTCCGGTGTCACTGAAAGCCTTGAAGCAATCACCCCTTTCGGTGCCTGCAACTCAAATGCCGATCCAAGCTCAGGCTTGCCCTGCCACCTTTTCCATAAGAAGCTGGCAACCCGACAACTGGCGCTTTGCAACGTCAATTCATCGATCTCTCGAATCAGGCTCCTGAGTCGATGACTCATATCCCCCATCAGCCGAAAGCAGGTATCGACTGAGCCACGAAGGATTTTAAGGAATGGATCGCTCTCGAAACTCAATAGATGCGTATCGCCTATTGCTGCGGCATTGACAGGGTATTCAGGTCGTTCACCGAACATCAAGGCTTCAGCAAAAGTCTGTCCTGGAGAGATAATCTCAATAACCTTCTCTTGCCCCTGCATGGATAGCCGAGTCAATTTCATCTGCCCCTGAACCACAAGAAAAAAATGGGTCGCAGGATCACCGGTCCGAAAAAAAAGCTGGCCATCCCTGAGTTTCACCTCATGGGCCATCTTCTCTACAGTCTCAAATTGCTGGTCATCCAGATGAGCAAACAAGTAGCACTGCTTGAGATCAAAATACACCATGTATCTCCAGATATTTTTGTCCCTTAAGCGGGATCTTTTTACCTGAATATGTAGCTTCAGGCATGTCACTATTCATACCAGCACACGAAAACCCTGTTTTCGGATGCGGTGCAAAGGGGAGCGTCAGATACTGACCTTAATACCCTAGATTTATTGAGAAAAATACCCCCCAGCCACCAATAAACGGGGCTGCTGAACTGTTTCTCGACTATTATTTTTTCCAGGTTCGATAGTAAACGACCCCATTACTTCGGTCCGTTAACAGCCAACGGCCGTTATCGAACTTGAAACGAGGATCAATCGACTCCTGGCATACCAACCCATTGTTTGACTGCTGCAGGTTGGTATCCCCTGTTACCTTATAAAACCAGACTACCAGCTCTCCACATGCTCGATAGTCGTAATCAGCTGCCTTACGAAGACGAATCGTTGTCAATTTGGGTACGATTTTCAACCAGGCATCAAAACCGCGAACCATGGTACCCCCATCAGCCAGGATATCCACTTCTTGTAGCGGGTTTTCAAAACCATCCTTAAAAATCAAAGTGGGGTCGGTTGCGGTTGGATCTCCTCCGCCACACCCAATCAGCAAGATGACTAGCCACAGCGATCGTAACTGCATGATATACGCTTTTGGATCCTCACCATAAAAAACCAGCCCCTGGTTATCTGTTGAGTTGAGAGAGATCTCTGACTGCGCCATGGGCCGCTGAGGTCGTCAGGGCTGCATAGGCCTTCAATGCCTGAGACACGACTCTTTCCCGGGCAACGGGTTGCCAGGCCTGGTCACCACGTGCTGACATTTCACTCCGCCTTTGCTGAAGCGTCTCATGGTCGACTGCAACCTGGATTAAACGCCCTGGAATATCGATTTCGATCAGATCGCCCTCCTTGACCAAACCGATATTTCCTCCTTCAGCCGCTTCAGGTGAACAATGACCGATGGACAACCCGGATGTCCCACCGGAAAAACGCCCATCAGTGATCAACGCACAAGCCTTGCCCAATCCCTTTGATTTTAGGTAGCTGGTGGGGTAGAGCATCTCCTGCATTCCTGGCCCGCCTTTAGGGCCTTCATAGCGAATAATCACCACATCGCCGGCTTGGACCTGATCACCCAGAATCCCTGCCACTGCTGCATCCTGACTTTCGAATATCCGTGCAGGACCTGAAAAAACGAGGTTCGATTCATCCACTCCAGCGGTCTTTACAATGCATCCCTGCTCAGCCAGATTGCCATACAACACAGCCAACCCACCATCTTTTGAGTAGGCATGTTGCACATCGCGGATACAGCCATTTTGCCTGTCCAGATCCAATTCAGGCCAGCGGGATGACTGACTAAAAGCAACTTGTGTGGGCACACCACCCGGAGCAGCCAGGTAGCGACTATGCACCCTCTCTTCTTGGGTGCGAATGATATCCCAGTCATCAAGACCTTCCCCAAGACTGCTGGCATAGACAGTCGGTACATCCCGGTGAATCAACCCCCCCCGATCGAGTTCGCCAAGGATACCGATCACACCCCCTGCACGGTGTACGTCTTCCATGTGATACTGTTGCGTGGCAGGCGCCACTTTACACAGATTCGGTACCTTCCGGCTCAACCGATCAATATCAGCCATGCTAAAATCGACTTCTGCCTCGTGTGCTGCGGCGAGCAGGTGCAATACCGTGTTCGTCGAACCGCCCATGGCGATATCCAGACTCATTGCATTCTCGAAGGCCTGGAATGTTGCCAGATTTCGTGGCAATACAGTTGCATCATCTTGCTCATACCAACGACGGGCCAATGCCACAACCCGCCGTCCCGCCTCAAGAAAGAGCTGTTCACGATCCACATGGGTGGCCAGAAGCGATCCGTTTCCCGGCAGCGACAAGCCCAGAGCCTCTGTCAGACAATTCATCGAATTAGCGGTAAACATACCCGAACATGATCCACATGTAGGACAGGCAGAGCGCTCGATCATCTCTACATTTTCATCGCTCTCATCCGGATTGGCGGCAGAGACCATGGCATCAACCAAATCCAGATGATATTCCTTGCCCTGCAGCTGAACCTTACCCGCTTCCATAGGTCCACCCGAGACAAACACGGTTGGAATATTCAACCGCATGGCAGCCATCAACATTCCAGGGGTAATCTTATCGCAGTTAGAGATACAGACCAGTGCATCGGCACAGTGGGCATTCACCATATACTCAACCGAGTCGGCAATGATATCCCGCGATGGGAGAGAGTAGAGCATCCCGCCATGGCCCATCGCAATACCATCATCCACAGCAATGGTATTGAACTCCTTTGCCACGCCACCTGCCGCTTCGATCTCCCGAGCCACCAATTGACCCAAATCCTTCAAATGAACATGCCCAGGAACGAATTGGGTAAAGGAGTTTGCGATAGCAATGATCGGTTTGTCGAAATCACCATCCTTCATGCCTGTGGCCCGCCAGAGGGCGCGGGCACCGGCCATATTGCGCCCATGGGTGGTTGTGCGAGAACGGTATTGCGGCATCAGTCACTCCGAAAAATCAATCGAAAGTCCCATTATGCACGCATTTTCCCACTGCAAACAAACACATTGATAGCGGTTAACCAAGCTATGAACCTCTTGCCTGGTGTCCTACACTTGCCCTCTCTGAATGTGATGTTGAAAGTGTACTAAGGTGGATTCTCCTCGCAAGGCAAGCTGAGTGTAAACACAGCACCACCGTTCTCGCCATTTTTTGCAGCTACTGATCCATGGTGCTTTTCAGCGACCACTTTGACAAAGCTCAAGCCTAAGCCAATTCCTTTTTTTCGCGATACCTGATTCGATTCCGCCTGGGTAAAAGGAAGAAAAATATCGCTCAGCTGCTCCTGTGGAATACCAGGTCCCTCATCCTCTATCTCACACACCAATCTGGAACCTGTGACAAAGAGGGTCATAGTAATCCGGCTCTGCGGCGGAGAGAACTTGACTGCATTCTCCAGTAGATTGACAAGCGCCCTTTCCAGTAAGCCCAAATCACCTTGCAACCATATTTCGTCCTCTTCAAAATGACGCAAAAGTGTGATTTGCCTGGTCTTAGCCTGAATATAGACTTCATCCATAGCATTGTGTGCCACTTCCACGAAGTCGGTATCTGTAAATGAGGTGGTTTCTGCCGCTTCCGCGCGGGCTAATCTCAGAAAATTATCTGCCAGTTTCAGTGAACGACGGGCCAATGGCTCGATCTTTTCTGCCAGTTCTTTTGTACTCCCCTCCTGCATCTGCTTCGATTGTGTTAATGAAAGCAATGAGGTAATCGGTGAACGAATATCATGTGATAGAAAATTGAGCATTTTCGCACGTGTCCGCTCAGACCGTTTCAGTGTCCCGATATAGGAGAGATTGACGATCACTCCAGGCATCTCGGCATCCAATACCTCGAGTGATTTCAACTGCACAAACAGTTCTGTATTGGGAGGTCGAATCGCCTCAAACCGAACGGGTTCTTTATCCAGCAGTACCTTTTTGAAAACAGTCTGCCATTGTTCACCGCCTTGAATCTCCAGTACATTCAGGAGACGGTAGGCATCTTCACCAAGCAGTTCCCTATCCGACTGATGGCCGAGGTAGAATGATGCGCGTGGATTGGACATCACCACTCGACCAAGACCATTAATGACCATCAATCCATCATCCATGTGACTAACTGCATTGCTGATCAGATCGCGAAAACGCTGTAAACGGGCATTCGCCTCTTGCATCTGTTGCATGCGTAGCTCAACCCTCTCCAGCACCCCCCCCTGCTTTGTCTCGGGCTCTAGGGTGAACTGGCGGGTAAAATCATTAGCGACTTGTAATAGACGCCCTTGCGGTACTTCATTTCTGGGCCAGATCAGTCCCAACTGCCAGTGCGTCTCGGGACGCTCAATCAATGTCCAAAGCTCTGCGCCTGAGCGTTGCCAATTCCCCGATACCAGTCCATCCAATGGCAAACCGAGTGATTCACCATTTTGTAACAGCTGCTTTCCACTATCCGTATCATAGAGCACCCACCCTCGTAGCGGCATCAAGCGAGCAAGAAATTGCATAGCCGAGGTCATATCACTCGGTGGCTGCTCGACCGGCAGCAGCTGCTGCTCACGCTGCATACGTTCAAGTTGTTCATTCAGATAACGCACGGCCTGATCGAGCCGTCGCCAACTCCAAAGGGGATAGCTCAACATCAAACCAAGTAATGCAGCGGACGGGGGAAACCAGAACTCCATTCCACGCAACAGAATCCATGAACACAAGAAAAACATCATGACCAGGGCAAGCGAGACCAAAGGCGCTGCACGCGTGGGGAAGTAGGGATAGAGCACAAACGGCAGAACCACGATCAACGCACTACCCATTAAATGGGGAAGATAACCAACCGGTGTTATTACTTCACCGCGTCTCAGACTATCAAAAATATTGGCGTTGATCTCCACGCCAGGCATGGGTACTCCATACCCAGAGAGGGGTGTCGGCAACGCATCGCCTATCCCCGTTGCAGTAACCCCAACCAACACAATCTTGTCCCGAAACAGGTTCGATAGAAAATCCCCCTCGAGTACCTGACTGTAGCTATAACGATGGTAATGGCCTGCTGGACCGTTGAAGGGAACCAGACGATGTGAATGACGGTTAATCGTGTGAATATTAGGGGCTTGCATACTGATAGGTGCAGTACGCATGCCTGTTTCATCCGGCGCCAGCCAATTCAACAATGAGAGCATTAAATGGGGCCAGTAGGCCTGCCCCAGCCCTTCATACAGAAACACGCCTCGCGCAATGCCATCCGCATCCAGGTCCATGTGTACATGCCCCAAACCTGCTGCCACATTGGAGAGTTCAGGCAATGGCATCGACTCAACTAGCATGCCTCCCTGACGGTGCTCTTCCAGGATGACCGGCATGAATACACGTTCACTGGCAGCAATCGACTGAATTAACTGGATATCAGATTCTGGGTCTATACGATCCGGTTCGGCAAACAAAATATCGAATACAATCGCCTTCGCACCCGCTTGCGTAAGCCGATCAACTAACTTCGCATGTACTTGACGTGACCAGGGCCAGTGTCCCAGATTCTCGAGACTCTTCTCATCAACAGCAACAATAATGATATCGTCTGCAGGGGGCCTGACCATTAAGCCCATCTGTAAGTCATACAGCAGTAAATCCCATCGCCACAGTATTCCGCTTGCAGCTAGCAGGCTTGTAAAAAGCAGAAGTATCAATGCACTGCGAGTTCTCTCTGAGAGACCCTTATTTCCAGTGTACTTCGTCATAAATTTTGTACTGGGTAGAGCGTTACTCATAGTTGAGTTGTCACAGTGAATGACATCCCTGCTCTTAGGAAGTTAGCCGAATATACTGACACTTTAACCAATGTGTCATACCTGCCTGTATGTCCTAACGCCTGCCAGGAACAACGATTTGGTAAACATTGGATCGAGATCGCTCATCGGTATCAGTAAATAGTGCCTCCACACCCACAAAGTAGTGCCCAGGGGGTAGCGGACTGATCAAAAAATAGTGATCGTCAGCAAGTCGCCAAAACAAGACATCTTGTAGCTCGGCATCCCTTGCAAGAAAAAGTCTATAGCCCCATGCATTTGCAACCGAAGTCCAACTGACCGCTATTCCGTAGCTGTTGAATTCTGGTTGAAAAAGTGTGGGAACCGGTAATAGTGTCTGCAGCTTCTCCGCAGGTGGGGCTATGGGTTCCAAAGTAAAATCCCTGGATGCACTGAATCCCTCAAGCCCTATTTCGTCTACACCTCTCAATTGTAGTTTGTAACTACCAGCTGGAAGTCGGGATATACCAGCACGATTTTCTTGTACTGTCCCACTTGAAACCATGCGCTCCAAACTGTTTAACACTTGATATCGATAGCTTGTTGCACCCGACAGTACTGGCCACTCAAGGAGTAGACTATCTGCAGTTGATTGAACAGACATTTCCATTAAATCAGGTTTTGGCAGTAACTTTCGGGGAGTGGCCGGTGGTTTGCCTTGCTCAACCAGGGTTCCCTCACCCTCACCAACCTCTACAGTTTCACCATCAGCCGTGATATCGACCCGACCTTCAGTGACTTCGCTACGGGTCTGGGCACTTGCCGAATCAGAAGAGACACGAAAGTCTGTCCCACGCACCACGGTGACTGCAGCCGGGGTGTGTATCTCATATCGGGACTCCGGCTTCTTCAGTGGCATGACCCGATTTTCAACCCGTCCCCGTTGCAATCGAATACGTGTATCCAACATGCCCATACCATGAAAAGAGGAGAGTGCATCAAACACAACTTCACTACGCTCTCCGATCAGTAGCAGCGTATCGTCAGCAAACTTCAATGAGACCACAGAGCCGGCACTGGTAATAACCCGATCACCGGCATTAAGCATAGTATCTGCAAGTAACCTGGTGTGCTCATCCTCGCCTCTTCGCTGCAGTGTCGCCGTACCGAATACATAGTTGACTTTTACGCCGGCAAGTACCTCTTTCAACCAGTCAATGGGTACACGAATCTCGGTGCCGACTGGGATTTCCCTGTCGTTGGCGATGCCGTTGTAAACCTGTAACTGTTCAGGTGTAAAATCAGACTTAAGGAATCGTTCGGCAACAAGCGTCAGATTTTCCCCTTCATGTAAACGATAAGCCCAATCCTCCGACCATACCGCTGGGGAAACCACTACTGAAAACAGGAGTAGTAAGATACAGGTGAATTTATTTGTCATGCCAATACCCGCCCAGCCACAGTATGAAGATGCGTACTGCTATGCATCCACCTGATCATCGGAAGATGACATGACCATTGATCGCATGTCGTCACCCTAAAGACCTATTACACACTAAATAATGCTGATTATACGGGCGCCCTCACCTATTTGCAGAAAATTCTAACCGTTAGATCACACGAGCTAACATAAACTACGCTTGTTCCTCCAGCTGCTCCAGGCGGTAGCCTTGATGATAAACAGCCTTCAAACGCCACCCATTTTCAGGCGTCAGACCAAGCTTGCGACGCAAACGGCTGATATGGGTATCCACAGTACGGGTCATCAAACCAGGACCAAAACCCCAGATGCTCTCGAGCAGATGGTCTCGTGACAGCAGGCGCCCGATATTGGTGAACAGCATCCAGGCCAGCTGAAACTCCTTTTCTGTCATTTCAACAGGCACGCCATCTATGGCGAGTGTTTTATTCTCTTTTTGCAGGGAGAATCCATTGACTTCCAGGTGGTCACGACGACCGCTGTGCCGTCTGACCAAAGCTTTGATTCGCGCCAACATAATTTCACGATTGACCGGCTTGGCCAGATAATCATCGGCACCTTTTTCCAACGCCTCAATGATATCTGCCTCACCGTCACGGTGGGTAATAAAGAATACAGGTAGATCCCACTCTCTCTCTCCACGCAACCAGCTAAGTACATCAACACCGCTTTTCCCGGGCAACTCCCAATCCATGATTAGCAGGTCATAGGTCTCATGACGCAGCTCACGCATAAAAGCATCAGCATTATCAAAGGCTCTACAGATGTATCCTTCCGCTTCCAGCCACTCCTTCATAACGGCCGATTGCACTTTATCGTCTTCCAAATAGGCAATACGCATAGGTCACTCCACAAGCATGACGCCTAACAGCCTGCCTCAAGGCAAGGATGGTCCGACTACTTCATATGAGAGCGTCACCAACACCTGCCGGGATTCTGATTGCGCATCCTGCACAAACACCAGAATCTCGGAGCCAGGCAGTCAAATCTCCCTCATTCTCGTTACCAGCCCATATATAATAAAGGGAAGTCGTACTATCCCATTCCTACACAAATACTTGCCCCCATTCCTGGGGGGCATATCCGGGATTTCCCTATGACAGGCGACAAGAAAAAGACAACAGCATACTATTCACGCTGCTGCCTTTTTCACATCTTTAAACAATCACTCTCAGTCTAATTTCAACTCAACACGGCGGTTCTGAGCACGGCCTTCCGCCGTTGAATTATCAGCAACCGGAGAACCCTCTCCCATACCTTTGGTAGTAAAGATCGCTCCGCTGACACCCTGACTGACCAAGTAATCGGCAACGGCCTTGGCGCGCTTCTCGGACAGACTCTGATTGTAGTTTGCGGAACCGGTAGAGTCGGTATGACCGGTAACTTCAACTGACTTCACATCAGAACGGGCTTTAAGTGATGCTGCAACATGATCAAGGGTGGCTACATACTCACTGCTTATCTTGTCACTATTGAGTTCAAAGCGAACATCCTGCAGTACGATCTGCTCTGCACAACCGGATGCGTTTACTGTGGCACCAGCCGGTGTATTTGGGCAGGCGTCCTTGCTGTCAACCACGCCATCACCATCACTATCCAGTTCGCAACCCATGGCATCGACCCTGGCTCCCTGTGGTGTACCCGGACATTTGTCACTGCTGTCAGCCACGCCGTCGCCATCACTATCCAAGGCACAGCCTTTTGCATCAACCTTGACACCTGCTGCTGTCCCTGGGCACTGATCTTTACTGTCAACAACACCATCATTATCGGCATCGCCCTCAGCCATGGCCGGCGCAGGTTCACCATAGCAAGAGGTATCTGTGGGTGTTTTATCACGATATGGTGAGGTCCAGCACTCACCGTATCCGGTACGCCAGACTTTGTCGGTACTGTCATAGGCCAAGCCCTTCTCCGCCATTGCTGAGCTGCTTATAAGCACAGGTATCAAGGCCAAAGCCAAAGAAATTTGTTTAATATGCATTTTCATGCCTCCTAGATCTTCTTTATTAACTTTAATGACTGCTGAATTCTCAGGCAGCCGTCTCCTGAATCATATGAATATCCCTTTGAGGATAAGGAATGCTGATGCCCTGTTTATCGAATGTAACCTTGATGGCCTCGAGCAGGGCTGCACGTGTTGTCCAGTAATCTCCTGACTTTACCCATGGGCGAACAGCAAAATCGACGCTACTCTCTCCCAGCTCCAGTAACATGATCGTTGGAGCAGGGTCTTTCAATACAGTGGTATCCGCTTCGAGAATCTGTCCGATAAGGTCACGCGCTTTTTTAATATCATCGTTGTAGCCTATACCGATGACCAAATCGATCCGTCTCGTCTTCCTGGCGGAAAAGTTGACAATGGTGCCGCTATAGATTTGTGCGTTGGGCATCGTGATCTCACGATTGTCACCTGTCTTGAGCATGGTATGAAAAATACGGATTTCCTCAACAACCCCGGTGGCGCCTCCCGCTTCGACAAAATCTCCCAACTTAAAGGGACGAAAGATAATCAGCATGACACCTGCTGCAAAACTGGCCAGGGAGTCTTTTAATGCCAGACCAACAGCTAAACCGGCTGCACCCAAAATCGCCAATGCAGAAGTGGTATTCACACCCAGCTGCTCGAGAGCAGCGAGCACGACAACTGCTAGGAGAGCCGCATAGGCAATATTGCTAAGAAAGTTGACCAACATCTGGTCCACACTTCCTTTAACCATAACCTTTTCTAGGGTTCGGGTAAGTGCTTTTGCTATCCAGCGTCCAATAATGAACACCAACAAAGCCATCACAATCTTGGTACCCCAGGGAATGACATAGGTATTCAGCAGGGTGTCGAGCGTAAGCTCCATGATCTCTCTCCTTTTCTATTCTTTGATATTCTCTATCGGGTGTCTAATAGCGGGATTCGGTCTCTCTTCAGCGATCCTACCATTATCAATAGGAGTATCCCGCCAAGAGTTGCCGTAATCAATGACTCAATCAAGCCACTGCTATCTACAGCATAAAAATCGAACAAATATCCCCCAATGAAGACACCGATCACCCCAGAAATCAGGTTGCCCAGTACCCCAGAGCCACTCCCTTTCATGATCAATCCGGCAACGAGACCTAGTACCAGATAAGCCAGTAGACTCATCTTGTGTGCGTTTATCTACAATGGTTGCAGCTTAGGGCAATCCATACCCGATAATAAAGGTGGTGCCTGTTAAGAATTGTTAAATCGATATCACGATCTCCCCGCTCGCTGACACTATCCATGCCAATGTCAGGGTAAAAAGCCAGGGAATTCAGCTAAGGTTAGGGAGACAACAACAGAGAATGACGTATGTCAGTATTGCTTGAGTTCAGTATCTTTCCTCTCGATCAAGGAGAAAGCGTCAGTCAGGAAGTAAGCCAGGTGATTGCAATGATTAAACAATCCGGCATTGACTACCAGTTGACTGCCATGGGGACCCTGATCGAAACGTCAACCGCTGCAGACGCGTTGTCCATTGTTCAGAAAGCAACTGAATTATTGCACACGGCTGGTAGTCAGCGTGTTTATGCCACGATAAAAATTGATAGCCGCGTGGGAAAGGAGCATCGTTTACAGGGAAAAATTCAATCAGTCCGTGCCCGGATTGGAGAGGTAAACATGAGTCCGAATAAACAGGACAATGAGACTTAGGGAAATTAACAATACTCGAGAAAAATAAGATGAACAATGAGACTTCTACGGAAGAGCTGATTCATGCAATCCAGCGACTTTGGTCTGAAAGCTATCATGGTTTACTGGCAACACACTCGCTCAAGTTTCCAGGTTACCCCTTTGGCTCCTTGTTACCCATCTGTCGGGATACCAAGGGCTACCCACTGCTACTGATCTCACATCTGGCACAACACACCCGAAATCTAGAAGCCAACTCACTTTGCTCACTGACTTTCACTGAACAAGGAAATGGCGATGTACAGCAGTTAGCTCGACTCACTTGCCTGATGCAGGCGGAAACAGTCAATTCAACCAGTACGGCTGAACGCTATTTTCGTTTTTACCCCGAAACCCGGCGATATCAGAAGGAGCTCAACTTCCGCTTTTATAGACTCGTTACCCGGCAAATTTATTTTATTGGCGGTTTTGGTTTGGCCCGATGGTTTGATACAAGTCGTATCCAAACCCCGGTACCCTTCTCCACAGCAGACGAAGCAGAGCTGCTTTATCAGCTAAATGCACATGACCACAGTCAGTTAAAAAGCCTTACTGAACGTCTGGGGATGTCCGTGACCTCATCCATTGAAGCTGTCGGTGCGGACCCCAATGGACTGGATGTTCGCCTGGGCCAGAACCTGCAACGCCTGCACTTCAAACAACGCTACAACCACACAACGGAGCTCTTACAGTACATTGACTCAAAATCAGTCGATGCTTCCTGAATAGAATAACCCGAATTACTTTGGGGTAGATATTGATGGACACTTGACATTAAACTGCCGCCTAACAATAACCAACCTTTTTACTTGGTAATAGGAGCAGGCTAAATGAGCGTTGATCTACCAGAACGTGATGGAGACGGATATCTCACCGATATGAGCGCATGGAGTCCGGAAATCGCAGAAGCTATGGCGGAAGCGGATGATTATGATCTCAGTGAAGAGAAGTGGGAACAGATCCTCAAGGCGAGAGAGTACTACGATGAATTCAATGTAGTACCTCCCATCCGAAAGTTTTCAAAGTACCTGGGTGCCGACAAAAAAGCCATGTTTGAACTGTGGCTCACCGGCCCAATGAAGCCGATTACAAAATATGGCGGGCTGCCTAAACCTACTGGTTGTGTTTAGTGTCCAACAGCTTGATGGTGCAGACAATACTCCAAAGAACGCAAGGAATTATGCTTTTCAAGCAAGTTTTTTGCGTTCTTTGTGCAGTCTGAACGCCTCTATTATATTGTCGTAGCGATCGATGGCGATGATAGGGAAAATATCGCTTATCCTCACATTGCACATTCGAATTAATGCTGACCTACCTTTGTTTACCAACCGGTATTGGGTTGATCTTCGTTTCTTTCGGGCTTCCCCCACAATCACACCTCCGTTAACATAGCCTGTTTTTTTACTCGCAGGAGAGGGGAAGATGACATCAACCACCCTTCTCAGCCAACTTAGTGGTTTGTATGAGATGCAGTTGCATCTACTGACCTCCATACCGGCTGAGGATTGCGCTAAGCAATATCACCCACAGCTTGCCTCGCTAAACTGGTATTTCGGCCGGGGGGTCTATCTGGAACTCCGTTGGCTGCGAGCAGAATTAGAGGGTGATGATGACCTGATGCTTAGAGTGAATCAGCTTTTTTCAACTGGCCCACTTTCTTTAGCGCAACAGTGTACCCAGTTACCCCCCGTCAACCATTTGATCAATTGGGGTTCAGAGATTCACGATGAGCACCTGCGGCGGCTCGCCACCCCTGCCGCACTGCCCGATCATCCCATACTCAACAATGATCGTATTGTATGGTTTCTACTACAGGAGCAGGCCAAGCTCTACGAATGCATGCTGATCTTACTGAATCAGCGATCTCTACAGATCCAAGAACCAAACCATGTCTGCAACGAACCCCTGATAGCCGAAAGTCCACAGTGGGATACCAAAGAGCTTTCCCAGGGCCACTATCGCATTGGTGCACGCAATGACCCCAGAGCCTATGACAATGAATTGCCTCCTCAAGCTGTCGAGCTGAGTAGTTATCGTATTGCATTATCTCCGGTTTCGAATGCACAGTATCTTGCATTCATGCAGGATGGTGGTTATTCGGACAATACCCTTTGGCGTGATGAAGGCAAGCAATGGCTTGCACAGTGTAACTGCTCACACCCTGAATATTGGCGCCAGGATAGGAATGGTGGCTGGTACGAAACGGCTATCAACGGCCATACCCATCTTCCACCTCATGAACCAGTCACCGGCATCTGCCTGCATGAAGCGCATGCCTTCAGCAGCTGGGTTGATAGACAGGGTGGCGCGTACTCAGGCGCAATCATACAGCACGAATATCAGTGGGAGATGGCTACACGTACCGGTGTACTGGATCAAACCAATCGTGCTTGGGAGTGGTGCGGCAATAGCTTCCACAGTTATCCGGAATTCAAGCCCTTCCCCGATTCTTCGGTCTCTGCCCAGGTATTTGATGAAAATCACTTCACATTAAGAGGAGGTAGCCTGCATACCCAGCAAATGCTGAGACGTGCCAGTTTCCGTCATTGGGCGTTACCCTCTGATCACCACCTCTTCGCAACCACCCGCTTAGTCTTTCCGGCACGCCATGAATGGAGCTGAGAGGGAAGCAGATTCTCTAATTTGATGGCACACGCCAAGGTTGAGAACTAATCAACTAAAGAATCAGGTAAATCTGCCACCATACCGGTTAGAGAGCATTTAAGTAGAGGTATTTGACTTTCTTATGGGCATTAACTCAATCACAGGACCCGCACTTCAGGGAATTCAAAAAGGATTCCAGGGCATGCGTAAAGTGGCGTCAGGGATCGCCAATACCCAGCAGACCCATCAGGCCAAACCTACCGACCTCTCCCGCGCCATGGTCGAACTACAGCAACATGCAAACCAAACCAAGGCGCAGGTAAAGACACTACAAACTGTCAATGATGTACTGGGTACCCTGATAGATGAGCGGGTGTAATATATATAAACATATAACTCATCGCCAACCCAATGAAGTCTGTATTACTGAGTGGTTAGGTCTACCCAATAAACAACATCGAAAGATCCACAGCTTGGATATCCTTGGTCAATGCCCCCACGGAGATATCATCCACACCTGTCTCCGCAATAGCCCGGACACTTCCTAGATTCACACCCCCGGAAGCCTCAAGCCTCGCTTGTCCTGCATTCAGTTTTACCGCTTCTGCCAGCATTGTTAAGTCGAAGTTATCCAACAAAATCCTTTCAGCATTTGCCTTGAGCGCCTCTTGCAGCTCATGCAGCGATTCAACCTCAATCTCGATACTTACACCTGAGGGTGCTGTTTGTCTGGCCTTCTGCAACGCAGCAGCAATAGAACCGGCAATTCGAACATGATTCTCTTTGATGAGAATGGCGTCATATAGGCCAAACCGATGATTATGCCCTCCACCACAGGTGACCGCATACTTCTGCTGTAACCTGAGCCCTGGAATTGTTTTTCTCGTATCCAGGATTTTCACACCGGTTCCACTCACCGTTTCGGTATATCGGCGGGCAATAGTGGCAGTAGCAGAAAGTGTCTGCAGGTAGTTTAGCGCTGTACGCTCACCACTCAACAATGAACGATTGTTTCCACTTAGCAAACAGAGGACCTCACCCGGTGAGATTGAATCTCCATCCTCAACACGCCAGTCAATATCAATCGTTTGATCCAACTGATGAAAAACTTCGTTGACCCAGGCCATGCCGCACAATACAGCCGCCTCTCGACAAATGATTTTTGCCTGAGCTATAGCATGCTCATCAAGCAATCCCGCAGTCAGGTCACCACTCCCGAGATCCTCAGCCAAAGCCTGGCTGACCTGTTCACTGATCAGCACTCTATCTGGCAAGGCGTTCATTCAGAGACTGATAATAATTCCACATCGAAAACCAGTGTGGCATTGGGAGGAATTACACCACCTGCCCCTCTGTCGCCATAGCCTAACTGAGGCGGAATGGTAAGCCTGCGTTTACCGCCCACCTTCATTCCAGCGACACCCTCATCCCACCCTTGTATAACCATACCTTTACCAAGAGTAAAATCGAAAGGCTGGTTACGATCTACTGAAGAGTCAAACTTATCGCCATCAACTAACCATCCGGTATAGTGAACAGAGACCCGTTGCCCGGCTGTAGCCAGGCTACCTGTACCTTCATTCAAATCTTCATATTTCAAACCGGAATCAGTCATTTTTTCACTCATTGGAATATTAATCCTCTTATTTTTAGAAATTCATGGTGATTTGAGCATGTATCGCTTCATCTCAGGTGTGACACGGGACAAATGAAAGCTACATCAACCATGATTGATGGCACGCAGTTTAACTGTGATTTTTAGAGAGTCAACGATACCGACTGCTAGTGTTCTAGGCAGAAGCCGATGTTGAACTGGTATTTTTCAATGCACCGAGCATTGCATCCAAGGCACGATCCATAATAGGTGTATTAGAAAGCTCCACCTTTTTCGCAGTGCCCTCGCGTAAGCGTTTTGCCACCCCGGAGGTGGTAAGCTCCATCGCCTTCATTCCTTTCCGGTTTACAAAAATATAGGTATCAGTCACCTTGCTTTTCCAGGATAGTTTGACGCGAATCTTACTGTTACCCTCAACAATTTCCAACCAGTTCCCCGTCTCCAGCTCTATTGCCTGCTGAGTGAATTCATCCTGCTCACTCATCACATCATCACTCATCTCATGTAGTTGACTATTGGGGTCATTTACAAGTTGACTGTCTGGAAAGTGAATTTCATGATGGGCAACCGGCAGGGTACCTGCAGTATGCACCTGATTGACATCGCCGCCGCGTAATACACCGATATGACAGTTTTGTAGCTCTTTAAACAGCTTAGCCATCTTGTGTTGATCGAAAGAGATACTGTTTAATCGCTCACGAATATTTCTCAATAACTCCGGAATTCCACGCAGCAACTGTTGCCTTTCGGCATAATCCGATTTCGGTTGCACACTCCACAGCAGCCGATCGACAATCTCCAGCGCTTCACCCCATCCCTGACTCTTTATCCCTTCGCGCAGATAGATAAGCAACAATACATCCTTCCAGCCATCCTCCAGGATTGACATCACGGCCTCTGGTATGACCTGTTGATTACGCAATCGTTGGTTTAACTCTTCAGATACAATCTGCTTGGCTGACTTGAGTTGCTCTTTGCCTTTGGTAATCTGATTAGTGCGCTGTTCTGCAATCTGCGCTCCACGTTGCTCTTTCTGCCACCAACCAGTGAAGTCATCATCAAGCTCTGCAAACAGTCCTGGGTCGTCATGAAATTCATTCAGAACCCGTTTTACAATCGACTCAATCTTCTTGTAAAGGGTATCGTTGGCCCGGTCCCCTGAGTCATTCCAACCTACCGCCGCCTGTGCCAAGGAATTCAATAGGCGTCTGGCAGGGTGTACCTTCTTGCTAAAAAACGATTTATCAATGATGGCGACCTTTAGCATAGGTATCTGTAGACGACTGATCAGGGCCTTCATGGCATCGGGCAGGCTGTAGTCATCAAGGATAAACTCAAACAACATTGAAATGACATCAATGGTGTCATTGTCAGCATCCCCAAGGGCCCGAGTGATCTGTCCATCCCTAGCAATCTGTAGATCACTGACCAAACGCGCCCGCATCTCATCCGGACTCAACGGCTTATTGACCCGACGACCTTGTGGTAGCATCACAACGTTTGACTGCTGAATCGCCGACAGCACACCCAACAGTTCCCCTGTGTCCACCATTGGCACATTTCCGTTTGGTGGGCTGAGCATCAGGCTGGAAGCTAACATGCTGCTGCCGGCACCCGCGTTTGCACGGCGAACACCGAGTAGCTGCTGCAAAGTGGAGAATATCTCAGCCTGAACCTGTTCTTCAGCTGGTGATGCTTGCATAGAAGATGAAGTGCTGACATAGGAAGAGTCACTGGCCAGATAGCTTTCGCCCCCATCGCTACGCAGCGCAGGAGCAACTGGATTACGGCGTACCTTGGGCGTCAGCTTGGTTATCACACCGGCACGCCCTAATAACAGGTTAATCTCATCGTAAAGACCGCCGATGTAGTGCATGACATGGCGATCAAACAATTTGTAAACCACTAGTTTGACCGGTAATTCAACGGGCACATCGGTCATTGCCACTTGAAAGGCATTGCAGATGACACCAGGCATCAGTGGTGACTGTTGGGCAATCCTCTCATCCACATGTCCACCACCCATCACATAAGCAAAGCGTTGACTCATGGCATAAATTTCACGAGAGAAACGACCTTCCGACTTACTCACCATGTTGGTGACGGCGAGTGAATCCTCTAAATCCTCATCGTCAACCAGTGCCATTTCTGAATCTCGACTCAATTCATCGAGGGTCGGTTGAGTGATTGTTATCTCACCTGTTTCCCAATAGCGATCATAGGCACGTAGAACTTCCTGGGTGAAACTACGATCAATACCAACCCGTAGCTTCCGCAACTCACGCATTGAATCGAAATAGATGTTCTGAAGGGAGTTGCTCTCTGATTTGTTGGCCATCTCATAGAGCGCATCATCGAGATTATCGAACAAGCCGCTCATCAGCTTGGGGAGCGTCTTTACAACAAGATTGCGGCACTCAGCCGCAATTCTCCGTCCATTGACGTCAAGAGAGATGTTTTTTCGACGAGGCACAGCGGAGCCGAATGTAATAATGTTGTCTTGCCTTTGCATCTATCGCCACTTGATGGAAACCTTCAAAATCTAAGACGATGCCAACCCGTCCCTTTTGCCCGCATCTAGCATAAGGCTATGATAGTGCAGAGACATCGTCTGAGAATAACCTCACAAAAGAACCATGTAATCGAAATCTGGGATACTTAGTTTCTAAGTATACTAGTGGAAAATTAGCACCAAGTGCCTGTACAATCAATAACTTCTACTAAAATGATTCGGCTTTCATACTAATCAACACCCACCATCCCAGGTGTGGGGCATCAATTTATTTCATGAAATAAATTCCAGAACAATTTTCTAACCATAATCAGGGATAAAAAATACCCGGCTGATGGGTCAGTGAGGAATAGAAGCCAAATGAAATCTGCTGTATTGTCTCTAACATGACAGGAGGCTTAAGCTAGGCTTCCCGCCCACAAAATAATAGAAATAGATAGCAGCCCGAAACCAACCTATGCGACTACTCAAGCACCTCATATCATCACTACTGGAAAGTGCTCGTGATCTGCTGCCTATTGTATTGGTTATTGCTTTTTTTCAACTGGTTGTATTGCAACAGCCAATTCCCAATCTGGGTACTATACTCACGGGGTCTTTACTGGTATTGCTTGGTTTGAGCCTCTTCATCGAAGGACTGAATCTGGGTCTTTTCCCACTCGGCGAGGGAATGGCATGGGATTTTGCGAAAAAGGGCAGCCTAACCTGGCTACTTCTGTTCGCTTTTGCCCTCGGGTTCGGTACGACTGTTGCGGAACCTGCATTGATCAAAATCGCCCAGGAAGCTGCAAATGTTGCAGCTGTTGGGGGCATGATTGCCAATTCCCCTGACGCACAAAATGAGTACGCACAGGGCCTTCGCTATACAGTTGCGGTTTCAGTTGGCTTCGCCATCCTGATCGGGGTTCTGAGAATCGTCAAAGGGTGGCCAGTACAATACCTGATCATTGGTGGCTACCTGGGCGTTGTATTAATGACTGCTATCGCACCAAAAGAGATTATAGGCATTGCCTATGACTCAGGAGGTGTAACCACTTCAACAGTCACTGTTCCTCTGGTCACAGCTCTGGGTGTCGGGCTTGCATCAAGCATCAAGGGACGCAACCCGATGATAGATGGATTTGGACTCATTGCCTTCGCCTCGCTCACTCCAATGATTTTTGTCATGGGCTATGGGCTGTTTTTATGAATGAAGCTCTACAACATTTCCTCTCTGTTTTGACGGGCACTATCCTCGATGTATTGCCTATTGCCGGCATCCTATTTGGCTTCCAATTTCTAGTTTTACGCCGTCCCCTTAAAAACACAAAGGAGGTTCTGTTTGGTTTCCTTCTGGTCCTGGTGGGTCTGGTATTGTTCCTGGAAGGACTCGACCTGGCGCTTTTCCCACTCGGCGAGTTGATGGCCAATCAGCTAACCTCCCCTGAGCTGCTCAATTTACCGACGGATGGATCGGCTGTTAAATGGCACCATTATTTTTGGGTCTATCTCTTTGCTGCCAGCATCGGTTTTTCCACCACCATTGCTGAACCCTCACTGATCGCTGTCGCCATCAAGGCAAACCAGGTCTCAGCCGGCGCAATCAGCCAATGGGGATTACGTATCGCTGTAGCCATTGGTGTTGCGGTGGGGATAGCCTTGGGAAGCTACCGAATCATTACCGGCACACCCTTGCACTGGTACATCATGTCAGGCTATGTGGTCGTTATCGTGCAGACCCTATTTGCACCCCGATCAATCATTGCTCTCGCCTATGATTCTGGCGGCGTCACCACCTCAACGGTTACAGTGCCGCTGGTTGCCGCACTTGGTCTGGGCCTATCGAGCAATATCCCCGGACGTAACCCCATGCTGGATGGCTTTGGCCTGATTGCTTTCGCAAGCCTGTTTCCAATCATGTCTGTGATGGCCTACGCTCAGCTTAGCGAGTGGCGTAGTAAACGACAAAATTGATGATACAACGAGGTATTTCTTATGCACTTCAAACTCATCATCGCCCTGGTAGAGGACAGCACGACCGAAAAGGTCCTAGAGGCTGCCCGTTCTGCGGGAGCCACTGGCTCAACAGTCATCAATCACGCTCGTGGTGAGGGTGTTGAGCAATCAAAAACCTTTCTTGGCCTGACCCTCGATACTCAGCGAGATGTCCTGTTATTGCTTGTCGAAGAGCATCTCAGCCGAGCCATCCTGGAGAAAATATCAGAAGCGGGCCAATTTGAGGCTCAACCGGGTAATGGCATCGCATTCCAGATTGATATCGAAGATGCCGTCGGTGTCAGTCATCAGATACAAACACTCACACAAGTTATTGAGGAGGAGCTATGAACGATCGGCTTTTAATCCGTGTCAGGGATGTCATGAAAACTGACTTTGATCTGGTGGAAGGCATGGACACTGTGCAGATGGCGCTTGAACGAATGATCCATGTGGAAACAAAATCCCTGATCGTCAAAAAACGCCATGAGGATGATGAATACGGCCTTGTTATGCTCTCGGACATCGCACGCCAGGTTTTAGCCAAGGATCGCGCACCAGAGAGGGTCAATATTTACGAGATAATGACTAAACCCGCATTGACTGTCTCGTCAAGCATGGACATTCGCTATTGTGCACGTATCTTCAGCCGCTTCAAATTATCGCGGGCGCCTGTAGTCGATAATCGGGAAATTGTAGGCATCGTAAGCTATACCGACATGGTTTTAAAAGGCCTCAATCCGAAACCGGAGTAACCTTGGCTGAGCAAGACGATATTCTCCTGAGTAGCGCTGAGTTTCGTCAATCAGAGAACATGGATGACAGACCGCCTGACGCTGAGATCGACCTGCTGGTAATCCACAGTATCAGCTTACCACCTGGAGAGTTTGGCGGTCATTGGGTCGATGACCTATTCATGAACCGCCTGGATACAACTGCTCATCCCTATTTTGATGAAATCAAAGCGCTGAAAGTCTCATGCCATATTCTGGTTCGGCGGGATGGCGAGGTCATTCAGTATGTCCCCCTCAACCGACGCGCCTGGCATGCTGGAGATTCCAGTTACTGTGGTCGCCCGTGCTGCAACGACTTCTCGATTGGCATTGAAGTAGAGGGTTCTGACGATCAGCCCTTCACAGATCCTCAATATAACGCGCTGAATCGTGTCACGAATGAGATCATCCGTCTCTATCCATCTATTACCAGCGATCGTATAACCAGTCATGAAGCCATTGCCCCAGGACGAAAAACCGACCCTGGACCGATGTTCGACTGGCAACGTTATTTAAACTGCATATAACGGGGAGATGGGAATCCATTCATCTTCTCTGCATGTGATCACTTGAAACTTACAACTGTTTATTTGAAACTTGCACGATGACACTATTGATTATCCTTATCTGCCTGATAGCAGAGCGATTTTTACTTGAGAAAGTACACTTGCGCAATAACCGCTGGTTCCTTCGTTATAGCGAGTGGCTTCAGCATCAGAAACTTCCAGCCTGGTTGGAACGTGGGGTCGTCGGTATTGTATTTCTTCTACTCCCGCCACTGCTTGTGACCGGCGTATTCCAACACATGTTCGATGAAGGCCTATTGGGAATCGGTCTCTCGACAATCATCCTCCTCTACTGTTTAGGTCCTGAGGATCTGGACACTCAAATCAGCCAGTATACTGAGGCAGTTGATAATGGAGAGGAAGCAGACATAAATACCGTCGCCAGCACCATTATCATGGATGAACCACCTATCAGTGAGCCAGCACGCTCTCAAGCCGTTGCTGAAGGTGTATTGTTACAAGCCAATCAAAACCTATTCGCAGTTTTGTTTTGGTTTATAGTGCTGGGCCCCCTTGGCGCCATGATCTATCGATTAGCCACCTGGTTACCGACATCGGTTCAGTCGAACAGGGATATCGATTTCCAGCTCAATAGCAAACAGTTGACTGTAATCCTGGACTGGATACCGGCCAGAATCACCGCGATCTGTTACGCCATCGCCGGCAGCTTTGAAGATGCCCTCTATGGCTGGCGCAGCTTTCAAGAGAGCCGTTTCAGTGAATTCAATGACAGCAATAGTGGCACATTAATTTGTACAGGTGGTGGTGCGATGCGATTGTCTACCCTTCTCGATGAGGCACAAGAAGGCAATCAACTCTATAGTACACTCCCGCGATCAGCAATGGCTCTGGTGTGGAGATCCCTGGTTGTCTTTCTTGTGATCCTGACTTTACTCACCATGAGCGGCATCATCTAAGCTGTGGAGCCCATCACCACAATCGATCTGCTGCGTCACGGCGAACCGGTAGGTGGCCGTCGCTACCGCGGACAAATCGACGATCCATTGAGCGAGCGCGGGTGGGAAGAGATGTGGCATGCTGTATCCGGCAAGAGGCCTTGGCAGGCAATTGTCAGCTCACCGCTGCAACGTTGCAGTCAATTCGCCCAAGCCCTAAGCAGCAATCTCAATATCAGCCTCGAATTTGATGATCGCCTGAAAGAGGTGGGATTTGGCATCTGGGAAGGTCAGTCAGGGGAGCAATTGCGTGCCCAAGATAGATCCATCTTGTCACGTTTTTACAACGATCCCATCCATCATCGACCCGATAATGCCGAATCCCTCGAAATCTTTAATCACAGGGTTAAGAAGGCTTATCAACAGGCTGCTGAGCGGCATAGTGGTAAACATTTACTGATTGTGGCCCATGCCGGCGTGATTCGCAGTATGCTGATACAAACCCTACAGGCACCTATTCAATCCATGTACCGTATTTCAATTGCTTCTGCCAGCCTCTCCCGCATCCAAATCGATGCTGAGCGCCCGCCAACAGTGGTCTTCACGGGTAAGCCGCAACTGTAAGAGGAAGCGGCCCAGCACCGGTCCATAAAGCATTTGTGAACTATTTCACGGGTTCCTTAAGGAATTTTTAAGATAAATACGTTATAAATCACGTAAATTAACAATTTTTTACGTTACGGTTGGTAATGCTGGCGTAGATCAGCAATGCGAATAACTTGAGGAGAGATCCTATGTCATGGTTACTATTAACTGCTCTAGCAGTCATTGTTGTCTCAGTATTGGCAACCAAGACTATTGAATTTCCTGATCAATAGTCTACGCGTATAACTATTGTCAAACTCGCTTGTGCCTGACAGCCTGTCTGTCTCTATGGGGCGGTATATGGCTGATGCTGCCGAACATATTCATACATGACAATTGATGCCGCAACAGCAACATTCAAGCTTTCAACCTGACCATATTGAGGTATTGCAACAGAGGATGCCTCTGGGTAGTCATCCAGGTTGAAACTGTGACCCCACTCTTCATGTCCAAGCACGAAAGCGCTCTTTTTCGCCAGTTCTGAGGTTGTTAGTTGTCGATCACACCCACCCTGAAGCAGCACGACCTGATAACCTCGATCGACTAAATTCCGGTAACTCTGATCGAAACTGTCAAAAAAACGTGCTGGAACCTTCTTAAAGGCCCCCTTTCCTGGAGATGGATCAAAAGGACCGATATTGACCAAATGGATTTCATGCGCACCAAACGCCTCTGCACTTCTGAATATCTTTGCTACATTGAATCCTGCTTTCATCTGATCGAGAACAACAATAAATTCGTGTACTCCGGGCTTGGCCAACACATTTCGCTGTCGCTGCTTGGTATAACGCAACAGCGCCTGGTCTCTCTCTTCCCTTCGCTCACGTTTGTTTTTTCTTTGTCTTAACATCTTTGTGCCCCTGCCCGAAATTTCTTACCTCGGGCATGCAATGCTCTGAGATAGCCGACTGAATGATGCACCTATAAGTCAGATATCAGATATATTTTCCGTTCAAAGACCATGACAATTGTGCAGGCTGTCTGCATGTCATACATGTTGTAATAATCACTCCACATTGAGTTATATACCTCTCTCAAGCAGAGGTTTAACCTTTTTTTCAAAGACAGGAAGACGAATATGCAGGCGACAAGCGTCACTCGAATCCTGGTATGGAGCCGTGGGCTCAGGTTTGCTCATTGGACACTTGCCCTCTCCAGCATAGGATTGCTTATAACCGGCTGGCTGATGATCAATTTCAGTGCGATTGCAACAACGACTACAGAGATCCACTATATGCTCTCTGCCCTACTACTGCCTGCGCTCATATTGAGGCTCTATCTACTTTTTTTTGGTAAAGGCACCGATCACTTATCAGCTTGCGAACCGGACTTGCACCGTCTTTCACAAGCCTGGTTGGTGTTAAAATTCTATCTCACTCTAGGAAAGGCTCCCTTACCAAAATGGTACAGTCATAATCCATTTTGGGGACCCCTCTATCTGGCACTTTTTTTTGTTCTGGCACTGAGTATCTTCAGTGGTTTTATGATGCTCAACGATGTCAACCTAATCGGCAGTCTAAGCCTGCACGCTCTTCATCATCTTTGCTACCAGGTGCTAGGGATATTCACTCTATTGCATATTTTATCGGTTTTTTCTCACGATCTTGGTGGTAGTGGTTCAGATATCTCTGCAATGATAAATGGACAGCGTATTTTTGAAGTGGAACAATCTAGCCGATATCATGCATCAAATGGCCATTCAGTAGAAATTGATGACTTGCTGAAAACACTAAAGAGATAGTCGTTGAGGGAAAAGTGCCACACATAAAAAAACCCACATCTATCGTTGTGGGTTTTTCAATATTGATAAGCCTTAAAAAGAGTTTACTCTTCGCTCTCTTCAGCCTCAGTATCTTCTGTGACTTCCGGAATCGGACGGTCCACTAACTCAACATATGCCATTTGAGCTTGGTCCCCATCCCGATAACCGCACTTCAGAATGCGCAGATATCCGCCAGCCCTCTCCTGATAGCGAGGTCCCAATTCAGCAAATAACTTACCGACTGCTGCCTTGTCACGCAGTCGTGAGAATGCAAGCCTGCGTTTTGCAACATTGTCTGTTTTAGACATTGTAATAAGCGGTTCAGCAACACGACGCAGCTCTTTTGCCTTAGGCAGGGTTGTCTTAATCAATTCGTGATTGATCAATGAGACAGTCATGTTTCTGAACATGGCATTTCGATGGCTACTGTTACGATTCAGCTGCCGTCCAGATTTACGATGGCGCATGGGTCAACTTCCACAAATTCAATAGTTAATAAAAGTTCAGGGCAACTGGATTTAATGAGTCAGTTGCTCTTCGATATTTTCAGGTGGCCAATGCTCAAGACGCATGCCCAGTGACAGCCCTCGACGAGCAAGCACGTCTTTGATCTCAGTGAGCGACTTTTTGCCCAGATTAGGTGTTTTGAGCAACTCTACTTCTGTACGCTGAATAAGATCACCGATAAGGAAGATGTTTTCAGCTTTCAAACAGTTCGCAGAGCGTACAGTGAGCTCAAGGTCATCAACAGGCCGCAGCAGAATAGGATCGATTGCAGGCTCTTCTGGCTCTGTAACCGACTCAGCCGCTTCAGCTTCAAGATCAACGAAAACCGACAGTTGATCGCGCAATATGCTAGCTGACCGTCTGATAGCCTCTTCAGGGTCTATCGTACCGTTTGTTTCCAGCTCGATGACGAGGCGATCGAGGCCAGTGTTCTGTTCCACACGGGCAGCCTCTACACTGTATGCCACTTCTCTGATAGGGCTAAACGAGGCATCTACCTGTAACATACCAATTGGACGCTCATCACCGGCACTTCCCTGTCGTGCTGCCGCTGGATGGTAACCACGTCCACGACGAACATTCAGTGTCATATTTATCTCGCCCGATTTTGTCAGGGTTGCGATAATATGATCAGGATTGGCGATCTCTACATCATGGTCTAAGGTGATGTCACTAGCCAGTACTTGCCCAGGTCCCTTTTTCTGTAGCTTTAACGTTGCCTCGTCGCGTGTATGCATGACAATCGCAACTTGCTTGAGGTTGAGAAGTACATCCAGGACATCTTCCTGAACACCTTCCATAGTCGTGTACTCATGGAGTACATCAGCTATCTCTACCTCAGTGATAGCACTTCCAGGCATTGATGAGAGAAGAATGCGCCTTAGCGCATTACCCAATGTATGCCCAAAACCTCTCTCTAACGGTTCAAGTGTCACCTTCGCTCGTGTAGCGGTGACAGGCTGAACATTAACGATGCGAGGCTTGAGAAATTCCGTAACGCTTTCGGTCATGTATGTTCCCTCGTCAAGACTTACTTAGAGTAGAGCTCGACGACCAGTTGCTCATTAATCTCAGCAGATAGATCGGAACGATCAGGTATTCGCTTTACCTTACCTTTCATTGCCTTTGGATCAACTTCAACCCAATCAACAAAACCAAACTGCCCTTGTAGTTCAAGTGCCCCTTGAATTCTAAGCTGCTTTTTCGCTTTTTCACGAATGGAGACTTCGTCGTCAGCTGTAAGCTTAAAGGAAGGTACATTTACAACCTTGCCATTAACCTCAATCGCCTTGTGACTTACCAGTTGGCGAGCCTCCGCACGGGTAGCCCCAAACCCCATGCGATAGACGATATTGTCCAAACGCGTCTCAAGCAATTGCAGCAGATTTTCACCCGTTGCACCCTTATTCTGAGCTGCAGCTTTATAGTAGTTACGGAACTGTTTTTCCATAACGCCATAGATTCGACGTACCTTCTGCTTTTCACGCAACTGCAGGCCGTAATCAGATACCCGACGACGACGATCTCCCGCCTGTCCGGGCACCTTTTCCATATTGCATTTGGAATCAAGTGAGCGAACGCGACTCTTGAGAAAGAGGTCAGTCCCCTCTCTACGACTCAGTTTGCACTTAGGCCCGATATACCTTGCCATGATTCATGTAACTCCAGTAATTAGACGCGGCGCTTCTTGGGGGGACGACAGCCATTATGAGGAATAGGTGTTACGTCAGAGATGCTGGTTATCTTAAACCCGGCATTATTCAGTGAACGAACAGCCGATTCGCGACCAGGACCAGGACCCTTGACATTGACATCAAGGTTTTTTACCCCGTACTCCTTGACCATCTGGCCTACGCGATCTGCAGCGACCTGAGCGGCGAAGGGTGTACTTTTCCTAGATCCACGGAATCCGGATCCACCAGCCGTTGCCCAAGCCAGGGTGTTTCCCTGACGGTCACTAATCATGATTATTGTGTTATTGAAAGAGGCGTGGATGTGCGCGACGCCGTCGGTCACACTCTTCCTTACCTTTTTCTTGGCACGGTTACTGGGTTTTGCCATCTTCTGTACCTACAGATTCTTTAAATATGTTTGATTAACGTTTGATTGGTCGACGAGGGCCTTTACGTGTTCTCGCATTTGTACGGGTACGCTGGCCACGCAGCGGTAAACCGCGGCGGTGACGAATCCCACGATTACAGCCTAAATCCATCAGACGCTTAATATTCATAGAGACTTCACGGCGCAGATCGCCTTCTACCGAAAAGCGAGCAACTATTGCACGTATCGATTCGACTTGATCTTCGCTGAGTTCTTGTATTTTCGTGTTAGGTTCGATGCCGGCTTCTTTACAAATATCACCCGCACGCGATCGCCCGATACCAAATATTGATGTCAGCGCTATGACCGCATGTTTCCGGTCTGGAATGTTGACCCCTGCAATTCGAGCCATCTCTAAATCTCCTGAAGAAACCCCTGGCACTTCACCAAAGGTAAACGAGCAATATTACCCTACGCTACCACCTCTATCAAGCGGGCGAAGGAAAAATTTTTGCTATGATTAACCCTGACGCTGCTTATGGCGTCCTTCTTTACAGATCACTCTGACGACGCCATTACGGCGCACAATCTTGCAATTGCGGCAGATTTTCTTAACAGATGCACGCACTTTCATGATATAGACTCCAAATTTTGTTCAATACTGGTCAGGTTTTGTTAACGCAACAACCCTGCACCACTACCCTTCAGATTGGCCTTCTTCATCAAACCTTCATATTGATGTGACATCAGGTGTGCTTGTACCTGCGCCATGAAATCCATGACCACTACCACAATTATCAATAGTGAGGTACCACCAAAGTAGAAAGGTACGTTCCAGCCAACTATTAAGAATTCTGGTAGTAGGCAAACCAAAGTAATATAGATTGCCCCAGCCATTGTCAGTCTCGACATGACGCTATCGATATACTTGGCGGTCTGGTCACCCGGTCTTATTCCTGGAATAAATGCCCCAGAGCGCTTCAAGTTATCGGCCGTCTCGCGAGAATTAAAGACTAGTGCTGTATAGAAAAAGCAGAAGAAGATGATCGCTGCTGCATAAGCCATAACATAGACAGGCTCACCAGGAGATAACTTTGCGAATATATCCTGTATCCAGCGCGTACCCTCAGTATTTCCAAACCACTGACCGAGTGTTGCAGGAAAAAGAATAATACTCGATGCAAAAATAGGCGGAATTACCCCAGCCATATTGAGCTTGAGCGGTAAATGTGTGCTTTGGGCAGCCAGCATCTTCCTACCCTGCTGACGCTTAGCATAGTTAATCGTTATCCGTCTTTGTCCACGCTCTACAAATACAACAAAAGCGGTAACAGCTATTGCCAATACGAACAGAAAGAGAATTGTAAGCGCATTGAGCTCACCTGTTCTCGCAAGTTCCAGCGTTCCACCGATCGCTGCCGGCAATCCAGCGACAATACCCGCGAAAATGATCATTGATATACCGTTTCCGATACCACGCTCGGTGATCTGCTCACCCAACCACATCAGGAACATGGTACCCGTAACCAGTGAGACAGCAGCCGTTACGACAAAACCAACACCTTGATGTATGACAATCGTCTCTCCGCCAACAGTTTGACTTTGTAGTGCTATGGAGATACCGACTGCTTGAAATGTGGCTAAAACGACAGTCCCGTAGCGTGTATATTGAGTTATTTTTCTACGTCCTGCCTCACCCTCTTTTTTAAGTTGCTCCAGGGTAGGGATAACAGCAGACATTAACTGCATGATAATCGAGGCAGAGATATAAGGCATGATGCCAAGTGCAAACAGACTGGCCCGCTCCAAGGCTCCACCTGAAAACATATTGAACATATCCAGAATCGAACCTTGAGCTTGCTCAAAAAGCGCTGCCAAGGCAACTGGATTCACACCAGGTACCGGGATAAAGGTACCAATGCGGAACACCAGCAGAGCACCAGCAACAAACAATAGCCGTTGACGAAGCTCCGTCAATCGACCCATGTTACCTAGAGCCCCCATCATTGGTGAACCTTGATTGGCCATAACTTATTCGACCTTACCGCCAGCTGCCTCGATTGAAGCTTTCGCACCCTTTGAAACACCCAGTCCCTTTACAGTAACTGCGCGATCGATGGCACCGGATGCAAATATTTTCACCTTCTTGATTGAACGTGTGACGACATTTGCTTTTTGTAAGGCCTCAAGATCAACGACGTCACCCTCAACTTTAGCCAATTCACCAAGACGGACTTGAGCGGTTGACATGGAGACGCGTGAGGTAAAACCGATCTTTGGCAGTCTTCTCTGGAGGGGCATCTGGCCGCCTTCAAAACCAACCTTGTGAAAACCACCGGAACGGGACTTCTGGCCCTTGTGACCACGCCCACAGGTTTTACCGAGACCACTACCGATACCGCGACCGACACGCTTTCGAGCTGGTTTACTACCTGTAGCAGGCTGGAGTGTATTTAAGCGCATTTTATGCCTCCACAACCTTAACCATATAATTGACTTTATTCACCATGCCTCGAGTAGCAGGAGTATCCTCTATCTCGACAATCTGATGCATACGTCGCAGACCCAATCCAGTAACGCATGCTTTATGGCTTGCGAGACGGCCGCTTGTGCTGCGAGTCAGCGTCACCTGCATTGTTTTCTTCTTTGCCATGACTTACCCCAGGATATCTTCGACACTCTTACCGCGCTTGAGTGCAACGGATTCGGCATCTGTCATCTCATTCAGGCCATTGATAGTGGCCCGAACAACGTTCATGGGATTGTTTGTCCCGATACACTTGGCTAATACATTCTGTACACCAAGAACCTCGAACACCGCCCGCATCGCACCGCCGGCGATGATACCGGTACCATCTGAAGCAGGCTGCATGTGGACCCTGGCTGCACCATGTCTGCCCATTACAGGATATTGCAACGTGGAACCATTCAGTCTGATAGACACCATGTTCTTACGTGCCGTTTCCATCGCCTTCTGTATAGCAACAGGTACTTCGCGGGCTTTACCTGTTCCGAAGCCGACGCGACCTTTGCCGTCACCAACAACTGTCAATGCGGAAAAACCGAATTGGCGGCCACCTTTTACTACTTTTGCTACCCGGTTTACATTGACCAGCTTTTCAAGTAGCTCGTCACCCTCAGGCTTTGCATTAAAATTTGCCATAATCCTGAACCTTTAAAATTGGAGACCGGCTTCACGGGCCGCATCAGCAAGTGCCTTCACACGACCGTGGTATCTAAAACCTGAACGATCGAAGGCAACATTTTCAACACCAGCGGATTTGGCTCTCTCGGCAATGTGCTTCCCCACTACCGTTGCAGCACTGACATTTCCACTGGCACCATTGATTTCACTACGAATGGCTTTATCAAGCGTAGAGGCACTCGCTAATACATTTGCGCCATCAGGACTAATCACCTGGGCATAAATATGGCGGGGTGTACGATGAATAGACAGACGATAGGCACCGAGCTCTCGAATCTTGGCCCGTGTCCGACGTCCACGACGTATACGTGATAATTTCTTTTCCATCGTTATTCCCTATTTCTTCTTGGCTTCTTTACGCACAACGTGCTCATCGGAATAGCGTACACCCTTACCCTTGTAAGGTTCAGGCGGACGATAGGCCCGGATCTCCGCAGCCACCTGGCCAACTCGCTGCTTGTCGCTACCGCTGACAACTATCTCAGTTGCCGAAGGTGTTGCTATTTTGATGCCTTCGGGTACTGGATAATCTATTGGGTGCGAGAAACCTAGATTAAGATTAAGTGATTTACCGCCTGCCTGTGCACGATAACCAACACCCACCAACTGAAGTTTCTTTTCAAATCCCTGGCTGACACCTGTAACCATGTTGTTGACCAGGGCGCGAATTGTGCCAGCCATGGCCCATGCCGACTTATTCTCAGCCTTAGGTGAAATATTCAGCGTGTTGTCTTTTTCTGTAACATCGACCATCGGGTGCATATTCATTGCAATTTCACCCTTAGGCCCCTTGACACTCAATGATTGGTCAGCTCTTTTTACAGTAACGCCAGACGGTATCGATATAGGACTCTTAGCTACGCGTGACATATCAATAACCTCTTAGGCAACAAAGGCGACAACTTCTCCGCCCTGGCCGATCTCTCGGGCAGCTCGGTCTGTCATCACACCTTTAGAAGTGGATATAATCGCCACACCAAGACCACCACGCACCTTAGGAAGTTCATCTCTACCTTTGTAGACACGAAGACCAGGACGACTTACACGCTTGATGATATCGATGACGGGGCGACCTTGAAAATAGCTCAACTCTAGCACGAGGATAGGTTTAGTTGATTCGCTATTTACAGAAACTTCTTTAAGAAATCCTTCATTTTTCAGAAGATTAGCAATTGCCAGCTTTTGCTTGGAGGAAGGCAGTTCGACAGTTGCTTTCTTAGCTGCCTGGCCATTACGGATGCGCGTAAGCATATCCGCGATGGGATCTGACATACTCATATTAGAGCTCCTGAGGTCAGTCCGCCTTTATGGCGCGATACCCAAAAAGTAAAACCACCGGACCAGTACCTGCTCCGGATAAAGGCGCAGAATGATACGCTTACCAACTCGCTTTAGCAAGCCCCGGTATATCTCCACGCATTGCCGCCTCACGCAATTTATTTCTGCAGAGACCGAATTTACGATACACACCGTGAGGTCGCCCAGTCACTCGACAGCGATTTCTCTGTCGAGTTGGACTCGCATCTCTGGGCAATTTCTGTAGTTTCAGAGTTGCCTGCTCTATCTCTTCAAAACTGCTGTTCGGGTTTTTAATTACAGCTTTCAGCGTATTACGCTTGGAAGCGTAGCGTGAATTCGTCTGTGCACGTTTGACTTCGCGTGCAATCATGCTCTTCTTTGCCATATCAAAACTCAGTTCTTAAAGGGGAATTTGAAAGCTTCCAGCAATGCACGACCCTCTTCATCGGTACGCGCTGTAGTGGTAATGGTAATATCCAGTCCACGCAGTGCGTCGATTTTATCGTAGTCAATCTCTGGAAACATGATCTGTTCTTTAACACCCATGGAGTAATTGCCACGGCCATCAAAGGCTTTACCATTCAGTCCTCGAAAATCTCGAATACGCGGAATCGCAATATTAATAAGACGATCAAGAAACTCATACATCCGCTCACGGCGCAAAGTAACCTTACAACCGATCGGCCATCCTTCACGGACTTTAAATCCTGCAATCGATTTACGCGCATGTGTAATGATAGCTTTTTGACCTGCAATCTTTTCCATGTCGCCTACTGCATGTTCCAGGATTTTCTTGTCGCCAATCGCCTCACCAACACCCATATTCAGGGTAACCTTGGTAATCTTGGGCACCTGCATTATGCTGTTGAACTGAAACTTGCCCATCAGTTCCTGGACTACAGTTTCTTTATAATGTTGCTGTAACCTTACCATGTCTGATCACGCCTTAAATATCGACGACTTCTTGATTCGATTTATATATCCGAACCTTTTTGCCGTCTTCGAGAATTTTAAATCCAACACGATCGCCCTTTCCGGTTTCCGGATTGTATAGAGCAACGTTTGAAATGTGCAATGGCATCTCCTTATCAAGGATACCGCCTGGTTCGCCTTTATTTGGATTCGGCTTGGTGTGTTTTTTCGCCATATTGACATTTTCAACCACCAGTCGGTCTTCCTGTAGAATTTTTACTACAGTGCCGCGTTTACCTTTATCCTTTCCGGCAATAACGATGACCTCGTCACCTTTCTTAATCTTGTTAGCCATTAATGCTGCCTCACAAAACTTCTGGAGCCAGCGAAATGATTTTCATAAATCGCTCACTCCTTAATTCACGGGTAACGGGGCCGAATATGCGCGTGCCAATGGGCTGCAACGCATTATTTAAAAGCACCGCAGCATTGGTGTCGAAACGAATCACCGAGCCATCGGGACGACGTACACCCTTTGTAGTACGCACTACAACTGCATTGTAGACATCGCCTTTCTTCACTTTGCCGCGAGGTATTGCATCTTTGACACTGACCTTCACAACGTCTCCGATCCCGGCATAACGACGATGTGAACCACCTAGCACCTTTATGCACTGAACCCGCTTAGCGCCACTGTTATCAGCAACACTGAGGTTGGTCTGCATCTGAATCATGGTATTGCCCTAATTCCAAATAGTTTCGAATGGACGCATACTGAGCATATTACTCAGCTAGCACGCTCCAGTACTTTAACCAAACGCCATGTTTTGGTTTTCGACAGGGGACGGCACTGTTCTACCATCACCTTATCTCCTTTCTGACACTCATTTGTCTCGTCATGCGCATGCACTTTGGTAGAGCGACGCATAAACTTGCCGTACACCGGATGTTTAACGAGACGTTCAACAGTTACAGTGATGGATTTATCCATTGCGCTACTTACGACCTGCCCAACCAGCGTTCGGTTAGTTGTCTGCTGCTCACTCATGATGCATTACCCGACTTCTGTTCGTTCATAAGAGTCTTAACTCGTGCAATATCTTTGCGAACTTCATTCATGCGCGAAGGCTTGGCCAATTGTCCAGTACCGCGTTGCATACGCAGATTAAACTGCTCTTTTAAAAGTTCGTCGAGTGCGGTAGTTAGTTCTTGTTGCGATTTCGCTCTAAGTTCAGATGCTTTCATTACATTACCGTCCGCTTCACGAATGCAGTTGAAACAGGCAGCTTGGCAGAAGCGAGTGCAAATGCCTCTCTAGCCAACTCTTCTGAGATACCTTCTATCTCATAAAGCATTCGGCCTGGTTGAATCTGAGCTACCCAGTATTCAACATTACCCTTACCTTTACCTTGGCGTACTTCCAAAGGCTTTTTAGTGATTGGCTTGTCTGGAAAGACACGAATCCAGATTTTACCACCGCGTTTTACGTGTCGAGTTATAGCACGACGCGCTGACTCGATCTGTCTCGCCGTGAGGCGACCCCTGCCTGTTGATTTCAAGCCGTACTCACCAAAGGAGACATCACTGCCCGTGATTGCTAAACCGCGATTGCGTCCTTTGTGTTGTTTACGAAATTTTGTCCGTTTTGGTTGCAACATGACTTACGACCTCTTACTCGGTGAGGCTGTCTTAGTTTCCGCTTCTACTTCCTCACGGTCACCGTAGACTTCACCTTTGAAGACCCATACTTTGACGCCGATAATACCGTAGGTGGTATTTGCTTCAGCAAAGCCATAGTCGATGTCAGCTCGCAGTGTGTGCAGTGGAACCCGACCCTCGCGATACCACTCAGAACGTGCAATCTCAGCGCCATTTAAGCGCCCGCTGATATGAACTTTAATACCTTCGGCACCCAAGCGCATTGCGTTTTGAACCGCTCGTTTCATAGCACGACGGAACATCACACGACGCTCCAACTGTTGAGCGATACTCTCGCCAACCAATTGTGCATCCAGCTCTGGCTTGCGGATCTCCTCGATGCTCATATGAACAGGGATACCCATCATCCCGGAAACCTCAGCTCTCAAAGCATCGATATCCTCACCTTTTTTACCAATCACCAACCCCGGGCGTGCCGTGTGGACGGTAATATGGGCATTGTTGGCCGGACGATCGATTTGAATTCGACTGACAGAAGCCTGTGACAGTTTCTTTTTCAAGAAGTCTCGGACTTTGAGATCATTATTCAACAGATCTGCATAGTGCTTGGAATCTGCATACCACTTGGACGTCCAATCTTTGACGATGCCAAGACGTATCCCAGTTGGATGTACTTTCTGACCCATTTCGGCCTCTCTTGCCTGTTACTTTTCCGCGACAGTCACATTAATGTGACTGGTGCGCTTGAGAATCCTGGATGCACGCCCCTTGGCACGAGCACGGATACGTTTCATGGTCGGGCCTTCATCAATACTGACGGCCGAAACCTTCAATTCATCAATATCGGCGCCATCATTGTGTTCAGCATTGGCGATCGCCGATTCAAGAACCTTTTTCACCAGTTCCGCGCCCTTCTTCTTACTGAATGTCAGGATATCAAGGGCCTGCTCTACAGGAAGACCGCGAATCTGGTCAGCGACCAAGCGTCCTTTTTGAGCAGAGATGCGGGCATGACGCAATTTTGCTGTTGTCTGCATCGTCATATCTCCTCTACTTGACCTTCCTATCTGCAGCATGACCGCGATAGGTACGGGTCAGCGCAAACTCACCCAATTTATGTCCGACCATATTTTCTGATACCAGTACGGGTACATGCTGTTTACCGTTGTGAACAGCAATGGTCAATCCCACCATTTCCGGGATTACGACCGATCTCCGTGACCAGGTCTTGATAGGACGCTTATTGTTCTGGGCTACCGCCTCATCCACCTTCTTTGTCAGATGGTGGTCTATGAATGGGCCTTTTCTGATTGAACGTGGCACGACTCTAACCCCTAATCAATTATTTACGGTTTCTACGGCGTACGATCATCTTGTTCGTACGTTTGTTGGTGCGGGTCTTAAACCCTTTGGTTGGCGTACCCCATGGCGATACGGGATGACGCCCACCTGAGGTACGACCTTCGCCACCTCCGTGCGGATGATCGACCGGATTCATGGCTACACCACGTACTGTTGGGCGTACACCCTTCCAGCGTTTTGCACCGGCCTTTCCGAGCGAACGAAGGGTATGCTCGGAGTTGGATACTTCACCGATTACTGCGCGACAATCAGCGGGTACTTTACGCATCTCTCCAGAGCGCAAACGTAAAGTAGCATATTCACCTTCACGAGCGACCAATTGAACTGATGCCCCAGCAGAACGAGCAATCTGAGCACCTTTTCCAGGTTTCATCTCGACACAATGCATCACAGAACCCAGCGGTATATTTCTCAATGGCAAGCAGTTGCCTGTCTTTATTGGTGCGCCCGAGCCAGATTCAATCTTGTCGCCTACATGCAGGTTGTTGGGTGCAATGATGTAAGCACGCTCACCATCCATATAGCGAATCAGCGCAATACGAGCCGTACGATTAGGATCATATTCAAGACGTTCAACAGTTGCCGGTATCACCTCTTTATTACGCTTGAAATCGATGATGCGATAACGTTGTTTGTGGCCACCGCCACGATGACGAGTAGTAATTCGACCGTTGTTGTTACGGCCGCCACTCTTACTCTTCTTTGCCAATAGCGGACCATAAGGTTCACCCTTATGAAGCTCATCATTGACAACCTTAACCACAAACCTGCGGCCTGCAGAGGTCGGTTTTGTTTTAACGACTGCCATTATCCCAATCCTGTTTTACTTGCTCACGCACCGGCTGCGAAATCAATATCGCTACCTGGCTTGAGACGAACATATGCTTTTTTCCAGTCAGAACGTTTACCGTTCACTTGCCCAAAGCGTTTTTGTTTACCTTTGCAATTCACTACCTGCACTTGCTCAACTTCAACCTCAAACAGTTTCTCAACTGCCTTGGCAATTTCCCGCTTTGTTGCATCTGTAGTAACGCGAAATGTGTACTGCCGATTAGCATCCGCTATTATACTGCTCTTCTCTGATACTACCGGACTCAGAAGAACCTTCATGAGACGCTCATTATTCATGCTAAACGCTCCTCAAGCTTCTTCACTGCACCTTCGGTAACCAACACTTTCTCATAAGCTACCAGACTGACTGGATCGATCTCGTCAACATCGCGTATATCCACACCATAAAGATTGCGAGATGCCAGATAAAGATTCTCGTCCGGATTTAGCGAGACCACCAATACATCGCTCAAATCCATACCTTTCAGCTTATCGACCAACTCCTTGGTTTTCGGTTGAGAGACACTTAACTCATCGACGATAACAAGCCTTTCCTGGCGATTTAGCTCAGAAAGAATTGACCGAATTGCACCACGGTACATCTTACGATTTACCTTTTGAGCGTAGCTGCGAGGGCCAGCAGCAAAATTCACACCGCCACTACGCCAAATAGGGCTTCGACTGGTACCCGCACGCGCTCTACCAGTACCCTTCTGACGGAAAGGTTTGGCACCACCACCTCTTACTGCAGCACGGTTTTTCTGTGCCTTGGTACCGGCGCGAGCACTTGCCATATAAGCGGAAACCACTTGGTGTACCAGTGACTCTTTAAACGCTGCGCCGAAGATCTCATCAGAAACCTTTAGTGTTTGAGCGCCTACGGCTGTTTGTACATTGAGATCCATTACTGTCACCCTTTATTCTTCATCTTCACAGCGGGAGTGACGATTACATCACCGCCTCTGGAACCAGGTACAGAACCTCTGACCAACAACAGATTACGTTCTGCATCTACACGCACAACTTCCAGGTTCTGCTGACAACGCTGCACTGCACCCATGTGGCCAGCCATTTTCTTGCCCTTAAACACACGTCCCGGAGTCTGACATTGTCCGATCGAACCAGGTGCGCGATGCGACAGCGAGTTACCGTGCGTTGCATCCTGGGTACGAAAGTTGTGACGCTTTACGCCACCCTGAAAACCCTTACCCTGGGAGCGTCCGCGTACATCCACGATCTGTCCAGCCTCGAATTGGTCAGCTTTGATTTCGCCACCCACTTCGATACCTTCCATGTCGGATTCTTGTGTGCGAAATTCCCAGACATTACGCCCGGCTTCAACGCCTGCCTTTGCGAAATGTCCAGAAGCAGGCTTATTCACACGTGAGGTCTTACGAGATCCGGTGGTTACCTGAACAGCCAAATATCCGTCCCCATCACTACTCTTCAATTGAGTGATACGGTTGGGTTCAACCTCGATTACCGTGACAGGTATAGATTCACCCTGTTCGGTAAATACTCG
Source organism: Candidatus Thiodiazotropha sp. (ex Codakia rugifera) (assembly GCA_025656675.1). Taxonomy (GTDB): domain Bacteria; phylum Pseudomonadota; class Gammaproteobacteria; order Chromatiales; family Chromatiaceae; genus Thiodiazotropha. The sequence goes on from JAHXHN010000001.1 coordinate 136,340, forward strand.
GGTCATTCCTGCCTTCCGGCCGACTACTCCAATCGCCATCGTTCTTAACCTCAGTTCAGTTTGATCTGCACATCGACGCCGGCAGCCAAATCGAGCTTCATCAATGCATCCACAGTCTTGTCAGTTGGCTCAACGATATCGAGCAGACGTTTGTGGGTGCGAATCTCATATTGATCACGTGCATCCTTATTGACATGCGGTGAAATCAAAATGGTGTATCGCTCGTTTTTTGTCGGCAGTGGAATAGGGCCACGGACATGCGCACCAGTGCGCTTGGCAGTCTCCACTATTTCACGGGCAGATTGATCAATCAGTCGATGATCAAATGCTTTCAGACGAATTCGTATTCTCTGGTTAGCCATTATCTCTTACTCGATAATCTTGGATACCACACCGGCACCCACGGTCCGGCCGCCTTCGCGAATCGCAAAGCGCAAGCCGTCTTCCATCGCGATCGGGGCGATCAGATTCACTACCATCTTCACGTTGTCTCCAGGCATTACCATCTCTACACCTTCTGGCAGATCACAGGCGCCTGTCACGTCTGTCGTACGGAAGTAAAACTGTGGCCGGTAGTTACTGAAAAACGGGGTGTGTCGTCCACCCTCGTCCTTACTCAATACATACACTTCACACTCAAAATGGGTGTGCGGCGTGATCGAGCCAGGGTGCGCCAATACCTGTCCGCGCTCTACCTCGTCTCGCTTGGTGCCTCGCAGCAGCACCCCAACATTATCACCAGCCTCACCCTGATCCAGCAGCTTGCGGAACATCTCCACGCCGGTACAGGTCGTCTTGGTGGTCTCTTTAATACCGACAATCTCGACCTCTTCTCCCACCTTGACTACACCGCGCTCTACACGTCCCGTTACCACCGTGCCCCGTCCCGATATCGAGAATACATCCTCGATCGGCATCAGAAAGGCGCCATCCACCGCTCGCTCCGGCTCCGGTATGTAGTTGTCCAGCGCTTCGATCAGCTTGTCGATTGACTGGCTGCCTATCTCTGAAGTATCACCTTCCAGGGCCTTCAGTGCCGATCCCACGATAATCGGCGTGTCGTCTCCTGGAAATTCGTAGCTGTCCAGCAGCTCGCGCACTTCCATCTCCACCAGTTCCAGCAGCTCTTCATCGTCCACCATGTCGGCCTTGTTCAGGTAGACCACAATGTACGGTACGCCAACCTGACGCGACAGCAGTATGTGCTCCCGGGTTTGCGGCATCGGGCCATCCGCTGCCGATACCACCAGGATCGCTCCGTCCATCTGCGCTGCACCGGTGATCATGTTCTTCACATAATCAGCATGCCCTGGGCAGTCAACGTGCGCGTAGTGCCGTGTATCTGATTCGTATTCCACATGCGAGGTCGCTATGGTAATACCACGCTCACGCTCTTCCGGGGCGTTATCTATCTGGTCAAATGCACGCTGCTCACCGCCATATTTGGCCGATTGTACCGTCGTAATGGCCGCCGTCAGCGTGGTCTTACCATGGTCTACGTGACCGATCGTACCCACATTGACATGCGGCTTTGTGCGTTCGAATTTTTCCTTGGACACAGTGCTACCCCTATACCCGTTTACTGTTTCTTGATTACGGCATCAGCTATGCTAGCTGGCACCTCTGCGTATTTAGCGAATTCCATGCTGTAATTTGCTCGGCCCTGTGTGGCTGAGCGTAGATCAGTTGCATAACCGAACATCGCGGACAATGGAACTTCAGCTTTTATCTGTCTTCCTGCCGGCGTGTCATCCATACCCTGAACAAGCCCACGTCGACTGTTAAGATCGCCCATCACGTCACCCATATACTCTTCAGGTGTAATGACTTCGACCTTCATCATTGGCTCAAGCAAAACTGGCTTCGATTTTGCCGCACCCTCTTTGAAACACATAGAGCCCGCGATCTTGAATGCCATCTCGCTGGAATCGACATCATGGTACGAACCATCGTAAAGCGTAACCTTCACATCCACCATCGGATAACCGGCAATAACACCATTACCCATCGCCTCTTGGATACCCTTATCTACAGCCGGAATGTATTCACGGGGCACGGCGCCACCGACGATCTCATTCACAAACTCGTAACCGACACCCGCTTCTTGAGGCTCGATACGAAGATAGACATGACCAAACTGACCACGACCACCTGACTGACGGACAAATTTGCCTTCCTGCTCTATTGATTTGCGGATGGTTTCGCGATAGGCAACCTGCGGTGCACCCACATTCGCCTCAACCTTGAACTCGCGACGCATACGATCAACGATAATATCGAGATGCAACTCCCCCATGCCGGAGATGATTGTCTGCCCCGACTCTTCATCAGAGCTTACCCGGAACGAAGGATCTTCCTGGGCCAGCTTAGAAAGGGCTATACCCATCTTCTCCTGGTCGGTTTTGGTCTTAGGCTCGACAGCTACTGAGATAACAGGCTCCGGGAACTCCATACGTTCCAGAGTTATCGGCTTGTCCAGAGCACACAAAGTATCACCTGTAGTGACATCCTTAAGACCCACCGCAGCTGCAATATCTCCAGCCAGCACCTCTTTGATCTCTTCACGAGAGTTGGAGTGCATCTGAAGGATACGTCCGATGCGCTCTTTCTTTCCTTTTACCGGGTTATATACCGTGTCACCTGACTTCAGCGTCCCTGAATAGGCCCTGAAAAAAGTGAGCGTACCGACAAATGGATCTGTTGCGACCTTGAAAGCCAAAGCAGCAAACGGGGCACCATCATCCGATGGCCGCTCCTCTTCTGTCCCATCAGCATCATCCAGCACGCCGGTTATGGCCGGCACATCCAAAGGTGACGGCATCACTTCGATAATCTTATCCAGAACAGCCTGAACACCCTTATTCTTAAAGGCCGATCCACAGGTAACCGGAACAATCTCGAGTCGCAGGGTTCTCTCACGCAGACCTGTAAGGATCTCCTCTTCTGAAAGATCACCATCTTCCAGGTATTTCTCCATTAACTCGTCGGTGCCTTCTGCCGCAGCCTCAACCATATGCTCACGCCACTCGTCACAGGTATCCTGCAGGTCAGCCGGGATATCGGCATACTCAAACTGAGCACCCATATTCTCCTCACTCCAGACGATTGATTTCATCTTTATGAGGTCGATAACGCCTTTAAAACCCTCTTCAGCACCAACCGGCACCTGAATAGGAACTGCATTGGCACCAAGACGATCTTTCAAGTGGCCAACCACTCGGAAAAAATCAGCTCCCATACGATCCATCTTGTTGACGAACGCCATACGGGGCACATTGTATTTATTGGCCTGACGCCAAACAGTCTCGGATTGCGGCTCAACACCGCCGACCGCACACAGCACGAATACAGCGCCATCAAGCACGCGTAATGAACGCTCCACCTCGATAGTGAAATCTACGTGTCCGGGAGTATCGATGATATTGAAGCGATGCTCAGGAAACTGTTGTCCCATACCGCTCCAAAAACAGGTCGTGGCTGCTGAGGTAATTGTAATACCCCGCTCTTGCTCCTGCTCCATCCAATCCATGGTAGCCGCACCGTCATGCACCTCACCAATTTTGTGAGATACGCCAGTATAATAGAGTACGCGCTCAGTCGTCGTCGTCTTACCAGCATCGATGTGCGCCATGATACCGATATTGCGATAGCGCTCGATAGGAGTTTTCCGTGCCACGTTACAAACCTGTTTTTAAAGAGCTAAGTTAGGGTTAATGGATCGCTTACCAGCGATAGTGTGAGAATGCCTTATTCGCCTCTGCCATCCGATGCGTATCGTCTTTCTTCTTGACTGCCGCACCCTTGTTTTCAGAAGCATCCAACAACTCACCGGCCAGACGATATGCCATGGACTTTTCACTACGCTTGCGGGAGGCATCAATGAGCCAGCGCATCGCTAGCGAGTTACGACGATTTGGACGCACCTCCACAGGTACCTGATAAGTGGCGCCACCAACACGACGCGACTTGACCTCGACCAGTGGACGCACATTCTCCAGAGCCGTCTCAAGCAAATCAAGAGGCTCACCACCTCGTTTCTCAGTTACAGAGTCCAGTGCTCCATAGAGAATTTTTTCCGCAACCGATTTCTTACCGTCCTGCATCACCATATTGATGAATTTGGCCAGTAACTGGCTTCCATACTTAGGATCGGGCAGCGTTTCGCGTCTCGATGCAACTCGTCTTCTTGGCATTGCTCTATCTCAAACTCGTTGAATAATGTCTGACCAGCAGACCACTAACCTTTCGGACGCTTAGCGCCGTACTTGGATCGACCTTGACGTCGCTTCTCGACACCCGAGGTATCAAGACTGCCACGCACCACATGATAACGAACACCAGGCAAGTCCTTCACACGACCACCGCGAATAAGCACCACAGAGTGCTCCTGCAGATTGTGCCCTTCACCACCGATATAACTCGATACCTCGTAGCCATTGGTCAACCTGACACGCGCAACCTTACGCAGTGCAGAGTTTGGCTTTTTAGGTGTCGTAGTATAGACACGAGTACACACGCCACGCCGTTGCGGGCAGGACTCCAGTGCCGGCACATTACTCTTTTGGACTTTACGTTTCCTGGGCTTACGCACCAGCTGGTTAATTGTCGCCATCTATTCCGTCTCCAGGGACGTGATGTTTGCTATATGCACAAAAAAAACCGGAGAAACCGAATCCTTCCTGTTGCAGTTACACAACAAAAAGAGAATGCATTTTCTCTGGCTAAAATAACCTTACCCAACAACGTCTTAGTCGACGATTTGAGTGACAGAAACGACAGGCCGGCATAGGCCGGCCTGTCTAAGGAGCGCGCATTCTATGCTTGCTCTATCCTGTTGTCAAGAGACTGTAACGATATACTCCCCGAAACAGGTCATTCAGTCTCAGGGGTGTTGAGCGCTTCTTTAAATGCCTGCTCAACTTCTTCCACAACAAGCTCTGGTTTAGCCTCAGGCTCCATCAGCTCCTCATGACGCCTACGTCTACGATCATTGTGGAAGGAAAGACCGGTACCCGAGGGTATCAGACGTCCAACAATCACGTTCTCCTTCAGACCATGCAGACGATCTGACAGGCCACGCACCGCAGCTTCAGTCAATACGCGTGTAGTCTCCTGGAAAGAGGCGGCTGAAATAAACGATTCAGTGGCCAGTGACGCTTTTGTGATGCCCAGCAATAGCGGCGTGTACAGTGCCGGATGCTTACTCTCTGCACGAAGCTTCTCAGCTTCTTCCAGCAGTGCAGACTTCTCTACCTGCTCTCCTTTCAGGAAGTGGCTGTCACCCGTAGCTGTCACCTCGACCTTGCGCAACATCTGCCGGATGATGACTTCAATGTGCTTATCATTGATCTTTACACCCTGCAGACGATAGACGTCCTGAATTTCCTTCACCAGGTACTCAGCCAGATCCGTGACGCCTTTCAAACGCAAAATGTCGTGGGGATTGAGCTCTCCATCTGAGATCATCTCACCCTTTTCTACATGTTCACCCTCGAACACATTCACATGCCGCCATTTCGGGATCAGCTCTTCATGCTGCTCACCCTCAGAATCGGTAATAATAAGGCGCTGCTTACCTTTGGTGTCCTTACCAAAACTCACAGTACCTGTTGCTTCAGCCAAAATCGCCGGATCCTTCGGTTTACGCGCCTCAAACAGGTCTGCCACACGGGGCAAACCACCGGTGATATCACGGGTCTTGGATGACTCCTGTGGAATGCGAGCAAGTACGTCACCCACACCCACTGCAGCGCTATCCTGCACGTTAACCACCGCATTAGCGGGTAGGTAGTAGTGAGCAGGAATATCGGTACCAGCAATATTGAGGTCCTTACCTTTATTATCAACGAGCTTGACCATTGGCCGGATATCTTTTCCAGCCGGTGGACGCTGCTTGGGATCGATGACCTCAAGTGAACTCAGCCCGGTAACCTCATCGGTCTTCTTCTGTACTGTAACGCCATCGACAAATTCATCGAAACGCAGTACGCCGGCAACTTCGGTGATAACCGGATGGGTGTGTGGATCCCAGTTGGCGACAATCTGTCCACCATCAACCGCGCTTCCATCTTCAACCTGCAACGTGGCTCCATAAGGGACCTTATAGCGCTCACGCTCACGCCCGACATCATCTACGATGGTCAACTCACCGGAGCGGGAGGTCGCAACCAAATGACCGCTTGAATGCTTTACAGTCTTAATATTGTGCAGTTTTGCGATACCAGCAGACTTCACCTGAATATTGTTGACTGCTGCAGAACGAGAGGCTGCACCACCGATGTGGAAGGTGCGCATCGTAAGCTGTGTACCCGGCTCACCAATTGACTGAGCAGCGATGACACCCACCGATTCACCCATATTGACCTGATGGCCACGCGCCAGATCACGTCCATAGCACTTTGCGCAGACACCAACCTTGGCGTTACAGGTAATAGCGGAACGCACCACTACCTGGTCCACACCCGCAGACTCTAGTATGTCTACCCATTGTTCATCAAACAGCACACCACCTTCACAGACCACCTCGTCGCTTCCAGGCTGGTAGACAGGAACTGCCGTGACCCGCCCTAGAATACGCTCGCGGAGCGGCTCTACCACATCACCACCCTCGATGATGGGTTGCATCAATAGTCCATCATCCGTTCCACAATCCTCTTCCAACACCACCATATCCTGTGCCACATCGACCAGACGTCGGGTCAAGTATCCTGAGTTGGCTGTTTTCAATGCAGTATCGGCCAAACCTTTACGAGCACCGTGGGTGGAGATGAAGTATTGCAGAACGTCGAGACCTTCACGGAAATTGGCGGTGATCGGCGTTTCGATGATGGAACCGTCCGGCTTGGCCATCAGGCCACGCATACCCGCCAATTGACGAATCTGTGCGGCAGAACCACGAGCACCGGAATCGGCCATCATGTAGACGGAATTGAAGGAGTCCTGCTCGACCACATTGCCATCACGGTCAGTCACCTTCTCTTTGCCCAACTTACCCATCATGGCCTTTGCTACCTGATCATTTGTATGCGACCAGATATCGACAACTTTATTATATCGTTCACCATTGGTTACAAGGCCGGATGTATACTGATTCTCGATCTCCTTCACTTCCGTTTCGGCACGAGCCAGTATTTCACCCTTCTCTTCAGGAACCACCATGTCATTTGAGCAGAAGGAGACAGCGGCACGTGTTGCATAGCGAAAACCCATGTACATGAGCTGATCGGCGAAGATGACCGTATCCTTCAAACCAAGTCTGCGATAGCAGGCATTGATAAGATTTGAGATCGACTTCTTACCCATTGCCTGGTCGACAAGAGCGAATGGCAGACCATCAGGGACCACATCAAAGACGAGCGTACGCCCAATGGTGGTATTGATAATTCGGACAGACTCACTGAGATTTCCATCCTCATCCAGTACCACCTCTTTCATGCGCACTTTGACACGTGCCTGTAGATCAGCATGACCCGACTCATAGGCCCGCTTCGCTTCTTTCACGTCAGCGTATACAGAGCCCTCGCCCTTGGCGTTAACCCGATCACGGGTCATGAAGTAGAGACCAAGCACCACGTCTTGTGATGGTACGATGATTGGATCACCATTGGCCGGAGAAAGAATATTGTTGGTAGCCATCATGAGGCTGCGTGCCTCTAGCTGTGCCTCGAGTGACAGTGGCACATGGACCGCCATCTGGTCACCATCAAAATCGGCGTTGAAGGCTGTACAAACCAAAGGATGGAGCTGAATGGCCTTACCTTCGATAAGTACCGGTTCAAAGGCCTGAATACCGAGTCGATGCAGAGTAGGCGCACGGTTGAGCATAACCGGATGCTCACGAATCACCTCTTCCAGGATATCCCACACATCACCGGTACCGCGTTCCACCAATTTCTTGGCGGCCTTGATAGTCGTAGCCAACCCACGCAACTGCAGTTTGCTGAAGATGAACGGCTTAAACAGCTCCAGTGCCATCCGCTTGGGCAAACCACACTGATGTAGTTTCAAGGTCGGGCCGACCACGATAACTGAACGTCCTGAATAGTCGACACGTTTACCCAGCAGGTTTTGACGGAAGCGACCCTGCTTGCCTTTGATCATGTCTGCCAGGGACTTCAAAGGACGACGATTGGTACCGGTAATGGCACGACCGCGGCGTCCGTTATCCAGCAAGGCATCCACCGACTCCTGCAGCATACGTTTCTCATTGCGCACAATGATATCCGGTGCATTGAGGTCAAGCAGTCGTTTCAGACGATTGTTGCGATTGATAACCCGACGATAGAGGTCATTCAGGTCAGAGGTAGCAAATCGTCCACCATCCAATGGCACCAAAGGCCTTAACTCGGGCGGCAGTACCGGCAGTACAGTCATCACCATCCACTCAGGCCGGTTACCCGACTCATTGAGGGATTCAAGCAATTTGAGTCGCTTGGTGAATTTTTTGATTTTAGTCTCTGAATTGGTACCGTCGATCTCTTCACGCAGGCGCTTTATCTCCTCCGGAATATCAATGGTCTTTAAAAGTTCGTAGACCGCCTCGGCACCCATCCTGGCATCAAACTCGTCTCCATTCTCCTCGATAGCATCCAGGTATTGCTCATCGGTAAGCAGCTGACCACGTTCCAGAGGCGTCATGCCGGGATCGACCACGACAAAGGATTCGAAGTAGAGCACCCGTTCGATATCACGCAAGGTCATATCCATCAACAGACCAATGCGTGACGGCAATGATTTTAGGAACCAGATATGCGCAACTGGACTGGCAAGCTCAATGTGGCCCATACGCTCACGACGGACCTTGGCCAGGGTTACCTCGACACCGCACTTCTCACACACCACACCGCGATGCTTGAGTCGTTTGTATTTACCACAGAGACACTCGTAATCGCTTACCGGACCAAAAATCTTGGCGCAGAACAAACCATCCCGCTCTGGTTTGAAAGTACGGTAGTTGATGGTCTCCGGCTTCTTGACTTCGCCATAGGACCAGGAACGGATCATGTCCGGCGATGCCAAACCGATGCGGATGGCATCGAAGTCTTCGGTCTGACCCTGCTGCTTAAGAATATTCAGTAGATCTTTCAAGATCGTCTCTCCTGCATTCGGTTACTGACCTGAGTCAGTGCCTCAGTCCTGTTCCAATTCGATATTGATGGCCAGAGAACGTATCTCCTTGACCAGCACGTTGAATGACTCGGGCATGCCGGCCTCCATTTGATGGTTGCCATCCACGATGTTTTTATACATCCGGGTACGCCCGACGACATCGTCAGACTTGACGGTAAGCATCTCCTGCAAGGTATAAGCAGCACCGTATGCCTCCAACGCCCAGACTTCCATCTCACCGAAACGTTGTCCGCCAAACTGGGCCTTTCCACCCAGTGGCTGCTGCGTCACCAAACTGTAAGGACCGGTCGATCGAGCATGCATCTTGTCATCCACCAAGTGGTTGAGTTTTAGCATGTACATGTAGCCAACCGTCACCTCACGTTCAAATGTGTCACCGGTACGGCCATCAAAAAGTCTGCACTGGCCACTTTCCGGCAATCCTGCCAGCGCCAGCATCTGTTTCACTTCAGTTTCATGGGCGCCATCAAATACCGGCGTTGCCATCGGTACACCGCTTTTGAGATTCTGGCACATGGCCACCACCTCTTCATCGGTCATCGAGTCGATATCCTCTTTCTTACCGCTGGTGTTATAGACCTTGTCAAGAAAACCACGCAATTCAGCCATCTTATTCTTGGCATCCAGCATTGCACCGATACGGCGACCGACCCCCTTGGCTGCAAACCCCAGATGGGTCTCGAGTACCTGGCCCACATTCATACGTGAAGGTACACCAAGCGGATTAAGTACAATATCCACCGGTTCACCGAATTCATCGAACGGCATATCCTCTACCGGTACGATTGTGGAAATAACACCCTTGTTACCGTGACGTCCTGCCATCTTGTCACCTGGCTGAACACGACGTTTGACTGCCACATAGACCTTGACCATTTTCAACACGCCGGGTGCCAAATCGTCCCCGGCTGTCAATTTGCGTTTCTTCTCTTCGTACTTGTCCCGGAAAGATTCACGCTGAGCCCTGATCTGCTCGGCAATCGCCTCCAGCTGTGTGGCTGACTCCTCATTACGCAGACGGATTTCCAGCCACTTGTCACGCTCGATGTCTGTAAGATAGTTTTTGGTAACCTTGGTGCCAGCCTTGATCTGGTTGGGTCCAGCATCAACGACCTTGCCCACAAGCATCTTTTCAACACGCTGAAAGGTATCCTCTTCCATGATACGCAGTTGATCATCGAGATCCTTACGGACACGATCCAATTCAACCTGTTCTATCTGTAGTGCCCGGACATCTTTTTCCACACCATCACGGGTAAATACCTGGACATCGATCACAGTCCCGACCATACCGGATGAGACACGCAGTGAAGTGTCTTTTACGTCAGAGGCTTTCTCACCAAAAATGGCACGCAGCAACTTCTCTTCAGGCGTCAGCTGAGATTCACCTTTGGGTGTAACCTTACCCACCAGGATATCCCCTTCACGTACCTCTGCACCGATATAGACAATGCCTGACTCATCCAACTTGGAGAGCGCAGCCTCACCCACATTCGGGATATCACCGGTGATCTCTTCCGGACCCAGTTTGGTATCACGAGCCATGCAGGTCATCTCTTCGATGTGGATCGAGGTGAAACGATCCTCCTGTACCACTCGCTCGGAAATCAGGATTGAATCCTCAAAGTTGTAGCCATTCCAAGGCATGAATGCGACACGCAGATTCTGTCCAAGTGCCAGTTCACCCATGTCTGTAGAAGGCCCATCAGCCAACACATCACCCCGAGCGATCACGTCATGCACGTCAACCAGCGGGCGCTGATTGATACAGGTATTTTGATTGGACCGGGTGTACTTGGTCAGATTGTAGATATCGACGCCAGGTTCACCTGCCTCAGTCTCATTATCATTAACACGCACAACGATACGGGCGGCGTCAACCGACTCAATCACACCACCACGGGTCGCCACCACTGTGACACCTGAATCGACGGCAACCACACGTTCGATGCCGGTACCAACCAATGGCTTTTCTGCTCGCAACACAGGAACAGCCTGGCGTTGCATGTTGGATCCCATCAAAGCTCGGTTGGCATCGTCATGTTCCAAAAATGGTATCAGAGAAGCTGCCACAGAGACGATCTGCTTCGGTGAAACGTCGATATACTGCACCTTATCCGGGGCAGAAAGTGTGAATTCATTTTGAAATCGTGACGAGACCAGCTCATCCGCCAGTTTTCCTTTCGAATCCAGCGTCGCATTGGCCTGAGCAATGACGAATCGCCCCTCTTCAATAGCTGAGAGATAGTCGATCTGATCAGTAACCTTGCTGTTTTCAACCTTACGGTACGGTGTTTCGAGAAAACCGTAACGATTGGTTCGTGAGTAGACCGCGAGGGAGTTGATCAAACCGATATTCGGTCCCTCAGGCGTCTCGATAGGACAGACTCGACCGTAGTGTGTTGGATGAACATCGCGCACCTCAAAGCCGGCACGCTCACGGGCCAGACCACCTGGACCCAGCGCTGAAACCCGGCGCTTGTGAGTTACCTCGGAAAGTGGATTATTCTGGTCCATGAACTGAGACAGTTGACTGGAACCGAAAAACTCTTTGATGGCGGCAGAGACAGGTTTTGCGTTGATCATTTCCTGGGGCATCAGCCCTTCGGATTCAGCCTGGGTCAGACGCTCCTTAACAGCCCGTTCAACGCGTACAAGACCCACACGAAATTGATTCTCCGCCATCTCGCCGACACAACGGATACGGCGATTACCCAAATGATCGATATCATCCACCACACCGTTTCCATCACGGATATTGATCAGTTCTCTGAGAACATCGACTATGTCCTCTTTGGACAGCACACCTTCGCCGACCTCATCCTCACGACTCAACCGGCGATTGAACTTCATACGACCGACTGCAGAAAGATCGTAGCGATCCGGCGTAAAAAAGAGATTATTAAAAAGATTCTGTGCAGCTTCCTTAGTGGGCGGCTCACCTGGACGCATCATGCGATAGATCTCAACCTGGGCTTCCAACTGATTGGTGGTTGGATCGATACGTAGCGTCTCTGAGACAAACGAACCATGATCCAGGTCGTTAGTGAACAGCGTTGCCAGCTTCTTCACTCCATTCTCAACCAGTAGATCGAATAGCTCTTCAGTAATCTCAGCATTGGCTTCAGCGATCAGCTCACCTGTTTCCTTATCAACCACATTGTGAGCCAACACCTTTCCATAGACAAAATCGCGAGGCACATCCAGCTTTTTAACACCGGCTTTCTCAAGTTCCCGAATGTGCCGCGCTGTGATTCGCCGTCCAGCTTCAACAATAATCTGATCAGCGACCTTTATATCAAAACTTACGGTTTCGCCGCGCAGGCGCTCCGGTACAAGATCAACTTTCAATGTCCTTTTTGTCAGACTAAATGAGTCAGTTTCAAAAAACATTTCAAGAATCTGTTCAGTATCGAAACCCAGCGCACGCAACAGAATGGTTGCAGGCAGTTTCCTGCGCCGATCGATACGTACAAACACGTTATCTTTTGGATCAAACTCGAAATCGAGCCACGACCCACGATAGGGGATCACCCGCGCTGAAAACAGCAGCTTGCCAGAAGAGTGGGTTTTGCCCCGGTCATGGTCAAAAAAGACACCGGGAGAGCGGTGCAACTGAGACACTATGACGCGCTCGGTACCATTGATTACAAAGGTACCTGTATCGGTCATCAAGGGCAGTTCGCCCATGTAGACCTCTTGTTCACGGATATCCTTAACCACCTTGGAACCGGCAGGTGCCTCTTTGTCATAAATGACAAGGCGCACCAGAACCCGCAGTGGTGCCGCGTACGTGGTACCTCGAAGCTGGCATTCCCTGACATCAAAAACAGGTTCACCAAGCTTATAGTTCACATACTCCAGCACAGCGTTACCTGAGTAACTGGTAATCGGCATTACCGATTTAAAAGCCGCGTGTAATCCCATATCCTGGCGTTCATCAGGGGCTACGCCATCCTGTAAAAAGCCACGATAGGAATCGATTTGGGTTGCTAAAAGAAACGGTACGTCCAGTATACTGGGTCGTTTTCCGAAGTCTTTACGGATACGCTTTTTTTCGGTGAAAGAATAGGCCATACTGCCATCCCTCGGTGTCAAAGGCTTGGTGGTTGCGCTATCAATACCGACTTCCCGTCAGGTAGTGAACAACGCCTCAAACTAACGCCTGATTTTTCGGCTCAGGTAACCGGATCTTCACCTCTTCCCCACAGCATCGGGATTCAGTGAAATTTCTGCGTGACAAGCGGTAAAAGGCCGGCGGCTTTATGCCACCAGCCCCCACCGCGCTTGTCTGCAGACGATCGAGACGAGAATCTTACTTGATCTCAGCTTTGGCGCCTGCCTCTTCGAGCTTCTTCTTGGCCTCTTCGGCCTCATCCTTGCTCACGCCTTCCTTCAATGTGGTCGGTGCACCTTCAACAGCTTCCTTTGCCTCTTTGAGGCCCAGACCAGTCATACCGCGAACAGCCTTGATGACAGCAATCTTGTTGCCGCCGATTTCAGCCAGGACGAGGTCAAACTCGGTCTTCTCTTCTGCTGCGGCTTCACCACCACCAGCAGCTGCCGGTGCCGCGGCAACAGCAGCTGCTGCGGTAACACCAAACTTCTCTTCCATTGCCTCGATAAGCGCGACAACGTCCATCACGGACATCTCGGCAATCGCGTCGAGGATATCTTCTTTAGAAACGGCCATTATTAAAACTCCTGAAAATTGTTTTGCACGATATTCGTGTGAAAGGTAATGCCGATTAGGCCGCCTGTTTGGCGTCCTTGATCGCAGCCACAGTCCGGACCAGCTTGCCAGGCACCTCATTCATGGTGCGGGCCAGCTTCTCTACCGGTGCCTTCATAACAGCCATCAGCATGCTGATTGCCTGGTCATAGGTCGGTAATTTGGCCAAAGCATCGATATCACCGGGCGCCAGCATCTTGCCGCCTATGGATACCATTTTGACCTCGAGAAGCTTGTGCTCCTTTGCAAAGTCCTTAATAACGCGGGCTGCAGAACCTGGATCTTCCTGTGAGAAGGCGAGGATCAAAGGACCCGTTAAACCCTCCTGCATACAGGCAAAATCTGTATTCTCAACAGCACGCTTAGCCAGGGTATTCCTAACCACCCGCAGGTAGACACCATTGTTACGCGCTTCGCGTCTCAATGCGGTCATTTCCTCGACGGTCAGCCCCCGATACTCAGCGGCAATCGCTGAAAGCGCACTATTGGCTACGTCACTGACTTCGGCAACGATGGCTCTCTTTTGCTCAAGATTGAGTGGCAAAGTCGTCACCTCCTGATAATGGGGAAATATCACATTTCCCAAACACACTACATGACACTAAATGTGTCACAACCTAACGCGCACCATCACCAGGAAAATTCCTGATTGGGGGTGCTCCGTCTGCGCAGGCATGGATTAAGCATGCTAAATCATGCACCTGCGGTCTTTGACAGCACCGGTGAACCGGCACCCCAAAGTTCAATAAAGCGACCAGGTACATAACATGTCACCTAACCGCTCGAATTCATTAAATTGTGAGCGTTGCCTGATCAAGCGTCAGCCCTGGACCCATGGTCGAGGAGACTGTCACCTTTCCCAGATAAATACCCTTTGCCGCACTTGGCTTTGCTTTAATCAAAGCACGCAGCAAATGTTCCAGATTCTCTTTCAGTTTCTGTGGTTCAAAATCAACTTTACCGATCGAGCAGTGGATAATGCCTGCTTTGTCTGTGCGATAGCGCACCTGCCCAGCCTTGGCATTCTGCACCGCCTCAGCCACATTGGGCGTAACAGTCCCAACTTTTGGATTTGGCATCAGACCTCGCGGTCCTAATATCTGCCCCAGCTGACCAACAATACGCATTGCATCCGGAGAGGCAATGACCACGTCAAAATCCATCTTGCCGCCCTTGATCTCTTCAGCCAGGTCTTCAAAACCGACCACGTCAGCACCCGCCGTTTTAGCTGCATCCGCATTCGCACCTTGAGCAAAAACGGCCACACGTACAGATTTACCAGTGCCATGAGGCAGTACTGACGCCCCACGTACTACTTGATCAGATTTTCTGGCATCAACACCAAGATTCACGCTGACGTCTATGGACTCACTGAATTTCACGGCAGATAACGCTTTCAGTAAACTGAAAGCCTCATCGGCCGGATAGCTCTTACCCGCTTCCAGTTTTTCACGGATTGCCTTAGCTCGTTTTGTCAACTTAGCCATGATTTACTCCACCCCCTCAACATCGAGCCCCATCTGACGGGCACTACCCGCAATGGTACGAACAGCTGCATCCATATCGGCGGCAGTAAGGTCAGGCATCTTGATCGTGGCAACCTCTTCCAACTGCTGACGTGTCACGGTTCCCACTTTTTGGGTATTGGGAACCGAGCTACCTTTTGGTAGGCCCATCACCTTCTTCAGCAATACTGATGCCGGTGGTGTTTTAGTAATAAAGCTGAACGAGCGATCGGCATAAACGGTGATGATCACCGGAATCGGCAATCCCTTCTCCACGTTTTGTGTCTTCGCATTGAAGGCCTTACAAAACTCCATGATGTTCACACCATGCTGACCCAGCGCCGGACCAACAGGAGGACTCGGATTAGCTTCACCAGCCTTCACCTGAAGCTTGATGTAAGCCATTATCTTTTTAGCCATGTCATACCTCTGTTATGGGTGCAAATGCCTTGGACTCTCACCTCGGCTCCCCATTCAATAGTTACAATTCCAGGATTCGGAGCGTCAGCCCTTCTCCACCTGGCCAAACTCCAGATCTACAGGTGTGGAGCGACCAAAAATCAGTACCGACACCTTCAGGCGGCTTTTGTCATAATCGACCTCTTCAACCACACCAGTGAAGTCGTTAAAAGGTCCATCAACAACGCGTACCACCTCACCAGGCTCGAACAACACCTTCGGACGGGGTTTTTCAACACCTTCCTGAACCCGTTGCAGGATGGCATCCGCTTCCTTATTGGAGATGGGCGCCGGCCGGTCACCTGTTCCACCAATAAATCCCATCACTTTCGGCACATCCTTTACCAGATGCCATGTATCGTCAGTCATCTCCATTTGAACCAACACATACCCAGGGAAGAACTTTCGTTCACTCCTACGCTGTTGACCAGCGCGCATCTCCACTACTTCTTCGGTGGGGACAAGAATTTCGCCAAATTTATCCTGCATATCATAACGTTCGATACGCTCCTTAAGAGAGCGCTGAACCTGGGATTCAAAGCCGGAGTAGGCGTGCACTACATACCAACGCATGGTCATATCACTCTCCCTATCCAGACCCAGTCAAGGCACGAAGAATCGCACCCAGCATCATGTCAAACAACCACAGCACAATGCCCATAAACAAGACCATCACAAACACAATCAGTGTGGTTTGAACCGTCTCCTGACGACTTGGCCATACAACCTTACGCACCTCAACCTTGGAAGCCGAGGCAAATTCCCAAACTGTTCGACCCACCGCCGTTTGATAAGCTATCAATGCCGATACGCCCACCAGTGCCAATAGGCCCAGGACACGTAAAAGTTGCGAGTAGCCATCCAGGTAGTAAAAACCAAGAATAGCGCCCACAATGATCCCTACCGCCAATAAGAGCTTAACGGTATCGAGACTCGATGCCTCTACCTGGGACTTCGAATTCATAGTTTCTATTTGCCGATATATATGGCAGGCCAAGAGGGAATCGAACCCCCAACCTGCGGTTTTGGAGACCGCTGCTCTACCAATTGAGCTATTGGCCTAAAAATAACAAATGCGGGGCAAGTCATAGACCCGCCCCGCAAACATCTCTATCGATTTACTCGATAATCTTGGATACCACACCGGCACCCACGGTCCGGCCGCCTTCGCGAATCGCAAAGCGCAAGCCGTCTTCCATCGCGATCGGGGCGATCAGATTCACTACCATCTTCACGTTGTCTCCAGGCATTACCATCTCTACACCTTCTGGCAGATCACAGGCGCCTGTCACGTCTGTCGTACGGAAGTAAAACTGTGGCCGGTAGTTACTGAAAAACGGGGTGTGTCGTCCACCCTCGTCCTTACTCAATACATACACTTCACACTCAAAATGGGTGTGCGGCGTGATCGAGCCAGGGTGCGCCAATACCTGTCCGCGCTCTACCTCGTCTCGCTTGGTGCCTCGCAGCAGCACCCCAACATTATCACCAGCCTCACCCTGATCCAGCAGCTTGCGGAACATCTCCACGCCGGTACAGGTCGTCTTGGTGGTCTCTTTAATACCGACAATCTCGACCTCTTCTCCCACCTTGACTACACCGCGCTCTACACGTCCCGTTACCACCGTGCCCCGTCCCGATATCGAGAATACATCCTCGATCGGCATCAGAAAGGCGCCATCCACCGCTCGCTCCGGCTCCGGTATGTAGTTGTCCAGCGCTTCGATCAGCTTGTCGATTGACTGGCTGCCTATCTCTGAAGTATCACCTTCCAGGGCCTTCAGTGCCGATCCCACGATAATCGGCGTGTCGTCTCCTGGAAATTCGTAGCTGTCCAGCAGCTCGCGCACTTCCATCTCCACCAGTTCCAGCAGCTCTTCATCGTCCACCATGTCGGCCTTGTTCAGGTAGACCACAATGTACGGTACGCCAACCTGACGCGACAGCAGTATGTGCTCCCGGGTTTGCGGCATCGGGCCATCCGCTGCCGATACCACCAGGATCGCTCCGTCCATCTGCGCTGCACCGGTGATCATGTTCTTCACATAATCAGCATGCCCTGGGCAGTCAACGTGCGCGTAGTGCCGTGTATCTGATTCGTATTCCACATGCGAGGTCGCTATGGTAATACCACGCTCACGCTCTTCCGGGGCGTTATCTATCTGGTCAAATGCACGCTGCTCACCGCCATATTTGGCCGATTGTACCGTCGTAATGGCCGCCGTCAGCGTGGTCTTACCATGGTCTACGTGACCGATCGTGCCCACATTGACATGCGGCTTTGTGCGTTCGAATTTTTCCTTGGACATGAGTGTTCTCCAGGTTCTCTATTGTATAAAGATAAATTCGCATGCTTCCGCACGCCTTTCAATATTGGAGCCCAGAAGCAGATTTGAACTGCCGACCTCACCCTTACCAAGGGTGTGCTCTACCAACTGAGCTATCTGGGCAAATTTCACATTTAAACAGCGCCCAAATGACGCCTGCGCCCGTTCGTGACCCTCGACAGGATCACAACAAACGGTGGCACTATCAGCACCACCACCCTCCCGAACCGGTCATCACGGCCACCCCGGGGATATGGAGCGGGTGATGGGAATCGAACCCACGTATTCAGCTTGGAAGGCTGAAGTTCTACCATTGAACTACACCCGCGCAGCCAAGCGACGCGTCGCTCACCATTTACCGCTACAAAACCAACATCTGGTGGAGGGGGGAGGATTCGAACCTCCGAAGGCTGAGCCGTCAGATTTACAGTCTGATCCCTTTGGCCACTCGGGAACCCCTCCTAGCGAGAGCCGGGCATTCTGACGCCTACATCAACCAAAGTCAATACAACATTTCAAACAATTACTTGTCTATTGCATTAGCCCTATTTCAAGCCGACTTATCAGTAGGATAGGATTGTGAATCCAGGACTATTCACGGGTAGGATCTGCCTCACAACACTTGCAGAGAGTCACAATTACCTTTTTACTACACAACTATGCGAATCAACCAACCAATTAAGTATTTCCTTGCCCTGTCGAGCATTTTGCTCTCCGCTTGTGCAACGCCTCCAACCGGGACATCCGATACCCTGCCTGAACCTGGGGTCGGTGCGGAGCGATCAACACCGGATAATCAGCCAGACAGCCTCAGTAGAGACCTCATATACAACACACTGACCAGCGAAATCGCGGCTCAACGGGGTCAGAACAGCCTAGCATTTGAACATGCCCTTCAGGCGGCTCGTGAATCAAGGGATGAAAGCGCAGCTGAGCGCGCTACAGGCCTCGGTTTACAGGCCAATAGACCCGACTCTGCCTTGACTGCAGCAAAACTGTGGGTCGACATCTCTCCTAGCTCCCTTAAAGCCCATCAAATCGCTGCCATCCTGTACATTCGCAAGAAAAATCTAAGCAATGCCATTCAACACCTGCAAAAGGTCGTGGAAATCGCCAATAGCAAAGGACAGTCAGGCCACCTCCAGGCAGCAGCTATTGCAGAAAAGTCAGGCGCGCCAGATCAGGCACTGATCATTATGCAGCAGCTGGTAGAGGAAGAGAGCAATGATCCAAAAGCATTTTACGCCTTGGCATTGACTGCCAATCACGCCAAGCAACGCAATCTCGCGCTGGACTATATCAACCAATCCCTATCACTTGACCCAAAAGCAACCCAAAGCCTTGTACTCAAGACACATACATTGATTGCAATGGGAAAACAGCAAGATGGGCTGGCCTTTATGAAGCAGGCTGTCGATGATTTTCCAGACAATAGTCAGCTCGGTAAAGCCTACGCCAGGACACTGCTTGAGCTGAATCAGCCAGAGGCGGCTCTCGACACATTTGAGCAGCTCCATAAACTGACCCCTGATGATGACGACATCGTTTTCTCTTTAGGCATTGTTAATTTGCAACTTGAGCGATTAGAGCAAGCAAAAGGCCACCTGGAGAAACTGGTTGATAAGCGTCAGAAGCGCAATGAAGCCAATTACTACCTCGGTATGATTGCCGAAGAAGAGGAGGATACTGATAAGGCACTCGCTTGGTACAGCCAGGTTGAGGGGAAAAATCTGGCTGACGCACAGGTCCGTATTGCCAAAATACTGGCGGATCAAGGCAACCTGAACCAAGCCCGCGAGACAATCCAACGATTACGCATCAACCAATCTCAAAATCAGATTAAATTCTATATTATTGAAGCAGAACTTTTACGTGAGGCATTGCAGTTCGAGACCGCCCATGAGGTTTACAGCAAGGCCCTTGATCTTTTTCAGGACAACACCGACCTCCTTTATGCTCGAGGACTCAATGCTGCTGATCTTAAACGTGTCGATCTACTGGAACGTGACCTGCTAAAGATTCTTGCCACTCAACCTAAACACGCCGATGCGCTCAATGCACTGGGTTATACATTGGCTGACCAGACTGACCGCCTGGAAGAGGCCAAGCAGTACATTCAGCAAGCATTTTCATTAAAACCAGACAGCCCGGCGATCCTTGATAGTATGGGTTGGGTCGAATACCGTATGGGTAATCATGAATCCGCCCTGGAATTCCTCAATAAAGCTGCAGAACTAAGCCCTGACGCTGAGATTGCATCCCATCTGGGAGAAGTACTCTGGCATATGGGCCAGCAACAGCGCGCCCTGAAGGTCTGGAAAGCTGCCAATCAACGTGAGCCCAATAACCGGTTCATTAACCCGGTGATGAGCCGCCTGGGTGCTGACAACTGAACTCATCCATGTCGGTCAGCACACCGCCTATCGAGAGCATTGACTACCCGGCGCCTGCAAAACTAAACCTGATGCTGCGAGTCCTTGGCAGGCGCAGTGACGGGTACCATGAACTGCAAACTGTCTTTCAATTTCTCGATATCCATGATCGACTCAGCTTCAAGCGACGTGAAGATGAACAGATCATCCTGCACGATGATATTCCCGAACTGCCAAAAACGGAAAATCTCTGCTATCGAGCAGCCCGTCAACTACAGGTGACCAGTGGATCGTCCCTAGGTGTCGAAATCAGTCTTGAAAAGCACCTCCCGATGGGTGGCGGCCTTGGTGGGGGAAGTTCTGATGCAGCCACCACTCTAATAGCTCTCAATCGTCTATGGGAACTTTCTCTCAACCAGACAGGGTTAAAAAAAATAGCTTTAACACTGGGTGCGGATGTCCCTATCTTCATCCATGGGCACGCTGCATGGGCTGAGGGTATCGGCGAACAATTGACCAACTTAGAACTCCCACAAAGCTGGTATCTTGTCTTGCAACCCGCCTGTCATGTCTCAACTGCAGAAATATTCAGTCAAACCGATTTGACACGCCACTCCCCCCGGATCAAAATACGCGCCTTTCTGCAGGGCAACTGCCAAAATGACTGTTTACCTGTTGTTCGCAGATGCCACCCTGAGGTGGCAGAAGCAATGGATTGGCTGAACCAGTATGCTGATGCCCGTCTAACCGGCACCGGTGGCTGTGTATTCGCCGCCTTTGCTGACCAGCAGCGGGCCCGTGAATGCCTTCACGAACTACCTGCCGGTCTGAATGGTTTTGTTGCGCGGGGGGTCAACCGTTCCCCGCTACTGGAGTTTATCCAACCCGATGAGATTTAATTGGGGCGTCGCCAAGCGGTAAGGCACTGGGTTTTGATCCCAGCATTCGTAGGTTCGAATCCTGCCGCCCCAGCCATTTCATACAAATCACTGTCTGAGATAGGGGATCAAAACCGTGCCTTCCACTGCCATGATGGTTTTCTCTGGTAACGCCAATCCGGAACTGACCAGTGAAATAGCGACACACCTCAACCTCCCACTCGGCAAGATGCAGGTTGGCCGCTTCAGCGATGGTGAGGTCATGGCGGAGATCCATGAGAATATACGGGGGCGTGATGTTTTCATCGTCCAGCCAACCTCAGCCCCAACCAATGAAAACCTGATGGAGCTGCTGGTGATGATCGATGCCATGCGCTGGTCATCTGCTAAACGAATAACGGCCGTCATCCCCTATTTCGGTTACGCTCGCCAGGATCGGCGTCCTCGTTCAGCTCGCGTACCCATTACCGCCCGATTGGCGGCTAAAATGATTGGTGCTGCTGGCGCAGATCGGGTACTGACTGTCGATCTCCATGCAGACCAGATTCAGGGCTTTTTCGACATTCCTGTCGATAATGTCTACGCCTCACCCATACTGCTGGGTGATGTTTGGCGCCAGAAACATCCGGATATTGTCGTCGTCTCACCCGATGTGGGTGGTGTTGTCAGGGCCCGGGCTCTGGCAAAACGACTGGACGACTCAGAACTGGCCATCATCGACAAACGCCGTCCCCGCCCCAATGAAGCCAAGGTAATGAATATCATCGGCAAGGTAGAGGGCCGCAGCTGTATTCTGATAGATGACCTGGTCGATACAGCTGGCACCCTATGCCAGGCAGCCACAGCATTAAAAGAACACGGTGCGGCAAAAGTTGTAGCCTACTGCACACACCCTGTCCTCTCCGGACCTGCAGTTACCAATCTTAGCAACTCTTTGCTCGATGAACTTGTGGTCACCAATACCATCCCGCTATCCGAAGAGGCAAAACAGTGCACCGTCATACGTCAGGTCAGCATTGCTGAGCTGTTAGCTGAGACGATGCGCCGTATCTCAAATGAAGAGTCGGTCAGTTCCCTGTTCATCGATTAGTCTGTCTTTAATAGTGGGTTGGTAACACCCACGGAAATGTTAATGCGCATAAAGACTGGAAAAAAAAGCCAGTCCTGTTAGAATCGCGCGTCCGCTGTCACACAGCGAAACGGTGCCGCTTTGGTCGCGGAGCGGCACTCCTTTTGAACCGAACCAACCAGATACGGAGATTGCCATGTCTGCCAATTTTGAAGTTAACGCTCAATCACGGAGCGATTCAGGGAAAGGTGCGAGCCGCCGCCTGCGTCGGACCGGCCTTATCCCGGGCATCGTCTACGGTGCCCATAAAGAGCCTTCCAAGATCAGCGTTCTACACCATGAACTGAGCCACTCTCTGGAAAACGAGGGCTTCTACGCCAACCTTCTGAGCTTGAAGCTCGACGGTAAAGTAGAGACAGTGGTACTGAAGGATCTGCAACGCCATCCTGCAAAACCGTTCATCATGCACGTCGATTTTCAACGGGTACAGGCTGACGAGAAGATTCGTTTGAATGTACCGGTTCATTTCATCAATGAAGAAACCTGTCCAGGCATCAAGGCAGGCGGCCAGGCAAGCCATGTCATGACTGATATGGAGATCAGTTGTTTGCCTAAGGATTTACCTGAATTCATTGAAGTCGATATGGCCAATATGGAGATGGGTTCGATTCTACATACTTCGGATCTCCAACTCCCAGAGGGGGTTGAGCTGATCACGCATGAAGGCAACGAGGATCCTATCGTTGTTACCCTCCACGCCGCTCACACAACGGTAGAAGACGAAGAAGAAGAAGGAGAGGGTGAAGAAGCAGAAGAGGGTGGAGAAGAACCCACAGAGTAATAAGCCAAATGAAGGGGAGGCGACACCTCCCCTTACCCACTTTTTTGTATGTACTAATGTTGGTTAGCCGATGAGCAACAGGGTGAACACATCCATCAGACTCATCGTTGGCCTGGGAAACCCAGGACCCGACTATGAAGAGACCCGCCACAATACCGGCTTTTGGCTTGTTGACAAACTGGCCCAGCAAAATCACCAACAATTCCGAACTGAATCACGCCATCACGGATCAGTCTGTAAGCTGAACATCCAGGGAGAAGAAGTGCGTCTCCTGAAACCTGCAACCTATATGAATCGCAGTGGTCAGTCAGTCTCTAGTCTGGCTAACTATTTTCGCATCGACCCTGACCAGATTCTGGTTGCTCACGATGAACTCGACCTGGATCCCGGACAAATACGCCTTAAAATCGGTGGTGGGCATGCTGGGCATAATGGGTTGAGGGACATCATGAGCGCCTTGGGGAGTCGTGATTTTCCCCGTTTGCGAATCGGGATTGACCATCCTAACGATCGTGGTGAAGTTGTAAACTACGTACTCGGGCGGCCCTCTAAAGCTGACCGGGACGCAATTAATACAGCCATCGATAGCGCCATTGACTGCCTCGGTGAGGTAGTAAAGGGTAATTTACAAAAAGCCATGAACCGCCTCCATAGCAGTCGTTAAACCCAGGGATTCATTTTTACGGGTAATGGCCGGGAGGGACACCGTCTCAAATCGGTATCACCCCCTTATTGGCCTTTACGTCACACTTCTTCACTATCCCTGACAGGGCAATTGATTGGCAATATATTAACAAATGCTTATAATCTAACCATCTACCCTGAATTCCTGACTCTAGGAGTGAGTTTTTCTATGAAACTGTTTTTTCAGGCAATCTGGCTTCTGTTTTTCTACACTACCGGGACCATGGCCGGCGAAAGCGAGCAAGAAGCAGTCGACCTGCTTAATAAAACCGAAGCATTGATGCGCTCAACCGGCACCGTTGCGGAGTATCAAGTCGATATCATACGTCCGGATTGGCAACGTAGTATGGCATTCCGCAGTCATGACGATGTGGACAAAAACCGATTTCGAATGGAGATCCTGTCTCCACGTAAAACGAAGGGTACCATCTACCTCAAGGTCGATAATATACTCTCCATGTACCTGCCCAAACTGCGGCGACAGATCAATATCTCTCCGGCGATGATGCAGGATCCCTGGATGGGATCAGACTTTAACAACCAGGATCTACTGGAGACCGACTCACTCATCAATGACTACAGCCACCGTATTATTCGGCGTGACGGGAGCGGAGATCAGGCAGTCATAACCATCGAATCCACCCCATCTCCCACTGCGAAGGTAACCTGGAAACAGCTCATTCAGCGTATCCGTGCTGATGGAATACCACTGGACATGGAATACCAGTGCGAAAACAGGGCAAACAGAAAAATGGTTTTTGACCGGATCCAAGAGATGGGAGGACGTCTCATTCCAACCCGCTGGACAATGACCCCCATGGGCGATGTAGGTAAGCGTACAGTCATTACATTAAAAACGATCGAGTTCAATACCAAACTGACTGATGACCTGTTCATACCTGATAAGCGCAAATGATAAACAACCGCTAAGCTGTTTATAGATATCGATCACAACGTCTCGCTAATAGGTACAGTTTATACGTAATATTTCACAAGGGAGCAGATAACCCTGTCGACGTCAGTAGTCAACTCCACCATCCTTGCTGCAGCACTGCGCAACCTGCTCGGCCATCTCCGTCGCACCCTGTTAACCGTCGGGGCTATTGCGGTTGGTCTCGCCTCTCTGATATTCCTTTGGGGCTTCAACGAAGGCCTGCATCGAAACATGCTGGGTAATTTTCAAAAAGCCATCATAGGTTCTATTCAAATACATCATCAGGGGTTTTTTCAGCGTCCTGAACTCTCCAGAACAATAGCTGATCCTGACAAGGTGATCGCCAACCTGGAGCAAGCCGGTATTGTAAACTACAGCCGTCGACTAGAGACCTTTGGTCTCGCTGCATCCGATACCACAACTCAAGGGGTTATGTTGATCGGTATGGACCCACAGCGGGAAAGTCTTGTCACAGAACTCGAGAAACGAATAGGTATAGGTCGATTTTTACAATCAGAGGATGATTACAGTCTGGTGGTAGGCGCGACAACAGCCAGCAATCTTCAGGTCAAGTTAGGCGACGAAATCATCATTATCGGCTATGACCGGTATGGCGCTATGGTGGCAGAGTCTTTTACCCTGGTCGGCGTCATCACCAGTGGCGAAATGGGGCTTGATAGTGGTATGGCCATCACCAATCTATCCACTCTCCAAGAGATGGTGGATTTACCTGAACAAATCACGACTATCGTTATCAGTGCTGAGGAAAAACGGATACCCTCCCTGGTCGATGAACTGAATCAATCGCTGCATGAAGCGTCATTGGAAATTATGCCTTGGTACACCATGTTTCCGGTGATGAAGGAGTGGGTTACTCTACACAATGGCTTTCTCTATCTGTTTATAGGTGTTGTGCTATTTATTGTGCTTGCAGGCGAGATGAATACCATGCTCCTGTCCATGTTGGAGAGGACCAGGGAGTTTGGGGTATTAATGGCCATTGGTACAACGCGTTACCAAGTGGCCAGTATGCTATTGGTTGAGGCAATACTCATTGGTGTCATCGGTATTGCGTTAGGCATTATACTTGGCTATAGCATCATCCTGGTAACCAGCATCATAGGTATCGATCTCTCGATTCTGCTTGGTTCTACATCGCGGTTTTATGTCGATCCACTGATTTATCCTCATCTACAATTGGACAACCTGGGTATCACTGTCGGGACGATTCTTCTCGCGTCTGTTTTAGCTGGTATCTACCCCGCATGGCGAGCAAGTTTGCTACAGCCCGTTGAGGCGATCCGAAATGGCTGAATCTTATCGTCTCGGTCTGTTCACCTACTTCTCACTCGCTACTCGCAATCTATTGCGTAATCGACGCCGTACACTGATCACACTGATCACCATGATTTTCGGCATCGCTACATTGACTTTATTAAGTGCCTTAAACGATGGCTGGCTGAGTCAGATGAAGACAAATTTCATTCTCAGCTATACCGGTCATCTACAGATCCATGCCAAAGGTTTCGAGACTTCACAAAATCTCAATGATCGGATTAAAGATCCGGAAGAGATCTCCAGGTTGATGCAAAGCTATCCTGAAATTATCGGTTGGACGCAACGTATACGCACTTCCGGCCTGGCTTCGGTGAGTGGCAATAGTGCTGGCATTCAGATTATGGCGACCGACCCAGAACAGGAGACTTGGGTTACCTCTATGGACCAGGGTATCAAGGAGGGAATCTGGCTAAGACCCGGTATGAGCCATGACCTTCTATTGGGCCGTACCGTTGCACAGAACCTGGGAGCAGAACTGGGCGACAGGGTAATCCTGATGGCACAACGCCTGAACGGCGAAATGGTCTCTGAAGTTTTTTTTCTGCGGGGGATACTCGAAACCGGCGCTCCGCAGATAGACCGCACATTGGCTGTCATTACACTCAACAGTGCCCAACAATGGCTACAGATGGATCAGACCGTCACCGATATCGTTATTCGGGCAGATGTTCATGACAACACAGATGTGCTCTATCGACTCTTTGTACAACAATTATCCGACTTAAAGTACGAAATAATGCCATGGCAGGAGTTGGACCCCATGGTCAGGCAGTGGCTCGAGTTCAGTGATGCTTATGGTTTCGTTATTCTTTTTGTTGTGATCATACTGGTACTCATTGAAATTCTTAATACCATGCTCATCTCCCTCCATGAACGTCAAAAAGAGTTGGGGGTGATCGTGGCAATTGGCACCAAGCGGCACCAGATTTTTCTGATGCTTCTACTGGAAGCGGTGATGCTTATTTTTATCGGCGCCATTTTGGGTTACCTGGCGGGAAGCTTAATAGTCTTTTCTGTGGCTGACAACGGAATCAACCTGACACACTTTGCAAATGCTTTTGAGTTTTTCTACATGGATCCAGTCATACACCCACAACTCACACAGAGTTCAGCGATAAAAATTTTAGGTGCCACATTGGCAGCAGCACTGTTAGCAGGTATTTATCCGGCATGGAAGGCCACTCGTCTCCAGCTCAGTCAAGCACTACGCATTCAATAGGAAATTCATGCTTAATCAACAGGCCGAAAGTGTTATTAAGATCCGGGATCTGCATAAATGCTACTGGGTCGGCACTATGCCTTTTCCTGCCTTGTACGGGATAAACCTGGAGATCGAATCAGGGGAGTTTGCAGTATTGGCCGGACGCTCGGGTTCAGGAAAAAGTACCCTGCTGAACATTGTAGGCGCTTTAGAATCCACTGACAGCGGCAGGGTTGAGGTACTGAGTCGGGATATCCTTAGCATGAATCAAGACCAACGTACCCATTTTCGTCTACACAATATTGGATTCATTTTTCAGGCGTATAACCTCATTCGTGTTTTCAGCGCACGTGAAAATGTTGCCTATGTTTGTCAACTCCAGGGCAAAAGCAAAAAAGAGAGTATGGAGATTGCGAACCACTGGTTACAGGAAGTCGAGATAGGGCATCTCGGTTATCGTCGCCCAGACCAGCTTTCAGGTGGACAACAGCAACGAGTAGCGGTTGCCCGTGCCCTCGCATCCAATCCAAAATTAATACTCGCTGACGAACCTACTGCAAACCTTGACAGTATGACAGGCAGGCACCTGATTCGTTTAATGCGAGAACTCAATCAGCGACTCGGTACAACCTTTCTCATTTCATCCCATGACCCGGACGTCAAGCAAGCAGCCAGCCGCCTCATAAAATTGGCTGATGGACAGATTGTGGAGGCATGGAACGACATACCAAAGCCACCGTCATCCATCACAAGTAGTTGTCCCATGAGTAACTTGCCACTTACAGAACGTCTACAAAACTATTTCAAAGCGGCAAGAGGTAATGCAAGAAACAAAAAACGCCGAAGAAAGACAAGACGCCGCTCATAAAGCCAAACTTATCAGAGCAATAGAAACATTTTATATTGTAAGCTGAAACATCAATATTCTTTATTTCCTTTTGCATGAATTTGGGATCAAGAATCTTAATGATTCCCAAACTGTGCTGCATTCTCTCAAATTGATAAAGAAACATCTTAATTTGTCGATAATTAGTTAACAAGCAGGCCACTTAATCTACGTCAATCCGAGTCAGGGACGAAACAACATCCCTGAGTACATCTCAAATGGCCACAAGAAGTCTCACGACAACTTACATTAGACTAGCCATCCCCTGGGTATGTGGTCTGTTCTTTTTTGTTTTTCTCATCTACCTGTGGCGGGTAGATACCATCCTGGATCAACTGCGCCTGCGGGAGTCACTTCATGTTGATCTCTCTTCTGAGACACTGACCAAAATATTCAACGAACCAATTTCCGACATCCTAATTCTCAGTCAAAACAGTGAATTCAGCAAATGGACAAAGGGGACAGACAATACCCATCTGGAGAGAGATCTTACCCAAAATTTTCTGAGTTTCAGCCGGTTTAAAAAACACTATGATCAGATTCGCTTTCTCGACCATACAGGCATGGAGCGAATACGCATCAACACCCGATCCGGGGAGCCACAGGTAGCCTCTTCATCCACCCTGCAAAACAAATCATCAAGATACTATTTCCATGAGGCTCAACACCTCGACTTCAATGAGATTTATATCTCTCCACTCGACCTGAATAAAGAACATGGGGAGATTGAGCAACCATTCAAGCCAACTATTCGGCTCGCCACCCCTGTCTTTAATACCAATAACGAACGGATTGGGGTTCTGGTCATCAACTACCAGGCAGAAGCCATGCTGCAACGGTATGCGGCGCTCCATGTCGATACCGAAAGCAAGTTGATGCTGCTCAACAGCGATGGCTACTGGTTATACCACCCAGATCAGGAAAAGCGCTGGGGGTTCATGTTGGAGAACAATCTGACTCTGGCCAATGAGTTACCGGACGAATGGCAGGAAATACAAGAAGCCAACTATAAGCAATGGGAAACAGCTAACGGGCTAATCACAGCACTTAGCACACTACCTTTCAAAGAGGATATAGTCAGGGGAACATTAACCGATCAAACACGAATAATCACCAACATAGGATATCCTTGGATAATTGTCTCTCAAATAAGCCCCGATGCTTTACAGACAGTTAAATCCAGAATCACCCAGAATATAACTATTGTAACTGCTCCCCTACTTCTGCTATCGCTGATCTTTCTGTATATGATTGCGTATCAACGTGTCCAACGCACGCACCAGCAGTCACTCATTGCTGACAGTGAATCACGTACACGATCCATATTGGAATCAATAGCGGATGGTATCGTAACTGTCACAACCGAGGGTAGAATTCTAGATGCCAATCCCGCAGCAGAGATAATCCTCAGATCCTCTGAGGGACAACTTCAATCACACTCTTTCATTGACTTGCCGGTCTCTGAGCAGGACCGCGACACCTTGCAAAACCATCTAAGACAATCGCTACAGGCCAACCGGGAAAAAGGTATCAACAAGCCCTATGAGTTTCTTGCCTCACGCGGTGACAATACCCGGTTTCTACTACAGATAACCATCTCCCCTGTATTCTTAGACGAGCAACAATTCAACACGATATCGTTGCGGGACGTCAGTGAACAACGCAGAACCGAGCGGGAGCTGATTTTAGCAGGTGAGGTATTCGAAACAGCGACTGAAGGCATTGTGGTTACCGACAGTGACATGATTATTCAGCGCGTCAACCCTGCCTACTGCAAACTGACCGGTTATCTGCACGACGAGTTAATCGGGCAAAAACCTTCGTTGCTTCGTTCACAAGAAACTGATAATTCGGTCTATCGCCTTATGTGGCAGAAAATCAACAATACCGACAGATGGGAAGGTGAAATAACGAATCGGTTAAAAGACGGAGAGAATCGTGTTTTCTACATATCGATTTTCACCATCAGAGATGACAACAAAAACATTGTGAACTATGCCAGTGTTTCAAGAGATATCACCGAGGAGAAGGAGAACGAGGAACGTATTCGTCAGCATGCCTATTACGATGAATTGACCGGGCTGCCTAACCGCACTCTGTTCCTCGAACGTCTACAGCAGGCAGCCAATCGGGGTGGTCGCTATAACGAACGTTTTGCCCTCTTTTTTATAGATTTAGACCGTTTTAAATCGGTTAATGACAGTCTTGGTCATGATGCTGGCGACCTGCTGTTGCAATTAGTGTCAGGGCGTGTAGCAAACATTATACGCGAAACCGATACACTCGCCCGCCATGCAGGTGATGAATTTAGCCTGCTACTGCACGATATCAATCGCGATGATGACCTTGCCGTTTTGGCTCAAAAGATCGTCAATACTTTAGAGAAACCTTTTGACATTATGGGTCGAGAGGTACATATAGGTGCCAGTATCGGTATTGCAGAATTCCCGGAAGACGGAAAGGAAGCTGACACGCTGCTGCGAAACGCGGATCTGGCCATGTATGAAGCTAAGCACAGTGGTAAGAATACATACCGCTTTTTCAGCGAGGAACTCAATGCCACGATAGAGCAGCATGTTCGATTGGAAGCTGATCTGCGTCGTGCCATCGAGAGAGAGCAGTTCGAACTTTACTACCAACCACTGGTGGACTACCGGCAATGCGTAGTCGTCGGGGCAGAAGCCCTGATACGCTGGAACCATCCGACTCGAGGTATGATTTCACCTGGAGAATTCATCCCACTCTCTGAAGAGACCGGGTTGATTCGACCACTGAGCGAGTGGGTAATACGAAAGGGAGTCGAACAGTTATCTTCATGGCGCAACACGACACTCGCATCGCTCAACCTGTCAGTTAATCTGTCAGCCTATCGAAACCGTCATGCAGTGGATAAGGATTTCATCAAGCAGTTGCTGATCGAATCAGATACACCTCCTCACAAACTGATATTTGAAATCACTGAAAGTCTGATCATGGAAAACACGGCAGAGTCGCTGGCATGGCTCTTATTCATGAAGAATCTTGGAATAAGGGTGGCAATCGATGATTTCGGCACAGGCTATTCTTCACTGAGCTACCTGAAACGCTTTCCTGTCGATATTCTCAAGATTGACCGGGCATTCATAGCCGATATGACAGTAAACAGTGAAGACAAAGCCCTGGTATTGGCGATAATCGCGATGGCGAAAAGCCTGAACCTGAAGGTTGTTGCCGAAGGAGTGGAAAATCGCCAGCAACTGGATTTATTGAAAATCAGTCAGGATCATTGTAACGTGATCCAGGGTTTTCTGTTCTCTCCGGCGATACCTGCCAGTGAGTTCACCACATTTGTTGCAGATTTTGAATATAACCGCTACTGCGATGAAAGGTACAGCCCTTTTCACAAGCGACTACATAATTGATTATCTAGCCTCAAGATAAGGTGTGGACTGTGTACCCAGACCCTACCATTCTGAAGGATACAGGAGTGGCGGGTGTGACCCTCTGCCACACTAGCGTGTCTCTAATCAGAGGATTGATTCTTTGTTTCTGATTGTATATCACATCTTGGGTATATTGAGCTGTTGGCAAAGCAATCGGTGTGGCGGAGCCGCAGCCTACATACCCTGTAATTTAGAGAGGCCTACTTTAGATAAGTTTGATTGATTTATCCGTATCATTGTAAAAGAACATCGTTTTGTGTTGATTGACAGCCATCATTACAAAGACAAGCGACTCTATATGCACAGAAGATTCGATGGCATTAGAGGGTATGACCTGATCAAGTTACCATCGGGTACAGGATGAATCCGGTTGAACGCCTAAATAACAGATGTCCAGTGAGGTATAACGCAATGGGTTTTTCGAAGGACCCAGGAGGTGCAAGCTTTTACAGTGGAGCATGTATTCTCAGCAAAGCCAGCCAACTCCTTTGACAGACCAGTCATCTCCTCAGCACTTCGAAGGGCTGTCTGAATTGCATCGCCCACTGTATGACTATTTTCACTGATCTCTTGAGCAACAACGCCAACCAGGATTCATCACGTCAGTGTTTCCCAGAGGTCGGCAAAACCTTACTAGTCGGTATGGTAATACCCTTTAGCGGCAGATTGGTTTTCATTAGCAGTTCACACTTTTTATGACTGGATCGAGAAAAGCTCTTATCGGCTCATGCAGTCACAAAATTAATACACTGCCCCCTTACAAGGGAATTAAAGGCTTAAAAAAACGATTTTGTAACCTGAATCACGTCTATTGGATGATCGGCATTCCTTAATCCCACCTCAAACGGCTTTGGTAGGGTAAAGAATGCGCCTATATAGCCGCTAGTTTCTGTAATAGGAATCCTTAAAAACAAAGATACAGCACTCAACAAATGCCATGTACTCCCAGAGAATTGCAATATTACTTCTGCTATTCAGTCTACCACTAGCGGCAGATCAGACACTTCTTGCCATTCCCACTTCACAGCCGCCTACCATAGACGGGATGGCTGACGAGCCAGTGTGGTCTGAAATCAAGCCAGTAATAACCCGAGATGCTATTGCCGGTATCGATATCGAATTACGTGCCTGTTATGACAAACAGCATATCTACATGTTGGCGGTCTTTCCCGATGCCACTGAAAACCGTGATCACAAGCCGCTGCAATGGAATCCGGAAATAGAACTCTACGGAAAAGGGCCCCAGCGTGAAGATACCATTGTATTAAAATGGGCCATCTCACCCCGGGAGACTGATTTGAGCCTCAGCGCCAACACCCCTTACAAAGCTGACATCTGGTATTGGAAATCCGCACGCACCGATCCAGTCGGCTATGCCGATGATAAATTCCAAGTCTATTCAGCTAAGAAGATAGCCAAGTCTCTGCCGCTGCTGTCAAAAAACGGATCAAGATTCTACCTGATCCGGCGAGGTGACAGTGGCAATTCGGCTTTTCAAAATCGTATGCTGGTGGAGTATACCGGTGACCAGACCCATGCCTACAATATTCAGAAGCCTGGTGGAAGCCGTTCAGATATCCTTGCTAAAGGAGTCTGGGCTGAGGGCGTCTGGCGGGTTGAGTTCATGCGCAAACTCGATACCGGTCATGGAGATGATGTCATCTTCAAACCTGGCGAGGTGTATCAATTTGGTGTTTCCCGCTTCGAGATTGCCGGTCGCGACCCAGATCCCAAGATAGAGATACCCCTGTTCGGTAGCGGTGAGATTGGCGAAAGTCTGAAACTGGGCTTTAGCGAGTGAATAGATGATCATCGCTCCCTCTATCAAAGTACTGTTTCGTATCAGTGCCTTGAGTCTACTATCCATTCTACTGATCGTTATCACTCTCGGTCAGAGTCTTATCCAGGAAATCCAGGACAACAGCCAGATAATGAGTGAAATCCGAGGTACATCCTTACGTGACATTACGCGTATCGCTGCCATCGTCAACCGGAGTGAACGGGATTTTCAACTCTATACTCAGCAATCCGGACTCCAGGCTGGCAGCAGCAATCGCATCCTTGAGCATTTTAAACAGGTATTGAACAGCGTCGATGCACAACATCGTCAACCGGTCGACGCAGCCTATCTACGCTTAAGCAGTGTCCTGACAGGCAGTGCGGATGATTCAGTCACTGATGATCTTTTGGATGACCCCCTTCAACAAAAGCTTCAGCTGGTTGATGAATTACGCGTCCTGTCGCAGAAGCTACCTCCAGCCACTACAACAATTGGAAATCAAACAGACACACAGTCCGTCTTACTGCAATTACTGCTTGAAATAGAGTCCCAGCTGATTGCTGAACACGAAACAGTATTACTGGAATACAATGAAATCTCATCTCCACTACAACAGGCCCAATCCGATCTTAAGCAATTAACTGAAGTATTCTCAGACCTCCCTGTCTATGTACTGCAGAAAGACAACACGGTATACAAAAAGATTAGCACAATGCTGAACAACGTCTCATTCAATCTGAGGCGTTTCCGCGCTGCAATCCATCAATATCAGGAAGAGCATGAGATGATGGATCCATCTGGCTCCTATATGCTCAGCATTCTGGAACAGCTGGTACCGATCAAGTCCCATCTATTGGAGGATTTGCAAACGACGGAAAGACTCATCGTAAACCACTTCAACCAACAGCAAGTATTTGTTGGACTGGAGATTCAACAAAAACGCAGACTCTTTATCTTAATCAGTATATTGGGTGTGCTGATCACCATAGCCACCCAAATTGGGGTCTCTCGTGCCATATCCAAACCTATTAAACAGATTAAGGATGGCGTGGCCACCTTTTCCAACGGTGATCTCGACTACCGTATACCCGATATTACTCAGCAGGAATTCAAATCCCTGGTCAGCGGTATCAATGATATGGCAGAAAATCTGCAACAACGATCCGCTGAAGTCGAAGCAAATGTACAGTTAATAGACAGATCCAACAAAAAACTGTTCCAACTCAATCTTGATTTGGAGAAAAAGGTTGAAGAGCGCACACACGAACTGATGATAGCAGCCCAAAAATCAGAGCGGGCAAGCAAAGCAAAATCAGAGTTCCTTGCCACAATGAGTCATGAAATACGTACCCCGATGAACTCAATTATCGGTATGACGCACCTTGCCCTACTAGCCAATAACATGGACCCAAAACAGCGACGATACATGGAAAAGGTACGTCAGTCTTCACAATCATTGCTGAATATCATCAACGACATCCTCGACTTTTCCCGAATCGAAGCTGGCAGTTTCGAACTTGAGCAAACCTCCTTTTCCATCGAATCGATATTTGACAATCTCAGTAATCTGGTTGGTCAAAAGGCAGCAGAAAAGCAGTTGGAGTTCATCTTCGATATTGACCGACGAATACCTCCGCTGATGTTAGGTGACCCTGTCAAGCTACAACAGATTCTTGTCAATCTTGGGGGTAATGCAGTCAAATTCACAGCACAGGGTGAAATTGTCGTCAAAGCAGAGGTATTAGAGCAGCACCATAATCAGATTCAACTTGGCTTCTCCATCACCGATACTGGTATCGGGATCGAAACCGAACAATTAGATCGTCTTTTCCAAGCCTTTACCCAGGCCGATGGATCGATTACCCGTCGTTATGGCGGGAGTGGCTTAGGCTTGGCGATCTCACAACGATTAGTAAAGGCCATGGGTGGTGAGCTGCAAGCCGAAAGCTCTCCCGGGAAGGGCAGTCGATTCTCTTTTACCGTAACTCTAGCCAAAGATGAATCCGCCAATACTCTCCCCCAAACCCAACCCAATGTACTGTTAGACTTACCTGTTTTAGTGGTTGATGACAATAATAGTGCACGACAAATACAACAGGAGATGATGGAGTCGATAGGATTCCATACCAAAACCTGCAATAGCGGTGGCGCTGCACTTATTGAATTACTTAAGGCACAAGCGCAAAACAAGCCTTTCGGTCTGGTCTTACTCGACTGGAAGATGCCGGGAATGGATGGTCTGGAGGTACTTGAAGCCATTCATAAAGAGCCGACACTGACTCATCGTCCAAAAGTCATCATGCTCACCGCATATGGGGCAAGTGATTTAATGAGCCAATGCCAAGCCATAAAGCCTGACCAAGTACTTGCAAAGCCACTGAGTCCATCCGCACTCATAGATGGTATCAGCCACCTGCACGATTACAAGATAAAACAGGACGGGATTGGTAAAGTATCGCTACCTGAAAATCAAGAGGAACTGCTGAAACTACAGGGAGCACAAGTGCTGCTGGTGGAAGACAATCCCTTGAACAGGGAAGTGGCTTGGGAACTGTTGACGAATATCGGCATTAAGGTCCAAGTCGCAAAAAATGGAGCAGAAGCGCTGAAGATGCTGGAAACCAAAACAGTCGACGCGATCCTGATGGACGTACAAATGCCGGTCATGGATGGTTATACCGCAACCCGGATTATCCGCAGCCAGGAGGAGATGGGAAAGGATAGGTTACCGATTATCGCGATGACCGCCAATGCCATGTCGAGCGACCGCGAGATGTCTTTGGAGGTGGGGATGAATGATCACATCGCCAAACCGATCAAAGTGGATGAACTCTACAATACACTGCTCAAATATATTCCTGCTGTCCGTAAGGAATCAGTTAAGACACTAGAAGATACAGAGCCAGATGGGACATCCCTGTTCATTGACAGAGTAGCAGGGCTGGTCGTCTGTAATGGCAATGAGGCACTCTACGAGCGCATACTGAAACGTTTTCTCTCCTCTGAGGCTTCTTTTCCTGAGCGCTTTCAAAATGCCTTGGGTGAGGACGACATCACCACTGCCACCCGGCATGCCCACTCGCTCAAAAGCTCAGCGGGGAGTATTGGCGCACACCACCTCCAACAGACAGCCCTGGCACTGGAAACGGCTTGTCGTGAACAAACAGGTAAAGCACAACTGCTCACGCTATTACAAACAGTTGAACACTGTCTCACCCCAGTCATAAACGAACTCATGGACAGCAAAGCTATACCGGCATCCATTGATACCGATATGCCAGATATGAAAGTAATAACGCCATTGCTGGACCAATTGGAATTATTGCTGCGTAACGATGACACCGCTGTAGTCGATGTCATGGATGCGCTGAGTGAAAAGTTGAAAAACTCGCCACTTAAGGATGCCTGGATGGGATTGAGTATGGCGGTGGATGATTACGACTTTCAACTGGCACTCACTGAGCTGAGGGACCTCTCTTTTGCTCTGGGTGTCAGTCAAGAGATGACGAATGTCGAGGAAGGAATTGATGCGTCAACCTGAAAACAAGCCCACGATTCTTATCGTGGATGACACAGCCGGTAACATTGAAGTACTCAGCAGTACCCTGCGACCTGAATATCATGTGCGCGCAGCTAAAAATGGTATACGGGCTTTGGCCATCGCACAGGAAACTCCACCACCCGATCTGATTCTACTGGACATCATGATGCCTGAGATGGATGGCTATGAAACCTGCAAACGGTTAAAAAATGATGCCAACACGGCCCAGATTCCCGTTATTTTTATTACTGCACTGTCAGATGAAGGGGATGAGGAGAAGGGACTCGCGTTAGGTGCAGTCGACTATATCGCTAAACCATTTAAGCCGGTCCTGGTTCAGGCGCGTGTACATAATCAGCTTGAACTGAAGCATCATCGGGATCATCTGGAAGTCTTGGTGCATGAACGTACACAGGAATTAATGCTAACCCAGGAAGCGACAATAGAAGCGATGGGTGCTCTGGCGGAATACCGTGATCCAGAAACCGGCGGGCATATCAAGCGTACTCAAAACTATATGAAACTGTTGGCCGAGAAGCTCAAAGATCATGCCCGATTCAGTGACTATCTCGATAACGAGACCGTCCACCTGCTCTATCTTTCCGCACCCCTTCACGATATCGGCAAAGTCGGTATCAGTGACAGCATACTCTGCAAACCGGCCAAGCTCACCGACCAGGAATTTAACAAAATGAAAGAGCACACCCTGTTTGGTCGCAATACCCTATTGGTTGCAGAAAAGAAACTGGGTGGCAACTCCTTCCTTGGCTTTGCCCGGGAGATCGCTGAATCACATCATGAGCGTTGGGATGGCAAGGGGTATCCTCATGGCATTGCCGGTGAGGCAATACCCATTTGCGGTCGCCTGATGGCGGTTGCCGATGTATACGATGCACTGATAAGTAAACGCGTCTATAAACCCCCATTCCCTCATACCAAAGCGGTTGAAATCATTCTGCAGGGTAGGGGCACCCAGTTCGATCCGGATGTCACTGATGCCTTTGAGGCCTGTTCGGATCAATTCCTGCAGATTGCATTGAAATATGCCGATCATCCGGAAGAGATTGCCACCCTCTCTGAGAAAAGTCGCTCAACAAAGGATGAGTGAATACAGAGAAAGATAATAGCCATTAGTGCTCCATACTGAAGCCATTAAATCTTTAAGTGTAGCCAGGGTTTCCTGGACATTTTTATACCGGAAATGAACATCAATAACAGCAGACTGAAAGCGATATTCCCACAACAACTCGATCTGTTGTTCCGGAGTGGCATTCCTGCCAATCTATCAGTGATTATCATATCGATAGTTGTGGCATTGATTCTCTGGGACAAGGTACCACCCAAGGTTGCGGCAATTTGGCTTGCCTATATGATCATCACAGTCGGATTTCGTTTACTGCTGATCAGCTTACGACGTCAACATAAGTGGTTAGCTGCTGATCATCCGAATTGGATGCTTCTCTACACGCTAGCGACAGGCATGACCGGTATCGGTTGGGCGATGCTGCTGCTTCCACTCTACCCGCAGGAGACAGTCTATCAAGCTTTCGTCCTTATCGTTATCGCCGGTGTAATCTCAGCTGGCAGTGGCGTATTGGCAATATTTATGGAAGCAGTCTATGCCTACAGTCTGCCCGCACCAATTGCACTCGCTATACGCTATCTGTTTGTCGATCTGGATTTCCCGGACGGGTTACTGCTTGGTGTCTTGGCCTACACCCTGATGATGATGATGATTGCTCGTTATACCCACCGATCGCTTGTCGAAAGCCTGGCCCTGAGATTTGAAAACCTGGATCTGATTGAAAAATTGCAGAAGGCATCCGATGAGATGGAACGTCTTAACTTAGGACTCAGGCAGGAGATCAGTGAACGCTCAAGTATTCAGACAGAGCTGGAGAGACATCGCTATCACCTGGAGGAGTTGGTTGAGGAGAAGACCCGGGAGCTTACTCAGGCAAAAGAGACCGCTGAATCAGCCAACCGTGCCAAGTCGCAATTCCTGGCCAAGATGTCTCACGAGATCAGGACACCGATGAACGGTGTTCTTGGGATGACCGAGCTGTTACTCAATAGCGAACTCGGCCAAACCCAGAAGCGCTATGCGGAGATCATACAAAGCTCCGGAAAATCGTTGCTGGAACTCATTACAGATCTACTGGACATGTCAAAGATTGAAGCGGGAAAGATGCGTTTGATAGAGAGTGATTTCGATTTATCCGACCTGATGGATGAACTACACCACCTGTTTCTTTCCCAGGGCGCATTGAAGGGACTGCACATAGAACACAGTGTCGATAAAAAAATTCCCACTCACATTCTTGGAGACAGCGCCCGTGTGCGGCAAGTACTGATCAATCTGATTGGTAACGCCATAAAATTCACAGACCAGGGGTCTGTCATTTTTCGTGCAATACAGACACATAAGCCAACACCGAATGGATGTCGAATCCGATTTGAGATCGAAGATACAGGTCAAGGCATTCCGGTTGGTGAAGACGAATCCATTTTTGACTACTTTTCACAAGCATCAAACGAGTTTGATCAAGGTAGTGGTGGCCATGGTTTGGGGCTGACCATCAGCAAGGAGCTGATTGCCTTGATGGGTGGTGAAATAGGTCTTTCTAAGGGGAGCGAGGGCGGTACGCTCTTCTGGTTCGAAATCCCATTTCAATTGACAGATAAAAAAATCATTACCCACCTTTCAAAGCTTGAAACCGATATTAATGAACCACTGCCTCAATTGGGAGGAAAGGTGTTGCTGGCGGAGGATAATCCGATCAATATCGAGCTTGCCACCGCTATGCTTGATAGTCTTGGCTGTTATTACAGGGTTGCGGAAAATGGCATGGAAACCCTTGATCTCTTACAGACAGAGGATTTCGATCTGTTGTTACTCGATTGCGAAATGCCCGTTCTCGACGGTTATCAAACTGCCAGCCGGATTCGGCAGCAAGAGCAGGCACTCAACAATGGTTCACACTTACCCATCATTGCATGCACAGCTTTCGTTTCTGAAGAAAACCCGATTCGCTGTAAAGAAGCCGGTATGGATGACTTTATCGGTAAACCCTATGAAATCAGAAAAGTCGCCTTGATTTTAATGAACTGGTTAACTAAGAAAACTGAATCTTCATTTCTAGGGGAGCCGTCATGACGGCCCGACAAACCATCTGATAGTCACACACCACTTATATCTGTCATTAAACACGCCAGAATATGTCTGCCCCATTACTGAAAGAGATCTTGACTGCTGTGGTTGAGACTGTCACAGACGATACCCCTATACAGAAGGTATTGGCTATCATGGAGCAGTCTCAGATCAGTTGTATCGTTGCGACTGACCAGCAGAATCGACCATTGGGTATTTTTACTGAGCAGGATGCCATTCGGTTGATGGCCGATGAACACCCGATCAAGGATCTTTGCATGGGCGAGGTCATGAGTTCCCCACCACTGACTGCGGGGGAGGAGGTTGATTTCCTTGATGCTTATCGGTTGATGACCAGGAAATCCTACCGCCATTTATTGGTCATCGACAAGGCTGGCTGCCTGATCGGTTTAGTCAGTGAAGCTGACTTCCTCCACCACATGGGTATGGAGTATCTGGTTGAACTGAAGACTGTCGATTCAATCATGTCTCGACAGGTTGTCACCCTGGAACCGTCAGCACCTTTGGTAAAGGCCGTCAGTCTCATGGCCCAGCACCACATCAGTTGTATTGTGATCTGCAAAGAGCAATATCCATTAGGCATACTTACCGAGCGCGATATCGTCCATCTCGCACAGACAATGGATCAAAATGGAAAGGTTACTGTTGAGAAGGTCATGCGCACGCCTGTCATCTCATGTCACCCAGACCTGCCGATGCAAGAAGCTGCACGAATAATGGAAAAACAGTGTATCAGACGCGTGGCAGTTACAGATGGGGACGGTAAGCTTGCAGGACTTATCACACGTCATGATTTGGTTAAAGCGTTGCAGGGACGCTATGTGGAATACTTGCATGAGACCCTGGCCCGTACCAACCGGGATCTAGTGAAAACCCGCAGCAACCTCAAAGAGGCACAACAGAAAGTATTCCTGCTGAGCCTGATTGAACAGATCGATGACGCCATCTACATCATAGAATCAAAGAGCGGACGCATCCTCGAAATCAATGACAGGGCCTGCAGCATGCTCAACTATAGCCGTGATGAGCTCTGCAGCATGATGGTTTGGGAAATCTCTACGGGTATCAGCAATGCCGAAAAATGGAAAGTGATACAGGACCGTCTAAAAGCTGAAGGCAGTCTGACATTACGTACTACACACCGTAAGCGCGACGGCACACTTGTCCCTATCGAAGTGAATGCTAAACACCTGCGTCACGAAATGACCGACTACTCCCTTGCAGTTGCCAGAGATATCACAGAGAGAGACAAGCTGATGACGCGTCAGCGTCTCTATGCGACGCTTTTTGAAAATACTCGTGAAGGTGTGATGGTAACTGACAAGGAAGGAATCCTCTGTATGGTCAATCGGGCATTTACCGAACTAACGGGCTATTCAGAATCCGAAGTACTCGGCATTACACCCAGTATTCTTCAGTCGGGAAAACACGATCATCATTTTTATAGCAAACTGTGGGACAGTCTCACTACTACCGGTCACTGGCAGGGTGAAATCTGGAACCGTCGTAAAAACGGTGAGATCTTTCCTGAATTACTGAGCATCAGCAGCGTTCATGGAGACCAGGGCGATTTGAGATTCTACGTCGGCGTCTTCTCAGACATTAGTCAACTCAAACAAACCGAGGCCAAACTTGAGTACCTCGCCCACCATGATCCTCTAACCCACCTGGCCAACCGACGATTGCTCATGTCCCAGCTTGAATATGGGTTGAAGACAGCCGGTCGAAACCACGAAATGATGGCACTACTGGTTCTTGATCTCGACCGCTTCAAAGATATCAATGACAGTTATGGCCATCTGATCGGTGATCATTTGTTGCAACTGGTTGCACAACGATTAAGCAAAAGATTACGTGAAAGCGATCTGGTAACCCGCCTTGGTGGTGATGAATTTGCAATACTGATGCAGGGATTGCTCAACCCCGGGGACGCAGCAATCCTTGCCAGCGAGATTATCCAAGCGTTCAATGAACCGTGGCAACTCCCGGAAGGATTGGAGCTACAAGTTGGTACCAGCATAGGCATCAGCCTCTATCCTGATCATGGAGATAGTCCGGAAACTCTCTTGCAACATGCTGATACTGCCCTCTACAAAGCAAAAAATGAGGGGCGCGGGCGTTTCTGCTACTTCTCCGAAGAACTGACCCTGGCAGCGCATCTACGTATCGAGATACATAACAATCTGCGACATGCCCTGGCAGAAGAGAAGCTCTCTGTTTTCTATCAGCCTCAACTCGATTTTCATAGTGGCCGGATTATTGGAGCCGAAGCCTTGCTACGCTGGCACACCCCTGATCACGGCCATATTCCTCCGAGTCAATTCATCCCGGTAGCGGAAGAGACAGGACTGATCAACCAGATTGGTGATTGGGTATTGCACGAAGCATGCACTCAGGGTAAAGCCTGGTTGGAGGATGGATTCCCACCGCTCTCCTTGGCAGTCAACCTTTCCGTTCATCAGCTTCGACAGGGTGATTTAGTTGAGAAAATTACCCGGATCTTAAAGGAGACCGGTTATCCGGCCGGACAACTCTCATTGGAGGTTACCGAGAGTGCCCTCATGGAGCGGGAAACAGAAGCAGGATCAATTCTCTACCAACTACGGGAACGGGGACTGCACCTATCCATCGATGACTTTGGTACCGGTTACTCCTCGCTCGCCTATCTACAGCGGCTGCCATTGGATGAACTCAAGATCGATAAAAGCTTTGTCGATGAGATTCCCTATAAAAAAGATGATATGGAGATCACCACAACTATCATCTCCATGGCTAAAAATCTTGGTTTGAGTGTGCTGGCAGAAGGAGTAGAGACCATTGAGCAACACCGTTTTCTACAGCGGCAAGATTGTGACTTTTTCCAGGGCTATCTGTTCAGCCCGGCAGTGTCTGCTAGTGAGTTCAAACATCTGCTTGAGCGTGAACCTGATGATCCGGCGAGTACAGTAAATCGACGTTGGAACCCCCTCTGATGGGATGAATTGACAACATTTACATCTATGACCTGAATATATGATGAATATTTTACTCAACAACAAGTCCACATACACCGATAGACAACTCAGACAAGGTATGAAGAAACTTCGCTTCATTCTCCCCTTGTTTTTGTCAGTGCTCCTCTTTACCAGTCAGCAGGCCACTGCTGGTGTACCTGATGAGCATGATGAGCTGAACAGATTAAAACACCTGAGTCTGGACGATCTACTCGAAGTGATGGTCACATCAGTCTCCCGTAAAGCACAGACGCTCTCTGATGCGGCCAGCGCCATTTATGTCATTACTCGAGAGGACATACGTCGTTCCGGTATGACCCATATTCCGGAGCTGCTACGCATGGTACCGGGGATACATGTAGCACGAATCGACGCCAGTAAATGGGCCATCAGTGCACGCGGATTCAACGGTCGTTATGCCAACAAGCTGCTGGTGCTGATGGATGGACGCAGTCTCTACACACCCCTCTATTCCGGTGTCTATTGGGATGTTCAGGATACGGTACTGGAAGATATCGAACGTATCGAAGTTATACGTGGTCCGGGTGCCACTCTATGGGGCTCTAATGCAGTCAACGGCATTATCAACATCATTACAACATCGGCACATGAAAGCGAAGGTGGATTGATCTCATTGG
Source organism: Candidatus Thiodiazotropha sp. (ex Codakia rugifera) (assembly GCA_025656675.1). Lineage (GTDB taxonomy): Bacteria > Pseudomonadota > Gammaproteobacteria > Chromatiales > Chromatiaceae > Thiodiazotropha. The sequence goes on from JAHXHN010000001.1 coordinate 180,241, forward strand.
CTGGCGGCAATGAAGAGGAGATAACAGGGACGTTGCGTTTCAGTGGCAAAACCACTGCTGATAACGCCTATAGGGTTTATGCAAAAGGATTTCAACGCGATAGCGCCATCTTCTTTGATGGGAGCGATGCGGGGGATGACTGGCAAGGAGAGCACCTTGGTTTCAGAATAGACAGCAAGCCCTCCGAGATAGACCACCTTACTCTGCAGGGTGATCTCTATAACGGTATGGCAGGACAGAACAACTTTACTCCCTTTCCACCACCCTCAGGTAGTATCAACAGAGATGAGGCCGACACTTCAGGCGGCAATCTACTGACACGCTGGACCCATCACCTATCTCAGGAAAGCAGTCTGAATTTACAGTTTTATTACGACAGAACCCATAGAAAAAACACAACGCTGACAGAACATAGAAATACCTACGACCTCGATTTCCAACACGACTTTCTGCTTAACGAAAGACATGCAATCGTCTGGGGAGCCGGATACCGGTCCACTCGAGATGAAATAGACTCTCCCGAAACATCAGCCCTCAGATTCAACCATCGTAAGAACCGGGATCGCATCGTCAGTGCCTTTGTACAGGATGACATCACATTGCTGCCAGACCGATTACATATGATTCTGGGGTCAAAATATGAGCATAATGACTATACCGGCAACGAGTTTCAACCCAGTTTACGAATGATCTGGACACCTGATGACAGTAGTTCTTTTTGGGGCGCTGTCTCACGAGCGGTACGTACACCCTCCAGAATTGAAACGGACGTAATCGTCCATGTTGGACCCATCTCAGTATCGGGTAGCGAAGCATTCGATACGGAAAAACTACTGGCCTACGAATTAGGTTATCGTACACAAACAACTTCCAAGTTATCACTCGATATAGCTGCTTTCTACAACGAATATGACGACCTATCCACCTTTGAAATGATTGGACCACCCTCCCCCGGCAATACTCAAATCGGACTAGATAACCAAATGAGCGGTGAGAGTTATGGTTTGGAACTGGCCGCCAATTGGGCGGTCAGTGCCACATGGACAATCAAGGCTTCACATGCCTGGCTCAAGATCAATCTGGAAACCGATAGCAGTAGTAGTGACACCACATCAACCAAGAGTACGGATATCACCCCTGAGCATCAGACACAACTGCGTTCACAACTTGATCTCCCCTACGACTTGGAGTTCGATACCTCAGTCTACTATGTGGACAGGATCCCCAACTCAGAGATCGAAGGCTATGCCCGCCTCGATATGAGACTTGGCTGGAACCCAGACCAAAAAATGGAACTCAGTTTTTCATTACAAAACCTGTTGGATGATGAGCATCCTGAATTTATTGAATTTTCCGGTTTTTCAGGACCTGTTGGATTGAAGTCCACTCAAGTCGAACGCAGTGCCCTGTTACAGTTGAAGTTGAAATTCTGAGGCCCTATCGATGTCTATCACACAGATAGCGAGCCGAGTAAGAATGAGATCTTTTTTCAGGACGCTTACTCTATTCGCTCTGTTGTGCCTTTTGCCATCGGATTACGCTCACTCGGAATCGGCAGCAGAGCATGAGTTAAAGGCAGTGTTTCTCTACAACTTTGCCAATTACATTACCTGGCCGGAAAGTGCCTTTCAAAACCAGGACAGTCCATTTAATTACTGCCTGGTTGGGAGAAGCCGAATCAATGACAGTCTCAATGCGGTACTAAAAAACGAGACTATTAAAGGCAGACAACTGCGCCTTCTGGAGTTTCAACATCCAAAACAGCTATCTGAGTGTCATATTCTTTTCATCCATCAACTGGATGAAGGATACACGCCCGTTCTGTTCAGACAACTGGCAGCTGAATCGATCCTGACCGTTGGAGATGATGCAAATTTCATCTCCGCAGGTGGAGCAATCGGCCTGTTACAAAAAGCTCGCAAGATCGACTTGGTTATCAGTATGGATGCGATTGAACTGGCTCGTCTAAAAGTGAGCTCAAAACTGCTCAGATTGGCAAAACGTGTCAGACCTTCCAGTGAGATGTCTAAAAAATGACAGGCATCAATTTTCATCTATGGCCGATCCGGACAAAGGTTATCGCTATCGCTGTGGCTACCAGTATTGCTGTCCTCAGCCTGGCTTCCATTGCCTTTGTCATTTCAGAACTTGTTGCCAAACGCGTCTCTATGGTTGAGTCAGCAACAGCTTTGGCACGGGTACTTGGTGTTGATGCTACAGCCACCCTGGTGTTTCGCGACCCAGCTACTGCCGAGGAGATCCTGTATGCGCTCAGTGAAGAGAAGAGTGTTGTTTATGCGGGCATCTTCGATACTGCAGGAACCTTATTTGCTACTTACAAGAGCAACAACAATGATCACACACAGCTATTGGCTCAATTAACAAAACAAACTGATCATTGGGACTCAATCGTAAACACATATGACAAACTGACTCGTTACCGTTTTCATAGCAATCACCTGGATATCCACCACGAGATCAGATTCAATAACAAGCTTCTCGGTCACATCGATATCAAACAGGATCTGACCAAGTTAAACGCCAGCATGCAACGACAAATTGTCATTGCTGGTGTGGTATTGATTATTGCCTTCTTTATCGCCTATTTGTTAGCCGCACATCTGCAACGTCTGATCACGACACCGATCAATGTACTGACTTCAACCATGCATGATGTTTCGGAAAAGGGTGATTACGCCCTCAGAGCCGAATCCATGAGTGGAGATGAGTTGGGCACATTAACAGAGGGATTCAATACGATGTTGGAGCAGATACAGAGCCGTGACCAGGCATTGGCTGTTACCCTTCTCGAATTACAAGACGCCAATGAGGAGGCAGAAGCGGCAAATAGGGCCAAGTCACAGTTTCTCGCTACTATGAGCCACGAGATTCGTACACCCATGAATGGTGTACTGGGTATGACAGAACTGCTGCTCAATACCGAATTAAATGAGCGGCAACGACGCTTTGCAACGACTGCTCACAGTGCAGGCCGTTCACTACTGACCATCATCAATGATGTCCTGGACTTCTCTAAGTTAGAAGCAGGCAAGGCTGAACTGGTTGAAAAGCCCTTTGTCCTGACCGATCTAATAGATGATGTTATCCAGCTACTTGGTGGCCAGGCCAGAGACAAAGGGCTGGAACTTATCAGTTACTGTCCACCTGCCATACCGGTTCACCTGCAGGGTGATGATCATCGTATTCGGCAGGTTCTGATCAATCTGATCGGTAATGCACTTAAATTCACCCACCAGGGAGAGGTAATTCTTCGTGTCCTGCCATGGATGAAATCCTCTTCAGAAATCACCCTCAGGTTCGAGGTAGAAGATAGTGGAATTGGTATCTCTCATGAAATGAAGACACATATTTTCGATGTCTTTTCTCAAGCAGACAGCTCAACCAGCCGCAGATTTGGTGGTACCGGTCTGGGGCTTGCTATCTCAAAACAACTGGCCAATCTAATGCATGGAGAGATAGGCCTGGAGTCAGAACCTGATAAGGGCTCCCTATTTTGGTTTACCACCCGTCTCGGTTTGCTGAAAAACGTACATCAGGATCAGTCTAAGAGACCTTTTTCGAAACAGCGCATAGAGATATTACTTGTTGAGAGTAATCGACATATCGGCGAAATACTCAGTCAATCACTGAAGGATTTCAACCATCATGTAACAGTGACTACTAGCGGCGAGCAGGCTATACAACAACTTCTGCATGCAGCATCGACTAACAATCCCATCAAAATCGTTATTACCGAGAGGTTCCTCCCCGATATGGACGGCCTCGCACTTGGAAAAAAAATCCGACACATCCCATCATTACACTCACCTGCTTTAATAATGTTGAACTCACAATTACTGACACCGAGCGCCAATCCGCTGAAAGACAGTACTATTGATGCATGCCTTGTAAAGCCGGTACGCATGATTGAACTATTCGAAACCATTCAACAGTTAGCAGGACAACTCCAGCCTAAACCCAGCGATGATCATATTTCAGGTCACAATGAGCTGCATAGCCCAGATGATCTAATACATAATTTAGGAAGAGCTGCGCGTGTATTGGTCGCTGAAGATAATCTGATTAACCAAGCAGTCATCAATGAAATGCTGCAACTACTCAACTGTTCGGTCACCCTTGCAGCAAATGGCAAGGAAACATTGGAACTGTTGCAACAGGAGTGTTATGACCTGATTTTAATGGACATCCAGATGCCAGAAATGGATGGTTATCAAGCGACTCGTTTAATACGTGAAAATGAAAAAGAATCTGAGCACATCACAATAATCGCATTAACTGCCAATGTAATAGACGGCGATCAGGACAAATGCATGGAAGCGGGTATGGACGACTACCTGGGAAAACCACTCAAACAGAGTCAGCTCGAGGGTATACTGAAAAAGTGGCTAATACCTGATGTACCTCAAGTACATACAGAGGGTGCTGTTTATGATGATACCCGGCATACAGCACCCCCCCCTGTAGTCTCGCCATCAGTCATTCTCAATAAACAGATCATTGAGACAGTTCAGGCTCAGCAACAACCAAACCACCCTGACATACTGCCACGCCTTATCACAATCTATTACGAAACTTCTTCTGATCTGATTAATATCATAGAGCAGGCAGTCGAACAAAATGACCCGGAAACATTGAAACGCGCTGCTCAAGGTCTGGCATCAAACAGTGCTGCAATCGGTGCAGATGAAGTTAAGCAGATTAGCCAGGCATTGGGGCTTCTCGAAGATAAGGGGAGTTTCGAGAATACAAAAGCGATGATAAGTGATCTGAAATCAGCCTATTCACGTCTAATTAATGAGCTGAAAATCAGCAGCTAGACTAACTACAGCTGGAAACATATATTTTTTCTGATTACCTATCACAAATCAGCCACCGAAAATCAATGTAAATATTTTTATCGATCACAGGAAATCCTTATTCGCATTGTACTTATTCCTGGACACTCAAAAGAGTAAAAAAAAAGCCGGCGATAACGCCGGCTCGAGTCTTTACTGAATCTAAGATCCAGCTCAGTTCACTTTTTTAGTTTTTATATTCACCAAAAACAAACCTTGGTTTTAACCAGGCTACCAGCATCGGCAGGATGGTCAAGGCCGTGACCACATCGATCAGCAGTGCCTGACTGATGTAGATACCCAAACCCCAGGTATTGGCAAGATCGGTATTCAGTAGTGGGATAAAACAGCCAAGCAGTACTATCACCGAAATAATTACCGCTGAACCGGTGGTATTCAGGGTGTTGATCAAAGATTCCTGCCAGTTACCTGCAGTTGCCTGCATCTCTTCCTTGAGTCGCGACATCATATAGATGCCGTAGTCTATACCCAGCCCCATCGCAATACTCAATGCCACTTGAAGATGGAAGGCCAGATTACCCGACCAGTTTTGAATACTGGTCATATAACCACCGAGTCCGTATTGGGCAAACAGGGTGATGAACAACAGCACCATCAGGATAATCGAGACCACAAATGAGCGGAAGATCAGTGCCGCAATCACAAATACTGCAGCGGCGGTCAGCAATGGACCTGCCAGCCAGTTATCCACGGCCACCTCACGAGTGGCTTCCGTGGCGCCCAGGAACCCACCAAGTGCCGGTCTGACATAATTCGGGCCATCGACGGAGATTTCATTGCTGTCGCCCGAAAGGTCTTCAACCGGGCCGGAGCGTAAACCAAAGTTCACTTTGCTGAAGCCTGAATCATGTTTATGATCCTCGATGTATTGTTGAATATCCATCGTGACCTGATGGGTCTCTACCGGGTCCATGGTATTGACGAATCCCATCACCACACCTTCGTTCCAGTTCTTCATCACGAAGGAGTCCATATCACCCTCTTCGGTCATGGTCTCAAGCAGACCATTGTAGAGCTGGACGATATCATCGCCTCCTCTATCGTCTTCGGGATCGATGGAACGCAATTTTTTCGAAGTCGGGATATAAAGATCTTTGACATCCGGTTGTTCACCCGGCTCTGCCGTCAGCAGCATATTCACCAGACGAATGTATTGTGCATAAGAGCCGGTGAAGCCGATAAAGGGGTGAGCACGCATCCACTCCTCCAGCGCTTCAATATCGGCCAATACATCAGCCTGATTGAAGATGCCCTGAGCACCACAGGGATCGGGATCCCAACAGGCCAATTCCACTCGGGCTTTTTCGCACTGCGCTACCTTTTCATCCGGATCCTCAATATCGTAGATCTCTTCTGGAAAGAGGGCTTCCACACACAATTCAGAGACCGGTTTCTTACCGCGAATCGGGATTGAAACTGAAATCACACCCGGCATAATATCGTTCAACCGCTCGATATGCTGAATGGTGATCGATTTCTCCTTAAACGCAGCACGGGAGTAGTTAATACCCTTCTCGACACCCGGCATCAGGTCCTCGGACGTACCGTTTAGGATATCGGTTTCATAGACCGACCAACCAAGAATGGCGACAACGATACCGATCGGAATCAACTTTCCAGGACCGGTCAACAGACCGGAGATGAATCCTCCAACCTTTGACTCCCAGGCATGCTCGTGTCCTTCACCAACCTCACTCCGGTTGCAGGGGAAAGTCATCATCAACAGTGGAATCAAGGTCGTGGTTGTAAACAGCAACGTCAGCATGCCGAACATGCCGAAATAGGCATACGCTTTGTAGAATGAGATATCCACAGTCGCCAGGGTGGCGAAACCGACCATATCGGTAACAATCGAAAGTGTGGCCGGCACGATGGTGTGTGAGATGGAAACCCTGGCTGCCGATTCACAGTCTCCCGAGACGGCCTGCTCCTGCATAAAACGCCGGGTTACCTGGACCGAGTGCCCGATACCAATCGCCAATAACAGCATTGGCGTCAACACCATCATGGTGGTCAGCTTGAAGGCCGAGAAACCCATCAACCCCAAGGTCAGAATAATGGTTGCGCTAACCCCGAGAATAGGAAACAGGGAGCCACGCCAATTACGAAACTCAAACCAAAGTGCGGCGATGACAATGGCAAAGGAGATGACAAACAGCCACCACTTGTTGACCAGGTCAGCCAACATCCAGGCCAGGAAGTAGGGTTCCCCCGCCACCAGAACCTCAAAGCGCTTGTCCTCACTATATTCATCCATCATGGCCCGCACTTCGCGTACCCAGGGGAGATAGATCTCCTTCACCTCATCGGTATAGTCTCCAATGATGTAGAGCGATTTCGCGGTACAGCTCTTTGCATCCTTGTCCTTAAACTCACACTTTTTTCCGTCGGCATCTTCAAATCCAACCAGCATTGGGCCAATGACCGGATTGCCTTCAACACCCTCCTTGAGGAAAGCGAGCTGCTGTTCGGCTGTATCGGTATCATTGCTGATACCTTCAGTGGGAATAAGCCGCTTGAAGACCAATCCATTCTCGTCGGCCCCCATGAACTTGATCTTTTTCGCCGCGATATCGATAAAGTTCGATTCACGCGCAGTCTCTAAGGCGACCAGCCGATTGTGTATCTCCTGGACCTTGTTGACGAACCAGTTTTTATAAACATCGCCTTCGTTGATACGCAGTGCGAAGACCATCAGATTACCCATGCCGAAGTTGTGTTCGGCATAAAGATTGGTCGCCACATAGCGGTTGCTTGGCGGCAGCAGTGTATCCGGATCGTTACGCATATCCAGATTTTTTACCTGCAGAGCGGCCACAATGGTAACCACCAGCAGGATCAACATTAAGGGCCAGCGAAACTTGATGACAAAGTCCGCATAGCGCTCAGCCCACTGATTTCCTGTCCCGTTATTTGACCCAGAACCACTCATGGCTCAACCCCCGTGAAAGCACAATAAGAAATACAGATGCCCGGTATCCCTACCGGGCATCTGCAACTGCTTTGATTATTGATGTAAGTCCGTTTTCAGGATCATTCAAAGATCCACTTCAGGCCGACTTGGAAGTTGGAAGATTTTTCGAACTGACCGAAGGTGGTGTCTTCATCACCCCAATAGTTGTTCCACTCCACAGAGCCGAGAACCGTGTCGGTAAATGTGTATTCGACATCCAGACGGTTCCACTTGCCGCCGCCCTCTTCGTAGATGAAGATATTGTTCCAGCGATGCTCCTGCGAGTCACCAAAGGGCTTGGAGAAAAAGAGCGAATAGAACTCTTTGTCTTCATATCCCATTTTTAGACCGTTGGAGAGGTTCATGGTGGGAAAGTCAGCCGTGTAACGGCTACAGTCCATCGTCTGCCCTGTCTGGGTCATGCAGGTATCTTTCTCTTCAATAAAGTCGAGATTGCGGAACTGGATGAATTGACCACTGATCAGCAGGTTGGTGGCAACCGTGATATCGGCACCCAGCACATACTTGAAGTAGTCTGCATCTTCCATTTTCAGGGCATTGGTCAGATCACCGATAGACAACAGAAACTTGTCTATTACCGGTTGCTTTTCACCTTCGTCATAGAGGAACTCACCCCTTAACACCAATGGGACATCACCCACTTCAAGCGCGTAGTCGAATGATGTACCCAGGCTGTTGACCCGGTGCAACGACTCTGTGAAACGTAGAGTGGGTGCACCCGCACCCATCGCAGGTGGCTCATTGAAAGGACTACCGTCTGCCAGTGCAGGGAGTACAGCACTCGGATCAAGGGCGCCATAATAAGTGGAACCGGTACCATCATGAACCAGAATGGTCGTTGCGTTACCCATGTCCCAATTTGCCCGGGCCTGATCTCTGCTCAAGCTGGTCGATACATCGGGGACAAAGGTATCGTTCTGTTGCGGACCTGGCGTACCGTTAGTATCGAAGAAGAGGGTTGGTGCGCGCTGTACGGTCAACTCATCCCCTGCCGAATTTCTCCAGCTGAGGTCGATATCCGGATTACCTCCGTAGTGGTGGAAGTAGTTGACAGACCAGTTCAAACCGCCATCCGTTGAATTGCGAAAACGGAAACCGGCATTGACATCACTGTCATCCGGGTAGTCACGCACCCACTCGCTGGAGGTGCCAGTCAGCCCAGTAGGTGTCGTTGCACTGAAACTGGTGAAGGTATTGAATGTGGCAAAGGTGGCATTGGACATCAATTCAAATGCCGAGGAAGCCTCACTGGGCTGCCAACTGACCTCAGTAGGACTGAGCGGTGTAAGCCCGGTGATCGGCATCAGATTGGTTTCGCCGAAATTACCGTTTGGATCGTTCAAACCAGCAGGAAAATTGGGTTGGCCGGTAAAACCAAACTGTGAGAAGGCATTCAACAGCAGCCAACCCGGAGCGGCCATCGGATCAGTTGGCACTGTAGGGTTCAGTAGACCCGGTGTTGTTGCAGCATCCCAGAAATTCCCTGCAAAACCGTCGACGGTCAAGCCGGCAAAGAGATTGAGACCCACAGGCAACTGCATGCCACCGGTAAAGCCACCACCCATCGCAGCCGCGTTAAAGGTAGCAGCAACATTACTGAGGGCCGGTGCAATATTATAAAAGCCATTCACCTGACCACTGATCGTCTCAACACCCTTCATCAGGAAGGGGTGTCCGGCATCACCAACCGGATTGAGTCCAGGTATTTTGTTCTCTTCCACCTGAGACACGATAAACTGAAAGTTACTGTTATCGCCGATATTGCGCTCTGCGTTGATCATCCAGATCGGAATACGTGAATCTTCCATGGCATTTTGATTGAGTTCACGAAAATCGGTGGGATTGATGATATCCAGTAGCTTGATACCATCGGCAGTACCCCAAACAACCTGCTGCTTACCCAGGCGTAGATCCCAACCAAACAGACTGGTGTCAACATAGAGTTCCCTCACATAGTCGTGTTGGGTATAGAGTTCATGACCTTTGTAGTAATCGTTAACCCCTTCCGAGTCATAAATGAAGTTCAGATCGGCATGCCAGGTACTCTCTTCGCCGAGATCACCATTAAGGAAGACACGCGCAGAGTTCTCGAACTTGAGCAAATCACCCTTGTCATGACCCTTCTGGTCGAGCATGGTCTCCGCTTCACCGGTCAGCTGGCCCTCCCGGGTAAAGACAGATGTTTCATTTTTTAAATAACCGGTTACCTCTACTTCAGCAAAGGAGACCGTTGGTAAAATCAAAGCGAGCAGTATCGACTGATGCAACTTACAGCGTTTGAACATGAATGATTCCTCCCGGGTTCAACGATTACCGGCAGCCCTTTATCCCTAACTCATGCCGGATACGATGATGTGTATGGCCTCCGTTTGCCGGTAGGCCGGATTTTATTGGGAGCACCTTGGAAAGGTGCTCCCATTTATGTTTAACGTTTTATTTTTCTCAAGGTCTTCTCAGACCAAAAATCAGATGCCCACCCCTGATTGAACTGGACGATTTCCTTGGGTATAACCGCCCAGGTCTCATGTCCGGATCCGAAGGTCTTACCATACCAGTAGCCCCAGTACTGGGCACGCGGGTCATCTTGTTCAAGAGACCGCCAGTCCCTGTCGATCACTTTGATCTTGCTATCGCCTTTGAAGTACTCGGTACGATAATCTGCGAAGGTTTTGGTATTGATATAGCTGACTCGGTGGTCATACCACCAATTTTCCCGCTTGGTCGTACTCTTCAGTTTGTAGACCTCTTTCCCTTTGTGATCGCATGCTGCATCCGGTGGGTTGGGGAGATACTTGTTTTTCGACTCCTCTTTAGCGATAGCGCCCAAACAATCATTGAACGTCTCGGTGCCGAGCAGTTCATGGGTCTCGTCTTTGGGTTTACGCAGGGTCACATCACCAAATGTGAAATCGGTACCACCCCAGGCGTCATCATGGGCGGGCTCTGCAAAACGGCGGATCTTACGCAGTGCGGGCAGCCAGATAGAGTAGGCCTGGCTCTTGTTGTCATCGATATAATCGGTGATCAACATCCCGGTGCCTTTCAGCTTACCGGAACGGAAGATGGCAATATCCTGGCCGTTGGTGGAGCCATCGTCATATTCGTTATTCAGATAGCGTTCGACGGTAATTGTGGTCGGTTTGCTACCCGCCGATTTATTCACGATAACCGTGATCTTGCCAGGGGTGGCTCTGTTACTCTTTTTGGGGTTCTTGTTATTGTTAGTGATCCCAAAATTCTTCAGCGAGTAGAAATGGTTAACGAAATAGACCTGATCCGCGATTGTATTGGCGTCCGGCGTACCACTCGGTAGTGTAAGATCCTTGGCAACACCGGCTATAACACAGCTGGAAAACATCAAACCGCTGACTAGTGCTGCGGACACAAACTTTTGCACCTGCATAGACTCATCCTCCTCAAAAGTTGAGCGGTTTCAAGACACACACTACCGCCCTAAATATTATTGAATTACGTGTTTCTTATAAGCGACTTATTAAAATTGACTACACATTAATAACAGACAACCCGGTCACTTAGCAATCGGGGTTAACCTTAACTGTCATCTCATGCGATAGTTATTATTCTCGTATAGTTCCTGCCTATCATGGACCTCTAAGATTAAGATCCGCTTAAGAGATGAACTGCGTATTACACCACACTATACACATCAAAGAGTTAAGAGTGCGAATTAAACTTGAATTTAACCCCTTGATATAACAAAATTTCCCTTCTTTAGAAGTCTGTGTACTGAATTTGAATGTCGATACTCGCCGTTGGACTCAATCATAAAACCGCTCCCGTGGATATCCGCGAGAAGGTTACCTTTGGCCCCGATATCATTGCGGGAGCTTTGCGTAGCCTGCAGGAAAACCCAGCGGTTGAAGAGACTGTTATACTCTCTACCTGCAATCGCACAGAGGTCTACTGCACCATCAACCAGGAAGATCACGAGCCGCTGGCGGATTGGATAAGCCGCTTTCACGGCTTAGCGGGTGACCGGGTCAACCCTTACCTCTACAGCCATTTTGGCATGGATGCAGTCAAGCACCTGCTTCGTGTCAGTTGCGGCCTGGATTCCCTGGTACTGGGCGAGCCACAGATCCTGGGGCAGGTAAAGGCTGCCTATCAGACGGCCACCGATGCCGGAACCGCAGGAAAACTCTTATTCAAACTCTTCCAGCATGCCTTCTCAGCTGCGAAACAGATCCGAACTGACACGGCCATAGGCAACAGCCCGGTTTCAGTGGCATTTGCCGCAGTCAGTCTGGCTAAACAGATTTTCAGCAACCTTTCCGAGCAGACCGCACTCCTGATAGGTGCCGGTGAAACCATTGAACTGGCTGCCCGCCATCTCAATCAGCACGGTGTCGGACGCATCATTGTCGCCAATCGAACAGTCGAAAAGGCGCACACACTTGCCGCCCAATTCGATGGATATGCCATTGCACTGACCGAATTGAGCCGCCATCTATCCGAAGCTGACATTGTCATCTCGTCGACTGCCAGCCCGCTTCCCGTATTGGGTAAAGGGACGGTCGAGAGTGCGCTTAAGGAACGAAAACACCGACCGATCTTCATGGTTGATATCGCCGTACCGCGGGATATCGAACCCGAGGTGTCAGATCTGAGTGACATCTACCTCTACACAGTCGATGATCTGGATGAGGTCATCCAGGAGAACATGCGATCTCGAGAGGAAGCGGCGGAACAGGCGGAGGAGATCATTGATCACTATGTCGGTGAGTACATGGGGTGGCTGCGCTCCCTGGATGCCGTAGAGCTGATTCAGGACTATCGCTGCTATGCCGAGCAACTCAGAGACGAGGTGCAACAGAAGGCCTTACAGCAGCTTGCTAAAGGCAAGCCCGCTGATGAGGTCATTCAATTTATGGCACGTACACTCACCAATAAGCTGCTGCACACCCCCAGTGCACAAATGCGCCAGGCAGGATTCAATGGTCAGATGGAATTACTGGAAGCCGCCAATACACTGTTCCAGCTTAAAAAAACCGATAACAAATCATGACGCCTTCACTGCGCGGTAAGCTGGATCAAATCGCGGAACGCTTCGAAGAGATCACTGCCCTTCTGGCTGATCCCGAGATCCAGAGCAATCAGAACCAGTTTCGTGACCTGGGCCGGGAATATGCCCAACTGGAACCTGTCGTAGAGGCCTTTCGTGGCTATGTGACTGCAGAAGAGGATGTCCACGCTGCCCAGGAAATGATGACCGACCCCGAAATGGCACCGCTTGCCAAGGAGGAACTGGCACTTGCTCAGGCCACGAAAGAGAAGCTCGAACCCGAGCTGCAGCTCCTGCTGATCCCTGCCGATCCCAATGATCAACGCAATGTCTTTCTGGAAGTCCGAGCAGGCACCGGTGGTGCCGAAGCAGCACTCTTCGCCAGTGATCTCTTCCGCATGTATCTGCGCTACGCGGAGTCTCAGCATTGGCAGACCGAGACCATCAGTGAGAGCCATGGAGAACATGGCGGTTACAAAGAGGTCGTCTGTCGAATCAGCGGCAACGCTGTCTACTCCCGCTTGAAATTTGAATCGGGTACCCACCGGGTACAGCGGGTCCCCGAAACCGAATCCCAGGGACGTATTCATACCTCCGCCTGTACCGTGGCTATTCTTCCTGAAGCGGCAGAGGTCGATGATGTGGAGATCAACAGTGGTGACCTGCGTATCGACACCTATCGTGCATCCGGTGCAGGTGGACAGCATGTCAACAAGACAGACTCTGCAGTACGTCTGACCCACCTACCCAGTGGGATTGTTGTGGAGTGTCAGGATGAGCGATCCCAGCACAAGAACAAGGCCCGGGCCATGTCTTTGTTGCAGGCAAAACTGCTCTCCCAGGCACAGGATAAAATCACCAGCGAACAGGCCAGTTCTCGAAAACTTCAGGTTGGCAGTGGTGACCGCTCAGAACGTATACGCACCTACAACTTCCCTCAGAACCGATTGACCGACCACCGCATCAATCTCACTCTCTATAAGCTGGATGAGGTGATGACTGGGGTCCTGGATCAGGTCATCGATCCGCTATTGCGTGAGCAACAGGTCGAAGCGCTTGCAGCAATGGGTGAAGCGTGATCCACTCCCGATAACGCCATGATCACCCTGCAGCAGACCCTGCAATCCGCCACACGCACACTAGCTGAACTACCACATGCCAGCCCCGCGCTGGAGGCCAGTCTGCTGCTCTGTCATCTACTCGACAAGCCACCCAGCTACCTCTTTGCCTGGCCGGAGAAAACACTGACACCCGATCAACACAAGCGCTACACAGCACTTGTTGAGCAGCGTCTTTCAGGCACCCCGATCGCTTACATCACAGGTATACGCGAATTCTGGTCACTGGCACTGCAGGTCAGTCCGGATACACTGATCCCGCGACCGGAAACCGAACTGCTGGTGGAACATTCGCTACGTCATCTGCAAGCGAGATCTCAACCACGGCTTGCCGATCTAGGCACCGGCAGCGGCGCCATCGCTTTGGCACTGGCTAGCGAGCGTCCTGATGCACAGATTCATGCCACCGACCTTTCCGCTAAAGCGCTGACCCTGGCCCGAGAGAATGCCGCAAGTCACTCACTCAATCAGATCGTCTTCTTTCAGGGGAGTTGGTGCCATGCACTACCAACGGGAGCTTCCTATGATCTGATTGTAAGCAATCCACCCTACATTGAGGAAAACGACCCGCACCTCTCCCAGGGAGATCTCCCTCGTGAACCCAGCACAGCGCTGGTATCGGGCCGTGATGGGTTGTCCGATATACGGTTAATCATTCAACAGGCAGCCGCTGGCAGATTGAAGGATGGTGGTTGGCTATTGCTGGAACATGGCTACCAACAGGCTACTGAGGTCCATGGTCTGCTGAGAAAGGCTGGACTCAGTGAAATTGCAACGCACCAGGATCTGGCGGGTCAGCCACGCATCACGGAAGCGAGGATGGTAGAGAAGTAACGCCTGTTTCTCGACATCGATTGCTTGATTATTTCCCTGCTTTCGTTAGGATTGGCCCTTATGGGTGATCCCCCAAACGACATGGTGAAAAACCGGGACATTCACTTTGTCGAACTCCACCCGGACCCCGATCAGGCTGCTACTGCCGCCATGCTGCTGGCCGATGTAGACGGCATTCTTCATGCAACCCCACACTCCAAAACCCATTTACATCTCAGTTACGAGTTAATGAAGGTCTCCCTCGAACAGATAGAGATAGGTCTGACCTCAATGGGATTGCATATCGACAATCGACTGCTCTATCGCCTCAAGCGTGCCCTCTATCACTATACCGAGGAGACTGAACGCGCCAATATGGGTTGTAATCGCAGCGATTCGAAATGTACCCGAATGATTTTTGCTGACCGCTATCAACGCATGAATCACAATCTACGTGATCAACGTCCTGAGCACTGGCGCAAGTATTTCTAAACCTTAACTATTCAGCCTATCTCCTGGACGGCTGAATGGCACGCTGAGCCTTTCGACAGGCATAGGATCTATCCAAATGAACGATGATCAACTGTTGCGTTACAGCCGACAAATCATGCTTCCGTCGATTGGTATCGAGGGACAGCAAAAACTACTCGACGCACGGATTTTGATTATTGGCCTCGGTGGACTTGGCTCACCGGCAGCCATGTATCTGGCTGCAGCTGGTGTTGGTACGCTGGTGCTGGTCGATTTCGACCAGGTAGACCTGACAAATTTGCAACGACAAATCGTCCACACCACTGAACGAATCGGTCAGCTAAAAGTAGAGTCGGCTCGAGCGTCTCTACTCGCCCTCAATCCTGAGTGCAGGATCGAAACCATCTCGAAACAGCTTGATGAAGTACAGCTTGTGACTCAGGTTAAACAGGCCGATCTTGTACTCGACGGCACGGACAATTTTGCTACCCGATTCGCTATCAACAAGGCTTGCCATACCCATCAAACACCGTTGGTGTCAGGGGCTGCCATCCGTATGGAAGGGCAGGTCAGTGTCTTTACGGGACAGCCAGGCGGCCCTTGCTACCATTGTCTCTATCCTGATGAGGGAGAGATGGACGAGACCTGTTCTGCCAATGGTGTCCTCGCCCCCCTGGTCGGTGTGATCGGCAGCATTCAGGCCATTGAAGCCATCAAACAGTTAACGGGTGTCGGTAAAACCCTGGAGGGCAGGCTCCTGCTAATGGACGCTCTGCAAATGGAGTGGCGAACCCTACGCCTGATGTCAGACCCCGCCTGCCCGATCTGTAGTAGTCCAGACTAATTCCCTGTGCGTGAAGTATTTGAACAACGGCGTTTCATCTGTCCGCTGATCATCAGCATTAGCTGTCTGCTGATTGCCCTGATACCGGGATCCCTCATCGAAATCCTGCAATACCACCGTACCCCCATTGCAGCGGGTGCGTGGTGGCGTCTGATCAGCGGCCACCTGACACATTTGGGATGGGGTCACTTATCGATGAACCTTGCCGGGTTCTGGCTGATCTGGGGACTTTTTCTTACAACCTATCGGTCGGGCTGGTGTCTGCTGAGAATTTCTCTACTGATACTAGGTACCTCTGCAGGGTTATGGTTTTTCAGCCCGGAAGTGGTCTGGTATCAGGGACTGTCGGGTATGCTGCATGGTCTGTTGAGCTGGGCCATCTTGAGCCAACTCAAATCCCAGCCCACCCCCTCCCTGCTCATACTCACTTTTCTGATTTTAAAACTGCTCTGGGAGCAGTGGCAGGGACCCATGCCAGGCAGTGAATCACTGGCAAGTGGACGTGTTATCGTAGATGCACATCTTTACGGCGCGGTGAGTGGCGTCATACTATGGGTCTTGGAGTTATTGCGATCCGCACACAAACGAGAGGATATTGAGTGAAGCGATCTATTTTACCGCTGGTTTTTTTATCTCTCCTTATCAGCGCCTGCCAGGAGATGGAGGGTATTGATATGAATCAGGTTACACCGCAAGAGAAAAGCGCCGTGGAATCCCTGTTGTGGCTAAAAGATGCAGATCCCGAAAAGAGTGCTCAGCAAGCATTGGCCAGAGGTGACAAACGCCTGATGGCAATGGCCTCACGCACAACCAACCTGCCGGGCTTAGAGCCTGATCTAATCTCCAAGGCAAAAAGTATCTGCGGTGTCCGTTACCTGGAAGGCTCCACTGACACAGTGCTTGGCGAGATTCATTTGAAACTGATACAAGCTGCCTCAGAATATGCAGCGTCCTATAACAGAATTATTATCGATCACTGTATGGAGAAGCAGTAATCTATCTGCTGCTAGGGCACAAAAACAGCCTCAGCAGGGCGTATTGGATTAATGTTAGCAGGCCCTAAAATGCATAATCGAGCAACAGGCTGATAAAGATCACCATACCAAATATATTATTGTTGAGAAAAGCTTCGAAACAGGCTTGGGGTTCTCGCTCCCGACTCAACCACTGCTGGTAGGCAAACAATACAGCACCCAACATCACCCCCATGTAGTAAAGCCCACCGCGAGCAGACAAGACGCCTACTATCAACAGCAGCCCGATCATGAGAACTTGAAGCAGACCCACAATCAGGTTGTCGTATCGATCAAACAGTATCGCACTCGATTTAACACCGATCTTCAGATCATCCTCTCGATCGACCATTGCGTATTGGGTGTCGTAGATGAGTGCCCAGATCACGGCAGAGATAAACACTATCCAGGCCACCAAGGGTATACTCTCGGTCAGGGCCATGAAGGCCATAGGTACCGCCCAGCCAAAGGCGGCCCCCAGCATGATCTGGGGAAGATGGGTGAATCGTTTCATGAACGGATAGATGGCAGCCAGCAGTAACGCCACCAACGACATTATGCGGGTCGGCCAGTTAAGAAAGATCAACAAGCAGGCAGCCAGCAGGGTCAGCACAAAAAATACCGCCACAGCCTCCCCCGGACTCACCAGCCCGGCAGCGATGGGGCGGGTTTGGGTACGCGCCACATGTCCATCGTACTCGCGATCGGCATAGTCGTTGATAGCACAACCAGCCGAACGCATGATGGCTACCCCGGCGATAAACACAAGCACCACTCCCCAAGGGGGCGTGCCTTCCCCGGCAATCCACAATGACCAAAGCGTGGGCCAGAGTAACAACAGAATGCCAATGGGACGATGCAGTCGCACCAGCAGGGCATAGCGGCGCAGGCGCTCTCGCCAATCCACTGGGCCAGTACAAGTGTACCGCGTCATCTGCAACCACCACCTGCCTTTAGCGGCAGCGCAGGAAGAAATATCTCATTTACCAGCAACGGCCTTTTTTCCACGTAAAACAGGGTGCGCCTACCCCACAACTGTTCCGGTTTTTCATCCACATGATGACTGGCTGAATCAAACAGGGGGTGTCCTGGCAGTAACTGTGCAACCTGGGTCGTCCCACGAAGCACTGTCGGGTCAGAAAAAAGCACTGCACCCAAGGGTTTTTCTCCCAATTGTGTCAGTCGCCGCGCAGAACCTTTTAGACTGGAAACCGGTATCAGGGTACGTGCAAAAACCCAAGGTGTTTCATTGCACAATAATTCCACATCGCGCACCAGGGTGAGCATGCCCCGTCGCATCTTCAAAATCCTGCATTCACTATTGAGTGGCGAACCCCAACCCTGATGTAACAGACGCACCCGAAACGTCCCTTTATCACAGGCCTGGATAACACGTCGCGTCAAGGATCCTCTGTCACCCAGCCATGCCTCTACCGCCGCCGGTATGTCCGAACGACGGCGTTGCCTCCAATCGCTCCAACTTGGTTCTGAACTGGACCTGATACTGCTCTGCTGGCTCAAGCTATTTAACCCTGATAAAAAAAACCATTATCGCACAGCCTGCATGTCTATACCTTGCCATAATCAGTGCGCTCACCCAGCCAGCGGTCAACCAACCGCTCAGCTGCTCGTGTTTCTGTTTCCAGCATCATTTCAGCCGCTTCACGCACTTCATCGAGCATCCCCTGATCTCTGACCAAGTCGGCGATTCGCAACTGCATTTCACCTGTTTGACGGGTGCCCAGCACCTCTCCAGGTCCACGCATCTCTAAATCCTTTTGAGCAATCACAAAACCGTCGTTGGTCTCACGCAGTATCGCCAGGCGCTCCCGGGCATTCGCCGAGAGGGGTGGATGATACATCAGCACACAGTGACTCTCAGCACTCCCCCGGCCAACCCGTCCGCGTAACTGGTGGAGTTGGGCCAGTCCCAGTCGTTCCGGGTTCTCAATGATCATCAGGCTGGCATTCGGCACATCCACCCCGACTTCGATCACAGTAGTGGCGACCAACAGATCCAGCGATCCGGACTGAAACTCCCGCATTACCCGCTCTTTCTCCTCCTGCTTCACCCGGCCGTGAACCAGCCCAACCTTGAGCGTTGGCAAAACCTCAGCCAACAAACGCTCAGTCTCCTCGGCAGCCTGACACTGCAACACCTCCGACTCTTCGATCAGGGTACAGACCCAATAGGCCTGGCGACCCTCTGCGCAGGCCGCACGGACCCGGGCGACCACCTGGTCCCGTCGTTGTCCTGAAATCACAGCCGTAGTGACGGGTTTGCGCCCGGGTGGCAAGGCATCGATCACTGACAGGTCGAGGTCGGCATAGGCGGTCATCGCCAAAGTCCTCGGGATGGGGGTGGCAGTCATAATCAACTGATGTGGGGTATGCCCTTTGCGACGCCCCTTTTCGCGCAGTGCAAGACGCTGATGGACACCAAAGCGATGTTGCTCGTCGATCACTACGAGACCGAGGTCGTTAAACACCACATCCTCCTGAAACAGAGCGTGCGTCCCTACTGCCAGTTGAGTCTGGCCGGAGGCAATTTGTTCCAGTACCGCTTCACGGGGGCGCCCTTTGAGCCGACCTGTTAACCAGGTTGTGTTGATCCCCAAAGGTTGCAGCCAGAGCGAGAAATTGCGGAGATGCTGTTCCGCCAGCAACTCTGTGGGGGCCATCAAAACAACCTGACTGCCGGCACCAATGGCCTGCAGTGCGGCCAAGGCACTGACCACGGTCTTTCCTGAACCAACATCACCTTGCACCAGACGTTGCATTGGCTGAGAACGGGAAAGATCCTGTTCTATCTCTGCCACCACCCTGGATTGGGCGGTAGTCAGCGTGAAAGGTAAACTGTCCAGCAGATCCTGTTTGAGGCTGTTGTCAGTGGCGAAGGGGGTGGCATCTATCCGTTGGTGTTGAGCCCTCACACTGCGCAGGCTGATCTGATGGGCGAGCAACTCCTCAAAGGCGAGCCGCTGCTGAGCCGGGTGGGTGCCGGACAGGAGTTGCTGTTGATCGGTATCGGGTGGTGGGCGGTGAAGGTAGTTAACCACTTGCGCAAGGTTCGGCAACCGAAAGCGTCCAAGCAACGTCTGTGGCAGTAGTTCCTGTAGACCTTCAGGCTCCTGCTCCAAACGTGTCAGCACCTGTTGCATGAGGCCTCGCAAGGTCAATTGATGAACCCCCTCGGTAGTGGGATAGACAGGGGTCAGAGACGCTTCCACCGACAGGGGTTGATCGGGGTCGATCTGCTGATATTCGGGATGTACCATCTCCAGGCTGTTGGGACCGTTACGCACCTCACCGAAACAGCGTAAACGAACGCCACGGCTCAACGCCTGGCGTTGTGCATTACTGAAATAGAAAAAACGCAGATACAGATGCCCTGTCCCATCGGAAAGGTGCACCATCAAGGAGCGCCGACGGCCGAATTTTATCTCCGCCAGATCCACCTCGCCTTCGATGACCGCCTGATCACCACGACGCAGGCTGCCTATGGGCTGTACGCGGGTCCGGTCCTGGTATCGCAATGGCAGATGGAACAGCAGATCCTGCAGGGTACTGATACCCAATCTAGCGAGTTTTTCGGCATTCCTTGCCCCGACCCCTTTCAACAGCGTGATGGGCTGTTCGGCCAGACTCTTTGACGAACTATCCTTTATCAATGTGGCTCGCTTTCGTTGTACTATTGCTGTGCTCAAGCATGCCAGATCAACCGGGAGAAAGGCAAAAATGGTGATTCAGGAGCGATTGCAGATCCAGACTCAGGGTCGAAACACCTTTGACATCACCGACAGGGTGGTAGCGGTGATAAGCCGTGCAGGTATCACTACAGGCATCTGCCAACTCTTTATCCAACACACCAGTGCCTCATTGATATTATGCGAAAATGCCGATCCAACGGTACGCACTGATCTGGAAGGCATCATGGCTCGACTGGTGCCTGATGGAGACCCGCTTTTCGATCACACCATGGAGGGCCCTGACGATATGCCGGCTCATGTCCGATCGATTCTGACCAAGATGGATCTGAGTCTTCCCATCCGTCAGGGCAGACCTGCATTGGGAACATGGCAGGGCATCTACCTGTGGGAACATCGAACTCACCCCCATCAGCGTCAGGTGATGATAACCCTGTATGGTGAATAGGTTAGGGCCTGTTTACACCTATTTGATTGCCACTGTTGTGCCTGAAAAAGCACCCATCAAGGCCCTAAGTGGGCCATGCCGTAAATGCTGTAACTCTCAGAGCCCCGCTCGTGGGCCAAGGCAAGGCGCACTTCGCAGGGAATGGCATGCCCTTTTCAAGAAGTGCAACGCAGAATTGGCCCACCAGCGGGGCTCCCTTTGGGCCGAACCACTAGGTCAGATCGGTGGGCTTTCCATCGACACTGAGTTTATTACGCCTTTCCCAAAACTCTTTGACTCCCTTGTCACCCTTTTTCTCTGCCCAGTCGGTGAGTGCCTCTCGTTGACCGATAAAATCGAATAGGGGCACACCAAAGCCACAGGAACTGACCACCAGGTCCACATCCATAAGGATGATCTGACGGGCTCCGGGAAGTAGTGGGAAACGACCGATATGGGCATCCCAAACCTCGCTGCCCTCCCGGTGGCTGGATGCCTTGCCATACAATCTCAATATTTTAGGCTCACCTTCAAATGCACAGAACATCAGGGTCATACGACCATCTTCCATCAGATGGGTCGCTGTCTCGTTACCACTACCAGTAAGATTGAGCCAGACAATCTGGTTGGCATCAGTAATTCGCAGACTATCCATCCCTTTAGGGGAGACGTTGACACGCCCTGCACTTGCTGCTGTAGCAACAAAAAAAAGTTCTTGACGAATGATAAAATCGATATGTTTATCGATGATCTGATCGTATTGCTTACCCATTTCGTGCCTATATTTGTTTTATTTGTCCATTTTCACCCGGCCGCCAAAAAAACGTCCGGTCAAGCTGCTTTTAGTTTTCGATAACCACTCTTCCCGTTCGTTCAATAGCTGTCTCGACAGGGTAACCAGAGCGCGTAGGGTACGAGTACGGGTGATATCCATACGAACATCCGTCTGCAGCGTGGCTGTTGACCAGGGCCCACCGTTATTTTTACGAATAAATTTTCGTACCTGCTCATGGAGGGCATTCCGTAGTTGACCGACCAGTTCCGCTTCCGCCTTTTCCGGATCACGCCCGACCAGACCGCGTTTGAGCTTTTTAGCCTGCTTTGGTGATACTAACTTGAGGGTTACACAATCATTGACCAACAAATGCTCCATCTCGGCACGGCGATCCTTCAATCGCTCAGGCATTGATTTGGCTTCCGGCACATATCCCGTGGCCTTTTTGTCTGTATTGGGGGGTTTGGATGACTGCTCGCTACCACCTTCAGTGTGACTGTCTGTTTTTCTAGGCGGTGCAGCCGGTGCCTCGAGCTGCTCACTCTCGCTATGTTGCTTGATCTCTGACTCGAGCCATTCTGCCTGCTCATTGAGTAGTCGATGAAAATCAGCAGGTGTGCTCTCGTCGGTCAGCATTGAGGCGATCGCCTGCTGCAAAACCTCGGTGTAGTAGCCAATGACGGTTTGATCGGTCATACCGTGGGAGGTACAGATGACAAACACCCGCCCCTGAATATTTACCTGAACCATCTGTTCGAATTGACTATCCATTATACTTTTGTGACCTGAGATGCCTGCTTCTATTGCCTCGTCATATCAATCATAGATGAAATAACTTTAGATTAGTGTCCGTCCATCACTGCAACATTGATCATTTCAGCCGACCAACATCAAGGTACCCCATACACAAACAGTCTTCGGTTGCAGCCTGCCGTACCTCATCCGTTCCCGATAACCCTTAACTAATCTAGAAGCATGTCTCTTAACCAAGCTGCATAATGGCATCCATTTCCACACCTGCACGCTTTGGTAACGCCGCCACACCAATAGCTGCTCTGGCTGGATAGGGTTCCACGAAATAGTCTGCCATCACCTGATTCACGACTGGAAAATCTGCCAGATCAGTAAGGAATACATTCAGTTTCACAATATCGGCCAGACTACCGCCAGCGGCCCGGGCCACAGCCTGCAAGTTTTCAAATACCCGCCGAATTTGTTGTTCTATATCGCCATCCACCATCTCCATTGTCTCAGGGACGAGTGGAATCTGTCCTGAGAGATAGACAGTATCACCCACCTTGACTGCCTGTGAATAGGTACCTATGGCCTGGGGGGCCTGATCGGTGCGAATGATTTCGCGACTCATGGACACACTCCTCGTCATTAATTTTGAATTTTTAATGTTGTATTTTTGAATGGCTGTTGTGTGCTTTGAAATTAAAGTGCGGGCCGTGCGAACACAACAACAATTCATGATTACTATCTAATTCTCGCAATCCGCAGTATTGATGGCAGCGAGCGGACATGACGCAGGATTTTGGCCAGGTGCTGACGGCTCTTTACAGTCACGACAAACACCAGGGTTGAGGTGAGACCATCCCGCTCTTCAGAGCCCACATGTTCAATATTCGAACCCTGCTTGGATATGACAGAAGCGACCGATGCCAACACACCCCGTTGATTTCCCGTCTCCACCCGAATCATGGTTGCAAACTCACCCTCTACATCCGGCTCCCACTCCGCTTCTATCCATTTGTGCCCATGTTTTTTATAATCACCAAGATTAGGACAACCCTGACGATGTATCACTATCCCCTTGCCAGGATTAAAAACACCGACAATGGCATCGTCGGGGATGGGACGACAACACTTGGCAAAATTTACCACCATCCCTTCGGTCCCTTTGATGGCCAGGGATCCGGCCGGTAGCTCATCCTGTTTACTCGACTCACTTGTTTGCGGCGCCAGCTCCTCTCCAGCCAACCGTCGGGCCAACAGCATCGGCATATGGTTACCCAGTGCAATGCCTGCCAACAGCATCTCCATATCATCCAGACGAAATTCTTTCAGTATTTGCTCGATCCTTTCCTGGTCGACTTGATCAAGGGTCAACGATAGCAGGTTAAGTTCTCGTTCCAACAGGCGCCTGCCCAAACTTACCGCTTCCTGAGCTTGCAGATTTTTCAGGTAGGAACGGATGTTTGCCCGCGCCTTGCCGGTGACGACAAAATTGAGCCAGGCAGGGCTTGGCCCGGCGGTCTCGGAGTTGATGATCTCCACTGTCTGACCATTATGCAGGCGGGTACGCAACGGCACCAGGCGCCGGTCTACCCGGGCTGCAACACAAGTGTTGCCAACATCGGTATGCACACTGTAGGCAAAATCGACTACGGTAGCCCCCTTGGGCAATACCATGATCCGACCACGTGGGGTGAATACATAGACCTCATCAGGAAACAGATCGACCTTGACGTGCTCCAGGAATTCCACCGAGTCACCAACACCCTGTTGCATCTCCAACAGATTCTGCAACCAGTCGGAGGCCCGGGATTTTACCCACTGACCACTTGCTTCCCCAGTCTTGTACATCCAATGAGCCGCAATACCTGACTCGGCCAGTTTATCCATCTCCTCGGTACGAATCTGGATCTCAATCGGCATCCCCTGTGGACCGAAAAGCACCGTATGCAGCGACTGATAACCGTTCGCCTTGGGGATGGCGATGTAATCTTTGAAACGACCCGGCATCGGCTTATAGAGATTGTGTACAGCACCCAGCATACGGTAGCAGGTATCGACCGAATCCACGACGATTCGAAATGCAAAAACATCCACCACTTCGGAAAAGCTCAACTTCTTTTCCACCATCTTTTTATAGATGCTGTAAAGATGTTTTTGACGGCCGAAGACCTCTCCCTGCATTGATTCCTGATCAAGACGGGTACGTATGGCCGACTCCACATTCTCCACCAATTCACGATGGTGGCCCCGTGCATCGTTTACGGCATTCTTCAGAGCACGGTACCGCATCGGCCAGTAGGCGGCGAAACCCAATTCCTCCAACTCCAGACGCATGCTGTTAATACCCAATCGATTGGCGATCGGTGCAAATATATCCAGGGTCTCCTTGGCGATGCGTCGCGACTTTTCCGGTCGCATTACACCCAGGGTTCGCATATTGTGCAGCCGGTCAGAGAGCTTGATCAGGATGACACGGATGTCTTTGGTCATCGCTAACAACATCTTACGCAAGCTGGCAGCCTGTGCCTCGGCCTGGGAGTTGAAGTCGATCTTCGAGAGTTTGCTCACCCCATCGACCAGTTCGGCAATCTCACTGTCGAAGGTATCTGCCAGTTGCTCTTTGGCGGTCGGTGTATCTTCAATGACATCGTGCAGTATGGCAGCCATCAGGCACTTATAATCCATGCGCATGTCAGCCAGAATTCGCGCCACTGCCACCGGATGGTAGATGTAGGGCTCTCCTGTCTTGCGATGCTGACCCACATGGGCCTCGGCACCGAACAGATAGGCACGATAGACTTCCCGGATATGATCCGAGGAAATGTATGATTCCAGATAGGCGCACAGGTCACTGATCAGGAAGCGCGGCGTCTTCTGATCATCTTCCAATAGGCCTAAAGGGTTGCTCATTCAGCACTCCATCGTTGTAGTAATGACGGATTCTGTGCCTTTTCAACCTTGCTATGCAAGTCGCGATTAAGAGGAGGGTAGAGAAGCGACCGGCAGTCAGGAAGGCTGCCGGCGATTGGATGAGTCTATTTCCCTGATTCCATGGGAGTAACATCGATGTTTATCAAGGTATCATCCACCACCATCTCTTCTTCCGCTGCCTGTTTATCCATTTCGCTGTGAGATATCAGACCCTCAGCAATTTCACGCAGCGCCATTACCGTTGGCTTGTCGTTCTCCCAGGGCAGCAAAGGCTCTACCCCGTTCACCAACTGACGGGCTCGCTTGGTGGCAAGCAGCACCAAGTCAAATCGGTTGTCCACATAGTCCATGCAATCTTCAACTGTCACGCGTGCCATTGATAAGTCTCCACAGGAGCCGTAAAACGGGCCATTGGCGGGGAAAAAGGAGTGAGATAATAAACCATGCAATTCTTAAAGCCAACTCTGCATTAAGCGGACTCAGCTAAAATAGCCTGGAAACCTCAATGCCCGTTGTTCCAGCGCATACCCATCATACTGTCAGGAATGATTTCATTAACCAGTACCCAGGTTAGTACACCTATTGCCTGGTAAGACGCCTCAGCAACTATTTTATTACCACTCGGAAAGTTACTACGCAGCGCCTGCCGGAATACCCGTCTCACTGAAAAATCGTGCCGGGGGCTCACCCAGATTTTCACGAAACATGGCAATAAAAGCACTCGGACTACCATATCCCAACTCAAACGCCACTTCGGTGACAGCAGCGCCACCCGCTAACCTGT
Organism: Candidatus Thiodiazotropha sp. (ex Codakia rugifera); assembly: GCA_025656675.1. GTDB lineage: Bacteria > Pseudomonadota > Gammaproteobacteria > Chromatiales > Chromatiaceae > Thiodiazotropha. The sequence goes on from JAHXHN010000001.1 coordinate 206,739, forward strand.
CCATCGCCTCAAGTAAGCGCAGTCGCCGACGCCAGTTGCCGAAACTCATACCCAGGTGTTTAAGAAACAGCCGACCAAGTGTACGCTCACTGGCCCCTACCCTTGTTGCCCATTGCGCCAGGGTCAAGCTATCGGCAGGGTCTGTCACAAGGGCATCGATTATCTTGCGAATGCGTGGCTCATCTGAAAAAGGGAGATGAAATGGAAACTGTTCGATTTTTTGTAATTGATCAACAATCACCATCATTAGTCTGGCTTCTGAAGTATTCGGGTGGTAGTCATTGCCAATCGTTGCAGCCTCTAATATCAATGCCTGCAGTAGTGGCGTAACCCGCAGTACACAACAACTGGCAGGGAGCTTGGTGATGTAGGCCGGATCAACATAGATCGAGCGTAAAGACACCGATTGGGTCATCTCCACTTCGTGCATTTCCCCTGGCGGTATCCAGACTGCCTGGGCAGGTGGAACCAACCAGGCCCCTTTTTCGGTGGTGGTTTTCATCACACCACGGATGGCATACAGCAGTTGACCGCGGAGGTGGGCATGTTTGGAGACCAGTTCGGCACCAGGCCTCTCTTCTGATACGGAAAGGATAGGCCGACCAGGATCGATCACATGACCGACATGGGTTGAGGGATCAACTGTCCTTTTTTCTACATTCATTGTCATATTATAGCTATTACGCCACACAAATATCACCCATAATCCGTTATATGGTGCCTACAAACCAACCAAGATTCCGCCGACCAGAGGTACTGCTGCTGCTGATGGCGATTGCTGTACCACTCAGTTTTGCGGCATGGCAGACCCTGCTCAATAACTTTGCTATCGAGCGTGCTGCCTTCACTGGCCGGGAGATGGGTATTCTGCAGAGCCTGCGGGAGATACCTGGTTTTCTTGCCTTTGGCGTGGTATTTCTGCTGCTGCTGATACGGGAACAACGGTTAGCCTATATCTCTCTGGCACTATTGGGCCTGGGAACCGCAGCAACAGGCCTCTTTCCTTCCGTGATAGGTCTGTATATCACCACTGTCGTTATGTCGATAGGTTTTCATTACTATGAAACCCTACAGACCTCACTGGCCCTGCAGTGGATCGACAAATCCCAGTCTGCTGAAACACTTGGACGCCTGATTGCCGCAGGGTCGTTCGCCTCACTCGTTACTTTCACCCTTATCTGGTTAGGGGATGACCTTTTACAACTTGATTATCAATGGATCTACCTGGTGATGGGTGGTCTAACCGTCATGATTGCTCTGATCGCCGGGTTAGGATTTCCACTCTTCCCACAAAAGACCGAACAGCATAAGCATATGGTGTTCAGGAAGCGCTACTGGCTCTACTACACGCTGACATTCATGTCAGGTGCACGACGACAGATCTTTGTGGTATTCGCAGGCTTTCTGATGGTTGAAAAATTTGGTTACAACGTTTCCCAGATTGCCATGTTGTTTTTGATCAATGCAGCGATCAACGTGTTCCTTGCCCCACGTATCGGTCGCCTGATCGGAAGGATTGGTGAACATCGTGCACTGCTTTTTGAATATGCAGGCCTAATTCTGGTATTTTGCGGTTATGCGCTGGTGGAGACCGCATCGATTGCCGCCGGACTCTACATCATCGATCACCTGTTCTTCGCGATGGCCATCGCGCTGAAGACCTACTTCCAAAAGATTGCCGCGCCGGAGGATATTGCCTCTACCGCAGGTGTCAGTTTTTCCATTAACCATATTGCAGCAGTGATCATACCCGCAGTGTTTGGCATAATCTGGTTGAGTTCACCTGCCCTGGTCTTCTATGCCGGCGCTGCAATGGCAGCTGTCTCTTTTGCACTCTCGCTGTTTATTCCAGATGCCCCTGCCCAAGGACGGGAAAGCCGTTTGGTCTTCTCAAGTACATCGTCAATCTAGGACCTGCTTTAGCTCTCTGCAGATAGTCTTGAATTCGCATAGGCCAGGCAGTCTTATTGAAATAATTAATATTCTCTGCGATCTTTGCGTTTCTATACGCACTTTGCGTTATTTTGGACAGACAGACTAAGGATCAATAGCGACTTTAGGCATTTTGTCCAGCGATAAAAAGCAGTTTAATGAAGATAAAAGTCAGCGAATTAATTGTCAGATATATGGAACGCCTGGGTATAGATGCCATTTTTGGTATGCCTGGCGCTCACATTCTTCCCATTTATGACGCCTTATACGATTCAGGCATCCAGGCCATTCTGGCCAAGCACGAGCAGGGTGCGGCCTTCATGGCCGGAGGTTATGCAAAATCATCGGGGAAGATCTCGGCATGCATCGCCACTGCCGGTCCCGGTGCGACCAATCTAATCACCGGCATCGCCAATGCCTATGCTGATAAACAACCGTTATTGGTCATTACCGGCGAGGCACCGACCTACATATTTGGTAAAGGCGGCTTACAGGAGAGTTCCGGTGAAGGCGGCAGCTTTGACCAGGTCGCACTGTTCAGTCACATCACCCGCTACAGCAAAACGGTAGAGAGAACCGATTATCTGTCGCAAGTGTTGATTCAGACCAGCAAGGCACTCCACGCCGCCAATCCGGGCCCCGTTTTACTGAGTATTCCCTTTAATGTGCAAAGTGAACTGGTCGATGAGGATGTACTCGACGAACTCTCCATCAAGGCTGATCCAACCCCTGCCCCACAAGACGATAGGATACTGGACAGTTTTTGCAGGCAACTGCTCAACGCCAGGCAACCGGTCATTATCGCAGGCTATGGTGCAATTCGCTCTGGTGCACAGCAGGCCGTAACCGCACTCAGTCAACTGTTGCAAATTCCTGTTGCCTCCAGCCTCAAAGGCAAAGGTATTGTCAACGAGCAGTCTCCGCTATCACTTGGCAGTCTGGGTGTCACATCGAGTGGCAACGCCTACAAGTACATTGTGGAAAAATCAGATTTACTGGTCATTCTCGGTGCGGGCTTTAACGAACGAACAAGCTACTTGTGGGATCAATCCCTGCTGGGTAACAGATCAATCATCCAGATCGACAGCGATCCCCATCAATTAGAGAAGGTTTTTGAGGCCGATTTGGCCATCTGTGGCGATATCAAAGCAGTGCTTTATGCACTTTTGGACCGGCTGCAGCAATGTGTCGAAGAGGATGGGAAATCAACAGATGCAGTGGGAAAAATTACCCATCTGAAGGCATCGTCAAATGGTGACTATGCTATTTTCAAGTCAGGTTTCTCGCTGGCTGAGGCATTCTTCAGCAAGCTTGCCGGGCAGTTCCGTGAAAACACCCGGGTATTCGACGATAACATCATATTCGCCCAAAACTTTTATGATGTTTCGAGCCGGAACCACTACTATCCGAACTCCGGTATCTCCTCCCTGGGCCATGCGATTCCGGCTGCTATCGGCGCTCAATTTACCCGGCAGAAACCCACCTTTGCCATACTTGGCGATGGCGGCTTTCAGATGTGCTGTATGGAGATCATGACCGCTGTCAACTACAACAAGCCACTGAATATTGTGATATTCAACAACGGGACCATGGGCTTGATTCGAAAAAATCAACACCAGCTCTATCAGCAACGATTCATCAACTGCGATTTCATCAATCCTGATTACAGCCATCTTGCTCAATCTTTCGGCATCAACTACAAGCAAGTGACAACACTCGCAGACCTGGATAACCTTTTTGAAAAATATGATATGGAGCAGGCGATCAATCTTATCGATATTTTAATCGACAAGGATGCCTTTCCCAACTACTCATCCAAACGTTGACCAACGCTATGGAGGAAGCTCTCAGTCATTTCTTCAGCCTGTTCGGCTCCCATCAGACCATTCAACCAGCATTGGCACAATGGCAAAAAACCAAGAAGGCGTCAGTCCAAGAGAAGGTTGAAAAGTCGCTCACTGAAATATATGATCTTGCCGCTTCATTTCTTGAGCAAGAGATGTATAGAGGTGGATACCCGGAGACCTACCTCGATCTTCATCAACAGCTGTTCCGTGAGATGGAGTCACATATCGCCAACCAGAAAAAAGATGACCGCTATCATTTCATACTTGTCATACCCGTTGCAGACAGACCGCAACATCTGGAAAATTGTCTCAATAGCCTGCTCACGTTGTGCCAACGATTTACCTACGGTGGTATCTCAGACCACCAGTATAAAAAAATTACCGTACTGATAGCCGACGACAGTAAAGAGGCGGTGAACAGAAAAAGCATCAGGACATTACATCACCGCTTCACCCAATACGGGCTGAAGACAGACTATTACGGTCAATCTGAACAGCTGCGACAAATCGATCAGCTAGAACAATCAAAGCGGAACAAGCTGGACCGTATTATTGGCCGTCACTCTCCAACCGGCTTTTACCACAAAGGCGCTTCAATCACCCGTAACATAAGCTACCTGAAACTCAACAATATGGTAGCTGAGAATGGGCACACGCTTATTTGGTTTATGGACAGCGACCAGGAGTTCCAGGTCAATACGACCAGCCATCCTGATGGTGTCTACGCCATTAACTATTTTCATCGTCTCAATCAGATATTTTCATCAACCCACACTTCAGTCATGACAGGTAAAGTCGTTGGCGATCCACCTGTTTCACCTGCTGTAATGGCTGGCAATTTATTGCAGGATGTCATTACTTATCTCAACATGATCACCAACATCGACCCTTCTGATAACTGCCACTTTCACAGCCAGGAGATTCCACATGACAAGGAGGCTGCTTATCATGATATGGCTGACCTGTTCGGATTCAAAAAACAGATCGAATCACTTAACTATCAATGTAAACTTGAAGGCCGTCATAGCCTGAAAGACTGTTTTTCTGATTTTTCGGAAAAGTTAAACCGCTTCTTCGATGGTGAACACCCAACCCGTCAATCCTATTATGATCATCAATCTCTTGTAACGAGTATTGAACCAGCCAGAACCGTCTACACCGGAAACTATATACTTGATACAAAGTCATTAACCCATTTCATTCCTTTTGCAACCTTGAAGCTACGCATGGCGGGCCCAGTGCTTGGACGTATACTGAAAGCAGAGTTGGGAGATCGGTTCATCTCTGCCAATCTGCCTATGTTGCATAAACGCACTGTAGACGAGACGGGTCAATCAGAATTCAGACCCGGTATTGACCGGGTTAAAAAACAGATCGATATGTCGGGTGAGTTTGAACGGCAGTTCTTTGGTGATGTTATGCTGTTTACTATTGAAGCGCTGACCGAGAAAGGCTATCCACAAAAGCCTATTGCCGAACAGACCATCCGCAAAACACTTGAACGGGTCGAGTCTTCAATGCAAAGGAAGTATGCCGAAAAGCATGCGCAAATAGTCGTAAAACTGGAAAATCTGAAACAGGTCATGGGTGATAGGCAGCGCTGGTGGCTGCAAAATGCCACTTGTACGCATGCACACGCCAATTTCCTGCAGTTCATTAACAACATGGAGTATAACTTTGGTGAGGACGCCCCAGGCTATCAGATAGTCCACTCAACCAAACACAGGGAAAAGCGTCGGCATCAGATCCATGAAGCACTCCTCGCTTTTTCACACGATAGATCCAACTGGCTTGCAGCGCTTTCCAAAAATCAATGAACGTCTTCATTCTCAATGCAGGTCGATGCGGCTCCACTACATTCATTCAAGCCTGCCAGCACATTACCAACTTCACTGCGGGTCATGAATCCCGCTCGACATACACCGGGGAACAACGGCTTGCCTATCCCGCTAACCATATCGAGGCTGATAATCGATTGTGCTGGTTGCTTGGGCGCCTTGATCAGCAGTTTGGCAATAACGCCGTCTACGTACACCTGTCACGAGATCGGCATAGATCAGCCAATAGCTTTGTCAGACGAACAGACTACGGCATCATGAAGGCATACAGAGAGGGCATTTTACTGGGCGGGCAACAACAAAATGCACAACAGATCGCATACGACTACCTGGAGACAATAGAGTCCAATATCTCACTGTTTCTCAAAGACAAGACCCACCTGATGCAATTCAGTCTGGAAAATGCAACGGGCGACTTTAGAGACTTCTGGCAGCTCATTGAGGCAAAAGGTAATTTGGAGAAGGCGATTACAGAGTGGCAAACCCACTACAATGCTTCAGATCCACACCGCTTATGAAAAAAACCGAAGTAAAACACTATTGAATTCATTACCCGTCATCGCTCTATTTATCTCAAAAGGGCGTAGCCTTTCCCGCGAAAGGATGGGTAGGCGGTACCCCTCAGGATTGCCAGCTATTCGATTGGGTTAGTAGCCCGTCTTAAACTGTGAGGATGGAACACCCCCGAGAAGTTTCGCAGTACTCATGTCTAAGATTAGGATAACGGGACTGCCACAATGCCACTATCGCTTGTTCATCCGCTCTTGCTGCATCATCCAGATAGAGTCTGCAACAATCGGATAACTGTGGATATAGGATCGGTAGTGCCGGATAGCGTGCATTTTTCTGTATAAAACCGGACGGTCCATCAATGACCAGCATATCGATCGATTCATCCGGAATAGTGTCCCTTGAATACCAATCATACTCGACATCATGCAGGACTGTTTTTTGCAATGGTGCATGTATCACTGATGCATACTCCCTCAGACCATATCGATCGATATATTCACGGGTTTTGTCGGCGTACTGTTCGCCGTCCTCGAGACTGACCACGCGCCCATATCCATTCATCTGGCAGCAACGTGCCAACATCAATGTGGTCAGGCCACTGCTGCATTCCAGAATCAGAGATGGCTTGAACTGAAGACAGGCATCGACAATAATCTGGATATAATCGGCACCGGCCGACCAGTCCGGCGTATAGGGAATACCCTCATTCAGATCCAATTGTGTCCGTAAAGACGCGTATTCTTTCAAGCCGACCTCATGGATTCCTTGCGATGAAATAATATTTTTCAGGAACAATCAAAGCATAACAGTAATCCCTATGCCTCTACAGCAGGGAGAGGCTTAAGCGGATGATCAGAGAATTTCTGCTTCATCTTGTATCAAGTGTACAATCTACTAACGTTAAACTATAACTACAAAGCAACATTCATTCGGCAATAAAATATCCTAATTAATTTGGCCGTCAGTCGTCTGTATGACATCTGTTCCTTATACAATTGAAATAAGAGATAAGCATGAACACCCGGTCTTTTTTTGCTCTCACCCTCCTCATACTTGGAATGAGCATCCTCAACATAACCCATGCCGATAATCCAAAACAGGCCGCTGCCGAATTGGAAGGCGCTCTCGAACTCACACCGAATATTGAAAATGGAAAACAGGTCTACCGCGCATGCGCTGTCTGTCACCAGCCAGAGGGCTGGGGCAGCGTCAGCGGCTACTATCCACAGATTGCAGGTCAAATAAGGACGGTCATCATTAAACAACTTGCTGACATACGCGCCCGCAACAGGGATAACCCCACCATGCTTCCCTTTGCCCAGCTGGATATACTGACACCCCAGGAGATTGCCGATGTCAGTGCCTATATCGCGAAAATGCCCATGTCCCGAAGAAATGGGCATGGACCCGGTTCCGACTTAAAGCATGGAAAACAGATATATGAAAAAGATTGCGCCGAGTGTCATGGAAACAAGGCTGAGGGAGTAGCCGAGGATCATATGCCATTGCTGCAGGGACAACACTACCTCTATCTTGTACGTCAGTTCAAATGGATACGTGACGGTCGCAGGCGCAATGCCGACCAGAAGATGGTGAAACAGATCCAGCGCTTTAGCAATCGGGATATTACCGCGGTAATGGACTATATCTCTCGCCTAAAACCCCCTCAGGAAAAGCTTGCACCCCCTGGCTGGCGAAACCCGGATTTCCCTCATTTCCGTACTCACTAAGCAGACTTACAGCTCGAGGACGTCACCTGGTTCTGGAACGGAAGCCTTGAAGTTGAGATCAGACGCCAGCTTATTACGAAATTCCTGTTTGGACTCAGGTTCACCATGCACCACATGCACCTGTGGATGGCTCTTTGTGAAATATCCCAGCCAGCGTGTCAGATCATCCACATCGGCATGTGCTGAGAGACCACCGACGGTATGGATATTCGCCTTCACCCGATACTCGTCACCATGGATCCTGACAATGGACTTTCCATCGACTAATGCACGCCCCAAGGTGCCATTGGCCTGATAACCCACAATCATAATATGTGCCCCACTACGAGATATATTGTGCTTGAGATGGTGAATAATACGCCCCCCGGTACACATCCCACTCGCTGAAATGATGATTGCGCCACTCTTGATTCGATTGATGCCCATCGACTCCTTGGGCGACTGGGTCAATTTTAAATTTCTCAGGTGAGGCATCTCATTGATCTGCTTACGCAACTTGGTGGCCTCCTCATCGTAGAGATGGGGATATTCCCAATAGACCTTACTGGCCCTGATTGCCATTGGGCTATCTAGAAATACCTGCCAACGGTCCAAATCCCATTGGTCATAATATTGTCCCAGATAGTAGAGAATCTCCTGACTGCGTCCGATTGCAAAGGCGGGAATCAACAGATTCCCCTTCTCGTGAGTCGCCTCTTGAATGATATCTCCAATCTCATCGATAGTACTCTGTCGGTCTCGGTGTCGACGATTACCATAGGTACTTTCGACAATTATGTGGTCTGCTCTCTCTATCACTTCAGGATCATTTAAAATGGGCGTGTCATACTGACCCAAATCCCCGCTGAAAACGACCTTTCTCTGTTTACCATTCTCGTTAAGCCAGACTTCCACGCAGGCTGATCCAAGGATATGCCCCGCATCCTGATAGCGAATGGATATACCCGGGAGAATCTCTCTCTTCTCCTTGTATCTCAAGCCAACAAGGTTATTCAATGCATCGCGTGCATCTTCTACGGTGTAGAGCGGTTCGATGAACGGCTTATTCTTCCGCTTGCGCCATTTGTTTTCATATTGGGCATCCTTTTCCTGTAGGAAGGCGGAATCCTGGAGCAGAATATCGCACAGATCGACCGTTGCGTTTTGTGCATAAATGGGTCCCTGATAACCTTGTTTGACCAACAGCGGAATACGACCGGAGTGATCAATGTGGCCGTGACTCAGCACAACCGCACTGATCTCATGGGGGGAAAAGGGGAAGGGACGACGGTTTTTCTCCATCTCCTCTCTGCGCCCCTGGATCAGACCGCAATCGAGCAGCACAGTCTCTCCATTTGCGCGTAGGATATGACATGAACCGGTTATTCCACTGGTCGCACCATAGAATTCAATATGCATACGGATTGTCCTTTTGAGGATCTTTTTAATCACTACCTGAAACCGTGGATTCAGGTTCCAGCCCACCACAGTCTCATTTCAAAGACTGTTGTTATTATGCCTGGTTTTATATTATTCAGCTTAACATGAAGGCGTCATTTATCACCCCACTAGTGATGAAACGCCACAATATTCAACATTCAACCCATACTGACATCAACGACAAAAGGATATAATCTGCAATATTCAACGGTTTTTTCCGGGTATCCAGCATGACAGCAGACACAGATCAAGTCGCGACCCCCTCCAACAAACACGGTTTTCGCGGCATTCATATCCTATGGATCGTTCTGGCCACCATTCTGGTGACAGCGGCGATTACCTACTGGGTAGTGCGTACCTACATCTATGCCAAAGATTTTACACCGGTACAACTCAGTTCCACAGAACAACAGGTACTCAATGTCAAGTTGAGGGAACTGGGTTATCAACCAGGACCCACACCGGCTAGGGAAACAGGGCAGAAACCAAAGGAGAGTGACGAAAAATGGCTGAGATCAGAGCGTTACAATGAGGCAGGCGCCAAACGTGAGGTGAATTTCAGTGAACGAGAGCTCAACGCCATGGTGGCAAACAATCATGACCTGGCAAAAAAACTAGCCGTTGACCTGGGAGATGACCTGGTAAGCGCCAGACTACTGGTCCCGGTCGATCAAGATTTTCCTCTCCTTGGTGGCAAAACGTTACGGGTTTCTGCAGGTGTTGAAATGGCCTTTCGTGATGCGAAACCGGTTGTGATTCTAAAGGGCGTCAGCATTATGGGGGTGCCGATTCCCAATGCCTGGTTAGGAGGACTCAAGAATATCGACCTGATCAATGAATTTGGCGATGAAAGAGGCTTCTGGTCAGGTTTTGCTGAAGGCGTGGAGAACATTCGAGTCGAAGAAGGTCAGCTAAAGATCAAACTTAAAAAATAGTCATTTCTACTTTGCCTCTGTGTTGAGTCAGCAAAGTGCATTGAAGCTCCATCATTTTGATGAATGCTGTGGCAATTATCTTAGCTTTAAAGGCATATATTTCTACCAAAACGGTTTTTTTCTGCTAGAGTCAAATTTCAGGTATCGTATCGGTTAACTAGCAGATCTAATGACAAAAAAAACTAAAACGCCTGCTCCACTCAACCCTGAGCAAACTGTCAGTGAAGCCTTTGAAGCCATTCTCAGGCACAATTTCAACTACCTCCTGACATGGGAGCAGTCGGCCCGCTCCTGGGATGATATCGAGGGGGTACATCAAACCCGTGTCTCATTCCGTCGTATGCGCTCGGCAGTATCCGCTTTCCGTACTGCCATCCCGCGTAAAGTCAGTAAATACTGGTCATCAGAGCTGCGTGCACTGGCCAGTCAACTGGGTATGGCCCGAGACCTCGATGTATTCATTGATGAGGGGCTCGGAGCAGTACATGGAAAACTTCCATTGCGAGGAGAGGAGCATATCGCTGCCTTGGCCTGTCAGCACCGGGAACTCGCCTACCAAAACGTCAACACAATGCTTGATAGCGACCAATTCAGTCATTTCAAGGCTGAATTTCCTAATTGGCTTGATGGCAAGGTGTGGGAGCAAGCAGACTTAAAATCAAAACACAGGAAAACCTTATCATCAAATATAGTCCCCTTTTCCCGCAAGCTGTTGGATAGCTTAGAGCGGCGTGTGCTTGAAGCCGGCACCCATGTGAATAAGGAATCAGCTCAGGAAATGCACAAATTACGCATTGAATGTAAAAAACTGCGTTATGCTGCAGAGTTTTTTATACCTGTTCTCAAAGGCTTGGATGACTTTATCCAGCACATGAAAAGGCTTCAGGACTTACTGGGTATTCTGAATGACGTATCAGTCATGAAACATCTATTGGATATGATGCTGGAAAACGAGAACAACCATGAAGTCATCGAGTACGCCGGTGGCCTGGTTGGCTGGCGCACCCGCCAGTATTACGAAATGCTGGGTACATTTGATGATCGCTGGGAGGAGTTTATCAATGCCAAGCACCCCTGGTGGAGAAAACACACATAAGCTCGAGTCTAGAGCCTGTTAACACAAATCCAAACGGTCCTGTTGCACCATCGAGGCGGTGTTGATGCTGTACGTGCCTCCTATACCAGATATTCCGAGACCTTTTTACGTAGTCCTTTTGATTTATTTTTCGTATTGATAAACAGCACCTCCATTGTTCCATCAGACTTCGAAGAAAAGACTGTGGCGCCAAGCCCCTTATATCGCACTTTTGTATCATTGCCTATCATTCTGACATTTGGAAGCCACTTCTTGAATTCGTAGTCCACTTGTACCCCTGAACGTTGAGGTCTATGTCCATGAATAACAATCTGAATATCCAACTCCATAAATAGCGCATTGATTGATTGCCCATGCTTTTTATAGTAGCGAGCAGCATCCATAACATCATAGAGCAGATAATTGGCTCGTTTGCCCTCCCTGATATAGGCATATTGTCGCATCGCCTCCGAGCTTTTGAACGCTTTTCGGTAGTGATCTGCATTAAAGAAATTCAATGCCTTTCCAGTTACTTCCCGATAGTGCTGCAATGTCTGTAGAAATTCCAATGTCGGATAACCATGTATAAACAGCACCGTTCCCTCTAGATAAAACAGATCGAGTGATTCGATGAATCCTTGCAACTGTCGAACCTTGGTCTCATCCAAGCCCATTTTTTTCCCTATAGCAATCTTTTGCCATATTTCTTGCTCATGATTGCCTACAATTAATTTAACCTGACAATCCTTCACTGAGGCTTCCCGTTGAAGGCTCTGCCAATATTCAACAACGTCAGGATCGGGTCGCTTCTTGTCTACCAGATCACCGGTATGAAAAAGGGTAAGGTTATTCAATCCATCAACCAGCTTATCTTGCTCGTCGAGAATACCTGCAAACCGTAATGTGCTCTTGACAGAGACCGTATCATTATCCGTATCTGAAAAAACAATACATTTAAAGCACTTCTCTATCGGCTCCAAACAGGATTCTGGTGCTTCTATTTCTATCTCAGGCTGCTGCACCTCTTCCTGGACCAGTATTTTTGCTTCTAGCCCTGTTAGCTTCGCTTCCTGTACTGAGTCTGAAACCAGATCAGACGCTTGCCTTGATGAACCCAGTTTATTGCAAACACGCCTGATCGACTGGAATGGTCGAATAATGTAGTCCCGTGAAAGACTGCCCAGCAAGTTAAAAGATCTTTTTTTATCCACCTTATTCATTCCAAACAACATTTTCTCTTCTTATAAAAAAAAGAACATGGGTTGGTAACAGAGCTGATCGGCGTCACGGTACATGACAGATAAAAAGGCTTCATCCAGTTAAAAAAAGTTTTTTAACTTGAGTTCAAAAACTGCACCCGTTGAAAAAAAGTACAATTCGACATCCAGATCCAATTCAATCTTGATCTTTTTCAAAGCCATACCTTGTCCACCGGTATAAGCAATCCGATGATCGATATTCTTCTCATTTTTATCGAACTTCTTGAAAACCCATTCAGTGATTCTATTCACGATATTATCGTCCATCTCCTCGCCAAGAAATGATTTCTTTGGTTTATCTACATTTTCTCCAAAACCATTATCAACAACCACTAAAATGGAATTTTTGTGGACTTGATCTAGATAGAGAATGATTTTAAAGCCTGGAAATCGACTGACGTATTTCCGTTGGATGAATGCCGCGTGTGAAAAGCTATCTATGGCATTCTGGTATGCATCCTTAACTACAGCACTTATTATCTGTGAATCCCCGGCAGTAGCAGCAATTTTTTCGATCAGCTCATTATAGACTTCAGGTAATACTACAAACTCAGAAAGCGTATCACTCTGCTCACTCTTGCTAAAGGTGTGCCATTCTGAAAACCGCCTATCGTTGAAAATAACCGAGAATTGACCCAATATGGACAGATCCTTCAGACGGGCGTTTTTTCTTGCCAGATAGAGTTTAAGAACATGGTTAAGCTCCGCAAGCGTAAGATCCTTTTTAATCCGGTCCTCATCAAGCAAGGAATCTTCCGATTGGTATATCACCGGTCCCTCTTTGAGTGACCTGCTAACCTTCAATTTTTCCTCAACCCTACTCATGGCACTTTCCTGTCATCGATATACATCTCACAACCATGAGGATTAATCATCAAGCTGATCATCAAGTTCATTCAATACCGGCAGTAGCGGTTCACTTCGATAACGTAAAGGAATCATATGACCATCAACACTGGTAAACAGGCCAATCCATGGGATATTTCCACTGAACACCACATCATGGTGCTCTATTCCTCCTACGTTATGCCATAGGGTGTCATGCCTTGTTAACGGGGTATGTCCGACAAAAAGTTCTGCATCCGACTTTAAACTGAGAGAGTTACGAAATCGTTTCACGTCGCCTTTGGTATAACCTGCCAGACGATTCGGCCGGTAAAGTCGGTTACAGGTCACCTCCTCCATCAAGCTTGGATAGCTGTGTATATTAATCAGCATATCCATTGTCACCTTACTCTTAGGCGGGGCAGCATGGCAGGCCACGTAGTCCTTTGACAGGGCTACATAAGGTAGCAGCTCATAAAAGCGTTCCATCGCCTGCTTGTAAGCTTCGCCACGAGCACGTTTCACCTCCTTTGACCAGAGCAGTCCTTGTGGCACACCCTCTTTACCGATCTCCTCTGAAAAACTGTCATGGTTACCCCGAACATAGAATACTTGCTGAGGAAACCACAGCTTAAGTCTGAAGATGAGATCCATGATCAGCAAGGAGCTTTCCATTTCAGCCAATTTACCATCCATCTCCGAATGGACGGCATCGCCCAGGAATACCATCACCGCCTTGCCATCCCCCATCATCTCCAGGAATTCATTATGGCTCAGTATGGTCAGTAGATTGTCCACCTGAGCATGAAGATCACCCAAAATGATAGGGATCATCTTCTTTGGCAGACTCACCACTCCACCTGGCATATCTTCACTATTTCTTGGTCGTAGTGGCTCTTTTTCCAGAATCTGATTGATTGCATTAAGATCCGCCAGTGCCTCATCAGGTGATAACAGTTTGACTGGACCACCAAAGATCTTTCGAACCTCCCGCAGATTCTCCATCCGACGCTTACTGATACGTCGGTAATCCCCCTCACCCAGCAGCGGTATCAATTGAATACCCGTATCATTCTCCAAACCTTTGAATAAGAGTGCATCGCCATCATGAATAACCGAAAGCTGTTGCTTTGATATGGCCTTGGGATATTTAAAAATATTCCTCTGCAATTCATCCTCACGCCCAAGAATCAGGTGATCACCCTTGACCAGCCGCAGAAAACCGCTGATTTCAGAAAAGTAATGGTCAGGATTGAATAGGATGAAACTCTCTTCTTCCTGTAATCCCTCGCCAGCTATAGATTTTTCACTATAGAGGTGCAGTCGGAATTTACCTTTCCCAAATGACAACTCAATAGGGTGGCCCTCGTAGGGTACCTTGATACTATTGCCCTGGAGCAGATAACTCTCCTGTAACCTCTGCTCGGTATATTGGGATGTTTGCGAAAAAGCTGATTTTAATTGGGCGAAGAATCCTTTTTTAGCGTTACCTGAGCCATGCGTCATTGTGAGCCTCGCTTCAACCACTGCGAAACGCACAGCATACAACCTTTTATGGCCATTTGTCGCCAATGGTGCCCAGCACAAATGTGATCTGACACTTGTTGCGGGCAAGTATGATTGTATCCACTTTTTCAAACTGAAATGTTCACTACATCTACTTGTGCCATACAGTTATTTCTGTCACATCCTGGTAAAGGAACACTCACCTGAACAATACCCATAAATGAATTGTGGTAAATCATGCAAGGCCCTGACGTTGTACGTCACATTTTTCTGGCACCCAACCATGTTTAGCGCAGTCAACAGGATTAAAGATTGCACTTAATATGGCGATATACCTAAAACAAATAATAAAACTGTCTTTGCCAACATCTCCTGATGCTAAAGAAAAAAAACCCAATCAGACACGATGAACAACAACAAGCTGAAACCAAGTACTTCAGATATTTTTCTACAGAGAATTGAACGACAACGCCTCGAAAGCGAATGTTTACGCACTCTGGATCTTCGCCCAAATGTTACAGGGCCCTGCAAACGCTACTCCTATCGAGGTCGATCTCTGTGGCTGGATCCCGATGCCCATACACTCTTCCTTGATGGACTGAAGAACAATGCCGGCGTGTTTACTGTGGAGACCTATGAATCCATACTGATGAGGCTAAATCCCGAGCGTTCTGATAGGGAAATTGATTGCAGAATGGATCAAGCCATCGCAGAAATCGAAACAGAATCGCTGAACACAACAGTAACACCGCCACTCATCGATTCCCCCCGGATCACCCACAATATGGCGATCGACCTTTCCTATTTCGAAAAGCGTGTATTCGATAGATTCAAGATATCGTTAAACATGCAACTTCTCTGGAATGGAAAGACATTTCCTGCTGAGACCCGGGATATTTCCAAGTCCGGTCTGCAACTGAGACTAAAGAGTCCCATCGAAGTGCGTGAGTATGATCAGGTACGTGTCGATGTACTGCCCTCGATCGACCGTCAGCTTGAACAACCTGAACTGGATTACCGCGTGGTGCGGATCCGCCGCCTTTTGAACGACACACTCCTGGCCTTGCAGTGTATCGAAAATGAACCGAAGGACGGTTTGACGGTGATTTCAGAGCATATTGCCTCTTCATCCGAGTCGGCGTTGTCCGAGCAGGCCGACCCGGAAGATGCCCTACTCACGGCACAAGCCCTGCTGGCTGAGCGCTTCTACATGCGCTCCACGACGACACTGCCTTTCTTTCTGTTTGAAGACCAGGCCACTGACTCACCGCTACGCATCATCTTTAGCAACCAGGCCAACCAGTATGCCTTGAAAGCCTTTGAAACCTCACAGGGACAGTATGACTTCAGTTCGCTGGTCACACTGAAACGTATCAAGCTGCTCATGCGCCTGGCAGTTCGTGACAGTAAGGCCGACACCCTCATCGCGGTCTATCGCTCTCCCGATCACGATACACCTCAGGTCAGAGCCGATCTCGAATGCAAGAATCATAAGCATTGGTGTCGCCTTTTACTGAAATATGCAGATAACCCTGGGTTCAGGGTATTCAAGGTCGTTGCCCGATTAGCTCGCCGACCCGTCGAAGTGCGGATTGAGGATGCAGTTGGACCGCTGGCTGAACATGACAATGATTTTGTTCGTAAACTGCTACTGGATGCCAAAACCTTATCGATTGTAGGTGCCCTGATCGATGTGACGGAACAGGTCTGCGGTTGGCGTGAAGGCTCATGTAGCCCTGAGCAGTCATCATATGATGATCCGATCATCTGCTGTGACGACCAACAGTGCCTATCCCCCCCACAGCTTGTACCCATCCGTTATATTCAGGAAAACCGCAGTGAGGCTCGCTTTCTGGGACGGATGCGGGTAGAGATTCATGTTGCTAACCGGATCTATCAGGGAGAAACCCGTGACGTTTCAGCCCATGGGCTATCAGTCATAATTGCCGACCCGAATATCAACATCGATAACCATCGACAGGTAACAATAACATTCCCGAAGCTGGAAGCACGCAGTTCAGGCCTCACCCGCATTCAGGGCATTTTTCGCCATGTTCCGGCAGAGATCGTCAGTGGGCCAGTTGATAGCGAACCTCATCTCCGCTTCAAGATCAGTGATCTACCAAAAGGTCGTCAGTTTGCCAACACCTTTTCAAGCTATTTGGAAAAACGTCAATCAGGTCTCAGGGTGGAAACCTCACATACGTTACGTGCCGCTACCTCACGGCTCTACTCATCTATCTTTGTCGAAAGCTCCTCGACACTACCGGTATTTGTCTATCGCAGATCCCCTGAAGACTGGACATTCAAACTGGGAATAACCGCCTCCCCAACTCCGCTCACCGACTTCTTCGAGGTTGCAGACGGCGTGTTCGATTTCGATGTATTCACCAGTAATGGCAGGCTGGATCATCTTATGCGCAAAGTGAATGAATTTGGTTCAGGGGAATTCACCCTCTACCTCTATAAAAAACGGCGCACCGATTCCCCCTCATTCACTCTCAATTCGGTGGCAGATTTCGAAATCACCGACGAGGCTGCCCGTCGTGCCTATATACGTCATGCACGGGGGCACGATTTCCGCTGTGTGAAAATAGTTGTAAGCCTGCCCAACGTACCGCCTAAAGCTGAAATCGAACAGGCCATTGATCGTCTCATTCGTTTATCCCCTGGCAGGAGTGAACGTCTAAAGGCTGATTTCGAAAACCTGACAGCCATTGGTGATGTGGTGGATATAACCGGGCTGGTCGAGGAGATCTGGACTGAAGAGCCGGTAGCTAATGTTGTGAAAAGAAACTAATCACAAGGGGACAGGGAAGCATGATATCCCGGGGTAAGCTCCTTATTCCTCCTTTGGCTCTAACTGATAGGGAAGAATTTTATTAACAAAAAAGGCATCGGCCAGCTCGATATCGACCGGCTTCTCTTCGATATCCACGAACGGTAGCTCGTAGTCGTTGTATCCACGCAATCCGGTGGTGAGTGAATAGACCTTGTTGAATCCAAGCAGTTGCAGGTTGAACGCGGTCAGGATGCTACGATACCCAGAGCGGCAAACGACGATCACTGTCCGGTCGCGGGCCAAGACCAGCTCCGGCTCGGTCTCCTCAAAACCCCACTCGCAGGCAGATTCCACGATGCCGCGAGGCACATTGACACTGTCTAACACATGCATGGTGTCGAATTCATCCCGCTCCCGAACATCCAGCACTAACACATTCGGGTCAGCTTTCATCATATCCTCCATGTCCCATGGCATGATCTCGTTTACCGATTTCAGACGCTCGGCGAGCAGGTCTACTAATTTTTGCATAATGCAGCCTTTGAGGTGGATGGATAATTCAGGTGGGGATGTTAACAACCCCTAATGTGCTTTTGTAGCGTTAAACCTTCACCACACAAACGATACGATCGAAGCACTACCGGTACGACCTGAAATCGCAGCTCATAGAAACCTAACCACTAATTTAAGGTGGGTATATCCACTTTTCCAATTATTAACTGATTAAAGCTTATATAAGAGGGGTAATCACTTGAACCACCGCACCAGTAAAAATATTGAGCAGCGCTTCAGGTTTTATCGGATCATTTCTGTGAATCGTCTTGAATGACCGGGGCTGGTTTTGGAGAACGACGAAAGAACAGCGCCCCCATGATTAATGCGGGCAGGAACGTCAAGGTAACGATCGCGGTGCCAACCAGCCCACACAGCACGATTACACCAACACCACGGTAGAGTTCAGTACCCTCGCCTGGTATCAGGACCAATGGCGCCAGTCCGCACACAGTCGTCAATGTCGTCATGGCAATGGGCCTTAGGCGTATGGCGACCGCATCGCGCACGGCCTGCTGTGCCGCCATATTGTGTTCCCGGACATTAACCATGGCCTGATGCACAATCAGAATGGGGTTGTTGACCACGGTACCCATAAGAATGAGAAAACCAAGCATGGTGATCATATCGAATGGCTGATTCATTGCCGGGTAGCCGATGGCCGGCAGCCAGGCGCCAATCTGGTTCATCAACCAGAGCCCAACCAGTCCAGAAGCGATTCCCAGGGGAATAGTGGTCATGATCAACAAGGGATAACCCCAGTGGGAAAAGATAGCCACCAGGACCAGATAGATAATGACAAGGGCCACCAGATAGTTGGCTGCAAGCGATTCGCGGGTGGCCTGCAATTGGTCGCTGGCACCGGAGATGATGATTTTCACATTGCTGGGTAGGGCGCCGCTATCCTGTAGGTATGTCACCACATCGCGTTTGACGATCTCCAACCCTGTCTCCAGGGCGATATTGTCCGGCGGGATGATGCTCAGGGTTACGGTACGTTTGCCGTCGACGCGGCGGATATTGCTGGTGTCGACTGACTCCACGATCCTGGCCAGCGATGCCAGCGGCACCACGGCATTGGTGGGCGTATAGACCGGCAGACTGTCCAAGCTTTCCAACGAGGCATTGTTGCCCGCACTGCTGTATAGATAGATATCGATCTTGTCATCTTCAAGGAAGAATTCATCGACAAAAGCGCCGTCGGTCAAGGCGGCAATAGTGAAGCCCATGTCGGCATTGGATATACCGGACTGTGTCAGTCGCTCCCAGTTGGGCCTGATTTCGATCAAGGGTTGAGAGAGGGTCAACGAAGCGGGCTGCGACCTGACCCTCGGTTTTTCAAAAACCTCCTTGGCGCGGGATTCGGCTCGAGAGGCAACCGCATAGATGGTCTGCAGGGAAGGACCTGAAATGTCGAGATTGATGCTGCGGGTGCCGCCGCTATTGCTGGTTATGATGGAACCGCGTGATACAAACGAACGCATGCCGACGTAGCTATCATATTTCCTGTCCACGGCATCCATCAGCGGCTTTATGTGTTTGGGATCCTTAGGCTGAGCGATGATGCGTAGGCGTGTGGCCTGAATACTCAGGTTGAAATAGGCCATGGCGGGCACCTCGGTCTCGCCACGGTCGAACAGGCTCGGATCGTGATCCAGGAAGGGCATGAAATGCGCCTGCACTTCATGGCCGATACGCGTCATGGTTTCGAGATTGTAACCGGTGGGCGGACTCATGCTGGCAAACAGCTTAGGCTCCTCGCCTTCCGGCAGGTATTCAGCCGGAGGGGTGAGGTAGACGATGATCGCGCCACAGATTCCGATCACCACTGCAAGAACGCTCAACTGATGCATGCGCGTCCCGACTATCCATTCGACACGCTTAATCAGGAAGTCCTTCCAACCCAGTCTGGTTGCGGACTGACGCTCCAGGCTGCCGCTGAAGACGTGCGCCGCCGCCGCGGGTATCACCACAATCGCTACCAGCATGGAGGCGATGATGGAAGCGGAAATGGCGATGGCGACGTCAGAATACAGCTGCCCGGCCTCTTCGGCGATAAATACGATGGGCACGAACACAAGCACCGTGGTCAGGGTCGAGGCAAGTACTGCAGGCCAAACCTTGCGTGCTCCGTCAACGGCGGCCTGCCATCGATCCAGCCCCTTGCGCCAGGAGAGTTCGATGCTTTCCAGCACCACAATACTGTTGTCCAGCGTCATGCCGATGGCAAAAGCCACGCCAGCCAATGAGATAACATTGATGGTACGCCCCGCTAAGATCAATCCCATGAAGGCGGCGATGGTGCAGACTGGAATACCCATCACACCGATCAGTGTTGCCTTGCCGGTGCGCAGGAACAGGAACATTACAATACTGGCCAATACTGCTCCGATAAGCAGATTGGTCCAGACATTATAGATCGATGCCTCAACATAACCCACGTCATCTGCCACCAGAAACATCTGCATGCCAGCAGGTTTGAGTACCTCTTCGTTGATGGCCTCGACCTCAGGCATCATGGCCCGTTTGATGTCGATGACATTGGAGCCCGCTTGACGTCGTACCGACATGCCGATGACCGGACTGCCATCCGTATAAGAGTAACGGGTGATCTCGAAATGGCCGAGCCGTATCTCAGCAATCTCACCAAGACGAGTCAGGGCATCGCCCTGATTGTCTACAATCACCTCTTTCAGTTCTTCGACATTGCGAACACGCCCGATGGTGCGCAGCAGATAACGCCGTTTGCCAGATTCGATCTCACCGCCGGAGACGTCACGATTTCGCTGTTGGATGGCTTGGCGCACTTGGGCCACGGTGAGATTGCGTTCGGCGAGTCGAGCAGGGTCGACCAGTATCTGTATCTGTCGTTCGGCACCGCCGTAGACAGAGATCTCCGACACCCCTGGCACCGTTTCCATACGCACGGCCACATGGTCCCGTATGAAGTCCTGCATGGGGATCATATCCAGGTTGCGCGGATTGCCCGGCAAGGGCATAACCCGGAAATACATAAATGAGTTGGCAGAAAAGGAGGTGGCGTAGATACGCGGTTCATCCACGTTGTTGGGATAAGAGGGCACGCGGCTCAGGGCATTGATGACTTCGATCAGGGTATCGTTAAGGTTGATACCGAACGGGAACTCCAGTTCAACCTGAGCGCGACCAAAGGAGGCCGAGGAGACGAAGCGCTGCAGACCGCGCACACTGCGCAGGTGTTCTTCCTGTTCGATAAGGATCTCTTTTTCGACATCCTGCGGCGTAGCGCCTGGCCAGTTGGTGCGGATGGAGATGGTGCGAACCTCGAGATCCGGGATCATTTGCACCGGTATTTTCAAGGCGGCGACGATCCCCAGCACAATCACGATGAGCACGCCCACAGCGATCAGAATTCCGTGTTTGACCATTGCCTCGAACATGACTATTCCAGTGGACTCTTTATTCGGCACGCTTGATGCTGACGCCCTGCCCATCGCGCAGCGCTTCATTGCCTTGCACCACAACTGTCGTATCGGCGGCCAGGCCGCTGTTGATGGCGACCTTGCCGTTGAAACTCAAGCCAGTCTGAACCGGCAGTTCCGAGACCGTGGTGCGCTCGCCTTCCTGATTGACCGCCCATACGGTGACTCGACCGTCTGGGTAGCGTATCAATGCATCACGATCGACCACGACGCCTCGAGTCCCTGTATTCAAACGCAGTACCCCGCTGGCCGACATCCCCGGCACCAGCTTCGCCTGGAGATCCTCCAGCGCTGTACGAATCAGAAAGGTGCGAGTGTCCGGATCGGTTACCGGGATAATGGTTTCGATCAAGCCATCGAATGCTTGCCCAGGCAGTGCATCCAAGCGGATATGAATCTTGGTGGCCTTATCCAATTTGGCGTAAACGGATTGCGGAACCCGGAAGTCAATGCGCAGTCCCTCAGTAGCGATTAATTCGACAACGGTGTCACCGGGCTGAATCCACTCACCCTGCTCGACGAGTCTGCGACTGATGACACCGGCGAACGGAGCAATGAGCTTGTGTCGCTTCAGTTGCGCCGCCTGGCGTTGTTGCTCCGCACGGAAACGTTTTACACCAGCACCGTCAATGCGAACCTCTGCCGCCAGTGACTCTATTTCGTTGGCTGACACGCTGTGACGCTTGGCAAGCGTCTTGGCATCGTCCAGGCGGCGTTTGGCGTCCTCCAATTCCTGGATCGCTATTTCCGTTGCAGCACGAGCCGCCGCCAGGGAAAGCCTGTCCAGCTCCGAATTGAGCTGCAGAATTTCATCACCGGTCCTCACCGGGTCGCCTATCTTGATTGCCATGCTCTCAACGATACCGCTCACCTCGGTCGATAGCTTAGCGATCCGTGTCGAAATTACACTGCCGGTTATGGGTACCTCCTCGATTAGAGCAACCTCCTTGGCTAAGTCCACCAGAACCATCGGACCGCGCTGTTGACCAAACGCTACGCTCCCGTAAATAAAAGCCATTAACACCAGGGACCGTCTCATAACAATGAGACCCACCTGGTGCTGATTTTCTCGAGAGATACCCATAAGACCTTGACCGGAGATACATTGAAAAGACGCTACAAATATATCACCGAAGCTCAAAAATGGAGCATGATTCTCTAACGGAAGAATTTGATTTCTCACGGAGTTAATTATTTTTAACCTCTCCCATCTACTGAAATCAGACGTGTCCAGCTGATATTTTGTCTAGATTGCCCCCCGGCTTTCAGTCCATCTGGTACAAATCAATGTAGCTTCTGCTTCAGGAATTGGCTGAAAAGCGGTCATGATTATCGGTCTGCATATTCCCAGTGAAAGCGTGCAGCGCTCCGCTGTAGGTATCCATTTTGTGATGGATTCGGGATGGCCGAATAGCCAGCAATTCAGTCATTCAACTATAGACATCTGATCAGGCCAATGTATACAAATGGTATGATCTAGCGAGCAATAGATGCCTTAGCTAAAGTGTCGATGCAAATATCGATGGGCGTTGTAACCGCATCCCATTGGGTGCTAACTAAGTGTTTTATGTGGATATATTTATTATGAGACGGTGTAAGGCAATGAATATTAAAAACAATAGTAGGGTAACACCTTGAATCACCGCCCTAGGAAAAGGTTCGGCCAAAACTTCCTCCACGATCCCAATATCATCCAGCGCATCGTACAAGCCATCGATCCTCAACCGGATGAACAGCTCATTGAGATCGGTCCGGGACAGGGGGCCATTACCACTGAATTACTGCCGTTGGCAGGTCGGATGCAGGTTATTGAACTCGACCGTGATCTGATCGAACCGTTGGCGCATCGCTGTGCCTCACTCGGTGAACTGGTGATCCATAACACGGATGCCCTAAAGTTTGATTTCTCATCCCTGGTGGAGGCCGGTCGCCCTCTACGGGTGGTAGGGAACCTGCCTTACAATATCTCCACACCACTGCTGTTTCATCTGCTCGATCAATCCGAGCATCTGCTCGATATGCACTTCATGCTACAGAAAGAAGTGGTAGATCGTATGGCTGCCGAACCTGGTAGCAAAATTTACGGCAGACTCTCTGTCATGTTACAGGCCAGAGCCCGTGTCACTTCACTGTTTCACATCGGACCGGGTGCATTCAATCCACCGCCCAAGGTCGATTCAGCATTCGTACGCTTGCAACCCAGCAATCCGCCCCCATATCGGATTAACGATTGGGGACTCTTCAGCACATTGGTCAGGCAGGCCTTTTCACAAAGGCGCAAGACCCTGCGCAACAGCCTGAGAAAGACCCTGTCCACTGATACGATAGAGGCAGCCGGCATAGATCCGGGATGCAGGGCGGAACAGCTTTCCGTAGAGGATTTCGCCACCCTGGCCAACCGAGCCGTATCGGCTAACAATTAATTGCATAACGAGAAAGGTATAAGGATGCAGGCAGAAGAAGATAACATCCAAGAAGAGATTATCGAGGTCATCAGCGGCCAAGATCTGGCACCCGCTAATGAGGTACTGCCCAATCTTATCCATCTGTTACCTGTCTCGGCACGACCGTTCTTTCCTGGTCAGGCGGTTCCTCTTCTGATGGAACAGGAGCATTGGGAAAGCACCATGGAAGCAGTGACCAACTCCCCCCATAGCCTGCTCGGTGTGGTGCTATCAGATGCAGAGTCGGCAGAGAGCGCCACCCCCGATACGTTCAAGGCTATTGGTACTGTCTGCCGGGTCCATCGGGTGCAACGGTCCGAAGGTCGACTACAGGTATTGGTAGAGTGCCTGCAGCGCTTTCGTACCGAGAAGATCGTACACACTGAAACACCGTTCACGGCCCGTATCGAATACTTGCCCGAGCCTGCCAGTGATAGCAAGGAGATCAAACCCTATGCGGTTGCGATCATCAACACGATCAAGGAGCTGCTACCACTCAATCCCCTCTATGCGGAAGAGCTGCGGATGTTTCTCGACCGTTTCGGACCTGACGATCCCTCCCATCTGACCGATTTTGCCGCCAGCCTCACAACGTCTGATAAATTCCAACTGCAGGCCGTATTGGAGAGCGTTGAGCTGTTGCCCCGGATGGAGAAGGTCCTTGAGCTGCTGCATCGCGAGCTTGAAGTTGTGAAGGCTCAAGCATCGATCCGTAAGACTGTTGAGCAGCGTATGGAGAAACAGCAACGTGAGTTTCTGTTACGCGAGCAGTTGAAAGCGATTCAACAGGAACTGGGCATTGAAAAGGACGACCGTACCGCTGAGCTGGACAAGTTCCGGGAGCGACTGGAGAAGCTGACACTGACGGAACAGGCTCAACTACGGGTCGATGAAGAGATGAATAAGTTGGCCGTACTGGAACCCGGCTCCCCGGAATACTCGGTCACCCGGAACTACCTTGACTGGATCACCCTGTTGCCCTGGGGAATCAACTCAGTGGACAAGCTAGACCTACAGTTTGCCCGCAAGACCCTGGATAAGGATCACTATGGGTTGGAGGATGTCAAGGAGCGCATTCTTGAGTTTCTTGCACTAGGCATCATGAAAGGACAGATCGCCGGCTCTATTATACTCCTGGTTGGCCCTCCCGGTGTTGGCAAGACCTCTATCGGGCACTTGATCGCCGAGGCAATGGGCCGCAAGTTCTACCGCTTTTCAGTCGGCGGTATCCGCGATGAGGCGGAAATCAAAGGGCATCGTCGCACCTACATCGGCGCCATGCCGGGCAAGTTTCTCCAGGCGATGAAGGATGCAGGTACCCAAAACCCGGTTATCATGCTCGACGAAATCGACAAGATTGGTGCTTCCTATCATGGCGATCCCGCTTCTGCACTGTTAGAGGTGCTGGACCCCGAGCAGAACAGCGATTTTCTCGACCACTATCTGGATCTACGCTTCGATCTATCAAAAGCACTGTTCATCTGTACCGCAAATCAACTCGATACTATCCCAAGACCCCTGCTTGACCGCATGGAAACCATCGCCTTATCGGGCTATATCGCCAGTGAGAAACTGCAGATTGCCCGTAAATACCTGCTGCCCCGTCAGCTTAAGCGAGCCGGTCTGAAACGCAGTGAACTCAAACTCAACAGCAAAGCCCTGCGCGCCATAATAGAAGGCTATGCCCGGGATGCCGGAGTCCGCCGACTGGAAAAACAGATCGGAAAAATCGTACGTAAAGCTGTGGTAAAGATCCTCGAAGGGGCGAAAAAACCGATTGAGGTCACTGTTGATGATCTCAAGGGATACCTGGGTGGCGCTGTCTTTAAGGATGAGCGCAATCTGAGTGGAGCCGGTGTTGTGACCGGACTCGCCTGGACCGCCATGGGGGGTGCAACACTGAATATCGAGGCCGTCGCCACCCATGAGTTCAATCGTGGCTTGAAACTGACTGGCCAGCTGGGTGATGTGATGCGCGAATCGGCCGAAATCGCCTATGGTTATATCGTCAGCCATGCAGCGGAGTTCGGGGTGAATAAGGACTTCTTTGAGAAGGCCTTTGTACACCTGCATGTCCCGGCGGGAGCAACCCCCAAAGACGGACCTTCAGCTGGCATTACCATGGCTTCGGCATTACTCTCTTTGGCAAGGAAACAACCGGTACGAAATATCGCCATGACCGGTGAACTGACACTGACTGGACAGGTATTTCCGGTCGGCGGTATCAGAGAAAAAGTCATCGCTGCGCGTCGTGCTGGCATGCGTGAGTTAATCCTTCCGGAAGATAACCGTACCGACTACGAGGAAGTGCCAGAACATATTCGAAAAGGCATCAAAGTCCACTTCGCGTCAGTCTTCGAAGATGTATTACCCTTACTGTTTCGCAATAGGAAATAGAGGGAAAAAGACCCGCAATACGCCATATCAATGAGTCACATCATCATTGACGCACATCAAGGTGGGAACCCCAACGGTTATCTTAAGGTGACGTCCACTAAAATTTTGGGGTTTCCATAAGGGGGGAGAGATCTTACTCTTCCCATTGACCTAACTCGACAAACACATATTCAGGTTTTTGGCCAGAAGTGTAACCGCCTGATTAACACTTTTGAGGTACCACATCATGGGAGTTATCCCACTCGGAGAACGCCCTGCTCCATCCAGCCCCCCAACAGGGTGGGCTCCATTCGCATTGGGATTTCGGCCATTCTTCGCGCTTGCCGCACTCTCTGGCCTGTTCTTGATGATCCTCTGGGTTACATTCTTCTATACCGGCGTAGCCCCTAGCCGCTATTTTACTACGATCGATTGGCATAGCCATGAAATGCTGTTTGGTTTCACCACCGCCATTATCGCCGGTTTCCTTTTGACTGCCGTCCGTAACTGGACGGGCATTGACACACTCACTGGGAAACCACTGGCCTTGCTTGCCCTGCTCTGGCTGATGGGCAGGCTGCTACCCTTTACCCCCTCGATACCACACTGGCTGATAGCACTGACAGACTGGCTGTTTCTACCTGCCCTGGTTGTTGCCCTCTACCCGCCCCTGATAAAGGCAGAAAATCGTATAAACCGTCTCTTTCTCCCCTTACTGACAGGAATGGCGTTTGCGAATCTGCTCTACCATTTACAGGGATTGGGACTGACAGCTACAGCACAACGGGGGTTGGAGTTGATGCTTAATCTAGTACTACTGCTACTGATCTTCGTGGGTGGCAGAGTACTACCCTTCTTCACAGAAAAGGCCGTCAAAGGCGCTGCACCCAAATTCAGCAAACGTCGCGAGCAGTGGGTCTACATCACCATAATTCTCTGGACTTTGAGCGAACTGATACTGCCTTTGTCTGGGCTGTTGTTCCCTGCCGCAGCCGGTGTTGCCGTCACACAAGCATGGCGTTTCATCGATTGGTATCACCCGGGGATATGGAAAAAGCCGATTCTTTGGGTACTGTTTACCGGACTCTTATGGCTCATCATAGGTTTCCTGCTAAAAGGCTTAGCCCTGCTTGACCTATTTCCTCAGAATCTCTCTACCCATGCATTGACTGCAGGGGCTATTGGTGTCTTCACGCTTGGCATGATGGCCAGGGTCACCCTCGGACATACCGGTAGAGAGATCGAACCGAACAGTTACATGAGCTTAGGTTTTGTCCTGATCAATCTTGCTGTTGTGATTCGTGTATTTCTGCCACTTACCGATCTGCTCAGCTACCAGACGTGCATTGGACTGGCAGGATCGCTCTGGGTGGCATGCTTCCTCATCTTTGTTTTGACCTACCTGCCTATCCTGATGCGCCCACGAATTGATGGTAGACCAGGATAAGCAGCCATATCGCTGATAAAAAAGCGGCCAGTGAATAGCCCTATGCTATCGTCCTCAAGCATTCGATAGATAATTAGTTATTGAATACTTTAGTAATTACTAATATTCTTTCGCTCCATAAGTAACGCAGTAACTACTTTACATTTTTATCAAACATAATCTGAGGAATAACTCATGTCTAAAATTGTAAAAATCGCAGCCGCTGCTGCTCTGATCGCCGCTTCTGCTTCTGCTTCTGCATGGTGGGGCAACCCTTGGAACAACGGTTGGGGCAACAACAACAGCAATGACTTCTTCGGTAACGGTGACGGTTCCGGTGACTTCTCTTTCAACATGAGCGGCAGTGGTCGTGGCGCAGGCAATGGTTATGGCCGTGGCTACAATGACTACTACAACCGTCCTTACTACGGTTATGGCGCTCCTTACGGTGCTCCTTATGGCGCTCCTTATGGCGCTCCTTACGGTGCCCCAGCTCCTTACGGCGCTCCTGTTGCCCCTCAGGCTCCTGCTCCTGCTCCTGCTGCACAGTAATCACTACCGAGTGATTGCTTAGCAGGTCCACCCAGGTGGACCAAAGACACAAAGGCGGACAATTTGTCCGCCTTTGTGCATTTTGGGTCTAGTTCATTTTCCTGATCAAGATTTCACATTGCTTTTTAACAGCCGATTAAATCAGCAGCAAAGGGAAAAAAAGACCGGACACCGATCAGCTAAGGTATGTTTCAAAAAGGAATATCGTCATCGAAGTCGTTATCAGGCACTGATGCAGGCGCCGCTGTCGGCTGTGGCCTCGATGCACCCTGTGACTGTTGAGGTGCGTCAAAAGAGGCACTACCACCCCGACTATCGAGCATCTGCATCTCGTTGGCCACGATTTCAGTTGTGTAACGGTCTTGGCCATCCTGTCCCTGCCACTTGCGGGTGCGCAGACTGCCCTCTACATAGACCTTGGATCCCTTTCTCAGATACTCACCGGCAATTTCACCCAGACGATTGAAAAACACCACCCGGTGCCACTCGGTCCGCTCCTGTTGCTCGCCACTGTTCTTGTCTTTCCAGGACTCTGATGTTGCCAGGGTTATATTGGTGACAGCGCCTCCACTGGGCATATAACGGGTCTCCGGATCCTTGCCCAGGTTGCCAATCAGGATTACTTTGTTGATTCCTCGAGCCATCTGTTTTCTCTCCACAGCTGTTTTTAGCTCCATCCATTGGAGCCTTTCATCAATTCAGGCGGACAAGTCTATCACCCTCACCCTTGTACGGCATAGAAATCGAGGGCATCTTGATCTACCACACCCAAATCGACTTTGAGATAGGCGACACCATCCTCGGCAATAATGACAGCATCATCCACCCCGTCAATAGCCATCAGCTTTGCAGCCAGAATCCCGACATCGTCCTCTTCCAACTCACCGACCGGTAACAAATAGTTACTCAGATAGTTCGGATCCGACATCCCCCAGGCAACCAGAAACCAGACCAACACCATGCCGGCACAGAGCAGGAATGTACCTTCATTTCCGTAGTGGGTATGAAACCACCCCCCCAGTGCACCTCCCAGAAAGGCACCGATGAATTGAGAGCTGGAGTAGACACCCATGGCGGTGCCCTTGCGCTCCCCAGGCGCCGCTTTGGCAATCAGGGACGGCAGGGTTGCTTCCAACAGATTAAAGGCCGTAAAAAAGACAAACAGGGCCGCTACCATGCCACTCAAGGTATTGCTGAATCTGTAGAGCACCATTGTGGCCAACCCAAGCGCAACGATGGCGCCAATGAAGACCGGGCGCATACGCCGCCTGCTTTCTGCGATGATAACGAAGGGAATCATTGCCACCATGGACAACAACATTACAGGCAGGTAGACCTGCCAGTGATCTTCACTGACCATTCCAAGGTCCCGCAATGCCAGCGGGTAAGCAAGAAACATCGCTGTCAGACACATGTGCAATGTCAGGATACCAAAGTCGAGACGCAACAACTCCGGCTCTGAAAGTACCTTACCGAACTGTCCTGGAACCGCTTCCGCATCACGGTGGAAATGGCTCTCTTTTGGGGTGGGTACGATAAAGATGACAATGCCAACCCCACCGAGGGCCAACACAGCGGTCAACCAGAAGATTCCCGGTACACCGATCCAGCTGTTGAGAATGGGTCCCATGATCAATGCCACGGCAAATGCGACACCAATACTGATTCCGATAATCGCCATCATACGCAGACGTCGCTGTTCTCGACTGAGATCAGCAGCCAACGCCATGATGACAGCAGCAATGGCACCACTGCCCTGCAGAGCGCGACCAAAAATAATGCCATAGATGGTCTCGGAACTGGCCGCAACAGCACTGCCTAGGGCAAAGATCAGCAGACCGCCAACCAATACAGGCTTGCGCCCGATGCGATCAGAGAGCATACCGAACGGAATCTGTAACAACGCCTGCGTCAGGCCATACACACCGATCGCCAGCCCGACCAACAACGGTGTAACCTCAGGAAGCCCCTCTGCATAAAGTGCAAACACCGGCAGGATGAGAAAAAGGCCCAACATTCGTAGGGAAAATATCCCGGAGAGCGAGTAGGCTGCTCGTCGTTCAATCGCGTTCAGTCCAGTGTCGCCGCCCCGCCCTTTCGTCATCTATAGATCGCTTTGCCAGTGAATAAAAAGAGGGCGTATAGTATCAGGTTCGCTCAATTCAATGCAGTACTAGCCCGACATTATTATGGACACGATCAGCATTCGCGGTGCGCGCACCCACAATTTGCAAAATGTAGACTTGGATTTGCCGCGGGATAAGCTGATCGTATTCACCGGTCTGTCGGGTTCCGGCAAGTCTTCTCTGGCCTTCGATACCATCTATGCAGAGGGACAACGTCGTTATGTCGAGTCGCTCTCCGCCTATGCACGACAGTTTCTGTCGTTAATGGAGAAGCCCGATGTGGATCACATCGAGGGACTCTCACCCGCCATCTCCATTGAGCAGAAGACCACATCCCACAACCCCCGTTCAACCGTCGGCACGATTACAGAGATCTATGATTATCTGCGACTGCTGTTCGCACGGGTAGGTACACCGCGTTGTCCGGAGCATGACACAACCCTGGAAGCTCAAAGTATCAGTCAAATGGTCGATCAGGTGCTGGCCCTGCCGGAGGGTGACAGGCTGATGTTGCTGGCACCGGTTATACAAGCGCGTAAAGGTGAACACCATAAGCTGTTGCAGGAGTTGCATACCCAAGGGTATATCCGTGCACGTATCGATGGAGAAGTCTTCGAGCTCGACGATGCCCCTACGCTGGAACTGCATAAAAAGCACAATATCGAGGTGGTCGTCGACCGCTTCAAGGTACGCGAGGACCTATCCACCCGACTGGCTGAGTCCTTCGAGACCGCTCTCAATCTGGCCGATGGTCTGGTCCGGGTTGCCTGGATGGATGACAGCCAGGAGGAGATGGTCTTCTCTTCCCGTTTTGCCTGTCCTCACTGCGGCTACAGCCTGTCAGAGTTGGAGCCACGACTGTTCTCGTTCAACAATCCCGTTGGTGCCTGCCCAACCTGCGATGGTCTCGGTGTTGAACAATTTTTTGACCCAACAAAGGTCGTTGCCCACCCGGACCTCTCGCTGGCGGGTGGCGCGGTAAGAAGCTGGGATCGACGCAATGCTTATTACTTTCAGATGATTGCATCCCTGGGACGACATTTTGATTTCGATCCCGAGACACCCTGGGAAGCGCTTGCCAAGAAGGTACAGAAGATCATTCTTCAGGGTAGCGGTCGAGAATCCATTGAGTTCAGCTACTACAATGACCGTGGCCGCTCGGTTAAGAAAAGCCACCCCTTCGAGGGCATCATTCCCAACATGCAGCGCCGCTATCGGGAAACCGACTCCAACGCGGTACGTGAAGAGCTGTCACGTTATATCTCCAGTCAGTCCTGCCCAGACTGTGCCGGCACCCGGTTGACCCAGGCCGCACGGCATGTGTTTATCGACAAGCACAATCTACCCGAGATTACCTGCATGCCCATCGGCCAGGCAAAGACCTCTTTCATGAAACTCAAACTGCCTGGCAAGCGAGGCAAAATCGCCGAGAAGATCCTCAAGGAGATTGACCAGCGATTACACTTCCTGGTTAATGTCGGCCTCGACTACCTGACCCTCGACCGCAGTGCCGAAACCCTCTCCGGGGGAGAGGCTCAGCGCATTCGCCTGGCCAGCCAGATCGGAGCCGGTCTGGTCGGCGTCATGTATGTCCTTGACGAACCCTCCATCGGCCTGCACCAACGGGACAACCAACGCCTGCTCGACACCCTGACCTACCTGCGGGATCTGGGTAATACCGTAATTGTCGTTGAGCATGACGAGGAGGCCATCCGC
The DNA here is from genome assembly GCA_025656675.1 of Candidatus Thiodiazotropha sp. (ex Codakia rugifera). Classification (GTDB taxonomy): domain Bacteria; phylum Pseudomonadota; class Gammaproteobacteria; order Chromatiales; family Chromatiaceae; genus Thiodiazotropha. The sequence goes on from JAHXHN010000001.1 coordinate 239,053, forward strand.
AGTGCAGACCATGTGGTTGATATCGGCCCGGGTGCGGGTATACATGGGGGACGTATCATCGCTCAGGGGACAGCAGAAACGATTGCTAAAAGTAAGGGTTCCCTGACTGGTGACTACCTCAGTGGCACGCGTACCATCGACATACCTGAACGTACCACAGCAACTGATCCAACACGCAATCTGGAGCTCCTGGGCGCCACAGGCAATAACCTCAAATCTGTAGACCTGGTTGTTCCTGTCGGTAGCTTTTGCTGTATCACCGGGGTCTCAGGTTCCGGTAAGTCGACCTTGATCAATGACACCCTCTACCCGATCTGCGCCGCCGCGCTGAACAAGGCCAATACGTCACCCGCCCCCTATTCTGAAGTACGTGGGCTGGACCATTTCGACAAGGTCGTGGATATCGATCAAAGCCCCATCGGACGCACTCCCCGTTCCAACCCAGCAACTTATACCGGTCTGTTCACCCCTATTCGGGAACTGTTTGCCGGTACCCATGAAGCCCGCTCACGAGGCTATACACCGGGGCGTTTCAGCTTCAATGTCAAGGGTGGACGATGCGAGGCCTGCAGCGGCGATGGCGTGATCAAGGTGGAGATGCACTTTCTGCCTGACATCTATGTGCAGTGTGATGTCTGCAAGGGTAAGCGTTACAATCGCGAAACCCTGGAAATTCACTACAAGGGAAAGACCATCGATGCAGTACTCGGCATGACCGTCGAGGAGGCTGTAGCATTTTTCGATGCAGTCCCCGCTATCAAACGAAAACTACAAACCCTGATGGATGTCGGCCTCTCCTACATCTCCCTTGGACAGAACGCGACCACCTTATCGGGGGGAGAAGCCCAGCGGGTCAAGCTCTCCAGGGAACTCTCGAAACGAGACACTGGAAATACTCTCTACATCCTGGATGAGCCGACTACCGGTCTGCATTTTCATGACGTCAACCATCTGCTGGAGGTACTGCATCGACTGCGTAATCATGGCAATACCGTGGTGGTGATAGAGCATAACCTTGATGTCGTAAAAACCGCTGACTGGATCATTGACCTTGGCCCCGAAGGCGGCCATCGAGGTGGGGAAATCGTCGCCCAGGGAACACCGCAAAGCCTCACGAAAGTACGTGCTTCACACACCGGACATTACCTGAAAAAACTCAAAAAATAGGCAGTCAGAGACCAAAAGCCGTTGGCATTAGTGCCAACGCATCAAAGTTTGTTCGATACGTTTACGAAATTTCGTTATCCGGGCCTGATCCAGATCTTCGCTTTTATAGAGTGTCAAATAGGTCAGTTTACTTCGCTTTGCACAGGTTCCGAGTAATGCAAGTTTAAGTACTCTTTTTTGTGGTTGTCGCAATAACAACCGGTCCACCCACCATGGTGAACCCAATGTCGTGATCACAAGCACCCTTCTCAACCTGTCCAGTCGGGCTTTGATTGCTCCGAAATCACTTGCATGATCGTAAGCAATCCCAGGACCCCAGACCCGATCGAACCAACCTTTCAGCATGGCAGGAAAACCAAACCACCAGGTAGGAAAAAGCAGTACCAATCCCTCTGCTTCAAGCAACCTCTCTACCTGTTCAGCAACGCCTGATATATCGTAACTATCACGATAGTATGAAGCCCGCTCTTGTATGGTAAGAGCTGGATCGAACGCTTGTCCATAGAGATCCTCTGTAACAACTTCATGCCCCATACCTTCCAGCTGATTGACTACCTGATGAGTCAACTGTCTGCAAAGACTGTCTGATAAGGGGTGTGTTGTTACAACTAGGCACTTCACGGCTTTTTCCTGGTCCCACTAATCTGGGGAACTTGATTGTAATGTGACATTGAGTGCTTCCCAAGCTGAAATTAACTAACTGACTTAACACTGACTATGGAGTACGTTGGTTAACCGATATTTCTGTTACAAGGGCGACGCATGACCAAACATTATGACTTAATTGCAATCGGTGCAGGTAGCGGTGGGCTTTCTGTTGCAGAACGGGCTGCCAAGTATGGCGCTAAATGTGCCGTGGTTGAGGCAAAAAAACTGGGTGGGACATGCGTCAATCTGGGTTGCGTGCCCAAAAAGGTCATGTGGTATGGCGCCAGTATCGCTCATACCCTGCAGGATGCATCGGATTACGGTTTCGATGTGGAACTCACAGCATTCTCCTGGGAGACCCTTAAGGATGCCCGAGACAACTATGTCGCTGGTATCAACAACTGGTATCACACCTATCTGAAGGATTCCGATATTGATGAAATTACCGGCTACGCCCGTTTCATCGATGCCCATACCCTGGACGTGGACGGCAACCCGTTTACTGCCGATCATATCGTCATTGCCCCCGGTACATATCCGGTAGTTCCCCAGGTACCGGGTGCGGAACATGGCGTCACTTCAGATGGGTTCTTTGCCTGGGAGACACGACCTGATCGTGTCGCAGTCGTCGGCAGCGGTTATATCGCAGTAGAGATTGCAGGCCTGCTCAACGCTTTGGGTGCAGATGTCACCATGCTGCTTCGAAGAGAACACCTGTTGCGACCGTTCGATGCCATGCTGAGAGAGTGTTTGATGGAAGAGATGATTGACGCAGGCATCAACATTGTGACTTCGTCTCAAATCGGAGAGGTACAAAAACAGGCTGACGGCAATCTGGATCTGATCTGTGCAGACACAGGGCAGCTGATCGGTCGATTCGATCAACTGCTGTGGGCCATCGGACGTGCGCCGGCTACATCTGGAATGGATCTGGCCAATGCCTGCATCACAACCGACGAAGCGGGTTATATACCCACCGACCTATTTCAAAACACCTCTATTCCAGGTCTCTATGCCATTGGTGATGTCACCGGCCGGGCTCAGCTGACACCCGTGGCTATTGCAGCAGGAAGACGCTTGGCAGATCGATTGTTTGGCGGCATGACAGATCGCAAGCTCGATTATGAGCTTATACCCACTGTAGTTTTTTCCCACCCACCTATCGCCACGGTCGGTTTGACCGAAAGTGAGGCCCGGGAGATCCATGGCAGTGCAGTAAAGATCTATCAATCCCGCTTTACCCCCATGTATCACGCCTTCACGCAACATCAGAGTAAAATGGCCATGAAACTGGTCACCGTAGGGGCGCGGGAAAAGGTGGTCGGCTGCCATGTCATCGGACTCGGTGCCGATGAGATGTTACAGGGTTTTGTCGTGGCGATGCGGATGGGTGCAACCAAGCAGGATTTTGACGATACCATTGCCATTCACCCGAGCGCCGCCGAGGAACTGGTAACGATGCGATGAAACCAAATATGCCGAAAACCTCACAACAAAGAATGCAGTGTAATCCTTACCATTCCGGCGTGCACGCGACGACAAGGGTGACCCTGCTTGATACAGGATGAGTTATGTTTTTAGCCGGGTAATGCACTACAAGGATTATCTGGCAATGGAAAGCGTTGAAATGACTATCTGCTATGTTTCTATCGTATAGATTGAGAATCGCACTGGTTGTTTCGGTCGGCCTTCATCTGTTAATGATTTGGCTAGCGGCATACTATAGTCCATTAGGTTACAAGGGTTTTCCGAACGCCACCCCATCGGCACCTATTCGAATCACAATTGTTCATCCAAGAGATATCCAAACTGATACACCTCGTCATCGTTCTGTGATACCAACCCACCCAATTACAGATAACAAATCTGAGAACCGGGCTGAGCGAACACAAGTTTATGATAATCCCACTGACACGCATCCAATACCAACGTCGAAACCTGAGGATAAAACAGTTTCTGAGCCAACCAAACCGATGGCTATATCTGGGACAATCAGTTCCAGCCTGGTATCAACGAGCCAAATCATAACTACAGCAACGGATATTGCCCATGAAATAGCCGGCGACGATACAAGCGAGGTCGTAAAAGAGACCAGTTCCGTCTCAGTAAAACTTGACCGGGCATTAAATAAATCCCAAGAGACTCCCGGGGTGTACTCACTATCTGACGGCACGACGCGTGTTGTTACAGAGTTTGGTACCACCTACTGCATACAACCCATCGATGACTGGAGAATTATCGGACCAGAGGATGACATGAGAGTCTCGATGTACTGTAAATAGTAAGATGATTCACAACTGCATCGCATTGATCGCTGAAGGCATGCCATAAAGAGCAGAGAAGTCTTGGTGGGAGCAGCAGGGCACAGCCTGCATGGACACATATAATCCGTCGATAGCGTAAAAATGCACCGGTCCGGGCTTGAGATATTGTCTGAAAAAAATCACTCTCGTTTCTTGGCCAGTATCAGAGCATCGAAAAGCATGATTGCCACGCCAACGGTGATGGCTGAATCGGCAACGTTAAACGCAGGAAAATAGTGTTCCTGATAGTGAAAATGCAGGAAGTCGATAACCTGCCCAAACAGGATACGATCGATCACATTGCCCATTGCGCCACCGATTATCAGAGAGAGGGCCACAGCAATCCACTGTTCTTCACGCTTCAGACGCCCTAACCAACCAATCAGTACAATCGTTACACCGATAGCCAGGATAATAAAGAACCAGCGTTGCCAACCACCCTGGTCACTGAGAAAACTAAATGCAGCACCTTTGTTATAGAGCAAGGTGAGATCAAAAAACGGCAACACAGTCACCGATTCATATACGGTTAGCATCGACTCTGCGAACTGCTTACTGGTCTGATCCAGTAGAATCACCATCAGGGAGAGCCAAAGCCAACGTATCATCATCTTAGAATCCATTCAGGCAAAACGACGTGTTTCACCCTTACCTGCCACATTTTCCACACAACGACCACAGAGTTCAGGATGTTCATCATTGGCACCGACATCCTTGCGGTGATGCCAGCAACGGACGCATTTTCCATGACTTGAGGCATCGACCCGGAAGGCTAACCCCATCTCCTCATCCAGGACTGCATCGTCTGGTTTTTCCGCCAATCCACGGACCTGCACATCGGAAGTGATCAACACAAATCGCAACTCGTCCTCCAGCTGTTCAAGAGGGACCTTCAGTTCATCGCTACAGTAGATAGCCACCTCAGCATCCAATGATGAGTTGCCTTCGGCACGGAACGACTCCATCGCCTTACCGGCCGCTTCACGCACACTGATGGCCTGCTCCCAGAAACCACGATCAAAGCGATCATCTGGATCGAGTGGGTAGAGACCACCGTACCACTGCTCGAGGAAGACGCTCTCACCCCTTTCACCCGGCATCGACTGCCAGATCTCATCGGCCGTAAAACTGAGAATAGGCGCCAGCCAGCGAACCATCGCCTCGATGATGTGGTACATGGCAGTCTGACAGGAGCGGCGCGGCAGGCTATCCGCCTGGGTAGTGTACTGCCTATCCTTGATGACATCGAGATAGAAACCACCCAGCTCGTTACCACAGAAGTTATGAATCTTCTGGTAGATCAGGTGGAACTGGTAGTTGGCATAGGCATCGACGATCTCCTCTTGCAGCTGCAGGGTACGATCCACCACCCAACGATCGAGCTCGATCATCTGTGAGGGCTCAACCAGATTCTGCGCCGGCTCGAATCCATGCAGATTGGAAAGCAGAAACCGAGCCGTGTTGCGGATACGCCGGTAGGCATCGGCAGTACGCTTGAGGATCTCGTCGGAGACACTCATTTCATTGCGATAGTCGGTGGCTGCCACCCACAGACGGATGATGTCGGCACCCAATGTCTTAAGTACCTTCTGCGGTGCTACGACATTACCCAGGGATTTGGACATCTTTCGTCCTTCGGCATCCACAGTAAAGCCATGGGTCAGCACACCCTTATAGGGAGCAGAACCATTCATTGCCACCGAGGTCATCAACGAGGATTGGAACCAACCACGATGCTGGTCTGAGCCCTCGAGATAGAGATCGGCTGGAAAGCTCAACCCTTCACGGGCTTCCAGTACACAGTGGTGTGAAACACCGGAATCAAACCAGACATCAAGGGTATCGGTGACCTTTTCATACGCTTCTGCCGTATCCCCCAACAAGGTTTCCGGTTGCAGGTTGAACCAGGCCTCAAAGCCCTCTTCCTCAACCATTTTTGCGACCCGCTCAATCAGCGCGGGTGTCTGCGGATGAAGCTCGCTGGTCTGTTTATCGATGAACAGGGTGATTGGAACACCCCAGGTACGTTGACGGGAGATACACCAGTCGGGGCGGTTCTCCACCATACCTTTGATCCGTGCCTCGCCCCAATCGGGCATCCACTTTACCTTATCGATCTCGCTCAATGCAGCCTGGCGCAGACCATTATGATCCATACTGACGAACCATTGCGGGGTAGCACGAAAGATGATCGGTGTCTTATGGCGCCAACAGTGAGGATAGCTGTGACGCAGGCGCTCTTCGTGCATCAGGGCACCCCGCTGCTTCAATACCTCGATCACCTGCTCATTAGCGGATAAAACATGCTGACCGGCAAACAAATCGGTACCATTGACAAAACAGCCATTGCTACCCACCGGATTGTCGACAGGCAGGTTGTAACGAACCCCGACCATATAGTCATCCATACCATGGCCCGGCGCTGTATGGACTGCACCCGTACCCGCTTCCAGCGTGACATGCTCACCGAGAATGACAGGCACCCGCCGGTCATAGAACGGGTGCTGTAACAGCAATCCCTCGAATGCCTCTCCCTTGGCATAACCCACCACGTGATAGTGCTCAATTCCATAACGGTCCATCACATCCTTGAGCATGGCATCGGCTACGACCATCCGCTCTTTGCCATGCTTACCCGTGAACGCCACGACCGCATACTCCAGGGATGGATTCAGTGCTACCGCCTGGTTGGCAGGCAATGTCCAGGGAGTGGTGGTCCAGATCACCATTGAAAGAGGCCCCTCGCCGCCACCTTCAGGTACGTGATGACAACGGGCCATCAATGCCGACTCATCGATCACGTAAAATCGCACATCGATGGCGAAAGAATCCTTGTCCTGATACTCCACCTCAGCCTCGGCCAGCGCGGAGCCGCAATCGGTACACCAGTGAACCGGCTTGTACCCCTTCTGCACATGATTATTGGCGACGATCTTGCCAAGGGAGCGAATGATGTCAGCCTCGAATTGATGGTCCATGGTGAGATAGGGATTATCCCAGTCACCCATCACACCAAGACGCTTAAAATCTTCCCGCTGACCATTTACCTGTTTGGCGGCATACTCACGACAGGCTTTCCGGAACTGGCCCGTGCTCACCTTTTTGCCGGGTTTGCCGATCTTCTTCTCCACCTGTAATTCAATGGGCAGACCATGGCAGTCCCAGCCAGGCACATAGGGAGCATCAAAGCCATCCAGGGTACGGCTTTTGACAATGATATCCTTCAGTATCTTGTTCACCGCATGGCCGATATGGATATCGCCGTTGGCGTAAGGCGGTCCATCATGCAGGATAAATGTCGGCCGACCGGCACTGATCTCGCGCACTTTCTTGTAGAGATCGCTCTGTTCCCACTTTTTCAGCATCAATGGCTCACGTTGAGCCAAGTTGCCCCGCATCGGAAAGTCGGTTTTAGGGAGATTAAGGGTCTGCTTGTAATCGCTCACTGACGGCTGCCTGTTGAGGGTGCAAAAAAGTAGGGTATTGAAACTTAAAACGGCGTTAGGCGCAAAGTTTCCTCGATTTTAATTGCCATACAGGGATCGAATACCGTAAAACATGGGTCTTAGGGCGCGTTAATACCTTCTGTATAGTGCTTATTCCTTCGGAAGCTGTGGTTGGCCGCCCTGTGCTTTCGCTATCTCTACGATCGTTTCCAGGCGAACCACGCGCTTGTCAACATCGAGCATAACCGATTCAACACGCTCGATGTCCTTGTTCATCCGCTTCACTTCGTCTGTCAGTTTTAATACATCCAACAGCATGTCTTTAAATCCAGACATTACTTGATTCCTTTCAATTCCAACGTCTTGAGTGCCTTATTTAGCCGCTTCCGGGTTTTAGCGGTTTCATGGATTGCCTCTTGAAGTCGTTCAGAGACCAATTCCATCAATTCACTTTCATCAATATCATTCGAATCTGGATCATAGGAATCAATTGACAGTCGCACGATCTCAGCGGCTGATGTACCGCGAATCTTCGATAGTTGATCCAGCTTTTCTATATTGTCTGCCGAAAGCATGATCTGTTTTCGAATCAAGTTTTCCGCTGTTGCTGCCATAAAAAGTGCTCCAATCAATGTAAAGGCATATTATACACATACACATCGATATACACAATTTCTGGAGGTAAGGGGGTAAGCCCCGGAGGACGTACCCTTGGGGCGGGTCGTTGAGGGGATGGCGAAAATAACTGTCAGCCCTGACGAGATAAAGGTCTCCAGGCGAAAACAACCTGTCCGACAAGGCTATATTCCAAGATCAGCTCAAGAAGAGAGGCTCACGCCCAGTATCGCTCTGGCCTGATCCGCATCCCGCCAAATCTGTTGTCGCAGCATCTCAAAGGAATCAAAGCGCTGCTCATTACGTAACTTTTGAACAAACTCTACGGTGACATGTTCGCCATAGACACTTTGATCGAAATCGAACAAATGCACCTCGAGCAGGTAGCGGGTATCTCCTTCCACCATAGGGCGCACACCGATATTGGCAACACCAGGAAGGCCCTGTCTATCAAGTCCATCCAGCTTGACTGCATAGACCCCCTGCAATGGACTGACACGTCGGTGCAGATCGATATTCATGGTGGGAAAACCGATAGTCCGGCCGCGTTTGTCACCATGTGCCACCCGACCACAGATACGGTAGGGACGACCCAGACATTGGGCAGCGCCGTTTAGGTCACCTTGAGTAAGAAGCTCTCTGATTCGTGTACTGCTGACCCGGTCGGCATCCAGCTTGTAGGTATTCATGTTCTCAACTTCGAAACCGTGTTGATCGCCCATGCTTCTAAGCAGCTCAAAATCACCCACACGTCCACGACCAAAGCGAAAGTCATCGCCCACCGATAGAAAAACCGCCCCTAATCCATCTACCAACAGCTCCCTGACGAAGTCCTCAGCAGACATCGCCGCAAGACGTTTGTTGAACTCCAACACCACGACCCGCTCAACACCGGTATCTTTGATCGCCTGCAATTTTTCCCGCAAACGGGTAAGACGGGCCGGAGCAGAGGCCGCCTGAAAAAATTCACGTGGCTGAGGTTCGAATGTGACTACCGTGGTTGGCAAGTGCATTTCGGCCCCCTTCTCCATCAGGTGGCGAAATACCGATTGATGACCCAAGTGAACACCATCGAAATTTCCGATAGTGGCCACACAGCCATGGTGATCAGGTTTCAGATTATGTAGTCCACGAACCAGTTGCATAGATAAACCGCCCAAACTCGAGCGGTCAATTATAGGGCCTGTGGAAAAATTGGACATCCCCGAACTTGAAAATCTGCAAATCCTTTTGTTGAAGGTGATCAATCACCCACCATTACAATATAGGACACTACACTAGACATCACACGCCAAAAAAAACCCACCAAGACAGAAAAGCCTATCCTGGCGGGCAACACGCACCCAGTCATCGGTTAGCTATTTTGCATAGCGATCATGATTAAAGACCATGTCTCCTCCCGGTGCACCCATATGGCAGGCAACACAACCCTTGGCCATACCCTTGCCAACACGCCCGGCGAGACTGACGCCCTTAGGATTTTTCAATACTGAGCCATCAGGTGCGAATTTGATCCAGAACCAATCTTTGATATCGGCATCGAAGCCCTTCCGCTTGTACATCACGGTGACTGCCTTCAGATATTTGTCAGGATCGTTGGCCACAGCGGTCTTGCTGACACCCTCACCCCCATAATTACGCTTGATTATCAGGATATCGTCGTTATCACCCACCTTTAACCGGGTATCGATGGTGTCAAGAATCGCGCCATGGGGATGCATACCGGTATATGGGGTGGACATGGTAGCGTCCTTACCGGCCAGGCCCGCAGCGCTCATGCTGGCCCAGATATCAGCTGCATACGAGACATCCTCATCACCACCAAACGGTGCTGCGAATGACGTTGCCGAAACCATCATTGAGGTCACCACCATTGCTGCCATTATTTTTAATTTCATCACGCTCTCCTCACTTCTTTTCCGATTGTTCGAATCGGGTTGCCACGATCGCCTTTGGACCACCAAAAGCTCGAATAAAACCTAATACCTCGCCATCCACTAACAACGGCCGGGTGATGGGCTCACCCGGTAAGCGGTACGCTTGCTGCAGCTCACCACTATCACTGATCAATGCCCATACATGTCCATTTTCAAGCGCAGCCAGCAGAAGCCCCTGTTGATGCCTTAAACCTGTCACCAGAGGCTCCGGCAGTTGGCGCTGCCATAAGATTTTGCCGCTATCCACATCGATGGCACGCAATCGTCGATCCAATCCATTAAAGATCAGTTGTCCATCCAGCACCGTCGGTGTGGTCAGGATTGCAGGGTAAGTATGTCGCCACAGGCGATTGCCCAAGTGGTCAAATGAGATAACTTCACGATTAAAAGTGGTGACAATAATCTGCCCATCGGCCAGTGCCACAGGACTGTAGACCAGCTCCTGCCCGACAGAACCGGACCAGCGGATATCACCGTTATTGCGGTCAACCGCCCATAAGTGACCGTCACTCCCGCCGGTAAATAGCAGCTCACCTGACTGGGCAGGAGGATAAACCCAGCCCGGAAACCGTTGTAGCCAGAGGCGGCTTCCGGTGCGACTGTCGATGGCCTCCAGCGAACCATCCCGGCTGGCTAGATAAGCGATTTCGCCTGAAGAGACGACTGGAAATCCAACCTGTTTTAAGGCCCGCTTCCAGAGAATTTCGCCACTCTCCGAGGCTACAGCGTAGAGACCACGACTGCCGGTAACCAAGAGGCGGTCACCGATCACTGTCGGTTCAAAAGTCTGCTGGTCCTGTAACCCCTGCCAGCGCAAAGCCAGTGTTTCTGGATCAAAAGCAAACAACCCGGAATCCGACACCACCCACGGTGAATTTGATCGATCACTGTCATGGGCTGCAGCAAAAGCCGAGCAAGCTAGAAAACCTAACGAAACAGCCAGGGTTAAAAGGCGAACTGCAGCCAAGTGCATATTCATCTCCATCACAATGATTAGCAGGCGCACAAAGCACCTCATTAACCATCTATACGTGCGGGAGAAAGAGTTGGATTCAGGAGGTTTTTAACGAACGAAAATGGCTGGGCCGGGCACCCAGCAGGAGAAGGGTCAGAAAATAGAGCAGAATCGCCGATAGAATCAATCCGGCCAGTTGCCAGATTCGGGTGATAGTGGAAAGCGCCAGCCATTCATTGATGTCCGCCGCACCCCACCATAACAGGGCGCCCATTGCCAACGAGGCAATGAGTATTCGGAAAAGCAGCACTGTCCAGCCAGCTGTAGGCCTATAGATACCCCCTTGAATCAATGCCCGATAGAGCAGGTAGGCATTCAATCCGGATGAGAGTGTGGTTGCCAAGGCAAGACCGGCATGGGCCAGGGGAAATACCAATATGATATTCAGCACCATGTTTGTTGCCATGGCAATAATCCCGATCTTTACCGGAGTCTTGGTATCCTGGCGAGCATAAAAGCCTGGTGCCAATACCTTGATCAACATAATCGCCATCAAACCCGGTGCATAGGCCATCAGACTCTTTGCCGCCATGGCTACATCGTTACTATCAAAGGCATCTGAATAAAAGAGTGTTGCCAGCATCGGACCGGCAAGCAGGAACAGTCCCACTGCTGCCGGTATTCCAAACATTATGTTCAATCGTAACGCCCAATCCAGAGTTTGAGAGAAGGCCTCCGGGGACTTTTCTGCATGCCTCCTGGATAGATTCGGTAGAATGACTGTACCCAGCGCCACCCCCAATACCCCGACAGGAAATTCCATCAGACGATCCGAATAATAGAGCCAGGAGATACTGCCACTTACCAGAAAAGAGGCAATCAGCGTATCGAGCAACAAGTTGATCTGACTGACTGAAACACCAAACAGGGCAGGGATCATCAGGCGCATGACCCGTACGACCCCCGGATCTTTGAATGCAACTTTTGGTCTTGGAAATAGCCTCACCCGCCACAGGAACGGCAGTTGAAACAGAAACTGCACAATACCCGCTATCAGTACCCCCCAGGCAAGCGCCACAACGGGTTTGTCCATCATTGGGGAGAGCCAGACAGCACAGGCGATCAGGGATAGATTCAGCAATACCGGTGTAAATGCAGGGACCCAGAAACGATTGTAGGTATTGAGGATACTGCCCGCGAAAGCCGTCATGGTTATAAAGAATAGATAAGGAAAGGTCAGTGTGAGCATCTCTACTGTCAACTCATACTTACCCTCGCTCTCATTCCAGAAACCTGGTGCGAATATCATCACCAGAATCGGCGCCGCAATAACGCCGACAATGGATACAAGCAGTACCACCAGCCCCAGTGAACCCGCCATATGGTTGGAGAAAATCTGCAAATCCTGTTTCGACCGCCGGCTTCGGTATTCGGTAAGCACAGGCACAAACGCTACAGAGAAGGAGCCTTCAGCAAACAGTCTGCGTAGAAAATTGGGAATCTTGAAGGCAACAAAGAAAGCATCGGTCGCCGCACTGGCGCCAAATAGCCTGGCGAGCACAAGATCCCGCACAAAACCAAGGATGCGTGAAAGCAGGGTATGACTGCCGACCGCTGTAAAGGCGCGAAAGAAAGAGGCCAGGGTAGAATCCTTTATATGTCTGAAGCGAATAGCCTGTCTGCAGGGCGACCTTACCAGATAGAAGCAGACTGGATCAAAGATATTGACATACTATGGAATATTGGAGAGAATGCGCCCCCTTTGAAATAGTAGTTTCATCCAGGAGAGAACCTTGGCCAACTCAGCCCAAGCCCGAAAACGCGCACGCCAGGCCGACAAGCGACACAGCCGTAACCAAGCCCAGCGCAGTGAGATGCGAACCCAACTCAAGAAGGTTATCAAGCAGATCGCAGCAGGTTCCAAAGAGGGTGCGACGGAAGCCTACAAACAGGCCCTCCCGGCTATTGATGTTGCTGTCAGTAAAGGCCTGATCCACAAGAACAAGGCTGCACGTCACAAAAGCCGCCTGAACGTTCAGATCAAAGCCTTATAAGCAGCATATACTTCCAATAAAAAACCGGCCTCTGGCCGGTTTTTTATTGGAAGCTGACTGAACGCTAAGCCAGCAATTCATCGACACGGTGAGTCGCTCTCCTCAGGCGACCCATATAGATCAAGCTCAACAGACCTGAACCGAGCAGCCAGAATGCACCAGGCAACGGCACAGGGGCTACCGAATCACCGGCAGCAAAGCTATGGTATTACCACCATCCAGTAGAATAGGTGGCGAGTCGGTCGGTTCCCACACATAACCGACGCCTAAATCATCGAACATATCATTGCGTATATTGTGACGATGACCACTGCTACCCATCCAACCACCAGCCCCCTTCTGATTCGCCTGCCAGCTATCCCAGACCTCCCCCGTCAGGCCATTACCCAGCTCACCCCAACCAGATGCGGAAATCCCGAAATTATCAGAGAAAAACGCATTAATTGAAGTGAACTCAGTCGTACCATACATAACATCCCGAGCCGCATCAGTGGCACCCATCTGATTTACACCCGATGTGAAATCCCGTCCCTGACCCCCGGCGATGTTCTCACCAGCAGCATTCCAATTGTAACCCGCATCGGTGATACGATCGCTGAAGGTGGCACCATTACTGCCCGACAAGGTGGTATGACTGAAGAAATTGTTATCGGTCATCGATTGGGAATGTCCAAGTGCGGCTGTACGCAGGCGATCATTCTGCTGCAGATGATTCACGTTATTGAAACCGCGTTGCTAATTGACCAGGTCGAAGACAGCCATTTCCTGAGGAGCTCACACAGCTGCAAAGGCTCCCAAGAGCGATACCAGACTTACTCCTAACAACAGACCAGGGATGAGTTTATGCCGCCCTGAACAGCAACCGTTTCCCATATCTCCCACGTAATACCTCATTGCACCAGCTCCTTGAGTCCCTGTGTCTTGGGATTCCTTATTGAAACCCATACCTTAAAAACAGATGCAGAGCCTGGTATGTGGAATCATAATTGACAAAGTGTGAATGGTCAGATTCTGCAACAAGGAACACATTTCTAATTATTTTAGAGCGTGGAAAATGGCAAGTAGAGGGCAATGGTGATCCAAGATTTACGCCATTCCTGGCGATCCATTTCTCTGTGGTAGAACACCTTTATCGAATCACTACAACAACACGAGATTATCCCGGTGGATCAGTTCATCTTCATCGATATAACCCAGAATGCTTTCAATCTGACTACTGGGTTTACCCATGATCTTCAAGGTTTCGAGGGCATTGTAGTTGACCAGTCCCCGAGCAACCTCACAACCTGCCAGGTCGAGACAGACTACTGCCTCACCCCGGGAAAAATCACCTTTTACCCCACACACCCCGACTGCCAACAGACTGCTACCCTGTTTGCGTAACACGTTTACCGCTCCATCATCCAGGGTAAGGCTGCCTCGTGGTTGCAGCTGGCCAGCCAGCCAACGCTTTCTTGCTGCTTGTGGTTCCTGTACCGGCACCAACAGGGTACCGATCGTGTCACCCCGGCTGATCGCCTCTACCACCCGGTCCTGACGTCCGGCTGCTATCACAGTGCCTGTACCTGACCGTGCCGCCAGTCTGGCAGCCCGCACTTTGGTAACCATACCGCCGAGCCCTAGCCCACCGGCACTCCCCCCAGCCACCTCATCAAGCTGTGGGTTATCGACACGGGTCTCGTTGATCAGGCTCGCATCGGGATTGAAACGGGGATCGGCATCGAATAAACCATCCTGGTCGGTCAATAATACCAGTAGATCTGCCTCGATCAGATTGGCCACCAAGGCCGCGAGGGTATCATTGTCACCAAAGCGGAGCTCGTCTGTGGTAACCGTATCGTTTTCATTGACCACCGGCACGACACCCAGCTCCAGCAGGGTACGCAGGGTACTGCGGGCATTCAGGTAGCGGGAGCGATCATCCAGATCGTCACGTGTCAGAAGAATCTGTGCCGTGTGCAGACCATACTGCTGAAAACAAGCCTCCCAAGCGTGCACCAATCCCATCTGACCGATGGCAGCAGCAGCTTGAAGTTCATTCAGATTGTGGGGCCTGGTCCGCCATCCCATGCGGCTCATCCCTTCCGCAACGGCACCTGATGAGACTAAAACCACCTCATGACCGGCATGTCTCAGCGCAGCCATCTGCTCGACCCATCCGGAGAGCACCTGATGAGATAATCCCTTGCCATTGGCAGTTAACAGGGCACTACCAATCTTTACGACCCAGCGTTTGGATGTCGCGATTTTTTCCCGGGAAATCATCTGATACCTACACCGTGATATGTCATCCAGTCTGTCACTCACTCAACAAGCATTCGAGGGACAGTATACCTCCAACTGCAATCAGCCTTGCAGTGGATCCCATTCTTCATCTTCCGCTGCCTTGACTACCGGTTTTTCTGCCTGCCAAATCACTTCGAGACGCTGCATCAGATCACCCAAAAGCCGCTGGATTCCCTCCCCTGTGACAGCAGAAATGGCATACGCCGGCCCTTGCCAATCCAATGCTTCAAGCAATTTTCTGCTCCGCTCGTCAAACGCCTCATCAAGCAGTAAATCCTTTTTATTCAGCACCAGCCACCGTTCTTTATCCGCCAATTCCCCGGAGTAGCGAAGCAACTCTTTTTCGATCTGTTTCACCTCAGTAGCGCTATCCACCGAACTATCCAATGGAGCGATATCAACCAGGTGTAACAACAGACGTGTACGGGACAGGTGCTTGAGAAATTGCAGGCCAAGACCCGCTCCTTCGGCCGCACCCTCTATCACACCGGGAATGTCCGCAACCACAAAACTGTGGCCTTTACCGAGACTCACAACACCAAGATTGGGATAGAGGGTGGTAAAGGGATAGTCTGCAACCTTGGGACGGGCACTGGAGATGTTACTGATCAGACTCGATTTACCGGCATTTGGCATCCCCAACAGCCCGACGTCAGCCAACAAGATCAGCTCCAAATGCAGATCCCGTCGATCACCCGGGGTGCCGTGGGTAAACTGTCTTGGGGTTCGATTGGTACTGCTCTTGAAGTGCACGTTGCCAATACCGCGCTCCCCACCTTTCGCCACCAGCAATTGCTGATCATGGACCAACAGTTCGCCCAGCAACTCACCGGTCTCATCTTCCATGACCCTTGTCCCTACCGGCACACGGACATAGAGGTCTTGCCCTTTTCGTCCGGTTCGCTCCCGCCCCATGCCATTTTGCCCACGTTCTGCCTTGTGGGTACGCTGGGTACGAAAATCAACCAGGGTGTTTAAACCACTGTCGGCAATCAGGTAGACACTACCGCCATTACCGCCATCGCCGCCATCAGGGCCACCCTTGGGGATATACTTTTCACGGCGAAAACTGGCACAACCGTTTCCTCCGTCACCGGCAAGGACTTTTATCTTGGCTTCATCAACGAATTTCATGGTATGAAAACTAAAAAGCCCCGTCGATTGACGAGGCTTTTAAGGCTCGACAACGGGGCCGCCTACTCGGCAACGACACTCACATATCTGCGATTTCGTGGACCCTTGATCTCGAACTGCACCTTGCCATCCGACTTGGCGAACAGCGTGTGATCCTTACCAATACCCACGTTGACACCATTGTGGAACTGGGTACCACGCTGACGCACAATAATGTTACCTGCCTTTACTACCTGACCGCCATAGATCTTGACGCCCAAGCGTTTGGATTCTGAATCGCGGCCGTTACGTGTACTACCACCTGCTTTTTTATGTGCCATCTGTCTCTCTCCTCAGCCGCTTATACCGGTTACCTGAAGCTCGGTGAACCACTGACGGTGGCCCTGGCGCTTCATGTGATGTTTACGACGGCGAAACTTGATGATATTGACCTTCTTGCTACGACCGTGGGACTTCACAGTTGCCGTAACTTTACCGCCATCTACATAAGGCGTCCCGACCTTGACTTCATCACCATTGGTGATCATCAAAACCTTGTCCAGCTCGACGGAGGCGCCCTCATCTGCAGTCAACATTTCGACCTTGAAGGTGTCGCCTTCAGAAACACGATACTGTTTGCCGCCGGTTTGAATTACCGCATACATTGCATTAATCCCCGAAAAAATAGCGTTAATCCCCCGCCAGACAATCAGGCGAAGTAAAGAGCGGGAATTCTACCCACAAGCTTCATGCCGGTCAACCATCCAATCCAATCCGCTTTTCCGCCTCGATAAAGATTCGCTTCACTTGGGGGAACTGTTCCTTAATCGCGCCATCCATCTCACCGACGGTCCTCTCCACCTCATCTGCGGTGATACTGTCTCTGAAATCGACACTCAGATTCGCCAATACAAAGTCAGGCCCCATGTGCATGGTCAAAACCTCGTTGACGCATTCAACCGACGCGTTGCTGCTGATCAGCTCACGAATTCCTCGTACTACGACAGGGTTGGCACTCTCTCCAATCAACAGGCTCTTGGTCTCGTAGGCGAGCCAGGCAGCCGTGCCAACAAGAATCAGGCCGATGATGATAGAGGCGATGCCGTCAAACACCAGAATACCGGTCAACTGGGCCAGGGCTATGCCTGCGAAAGCGACAATGAGGCCCAGCATGGCTGCAGTATCCTCGAACAGCACCACAAATATCGATGGATCCTTGGCCCGTTGAACGGCTTCCAGATAACCCCATTTTCCTTTGGCACGGGTAAACTCCCGAAAAGCAAACAACCAGGCAGCACCCTCAAAAATCATCGCCAGTCCAAGCACGATGTAGTTAATCTGCGGATTGCTCATCGGCTCTGGATGCTGAATGTGTTTAATACCTTCATAGATGGAGATACCCCCCCCCAGTGCGAAGATCAGAATCGCTACGATAAAGCTCCAGAAATAGATCTCTTTGCCATGTCCAAACGGAAATTCCTCATCAGCCGGCTTCTTCGATCGGGCAATCCCGTAGAGCAGCAATCCCTGATTACCGGTATCAACGAGTGAGTGGATTCCTTCGGATAGCATCGCAGAACTGCCTGTAATAAAAGCCGCTACGAACTTAGTGATGGAAATCAGTGAATTTCCAATCAATGCTGCGAATATCACTTTTTTCGAACCCGATGCCATGAGTCACTCCATTTCAATTATTTCGAGTTATAACTATCAGAAAATCACTAGCTTGTATGGGTAGACGTTCACTTACCAACATGACCCATGGAGGCTGTAGATGGTAAGGATACCTGATCTTACTCATCCACGTTCGGGTTAATCATTCGGGAATTGCCTGCCTATGTTCTATTACGTCATTTTTTGTGGCACCAACAAATTTCAAACGCACACTGTGTTTTAAATAGCCCATTTTTATAGGTTTTATTGAGGGCTTGATGCTTGCGTACAGCTCACTCGTTACAGGCTTCAGTTGTAAAAATTACACCATGTAGATCTCTCATCCTGTATTTGAAAGCAGAAAAGTTTAAATCTGATTTTCTTGGTAGACCGTATATGTCCATGATGGGAATGATTCATGCGGTTTCAGAAAATTCCTGTCATTGAATGTCTTTTGTCTAACTGCTCATTATAAATCATGGAGACTCTTAAAATGAAAACCACATCGATCAAATGGCTCAGGCTTGTTGTACCAATGACCGCCATTTTCACCTTTCCCTTTTCACTCAATGCCGACACGTTTACCGGAAAGCTCAACGGCCATGAATGTGCTCATCACGGTGTATCTTGTCCTACGGCAAAGCTAGATCCGCATATTGCCCTTGAGTCGGATTTCGTGGTCATGCTAGAAGATGGTGAGTATGCCTTCCTGCCCAACCTGAGCAGAGATATCAAAGCACGGTATGTTCTTGATACTGTTCAAGTCGAAGGGACTAAGCATCCGAAATTCAATTCGATCAAGGTCGATATTTTTCGCGTCAAGCAAGGCAATACATTTGTTACCGTATGGACTCAGGAACAGGCTGACTTTGCACTTAAAGCCCTCTATGAGGACGGATATGCATGGCCAGGCCAGCAAGCTTCGCCAATGAGTAAGTACGACAAACCAGCCAATTAATGATGCATCTTAAGCGATGTTAGGCCCAGCAAGACTGGGCCTATATGCATACCAAAAGAATCTGTCATGATAGTCAAACAACTCCTATCAGCATTACTCGTGCTCATTTCGATCACCGCCTATGCGGTGGCTATAGGGATACGACTCTACCCCAATCCAAAACCCGCAAATGATTTCTCTCTGCCGGACCTAACCGGAAAAGTTCACCAAATCACAGACTACAGGGGTAAGGCATACATACTCAGCTTTTGGGCTACCTGGTGTGCTCCCTGTATTAAGGAGATGCCAGCGCTGGAACGAGCCGCTGAGATGCTACAAGAGCAGGAGATTCTGGTATTGACTGTAAACAGTGGTGAAACACGCCAAGAGATAGAGAAATTCCTTAATAAAACACCCATTGACCTGCCCATCCTGTTGGATGGTGATTCAAAAGTGATGGACAGGTGGAAAGTATTGGCGCTTCCAACATCCTATATCGTTGATGCGGAGGGCATGGTCGTAGCACGCGTTGTCGGCGGTCAGGAATGGGATGATCCATCTGTTTTGACACAGATAAGAGCGTTGACGTCTACAGCGCAGAATTAACCGAAGAGATCATTCTCCTTTTAAGTATTGACTACCCAAAGGATAATAAGCCTGATTATAAAAAAGATCACGGCCGGATCTCCAAATACAGTAGATCCTGCCCACCGAATTGGTCCCACAACATCAAGTAGTACGAGCTCACATATCCCGTGAAAGTACCCGCTTTTCCACTACATTTTGACCCTTATCAGCCGTCATACAGACTGAACGTCTCAAATACGACTTAGCATTGAAATCACGGTGCGAAACGATATAATCTTCCACGACTTGTTTCGCCCTAGAAACAATAACATAACAACGTATTGAAGTAAGGTGTGCAATGAGTACCCAGAATGAGCCTATTCAACAGCAGATTCCCAAGGGAGTCATGCTGAATGCCTATCCAGACAGTATTGGTGGCAAGTTGTCTGATATCGTCGGATTACTGAAAAGACCTGAGCTCAAAGACACCTTTTCCCTGTTCTATATATTACCGACATTTTTCAATAGTGACCTCGATCGCGGCTTTTCCATTATCGACTATGACATCAATGACGAACTGGTATCCAAACAGGACCTGGAGTCACTGGGCAGTCTTGGTATCACCTTTAAATTCGATCTTATCTTGAATCATTTATCAGTGGCTTCACCCCAATTCAAAGATCTTTTAAAAAAAGGTAATGATTCGGAATATAAACACTTTTTTGTTGACTGGAATGAATTCTGGCAATCACATGGCCAGATAGGGGATGACGGGTATGTCATCCCGAAGGATGAGTATTTAGATAAGCTGTTCATGCGTAAACCCGGCCTGCCTATTTTAAAGGTCGGCTTTCCCGATGGCTCGCAGCGACCCTATTGGAACACCTTTTATCAACAAGTCAGTCACAAACCGATTGCTGCTGAGGATTTTGCCGGAATCCAGGGCATCACAGGTGAAGCAGCCGTTGCCATCGCTGCAATCGTCAATGAAAACATTCTGGCAAAGACCGACATTGAGAACATGGATCTGGATGGATACTCCCACTACAGGAACGAAATATGCTCAGTAGTTGAGCAAAATCGTCACTATCTCGGGCAAATGGATCTGAATGCAAAATCAGAGAAAGTGTGGGCGTTTTATGAACAGACCTTAAAGAAGTTAAAGGGCTATGGGGCGAAAATCATCCGGCTGGATGCCTTTGCCTACCTGCATAAAGAGCCAGGCGAAAGCAATTTCTTCAATAAACCCGGTACCTGGGAGTATCTCGAACGACTGAAAAAGATCGCCAAACATCACGATCTGACTATCTTCCCCGAAATTCATACCGAGTACGGCACAGGACTGCACGAAGAGGTAGCCAGTAAAGGCTATCCTATCTACGATTTCTTCTTTCCCGGACTCGTCATCGATGCCCTTGAACACGGTACCAACAAACAACTACTCACCTGGATCAACGACATCACCGACAAAGGACTCCAAACCATCAACATGTTGGGCTGTCATGACGGGATACCTGTGTTGGACCTGAAGGGTGCCCAGGTTAATGGTGCCAGTAGAAATGGGTTATTGGATGAGGACCGTATTCAGTCTGTCATCGACCGGATAATAGAGAGGGGTGGCAGGGTAAAAAACCTATACGGCCCAGACGGCAAGAAAATCGCCTACTATCAAGTCAACGCAACGTTTTTCAGTGCCTTAGGAGAGGATGAACGAAAGATGCGGCTCGCACGGGCCATCCAGATGTTCATGCCGGGCATTCCGCAAGTCTGGTACCTCGATCTGTTTGCCGGTAAAAATGACTATCAAGCAGCAGACAAGGGAGGCACAGCGGGTCATAAGGAGATCAACCGCACCAATCTCTCACTCAGTGATATTGAAGAAGGGCTCAAGCAGTCAATTGTGCAGGATCAAATCCAGCTTATTCGAATTCGGAACAGCTCGCCCGCTTTTTTGGGAAAGTTGCAAATTGAAGACTCGGATTCACACCTCCTGCGATTAACCTGGAAACACCAAGCTTACAGTGCCTCATTACATGCAGATTTGCGGGATTGCAGCTTTACCATTGAATACCATGACAAGCAGGGTAAACAGGCTGTCATGTCGTATTAGCGTTGCTATTCTACCGTTTATAAATAGCAGTTGTGCCTCTGAGGGAATTAGGGCCAAATGGTCTGATATGGGATGAGGTACCGCCAGATTCGCTCGGCTCTCCGAGCAGGATTGCCAACTCTGCTGCCGGTAACGGATGACTGAAGTAATAGCCCTGCAACTCATCACATCCATATTCACCCAGGAATGCAACCTGCGATTCCGTTTCCACACCCTCGGCGATGACCTCGAGCTTTAGACGCTTGGCCATGTTAATGATGGTCAGGGTAATCTCTCTGGCATGGTCATTATTCTGAAATTCACGGGTAAAGGATTGATCAATCTTGATTCGATCCAGCGGGAAATGCTGCAGATTGCTCAAGGAAGAGTAGCCGGTACCAAAATCATCTATTGCCAGTTTGACACCTTGCTCTTTCAGTAAGCGCATTGCAGTCGTTGCCTCCTGCATATTCTGCATCACCGTGCTCTCAGTAATCTCCAGCTCGAGGCTGCGTGGATCAAGCCCGCTGCTTTCAAGTGTGGCACGGACCTCTGCAACCAGGTTTTGATCGGTAAACTGCAGTGGGGACAGATTGACAGCCAGGCGCAGTGGCCCAAATCCACGCTCATTCCACTGTTGAACCTGGTTACAGGCTGTGCGCAACACCCAACTACCAATCGCCCGGATCAGACCGGTATGTTCCGCCACCGGAATAAAGGTTCCGGGATAGACCAATCCCAGTTCGGGATTATGCCAACGTAGCAAGGCCTCAACACCGATGACTCGACCGCTCTCTGTAACGACTTGTGGCTGATAATAGACCTCGAACTCATTGCGCTCCATTGCGGAAATGAGTGCCTGCTCAAGTTGTGAACGCTCCTGTACCTCTTTTGCGATTTGTGTTGAATAGACACAGGTAGCATTCGATTGCTGAATGCGCGCCCGAAACATCGCAATATTGGCATCCCGCAGCAATGCTTCTCCATCCGGACTCTCCTTGGGCCACAGGCTGAGACCCATTCGTGGATCAAGAAAGATCTGCTCATCTTCAAATACCAAGGGTTCCTGTAACCCATTGAGCAGATTCTGTGCAATAAAATGTGCACTCTCTGTGTCAGTCAAGTCATTTACCAGGACACCGAAATCATCTCCGCTGAGATGAGTGACCAGATCATTGCTGCGTACCGCATCACGCAGACGTTGAGCAATCGCACGTAGCAGTTGATCACCGGCAGAACGACCGACAATACCTCCGGCTGAACCCGACCACTTGATATGTATGATCATCAGTACGGCGATATTCCTACTATATGGATCACGACCACTTAAGCTGCGCAAACTCTCTTCCAACACGTATTGGTTGGGCAGGTCGGTGGCAGCATGATGCAGTGCCTGATGGTGCATGCGATCACTCAGGGACCGGTTGATACGCTTTTCGTGCAAGTGAGACCAGGTTCCCCATAGAGGAAATCCAACAATAAGTGGTGCGACCGCTGCTGCTGGCGCAATCCAGATATGACCACCGAACAACAACAACCCCGCCAGGGCCGGTATACCGGTAATCGTGGCCAGAAAAAGAACAATTGCTGCCGGAAAACTGGTGGTGACCATCATCAGGGTAGCAATACCGGTTAGCAGAAGGGTCAACACCAGGTGTTGCGTACTGTTCATCTCTCTGATCAATGACCCTTTTAGCAGGCCACTCAGCACATGGGCATTTAACTCAACACCAGGCATACGCTGATGACTGCGTGAAACGGGTGTTGAGACAACGTCCCCAAGACCAGTCGCTGTCGAGCCAATCAGTACATACTTACCCTTGACCTTTGATGCTATCTCATCATCACTTAAGACTTGATAGGCGGACAGGGTTTCAACAGCGCCCGGATTAGGATCAAATGGTATGAGAAAGCGGCCATGGCGCAGCCAACTGGGCATAGCGTGGGAAGTGGGTGTGTATCTGTTTTCGACATCCGTCAGCATAATTTCGTCTGTGACTTGCAAGGCGGCCAGGGAAAATGTCGGCCAACGGGCATCATTGATACCTGCATGCATGTAAAAACTACGACAAAGCCCATCACTGTCGATCTCGATGTCAACATGCCCCATGCCTGCGGATAACTCTGCCAGCATCGTCAACGGCAGTACCTCGGTTATCGCTGTATTGTGCATCGAGTTGCTTGGTGCGACCGCAAGCACCGTTTTGCCATTGCGCTCAATTGCTGAAGCAAACAGTCTGTCTGCTTGTGGATCGTCTGCTTCAGGTTCAGCAAATAAAACATCGAATGCAACGACTCTGGCATCCATATCGGTCAAACGGTTGAGCAGGTCCGCATGTATACGCCTGGACCAGGGCCAACGGCCGAGTTTGTGTAAGCTGGGATCATCGATTGCGACAATGACTATCTCACTACTGACCTGATTACCCTGTAGGTTTAGAAAATAGTCGTAAAGCAGATGATCGATACGTTGAATGGCGGCATTGTTAACCAACGTATAGGCAAACAGGATCAGGGCAACCACCAGAAAGATGCCACCTAAATCGATCTTTTTAGTGATTGGGTTGTACATCCCGCTATAGGAGGATCACGCCTAAGGCAAAGATTGTAGGTACTATCCAGATACCATTATCTGGTGGTGGATCGATGCGCTGCACACTTCCCCAAGGCCCCTGATAACCATCGGCCTCGATTATACGTACCCGAAGGTAGCGAACCTGACCGAAGCGTTGTTCAAAGCTGATTTCCGGCTCAACGGTAACCTCATCCAGCTCAATGTCTTTGAATTCAGGTTCATGGGCCAGTTGTACCTGGTACTTCTGTTCAGGACTGCCTTGTCGCCATGACGCAACAAGCGTGTCGTCCTTAGCGGAAACGGTGGAATCAACTGCGTCAGGAACAGCTTTGAGCTGCCATGAGCGAACGACACCGGCTGGCCCCAGCTCGTTATTGGCAGCAATACTGGTTACACGCCAGTAGTAGGTAGCCGGCTCGGTAATTCCTGTCGTCTGGAAGTGAGTCGTGTCGATATCCCCCAGTTTCAGTACCGTGTTTTCAAAGTCCGGGTCTGTGGCAATCTCCAACATGTATCTTTCTGCGTCGGCGGATGCCGTCCACTCCAACTCAGCAGCATTAGCGCGCAGCACACTATCAACGGGAGGGTTTAGAGAGATTGGAGGCTGTGGTTGGGTGTCGAGCAGGATGGACTGCACCACACTCTTGCCTTCCAGGCCATCTGAGTCAATACCACGTACCCTGACCCAGTAACCCGCATCCGGTAGATCAGGCAATGTGAAACGGGGGTGAGGAGTAACCTCATCCCCGGTCAATATGTCCAACGCCTGATCGGAACTGATTTCCACACGGTAGTTTATTGCACCCTCGATAGGCTCCCAATTCAATTGCCAGTTCAGTTGGCGTATAGGCTCAGTAACCTGCTTCAGGTTAGGCGCAGGAAGAAGCTTCCTTGGCGGTGTCGGCGCCTCTCCCTTCGCTATCCGGGTACCGAATCCTGCATGTACAAGTTCGTGATTGTCAGCCCCTGCTACCTGAACTTTTCCCTCCAGGACTTCAACATGGGATGAATTGCCATTCAATGTCACCGCTGTACGGTATGCGGTTCCACGTACTGCAGTGATTGCTGACGGCGTGTGAATCTCGAAGCGTGAGCCCGGACCAACAGACGGTCTGACTCTGGTTTGTAATCGCCCATCGATCAGGTGCAGTCTGGAATCCACCATTCCGGTTTTTCCATGAGCGCTCAGATGATCAAAACGCATCTCACTGTAGCTGTGCAGGGTCAGTGCCGTGCCATCAGCAAATAAGATTGCAACACTGCTGTTGGAACCAGTCTTTATTGTGTCCCCTAACCGGATCAGTGATCCCGAAGAGAGCGCAGACGTTTTGGTACCTTCGGAATGAAAAAGTTGCACCTGGCCTTTAACTGCAGCAATACGGGCAGGAACAGCATTGCTGCGAATCCACTTCATCGGCACACGCAATCGGCTGCCGGGTTGCATCCGCCTTGGGTTTTTTACGTTATTCAGTTTTCGTAGTTGATCGAAGCGAAGGACACTGTCCAGGTGTTTCTCGCTAAAGTCCCACAGATTGTCGCCTTCGACAACGGTGTATATCCATTCAGACGCACACACTGGCAGTGCCAACAGCACCAGCAGTATAGCGATTACCCCGGGGTGAATGGTTATGAGTCGCTGTGGCAATGGATTCTCCATCTTTTTATCCGGACCGGCACAATGATTGTGTGCATAGCTTCAAAACTTGTCACAATATTTTTGTAACCTTAGCATTCCGTCGGTCATATATCGGCTTAGCCAGCCTGTTCTTAAATGTGATACTAACCATTAAAAGTCAACACTTCCATATATCTGCTCTTATCCAGATCTATTTAGGCAATTTCAAGCTATGGTATGAGCTTAGTAAAAAGTCCAATAAATAGATAATGCCAAGCACCTATTTTTTATACTCCAACCGATTATTGTTTGCTCAAAAACGGCCTCAATCGGCTTAAACGCTTAGTACTGAACGAGGCCGTATTGAAAAACAAAGTTAAAATTGCAGAATTTGCGTATTGTCTTTGCAGATAAGATATCGTGAAACATCAAATATTCTTTATTAATCATGGTCACGACATTTGTTGTTTGTAAATTAATGTCACTTTATTCTAATGAGCCTATTTAGGAACTAAATTATGGGCGACATTATCGAACAGACTGCTTTATCTTGTATCGATTTTATATGATTCCATTTTTTCCAGTCCCTATTTGACATAGCGCCAAACGCAATCCAGCTCGCGAATCAAGTGAATATACTATTATGCTGGCTCTTCCCTAGGTCAGGTGGGCAGACTAGGAAAAACTCGAATAGATATAACTCATCAATAGCGTCATTAACTGGTCAGAATTAATGCCCATCGTCGAAGTTTTTACATGAATTATTTCACCTGGTTAGCACTGGAGTAAGTGTGGATAAACAATAAAGTTAGCGTTTAGTGCTATGAACGATGAACGAATATCTTTTTCAGATGATACTTACTCGCTGATAGAGAGCAAATAATAGACAGGACGGGAAAATAACCCTTTCAATAAATAAGGCTAAAAAAAATCCAGCCGCAGCTGGATTTATCTTTCATCGTATATTGGAGCCGGCGAGAGGATTCGAACCCCCGACCAGCTGATTACAAATCAGCTGCTCTACCAACTGAGCTACGCCGGCTGAAGAGTGCGAATTCTATGCGTTTCTGCGCCTTCTGGCAAACTTACTCACACACCACTTCTTTTGACTCCAGATTGGGAAAGTCGGCCAACAGTAAATCCCAGCTCTTTTTTGTGATTGCAGATGATTGGTCATCTTGATAATGGAGCCAATAGTTTGTCTTTTGTCTATAGCGTGGCTTTATAATGGCTTCATAACCCAGCTCTGTGATCTCCTTTCTCCGGGCCTCTGCCCGCTCCCCATCCCGAAACAGGCCGAGCGAAATCGCATGCACTAGTTCACCACTGGTAAATCGCCAAAGATCAGCAATACCATCTTTCTCCAGTCGGTTGGCAATCTCAATAGCCTTGCGCCGACTTGGTTGTGGTGGTATCAACACCCACACACCAGCCTGTTCATTTCGGGTTTCTGACTGCAGATCGGGTTTAAGCCCCAGTGCCCTTAAACGCACCGAAACTATATCGGCATCAGAGCGACTCTCCAGAAAGCCAACTGTCTTGCAGATTGGTGCAGCTGGGATTGATTGTGGTTCAGGTGTTTCAGCCAATTCGACCGGTGGTTCCTTATCAGCCAGCTCAGTGGATGACCCCAATTGGGGCTGTATCTGCGGTTCTGAAACCAGATTTGAAGTAGGTTCAATTACCGGTTCACCATTTTCCAATTTATCCTTGTCCGGTTCGTCTGGCGGGTCTTCAACCTGCTGCTTGTCCACAGAGGAAGTACTTGGCTCACCGTCACTAACCACTGCAGGTGATTCAACGGTTTCATGAAACAGTATCAGCTCACCCATGTCTGATAAAACCTTATGATTGCCGTTAACTTGCGAACCCTGAGGATAGATCAATAGAAACAGTCCAAGGTTGGCAAGCAGCAGTATGAAAAATAGCCATTTCATAGATTTTTTGTCACTGTTCAGACCACCATATCCATGTATCAGGACTGATGAATGATAGCATCCATCCTATGTTATCTGTGCAGACTGGAGCGCCAAACCTTGCAGGACAAGTTCGGGTACTACGTCATGGGTTAGTCCAAGATGCCTGGATAGCACTCCTGCACCACCACCTGTCACAAGACATCCTGCTTCACCACCACTCCGAATCTGTAGGCTTTGATGCAGTTTCTCGATTGTAGCAGTGTGCGCCAGCATTGCACCCGTATTAACCCCTGCTGCAGTATCAGTCGCAAAACAGTTCATTATCTCCCCTGCACCATAGGGTGGGATATCGGTGTTCTGACGTAAACAACTGGCAAACAGCTCTAACCCTGGCAGTATGATACCACCCAAATGCCTGCCATCCGCATCCATTGCGTCAACTGTTGTTGCAGAGCCACAGTCTATGACAATCAGGGGATCGAGAGAAAGGGTACGGGCAGCAAGCAACACCAACCAGCGGTCAACACCCAATTGTGTTGGGTGACGATATCCATTTGTCACACCCAGCTCATGTTGCTTTGTCTGTGCAAACCTCGGTGCTATCTGCCAATGTTGCTGAATCCAGTCAACCAGACTCAATAACACCTGATGCTGCAGCACACTGGCGATGTGAACCTCATCCGGTTTTTGTATCTTTGACCAAGCCCCCTCAATTGCTGCTGGAAGCCCACGAGAAGAAACCTGATGTAAAACACCTTCCTGCAGCTCCACCTCATTGGCCCATTTGATTGCCGTATTGCCGATATCCACATACAGTCTCATGATTTCTCGCCGACCTCCTTTCGGAGACTGACCTCACCTGCATGAAAAACCTGCTCACGCCCCTTACTGCGGATACGAATGGCACCGCTACTATCGATCCCCAAGTGTTTACCCCTATGCGATTGGCTGTGGCTGCGAATGACGACATCCTTTCCCAACAGTAGATCGTGCTGTTGCCACTCATCGATAAATGAGGTCAATCCATTATCCTGGTACTGCCGAATAACATCATACAGATGCAAAATTAACTTACTCGCCAACTCATTACGGGTGTGCGGTACGATATGAGGAATTTCATTCAGGTCAACCCAGGGTTGATCAATAACATCACCCTGGCTGCCCAGCCAGGTATTAAGACCAACACCGATTACTACATGTGATGGTCCACTTGCCTCTCCTGCAATTTCAAGCAACAAGCCGGCAAGTTTTTTATTTTGCCATAAAATATCATTAGGCCATTTCAACCCGGCCTCGCTGCAATTGAGTTGATGCAAAAGACGTAATACGGCAATTGCTGAGGCCAGGCTGAGACCAGCCATCTGCATAGGAGGAAGTTCAAAATGCCACAGCATGGAGAGATAGATATTTCTACCAAAGGGTGAGACCCATTTTCGTCCATGTCTACCTTTACCGGCCAATTGTTGCTCAGCCATACAAACTGATCCCGAATTAACACTGACCCCTGCCCGTTGCATAAGCCATCCATTCGTGGAGTCAACGGATGCATGTAAATATAGGGTTGGAAGCTGTTCAAGACCTCCATCCGACAATAATTTTAAAATTGTATTCTGGTCCAGAAGATCAAGGGGTTCTCTCAATCTATAACCTCTCCCTGTAACCGCATCAATCTCGATATTATAAATCTGCTTAATCTGTTGCAGTTTTTTCCAAACCGCTGATCGGCTGATATCGAGTAAATGTCCCAACTCCTGACCGGAGTGAAACCGTCCATCAGCTAACCTTTCGATCAGTTCACGGTGTTGCTGCATGAGGGCTAAACCAATTATCCAATCGTTGCTGCTGCTCACTGTCAGGATTTTGCTGAAGATAGATGGTACATGTATCAGCAGGAGCAGGCAGTGGAATCACATTAACGACTTGTAGCTCATCCCTGCGAAACAGATGCATTTGGATCGCAACACCCTCCTCCTGTTCACCAATATATCGCTCCATCTGTTCTGAATTTAAACGTATTCCATCCACCGCGATAATCTCATCACCCGCAGATAGACCTGCCTGCTGTGCGCCACCGTCGTCATAGACCTGCAGAATACGTATAGAACGGGCAGTATGCTGTAATTTTGCACCTAACACAGACCTGGTATCTGATGATTGGGGAGGTTCGTTGACCACACTCCCTTGATCCTTACTCGATTTTGCAGGAAACAAGTGCAGTTCAACGGCGAATTCCACCAAGGTCTCGACAAGTGGCAGCTCTTGTGTAGATCGAACTCCCAGGTCGAACAAATCACCTAGATCCAGGGATGTTACATCTGCAACCAAGGTTTCAAAGCCACCTTCCGGCACACCTATACCGCGCTTGCCATAACGATTCCACATTTCTCGCATGACATGGTCGAGGGAGAAGCTACCGTTACTCCGCAACCGAATGGTCAAATCAAGTAGCAACGCGAAAAGTGCCCCTTTAGTGTAGTAGCTGACAATGGCATTAGGCCCATTCTCATCCTGTTTATAGAACTTTGTCCAGGCATCGAAACTGGACGCTTCAAGAGTCTGTTTATGTCGTCCGCTGCTTCTCATAACCCGAGTGACGGTTTCGGCCATCATCTCAAAGTAGGCCTCGCGCTCAATCACGCCGCACCGCACCAGGATCAACTCATCGTAATAGGAGGTAACACCCTCAAAGATCCATAACTGTCTGGTATAAACCTCTTTATCAGTCCCCTCCTGGAGAAAGACTTCTGGCGTTATCCTTTTCACATGCCACAAGTGAAAATATTCATGACTACATAATGCCAGGAGTCTCCTGTAATCTTCTGTAACCTTGTCATGCTTTTTCCTTGGCAGATCATTCCTGCTGACTAAAAGACTGGTTGAATTACGATGTTCCAATCCGCCATAGCCATCCCCCACCACCAGCAACATAAACAGATAATCATTTATCGGCAATTCACCAAACAGTTCTACCTCTTCACTGCAGATAAGCTGAAGGTCTTTACTGAATCGAGTTAGATCTGCATGATGCAAACCATAGACAGCGATTCGATGTGGTTGGCCCTTAACCTTAAACTCAGCCATTGAAAAGGTACCGATTTCAGCAGGGTAGTCGATCAATGCTTCATAACTCTCAGCGATATAGCCACCAAATCCTGCCTTATCAATATTCTCCACAGGCATCGCAATAGCCACTTGCCATTCCGAATAAAGGGCACCATTTGGACGCGTAATAGTCAATCTACATGAATTTTGCTCTTGGCCTTTAACACCCAGAAACAAACTTGGGCCATTAAAATAGGCATGAGTGTTGTCGAAGTGTGCAGCTCTTACTGATAACTCCCAGGCATAAACTGTATAGGTAATACACAGCTCGGTTTCTACCGGTGCCAATCGCCAAGTCTGCTTATCTATTTTTTCGATGAATACAGGATTGTCATTTGATCGGGCTTGAATAGAAATAATGTTGCGGGCAAAGTCACGCACCATGTAACTACCACGAATCCAGGCAGGTAGATAGACAACCTGCCCGTTTGGGTCTGGTTGTTGAATAGTTAGCTCGATCTCAAAAAGGTGAGCTTGAGCAGACTTGAAGCCTAACTTGTAGCAATTCATTGTCTACCCCACAACATGACAGCCTGTTTTCCAAGATCGTTTATCGGACGTGCAAACAAGCCGGTGTGCGATGCACTTATCTGATAGCGTGCTCCTGTTGCAATCGGCATGTATACCGAGCTACCGTACAAACTGTCGACCATACCAAATCGGTCAGTCAGACTGGAGATGATCTTATCAACGAGTTCAAAGTCAGCATGAAGATCAAAGGACTGGCTTCCGTGATTTTTCCATAAGATCCCCCGACCAGATAAGGACTCCAATCGCACAACTGGGTCTTTACCCAATAACGCTACCCATGGTTTCCACTTTATAAAGCGTGCATCGATTCGCCACTCATTGGCTGAGATAAGGTAAACCTTCTCTCTACCAGCGATAGTTAAAGTGACCGGAGTTTGTTCCAAGTCAGCAATACCCACTTCGATCTCAGCCAGGACTTGCTCTTCGGTCAACTGAACGTAACTCTGAATGTTAAATAACAACATCGAGACGAATGCTGCTACAAGTAAGAGTGTTAAACCTAACAGGCCATTCATGCTGGCGACTAGTATTTTTCTTTTAAAGATAAGCTGTCTGAGGGCAAATCCTGATATCAAAGCGCCGATCAATAGTAGTGTTAGAGAGAGCAACATCCAGAGATTTTAAACCTATTTGGCCTGAATAGAATCTGAGTAGACAAAATTTTTATTGATTCATACAAATAATAGATAAAAAAAACCCCGGACCATTTCTGATCCGGGGTTTTGCTGTAAAAACCTGGCAGTGTCCTACTTTAACATGGGGAAACCCCACACTATCATCGGCGCTATGTCGTTTCACTTCCGAGTTCGAGATGGGATCGGGTGGTACCAACACGCTATTTTTGCCAGGTAAACTGTCGGAGCTGTTCCTTTGGGAGCAGCTCAGCATTCGGTTAGATCGCTAGGCATATCATTGGGTGTTGCGTCTGCTTGAGCCTGACCCAAAATGTTTGGGTGTTATATGGTCAAGCCTCACGGGCAATTAGTACTGGTTAGCTTCATGCATTACTGCACTTCCACACCCAGCCTATCAACGTTGTAGTCTTCAACGGCCCTTCAGGGACCTTAAAGGTCCAGTGAGATCTAATCTTGGGAGGGGCTTCCCGCTTAGATGCTTTCAGCGGTTATCCTGTCCGTATTTAGCTACCCGGCAGTGCCACTGGCGTGACAACCGGAACACCAGAGATACGTCCACTCCGGTCCTCTCGTACTAGGAGCAGCTTCCCTCAAATCTCAAACGCCCACGGCAGATAGGGACCGAACTGTCTCACGACGTTCTAAACCCAGCTCGCGTACCACTTTAAATGGCGAACAGCCATACCCTTGGGACCGACTTCAGCCCCAGGATGTGATGAGCCGACATCGAGGTGCCAAACACCGCCGTCGATATGAACTCTTGGGCGGTATCAGCCTGTTATCCCCGGAGTACCTTTTATCCGTTGAGCGATGGCCCTTCCATACAGAACCACCGGATCACTAAGACCTACTTTCGTACCTGCTCGACTTGTCTGTCTCGCAGTCAAGCACCCTTATGCCTTTGCACTCGTTGCGCGATGTCCGACCGCGCTGAGGGTACCTTCGTGCTCCTCCGTTACTCTTTGGGAGGAGACCGCCCCAGTCAAACTACCCACCATACACTGTCCCTAACCCGGATAACGGGTCGAGGTTAGAACTCCAAATATGTCAGGGTGGTATTTCAAGGTTGGCTCCACGAAGACTGGCGTCTCCGCTTCGAAGCCTCCCACCTATCCTACACAGACATATTCAAAGTCCAGTGCAAAGCTGTAGTAAAGGTTCACGGGGTCTTTCCGTCTAGCCGCGGGTACACTGCATCTTAACAGCGATTTCAATTTCACTGAGTCTCTGGTGGAGACAGCGTGGCCATCGTTACGCCATTCGTGCAGGTCGGAACTTACCCGACAAGGAATTTCGCTACC
>JAHXHN010000001.1:277500-1133614 GCA_025656675.1 Candidatus Thiodiazotropha sp. (ex Codakia rugifera)
CGGGGATTCGCCCCCTGCTCAACATCTTTTTTCCAGGCATCAATTTCATGCATGGGCCTGAAACTCAACAATTCGTAGTAACGCCACATCAGATCATCGGAGACCGACATGATTTTGCCGAACATATCCTCCGGTTTATCCGTTATACCTATATAGTTATTCAGCGATTTGGACATTTTCTGCACCCCGTCCAACCCCTCCAGGATGGGCAGGGTGATCACAACCTGTGGTTCCTGGCCATGAACCTCCTGTAATTGACGTCCAACCAATAGGTTAAACTTTTGGTCTGTGCCCCCTAATTCGACATCGGCCTTGAGCACCACAGAGTCATACCCCTGAATCAGTGGGTAGAGAAATTCATGCACCGCGATCGGCTGACCACTTGTATATCGCTTGTTGAAATCGTCCCTCTCCAACATCCTTGCTACGGTATGATTCGCCGCCAGCTGAATCAGGTCTGCTGCTGACATTTCACCCATCCAGGATGAATTGAATAGAACCGTGGTCTTGGCAGGGTCCAGGATTTTGAAGATCTGGTGTTCGTAGGTCTTGGCGTTCTCGATAACTTCCTCTCTTGTAAGTGGAGGACGAGTGGCGCTTTTTCCTGTCGGATCACCGATCATGCCGGTGAAGTCACCGATAAGAAAGATGACTTCGTGGCCCAATTCCTGGAATTGGCGAAGCTTATTAATCAGGACTGTGTGCCCGATATGTAGATCGGGAGCCGTGGGATCAAACCCTGCCTTGATTTTAAGCGGCTTTCCACGTTGCAGTTTTTTAATCAGCAGCTCTTCAGGCAGAACTTCTTCTGTACCCCGTTTAATTAGATCCAGGGATCGAGTGACATCAGTCATTTATCAAATCTCAAAAATTAAGACAATGGTTGCACACTCTACTAGAAGCATCTGATAAAATTAACCATTGAGTGTTGTGATACTCTACAATCTGAAATGAGATCAATCGCTATGTTCTATTGCAAAGGGACCAACATACAGCTTTTCTCTGCTGTAATACCGTAACATGCAAGATTTTAAATCCTATACGCTGGAGAGAAGACCCGCACGTGGCCAGCTGGCCAGGCGTCTTGCCATCGCGGTTGTTTTCCTAATATTTCTGACAGCCGGTTTTCTCTACCTTATTTCAGAACCGAATCAAGATACTCGCAAAGAAGCACCCCCTATCCCAGAAGAGACCGGAAATCAGCAACAAAAACTGATTCTGCCACTGTCTCTACCGGGTCAATCCAAAAAAGAAAGCCCCCCCAGGAGCATACCGCCACAGTCGATCAGCTTTATAAAAGATGCTGTAGCCATAGAGACAGAACCCATGGCTGAAGTGGTCGTTCCTGTAGAACCACCAGCAGTAGAATTGAAAACCTATTCAACGACCTATCAGATTAAAAATGGGGACTCCCTGGCCAGTATATTCAAAAAACATGAACTGAGTGCCAATTTGCTGCACCGTATTGTCCACTCGAGTGATACAGCAAAGAAGCTGACCGACATCCGACCGGGTGAGATGCTCTATCTCAACCTCGACGAAGAGAAGAACTTTCTTGGTTTACGGCTTGAGCAGAGCAAGATTCACAGCCTGGAGATCACCGCTGTTGATGATGATTTCAAGGCCGCCGAACTACAAAAGGAGGTGGAGCCTAGAACCACCCATCTCAGTGGTACGATAGAAAATTCACTCTACATCGCTGCCAAGGAAGCTGGTCTGTCGGAGAGACTGATCATGCAACTGGCCGATATCTTTGGCTGGGACATCGACTTTGCCTTGGAGATTCGCAGTGGCGATCGTTTCACTGTGATCTTCCAAGAGGATTATCTGGATGGTGAGAAACTTCGTGATGGTCCTATCCTGGCAGCTGAATTTGTCAATCAGGGTCGTACCTATCGTGCCTTGCGCTACACAGACGATAGGGGTAACTCCGATTACTTCACTCCCAAAGGCCGAAGTATGCGAAAAGCTTTTCTGCGTGCCCCTGTCGATTTCAGACGTATCTCATCAAAATTCACAAGGGAGCGGTATCACCCTGTATTAGGTAAGAAACGCCCTCACCGAGGGGTCGACTATGCTGCAAAAACGGGCACGCCAATTAAATCTGCGGGTGACGGCAAGATTATCCATCGTGGCAAGAAAGGTGGCTACGGCAGGACAGTCATCATTCAGCACGGTCAGACATATACTACCCTGTACGCCCATCTGTCACGCTACAACAAGAAAGCGAAAAGAGGCCAAAAGGTTAAACAGGGACAGGTCATTGGCTATGTTGGCAAGACAGGTCTTGCGACAGGCCCCCACCTGCACTACGAGTTCCGTGTCAATGGCGTACACCGCAATCCTCTGACGGTTAAGCTTCCGGCGGCTGAGCCGATTGCAAAAAAATACCGTGCCGACTTTCAAATGAAGATTCAACCGCTACTGAGCAAACTTGAACTGATTAATCGTACACTCGTCGCCGATGCCAAGTGAGTCCATCTATATAGGACTCATCTCAGGAACAAGTCTCGATGGGGTGGATGCGGTAGCGGTCGATTTTTCAACAGACCAGGTCAACCTCCTGGCAAGTCATCTTGAACCCTATTCGATACACTTGAAGGAGACACTACATTCACTCTGTCTTCCGGGTGAGAACGAGATTGATCGTCTCGGAGAACTCGACAGACAGATTGCCAAGACCTTTGCCGACGCCTGCCATGCCCTGCTGGATAAGGCCGGATTGCAGCATAAGCATATCGTTGCCATCGGCAGCCATGGGCAGACGATCCGTCATCGCCCATATGCCAAACACCCTTTTACTCTACAGATAGGCGATCCCAATACCTTGGCGGAACTAACGGGGATCACGACCGTAGCCGATTTTCGCCGCCGTGATATGGCCGCAGGCGGCCAAGGTGCACCACTTGTTCCAGCACTCCATCAAGCCCTGTTTCAACATCCTGAACAAAAGCGGATTGTTTTAAACCTAGGCGGGATTGCAAACATTACATGCCTCCCCAGCGAAAAAGCTAGCTTGGTCGTCGGTTACGATACTGGCCCTGCTAATACCCTGCTTGACCGCTGGATCACACTGCATCTGGCTGTCGACCTTGATCACAAAGGTGAGTGGGCTAGAAGCGGGAAAGTGCAGGACACCCTTTTACAGGAACTGCTTGCCGACACCTATTTCAATCAACCGCCGCCTAAAAGCACAGGTAGTGAATATTTCAATCTTGACTGGCTGGGCAAAAAGCTGGCCCAAAGCAACTATACCGCTGAGGATGTTCAAGCCACCCTGCTGGAACTGACAGCTGTCAGCATTGCACAGGCCATCATCAGGGAGGGTTATTCCCAGAGCGAAATTCTTATTTGTGGCGGTGGTGTTCATAACACCTACCTGCTTGAGCGATTGAATGCTCAGCTCCCCGATTCGACTATTCACCCGACTTCGGAATATGGCGTCAATCCTGATTGGGTCGAGGCGATCACCTTTGCTTGGCTGGCAAAACGTACCCTTACCGGACAGAACGGGAATCTCTCTTCCGTGACAGGCGCAGCACGTAATGTTGTATTGGGGGGGATCTACCCGTCATCATTGTGACAGTTGTTGCACATATTTAAGGATATCGATTTGCGACTGAATCGTTAACGAACGCGCATTGATCATCTGCTCACCTGGATGACCATTACGAATCTTGTGTAACACTTCCCAGGGATTCCGCCTACTAATGCCCCCCAGGTAGCGCGGCTTCTGTGGTGTATTGAAATTAATTTTTTTCCCCTTCAAGCCATGGCAGATGGCACAGAGGGCATCGAAATGTGGCCGTCCATTCTCCAGATCTCCCTGAATAACTTCTCCCATATCAGAGATCCACTGTTGCATATCAATCAAGCCTTCTGAAATAAACAGTGCCAACGCTTTTGCCGACTGGTCATCGATCATTTCTTTTGTATAGCTGTGTGTTTCATTCCGGATAATCGCCAGAATATCTGCTTCAGGTCTTCCCATCATGCCCAAAACACCGTCAATTCCCGTGAAGTGGTCCCCTTTGCCGTAGACGCCATCAACTCCCCGATAATCCCATCCATGGCACTCCTTGCAACGCCAGGTAATGAACCCCTTCTGCTTACCCCCCTCGGGGTAGGCTGGATGATTTTTCAGAAAATCAGCAATATTCAACTCTCGCTTTCGCTGCTCCTTACGACCGACTAATCCCATCCAATTGTCATAGACCCTTCCACCCTGGGCATACCAATAGATTTTGTCTACCTGTTGTTGTGCATCCACAGAAGATGAAAACAACAGCAGACAACTCAACAGTAGAGTCCAGAGGTTGCCACTAGGATATTCGTGGTGGTGTCTCATCGAATTGAACCGTTTTATTGCGGCCCTGTTCTTTTGCACGATATAGAGCGGTATCAGCTGCTTTTAACAGGGTCTCTGGAAAAAGGTCATGACATTGGCTAAGTGTAGCCACTCCTATACTAACGGTGACAGTTAAACCCTCAACCTGCATTTCCGATGCTGCTGTTCGAATATCCTCAGCCGTTTTTAATGCACCCTGCTTAGCCGTATTGGTCAGAATAACGCTGAACTCTTCACCACCATACCGACAGGCATAATCAGAATCTCGTAAGCGATCATTCAACAGGTCACCGAAAGCAGCCAAAACCCGATCACCCATTGCATGCCCGTAGCTATCGTTAAGTTGTTTGAAGTGATCCAAGTCGAGCATCAACAGGGTCAGGGGCTTATTTTTGTCTGTGGCATCCGCAATCGTTTGATGCAGGATATCCATCAAGGAGCGTCGATTGAGCAGACCTGTTAATTCATCCGTATATGAAATGGCTTCCAGGTAGGCTTCCCGTCGCTGTTGCACTGTGACATCTCGCATCAGGGCAGCCATGCCAAGGATGTCACCCTGAGACGTGTGAATTCTCGCTGCCATAACACTGAGATAGCGTTCACCCTGCAAGACCGACTCCGCATAGTTGGAATCCGGATTTTCAATGAGCCGACTGATCAACAGCGGATCTCCGACCAGTTGGTCGAACCCCTGGCTGACTATCTCTGCGATTGATTTACCTAACAGCTTTTCTGCCGCCGGGTTGACCAGTACGATTTCCCCATTCCTGCCTGTCACCACAATACCCTCTCCAGCATTGAGTATGATTGTGGTTAATTTATCCTGTTCCAACTCGAGTCCGGTATAGGTCTCAAGTATTTTACGGGTCATTGCATTGAAGGAACGGGCCATTTGACCCAACTCATCCTGACCAAGTTCTGGAACCTGCTGATCGAGATCACCCTGCTCGACCTGATGCATTGCATGCGTCACCTGTTGTATCGGTTTAATGACTACCTTGTGAAGAAACAGATAGGTCAGCAACAGAAACAGGATCAGTACAACAACCAGTACAACAGCTGCTCGATCACGGCTCTTGGTTACCATTTGATTGACATGTTGTAGTGAAGTGGATAAGCGGGCCAGTCCAAGTACAGCATGCTCTTTGCCATGACAGCGATTACAGTCGCGATCATTGGCAATCGGCAAAAGGATAACATAATGCTGAAGGGCCTCATCCACGATACCTACTTGCTTTTCACTGCTGAGCGCTTCCAGTAGATGTGGATCATCTTCGCTATACAGGCGCCTCTCCTGCACCCCATCCCGCTGCTGGAAGAGCTCCTCACCACGGTGCCAGTTGACCTGAATAATGGTGGCATTATCACGAAAAGCTTCCAGCCCATTGGGGCGGATAAAGCTGAAATCCTCTAAATCAATGGCATCCTTGATATCTTCCGCATATTGCTCGGCAATAGCAGCAGAGCCTGTTTCCATGATTGCCCCAAACCCGGCAGCCACGCTTGAAACCATCCGTCCAGTAACAGCTTTATAGTCCTGAATGATCGTGGCTCGCTGACTTTGCGTATAGAAAACAACCAACCCAATCAATGTAAGTGAGGCCGCAATCCCCACAACTATCAGTATTCTTGCACCGATACTTTTATTTATCATTTAACAGCATCGTCCACTCATCAATAACCCAAAGCGATCCATGACGGGGAGTCTTATTGTTCAGATACCAGTATTTCCACTAGAACAGCCTTAAGAAAAGGCAGACACACTCTACCCCTTTTATAGTGTAGGCCGAATAAAAATTGAATTTGGGCACTTATCGACAGAAGAGAAAACAGCGTCCTTCAAGCAGAATATGAGAAAAGTGACAATTGACTGTCCTGAGTCAGTGCATTAGAAGTTGTTAATTCTATAATATAGAGTGGGCAGGTAAACATTAGGCGCCATGCAAGCATCCATCCACAACCCGCATTTCATTCTTAGGCGATTGCATTCACTATTCGGTCTACTGCCGATAGGCGGGTTTCTCATATTTCACTTGTGGGAAAATTCTCAATCGCGTTACGGCCAAATGCACTATAACGAACATGTAGTCGGATGGCTTCAAGGCCTCAATTATCTGGTCTTGATGGAGATATTCATCATCGCCATCCCTCTTCTGTTTCATGCTGGATACGGTTTAGTCATTGTGCACGGGAGCCAAAGCAACTGGCGCCTCTACCCCTGGCTGCATAACCGCTTTTACTGGCTTCAGCGACTTTCAGGTATCGCCATTCTACTGTTTCTTCTGTTCCATGTGGGATGGACACGAATCTGGGGGTTGTGGGAGCCAGCCATATCAATTGACCTCTTCAGCCATATGCAAAACCTGCTGAGCAATCCACTCTTTTTTATGCTCTACCTGGTTGGGCTCCTGTTATCGGTATTTCATTTATGCAACGGCCTCTGGAGCATGGCTATCAGCTGGGGAATCACCACAAGCATTGAAGCGCAGCGTTACTGGTTTTATCTCTGCACTATGCTGGCTATCATCCTTGGTGCAATGGGACTGCATGGCATGCTGGGGTTTGTCCAATGAAACGGCCACGTAAGGTCATTGTTATTGGTGGTGGACTGGGTGGATTATGGGCTGCTCTTCGAGTAGCAGAAGCTGGGCATCAGGTCGATATCTTCTCTCTTTTCGAAGTCAAACGCTCTCACTCTGTTTGTGCTCAAGGTGGCATCAATGCCTGTTTCGACACCAAGGGAGAGAGGGACTCAGTATGGCAACATATTGTAGATACCCTGAAAGGAGGTGCCTATCTCGCCAACCAGCCACCGGTTAAATCGATGTGTGAGGAGGCACCCGGTCTAATTCGCACCTTCGAGCGCATGGGTGTGACCTTTTCCCGGACAGCTGAAGGATTAATGGACCTGCGACTGTTCGGCGGTGTTAAAAACAGACGTACTGTATTTGCTGGTGCAAGCACAGGGCAACAACTGCTCTATGGCGTCGATCAAGAGGTTCGTCGACAGGAAGCGCTAGGCCGGGTCCAGAAATACGAATGGTGGGAGTTTTTATCACTGGTAAAGGATGGACAGGGAGTCTGTAAAGGTATCGTGGCAATGAACCTTCGCACCATGGATGTGAAGAGTTTCCGTGCGGATGCTGTGATCCTTGCCAGTGGTGGCATGGGACAAGTTTTCGGACATCGATCAACCAATTCCACCAACTCAACCGGTACAGCTGCCTGTCGGGTCTATCAACAAGGCGCCTGGTTCGCCAATAGTGAATTTTTCCAATTCCATCCCACAGCAATGTTGGGTGATGATAAGACCCGATTGATGAGTGAAGCGGCTCGCGGTGAGGGCGGGCGCATTTGGGTTCCTAAAGATCCCAGCGACCGTCGAAAGGCGACCCAGATTCCTGAACATGAACGCCTCTATTTTCTTGAAGACTGGTTTCCCAGTTATGGCAATACAGTACCTCGTGATGTAGCCTCTCGTGCGATCTGGAAAGTCATCCACGAAATGGGGCTCGGTGTTGGGGGAGAAGATAAAGTCTATCTTGACCTGACCCATCTAAATCCAGGCTTCATAGAACAGCGACTACATGCCATCCTCGACATATACCGTAAATTCCATGGTGCTGACCCAGTACATGAACCGATGGAGATATACCCTTCAGCCCACTACGCCATGGGTGGTTTGTGGGTCGATTTCGAAAATGACAAAACCGATGGTGGCATGAAACCTGGAAGCCCACGTAACCACGCTACCAATATCCCCGGTTTATATGCCTGTGGCGAATGCGACTATGGTTACCATGGCGCCAATCGATTAGGTGCAAACTCGTTACTATCCGCCTCTTTCAGCGGTCGCGTTGCAGGGGAGGCCGTAAGCAACTATCTGAAAGGTCTGCAGGACGAACTACAAGCCGTACCGGAA
Source organism: Candidatus Thiodiazotropha sp. (ex Codakia rugifera) (assembly GCA_025656675.1). Lineage (GTDB taxonomy): Bacteria > Pseudomonadota > Gammaproteobacteria > Chromatiales > Chromatiaceae > Thiodiazotropha. Next base: position 285,771 of record JAHXHN010000001.1, read on the forward strand.
CAGCGTTTCAATGACGAAATAGCTCGCCAACGAACAATTAATAAACAGCTGACCGAGACTCAAGGCAAAGAGAATCCCTACACCCTGCATCATGAACTGGGGGAAATAATGTCAAGTCAAGTTGGGGTGGTTAGAGACAATACAACGCTGCAAGAAGCCCTGTCATCTTTGCAAGACCTGGAACAACGCAGCCAGGCAGTTAGCTTACGAGAGACCAACACATGGAGTAACCAGGCCTTGGTCTTTACACGCCAGTTGCAGGATATGATTAAACTTGGGCAGGTTATTACCGCCAGTGCCCTGGCCAGGGATGAGTGCCGCGGTGCCCACTACAAACCCGCCTTTGAACTGACCCAACCAAAAGATGCCTACCCGGGTGACCCAGCCTATGAGGCCTATCGTGAGGCCTGGAAACAACAAAATGAAAAATGGCTGAAAACCACCATTACCGAACAGTCCGATTCAGGACCGCTTATCAGTTTCCAACCCGTTGATCTATCGGTGCTGCCACCGGAAGAGCCTCGTGACTATCGCTAAGGGCAAAATGATGGATAAAACAATCGATCTAGATATCCGTCGCCAAGACACCCCCTACAGTCCACCCTACTGGCAAGGGTTTTCCATTCCTTATCGAGAAGGCCATAACGTGGTCTCGGCACTGATGGCAATCCGTGAACTGCCGATCACCCGGAATGGTGATCGTGTCGACCCGGTGGCCTGGGAATTCAACTGCATGGAGGAGGTCTGTGGTGCCTGCAGTATGATCATCAACGGACATCCCCGGCAGGCATGCTCTACCCTGATTGATACACTCGAACAACCGATCAGACTTGAGCCTTTAAGCAAATTCCCCATTGTCCGTGACTTGATGGTCGATCGCAGCAGAATATTCAGCGATCTCAAGAAGGTCCGGGCATGGATAGAGATCGATGGTGCCTGGGATATCCATGAAGGTGCCCCACGCATCTCTCCGGAGGCATGGAAAGAGAACTATCTTTATAGCCGATGCATGAGTTGCGGCTGCTGTATGGAGGCCTGTCCGCAATATGGACCGGAAAAGGTGTTTGTCGGTCCGGCTTCACTGGCTGCTGTCAGGCTGATGAATAATCACCCCACTGGAAGCTACCTCAAAAAGCAACGTCTGCACGCTATTATGGCCGAAGGAGGAATCAGTGATTGTGGCAATGCACAAAATTGTGTGCGCGTGTGTCCCAAAGAGATCCCACTCACTACCGCCATCGGAGAGCTGGGACGCCAGTCTTCCCTTCAGCTACTGCGAGACCTATTTGGCAAGAGTCAGTAAATAACCCTCCAACTACCAGCGACACATCCATTAACAATTGTTAAATCGTAGATCTATCGGCAAATTATATCACTGTTTTTTTGTTAGTATCTTGTACGAGCCTGAAAGTCAGCTGTCCATCTATCCCAAATTGAGATCATGATAGCTGTCACAATTATCTTTCTTAGCTACACTTATCCTGCCTCAGCAAGTGGCATGAAATCATAATCCGAAACAACCACCTCCAAGCCATCTGATACTCGGAGGACCAAGGAGATAGAGATGTATAGACAAAGCGCCCTTTGTTGCCTGATCGCAAGCATAATAGTGTTGCAGGCATGCACCACAGTTGACCCTTACACCCGTGAAGAGAAGACCTCCAAAGCGACTACAGGTGCAATGATTGGTGCAGTCGCAGGCGCTGTATTGGGTATCGCTACCTCAAAAGACAAAAAGAAACGCAAGGAACGTGCACTGAAAGGCGCTGGTATTGGCGCAATCGCGGGTGGTGGTGTCGGATACTATATGGATGTACAGGAAGCCAAGTTACGTCAACGCTTGGAAAATACCGGTGTCAGCGTAACCCGTGAAGGCGAAAATATTATCCTGAATTTACCAGGTAACATAACCTTTGAAGTGGACAAAACGGATGTTAAGCCCAATTTTGTGGAAATCCTCAGTTCTGTCGCCCTGGTATTGAATGAGTACAAATCAACCATGATCGAAGTAGCAGGACACACCGACAGCTCCGGCTCTGAATCGTATAATCAGCTGCTGTCACAACAACGTGCGTCGTCAGTCTCCAATGTCCTGGCTCAACAAGGCGTCGATGGTGTACGAATCGATACGGTTGGTTATGGGGAATCGCGGCCAACTGCTGCTAATACCTCACCAGCTGGACGTCAACAGAACCGCCGAGTCGAGTTGACCCTGTTACCCTATGTTGAAGGTTGAACGCCGTAGGTTAGAGAGATCGCAAGGCCTGCATACCAACGTGATTGGGTATGCAGGCTTGTGGTGTGATTAAACCGCGAAAGATGACCCGCAACCACAAGTAGTGCTTGCATTGGGATTGCGAATAACAAACTGAGCACCCTGAAGGCCTTCGGTATAGTCCACTTCAGCTCCCATCAAATACTGCATACTCATTGGATCCACCAGTAAAGTCACTCCGCCGGTAGTCACCTTGGTGTCGCCCTCGCCCTCGTTCTCATCGAACGAGAAACCGTATTGGAAACCAGAGCAACCACCCCCCTGTATATAGACACGTAACATCAGATCCGGATTGCCTTCATCGGCAATCAGTGAGGCTACTTTAGTGGCCGCTGCTTCAGTAAAATTGATGGAATCGCTGCTTGTTTCTACGCTAGTCATGATTGTGGTCCTGCAGTATCCAGCCTGAAGGTATCAGGCCACACACTAATGTTTTCTATTGCTGGATCGGACAGTCTAATGAATCAGCGGTCTATCAATCGGAACCCTGATTCAGTGTTCACCCTAAAGTATGCAATTACCAAGAAAAACAGTCAAGTATTATTTTCTCGCGAATTCTGATCAACCCTCAGGGGTTATTATCTGCTCGCTTTCCCTAATCACGTCCTTTTCTTCCTGCTGCCCATCAAACTGCAGTTGTAGAGGATCCTGCTCACTTGCATGAATCAGCTTACCATTCACCTCCGCTCCCATAGCCATCTCCAGCATGGCATAGGTCAAGGTACCGGTTATTTTTGCCTTCGGCGCCAACTCAACCCTATTACTGGCGACCACATCACCTACCACAGTCCCGTTCAACATCACATTACCTACACGCACATTCCCATCGATGGTCCCTAACTCACTCAGGGTCAAGGTGGCTGCTCCATCCTTTAGATCCGAGATCACATCACCTCTGATCACCCCATCCACATGTAATCCATCACTGAAGGTGATATCGCCTCTTATTTCGGTGCCTGATCCAATGACTGTCGTGATTCGAGGTGAACGAAATTTTTTCTTACTCTTTCCAAACATAGTGTAATTCCTTATTACATCAGGAGATGGGGGACCAGTTATAGGATTCACTGACCGGTGCCAGCTTGCTGTTGCTAGGCTTAACCTCAATGGTAATTGTTGCGGGCTGAAAGCCTTCTGGCAGATGGAACTTACCCTCAACATTCTGGTAATAGCGAAATCGCATTTTGTGACTGGTCAATTGCTCTTCTGACAATTGTTCAAGCTTCAACAGCTTAGTCTGACCCGCTTGCAGCCCCATGACCGTCATCTCAATCCGGCCTTTCACTACTGAGCCGCTGTTGATTACCTGACTGACAGAGAATTTATAGACATATTGTTGCGCTTCCAACCCAGGTTCAATTTTAAAGTTCTGTAGTTTCAGCACCTGTTTTTTCGATGAGGTGGAGACGATACCTCGAAGAAAAGTCAGCTCCTCCTCCATTTTCAGGCGCTCATCCTGAAGCGTTTTGATCTGGTCACGAATCGCAAGGAGGGCTTCTCTATCCACATCGGCAGCCTGTTTGACCATGGCCAGTTCACGTCTTAGATCATTTCGTTCCTGCTCCAGCGTCTCAACCCGATCGCTACCCAATTGAAGCCGGGCAAACCCTTGAGAAATACTACTACCCCCCTTTTGGTAGGCTAACCAGGCGACGCCTCCCAGCAAAACCAGCAGCAGACCCAGGCGTAGCCACCGTGGGGCACCTTCATGGGCCCCAATAATCCTAGGTACATTGTATTTTTTATCTATGCCCATCTTTTCAAGGTAGCAGAGCAACCTGATTCAAGCCGCAATCCTCTGCCAGACCGAACATCAGGTTCATATTCTGAACCGCCTGTCCTGCAGCCCCTTTGACCAAATTATCGATAACAGAACTGACAACCACCACATCACCTTTCAGAGGTTTATGTATAGCGATACGACAATAATTCGCCCCTCGTACACTGCGTGTTTCTGGATGGGAGCCCTGTGGCAGAATATCGACAAAAGGCTCATCTTTATAGCGATCTTCAAACAGCCTTTGCAGATCAACCGTTTTGTCGTTCAGGCGGGCATAGAGTGTCGCCTCTATACCCCGAATCATCGGTACCAAATGGGGCACAAAAGTTAAGCCGATCTCACCGTCACAGGCCCGACTGAGGGTCTGGCTGATCTCAGGCTGATGACGATGCCCGGGTATGGCATAGGCCTTGAAACTCTCGCCCATTTCACCCATCAGTGTAGCTACACTTGCTTTTCTGCCCGCCCCGCTGACACCCGATTTTGTGTCAGCAATCAAATAATCAGTCGCCACCAACCCATTTTCTATCAGGGGTAAAAATCCGAGCGCAACCGATGTGGGGTAACAACCAGGATTTGCAACCAGTCGAGCCTGCTTAACTGCTTGACGATTCATTTCAGGCAAACCGTATACCGCTTCCATCAGGAGTTCAGGACAGGCGTGTTGCATACCATACCAATGCTCCCATAGGCCCTGGTCGGTAATTCTGAAGTCAGCAGCCAGATCGATAACCCGCACACCGGCTTCAAGCAATTCGGGCACTTGTGTCATGGCTACACCATTGGGGGTTGCAAAAAACACCAGATCGCACCCTCTAAGCAATGCCGGATCGGGTTCGACAAACCTCAGTTCCGAATAACCTCGCAGATTCGGGAACAGCTCCGCCACCGATTTACCGGACTCCGACCGGGAAGTTATCGCAATCAACTCACACTCCGGATGAGTGACCAATAACCGAAGCAGCTCAACACCGGTATAACCCGTGCCACCAACAATGCCTACCTTAATCATATTTCCAAACCTGAAGTACGGTCCATGAAAGTCACTCGACGATCCCGTTTGGCTTTCTAGCAAGTAAGGTATCTGGGATAAAGCCAAATGCACACAGCATCAACCATGCACAAAATGCCCATCAAAATTCACGCAAAAACCTTAAATTAGCAGGGATAATCTTTGCTTTCAGCGGTCCTAATAACTGAAATAAAGGTTGTTATCATAAGGCTTGATTAATAAAAGAAAAAGTAAACCGGTAGGAATTCCTAAACAATTGTGAACTCCGGGGGTTATCAGGGACTTAAAATAGCCAATGAGTGGAAATTCGATTCAATAGGCATCACATTAGTATTCAGACAAACAGCAGGAAGATAAATATGGAGACCATCGACACACTCGCACTGACTCTTGGCGCCGGATGGGCCGCTGGTATAAATCTGTATGCTGCTATCCTGGTGTTGGGTTATCTCGGCCTTACCGGTCATGTCGTGTTGCCACCCGGGCTCGAAGTCCTCAGTGACCCACTGGTGATGGGCATTGCCGGCGTGATGTATTTTATCGAGTTTTTTGCTGACAAGGTCCCTGGAGTCGATAGTGGTTGGGATGCACTACACACTTTTGTCCGTATCCCTGCCGGTGCCTTGCTTGCAGCAGGTGCTGCCAGTGGCTTAGAAGTCAATCAGGCCGCTGAACTGGCAGCCGCACTGGTCGGTGGCACGATGGCGGCCGGTAGCCATTTCACCAAGGCCGGTTCCCGTCTGATGATCAATACGTCTCCAGAACCGGTAACCAACTGGACAGCCTCTGTCGCTGAGGACCTGGCTGTGATTGGTGGATTATGGGCCGCATTGAACTATCCTGTACCATTCATCATCATGCTGGTGATATTTGTGGGCATCGTGTTATGGCTGCTACCGAAGATCTGGCGGGCATTGAAATCCCTTTTTCGGCGTATCGGAGCACTCTTCGAAAAAGAGCCCACGACCCGTGGTCCTGAAGCCGAGACTCACTCAGAAAAACCTGACGTACTAAAATCCCTCTATCACACAGCCAATGGTGGTGATCAAACCTTGAAGAAATAGGGATTGGCGTGAAATGTTGGGCTTAAATTAATGAAGTAGCCACAAATGAACACCAATCTTTTATCCACTACCCATCACCTCTCGTACAGGGCATCAGCATTGACATGCTTGAGGCAGCAGACAGTTTTTACCGATTCATCAAGTTTTATACCGTACTCACCTAAATGCTGAATTATTCAGGACATGCTTTATGTCATTACTTAGTGCCAGCAAAATTATGGCGGAGTGAAAAATACGGATAAAAACGGAATTTCCGAATTCATCTCGTTCTCAAGTGCCACGAATCTTGTTAAATATTCTGAAACTTGGATACTAAAAGGCATCTCCGGGAATGCGTACCCAGCCTTCCATCAGCACGCGCGCGCTTCGACTCATCACTACTTTATCTGCGGTCCATGCGCCCTCTTGCTGACTGGCTGCCGCCCCGACCCGCAAGGTGCCTGATGGGTGGCCGAAGGTCACAGCATCCCGCTCATCGCCACCTGCGACCAGATTCACTAACGTACCTGGTATCGCAGCCGCTGTGCCAATAGCCACGGCTGCCGTGCCCATCATGGCGTGGTGCAATTTACCCATCGACAAGGCTCTGACATTGAGATCGATATCCGATGCCTTGATCGGCTTTCCGCTGGAGGCTACATAGTCCTGCGGTTTTGCAACAAAAGCCACTTTGGGCGTGTGCTGGCGCCCGGCAGCTTCGTTGATGTTTTCAATCAGCCCCATCCGAACCGCGCCATGGGCACGAATGATTTCAAACATGGCCAGGGCCTTTTCATCACCATTGATCACTTCCTGTAGCTCGGTACCGGTGTAATTGATCTCGTCGGCGTTCAGGAAAATGGTGGGGATACCGGCATTGATCATGGTGGCCCTCAGGGTACCGACACCGGGTACTTCCAGATCATCAACCAGATTACCAGTGGGAAACATGGCCTCGGAGGGATCCACCGGTTTCAGGAACTCCACCTGCACCTCAGCAGCTGGGAAGGTGACACCGTCGAGTTCGAAGTCACCGGTCTCCTGCACCTCGCTGTTGGTGATGGGCACATGGGCAACGATGGTCTTCTCGATATTCTTCTGCCAGATACGTACTACAGCGGTGCCGTTATCGGGGATACGTTCAGCATCAACCAGACCGCTACTGATGGCAAAGGAACCGACTGCGGCGGTGAGGTTGCCGCAGTTGCCGCTCCAGTCGACGAAGGGCTTGTCGATGGAGACCTGGCCGAAGAGGTAGTCCACGTCGTGATCCGGCTTATCACTCTTGGCCAGGATCACAGTCTTGCTGGTGCTGGAGGTGGCGCCCCCCATACCATCGGTCTGTTTTCCGTAGGGATCGGGGCTGCCGATCACGCGCAGTAACAGCTTGTCCCGCGCCTCTCCTGGCATCTGTGCTGTTTCTGGCAGGTCGGTGAGGTTAAAAAAGACCCCTTTACTGGTACCGCCACGCATATAGGTGGCAGGGATGCGAATTTGAGGTGCATGGGGCATAAATCTATGTCCTGTATATAAACCAGGGTGGGCCAAGCAGAGCACGGCCCACCAGTTTGCACATGATGGTGGACCGCACCTTTGGCTTGGCCCACCCTACGATCTATCTAAGCACTGGCGAGAAAGTCTTGGGCAAAGCGCTGCAGAACGCCACCGGCTTCATAGACAGAGACCTCTTCTGCTGTATCCAAGCGACAGGTGACAGGTATCTCCACGCGATCGCCATTCTGCCGATGCATGACAACCGTCAGTCTGGCACGCGGCATGCGCTCACCGATCACATCGAAGGTTTCGGTACCGTCGATTCCGTAAGTCTCGCGAGTCTCACCCGCTTTAAACTCCAGCGGCAACACACCCATGCCCACCAGGTTAGTGCGGTGAATGCGCTCGAAGCCTTCGGCCACGATGACCTCAACACCTGCCAGACGCACACCCTTGGCTGCCCAATCACGGGAAGAGCCTTGACCATAGTCGGCACCGGCTACAATGCAAAGTGGCTGCTCCCGTTCCATGTAGGTCTCGATAGCTTCCCACATACGGGTTTGCTGCCCTTCCGGTTCGATGCGTGCCAAAGAGCCTTGGATTACCTCACCGTGCTCGTCGCGGCACATTTCATTGAGCAGTTTCGGATTGGCGAAGGTGGCGCGTTGTGCGGTCAGGTGGTCACCCCGGTGAGTTGCATAGGAGTTGAAGTCCTCCTCCGGCAGGCCCATCTTGTGCAGATAGGCACCCGCGGCACTGTCCAGCAGGATCGCATTCGAAGGTGACAGGTGATCGGTTGTGATGTTGTCACCCAGTACCGCCAGGGGACGCATGCCCTTGAGGGTGCACTCACCAGCCAATGCACCTTCCCAGTAGGGAGGACGGCGGATGTAGGTACTCTGGGGACGCCAGTCATATAGCGGGCTGTCCGCTTCCTCGATTACACCCAGATCGAACATCGGGTTGTAGATCTGGTTGAACTGCTCCGGTTTCACGTGCTCGGTAACGATGGCATCGATCTCTTCATCGCTTGGCCAGATCTCTTTCAGGGTGATTGGGTGACCGTCTTTGTCAGTGCCCAACGCATCCTGTTCGATATCAAAGCGCACCGTGCCGGCAAGGGCGTAGGCCACCACCAGCGGTGGTGAGGCCAGGAAGGCCTGCTTGGCATAGGGGTGGATACGGCCATCGAAATTGCGATTACCGGACAGTACTGCGGTGGTGTACAGATCACGGTCAATGATCTCCTGCTGGATTATTGGGTCCAGCGCACCGCTCATACCGTTACAGGTAGTGCAGGCGTAGGCGACGATGCCGAAACCGAGCTTTTCAAGCTCCGGCAACAGACCGGACTCTTCCAGGTAGAGCTTGGCTACCTTGGAGCCTGGTGCAAAGGAGGATTTGACCCATGGTTTGCGTACCAGCCCCAGCTCATTCGCCTTGCGTGCGATCAGGCCTGCAGCCACTACGTTGCGTGGATTGGAGGTGTTGGTACAACTGGTAATTGCCGCAATGATGACAGCACCGTCGGGCATTTCACCTGCCTTCTCTTCCCACTCACCGGCAATGCCACGTTCGGCCAGGTCGGAAGTCGGCAGGCGGCGATGCGGATTGGAAGGACCGGCCATGTTGCGGCACACGGTCGACAGGTCAAACTCCAGCACTCGCTCGTACTCGGCCTCCGCGAGGCTGTCCGCCCACAGGCCGCTTGTCTTGGCATAATTCTCGACCAATGCCACCTGCTCGGCATCACGTCCGGTCAGTTTCAAGTAATCGAGGGTCTGCCCATCGATATAGAACAGCCCGGCCGAGGCGCCGAATTCCGGGGTCATATTGGAGATGGTGGCACGATCACCGATGGTCAGATCTGCCGCACCCTCACCAAAGAACTCGAGGTAAGAGGAGACAACACGCTCCTTGCGCAGGAACTCGGTGATGGCCAGCACGATATCGGTGGCAGTGATTCCTGGCTGACGCTTGCCGGTCAGCTTTACACCGATGATATCGGGCAGTCGCATCATGGATGGGCGGCCCAGCATTACGGTCTCAGCCTCAAGACCACCCACACCGATGGCGATGACGCCCAGTGCATCGATATGCGGGGTGTGGCTGTCGGTGCCCACGCAGGTGTCCGGAAAGGCGACGCCGTCCCGCGCCTGGATCACCGGCGACATCTTCTCCAGATTAATCTGGTGCATTATGCCGTTACCGGCAGGGATCACATCCACATTGTCAAACGCAGTCTTGCACCACTCGATGAAGTGGAAGCGGTCCTCGTTACGACGGTCTTCTATGGCGCGATTCTTTTCGAATGCCTCCGGATCGAACCCGGCGTGCTCCACCGCCAGTGAATGGTCGACAATGAGTTGGGTCGGTACCACCGGATTGACCTTGGCGGGATCGCCTCCCTGATCAGCAATCGCATCGCGCAGACCGGCCAGGTCGACCAGTGCGGTTTGTCCGAGGATATCGTGACAAACCACCCGGGCCGGATACCAGGGGAAGTCCAGATCTCGCTTACGCTCGATGATCTGCTTTAATGAGTCTTCCAGCACAATCGGATCACAGCGGCGCACCAGCTGTTCCGCCAGCACTCGTGAAGTGTACGGCAACCTGTCGTAGGCACCGGGTTGGATGGCCTCAACAGCCTCTCGGGTATCGAAGTAGTCGAGACCGGAACCCTTCAAAGATTTACGGTAATTCGTATTCATGATGGACACTCTGTGCTGCCAGCCTCCAGCAACCAACGACCAACCCAAAGCTGGTGGCTGAATGCTGGCGGCCAGAGACTTTGATAGTTAACGCTGATCGATCGGCACCCAGGCGCGGTTCTCCGGTCCGTGGTAGTTTGCCGAAGGACGAATGATCTTGCCATCCTCACGCTGTTCGATCACATGCGCACCCCAGCCGGAGACACGGGCGATGACGAACAAAGGTGTGAACATATCCGTGGGTACACCCATCAGATTGTAGGAGACAGCAGAATACCAATCGAGGTTGGGAAACATCTTCTTGGCATCCCACATCACCGATTCCAGTCGTGCAGCAACATCGAACAGCTTGGTGTCACTCACCTCCTCTGATAGATTTTTAGAGACAGATTTGATGACCTCGTTACGGGGATCGCTGACGGTATAGACAGGATGACCGAAACCGATCACGATCTCTTTGCGCGCAACCCGTTCACGGATATCGGCTTCCGCCTCGTCAGGTGAGTGGTAGCGGCCCTGGATACGATGGGCCTCTTCATTGGCGCCACCATGTTTGGGACCACGTAGCGCACCGATGGCAGCCGTGATGGCAGAGTACATATCGGAATCGGTGCCAGCCACCACACGTGCCGTAAAGGTTGAGGCATTGAACTCGTGCTCGGCGTAGAGCACTAGGGATGTGTGCATAGCGCGCACCCAGGAATCTCTTGGCTTCTCTCCATGCAGCAAATGCAGAAAGTGGCCGCCGATCGAGTCTTCATCGGTCTCCACTTCTATGCGTTTACCATTGTGCGCATAGTGATACCAGTAGAGTAGAGCAGAGCCGAAATTGGCCATCAGTCGATCGATGATATCCCGGGCATCAGCTGGTGGGTGAGTATCCTTTTCCGGCAGACAGCTACCCATCACCGAACAGGCGGTACGCATCACGTCCATCGGATGGGCAGAGGTGGGTATGGCTTCAAGCGCCTGTTTGACTGGCAGAGGCAGACCGCGCAGCGCCTTCAGTTTGGTCTTGTAGGCCCTGAGCTCAGCCGATGTCGGTAAGTGATCGTGAATCAGCAAATAGGCGATCTCTTCGAATTCAGCCTTTTCAGCGAAATCGAGAATGTCATAGCCACGATAGTGCAGATCGTTGCCAGTGCGGCCAACAGTACAAATGACAGTATTACCTGCTGCGGTGCCGGAAAGGGCGACCGATTTTTTAGCTTTGGGTAGGATTTGGTTAGGCTCACTCATGGGGAGACCTCCTCTGATGATGCAAAAAGTTGATCCAGTTTGGTTTCGAAATCGTGATAACCGAGATAGTCATAGAGATCTGCACGACTTTGCATTATCTCGATGACGGCCTGTTGAGTACCTTCCGAGCGTAGGGTTTGGTAAACCTTAAGTGCAGCAGCATTTGCAGCACGAAATGCGCTCAGCGGATAGAGTGCGATACTGACACCGGCAGAGGCCAATTCCCCGGTTGTAAATAATGGCGTGGAGCCAAATTCTGTTATGTTGGCTAGGACCGGTACCTTCACGGCCGCAACGAATTCCCGGTACTGATCGAGTTCTGTCATCGCTTCAGGGAAGATCATATCGGCACCCGCCTCGACACAAGCACATGCCCTATCGATAGCTGATTGCATACCTTCCACTGCCAGTGCATCGGTGCGTGCCATGACGACAAAATCACTATCCACCTTTGCATCCACTGCAGCCTTAATACGGTCGACCATTTCAGCTTGGGAAACAATCGCCTTATTAGGGCGGTGTCCACAACGCTTTTGCTGAACCTGATCCTCGATATGCACCGCAGCAGCACCAAATTTATTCATATTGCGCGTGGCGCGGGCAATATTGAATGCACCGCCCCAGCCGGTATCGATATCCACCAACACAGGTAGCTCTGTAATCTCGGTAATACGGCGCAGGTCAGTTAATACATCCTCCATGGTGGTAATACCCAGATCAGGTATCCCACATGATCCGGCTGCCACACCACCACCGGAGATATACAACGACTGATAACCTGAAGCCTCCGCCAACCGTGCATGGTAAGCATTGATTGCACCCACGCACTGCAACGGCTTTTCGCTTGTAATGGCTGCTCGGAAACGGGCGCCGGGAGTCATATTGGTCTTCATTTTCTTACCTCAAGGTTAAGAAATTTTGAATTTTGAATGAACGCGCTCGTTATACTCGTGCAGTCTGTTCCAAATCAGGCGTGCGAAAAGTGCACACCCTAATTCAAATTTCGTCATTTCAAATTCACAATTAGTTCTCCAGCAGCATTCTTTCCACATTCCTGCGAGAGGAGCGAATATGCTGGCGCATTAATAGTTCAGCCATCTCCGGGTCACGGGCAACGATGGCATTAAGCAAGTAGTGATGTTCATCATAGGCCTGGCGGGAACGCCTGCTGCGCATACCGAACTGGTAACGATACATCCGCAGTAAGTGATAGAGGTCATCACAAAGCAAGCCGATCAGGTGGTGATTTTTACTCCCCTGAACAATACGGTAGTGAAAATCAAGATCACCCTGCTTCTGAAAGTAGGCCTGGCCTTGCTGCTCTTCAATCTGTTGCCCATGCTCTTCCAGTAATACCTGTAACTCTTCAATCTCCTGATCACTCATGTTTTGAGCAGCCAGTCGTGCAGCCATCCCCTCCAACGCCTCGCGAATTTGAAAAATCTCGATCAGTTGTTCATAGGAAAGAGTCACTACACGTGCACCGATGTTCGGTTTACGCTCCACTAATTTCCTTGCCTCCAATCGCCCGATAGCCTCACGCAGAGAACCGCGACTGACACCATGCTGGCGTGCCAGTTCAGGTTCACTAATCTTGCTACCGGGAGCAATCTCCCCTTCTACGATGGCACGCTGAAGGGTATCGAAGAGCCGGTCAGTGAGGGTGATACTGACTGGATCAGTGTTATTAGATGTTGATTGGTTTTGCATATCCTACTCAATATGTCGACAATCTTACTGGTTAATAGCCATAATGTGCCACAATATAGACTAATCAGCCTAATATGTCGACAATTTATGTATTGTTTGTGCTGACCTCGACTGCCATGGATCGACTGAAGGGTGGTTTGACACCCCTCAGTCGCTACAGTCTCTATTTGGCATAGCCCATATCATGTAGGGAAGATGAGATCTCTTCCAGGATGGCCGGGTCGTCGATTGTGGCAGGCATATTCCAATCCTCCCCATCAGCGATCTTTACCATCGTGCCACGCAAGATCTTTCCTGAACGGGTCTTCGGTAGGCGCTTGACTATAGAGATATGCTTAAAAGCGGCTACCGGACCAATCTGCTCCCGCACCAACATTACCAATTCACGGGCAAGCTCTTCGGCAGGCCGATCCACTCCCGTTTTTAATACCACAAGACCGAGGGGAAGCTGTCCCTTCAAGGCATCAGCGACCCCGATAACCGCACACTCAGCCACGTCAGAGTGGCCTGCCAGCACCTCTTCCATTTGCCCTGTAGATAGCCGGTGTCCCGCCACGTTGATGACATCATCGGTACGACTCATGATCCACAGATAACCATCCTCATCCCTGTAACCTGCATCACCGGTCAGATAGTAGCCCGGGTAGGCACGCAGATAAGCATCAACAAAGCGCTGCTCATTGTTCCACAGCGTTGGCAGGCAGGCTGGTGGTAACGGCTGTTTAATCACAATATCACCCATTTCACCATCAGGCTTTTCATTGCCCTGATCATCCAGGACACGTACGTCATAACCAACCATGGAGACTGTGGGAGAACCTGCCTTGATCGGTAACGGCTCAATACCCATCGGATTGGCAGCAATAGCCCAACCGGTTTCAGTCTGCCACCAATGGTCGATTACCGGCTTTTTCAACATGGTTTCTGCCCAGTGCAGGGTATCCGGATCACAGCGTTCACCTGCAAGGTAGAGCGTTTCCATACAACTGATGTCGTACTTCGACATATAGGCACCCTGAGGATCCTCTTTTTTGATAGCTCTAAAAGCAGTAGGCGCTGTAAAAAGTACTTTCACCCCATACTCATTGATCACCCGCCAAAAAGCACCCGGGTCAGGCGTACCGACCGGCTTACCTTCATAGATAACGGTTGTACAGCCAGCGAGTAGTGGGCCATAGACAATGTAGCTGTGACCGACTACCCATCCCACATCGGATGCTGCCCAGTAGACATCGCCAGCCTCCACGTTATAGACATTTTTCATCGACCAGAGGAGAGCGGCAGCATGGCCACCATTGTCACGTACCACTCCTTTCGGCTGACCGGTAGTTCCTGAGGTATAGAGAATGTAGAGAGGATCGGTAGCTTCCACAGGTACACATTCAGCAGGTTCAGCCGATGCTACTGCATCATCCCAGTTCAAATCCCGTCCCGCCTGCAGGTCAGCAGCTAGCTGAGGACGTTGCTTGATAATGGTGGTTGACGGTTTATGCTGAGCTAGCTCAATGGCCTCATCCAATAAAGGCTTATAGGCCACCAGGCGGTTCGGTTCTATACCACAGGAGGCTGAAAGCACCATCTTAGGCTGACAATCATCGATACGGGTAGCCAGTTCTTTTGCTGCAAAACCCCCGAATACCACCGAATGGATAGCTCCAATACGGGCACAGGCCAGCATTGCAATGGCAGCTTCCGGAATCATCGGCATGTAGACGATGACCCGGTCTCCCTTACCAACACCATTGGCGGCAATTACACCTGCCAGCTTGGCAACCGTATCGCGTAGCTCTTGATAGGTATAGCTGTGCTTCTGGTCAGTCACCGGACTGTCATAGATCAGTGCTAAACGATCACCCTGCCCAGCATCAACATGGCGGTCGAGTGCGTTATAGCAAGTATTGAATAGCCCCCCGGTAAACCAGCGAGGAGAAGGCTTAGCAGTTTCATCCAGAACCTGGTCCCAGGTTTTATACCAGTGCAATCCATTTGCAACTGTGGCCCAGAAATCTTCAGGGTCATCCAAGGAGTGTTGATAGATCTCGGCATAACGTGGCATTAGTGAGTGCTCCTTTGGTGGTTTACGACACAACAAGTGTCGACAATTATCGTGTTATTTGCTTTATAGTTCCTAAAATATAGACATATATTTACAATATGTCGACACTTTTACCGCATTTTATTTTTTTTTCCAACTATTTTATAAAACGACAGATTGCATAAAACCCACTTCAATCCGAGAAAGAACACCTATCACATTGAATAATCAAGAAAACAGATTAGATCTGAGCGAAAGAGGATTTTTTGAATAACCAGATTCAAACCTGAGGTCAGCTTAGTGTTTTGTAATAACCTGAATGCCTAAGTATCCCAATTAACAAGCACCTTTCTTGTCAGGATGAGCATTTCAATCTTCAAATTTAACCAAGTAACACCCCTTGGGAATTCAATTACTCACCGGGTTGATATTGAACAACCTCCCCTCATGAAATAGACAGATTAAAGCGAAAACACCGCTATCTTAGACACCCTATTCACTGAGTTCCTCTTGCCTACTCGGTCTGAAAAAAAACACTATTTTGTATATATCCAGAATCCCCCTTTCTAAAGTGGAATGCATTTTTTTTTGAAACATTCGTATATATTAACCTTACAGTTCAACCAGCGATTATTAACAATCAGTTAATAGGGATTCAACAAACAACAATGGAGAAACATAAACTTGTCGCACTCGCTGTTTTCTTATTCGTTGTGCTGTTTACCAGTATAAGGGATGGCTTTGAAGATGCGCTTGCAGGACATATAGTCCTTGCTGCTCTTTTAGTACCTATACTTTTTTATCGAGTCGTCGCTTTTTTTTCGAGCTTTGGTTTTCCAGAATATTTTGCAAAAGACTTCAAATCTGAAAATCACCCAGGACCCTACGCATTTTTTTTCTGGCTTCTTTTTCTAATTGCTTGTGTATTATTGCTGTTCAATTGGCATCTATATTAGTATTGCCTTACCTATACTAAAGGCTCTATATATCCTATCGTCCAGCTTAGATTCTCGTCTAATTTGCATATCAGTATTCTGAGGTCCGTAATCATGTCTGGATGTTGTACATCCTCAAGCACTGCAGCATCAGCGTGCAAAAAACACAGATGCCCGGTCAATGGCAAGATGTACGCACGGGTATCTGAAAAAACCCTACTACATCACATAAAAGAGCCATGGACTTGGCCCCATAAAAAACAAGCTTATTACTTCTGTGACGATCCAACATGTGACGTAGTCTATTTTGGTCAAGATGACACAATAATCGATAAGATGGGGATGAAGGCCAAACCAGGGACAGATGCTGGATTGCAAGATTCTTTAATCTGTTATTGCTTTGGTATTTCTTACAAAAAGGCAAGTACAAAACCAGAATTAAAGCAATTTGTTATTGATAAAACTAAAAATAACCTCTGCGCCTGCGAGGTTAAAAATCCATCAGGTCAATGCTGTCTAAAGAACTTCCCTGCCTAGCTGTCTGCACACATCAGATAACCTCTCATTTGACATTAGCCAGCGTTAAGAAAGCTATCCATATGGACTAGAAATAGTTCGCCAGATTGATTTTTACTAGGGTGGTAGAAGAGGATTTGCGTAAGACAGCGTTAATACTGTGTAGTAATGTAAAAAAAAACGGGGCCAAAAGGCCCCGTTTCTAACTTAATAATACTGAGGTCAGTATTAGAAGTTGTGGATCAAGCCACCGAAGAAAGCGTCGACTTCACGGCCAGAGTCATCTTCTTCATAAGAGGTATAACCTACGTGAGCAACGGTACGCTTGCTCAGAGCATGCTCATACCCAAGGCTGAACTGGTCGACGTCATTGCCGTCTGAACCATCAGGAATGGAGACATTTGGAGAGAAGCCTGCAGCAGTAACGCCATTAACTGAACTTCTTGGGGAGTCAGCAGTCAGGTACTGAGCTTTGATCTTGCCACTGGCGCCAACCTTGACGTGACCACTTACACCAACTGCATCAGAATCTTCTGCGAGATCATCGAAGTCGAAGCTGCTGAACATAACGCCAGCCTGCCACATACCACCGTTCCAAACCAGGGTAGCGCGCAACAGTGAAGGATCGCTATCAGCCAATGTGCCGAGATCGTATGTGTTATAAGCCAAAGATGCGAAGATAGGACCGTTGTTATACAGACCAGCCAGTGAGATGTGATCGGCCAGGCCATCTATCTCAAGATCAGCTCTTTCACCAGAAACCAGTGCGCCGACAAAGGTCAAACCGCCCATGGCTGGAGAAACATAAGCGATGACGTTGTCAACACGGTCATCACCAGGAATTACGTTAGCAAGGTCACCGTTTGGCAGATCACCGAACTGGTCGAACTTGCCTTGTGACATTTTCATTGGGGTGTCATGACGACCCAACAGAGCGGTACCGAAACCACCAGCAAGACCGATGAACTGATTACGATCACCAAGGCCATCAGCACCGTCGTCCTGATGTACTTTGAATTCAAAATGGTACAGAGCCTTGAGTCCGCCGCCCAAGTCTTCGCTGCCTTTCACGCCAACACGAGAGTGAATGCTATCCACGCCCCATGCGTCAGTGCTGTCTGCACCAGAAGAAGGTGTTACATCTACATTTTCAACAATGAAATGCGCCTTACCAAATAGAGTAGCGTCAGCCATTGCAGCAGCAGGAGCCACCAGAGCAGCGGCAATTGCCAGAGAGAGTACTTTTTTCATTGAGTTAACTCCGAAGAATTGATGGGTAGAAAATTTGACTACGATGCGAATATTAGTCAACGGAGATACAAATTGCAAGCGTTTTTTTGCAAAAAAGACACAGAAAAATTGACTGTTGTTTATTTACGACACAATGCATGTGCTTCTAAGCAAAAAACATAACATCAATAAGTTATAAATACTATCTAAATTGTATTCTAGGAGTTAAACCGGTAATAACTTAGTATATTACTCTGGTTAATGTTGCAGTATTTTTTATCCTAAAAAGTACAGCAACAAAGCCATTGTAAAACTATGTTAATTATCAGAATATCAGTGGATTAAGTTGAGATCGTGAAGTCCGACATAACAAAAAGGCATGAATTGCCTGATAAAGATATGGTATCCCCACCAGATTCATACCTATTTCAACAGCGGAAGGACTCGCTTTTGGATAAATGCTGCAAGTCCCTTCAATACTGGGTTCTCATTATCAATATTAACGATATAGCCCAAAGTTCTTGGAATATCCCCCAAATAGCCCGGCTTTCCGTCCCGCTGATTCAATCTGGCAAAGATACCACTCGCCTTGAGGTGCCTCTGAATACCCATCAGATCAAACCATATCTGGAACTGGCCCTCGTGCTTGGCTTGCAACACACCAGTCTGGACTGCCAGTTCGAAGTACCCTTTCGACCAGGCGTAAACCTGGTCTTCAGGCCAATTGATATAACAATCCCGCAACAATGAGACCAGGTCATAGGTCACTGGCCCAATGACAGCATCCTGAAAATCGAGAATGCCGGGATTATGTTGAGCTGTGACCATCAGATTGCGTGAATGATAGTCCCGATGCACACAAACCTGAGGTTGCTGCAGGGCATTATCGGCTAACAGGTCGAAGACACTATCCAACATCGATTGCTCTTCACACGTCAAAGTCAATTTCAACTCTCTTGCCAACAACCAGTCACGGAACAACGCCATCTCCTGCATCAGCAAGGTCCGATCATAGTGGGGTAGATTTTGCAGTGGGCCACACGCCTGAAGCGTGACCAGTGCTCCCAAAGCATCGCCATAGAGCCTATCCACTGTTTCTGCGTTAAGCTTGTCGAGATAGAGTTCACTGCCCATATCTTGCAGGAGCATGAACCCCTGTGTGAGATCCTGGGCATGGATATGCGGCACGTTCAGTCCAATCGATTCGAACGCAGCCGCTATCTCAACAAAGGGTCTGGAGTCCTCTTTCTCCGTGGGTGCATCCACAGCGATATAACACCGAGCAGCCGTGCAGATGCGGAAGTAACGGCGAAAACTTGCATCCCCTGATGCAGGCTCGAAGGTAAAATCACTCAATCCCGGTAGCGAGGCTAACCACTTTTTAAGTTGCTTTATACGTTGTGGCATATTTTATTCTTTCAACACCTGATGATCATGATTTCCGATGGGAAATGAACGCGAATTAGCTGCTAATGTACGCGAATTGCCGCGAATATACGCCTATCCTGAAGTGAAATAAATTATTATATATAAATCCGAATGATCGACTCTGCGGCAATCGGTCAGCCTTCTGATGCGATGGGTGGATGACCTGTATCACCCTTTCCGATATCTCTCGATGTTACCCACATCCTCATATCATCAGCTATGAGATAAAAGCAGGGTAATGCGAGCAATATCAATACTGTTGCGAACAACAATCCAAAACCAAGACTTACCGCCATCGGTGAAAGAAATGCTGTCTGACCGGTCGCGAAAAAAATCAGTGGAGAGATCCCGAGAAAGGTGGTGGCGGTGGTCAAAAGAATGGGCCTGATGCGTACCCGCCCCGCTTCGACTAAGGCATCTTTACGATCCCATCCATTGCGTCTCAGTCGCTTGGCAAAATCGATCAGGATTAACGAATCATTGACCACAATACCGGTCAGCGCAAGGAAGCCAATGAGTGAAAGGAATTGCAGATGAAAGCCAAACAATAGATGTCCCACAATCACACCAATGGCGCCGAACGGAATAGCAAACATCACAACCAATGGGTCGAGCAGTGATTTAAAGAGTGCGGCCAGAATAAAAAAGATAATCGCGAGTGCGATCACACCCGCCCGCTTCATCCCTGCTATCGACTCTTCGGCTTTTTTCTTTTCACCAAGAAATATCAGACGCTGCTCTGCAGGGAGTTGACTGAACTCTGTCATGACGAGTTCCAAAACCTGATTGGGTGTAGTGACCTTTGCATCGACTTCAGCAGTGATGGTTGCCAAACGACTGAGGTTGCGCCGATTGATACTGTTATAACCCCGAGCCTCCTCAATGTCGGCCACATCACCCAGGTAGACTGTACGCCCATCATCCAGGGTAATAGGTAACCTGGCCAGAGCACTGGCATCGTGACGCAATTCATCGTTATAAATCAGGCGAACAGGAATCCGTTTATCACGCCAGCTGACGTGGGCCAGCTTGAGACCTAAAAAACCTGTTCGTACAGCGTTCGCCAGCAGTGTCTGAGAGAGACCTAAACGGCGTCCCCGCTCATTGAGCTCATAACGATACTCCAATTTACCGGAATCCATGTCCTGCCTGGCATCTGAGACTCCCGGCAGGCGACCGATGAAACTGCGTATCGTCTCTGCTGTACGACTGATCCCGTCAACCGACTCACCCAACACGCCAATCTCTACATCAGCCCCAGCCGGTCCTCCTTGTGTACGCAATATCGACATCCTCTGAATACCGGGTATCTGCTGCAGTGCATTACGTACATCTTCGATCACCATCTTGGAGCTACGCGTACGACTTCCCTCCAGGGAGAACTTCAGGCTTACCAGCGGTGAGATCCAGCGTTCAATGAAACCTTCAGGTTTCTGTTTCTTTAGATCGACGATCAATTGAATGTAACGACTACCCAATTTCACACGATGAAAATCAATAAACATCACACCCACATTACTCAGCAAGGTTTCCAGTTCATCCTCACCCAGGGTTTGCATGAGAGTCTCCTCCAGCTTATCTGCCAAGCGGGAAGCATCCTCGATACTGTAGGTACTGGGCGCCTCTACATTGACAAAAAACTGTCCCACATCAACATGGCCGAATAGTAGAAATGGGATTCGGGTAGTAGCAAAAGTAAGCGCAATCGCCAGTACACCGACACTCAACATCGCCACTGGATAGCGATAGTCCAAACATGTGCGTAACAGTTGAGTATAACGGCGATTCAAAGCGGTCCAGTCGATACGCCCTGGCTTGCGCACTTTTGCCGTACGTAAAAACTCCTTGGCATGAGAAGGCAAAACACCAAAGGCCTCCAATAGTGAACCAGCCAATGAGGCACTGACCACCACAGGAATAACAGATATAAATGCACCCATAGTGCCACCAATCGCGAACATCGGCATAAAGGCAGCAATGGTTGTTGTGGTCGACGCCACAACAGGCCAGTAGACCTCCTTGGTACCTATCGCCGCAGCACCGGCAGGATTTTCTCCCATCTCCAGATGGCGATAGATATTTTCATTGACGATGATGGCATCATCAACAATCAGACCGAGTGCAATGAGAAAGGCAAACAGGGAGACCATATTAATGCTGTAACCCAGCATATATAAGGTAATCACCGCCACCAGGAATGAGACCGGAATACCTAGTGCAGTGATGAAGGCAACGCGGAAATTGAGCATCAAATAGAGCGCCAGCAGCACCAGTACAAGCCCGACAATACCCGATGACTTGACCGTTTCCAGCCGATTTTTCACATACACAGAGAGATCGCTGAAGAGCCCGAGGCGGATACCTGCGGGCAGATTCTGCTGATGTTTCCCTACAAACTCATGCACCAGTCTCGCAACTTCAATGGTCGATGCCTGACTGGTTTTATTAATGGTCAGGTTGACCGAGGGCTTGCCATTGAACCGTCCCAATGTCTGAGCCTCCTCCAGTCGTAACTGGACCTGAGCCAATTCCCCCAGACGCAACTGCCCACCCTGCTCGTTATGACGCAGTACGATTGCCGCCATCTGTTCGGGATCAGGGGGTACGCCCATGCCACGAAGACGGATATCACCGCCCGTCGATTTCAACGTACCGCCAGGCAGATCACGTAAATTATTCTGTAAGGCATGGCCGATTTGATTGAGAGAGACACCCCTTGCTGCCAACACTTTAGGGTCTACAACCACCCAGATCTCCCACTCCCTGTCACCGGCGGTACCCACAGACGCCACACCCGGCAGCTGGATCAGTTCATCCTTGATCTCCTCTGCAATGGCATACAGCTCACCTCGGGATATATCCCCGAACAGGCTTACCGATATGACAGGGAAACGCGTCTCAAGCCGCTCTAATTCAGGTTCCTCAGCCTCTTCAGGCAGGTCATCAACCTGATCCAGCGCAGTGCGTACCTTACGCATAAAGTTATCCACATCAGAACCGGTTTTTAATTCAATGAGGATATTGGAGGTGCTCTCATTACTAGTGGAGCTGATGACATCGATATCGGCCAGACCGTCCAGCTCCTGCTCAATGGGCAGAGTAACCTGACGCTCCATCTCCTCTGGTGAGGCCCCTTCAAAGAAGGTCTTGATACTGACCTTGTCCTGCTCCACAACCGGAAACATCTCTTGCGGCATGGCATACCAGGAAATGACGCCAGCCAGCAGTACAATGATCAACAGCAGGTTGACCATCAATGGATTGCGAATCGAAAAATCGATCAATGGTTTTCCTCGTTGGATTCCACCTGCACCTCGATATCGTGACTCAGTACTTCCACATCCCTGGCGACCACCAGATCACCCGCTTCGACCCCCTGCTGCAGAACCTGTAGATCATCCTGTCGAATGCCTGTCGTCACTTGTTGCTGTACAAGACGATCCTCCCTCACCAGAAAGACATAGTGTTTGCCCTCTTCCCGCATCACTGCCGATGCCGGTACAACCAAAGCATCCACTCTGGGGCGTAGTGGCAGACCGACCCGACCCAGTTGCCCAGGCAGAAATCCCTCACCCGGAATGCGAATGCGTAGCGGATGAGTATGAGTCTGGGGATCGGGATCAAACTGCAGGGCAACCAGCTCTCCCGTGACCTGCCGATGATCGATGTCCAGAACTAATACCTGCCCCAGTGTGAGTGCGGCAGCAACATCGCCACTCACCGCCAGCTCCAGCTCCATGGCATGGGTGTCGATCAACTCCAAAACCAAGCTGTTGCCTTGCAGATAGTCGCCCACCTCGGCCATCACCCGATTAACTCGTCCGTCGAACGGTGCCAATAGCTTGGTGCGATCAAGATTACGCTGTGCACGGCTGAGGGCTGCATCCTGTCTCGCCAGGCGAGCACGGCTGCTTTGCATGCTATAGGCCAGTCTCGCCTCTTCACTTTGCAGGTTTATCAACTGCTGACGGGAACCCTCTCGCGTTGAAAGGGATGCCAGGGAGCCCTTCCCCAATTTCTCCAGACGCTGGTATTCACGCTCTGCCAGTTGACGGTTTTCTCGGGCCAGTTTAAGCAGGGCCTGATCGCGTTCCAAAGCCGCTTGAGTCTCACTCAGCTGAGATGTCGCTTCCTTCACAGCATCCCTATAATCCGCATCATCCAACTGCAAGAGCAACTCACCGCCATCAACCAATTGACCCGGCTCCACATTTCGGAGCATCAGTTCACCCGACACCTCGAAACGCACAGATGCAGTCTGACGGGGGCGTAGGACACCGGTAAATTCAATCATTGGCTGCAGGTCCTGCTGCATCACTTCGGTCACTACTACACGGGTGATACCGGGCTGCTTCATCTCCACATTGGCTTCAGGTCGTGTCGCTACCAATAGCACAACAGCAATGATCGTCACGATGAGAATGGTCAGAGTAAGGAAAAAACGACGTCTAACAGAGGTCACGAGTGGTACCAATTTTCCAGAGAATTTGAAGTAAGGCAGATTCTATGCGATTTTGTGCAGACCCGCGTGATGTTTTATCAATGCCATTCCTAAATGAGTTCACTATTCAGTATTGGTTCCCTGACTGCTTTCACCTGAATATATTATCCAATAGATGTCACGCCTCACACTCATTCATACTTTACTCTCTTGTCTGATACTGCCCCTGCCGACTATTGCGGATGACTACAGACGTCTCGATCAAGGGATCAACTGGGACTTCTGCGGCCAGGAACCTGCCCATAATGACCTTTCAGCCCCGACACCACCCTTCCCCAGTAGACTGACCCAACTTGAGGCGGATCGCATGGAGTTCGACCAGGTGGGTGGAGTAAGCCGACTGAGCGGGTCGGTACAGCTCTGGCAGCAGGATGGTTATGCGGAAGCCGATAGCATCATTTACCGACAGGATGACCGAGCCGCCGACCTTTTCGGTAACCTTTTTATTCAGCAACCCGGCCTGAGGTTCAGTGCAACACAGGGATATCTGGCGTTAGACGAGGACAGGGGTTGGCTGAGTGATACTGAATTTCGCCTCACAACGCACAATGCGCGTGGCAGTGCCAAGTTAATCAAGATAACCGGCAAAGAGCAATCTCACTATGAAGATGTAATCTATACCACATGCGCACCCGGTAAAAATGACTGGAGCCTGGCTGCCTCTGAGCTGGATATCGATATGACAGAAGGTTGGGGGAGTGCCCATCATGCCCGCTTGCGTCTGGCTGGTGTGCCCGTTCTCTACATGCCCTACTTCACATTCCCTGTGGATGAACGGAGAAAAAGCGGCTTTTTAATACCCTCAATCTCATCATCTAACCGACTCGGCAGTGAGCTCACACTCCCCTATTACTTTAATATTGCACCAAATTATGATGCTACAATAACGCCTCGCTGGATGAGTAAACGTGGGCTTATGCTGGGCGGCGAATTTCGTTTTCTCGGTGCAAACCAACGTGCTGAAGTCAGTGGTGAGATATTACCGAATGACAGTGAAGAGAGTGTGGATCACGGCAGCCAGCGACGCGCCTTTCGGTTCTATCACGTCAGCCGGCCAGCCCCAGGGCTGACAACCCATATCGAAACCGATGCCGTAAGTGATAACGAATACCTGGATGATTTCGGCACCGGACTATCGATCACCAGTACTCGCCATCTGGAACGGGTTGGTGAGGTAAATTACCGGTTGGGTAACTGGCGTTTGCTTGGTCGCTTGCAGACATTTCAAACAGTGGATGAAACCCTCAGCAATAGCAGCCACCCCTACCGCCGGTTACCGCAATTGCTGAGTACCTACCGGAACCACCGCAACCCATTAGGTCTGACGCTTGGCTTCACTGGCGAATACACCCATTTTAAACACGACAGCTTGATAAACGGCGAGCGGGTCATTCTGCGTCCCTCACTTAGCTTGCCGATGCGTCGCAGCTGGGGTCATCTCACCCCCAAATTGAGCCTCAACTATGGCGGGTACATGCTCGATCAAGAGGATGCACCACGCAACGAAAAACCCGACTATTTCGTACCCGCCTTCAGCCTCGACAGCGGCCTGGTGTTTGAGCGTGAAACCCACTGGTTCGGTACAGCCGCCTTGCAGACATTGGAACCCCGTCTCTTCTACCTCTCTGCACCCTTTGAAGACCAGTCTGATATCCCCGACTTCGACACAGCAGATCTTGACCTCAGTTTTGCCAACCTCTTCAAGGAGAACCGCTTTACCGGCAAAGACCGTTTCGGCGATGCTGATCAGATCGCATTCGGCCTGACCACCCGCTGGTTCCAGGCGAATAACGGCATGGAACGATTACGCGCCAGCATTGGTCAGATCTACTACAACGATAATAGAGAAGTACAACTGACTGGATCCACAGAAGAAAATCCCTCATCCGCCGTAGTTGCCGAGCTCTCAGCCAGGCTTGGCAGTTTTTGGCGAACGACACTGGCAGTGCGCCGTAACCCTCACTTGGATGAGGAACAGATTGATAAAGGCCGTTTCACCTTGCGCTATAACACGCCCAAACGTGAACGCTTTAATATCGATTATAATTTCAAGCGTGACACTATTGAGGACTTAGACTTCTCATTTTTCTGGCCTTTTGGTCACAAGCTCAGTCTATTTGGTAAATGGAAGCACTCATACCTTTTCGAAAGAAATATGAATAGAATACTGGGTTTCGAATATGGTGGCCGCTGCTGCTGGAAACTGCGTACCTTCTTCCAACGCTATGTGGCGAATGAAGATAAAGATGAAGAAGAGGAGTCACGTTTTATGCTGCAGCTTGAATTGAGAGGACTTGGCGCCTTGGGTCAGGCTGCAGACAAGGCAATGCAGGAATATATCTATGGTTACCAAACAGAACGGCACTAATTATGCGTAGTAGGCTCAACTTATTTCTCAAAACTATTGGCATCACATGCCTCATGGCCAGTTTGCCCCTGCAGGCAGCGGTAAAAGAGCTGGACCATATTGTGGCTCTGGTGAATGATGACATTATCGCTAAGAGTGAACTCAACAGTCAGACCCGTGAGATGCTCGCTCAACTTGCACAAAAGCGCGCCAGCCTGCCCCCTATGCGAATCCTCCAGCAACAGGTATTGGAGCGGATGATCACCAAACGCTTACAACTGCAAACCGCACAACGGCTCGGTCTCAGCGTGAACGATGCCACCCTGACCAAGGCGATCACCAATATTGCAGAGACCAATCAGATTTCCCTGCTACAGCTACGAGAGACTCTGGAAGCGGACGGCATCAGTTTTCCCTTGTTCCGTGAGCAGTTGCGAGATGACATTCTGATCAATCGCCTGAAACAGAAAGAGGTCATCAACCGGATTGTCATTACCGAGCAGGATGTCGCCACGTTTCTAGCCAGAGAGATGGGAACCAGTCGACAGCGTTCGGCTGCGCACTTGCTGCATATCCTCATCGCCACGCCAGAGGGAGCTTCCCCTCAGGATGTGCAAGCGGCCAAACAACAGGCTCAATCCGTCTATGACCAGCTTCAGCAAGGTGCTGATTTCAGTGATCTCGCCCTGCGTCTATCAGATGGGCGTCAGGCCCTGGATGGCGGTGATCTTGGCTGGATCGAGATATCGCGCATTCCTAGCCTGTTTACCAGTGTCATCGACGAGATGGAACCAGGCACGTTCAGCGAACCAATCCGCAATGCTTCAGGATTTCATATCGTCAAGCTGGCGGAGGTAAAAGGTGGCAACAAGCTGATTATCAACCAGACTCATGCCCGTCATATTCTGGTAAATACAAACGAGATCGTTTCAGATAGCGAAGCGCAACAACGTCTGGAAACCTTGCGGGATCGTATCATCGATGGTGATTCGTTCGAATCCCTGGCTCGCTCCCATTCAGACGACAAAGCCTCAGCCATCAAAGGCGGCGATCTGGGCTGGACCAGTCCAGGGGACTTGGTTGATCAGTTCGAAGAGCAGATGAATGCCCTGGAAATCAACCAGATCAGTGAACCCTTTAAAACCCAGTTTGGCTGGCATATCGTACAGCCTCTTGAACGGCGTGAGCATGACAATACCGAAGAGGTATTGAAAAATCATGCACGTCAAGAGATCCAGAAGCAGAAGTCGGAAGAGGCCATAGCGCTCTGGTTGCGTCGACTACGTGATGAGGCCTATGTTGAGGTCCTCCTAGAGGAGTTGGATACACCTTGATTTCACGCCTAGCACTCACCCCAGGTGAACCGGCCGGAATCGGCCCCGATCTCTGTGTCATGCTGGCACAGCGCCCCTATCCGGAAACCGAGATCGTCGTGATTGCCGATCCGTTCTTACTGCAACAGCGAGCCGAACGGCTGGGCCTGGCACTGGAACTGCTGCCATTCGACAGCAAACAGCCTGCCACACCTCTACCTCCAGGACAGCTCAGATTCCTCCCAGTGGCACTGGAAAATGAGGTGACCTGTGGCCAGCTGAATCCAGCCAATGCAGGTTATGTACTTGAAACACTGAAGATCGCCACCGAGGGTTGTATCAATGGTGATTTTGACGGCATGGTAACCGGCCCGGTACATAAAGGGGTGATCAACGATGCCGGCCTGCCTTTTACCGGCCATACCGAATACCTGTCAGCACTTTGTGAAAATGCCTATCCTGTGATGATGCTCGCCACCCCTGACCTCCGGGTAGCTCTTGTCACAACGCATCTTCCCCTGGCGGAGGTCAGCCAGGCCATTACCAAACAGCGACTCAGACAAGTAGCCAGCACCCTGCATCAGGATCTTCAACAGCGATTCGGCATACCGCAGCCACGCATCATGGTATGCGGACTCAATCCCCATGCAGGCGAACAGGGATACCTGGGAAGGGAGGAGATCGATATCATTCAGCCAGTGCTGGCTGAGCTTAACAGTACCGGTATGCAGTTAATCGGCCCGCTACCGGCCGATACACTTTTCACGCCCATACATCTGCAGCAAGCCGATGCCGTATTGGCCATGTATCACGACCAGGGACTGCCGGTATTGAAGCACCTCGGATTTGGTAATGCGGTCAATATCACCCTGGGATTACCGATCGTTCGCACATCAGTCGACCATGGCACGGCACTACCGCTGGCAGGTACCAATCAGATAGATTTGGGAAGTCTGAAATATGCGGTCAAGGTGGCGGAAAAGATGGCCAGAAGCAGGCACCGGGCTTCCCCTGATTGAACGAGGGCCTGTTAACAGGCCCTAGTCCAGATAACTGTCGGAGAACATGCTAGCTATACCGGTATCACTCACCGGCAATCATCATCTTATCGATTAGCCAGGAGCCGGTCTGTACACTGCTACGGGTTTCCAGATCTGTACCAACCTCCTGCAGTCCCAGCATCATATCGCGCAGGTTGCCGGCAATGGTGATCTCTTCGACTGGATATTGGACCGCACCATCTTCCACCCAGAAACCGGCAACGCCACGGGAGTAGTCACCGGTCACCATATTGACACCCTGCCCCATCAGTTCAGTAACCAATAGGCCGCGATCCATCTTTTTCAGTAACCCCTCCCGGTCCAGTCCACCGCTGTTGATGCGTAGATTTCGCACCCCGCCAGCATTTCCAGTTGTCTGCATAGCCAGTTTGCGTGCTGCATAACTGTCCAGTACATAACTCTCAAGCACACCATTCTTGATAAAGTTGCGTCGCTGGGTAGCAACACCTTCGCTGTCATAAGATGCACTGGCGAGTCCCATGGGTAAATGGGGCTCCTCGTGGATATCAACAAATTCGGGGAAAACCGGTTTACCCAGATGATCAAGCAGGAAACTGGCCTTGCGATAGAGCGCGGAACCTCTGATTGCTCCAATGAAGCTACGCAGTAATCCAACCGCCACGTCTGCCTGAAACACAACCGGTGCCTGCTGGGTGGGTATTTGCCTGGCTTTGAGACGTGCAATGGTCCTCTGTGCGGCTACCTTCCCCACATGCTCAGGCGACTCTAGCTGATTCCCCTGCCGTGATAGGGTATACCAATAATCACGTTGCATACTGTCATCCTGCTTACCCACGACTGCGCAGCTGAGACTATGCCTGGATGAGGGATAACCACCAATGAAACCGTGAGTATTGCCATACACCTGCAAGCCGTTGTGAGAGTTCAGGGTGGCACCTTCCGAGTTAATAATACGTGGATCCAATTCACGAGCCGCAGTTTCACAACGTATTGCCAAATCGATCGCCTGTTCCACGCTCTGCTTCCAGGGATGATAAAGTTGAAGATCAGGTAGATCGGTTGCCATTAAGTGGGCATCTGCCAAACCGGAGCAGGGATCTTCTGAGGTGTAACGGGCAAAGTTGCAGGCGGCCTCTACTGTCTCCCTGATCGCCTGAGGCGAAAGGTCAGAGGTACTGGCACTACCCTTGCGCTGACCAAAGTAGACAGTGACACCCAGCCCATTATCCCGGGTGTGCTCGATTGTCTCAGTCTCACCCAGGCGTACCGTCAATGAGAGACCGGCATCGCTGCTTACGGCTGCCTCCGCCGCACTCGCGCCCTGCTGTTTCGCCTCCCCCAACAGATCCTCAACCAGTTGTTGAAGCTCACTCTTTCGCTTCTCCATATCGATCACTGTTCAGTACCCCCAACGATCAGCTCATCTACCTTCAGGGTCGGCTGTCCAACCCCCACAGGTACACTTTGTCCCTCCTTACCGCATACACCAACGCCTGCATCCAGTTTCAAGTCATTCCCAACCATGCTCACTTTGGTCATAGCTTCAGGACCGTTACCGATCAATGTCGCTCCTTTCACCGGCCGGGTGACTTTGCCGTCCTCGATCAGGTAAGCCTCACTGGCGGAGAAGACAAAGCGACCGGAAGTGATGTCCACCTGACCACCACCGAAATTGACTGCATAGAGCCCCTTATCCACAGAAGCAATGATCTCCTCCGGCACATGTTCACCTGGCAACATATAGGTGTTGGTCATGCGTGGCATCGGCAGGTGTGCATAGGATTCACGCCGGCCATTACCGGTCGAAGCAACCTTCATCAACCGGGCATTATGTTTATCCTGCATATAACCCTTGAGGATACCTTTTTCGATCAGCACCGTATTCTGACTTGATGTCCCTTCATCATCGATATTCAGGGAACCACGA
Organism: Candidatus Thiodiazotropha sp. (ex Codakia rugifera); assembly: GCA_025656675.1. GTDB lineage: Bacteria > Pseudomonadota > Gammaproteobacteria > Chromatiales > Chromatiaceae > Thiodiazotropha. The sequence continues at coordinate 316,289 of JAHXHN010000001.1, forward strand.
CGTCCTGGCAGGGTGCCATCATCCACGACTGTGCAGCATGTGGCGGCCACCTGCTCACCCATCCGTCCGCTAAATGCGGATGTGCCCTTGCGGTTGAAGTCCCCCTCCAAACCATGGCCTACAGCCTCATGCAGTAGTACACCGGGCCAGCCTGGGCCGAGTACCACCGGCATTGCACCGGCCGGAGCATCCACTGCTTCCAGATTCACTAGTGCCTGTCTGACTGCTTCGCGCGCATAACCCAAAGCACGATCTTCCTGAAGAAAATAGTCAAAATTCTCCCGTGCACCACCACCACTGCTTCCCTGCTCACGCCGTGAGCCCTGCTCGACAATGACATGGACATTGAGCCTTATCAGCGGTCGTACATCGGCATTGAGGGTACCATCGATGGCAGCCACAAGGATCACATCATGGGCACCAACCAGACTGACGATCACCTGTTTTACACGGGAATCCTGCTGACGGGCTTCGTTATCGACCCGTCTCAGCAGATCGATCTTCTCTATTTCGCTCAGGCTGGGTAGAGGATTGACTGGGGCGTAGAGTTGGCGGGACACCGGCATGCCGGCTATATGCACTGACTGGTCAGCCCCACTGCGAGCGATAGCGCGGGCGGCCCGCGCTGCTTCCTGCAAAGTAGGCAGTTGCAACTCATCCGAGTAGGCAAAACCGGTCTTTTCCCCACTGATTACACGTATCCCTGCGCCCTGCTCAATATTGTGTGCCCCCTCCTTGATAATGCCATCCTCCAGTACCCATGATTCGAGTCTGCTTGACTGGAAATAGAGATCGGCAGCATCGACCCCGCTGCCGGTTAGCTCACCGAGCATGCGGTCGAGATCCTGTTCCACCAACCCCACAGGGGCTAAGATCGTCTCTTGTGCAATTTGAATCAGATCAGACATGATTTTCCAAGCCGAAACGGCTGAATAGCTAGAAAAGAATAAAACGGTAGCGAGGACCCTTATAACCGCCGGTGATCGATGGTTGGAAAGGTACGGCGTATGGTTTGCTGATACTCCCGGTCAAGTTCCACACTGACAAATCCAGTGCCTCTGGGCACTTGGGACAGTACGGTACCCCAGGGATCTACGATCATACTGTGACCATGGGTCTCGCGACCACTGATGTGATAGCCACCCTGGGCGGCAGCAATGACAAAAGCAAGGTTCTCTATCGCCCGGGCTCTCACCAGGGTCTCCCAGTGCGCTTTGCCGGTCATTGCAGTAAAGGATGCGGGTACCACAAAAATCTCGGCTCCTTTGTCCTGCAACTGACGAAATAGTTCAGGAAAACGCAGATCATAGCAGATGGCCACGCCGAGATGACCGAATGGGGTATCAACCACCACCAGTTCATCACCCGGCTCGATGGTGTTAGATTCCACATAACGCTCGTCCGTCTCCACTAAATGAACATCGAACAGGTGTATCTTGTCGTAACGAGCCACCTGTTTGCCATTGCTGTCTATGATCAGGCAGGCTGCTCGCACTTTACTGCCCTGGCTGGCACGCAGGGGGATGGTACCACCCACCAACCAGACACCATATCGTTTCGCCATCCGGCTAAGGAAATCTTGTAATGGGCCATCCCCGACATCTTCGCAAAGGGTCAACATGTCCCGGTCGTGCTCCCCTTTGAAGGCGAAGTTCTCAGGTAACACCACCAAACCTGCCCCTGAATCGGCGGCTCCACTGATCAGCCGCTCCGCTTCCAGGAGGTTGGCGCTGACATTCGGGCTGGATGCCATCTGAACAGCTGCAACTTTATTGTTTTTACCACTCATCTGAAGAATCTACCGTCAATACCCTACAATCTAAAGCAAGAGAATAGCATCATGAAGCTTGGTGCCGCCAGAGAGGCGTGTCCCTATCTGCTGGATTATTCAGGCTTTCTACCGCCTAATGGTTGTGGAATTCACCTGTTGCCAAAAGATTCACACATCAATCTCCTGGCATCTCCGGCATCAATGCCTCTCCCTTGGCTTCTTCTTCGCTCCGTTCAGCCTGATTGAATTGGGGGTCATCCCAACTACCGCTTACCTCATAAGTACGCATTGCGATACGGTCGAAAAGCTTACCAAACAGTTTCTGGGTAATGGCCAATGCCACACCTGCTGTTGGATCGATGGCCAAAGCACCTACCAGGGGTAGTGTGGCACTGACATTGGGTGTAACGACAACCTTCTGATCATAAGTACGACTCGCCAGTCCGGTGCGACCACGCACATCGATGACTGCCGCAGTACTTTTCATTACCAAGTCCGAGGTATAGGCATCACCATCATTCAGGGTAAAGTTGCCTTCGATCGTGTCAAATGCCAACCCTTTGGAAAAGAGATCCGAAAAGTCGAGTGCCAAGCGCTTACCCAAGGCGTTCAAACTGAAAAGTCCGATCAATCGCCCAACTCCGGGGTCGACGTTATTGACCTGTCCTTTGCCCACATTCAACCAGATGCTACCAAACAGCTTCTCGGCCCCCATTTCCAGTGGAGAAGAGGGCCAATAGAGCTCAGCCTTAACGTCTGTGGGGGCTTCCTCTATCCCACTCGTAAGACCCAGTGTATGCTGTAGTTCACCCAGACTATCCGTATGCAGTTTCAGATTCAGTGAGGTACTGTGTCCTTTTGTTGTCAGCCGCCAGTAACCCTGTCCTGAAAGGTCCATAGCATCACCAACAAGTGTCAGATTGTCAACGGTGATACCATCCGCCTCCTTGCTCCAGGTAATGTTGCCCTTACCCATTGGATTTTCGTTGATATAGAGTTTTTCAACCGAAAGATTGAGTGCGGGTACCGCTCTGGGATCGAGATCCGGAGCCACCTTATCCTTTGCCTCCTGACCGGTAATGGCACCAGCCAACTCTTTGAGATTCAGCTTGATAAAATCAAAGCGACCCAATATGGGACGTTGGCTTAGATCACCCGGTACCTGCATCATTCCTTGAGCCGTCTCGGAGGTTAGGTTTACCCGATAGCCATCGGCATAGTTTTTATAGGTGAATCGGCTACCAGGGCAGGCTGTACCAAGCACAGTAAGCTGATCGACCAGCAGATCCATCTCAATGACAGGGGGCCCATCCTTTCCCGCGGCAGCCTGACTGCCAACCCAGGTAATCCAACTGTCTGCATTCAATGCCTCGAGGTGGCCGCTTAAATGAAATCCCTCGATGCCATCCAGAGAGAGTGACTCCTGGTCGAAACCGATGGCAGCGATCCACGGCTTATCCTCCGCCTCGTAAAAGCGAGACAGCGCATGGGTCCGATCGGCATATCGAATTCTTAGTTCGGTTGTCTTGTCACTGCGAAAATCGGTCCCCAAAACAAGCTTCCGTTTCTCGTCTGAAGACTTACCCAGGGGAGCAGGCATATGGATTGACACCCCTTGCAGGTCTGACATCAGGTTTAATCTGACTGGCACTCGACTGGGATGGTGGGCGATCTTGACCTCAACATCCCCCTCACCTATTCCACTAAAATGTTCTAGTCTCCAATCGGGGAATTGCTGTTGCAAACGTTCCAGATTAAGGGGTATATGTGCAGTAAGACGTGTCCACTGATTGCCATCGTGCTCATATGGCACCACATTCAAAACGATACTATCACCCAGAAGCCTGGCCTTCAGGCCCTCGGCTTTCACCGCTGACTGATTGAATTGAAGCCGGCCCGTTAGGCGATCAACCTTCAGGTCGGCCTGTTTGATTGTGAGGGCGGCCTTATCGAAGCTGATCGTTCCATCTATTTTCAACCGATCCCGCTGTTGCAGAGGAATGGTCAGATCGACCGATGTTTGGGTTTGACCATCAACTTTTACAGCATCGACAAAGGGATGAAAATCATCGCTCAGCGGTGTATCCCCCAAGATCGCCATCAGGTCCTGAAACGGCCCTGTAGCAGCGCCTTGTATCTTTACTGGTGATGTACCTTTGAGCTGTTCTATCTCAATCGCAACATCCTTCAATTGACTATTGAGCAACATACCCTCTTGAAGCTTTACCTGCAGACCATTATTGATGAAATGGACTTCAGCTATCCCATCCACCAATTGAGGCCACTCCGGCATATAGTCGAGTATAAGGTCCTCAACCCCAAACCAGACTTCGAAACGGCCCTGGTGCTGGTGAAAAGGAAACTCGCTGATTGGACCGTATAGCAGGAAGCTGCCGGAGTTTACATAACCACTTACGACCGACTTATCCAGCCAGCTGACGAGTTGGTCCGGCATGATTCCGACAGGAAGATAATCACTCTTGCGAGATCCATCAGCCTCCCAGAAATCAGATTGGATATCGATAAACAGATCTTTGCCGGATATGGGGATTTGCAGGTCGATTCTGGAGAGTGTCTGTACATCCCGGGTACTCATCTGCATATGGTCAGTTTGCAAATGGAGTCCCGACTTAAGATCAAAATTCCATAAAAAATCACCTCTTGCCTGGCTGGCCTGGAGAGGACGTCGAAACAGCTGCGGGAAATCGACCATCAGATCGCTACTGTCAATTTTCAACCAGCCCCCCGCCTGGTTGCCGTCAAAAGCAAGTTTCAATCCCTGCAAACCGGGTACATTCTCCCAGGGCCGATTGGAGTAGCCATCGACCTCACCACTCAACTGCCATTTAATTTCACCCACTTCAGGTTGTCGCAAAGTGAAGTCCAGGTGGGTCAGCAGGCCCTGTGGTGAGAGACCGTTAAGCGCAGCATGCAAATCAGGGTCGGGTAATTGCAATATAGACAAAAAGTCATGGATCTCCTTTAGGGATAGGTTATCGGCCTGTAGATGAAAATTTTTCTCATCAGTCGGGGTTACCTGCCAGGCAATATTCAACTGTTCAGTGGGCCATCTTCCATAAGCCTGCTGTACCACGAGTTGCTCCAGATCGAGCAACCACCCACCATCCTGATTTCGCCAATCGAGCCTGCCGGAAAGTTGTTCAAGCATGAAGGGGGCTGACTGTCCGGGTCCAGTGATGCTTAGATCACCCAACTCACTGAAACCCTGAAGCTGTTGTAGCTTCCCCTGCTTCAGATCACCCCAGAGTTCAACCTGCAGGGTGCCCTTATCAACACGGTAGCCTGCCGGTAACCACTCAGCCAGACGTCCTCCCAACACCAGGTCTTCACTCTTGATATAGAATTCACCACTCATCGCCAATGAGGCTTTATCCGGCTGGTGCAGATTGGCAATCAGGCGTATCCCCTCTTTCCCCTCTTGTCCTATTCGACTACTCATTGCGAGTTGATGACTCAAACCATCATTGAGAAGATCAACAGTCACACCCGAGAGCCTGAGTGGAGGTCGATCAGGTATCGCACTTTTGAGATGGATTTCCGTATCGAATAGACGCAGATGATTTTGACCTAACAAGATGGCGGCAACAGCCCCCGGGTTCCCCTGACTGCCACCAGCAGAGGACCCCAATCCCCCGTCACTCCCCCCTCCAAGACCCTGCAGGGCAACAGAACCGTCGGAAAACCGTTCCAGCTTTAGTTTGGTACCGATCACTCTGGCTCTTCCCAGCTTAAGCTGACCGGAGAATAGGCTCCTCAACAATTGGATATCGACAAACACTTCCGGCGCGAACAGCAGTGGTTCCGCATTTTGTTCATCGAGCACACTGACATCAGTAAATTTCAGTGCAAGGTGGACACCCTTCAGTTGGGCCTGCATGGCAGCGATATTCAGTGTAAGCCCGGCAGTCTCTTCCGCTACCTGCTCGATCTCCCTTCGGTAGGGGTCGAGATCTATCACCGGTAGCAGCATTCTCAGTCCAGTGACAAAAACCGCCAAAATGATCACCATCCATGCCAGGATTTGCCAGAATTTGGCATGGATGTATTTTGCAGCGGTCAACATGAGATGAAAGGACGTGGCGGCAAAATCAGACCAGCACTACATCGTAGTGTTCTTGGCTGTAGAGCATTTCCGCTTGCAGCTTGATGGGGTGCCCTGTGAACTGTTCCAACTCAGCCAAATGGGTAGACTCCTCATCCAACAGGCGATCGATCACCTCTTGTGAGGCGAGCACCAGTAAGGACTCCACATCGAACTGTCTGGACTCGCGCAGAATCTCCCTGAAGATCTCATAGCAGGTCGTCTCTGCAGTCTTCATGGATCCACGGCCACTGCAGCAAGGACAGGGCTCACATAAAATATGCTCAAGGGATTCACGAATACGCTTGCGGGTCATCTCAACGAGCCCCAGGGAGGAGACCTCAGTGATATGGGTTCTGGCATGATCGTGAGCCAAACATTTCTCAAGTGCACGCAGTACCTGGCGACGATGTTCCGGATCGAGCATGTCGATAAAATCAATGATAATGATGCCCCCCAGATTGCGCAGACGCAGTTGCCGACAGATAGCCTGCGCCGCTTCCAGGTTGGTCTTGAAAATTGTCTCCTCTAAATTCCGATGTCCGACGAAGGCCCCGGTGTTGACATCAATAGTGGTCATAGCCTCTGTCTGATCGATTATCAGGTGGCCACCCGATTTGAGCTGTACCTTGCGCTCCAGAGCCTTCTGAATCTCATCTTCGACACCATACAGATCAAACAATGGCCGCTCACCGGGGTAGTATTCGATGCGGTGTTTGATGTCAGGGATAAATTTCTGGGCAAAGGTGATCGCTTTTTGATGGGATTCCTTGGAATCGATGCGTACCTTCTCCACATCGGGTCCGACCAGATCCCGTAACGAACGCAACGGCAATGACAGATCTTCGTGGATCAGTTCGATCCCATCGGTCAATTTACTCCGTTCCTGTATTGAGGCCCACAGGCGCGCTAAAAAGCGCATATCCGCCTTCAGCGATGGCTCATCCACACCCTCTGCAGCAGTACGGGCAATATAACCCCCTGAAATATCTCCGGCTTCCGCCACCTGATTCAATAGCTCACGCAGCCGTTGACGTTCATCCTCAGCTTCGATTCTTTGGGAAATACCCATATTGCCCAACGAAGGCATGAACACCAGATGTCGAGAAGGGATTGAGATATTGGTGGTCAACCGGGCACCCTTGGTGCCAATCGGATCCTTCAGAACCTGCACAATGACGTACTCGCCCTCATGCAATAGCTCATAGATATTATCTGTGTTCGGTTTATCGGTTGACTCACCAATATCGGAAACATGCAGAAAAGCCGCCCTTTCTAGACCAATATCGACAAAGGCCGCCTGCATTCCAGGCAGAACCCGACAGACTTTTCCCTTATAGACATTACCCACCAATCCACGCTTGCTGTAGCGTTCGATGATAATTTCTTGAACCGCACCGTTTTCGATGACGGCCACACGGGTTTCCGGCGGTGTCACATTAATTAAGATCTCTTCACTCATACATCAATCATGCTCTTTTTTTTCATTATCAACAGAAACCATTGATAGTTCGATGCCAGTCCGACGGAGTAATTCCGCAGTTTCGAACAATGGCAGTCCCATCACACCTGAATAGCTGCCCTGTAAAGACTTGATAAATTGGGCGCCAAGTCCCTGTATGGCATACCCCCCGGCTTTATCAGCCGGTTCTCCCGTTGCCCAATAGGCCTCGATTTCAGTCTCGCTCATGATGCGAAAAGTAACATGACTGAGGCAGAGACCGGTCTCGATCCTCTGCAAACCCAGTGCTACTGCCGTGTAGACTTCATGTGTCCTGCCTGAGAGTTGTCTGAGCATCGATAGCCCCATCTCTCTGTTTTTCGGCTTTCCCATCACCACACCACCGACAACCACTGTGGTATCAGCGGCCAATACCGGTAATTGATTAATGCCTGATGTCAGCTGGATGCCCACATGAGCCTTTTCCCTGGCCAAACGCAGCACATAGGCCTTGGGCTGCTCACCCGGTAGCAGCCCCTCGTCCACCTCGACATCGACCAGCGAATAGCTGACACCGATCTGCCGCAGCAGTTCTCGCCTGCGCGGCGAACGGGAAGCCAGATAGATAACTGGATCCTCCTTCACAACGAACGCTTCCCTCTGCATGTCATCCTTTTTTTCTTTTTTTACGTTAACGCATTGGGTCGGGGTTTAACCAGCCCTGTGATAGGGATGATTACGCAACAGACTCCAGGCCCGATAGAGCTGCTCGGCAACCACTACCCTTACCAATGGATGGGGTAGTGTCAGCGGCGAGAGAGACCAACGTCCCTGCGCCTTCTGCAGACAATCGGCTGCCAATCCCTCAGGACCACCCACCAACATCGCAAGATCCCTGCCATCCGCCATCCAGGTCTCAAGTTTGGCGGAAAGCTGCTCCGTACTCATGGCGGTACCCGACAGATCCAGCGCCAACACCTGACACCCTTTGGGGATTGCCTTTAGCATTCGCTCGCCCTCATCCCGTACGGTTCTGGAGATGTCGGCGTTTTTACCCCGGTGACCCGGCCCTATCTCTATCAGGTGTAGTGCACATTCTGCGGGCATTCTGCGGGCATACTCCTGATATCCCTCGGCCACCCAGCCAGGCATTCGGTTTCCTACTGAAATCAGATAGATGTTCATGCGACAGATTGTACGGGATTGTAAACTCCGATGAGGTTTAATTTTTAGTGTTTACTTAGAGTAACCTCAAAAAAACCGGATCACCCAAGCACCTTGCGTCTCACAGGAACGTCGTAGTCAGCAATAATATACTGTATCCTTCCGCCCCATGAGCGATAAACACCTGACAGACACCCGATTTTCCGATTTCGACCTCCCTGAGCAGTTGCTGTTGGGTATCCAAACGGCCGGTTTCGAATACTGCACACCCATCCAGGCAGAAACCCTGCCAATCGCCCTTGCAGGCAAGGATCTGGCCGGACAGGCACAGACAGGTACAGGCAAGACTGCCGCCTTTCTGATTGCCGTTCTCCACTATCTGATGAAAAATCCTGTCAGCGAGAAACGGAAGCCCAATCAACCTCGTACCCTAATCGTGGCGCCAACCCGTGAGCTGGCCGTACAGATCTACAACGATGCCCAGGCCCTGACTCAGCATACCGAGTTCACCACGGCGGCAGTGTTTGGCGGTACCGGATACGATAGACAGCGTAAGCAACTTGAAGAGGGCGTCGACATCCTCATCGGTACACCAGGCCGCCTGATCGACTACCTCAAACAGCATGTATACGACCTGCGGGAGATACAGGTAATCGTATTGGACGAGGCCGACCGCATGTTTGATCTCGGTTTTATCAAGGACATCCGCTATATGCTGAGACGCTGCCCACCACCGGAAAAGCGACTTGGCATGCTCTTCTCCGCCACCTTATCCTATCGGGTGAAGGAGCTCGCTTACGAGCATATGAACAATCCACAGAGCATTGAAGTGGAACCGGAGCGGGTCACTGCCGACAAAATCACCGAAACCTGTTACATGACCGCCAACGAGGAGAAGATTCCTCTTCTGATAGGCCTGCTTAAAGATTTGGAGAATGCCCGCAGCATCGTATTCGTCAATACCAAACGGGTTGCCGACAAGGTCTGGGGCTTTCTGCAAGGCAATGGTATCGACACCGCGGTACTCTCCGGTGATGTACCGCAAAAAAAGCGTTTAAGCCTGTTAAAGGGCTTCCAAAACGGAGAGCTTCCTGTATTGGTAGCCACCGATGTGGCGGCCCGTGGTCTCCATATCCCCGACGTAACCCATGTCTTTAACTACGACCTGCCGGAAGATGCAGAAGACTACGTCCATCGGGTCGGTCGAACTGCCCGCGCAGGCGCCAGTGGCGAAGCGATCAGCTTTGCCTGTGAAACCTATGCATTCTCCATGCCTGACATCGAAAAATATGTGGGTCACTCAATTGCGGCACAGACCGTAACCAGTGAGCTCTTGGCAGAAATCGATCCCAAAAGCCGGGTCTATCCGGAAAAAGGCTCCCGCCAACCCCATCGAGGCAAAGATGGCCATAAAAGCCATGGTAAAGGCCACCATCATAAGGGTCATAGATCAAAGGGTGATAACAATCCGAACCGGCGCCGTCGCCACCATGGCCCGAAACCGCCTAAGAGCAGCAGCGAATAGGGTAAGGACTTGCCGAATTAGCACGTCTGTTTAGTTTTTGAACGAGTTTTGAGCATGGCTAACAAGTGTAACCAATGCACCAATTCCAAGTGCTGCACCTATACAACTGAGGCGATTGGTGAAGCTCCTCGTTCCAAAGCGGACTTTGGTCACCTGTTATGGCAGGTCTCCCACACTGGGGTAGAAATCTATAAAGATGAGGATGGCTGGTTCCTGTTGATCAGCGGCAGCTGCGAGCACCTGCTCCCAGGGGGTGGCTGTGGCATCTATGATGAACGGCCTCAAATCTGTCGTGACTATGATAACGACTGGTGTGAATTCGATGCACCTGCCGAGGATGGATTCGAACTCTATTTTCGTAACTACGCCGAGCTATTGGCCTACTGTAAAAAACGCTTCAAATCCTGGGGCAGATAACACCTCATCGATGGGCTCTTGAATGCTTGACTCCTGTTGCCTTCCTTGTTGATAAATCCACAGGGGTATGGGTTTGCTTCATTTGAGTACCCGTAGGCTATACGCATCCAAACCACATACACTGACTCAGCTATAATCACTGCCTTTTATTGATAGTACAACTACCATATTCCCAACCATGTTACCGAAAGCCGCCTACCTGCAAGACCGATTCATCAAACTCAGAGAAAATAAAATCTTTGAGACCTTTGTCATACTGGTCATCATCGTCTCAGCACTCATGATCGGTGCCAAGACCTATCCGATCCCGCCACCTGCAGTAAAGCTTCTGCGATTCCTCGATATTGGAGTCACCCTCTTTTTTCTTGCAGAAATAATTGTGCGCATGATTGCTGAACAGAACCTCAAACGCTTTTTCAGCAAGGCCTGGAATCTATTCGATTTTATCATCGTAACCGCCAGCATGATCCCTGTGGAAGATAGCGAAGCAGCCCTGCTGGGACGTCTGTTGCGGATCTTCCGGGTATTGCGGCTGGTCTCCATCATTCCCGAGTTACGGGTACTGCTGAACGCCTTCGTCACCGCCATTCCGCGGATGGGCTATGTCTCGCTGTTGATGTTTATCATCTTCTACATCTATGCGGCCATGGGCAGCATGTTCTTCAGCACGATCAACCAGGAGCTGTGGGGCAATATCACCATCTCCATGCTGACCCTGTTCCGGGTTGCGACATTCGAGGATTGGACCGACGTGATGTACCAGACTATGGAGGTCTATCCGCTTAGCTGGTTCTATTATCTGTCATTCATCTTCATTGTTGCTTTTGTATTTCTCAACATGATGATCGGTATTGTGCTGGAAACCTTGCAGAGCGAGCACGAAAAACTGTCACGTGAGAGTGGCGAGGGAGAAGCAGGAGAGGTACACCGTATAGACATCAGAACGGCAGAAATGGAACAAAAACTGATTAAAATAGAGCTTATGTTAGAGCAGCTTTCTGAAAAGCGGTCATAACAAAATCAATGATTGCACCGGAATGGTGGCGCGATTTTCCTTTTGTGTGCCTTGATGGCAGCATGACAGGCGCTGAACTGAAGCAATAAAATACACGACAGCAAGGGAGGACAGATTATTATGGCCGAAAAAGCGATTGTACTTGTAACCCGAAAGCTGCCAGATAATGTAGAGGCACGCCTGGCGCGTGATTACCGAGTCCGATTCAACCACCAGGACAAGGTATACAGCGACAACGAGCTGATAGAGCTTGCAGCCGGTGCAGACGCCATCATACCCTGTCATACCGAAAAGTTGCATGCCGAAGTGATCGCCCAACTGCCTGATTCGATACGGGCGATCTGCAGTTTTTCTGTAGGGTATGATCATATCGATCTGGATGCAGCGAGATCACGTAATATTACTGTAACCAATACCCCTGACGTACTCAGCAGCGCCACCGCTGAGATCGCAATGCTGTTGTTGCTGGGTGCGGCACGACGTGCCCACGAAGGTGCCAGACTACTGCGTACCGATGCCTGGTCGGACTGGAGTCCAACAGGACAGCTCGGTATAGAGGTGACCGGCAAGCGCCTGGGCATTATCGGTATGGGCCGGGTAGGTCAGGTGATGGCGAGATGTGCGCGTGGATTTGATATGGAGGTCCACTACTACAACCGCCATCGGCTGGCTGCTGATCTTGAGCAGGGCGCGATTTATCATGCCGACCTGCACGCGCTGTTACCACTATGCCAGTTTCTTTCCATCCATTGTCCCGCGACACCCGAGACCCACCATCTGCTCAACGCTGATCGGATCGCCCTGCTGCCCAATGGTGCAGTGGTAGTGAATACTGCACGTGGCGCCGTAGTCGATGACGATGCTCTGATCGACTCACTCACCTCGGGTAAATTATTTGCAGCCGGGCTCGATGTTTTCAATGACGAACCAAATATCGATCCACGCTACCGTGACCTGGACAACACCTTTCTGTTACCACATATTGGCAGTGCGACCCGGGAGACCCGCGATGCAATGGGTTTCAGAGCACTGGATAATCTGGATGCAATCATGGCGGGCAAGGAGCCGCGGGACCGCCTGGCTTGAGCCCGAAGACGCAGAACCACCGATAACTCATATCATTCATTGGCCCTGGTGGGTTTGCTTGTTTTGGTTACATTAAACAAGAAATTGTTTACTGGATTTGCCTTCGGAAGACATGAATGCACAATGAGCTCTATTTGGCATTCATTCAGGAAGAAACTCGGTCTGCTGCCAAAAAGCGGACATGATATAGACCAGATCCAGCAACCAAAACCAGCCAGTAGTGGTCATTTCACGCATGATGCAACTCTACGCTCTCAGCTTTAAGCTGTCCTTCAGGGCCGCAAACTCCCTTATACAACCTACATAAAATCAGTGGTATGTTCTTCTTGATCCATGACACTTCCCCACTGACCAGAGCATCCCCATATAACCAATAAGCGAATGTGAACCACCCCATCCACCAGAAGCTGGTGAATGCATCGTTGCCAAAGTTAGCTTAGAAGGCCTTCCCGACCAACCCCGGTTGGCTTATATTGAATCAACTTTCTCTGCAACATAGGTAGCGCCTTGACCGAGACTCACTTTATCATTGATATCCTGGTACTGCTGGCTGCGGCGGTGCTTGCCGTACCACTCTTCCAACGTCTCGGTCTCGGTGCGGTGCTGGGTTTTCTGGTGGCGGGGACGTTGGTCGGTCCTTGGGGACTGGCCTATATCGTAGCGGTAGATGAAATACGGCACCTGGCCGAGTTCGGTGTTGTCTTCCTCTTGTTTGTGATTGGCATTGAGATGAAGCCGTCGCGATTATGGGTCATGCGACGCAGCGTGTTTGGTCTTGGCACCGCTCAAGTGGTGGTCACAGGGACAGTTATTACTTTACTGGCCCAGGCGCTGGGGATGCCGACACGCTCTGCCCTGATCGTGGGATTTGGCCTGGCACTCTCATCCACTGCTTTCGGCCTGCAAATACTCAGCGACAAAAGTCAACTGGGCACAGCCTATGGCCGTACATCCTTCGCCATACTACTTCTCCAGGATTTGGCGATCGTACCTTTAATGGCGCTTCTACCGCTGCTCGCACAGCGGGAACTGTCGATCACCGAGGATGTGGAACTGGCTGCACTTGAATCGGTGGCGATCATTATTGGTGTCTTTATCCTGGGCCGCCTCCTGTTGCGGCCCGCACTGCAGATTGTTGCCAGGAACCGCCGAAATCCTGAGATTTTCACCGCGACGGGCATATTTCTGGTGCTTGGGGCTGCCTGGCTCACCGACTGGGCCGGCTTATCCATGGCCCTGGGCGCCTTCCTCGGCGGCTTGCTGTTGGCGGACTCTCATTACCGCCACCAAATTATGGCCGACATTCAACCATTCCGTGGCCTGCTGCTCGGTTTGTTTTTCATGAGTGTGGGCATGTCCATCAATTTTGGACTCCTGGGTCAGCAGGGATTACTCGTGGCAGGGCTGGTGGGCGGACTGTTGCTGCTCAAAGCAACGATCCTGTGGGCGTTGTGCCGAATAACCGGACGCGCTAATAAAGAATCTGTGCAGGTCGCCTTGCTGCTTGCCCAGGCAGGTGAGTTCGGATTCATTCTGTTCGGACTGGCAAACATGCTGGGCGTATTGGATGACGATCTCTTCCAGCTGTTACTGGTCACGATCGCTCTGAGCATGGCAGCCACCCCCCTGTTGACGAAGCTCAGTGAAATACTTGGCCGAACGCATACTGACGCGACGCCTGCTGCCCCCCCCTCAATCAAGCCTATTCCTGTCTCCCGAGACCATGTCATCGTTGCAGGCTTCGGCCGGGTAGGTCGATCCCTGGCCCGAAGTCTGGCCAAGGCAAAGCTTCCCTACCTGGTGCTGGAGGTCGATCCGGAACGGGTAACAAGAGCCCAGGCGCTCGATTACCCGGTATTTTTCGGGGACGCGAGTCGCATCGAGATACTGCGTGCTGCCGGTGCTGCTCATGCCTCGAAAGTGGTTTTTGCCATGGACCACATGGAAAGCATCGGGCAGGGAGTCGTAACGGTACGGGAGGCCTTTCCCGGCCTCCCGGTATACGCCCGGGCCTGGGACGCGAGCATGGCGAAGAGGCTGACTACATTGGGCGTCACCTTTACGGTTCCAGAAACCCTGGCGTCTGGACAACAGCTCTCCCGAGAGGTTCTCCAGGCATCGGGAGTCCCTGTGGAGTTAACGGCACAGCTCATCGAAGATGATCAGGATTGGAGGCATCAAAAGCACACGAAGTTCACCGTAGCTGACAAGAGGGCCGGTTTTCGGGACATCCTGCTGGTGATGACACCAGGTATTGATGAGTTAACCACACTCGAATATGCCGCAGCCTTGGCCGAGGACAGCGGAGCTGCCCTCACGGTAGCGGAAATACTCACCGAGGTCTCAAGCAGCATCGAGGGAAGCGTCTCTTCACCGGACGAACTGGAACAATACATGAAGGAGGATCGACGTATCCGGCTGGATGCGTTGGTTGCCCGTCTCCACGTGGAACTCGACATTCAGACCAAAGTGCTTGTCGGTCGGCCGCATGAGGAGATCGTCCGTGAGGTTGTTGCTAATGAACGGGATCTGGTACTGAAGGCGGCGGAGGGAGGGGAAGGACTGAAAGAACGTCTCTTTGGTGGCCACGACTTCCGCCTGTTAAGGGCATGTCCCTGTTCGGTTCTGCTCATCCGAAAGATACCGCCCAAACCCTACCGTCATCGCCTTATCTGTGCGGGTGTTTACCAGGATGAAAATCCTGGGGGGCGTCGGGACGACAGATACGCCATCAACCACAAAATTCTGGAACAAGCGACCTGGATCACTACATCCCAGTTTGCCGAACTGCATATCGTCCATGCCTGGGACGCCTACGGCGAGCAGGATATGAGAAGTGGACGTTCTTATCTGAATTTTGATGCAGACAACTACGTTGCAGGTGAGCAGCAAAGAAATCGGTTGGCGCTGAACAGCTGCCTTTCTGAATTGAGGGAGTCATTGGTGAGTGACGTACTGCCTGCATTCAAGCCTGAATGCCACCTGGTAAAAGGGAACCATCGGGACGAAATCACCAAGGTTGCCACTAAACTTGAAGCGGACCTCGTCGTTGTGGGTGATTTGGCAAATTCCGGAATAACCCAGTTGATCGTCGATAGTACCGCTGACGCCATTATCAGGAAATTGAGCTGTTCTGTGCTGGTGGTGAAACCGCCGAATTTTGTCACGCCAATTGTTGTGGATGAACACTAGCCGTTATAGCCACTCAATGAGCCGGAACCCCTGCTGCCTGAGAATAATCCGCTGGATGGTTAGCAGTTCCATGGACTAACGGGTGAACCGGAAAAAAAGGACACCATCTTAACGATACAATCGCTTTTTTAAGGATGGGTAGTTTCGATCTCTTGAGTGTGAATATTTTGACTTCATGCAGACACCGTATAACGTCAAGAGAAATGGCGACACATATCACTCCTCTCGATTGCCCAACAGCCTTTTACGCCGCTGAGATTCGCTGATGGCATCACGAATTCTGATCAGGTCGCCATCCAATGCCGGCTGCCCATGCCACCATTGATAATCCGGAGACTGATGACCGACTCCAAGGAGGACATTTTCACGGTGCTGTATCAGATTTTGCCGTAGCTTCGGCAATACATCTGGCTGCGTCTCAGTAACAGAGGACATCAACGATTCACCCTCTGCCAACTTGAGGTCGGCAATCGCCAGCTGCCTTTTTCCATTGGCAAACTGCTCGCGAACATAGCGGGGACTATGACACCCCGAACAGATCCATTGCCGCACTTCAGGGCCCCGATCAGGCGCCATGGTGTCACCATGATCACCATTATGGAGGTGACAATAGCTGCAACCTGGAGCCCGGTAGTAACCAGGTTGCAAGGGTTTTTGCCAATCCTGTCTTCCCGCTTCGAGGCGATTGATGACACCATGTTTTGATGTGCTGTAACTGTGGCTGGCAGGACCCTCATGGCAGCTGCTGCAACTTTCATCTCTTCTCGCCCGCATGCCTGAGTCCTCATGGCTGTCACCATGGCAACTGCTGCATTCGGTTTTGGATACGGTTGAGTGAGGACCCTCCCGCCATTGCTTAACCAGTACCGGATCCCGCTCTGTGTGACAGGTGATGCACTCGGTCTCTGTAAAGGGTCCTGGGGGGACCTGCTGCTCCGCTAAGGCGGTATGAGCTGCCAGGCAGAGTATGCCCGGTAGCCAGGCAAATGATATAACCCGACAGGCGCTGGTCTTTATCATCAGTTGTGTTTCCGATTGTAGTCGGTGTACGCACCTTTCATCCAAATCTCGTGTGAAGGTTCAGGTGTGATTTCAGCCCGCTGCTCTGTTTCAGAAAGATGGTACAACTCGCTGGCTCTGGTCTCGATACGATCCAGTGAGGCAGCCATTTTCCGGTGTCCGGATTCAACGCCTGCCTGATTGCCGTGGGCAGCCGATTTATACGCACCCAGATTGTCGAAATACCACATCTCGAAGTAGTCACGTTCGATGGCTGAGACGTTGTAGAAGGCTGATGCCTGACCCTCGAAGAAACCGATACGCTCTCTGGGCCAGAGACGGTCCATCCAGTCCATGGGATAGGGTGGACGCTCACCAGCGGCAGGTTGCAACAGATTGTCGTTACGCAGATCCTTTAGGATATCCTCCGCTGCATAGAGTTTCTGCCAGGCTTGCTTACGTTCCTGGTCCAATCCAGTCAGCCACTGTCTGGCCTGCTCCTGGTCGTGGCAATCGCTACACAGTTTGATCCATTTTTTACGCAGCACCTGATTCTTGGACGTGTGAGGATTAACCTCTCGCAGGCCGAATTTCCATACAGACTTATGGGCAACCTGGTGGCGACCGCTGTCCATGTGACAGTAGGCACAGGTGGGTGCTTTGTAGTTGCCCTTGGTCAGCGGTTTCGACCAGTCCCAGTCATCACCCTCGGCCAGGTAGAGTCGGCCGTGGGCGGAGCCGAAGTATGTCTCGTCATCTGGATGGGGAGGCCCAGAATGGCAGGTGATGCAGGCCTCAGGGCGGCGCGCCTCCGCCGCGTCAAAACGGTGCCGGGTATGGCAGGAGTCACACTTGGTGGCCACTGAGTGGCACTGGATACAGGATTGGACTTCGCCCTTGGGTTTGTCAACGAAGTGTTTGGCATCCACTGCCCGTTCCATAGCCAGCACATGACTGGGAAATCCATAACGGGCTTCATCCTTAAACTCGCCGTGCTGTTTCTGATGGCAATTACCACAGACCTCAGGCGTGGGTAGTCTGAGGTGTTGATGATCATTGCCATGGCAGTCGTTGCAGTAGACCGGATTGTCGCTTTGGCCATGCCGGCTGACACGCCAGTCCGCGACTATGCCGGGAGTGATCCCCTCATGGCATTGGATACACAGTGCTGCTTTGAATACACCCTCTACACTCTTGACTGACTGGTAGAAGTTGTCTGGGTCCCAATAGCCTTGTACCGGATCGGGTGACCAGTAGCGGGAGTAGAGACCCGTCCCTGTTCCTCCTTTGCTCCAGTGGACATAAGCAAAGCCTGCTGACACAACCAGCAGCGCAATGACAGGAAGCGCCAACAGTATCAATCGATAACGCATGATTTTTGATCGTATCGGACGGTTCGCCACCAACGCAGCAGCCCCAATCCTGTCAACAGCAGGAAGGGAGACAAGGTGAGGGTACGGATCAGCCATGGACGACCGGTCGTATCACTCTCAACAGGCTTTTTACTGACTATGGATTGCGTGGCATGGCGTTCCAGATAGGCGAGCAGTATCTTTTGATCCTGTGTTTGCATGACCTCTACTTTGCCCTTCAATCCCCCAAAACGATTTGCAACATCCATTAACACGAACATACTTGATACCAGGTCACGCCACTCTGTTGCTGTATGACGATCAGGTCCCGGCAGGTTGTGGCATTGGGTACAGAATTGGTTAAGTAATGCAGCACCTGGAGAATGAGCCTCGGGTAGGGAGGCTGCAGTAAGACCCGGTGGGAGTTTGTCTTTATATACCTCACATAGATCGATATCGGCCCAGGTGTGGCTTGCGGCGACAGGCAGTGACATAAATAAGCACATGAGCAGAAGGAGTGTCCGCTTCATGCTCGCCTCCGTAAGCGTTTCAAAACCCTAAAACTGGCAAGCATCCCTTCAGCCGCTTTACGACCGGCAGCCATGGCGTTGACGGCGAGATTAGGGCCTAGTGTGTTGTCCCCGCCGGCCCAGATTTTGGGGTGTGTGGTGTGGCCTTGAATATCCACACGGATGTTTCCATTGGGTTCTGTGGCGATGTCTAAAACGGCCAACCAGGGAGGAGGCGCAGGTTGTTGGCCGAGGGCAAGAAGCACCTGGCTGGCATTGATCACCTGTTTGCCGCTGGGTGTATCGAAATGCACCCTGGTGACTTGCTGTGTGCCCTCGCAGAGGATCGGGGCGTGTTCCAATACGAACCGGCCTCCCTCTTCGCGGGCTAATGCGATCTCCTTGGGCGATGCACGTAGGCCGTCGGCCGGTCCCCGGTAGGCAATGGTGACTTCTGCTCCCAGACGCAGTGCTGATCGGGCACAATCCATCGCAGTATCACCGCCACCGAGCACCAGCACGTGCTGTCCTTCCAATGACTCCCTTGCACCGGTATTGATTTTTTCCAGCCAGCCTAGGGCCTGTTCAACACCGGGGAGGGTTTGTCCCGGCAATTCAATGGTTCGGGCTTTTTGTGCACCCAGACCCAGAAAAATCGCATCATGGTTTTCAAGCAGCGCGGATAACATGGCCTTGTCCACCAAGGTATCAAGCACAAAATGGATACCCGCCTGTTCCAGTATTGCTTGCCGACGATCCAGCAGAGACTTATCAAGTTTGAATGATGGAACGCCAGTCTGGAGCAGGCCGCCGATCTTGTTCGAGCGATCATAGACAGTGACTTCTACGCCTGATCGATTCAGACGTTCAGCACAACTCAATCCTGCAGGGCCTGCACCAATAACCGCTACCCTGTGGTCGCTGCGATGTGTCGGTGTGGACGGTTGCCAACCGGCATCCAGCACCCGGTTTGCAATAGTTCGCTCAACCGCACCGATGGTGACAGCACCTTCCATTTTGCTACGCGTGCAGGCACCTTCACAGAGTCGGTGCTGGGGACATATTCTGCCGCACACTTCCGGTAGTGGCGAGGTGGCGTGAGCGAGGTCACCGGCCTGCTTCCAGTCCCCCCGGGCAGTGGCTTCCAACCAGTCTGGGATGAAGTTACCCAGTGGGCAGGCATTGCGACAACCGGGCACGCCACAATCGAGGCAGCGTTCGGCTTGAAGTTGCAGATCTCCCAATGAGAGCGATTGTTCCGTCTCGTTCCAATCTGCCAAACGTGCAGCCGATGGGCGATGGGCAGGTTCTATCCGGGGTTCAGAAACCTTTTGCTTACGTTTAAGCAGATAGCTGGCATCCTGACGCAGAGAGGGACGAAATAAATTGCGCACATCATGAATTGCCAACGCATCGGTGGGACAGGAGATAATACAGCGGGCACAGCCCATGCAGTCTTCGAGTCCGGTGACTTTTCCTGTCATTTTGCCTTGTCGCCAGACCGGGATACCCATGTCGCAGACCTGTTCACAGCGCTGGCAATCGACGCACCGCCGGGTGTCCATCTCAATGCCATAGAAACCGGCATGATTGAGCAGACCGAAGGTGGCGCCATAGGGACAGAGGTAGCGGCAGTAGAAGCGGTTGCCCGTGATCGGAATGATGAAAAAGCTGCCGAAGTAGGTAATCCCCACCACCAATCCGAACAGGCCGACCAAGGTCGCGGTCCAGGCATTGGGTGGAAACTGGGTGGCCACCATCACACCCAGGTACCAAGTGAAGAAGAACCATTTGCTATGGCGCAGGCGCCAGGCCCAATCGCTGCGCAGGGAGAAACGGCGGAACGGAAAGCCCACGGTCTCGCGTATGCCCACACAAGGGCAGCCAAAGCCACAAATGATCCGTCGCCCGAAAAGAAAAACCAGCAGCAGAACAAGAAAAAAGGTAAGCGTCCCCGGTGTGTGCAGGGCGGGAAACACCGGCTGGTTCCAGACGTAACCCGTATAGGGCTCGAACATCGGTGAGAGCCAGGGGATCAGCCACCAGAAGGCGGTGACCACCGTTACCAGAATGATCAGACGTTTGCGTGTATAGGGGTTCTGTTCCGCACGGATACGCCAAAGGCCAAATCCAAGGATAATGGCATATTCGGTAAAGCGGTTGAGCCAGATCGGACTCTCGTACAGATAGAGCCAGGACTCATTCAGCCAGCCAAGGAAGGCTAAGGTGAAGGCGACCATGGCAATTGCCATGACCCACCCGCGATAACGACCCGGCAAGGTATCCTGAAGCGTCGCCCCACTGGGTCGAGCACTGTATGTCAGATGGGATGCGGGTTGAATGACTGGATTCATGGGTGTGCTTTTACCGGTTTTACTGGCATTCACCTACAGCTAGAAAACCAGTACTTTATCTGCTGCCAATGTGCGTTCGGCCAGTGCCTGCATGGTGCTGCGCCGGGCACCCACGGCAATATCTTCATCGGTGATGCCGCGAGCATCCATACAGGTGCCGCAAAGCAGCACCTCACCTTTGCGTATGACAGCGTTGAGCATCAATTCCATGTTGTAGAATCCCTGCGGCACCTTCTGTCCGCGTTTTGCACAGGCCACGGCGTCAGCCATCAGAAATACCATGACCTTCGAATCTTTATGGATCAATGCCTTAGCCAGACGCAGGCCGTTATAGCTGCGCTCGGTCCCATAAGGGGGGTCATTCAAAATAATGAGTACGTCCATAACGGTATCCTGTTGAATTTAAGATGTTGTGTGACTGACCAAACGCTGTTCCATGTTCCACAGGGTCAACTTTCCAACGGGCACATACCCCTTTATATTCAATTGATCACTTGATTAATTGAAGTCTAAAAAAAGTACGCTGTCAACGGGAAATTATAAATATGAACTTATCAGCCAATTTACACGGGTTACCAAAGCCCTAGTCAGGCTGCCTTTGCATCGGTTTTTAGCAAATCTGAGAATGAGTGATGGTCACAAACAGCGACAAATTCAACAGCAGGCATGCATTTTTAGTGGCGTAAGGATTTCCAGAAGTCGTAGATGACCATTGCAGTAACCAGGACGATAACCAGGATCAGATCGATATCCGGAACAAATACGGCAACCACTGCCAGGAAGACAATCATTGTCACCAATGCCGTAATTGCCATGATCTTGTCTGTCATCTGTCGTACCTTCCTCAGATCTGTCCGGTCAACCAGCGTGCAGTACGTAGCAGGCGTGCATCGTCGTTACGTCGTCCGATCAGCTGCACACCTACTGGCAAACCGCGTCGGCCGGTCAGCAGTGGCAGGGTGATAGCCGGCACGCCAGTGAGTGACCATAATACATTGAAAGCGGCGCTACCGGTGCTGCTGTGACCAATCGGTGCCTCACCCGGCGCTGCCGGTGTAATGACCGCATCGTAGCGATCAAAAACCGCCTCCAACCCAGCATAGAGGGTATCCCGCCACGCCATGGAAGCAAGATAGTCAACTGCACTTATTGTCCGGCCCTCTTCGATTGCAGCACAGGTTTCTGCGGCTAGTCTGTCAGCACCCCGATCATAGTAGTGACGGAGATTATGAGCCATCTCGGTCAGCATGATGCAGCGGTGGGCCTTTACCCCTTCATTGAAAATTCCCGGCAGCTCAAATGCGTCGCAATGTTCACCAAGCACATCGACAAGTTCAGCGAACCCCTCGGCGCAGTCGGGCTCGATATCCGACCATGCGGGTGATTTGACGAATGCAAGCTGTGGCGTTACCGGTGGGTTGGTCAGTGTCGTTTCAAGAAGTCGAGGCTGAGCCATTGGCATGGTGTCTGGATCGGCCAGGTCGTGACCGGCCAGTACATCAGCAAGCAGGGCCGCATCTTCGATGGTACGACCAAACGTACCGACTGTGTCGAGTTGTCGTGAGGTACGCAGCACACCGCTTCGCGGGATCATGCCGAAGCTTGGTTTGAAACCGACAATACCGCAAAAAGAGGCCGGTCGGATGACCGAACCGCCGGTCTGTGTACCCACTGCAAACGGTACCATGCCACTGGCTACTGCAGCTGCGGAACCGGACGATGACCCTCCCGGTGTGTGCTCCAGATTATGTGGGTTGCTTGTTTTAGCGGGCGCCAGATAGGCGCACTCTGTCGTTACTGTCTTGCCCGGAATAATCGCACCGGCTGCACGCAGACGGGCAACCAGCCAGGCGTCCTCTGTCGGTTGTCGTCCGCTATCGACCGCATTACCATTCTCGGTTGGCAGATCATGGGTATCGATGATGTCCTTGATACCCACTGGCAGCCCGTGCAATGGCCCGAGGGGGCGTCCTGTCCGGCGATACCCATCAAGCATCCTGGCCTGGATCAACGCCACTTCTTCATCCACACAGGTCCAGGCCTGGATTGACGCTTCCCGTGCTTTGATACGCTGCAGACAATTTGTGACCAGCTCGACCGCACTGAGTGCCCCGCTGGACAGGCGTTCACGTAAAGCCAATGCCGTCAGATCGGCCTGATCGGTCATGTTGCCGCTGATCAGTGGCGCTTCTTTAACGCCCATAGACCTGGTCCGGCAGCCAAAACGCGATCTGTGGAAACTGGTACAGAATGACCATGGCAAACACCACCATCGCCAGGAACGGATAGTTGCCCTTGAAGATCTCGTTCAGCTGTACCTGAGGCGGTGCTATGCCTTTGAGGTAATAGGCCGACATCGCCATTGGCGGGGTCAGGAAAGAGGTCTGCAGATTAAGCGCGACCAGGATGCCGAAGAACAGCGGATCTATGCCGAAATGGGGCAACAACGGCAGAAAGATCGGTACAAAAATGATAATAATTTCAGACCACTCCAGTGGCCAGCCGAGGATAAAGATGATCACCTGCGCCAACAGCAGGAACATTATCGGTGAGATCTCCAGACTGGTAACGAACTCACTGATGATCTGTTCGCCACCGAGATAGGAGAACACCGATGAGAAGGTCCAGGAGCCGACAAACAGCCAGCAGACCATCGATGTTGTTCGTACCGTCAGATAGACGGATTCCCGCAGGCGCTGCCAGGTGAAGGCGCGATAGGCAAAGGTCAGCAACAAGCCGCCCAATGCACCCACAGCGGCAGCCTCGGAGGGTGTCGCCAGGCCGAAAAGGATTGCGCCAAGCACTGCCAGAATCAGAAATGCGAGGGGGAAGAACGAAGTCAGCAACTGCCAGATGATCTGGCTGACTGAGATATCACCGATCTCCTCTTTGGTCGGTTTCGGTGCCAATTGTGGTTGCAAAGCCGAGCGCAACACCACATAGCTGACGTACAGACTGGCCAACAATAAACCAGGAAACAGGGCGCCGGCATAGAGCTTTACAATCGAGATACCGGAAGCTGCAGCATAGACAATCAGCATGATCGACGGCGGGATCAGAATACCCAGGGTACCGCCTGCGCAGATGACACCGGCGGCCAGACTGGTGTTGTAGCGTGCCTTGAGCATTGCCGGAAAAGCAAGCAGCCCCATCAAGGTTACCACCGCGCCGACGATACCGGTTGCTGTAGCGAACAGGGTACAGGTGATCAAGGCGGCTACCGCCATCGATCCGGGAACGTTTCTTGCTGCAATATTCAACGTATGGAACAGTCTGGCCACGATGTTCGCGCGCTCGACGATGTAACCCATGAACAGGAACAGCGGCACTGCAGTCAGTACATCATTCGCCATGACTGAATAGGTCTGATTGACGAACAGGTCAAAGATCCTGTTATTGAACAGGCCATCAATCCATAGCTGGATCTGTGTCAGCTGATCCGCATCGGCAGCAACCGCCTTGTTATAGGCACGCCACATGCGATCGGCATCGAAATAGGCGTAGTAACCGAAGCCGATGCCCATTGCCATCAGCGTGAAAGCAACCGGGAAGCCAAGCAGGATGATGAACAGAAAGATCGCCAGCATGAATAACGCAACAATAGGATCAGACATGGTTCAACTGCGCTCCTGGTCGGAATATTCTTGTTTTAGTCCGCGACCATCTTCGCGGGATGTGCCTGCAGCAAAATCACCCGCTTCCAATTCCTTTTCACGGGCCAGCCGAACCTCCGTCTCCTCGACATCTTCTGCAGCCACTAGCCACTCACCGGTGCGGATGCAGATGATGCAACGGAATACCTGGGCGATGCCTTGGATAAACAGCAAAATACCAGCGGCGACGATGACGGTCTTGAATTGAAAGATGGGTATGCCCGCCGGACTGTTGACACTGACTTCAAGGTAGCGCCATGATCGCTCGGCATATTTCCAACCGGAGATGATCAGGGCGATGACACCGGGAAAAAAGAACAGGAAATAGAGCACCAGTTCAACACGTCCCTGGGTGCGTGGTTTCCACAGTCGGTAGATGAAGTCGCCGCGTACATGCCCCCCTCTCGAAAGGGTGTAGGCACCTCCCATCATGAACAGTGCGCCATAGGTGATATAGGAGAGATCGAATGCCCAGCTGGTCGGTGCGTTGAATCCGTAGCGCACCACGACCTCGTAACCAACTCCGATGGCCATGACCATGATCAGCCAGGCAAAGGCCTTGCCAAACCAGGCCGATAGGCGGTCAGCGAATCGTATATAGCCGAGCATCGAGTTCCCCTTAAACGCTACTTTGGGCCTCATTGGGCGTCACAGGGCACAATCCGCACGGGATAATGCCCTGCGACAGACGGGTAGTGGGCTGTCAGAGTTTCAGCTTGCCCGGGAAGTAGTGGTTGTATGCCAGTGCGTAGTCCGGCGCATTCATCAGCTCATAATAGACAACGCGTTCCACCCAGGCACGCTGGCTGTCGAGGACCTTCTTCATGAACGGATCCTTCTCCAGGTCAGGAATGATCTTGTCCCAAGCCTTGAGTTGGGCATCCAGGATCTCCTTGGAGGTACGTTCCACGGACACACCGTGCTTATCCTGCAACATCTCCAAATCTTTGGAGTAGTTATCCATCGCACTCGCCGTGTTGGCGGTACTGGCGGACTCCACGCCATACTCAAGGATGGCCTTCAGGTCATCGTCGAGATCATCGAAGAAATCCTTGTTGAATATGAATTCAAAGCTCTCACTTGCCTGATGATAGGAGGACAGATAGTAGTGCTTGGCTACATCCTGCGCCCCGAACCGGCTGTCAGACGAAGGGTTGTTGAACTCGAATGCATCGATGACACCGCGCTCCATTGCCGGGACGATTTCACCACCCGGCAGCTGGGCAACGCTCATGCCCATCTTCTGCATCAAATCAGCCGCCAAACCCACAGTGCGGTATTTGAAGCCGTTCAACTGCGCGGCTTTACTGACCGGTTTTTTGAACCAGCCGAACGGCTGCGCGAACATCGGAAAGCCAAGGAAGCCGTAGATGTCCATCTTCATGATGTCCTGGGTCAACTCACGGTACAACTCCTTACCACCCCCTGTATTGAACCAGCCAAGCATGGTAGTCGCACTACCGCCAAACACCGGGCCGGTGCCGAACAGCGAAGCTGCCTTGTGTTTGCCGTACCAGTAAACCGGTACCGTATGCGCTGCATCGATCAAACCGTCATTGACTGCATCCATCACCTGGAACGCCTTGACCACAGCACCCGCCGGCAGCAGGTCAATCTTCAACCGACCACCCGACATCTTTTCAACACGTTGCGTGTATTGACGGGCGAAGTCCATCCAGATATCCGACGAAGGCCAGGATGTCTGCATCTTGATGACCTTGGGAGCCGCTGCCGTGATAACAGTCGGTGCGCCGATGGTGCCCGCGGCAACGCCCGCCGCCGCAGCCAGGCTGCCTTTCAGAAATTTTCGCCTGCCGCTGGATTCATCGGCAGTCCCGTTTTCGACTGGTATACCCTGTTTTTCTTCACTCATTTTCTTTCCTCCGGTTTGTGCTATCGCGACTGCAGATCCGACCATGCGGTTTTCAAGGTGTAAGGTCTGAAATGCTTCAGCATCTTATTGATTATTCGGATAACAATAGCATAGGCCCTATGAGTGAGTAACGACATCTTCCATAGCATCACTCAGCCGCTCCTTCAGATCATTTTTGTCGATACGATTCACTTCATTACTATCCGCAAATCCAGGTCTGCTGTGATGTTTATCCGCCTGTTCGAGTACTCCGGGCATCAAATCGCTTCGGATGACTGAGTACTCTGTCTCATGACTCAAGATAGCAGTATTTGAACATTGTGTGTGAAAGGTGGCGGTATCCGGTTTCTCAAAGCGATTTATCAGGAGATCGTATGGTTGGC
Organism: Candidatus Thiodiazotropha sp. (ex Codakia rugifera); assembly: GCA_025656675.1. Classification (GTDB taxonomy): domain Bacteria; phylum Pseudomonadota; class Gammaproteobacteria; order Chromatiales; family Chromatiaceae; genus Thiodiazotropha. The sequence continues at coordinate 343,125 of JAHXHN010000001.1, forward strand.
CAGTTGTTCCAAAGCCCTGGCCATCGCCGAGTGATCCAGCTTTGACCAACCCTGCCCGGCACAAGCATTGAAAAGTTCCTGTGCGGTGGCCGTGTTTGGCAGACTAAGCCCGAGAGAACGCGCTCCGGACAAGGCCAGGTTGAGATCCTTCTGATGCAGTTCAATACGGAAGCCTGGATCAAAAGAACGCTTGATCATACGTTCGCCATGCACTTCAAGGATTCTCGAATTGGCAAACCCACCCATCAGCGCCTCTCTCACCCGCGCTGGATCGACGCCAGCTTTGGAAGCGAAGAGAAGCGCTTCGCTGACGGCTTCAATGGTCAGGGCGACGATAATCTGATTGGCTAGCTTGCAGGTCTGTCCAGCACCGTTATCTCCTACCAGCGTGATGTTCGCTCCCATCAATTGAAACAAGGATCCGGCCTTTTCAAATGCAGCTTCCGGACCGCCGACCATAATGGTAAGGGAAGCAGCCTTGGCGCCGACTTCCCCACCCGATACAGGGGCATCCAGATAGTCACACCCAAGTTGGTTGATTTTTTCGGCGAAAACCTTGGTTTCGATAGGGGAGATGGAACTCATGTCAATGACCATTTTGCCCGGTGTCAATCCCTCAGAAACACCTTCCCCGGCAAACAGCACATGACTGACATCAGGGGTGTCGGGCAGCATCGTGATGATGATATCTGCCTGCTGTGCCGCCACTTTTGCAGTGGCGCACGAAACAGCACCCCCATCAAGCAGTTCCTGTGGCAATGGGGATCGATGCCTGACCAGATAGAGTTGATGACCGCCTGCCTGCAGGTGCCCCGCCATAGGGTTGCCCATGACACCCACTCCGATGAATCCGATTTTACTCATGCCGATCGCCTCTCCTGTAGTAGGCCCGTTCACTCAATGGCGCAGCGCAAACCTTGGGTGATCTCGGTGAAATCATGAATAGCGGGATAGTCCCCAACCACCCTTGCCGGTTCCCTGGAGTCTGGTTTAAGCATCGCCAGCAACCAGTGGATCCCATACTCTCTGGCTGACCTCAACACTGATAGACTGTCATCCACAAACAGTGTGCGCTGTTTATCGAATGGGTGAAGCTTCTGCAATCGATACCAGAATTCAGGATCCTCTTTTGGCAGTCCCAACTGGTGTGAGGAGATGACCCGATTAAAGAACCCGGCCAAGCGGGTTTTTTCCATCTTCAGTGCCAATGTTTTTTGGTGGGCATTGGTCACCAATATCCGCTCTTTGCCGACACACATCAGCTGATCAAGAAAATCTATGACATGGGGGTGTACAGCAATCAGATGATCGACCTCCGCCTTGAGCAAGGCGATATCGAGTTCAAGTTCTCTGCTCCAGTGATCCACGCAGTACCATTCCAAGGTTCCTTCCACGCTCTTGTATCTCGCCAACAACTCCTGGGTTGCCTGATCCAGTGACATTCCCTTAGCCTCAGCATAACGGGAAGGTACATGTTTCAGCCAGAAATGGTTATCGAAATGGAGGTCCAACAGGGTCCCGTCCATATCCAACATGACACAATCAATTTGGTTCCAGTCGATCATCTTCTTTAACCTAGTGTGGTGTCTCATATTGTTTGACGATTATAGCGTGACACTAAGCGGCTAGCCGTTAGGCGCGTTCCGCAGGGAATGACAGGCCCTTAACAAGAATGATAACGCAGTTGGGTACGTCGGGATTTTTCACAAATTCATATAGCGTCACAAAGCTCACCCATTGGGTGGGGAAAAATCCATTATTTGATTCTGCATTTCATTACCATACGTCAGATATCAGCGGTCAACTGTGGAATCCAGGTTTAAAGTATTTCCTATGCGATAGGTCTTGTATCTGATGTTATTCGGGCATCCTTTTTTGCTCTCTGACTCAAAGGACTCACTGTTTCCTTACCTGCAAATGGTACCATCAAGTGAATTGAGCGACTTAAAAGCTGGCTTGAACCATCTGGGATTAACCGCATTTATCATCACGGTATAGACCGGGATGCGTGTGTTACGAATCGATGCACGCTTCCGGATGAAGACAAACTAATACTCAACAATCAACATGCTCCGATAGGGCGATCATGGCACAAACACCTAAAATTCTCTCACAACAACTCATCGCGGAAACACGCCTGTTCCGCGTCGAGCAACTCGAATTGGAATTCGATAACGGCCAACAACGCATCTATGAACGGCTGTTGGGCGGTAAGCAGGGGTCGGTCCTGGTAGTGCCCATGCTCGACGACGATACAGTACTGTTGATCCGCGAATACTCCGCTGGTAGTCAGGATTATCAACTCGGCCTGCCCAAAGGTCGCATGGAAGCTGGAGAAGAGCCATTGCAGGCCGCCAACCGGGAAATGTGCGAAGAGGTTGGCTATGCCGCAAGAGACCTCACACTGTTAAAAACCTTCACTATTGCACCCGCCTACATACGCCACCACACCTATGTTATTCTCGCGCGGAATCTCTATCCCAACCAGTTAATTGGGGATGAGCCCGAGCCGATCGAAGTCGTACCCTGGAAGCTCTCGGATTGGGATAACCTGATTGAACAACCGGACTTAACAGAGGCACGCTCCATTGCCGCCCTCTATATGACAAGGAATTTTTTAAAAAAATGAGCTTACCTGTTTCCCTCGATACACTCCTGCAATTGGCTCACCAGGCAGGTGATGCCATTTTGCGGATCTATGACACTGAATTTGAAGTTGAGCATAAACAGGATAATTCGCCCCTCACCGCCGCAGACCTGGCAGCCCACCGGCTTATCGTTTCGACCCTGGGGAAACTTACACCGGAGATCCCGGTACTCTCAGAAGAGTCATCGAAAATCCCCTTTCCCACACGTCAACAGTGGCAACGCTATTGGCTGATCGATCCATTGGACGGCACACGGGAATTTGTCAAACGCAACGGTGAATTCACCGTCAACATTGCCTTGATTGAAGACCAACAGCCTAGCTTCGGGGTGGTCTATGCACCCGTACTTAAAACAACATACTATGGAATGCCAGGTGATGGTGCCTGGAAACAGGAAGGTGAGAATCCCAGCCAGACCATCAGGGTTGCACCCCAGCGTCGGCAACCGGCCCTGGTAGCCGGCAGTCGTTCCCATGCGGGTGACTCATTGCTACGGTTTTTGCAAAAGCTGGGGGATCATGAATTGCTCAGCATGGGCAGCTCTTTGAAGCTCTGCCTGGTGGCCGAGGGCAAAGCCGATATCTATCCACGTCTGGGCCTCACCTCAGAATGGGATACTGCCGCTGCTCAGGCCATCATTGAAGCAGCGGGAGGTCGTGTCACCACCCTTGATCTGCAACCCCTCAGATACAACACCAAGGATTCTCTACTCAATCCACACTTTCTTGCCTTCGGCGATGACACCGAGAAATGGTCGGATTATTTATAAGCCATGGATGAGTGGATCAATTCTGGGACCGTCAGTAGGTGAAAAAACCAAAAAAAACCCACCGGCGAATCTACGCGCACCTCTTTTCCGTTATATAGTCAGCCAATGGGCCAGTGCTTAAGGGAAGAACTGGCCCATTGGCATTATTTTGCAGCGCATGCCTGATTACTGATCGATATCCTTGACTGGAAATGCCTTGGCAAACGCACTCAGTTCATCCAGGGAAGCATTGCTGCTCGAGAGATTGAGCATGCCAGGAGTCATCTTAAGGCCGATCATTATCTCGTTTCGTGATCCCTGTTCCATCACCATTCCGGTATAGCGCCCGAGGCGGATCTTCTTACCCCCTCCTCCTGCCAAACCCATTTGGCTGAACATGGCCGCCATACCACCGCCACCACTGGTATAGCTGACTTTGATGGTTTTTCCATCCTTACCGTATTGGGTCTCAATATTTGAGAAACCCATCGCTTTTTGCTGCTTGATCTCACCACGCTTCCAACCAGCCACTTCTTTTGCAAATTTTTCACTCTTCTGTGCCTGCAGTATCTGCTCAAGGGAGTCCAGGCACCATTTGGCTTCCTCGACCGCACCGGCAATATCGTCTGCTTTATAGAGTGCTGCTGCCTGTTTACAGTATGTCTCTGGATCTCCTTCAGCACCGGCCGGCAGCGAAAAAGCCAGGAGTGTTAATAGGGTCATGCCAAGCTGGCTCTTTTTCATCAATTTCTCCCCAATGAACGATCTATGCAATATGACGTCTGATGTCCTACCGAAGTAAATGACATCTAAATCAACCATAAACAATACAACCACTATTTGCTATTAGCTATTTTGCTTTTCTAGCGAGTTAGTGTAGTGTCCTGATTAATAAAAAGCCTATATTTCAGTCTAAACCCCCACCCATATAGTAGGTTTGCCTGACTGAAAGTGTAGGACAAGATAACTGATGCTCCGGGCTCCAACCTTAAACGATGGTGGGCCATGTTGATGACCAAGCTACTGCCAAAAGGCCTGATCGCCTTATCCACACTGCTGTTGGTGGTTATACACCAACAGGCCTCAGCTATAGAATCTGAAGATGATGTCTTCACCTTCGATGATTTCCCACTCGAAGAGCTGCTCCAATACCCCGAATGGTTCAAAAAGAGCTTTCTGGAACTCCCCGCCGACCTGGAAGAGGCACTGGACAAGAACAAAAGCGGGATCATCCTCTACTTCGGCCAGAAACGCTGCGCCTACTGTAAAATGCTACTCGATGTGAATTTCGGGCTCAGCGATATAACCACCTACACCCGCAGTCACTTCGACGTCATCCCCATCGATATCTGGAGTACTGAGGAGGTCACCACCATGGCGGGTGAGGTTATCACTCAGCGCGAATTTTCATTGCGTGAAAAGACCAACTTTACCCCATCACTCATTTTCTTTGATGAACAGGGCGAGGAGGCGTTGCGGCTGCGTGGCTACTACCCCCCCTATCAATTTCGAGCCGCCCTCGAGTACGTAGCCGACAAACACTATAAAAACGAATCATTTCCCGACTTTCTGGCACGGGGCGATGCGGTGACAACTTTTGAACCAGGCGACATGAACGAAGAGGATTTTTTCATCCCGCCACCGCACAATCTGGACCGGAGCCGTTTCCCCGGGCAACGGCCGATGGTCGTCTATTTCGAACAGGGCAACTGCCACGCCTGTGATGTACTGCACGGCCAACCTCTGCGTGACCCTGCTATTAATAAACTGCTACGCGGTTTCGACAATGTACAACTCGATATCCATGACCAGACACCTGTCATCACACCTCGCGGTGAAAGAACCAATGCTCAGCAATGGGCCAAGGACCTGGGACTCTTCTACACCCCCTCGTTGGTTTTTTTCGATGAGCATGGCAATGAGGTCATCCGTGTTGATTCTGTGGTGCGTTTCTACCGGCTGCGTAAGGTGATCAATTTCATCACCAGTCGCGGTTATCTAACCGAACCGAACTATCAGCTTTGGCGGGTTAATAGTGGATTCTGATTTTTGGGCCGTGTTCAACTTAAGAACTTTTTCTATGTGCCGATAGGCAGGACAAGATAGCATCCGCACATTTAAACCCATGAACGGCAGTTGAGCGTTTTGAGTAACTGGCAAGTGATGGGTCTAACTGAGGTTATGGACAATCATGAAACTTACCCATTGGGTGAGCATGGCTACGACCACCAGGGCACGCACCCTGGTGGTCGTTCAACTGATGTTTCCAGGTTAAATGGATCTGAAAGAAGAAAATCGTATCTTGCGTCAACGTCTGAATGAGTTAACGCAAAAGGCGCAGGACAACCAGGAGACGCTGGGGCGGTTTCATGCCCGTGAGTTGGATCTATTGAGCGCCGAATCACTGCCTGAACTCTTGGGCTGCATGACCGATGGCCTGAAATCATCCTTTGAAATCAGAAGCATTCTACTTCTGTTGTGCGATCCTGATCATGAGATTCGTCACTTACTACATAACAGCGGCGTCAATCAGGATGCATTCCCATTTCTTCAGTTTGTCGATGACATGGAGGCGATCAACCCCCGCTTCAGTCGTCTGAGGAGCCCATGGCTCGGTCCTTTTCTTGCGCCTGAATACAATAACCTGTTTTGCGATAAACAGCCCCTCGAAAGCATCGCCGTTCTACCCCTGATCTGTCGTAACCGGCTGGTGGGTAGTATCAATCTGGGAAGTGACAAGAGCAGCCGCTTTACACGTCAGCATGCTACCGACTTTCTTGCCCGCCTCGCCACCATTAGCGGGGTGTGTCTGGAGAACACAATAAATCGGGAACGTCTGTTGATCAGCGGTCTTACTGATCCGTTAACCGGACTCCACAACCGTCGCTATCTGGATCGGCGTCTTGAAGAGGAATTAGCCCGCGCCGGCCGCTACCGACAGCCTTTGAGCTGTCTGTTTATCGATGCTGACCATTTTAAAAAGATCAATGACAACTATGGCCATCAAGCCGGTGACACTGCATTGCGTGAGTTGGCAAACCGAATTCGTTCTCAACTACGTGCCAGTGATGTTGCGACCCGCTTTGGTGGTGAAGAGTTTGCTCTGCTGTTACCCCAGACCAGTCTGAACGAAGCTCTCCTATTGGCAGAACGAATACGGCTTGAGGTCAATGCTCACCCCGTTATTCTGGAAGAGGGTTCGAAATTACAGCTCAGTGTCTCCATCGGGGTTAGTGAGACAATACCATTACTTGGTAAGTCTCATTATAAAGAGATGGGAGAGCTTCTCCTGGAAAATGCGGATCAGGCCCTCTATACGGCCAAGGCGAACGGCAGAAACCGCATAGAATTCAAGGTAGTCCATAATGAGGGAAAGGGCTGCATCAAGACAGGCTTCAGCCCCACCCCATGATGCAATCCAGAAATCGCTACTACCAACGGGCCCTCTCTGGCCAGTATGCCTATCCGACTACAATTGCCACTTAATCCTCAACCTGCTTATGAGTTCCATCACAATAAGGGGGGGTTTTAGTCTGTTTACAGCGACATAGCCAGACTTCACCACTCTTTTCCGCCTTAAACCCCTGTGGTTCGATCCCTGTTCCCCGATGAGAACCATCACAGAAGGGCTGGTTGGCCGATCGTCCACAGGCACACCAGAAATACTCCTTTCCAGCAACGAGATCGACACCGATGGGTTGTTTGGCCGCCACCACAGGTTTATCCATATTATTCTCCTCACAAAAGACCGTTCGGCTTCGATTTTTTTATTCAAAGCCATGGAATGGGTTTTCTTAGCATGCATTGGTAACACATAAAGCGACTAAAAAAAACTTGGCAACATCCTCGATTATTATCTGCTAATCTTTCGATTCCAAAAGATTAAGCAGCTGTTTGTCCGGAAACATCGAATAAATGTAACGCAATGCCCACACAAAAACCGGTATATTACATATAATTCAATCTGTTACCTTAAACATCATTGCGTTATCCTGCAGCCTTTTCAGAAGAAACATTTGTTTTCGGGTGGACATCAAACCAGGTTCAAATGACAGATAATTCAGACTGGATAGATTACGACAAACACCATGTCTGGCATCCCTACAGTGCCATAGGAGCGGGCCTGCCTGTTTACCCAGTCGTCTCAGCCGACGGCGTGAGATTAAGGCTGGCCGACGGCCGTGAGCTGATCGACGGCATGTCTTCCTGGTGGTGTGCCATCCATGGCTATAACCATCCTGAAATGACCAGCGCCATACAGCATCAGTTGGAAACCATGGCCCACATTATGTTTGGCGGCCTCACCCACCAACCCGCCGTCAAACTGGCAAAAAAACTCATCGAAATCACTCCCGCCCCTTTGCAGTCGGTCTTTTTTGCTGATTCCGGCTCAGTTGCCGTGGAAGTTGCCATGAAAATGGCTATCCAGTACTGGCACGATAAACATCAATCAGACAAGCAGCGTTTTCTGACTATCCGCAAGGGTTACCACGGCGATACCTTTGGTGCCATGTCCCTGTGTGACCCGGACACCGGTATGCACGGTCTGTTTTCGGGTATTCTCCCGCAACAGCTTTTTGTCGATGCACCCAGTTGCTACTTTGGCCACCCCTGCAAAGGTGATGGCGCTAAAGCGCTCAGAAAAAAACTCAAGAAACACCATCAGCATATCGCAGCAGTCGTTCTTGAACCTATCGTCCAGGGAACAGGAGGTATGCGCTTCTACTCAGCTGAGTATCTTAAGGAGGTCCGCAGGCTTTGTGACCAATATGGCGTACTGCTGATCCTAGATGAAATCGCCACTGGCTTTGGACGCACCGGTAAACTATTTGCCTGCGAACACGCAGCTGTAACCGCAGACATCATGTGTGTCGGTAAATCGCTCACGGGTGGCACGATGAGTCTCGCTGCGACCTTGACAACTGAAGAGATCAGCAACACGATCAGCCAGGGAGACCCGGGACTCTTCATGCACGGCCCCACTTTCATGGCCAATCCGCTGGCATGCAGTGCTGCATTAGCGAGCCTGCAGCTGCTGCTCGACTCCCCATGGCAGGAACGGATCAAAACCATTGAAAAAAGTCTGCAGCAAGGACTCGCACCTTGCCGGGAGTTGCCTCAGGTGGAGGAGGTCAGGGTACTGGGAGCCATTGGTGTGGTGGAGATGAAAAAACCGGTGGATATGAAGCAAATCCAACCCGATTTTGTCGATGCTGGTGTGTGGGTAAGACCTTTCGGCAAGCTGGTCTATCTGATGCCGCCGTTCATCATTGGCGAAGAGGATCTCAACACCTTGACCTCAGCCGTGGTCCGGGTTGTGGAGAAATGTCCGATCTAACGAGCTTTGGGCGTTTGGTTTTGAGTTGTTTGTTGGGATGCGACGACAACCTTGTCTATTTTCTGCTGAAACTTGATGCGGGACTGCATCTTTGGCGTGAGATAGACATCGCCATTCTCAGCCACCAGCATGACTTCAGATACGCCTAGCTGAACAGCAATATCCTGCCACCGCTTCGGACCCGCTACGCTCAAGGCCGTTGCCGCTGCATCGGCCAGACCGCCCTCCTGGTTAATCACCGTTGCGGAAGCAACATGCTCCACCGGATAGCCACTGCGTGGATCTAAAATGTGGGCGTAACGAATACCCTGGTATTCCCGATAGCGCTCATAGTTACCCGAAGTAAGCACGCACTCACCGTCATAGACTTCAACCGAGGCAATAACCCCCTCACCCAAGGGATGTCGGATACCGATTTTCCATGGACGATCACCATGTTGACCGGAAGCGCAAAGATCACCTCCTGCATTGACAATGGCATGACCGATACCGAAACGCTTCAACTGATCTATTGCCAGGTTCAAGGCATATCCTTTGGCAAAAGCGCCCAGGTCGATTGACACAGTCGCGTTAACGGAAGAGACCCTATCCCCCTTGAAGTGCAGATCATCCATAGAGGGGGCGTCTTCCAGAAGTGACTTGATTGCCGTCGGATCGGGTGGAGGCCCGCCGGGTGGCTCATCACTGTGAAAGCCCCATAATCCGATCAGCTGACCTATGGCAGGGTTGAATAGATGATCGCTCTTGTCAGCATAGTGTTTAGCCTGGCGCAACAATCCGGCAAGACCCGGTGAAACCTCAAAAGGACGTCCATTCGCAATAGCCCGGTTGAGCCTGACAAGCTCACCCTCACCCTTCCAGGCATGCCACTCACGATGCATCTCCTGAAAGGTCAGATCAAGGCTACGAACCGCACTGTCAAACGTTGTCGTGTTGTCTGTGTAGGCCTTGATGTCGAGCAGTGTACCGAAAACCAACAGGGTCTGTTGATGATCGCTGGGATTGCGGTCACACCCACTCAGGGATATCAAGACTATTAGAAAAAGTAGCTTAGGATAATTTCCTCGCACTGCGGACACTCAACTGAAGCTGTAGAATTGGTGCAACACTATACCTGCTCAGCCCGTTTTTTGCGCACCCGTCCAAGACCTGCGAAATTTATGGTAGTGGCCCAAATCGCAGGGTATAGCCTGTCGCACCAAACAACGTGACGATGATGGTCAAAACAGCAAACCGCACCCCACCGGTTTACCAGACATGAATCTGTCCAGACTTACAGGCCTGGACGACAGGTCATGGGATACACAGCAGAATCATCTCAACACCAATAAGATCTCAAAGGCATTCAGATGGACAAATTCTGGTTATTTATTGCGAACAGCATGGGTATCGTTGTCTTGCTGCTGATCATGCTATGGGTGTCGGCCACGCTTTCCGGTAGATGATATATTCCACGGGAGATTGATAATAATGGATACGCTATGGAAGCTACGGTTGACCTCTACTCCACCATTCTGCTGCTAGGCGCCGCTCATGGCCTCTTCCTAGCCTTAGCGCTAATCAACGCCAAGGGTGGCAATCCAACCAGTCATCGCTTGCTCGCGTTACTGACGCTGCTTTTTTCGATCGACCTGGGACTGGAGTTTTTAGAGCAGTCTCGTCATATAACCGCCTATTTGCGGTTTGCTGTTATCGATATCAATATCGATTTCCTGTTTGGCCCGCTCACTTATCTCTATGTCTGTTCACTGACTACCCGGGGAGGTTTCAGGTTCGGTGCAAAGCAGTGGCTCCACTTTCTGCCATTTGCGGCTGGCTTTTTACTGCTTTTCCCACTCATCAAACTTGATAGTCATCAGCTTCTCAACCTCTTCTTTCAGGAGGGTGGTGACCCACATCAGGAATTGTTGTGGGCAGAGGTCGCTACTATTTCCGTAGGCTTACTCTCCATCATCCAAATGGCAATCTATCTAGTCGTCTCGATACGTCGGTTATTCCGCCATCAACGCCTCATTCAAGACCATTTCTCCTCGTTGGAACGTATCAGCCTCATCTGGCTTCGCAACCTGCTGATCGCCCTGGCAGTGCTCTATCTCCTCTATATAGCGGACCTGTTCCTCGCCGACCTGTTCGCCTTTTCAGAACAGCTCATCAGTTACCACTACCTGATGATAGTGGTCGTTATCTATAGCATGGGTTACTTGGGCTTACGTCAACCGGCAATCTTTTCCTATCGCCCAAATGAAGCCCCCGATACAACGGAACCTGTTGAACCTACATCCCATGAAACAACAGAAAACCCAGATCCTGTTCAAACAAAAAAGTATCAGCGATCCGCCCTCGACAATGAGACGAGCATACTCCTCTACGAGGCACTTCAGGCACATATGGACAGGGAGAAATCCCATCTCGACAGCAAACTGACTCTTGCCCAACTAGCCAAACAATTGGCTATCTCATCCAACTATCTGTCCCAGGTCATTAATGAACAGGCCGGTCAAAACTTCTTCGATTTCATCAATAGCTATCGCATCAACGAAGCGAAGCAATCCCTGATTAATCCATCCCAGGGTGACACCAATATTCTATCCATCGCCTTGAATGCAGGATTCAATTCCAAATCCGCTTTTTACACCGCATTCAAACGACAAACGGGTCAAACACCCACCCAATTTCGAAAGTCCAGCGCTTCATAAAGCAACACCTCCTAACTTCCTATTTTCATTAGCCTATAAAAACGTCCAACCTTACACGGAAGGACGATTTCAATCGCTGTTGCAGCCAATATTCTCCTCAACAGCACAGGCTGTTCCCAATACAGTTCAACCAACTTCTCAGGAGAATAGAAGATGATACAAAGCAAACAATTTTGGTCAGTAGCCCTGGGGCAACCCCTAGTTGTTGCCACCCTCGCCCTTTCCTTGTTAACCGGATGTAATGCTACAAACACAATAAAAGCCACTCCCAATGAACAATTTCAGGCCGTATTGGATGATGCCGTGGAGCGGGGATTGCCCGCTGTTTCAGTCAGAATTTTAGGGCGAAATATCGACTACTCAGGTGTTGCAGGCTCATCCGATCTTGAGTCAGGTGAGCCGGTCACCCTGAATGACCGGTTTTATGTCGCCAGCATAGGTAAAACATTTCTGGCTGCCACACTGGTGCAGATGGCTGCTGATGGGCTGCTGGATTTGGATGATCCGATTACAGTTTGGCTGCCCGACACGATCACCAGCTGTATTCCGTCCAGCAACCAAATGAGTATCCGTATGTTACTTAACCATACCACTGGCCTGTATGACTTTCAGAATGATGGTGACGAGTGGGATATTGAATTTCTCAATTCGGGGCCAGCACGTCAATGGAAACAGGCTGATGTACTCCCCTTCTTCCTGGATAAACCCCTCCACTTCGAACCCGGCACTGATTACAGCTATTCAAACACCAACTATGTGCTTGCTGCGATGATTGTTGAAGTGGTTACAGGCGACAAAGTCCAGACCGCTATTCGCGATCGAGTAATCGAACCGCTTGGACTGACACAGACTTTACATGGTGATGAAGCGATAGGCATACCTGGATTGGTGCACGGCTACTACAACGATGAAGGTGAGGCTATTGATGTCTACCCCTGGTACAGCCACTACGGCCTGGCCGATGCCGGTATACAGACTAATGCCGAAGATCTTGCAAGCTTTCTGCTCGGTCTACTAAAAAGTGATCGGGTTCTGACCGATCAAATGAGAGCGGAGATGTTGCAAGCTTCAAAGCTCGGTAATCCTCCCTCAACTTATGGTCTCGGTATCAATATCAATCCCATGCCACAAAAAAATGATGTGATCTACACCCATAGCGGTAAGGATCCGGGTTACCAGGCTAAAATGCTCTATGTGGAAGGCAAGGATACAGTGATCGTGTTATGTGCAAGTGGCAGCTTCGGAGACTATGATGTACTTTTTCAGGATTTATTGATGGGGATATTTACTTTACTCGAAGATTTACAGACTGATTAGACGACCTGAATTGTATCGCATTGTCTGAAACTTGAATGATGTCACTTTCATCAAATGGTTATTCAGCAGGACTGAAAGGTTGTACGTCTCTATCTGGATCCTCTTCCCTTTTGGGAGGGGGATCAGATATAGAGCCTGAACGTACACCACACTTGCTTATGTTGTTAATAAAAAAATATTGTTTGAAGCTGCATCTAGGTAGGGTTAGACACAGCTGCACTGACAAGTGCAACAGACCGCAACGCCTTCAATTCTCGACGTGCTACTCCTCAGAAATCGCATTATAAGTCGCAAGCATGGCTGATGCTTCATTAGCGGATACCGGCTCGCTGAAGAAGGTACCCTGGATTTCATCACATTCAAGATTAGCCAGCACCATTTTCTGACTTTCAGTCTCAACACCTTCGGCTGTTACCTTCAATCGCAAGCTCTTTGCCAATGAAATGATGCCATTTATTATCGTTTGGTCATGCTCACTAGGAAGTGTGTCCTCAATAAATGAGTGATCAATCTTTATACTGTCGATAGGCAGCTTTCTCAGGTAGCTGAGAGATGAGAATCCCTTACCAAAATCATCCAGTGTAAAGTGTATCCCCGCCTCACTCATCTGCAGCATGGCGGGTTGAGTCCGTTCAAAGTTTTCCACCAATGCGCTTTCTGTAATCTCCAGCTCGATGAAAGAGGGGTCGATATCTATTTTTTTACAGCTATCGAGCACCTTCTCCGTCAGGTTCTTCTTGCGAAACTGCACTGCAGACAGATTGACAGCTACACGTAGATCTTTGTAACCCTGATCATGCCATGTTCTTAAATCCTGGCATGCCTGCTTCAATACCCAAATACCCAACTTATGAATTAACCCGGTGTGCTCAGCTACTGGAATAAACTCTGCCGGCGGTATCAAACCGACCTTCGCGTGTGGCCAGCGAGCCAGTGCCTCCATACAGATTATTCGTCCGCTCTTTACGTCTACTTTTGGTTGATAGACCAGTTCAAAATTGGAACGTACTATGGCCTTATGAAGTTGACTTTCAAGCCATACTTTACGATAGGCGTCCCGATTGATCTCGTTTGAGAAGAAATGAATGTTATTGCTGCCCTGCAATCGCTTGGCTGCATAACGGGCTGAGCTGGCTTTTTGTAATAACCCAGCTGGCACTTCATCGTCGTGAGGATAGAGGGCTATACCAACACTGAACGACACGAACAGTTCCTGATCATTGATTTCAATGGGTAACTTTAGATTGTTCAATATTCGCCTTACCGCCCATGTAACCGACTCAATGTCTTGTACGTCAGTCAATATCAGTGCGAACTCATCATTATTGACTCGAGAAATCGTGGAAGACTCTTTGTCATCCTGTTCATCGATAACCGCAACGGTGTCTGTAATTCTCAATGAATCAACCAACCGACCTGAAATTATCTTTAGAATTTGATCGCCAATTGTAAAGCCGAATGCTTCGTTGATACTGCTAAAGTCATCAATATCAATGGAGACCAGTGCTGCCGATTTGTGATACCGTTTACATCGAGCAAGGACCTGCAGAATACGATCACTGAATATGAACTTATTAGGTAATCCGGTGAGCTCATCTTTTCCTTCACGACGCTTGATCTCTTCACGACTGTATTCCAGCTCGGATTCCAGGTTCCTTACGATATCCTCCAGTCGATGAATCTCACTCTTAAGTACTTTACCTGCATCCTCATCCACAGGTTTTAATTCAACCTTTTTGTTTTCACTGTTCTCTCTTGCTATTGCTCGCTCCTGTTCAGTCAACTCAGCATCCCATGTAATTACACGATTCCGGCCCTGCTCCTTAGCCAGATAGAGCGCTTCGTCAGCATTATTAATAAGGAGCATCGGGTCATCAATTCCTTCTGTAAACTCCGCCATACCGAAGCTTGCAGTTACTGTCCTTTTATCAGTAAACAGATCGTGGCCTTTCTGTTGAATCTCCATACGTAACCGTTCAGCAACGACCATGGCTTGTTCCTGGTCTGCATGAGGCATCACCAGTGAAAACTCTTCACCCCCATAACGACAGACCACATCCTCCGGCCTGGAGTTAACAATCAGAGTTTCAGCAACAAACTTGATGACCTTGTCGCCATTAGAATGGCCATACTGGTCATTGATCGATTTAAAATGATCGATATCGATCATCATAAAGACTAATCCACTTCCCTCATTCCTTGCTGCTTCAAAAATAACATCGTATCTTTCGAAGAAAGCACGTCGATTGAAACAACCAGTCAACGGATCCCGAGTAGCAAGCAACTCAAGTTCAACCGTTTTATCTCGCAGCGCCTTCTCTGAACTACGCAGTTTCTCGAGTGTTGATTGTAACTCCCTATGCTTTTTCTCCAGGTCCGTCATATCATCAAAAGTCGCCAACACGCCACGCGGATGACCCTTACCATCAAAGATGGGCGCAGTATTGACTGAAAATGTTCGTTCAATCTTGTTCTTCAACTCCAGGCGCATAGGGATACCGGTTTTCCGTTCCATGTTTTGCATACTGCTATGCCATGGATAGACATCGGCCTTGAGACCTCCCTCTCTTTTCTTCCATGCCAGTTCATCTGCACGTAGGCCGATCAATGCATCTGCATCAATATCGATTTTTTCAGTGAATGAATCGTTAGCCAGAATAATCTGATCCTTCTCGTCCAAGATTATCAATCCCTCAGAAAGGGCATTGAAAGCGGATCGCACACGCTCTGGTATGACCGCTTTTGGATCAAGCTCCCGCAGCGTCCGCTTGATGAATATCAAGTAAAGGATGAATCCCATGAAGGCGACAAACAACAACAGACTGCCAAGCTTGCCAAATGACAGCCCACTCTGTTTATTGAGTGGCTTGAACGCAATTTCCAACGTCCCCCATCGATTATTGTTGGCCATGATCGGAACACGTACGTGTGTTGATGTGGATTTATCAAGTGGGACGTCAACCCAATGCGCCTCATGATCACCTGCAACCAATGAAGACCCTCTGTCATTATGTAACGCTACAGAAAGTACATCGTCATTTCTATCAACCACCGTCTCAAGTGTCGTACGAACTATCATCAGATCATTGTTGGTTGCTGCTGATGAAACCTGTACAGCCAGAGATTCACAAAATTTCTTTCTTGCATCGAGCGCTGTCTTGTTTTCATCAGGTACGAATCCAATCAAACGCCCAACCAGGAGAATGCTTAAAGTCAGCATTACCAACCCTATGGATATCTTTATTGTTGGGCTAAGACGCAACATCTTTATCTCTGCCTGAAAGGTGTTTGTTTTTTCTGTTTGTTCTTCCGGTCAAACAACTTGGCCAGACGTTTTTCCTCCGGATCATCATCTGGAATATCATCCTGATCATCACGTCGCTTGGCATGCGCAGACAGCACTGGCAATGGATCGATTTGACGCCATAGTGGTGTAAAAGAGAGAAAACTGGCTGAGAGCACACCAGCACGCAACAGCCAAGCCACATAGCCTGCTGAAAGTGCCAAGGTACTAAAGGTTGCTGACTGAAAAATCAAACCATCATCTGATGCCTGTTGACCTTGATGATCGGACATCTCCTGATTCATGGAGTCAAGTAGATTCCATATTGAAGCAGGCACTTCGATCAACTCACTGCTCACTGTATTGAAAGTGGGCAGTTCATTGGGTGCAACTGGGACCGGTGTAAGCCGGGCCTGATAATAATCAAACTGGGATTTATTATGACTTTCGCTACCGAACAAGGCCGTTGAAAACCGTTCTATAACATTACGTTCTGTCTCGATAATTGCTCTGACCTGAATATCCCGTTCAGGTTGCAGATCCTCTTCAATTTCCTCTATGCTCTCAAAGGTTGCATCAACTGTAGTCGCAGCTATCTCCTGCGGTTCCGGATTGCTGACATCACTAACCGGGGGATCATGTGGCTCCGTCGGTCCAAGATCAAATATTATCTCATCCAAATGGGGCACTTCAGGTTCCGGTATCTCATCAACCACTCTGCTTATGCCAACGCTGAATGATTTCAGGGAATACGAGCCGTCATCACTGGTTGCTCGTACGGTGATATCAAATTGTGAAAGATCTTGTGGCTTCGTGATTGACGTCAGGGTTACAACACCTGATGAAGGATCGATTGCAAACAGCCCGTTTGCATCCTCATCCAACGTATAGGTAACCCTGTTATTGGATACATCGAGGTCTTCAGCATAAGCAACTATACCGACAGCATTATCGATTTCTGTCGAAAGATTGATAATATCGGGGTCATCTTCCAAATCCGTTAACAGGCCCACATCGAATTCATCGATATCCGTGACCTCGATAGTGAATGACTGGCGGACCGTTCCACCCTTATCATCTGACACCAAGACCTCAACCTGATAGATATTATCCTGATCAGAATCCAGTGGATTCTCCGCATCCGGTGTATTGACAAATATCAACTCACCACTCTCAGAATCAATATTGAACAATCCGAGATCGGCACCATCATCAATGACAAATGAAACTGTTTCGTTATCAGGATCAACCGCTGTCACCCTCGTCACTATAGCGGAATTTTCCTCAATTGTGAGCATGACATTGCCATCACCACTGTGACTGGTAATGACAGGATCATCGTTAACTGCAACAACATTTATCGCTACAGTGTAACTGTTATTGCCACCGTTACCATCACTGATGCTGTAGGTAAAACTGTCGGCACCATAGTAATCAGTATCAGGTGCATAGCTGAAACTACCGTCACCATTTACCAACACACTACCGTGAGCAGAATTACTTTCAAGTTGATAGGTAACATCATCTCCATCGCCATCACTATAGATCGGTAAATTGCCCGTGTAGATCGTATCTTCCAAGACATTGATACTGACATTTGAAGCCTCTGGCGGACTATTGATACTGGTCACCTCAATATTTACCGTGGCATCACTGGTCTGACCGTCGTTATCAGTGACACGATAAGTAAAACTGTCATTGAAGTTCTCTGAGCCGTTGTGTGTATAAATAAAGGTACCGTCGGCATTCAGGGTAAAGGCCACGGATTGGGTTGGACCTGTGACCAGACTCACTGTCACCGGTGTATCACCCAGACCGGTATCGTTGCTCAGCACATCGGTAGCACCACCAACCAGGCTGGTCGCTGTACCGCCCTCGACAACGCTGATCGTATCCGTCACCGCGACCGGTGTGGCATCACTCACAGGGGTGACATTGATTGTGACCGTGGCATCGGCAGTCTGGCCGTCGTTGTCAGTGACACGGTAAGTAAAACTGTCACTGAAATTTTCTGACCCGTTATGGGTATAACTAAATGTGCCATCTGCATTTAGGGTAAAGGCCGCAGATTGAGTTGGACCTGTGATCAGACTGACAGTAACGGGAGTATCACTCAAGCCAGTATCGTTATTCAGGACTGTGCTGGCCCCACCATTAAGGGTGGTGATGGTTGCCCCTTCAGCCACCGTGATCGTATCTGCTACTGCGACCGGTGTGGCATCACTGACTGGCGTGACATTGATAGTGACTGTGGCATCACTGGTCTGACCGTCGTTATCAGTGACACGATAAGTAAAAGAATCTGTAAAATTCTCAGACCCATTATGGGTATAACTGAAGGTACCATCCGCATTCAGGATAAAGGCTGATGATTGAGTGGGACCAGTCACAAGGCTGACAGTGACAGGGGTATCACCCAAACCGGTATCGTTGCTCAGCACATCCGTAGCACCACCGACCAGGCTGGTTGCTGTACCACCCTCGGCAACACTGATCGTATCCGCTACTGCGACCGGTGTAGTATCACTGACTGGCGTGACATTGATCGTGACCGTGGCGTCACTGGTCTGGCCATCGTTGTCGGTCACACGATAAGTAAAACTGTCACTGAAGTTTTCAGTCCCGTTATGTGTATAGCTGAACGTACCATCCGCATTCAGGCTAAACGCAGTGGATTGGGTTGGACCTGTGATTAAACTGACCGTAACAGGCGTATCACCTAACCCTGTGTCATTATTCAAAACCGTATTGGAACCACCAGCGAGCGTGGTGATCGTTGCCCCTTCAGCTACCGTGATCGTATCGGCTACCGCTACTGGTGTCGCATCACTGACTGGCGTGACATTGATCGTGACCGTGGCATCACTGGTCTGGCCATCGTTATCGGTCACACGGTAAGTAAAAGAATCTGTAAAATTCTCCGTGCCATTGTGTGTATAACTAAAGGTACCGTCGGCATTCAGGGTGAAGGCCGCAGATTGGGTTGGACCTGTGATCAGACTGACAGTAACGGGGGTATCACCCAAACCGGTATCGTTGCTCAGCACATCGGTAGCACCACCGACCAGGCTAGTCGCTGTACCACCCTCGGCAACGCTGATCGTATCCGCTACTGCGACCGGTGTAGCATCACTGACTGGCGTGACATTGATCGTGACCGTGGCATCGCTGGTCTGGCCGTCGTTATCGGTCACACGGTAAGTAAAAGAATCTGTAAAATTCTCCGTGCCATTGTGTGTATAACTAAAGGTACCGTCGACATTCAGGCTAAACGCAGCGGATTGGGTTGGACCTGTGACCAGACTCACCGTCACCGGTGTATCTGCCAAACCGGTATCATTGCTCAGCACATCGGTAGCACCACCGACCAGGGTAGTTGCTGTACCACCCTCGTCAACACTGATCGTATCCGCTACCGCAACCGGTGTGGCATCACTGACTGGTGTGATATTGATTGTTACGGTTGCATCGGCAGTCTGACCGTCGTTGTCGGTGACACGATAAGTAAAACTGTCGCTGAAGTTCTCTGTGCCGTTGTGTGTGTAAGAGAAGGTACCGTCGGCATTCAGGGTAAAGGCTGCAGATTGGGTTGGACCTGTGACCAGACTCACTGTCACCGGTGTATCTCCCAAACCGGTATCGTTGCTTAACACATCGGTAGCACCACCAACCAGGCTAGTCGTTGTACCACCCTCGGCAACGCTGATCGTATCCGCTACTGCGACTGGTGTCTGATCAGAAACTGGGGTGACATTAATCGTGACCGTAGCATCACTGGTCTGACCATCGTTGTCGGTCACACGATAGGTAAATGAGTCCGTAAAGTTTTCTGAACCGTTATGTGTATAGCTGAACGTACCATCCGCATTCAGGTTGAAAGCCGCAGATTGGGTTGGGCCTGTGACCAGGCTTACCGTGACGGGTGCATCATCTAACCCGGTATCGTTATTTAATACAGAATTGGAACCACCAACAAGCGTAGTGATCGTTGCCCCTTCAGCCACTGTGACCGTATCGGCTACCGCAACCGGGGTTGCGTCACTCACAGGGGTGACATTGATCGTTACAGTCGCATCACTGGTCTGACCGTCATTGTCAGTGATGCGATAGGTGAAACTGTCTGTGAGGTTCTCCGAACCGTCATGGGTATAGCTGAAGGTCCCGTCATCATTGCCGGTCAGGGTACCGTTAGTCACATCCGTCACGAGTGAAACGATAACAGGCGTATCGTCCAGGCCAGTGTCGTTGTTCAGGACCGTGCTGAAACCACCATTCAGTGTGGTAGCCGTGCCGCCTTCTGCAACACTGATACTGTCGGCATTCGCTACGGGAGTGCTGTCACTGACCAAGGTAAAACTGATGGTTGCCGCCAGGGTATTGGAGTCGGTATCGCCATCGTTGACAGTGACACTGAACGCCGGTGCCACTTCGTTACCATCATCGACAAACTGTACCGTGTTGGCCACCAGTTGGGTGCTATTAAAACTGCTGATCGAATTACCCGGATTACTGCTGAGCTGGAAGTAGCCGCCGGTCACACCACTGAGTGTATAGGTAAAGCTGCTGTCGTCCGGGTCGGTAATGCCGAAGTTGGCGCCAGAGAGGGTTACCGTCTGGCCTTCACTCAGCGTGAGTGAAGCGTTGTCGAGCACCGGTGCATCATTAACCGGGTTGACAGTAATCGTGAAGGTATCGCTGTCCTGTTCGCTGGTGGCATCGCCGGTCAACCCCGGGTCGGTCCCGCTATTGCCCTGGTCGTTAGTGATGATGGTGAAATTGACATCGCCATTGAAGTCGGTGGTGGGTGTGAAGCTCAATGTTAAAAGGGCGGCATTGATATCGGTCAGGATACCGGTGAAGATCATGTTGGCGTCATCGGCACCGTCACCGGCGCTGAAAATCAGACCTGTGGTATCGCCCAGGGTCAGCAGGCCACCTGTGCCTACATTGAGCTGCACCTGCATGGTGCCGCCGTTATGATCGATATCACTGATCTGAATCTGATTCCCGCCTGTGAAATTCAACGTGACATTTTCATTCACGCTGCATGACGCGGGGACCAGGTTGACCGGTGCGTCATTGACAGGCTGACCATTCACCGAGAAGGTGATTGGGCCGATTATGTCTGTACCGTCACTGACGGTAAACGCAAAGCTGGTCGCCGATGCATCATCGGAAAACCTGAAAGTCAAACGATTGTTGTCAATATCGTCCTGTGTAAATGTATCGCTGAGGCTCAGCGTTGAGCCGCTCAAACGCAAACTACCGCTCGACGGCAAGCTGGTCAGCGTATAGGTCAACTGCGCAGCAGAATTATCCACATCAGACACAGCAAGATAGCTATTCGTGATCGTGCGCGTACCTTCCTCAGGCACCGTCAGCGGGGAATTGGTCACGAGCATCAGCGAATCGTTGACCGGCGTATAGTTGATGGTTGCCGCCAGGGTGTTGGAATCTGAATCCCCATCATTGACTGTGACGCTGAACACCGGGGCTACTTCATCGCCGTTGTCGACAAACTGCACCAGACCACCTGTAAGGTCAGCACTGGTGAAGCTGGTGATCGGGGTACCGGCCGCACTGCTCAATTGGAAGTAACCGCCACTGATACCGCTTACCGTGTAGGTAAAGGCTGTATCGTCTGCATCGGTGACCGCAAAGTTGGCGTCACTGAGGGTGACAGTCTCGCCTTCATCCAAGGTGAGGCCGGCACTCGTGATTGATGGAGCATCATTACTGCCGTTGATCGTAACGGTAACCGTAGCGGTATCGAAACCCCCATTGCCATCACTGATCTGGTAGGTAAAACTGTCATCCACACTGCTACCGGCACCCAGTCCATCAAACTGACCGTTGGTATTGTAGGTATAGCTGCCGTTGGATTGAAAAGTGACTTGCGCGCCCGAAGCCAGGGTTACCGGAAATCCGGGTGTGTAGGCTCCCCCTTCAACCTGGGTTACCTGCAGACCATCTCCCTCCGGATCGCTGTCAATCCCGGATCCGGAGTCATCCGTTATGACATTTCCCGAAACAAAACCGTTTTCCGAAACGGAATTGGCGTTGTTTGTCGCCGTGGGAGCATCGTTCTGCGGATTGACGGTGATCGTCGATGTCGCGGTTGGACCACTTAGAACTAAACTGTCCTGTGCAAAGATATTGATGGTGCGATCACCCGCAGTCGGGTTTTGGGAGGTGTTTTCATAGGTGACGCCCCGCAACAGCGTTTGCAGGTCAGCTGCAGGCATTCCACCGCTGCCATCCAGCATGACATTAAAACCGGTGCCGTCGAAATCGAGTTCAAAACTGGTGCTGCCGACAGTGCGGATTACTGTATCGGAAACGCCATAAGTAAAAGAGTATCCGGCGACCACGATCCGTTCACTGGCGCCATCCAGAAAATTCGCTAAGTTAATACTTAGGTTTTCATAGGCTGAACTATCGACATCACTGATCGTCGCATCCGCATCGGCCACATTGACAGCCCCTGCGTCTTCCGTGAAGGTTGTTGCAAAGTCCACGCCCACACCATCAGCGCCATTTAAATCAACTACCGGTGCATCATTCACCGAACTGACATTAAGGATCAGGTTCTGAGTAAGGCATGCGCCCCCATCGCCATCCGTTATATCAATTACGACACTGCGTGAACCGCTGGTTGGGTTCTCGATATTGCTGTTTTCATAAGTAATGTTCTGAACAAGAGCAGTGACGGCGGCCGGTGTTGCATTGATATTCAAGTTAACCGTCAACGGATTCAATCCTGTGCCGCCTGTATAGGTACCGATTACTGCACCACCATAGGTCACATCGCTGCCCGACACACCAATCTGGCCGGCATTTGTTCCTTCATTGCGTATAGAGAACACGTCCTCGGATGCTTGCAGACCGCTATCGACCTCGACAGTCAGTGATCCGCCGTTGAAATTGGCTGAATCGACATCACTGACAACCGCATCACCCCCTTGTTCTAAAAGGACAATGCCGTCACCCTCTGTATAGTTATGGACATCACCATCAAGGTTGACCACAACCGGATCGTCGTTGACAGCCGTAACAGTAATGCTTGCAGCTTCACCCCCAACGCTGAATGCGGTGGTGCCGCCAAACACCGATGTGTCCACTTTTGTCCCTGCGGTCCCTGAGGTCTGGTCCCAGGCACAGAAGGTAACGAATCCCATATCGGCATCCTGACCGTCTGGAACAAAGCGCAGACTGTCTGTCGCGCGCAAGAGAAGAGAATTCGTGCCCGAAACGGAATCGACAGCTGTCCAGCCGGAGCCGATATTGTACTCCCAGGTCCCGTTGCTGTTGTCGACATTAAGGATCGCTATGCCTTCGAGAGCACCTGCATCGATATCGGTAATTCGGTCGCCGCCATCGCTGGCAATAATATCGGCAATCGTGTTGCCACTGTTGTTGGTCTCGTCCTCGGATATAGCTGTGAGCGTCAGGAAACCGCTATTGTCGAGAACGGGGGCATCATTGACCGAATTGACAGTAATACCGACACTGCCGGTAACGCTGGTTTGATCGGCGGCAATCGTCGCAATCTCATCAGAAGAAAGTGCCCGGGTATAAATGCGTACTTCATCGATCAGGCCATTGAATTCAAAAGAGTTCGGGTCGTTACCGTGAGCGCCGATCGAAGTGTATGTGCCAAGTGCGTACGAGATGGAGCCTGTAACTGTTTGGGTCGCAACCTCGACCCCGTTTAGATAAGTGGTCATAGAGTTGGCCACGTCGTCGAAGGTAAAGGCAATATGGTTCCAGCCAGCGTCCAGCGTTCCCGTTGGAGTAATCCCTATAAAACCGGAGACATTATTGTGATAAAAGCCACCAACGCCTAGATTGTCAACCACAATCGCAATGTTGTCCCCCAGCGAGATGACATGTTGTTCACCGATATCCGCCGTATTCACCCACGCGGAAAGTGTTACGTTCGCCGGATTTCCAAACATATCGTTGATTTGAACATAGTCGCTGATTCCGTCCAGTATCAGCACTTCTCCGCGTGTGCCATCGGTCACAGTCGTAGCGTTTCCAACAAGTGTACCGTTTTGTGAAATGCCAATGCTGTCATCGACGGCATTACCCGCGTCGAAGCTATAATAGCCCTCCAGTCCAGAGGCTTGGACTGTTGTTACACTGATGTTTGCCGCACCATTGTAGTCGCCGGTTGGCGTAAATGTCATGCCTTCGAAGGCTGCGTTGAGGTCGCTTTCGCTTCCTTGCAGCACCATGTGCGAGCTACCGTTGCTGCCACCTGGAATAGAAAGTCCGGTGGTTTGCGAAAGGGTCAGGATGCCGTTTGTCGTTGTGAGCGTAACTTGCAGTGGGGAGTCGCTAGCGCCGGTGTCGCTTACTGTGATGGCATTGCCGTTTCCACTGGAAAAGGTGAGGGTGCCGTCCTCATCCACGTTTTGCGCACCCGGCAGAGATTGTGCCGGTTCACCGCCCTGATTGTTGATATTGATGGTAAGGACTTCATCATGGCTCAGGCTGCCTGAATCAGTCACACGGACTGTAACATCGTGTGAAATATTCGTTTCATAGTCGAGCAACGAACCGTTGGCGACGGTAATCACGCCGGTATTTGCATCAATGGCAAAACGACCGCCGGCATCATCAGTCAATGAGAAGGTCTGTGTATCTGCTGCATCAAGGTCATATACACCGATGACATCGGCAACACGTGTGCCATCGGCGGCATTTTCATAAATGCTTGCTGAACCGGTCGCCACGACTTTTGAAACGATACCGGTTAGAGCCGCATCGACATTTTCACTTTGCCATACTGCAACCACCTTACCTGAGGCTGTTTCAATAACTTCCGGTTTTTGCTGGTTTCCTGTTGTGGTTTCATTGACAACCACCTCACCGTCAATCTTGTTGCCGCTTGCATCAAATCGTTGCGCTAGAATGGCTGAGCCGCTACCGTCGCCGGCGCTCGATTCCCATACCACAACAAAACCATCGTCGGATCGAGTTACTGTCGATTCATATCGAGCTGCGGAAGTTGTCGTGTTGACATTGAACTCAGAGACGCTGACGGTTCCATTGGCATCGTAAATCGTTGCTTTAAGTGAGCCACCTGAATCATACGTAACAACAAATTTGCCATTCGACAGAGAAGCAATGTCAGCGATGTTGTCCGCACCGGAAATCGTAGTTTCGGCAGTCCGGATGCTACCGTCCGAATTCATTACGGCAAACCGTGTCCCAAGCGATCCATCGTTCGTGCGCCAGGTGGCCGCAAAACCACCATCATCTAGCAGGGTGACTTCTGTTTGGGCACCAAACAACCCACCTCCACCAAGCAGCGATCCGACGGTGAACTGACTGCCGACCGTCGATCCCGTGCGATCATAGATCTGACCGGCAATTTGGTAAGTCGCACCACCAATTTCATTGGCCCACAGGACAACGAACTCATTGGCATTAAGTGCAAGAACAGCAGGCTGATATCCCTCATTATCACCATTAGTACCGGGACTCACTTTAAACTCAGCGGTTGCTGCTGTGCCATCTGCGTCGAACACACGCGCATCAGTCCAGGCCATGACGCCGCTGGTCTGATCCTGCCAAGCAACGACAAATCCTCCGTCGGAGAAAGTTGTAACAGACGGGTTGGTTTCCGAATCACCGACTTCCGAAGTCACCAGAAACTCAACGCCATTCGTGCTGCCATCGGCATCAAAACGTTGTCCGTAAATGCCGTAATCACTGCCGTCCTGCCCGTTGGACACCCAGACAGTGATATAGCCGCCATCGTCAAAAGCAGCGATAGCAGGATCTATCTGGTCGCTGGTACCGTAGGTGTTGACGTCCTGTTCTGCGGCTGTTTCGGAATCGAAAATGATGTCGGTCGGTGCAGAGTTGACGACTTCAGCAGCTATCTTGGTGAGATCGGCAAACTGGAAAAACTCAATATTTTTAACGGTATCAGTGCCGTCGGGTGAAGATGCTCGGGCATCGATGATAGTGTATGTGCCGGCATTCTCTGTGATCGTGTAATCAGACCAGTTACCGGAGAAGATAGCCGTATCCGTGCCCGTGCCACCATCGAGATAGTCGTCGCCGGCACCACCGGTGAGGGTATCGTCGCCGGGTGTTGTTGCCGAAGTAGTGATTTCGTTCAGTTGGATGTCATCGACAGCGAAGTAGTCGAGACTACCGGAATATGGAGTGGTATTCGCCAGAACAATCCTAAGCGCGGTGCCGTCAGCGGCGGTATAAGCATCGCCATCTACGGAGATAGCGATGTCCGTCCAGGTATCGGCGACAGGCTCGGTGCCCGTCGCACTGCCGATCAGTGTTCCGCCAGCATATAGCTGAATAGAATAGGTGTTGCCGTTGCCGGATGAAAGGGGATTGCCGAGTTTCAGCGACAGCTCATAATCTTTGCCGCTGTCGAAGTTGCTGGCCAGCGTCTGGGAGACCTGGTTGTCTTCGGGAATCAGGAGAGCGTTTTCACCTTCCGCGGGCATTCCACTTGAAAATGAGGCAATCGACGGATCCCCGATGAAGACTTCAAAATTGCCGAAATCATCGTTCCAGGCGGCTGAAAGCGGTGCCGATCCACCATTAGCGATTGCGGTATCTTCAAAACCGGCATCATTGATGGTGATCAACTGACTGGTTGTGCCGTTAGGGTCACTTCCATCACCAATCAGAATATCGTCGCCGGCCCCACCGTCGAGCGTATCGCCACCGCTGGACAGGACTTCGTACATACGGACGTTGTCGAGTGCCGTTGTCCGCGCTGTGTCTGGACCGTCCTCATCGAAACGGATTGTGTTGGTGGCGTCACCGGAACCGGCGACCACATTATAGGTATAGGTTTGAAGCGTATTGCCAGCGGGGTCTATTGTCTCCAACAGTGCGCCATTCCAATAAACATGCAGTAAACCATCACCATCCCCGGTGAGGCCGGCATCAAACGACAGTTGGTAACTGTTCCCGTTTGTTAGGCCTGCGACCGCTTGCTCGATAATAGAGAAATCTATTATGGTTTTCATATCGAGATAGTAGCTGCCGTCGGTGGCGGTTACGCTATTGGTACCGCTGGCTTCAATATCGAAGCCGGCACCGTTGACATCCGTCCACCCTGCCGAGCTTGGCGAACCACCGCTTTCGAAGCTGCCATTGGTGATATGGTTGGTGGTCCCGAGCGAGACACCGTTATCGCCCAGCCCATAGATCAAATCGTCATGACTGGTACCGGTAATCGTATCCGGTCCACTCGTACCGGTCGTGATCGTCATCACTTCGTCATAGGTGGGGGCGCCACTGTCGGTCGCCCTTACGGTGATGTCGTAGGATTGTACCGTGGAAGTATCCGGTGCTCCGGTCCAGAATAGCTCACCACTATCGGAATCGACTGAGAACATACCGCCGGCATCATCGACGAGGCTGTATGTTATTGTGCCGCCTACAGGGTCTGTTGCGATGACCGTCCCGGCCGACAATCCTGTTCCAACACCTGTCGGCGGATGCACGTGATCGTAGATCTTGACCTCGTCCAGGTCGCCACCGAACATTCTGTCCACATTCAGATCATACCGGGCCCCAAGATAGACATTGCCGCTGGGGTTAAAACCATCTCCACCGCGGGTATCGGTGTTCTTCACCACGCCGTCAAGATAGACGGTCGAACCGACGCCAGCTTCAACAGTTAATGTATAAGTATGCCACTCGCCATCGCCGACAATGGTGCTGATATCGAACTCAAGGGCCGCATTATCCAATGTGTCGTCGGCATCGCGAATAACCGTACGCAGTACATTGGGGTCTGTACCGTGTGAGGCTTCGTTGATGAAAATATTCAGGCTATTGGTCGTGTTGATATCACCATGGCTGTAGATATACTGGAACAGTGAACCCGTACTATCGTCGACCTTGAAATGGAAAGTCACCGTGAAGTCATTGTTCATCGTAACGTCAGGAATCGTTACGTAGTCGCCGGACTCATCAAATCTTAACGCATCGCCATCCCGGCCAGTGACAGTTGTCGCATCTGTAATCGTACCATCCGCACTGCCGACACTGTCCACGGCATCGCCATCCAGCTTCCAGTGATGTGTCGGATCGTCGGTATTGGTGAAATCGATATCCGTGGCCAGAATACCGGCCCAGTTGCGCTGACCTGCATCGCTGACAGCCACTTCAGTTTCAATGATGCCTTCAGCATGCTCCAGATCCCAGTCGCCGCCAAGACCCTCATGGCCGGTAAGGTCGTCCGAGGCCGCCACATCGGCACCGGTCAATCGGGCCAGGGCTTCCACCAGGGACTGGCCATCCTCGCTGGCGGCCAGGTCGCAACCATAGATCAGCAGATCACCCTCTTCACTGAAAGCATCATGCCAGGACTCGATTGCGCCGGCATTGGTACTCAGGCTATCGAGGTTCAGGTAGGCATCGCCCAGCTGTATGCCGCCGTCACTCCCATGAGAGAGAATATGCACCGCATCCAGATCCTGATATGCGTTGAGGATGTCATTGATCTGCTCGATTCCGTCACCGGCACTGTCGAGCAGTATGATTTCGAAACTGCGCCCATTGCCGTTCTGGCTGATCAGGTCGTCCACCAGGGACTGATAATCCGGTGTCACCGGATCGATGATCACCAACTCCTGGCTTGTTACTTCGTTTTCTGTCGCCTCAACCAAGGCTTGTTCGGATTGCAGGGCCTGTTCAATGGCCTGAAGGTCATTCTCATCCGGCTGGTGATCTGAATCATTAGGGGTCAGGTCGACCGCAATGCCTGCCAGATCGGCTGAGAGCAGGAGACGGGGTTCGAGCTCTTCAAAGATCAGCGGATTGCGTTTTTTGGATCGGTTCATCGCTCAACGATCCTGGTGTCTATACCCAAGTCCGTGAGTTGCTGTTGATATTGATCGACTATCTCCCGGTTGCTGTAATAACCCAGTGAAATATGTCCTTTCAGTGAACCTTTGGAGATGACCCAGGTATCTTTCAATCCCCGCTCGTTGAATGCCAATGCCTGGCGTTCAGCTTTTTGCAGGGGAAGCAGTGACTCATTGGTGACCAGCAGATAGTGGGTTTTTGACTTCGTTGTACTGCTGGATGCATTGACTTTTTTCGGCAGAATTTTCTTATGTGTTGCTTGCGGATCAGCGTGACGCTTTGCGGCTATTGCGTGTTGAACTGAGGCGGTTACCTTTTCATCTCTTCCCCTAACGGGCTCGGGCTTTATAGTCGCCATCTTATCGAGAAAACGCACCCGACACCTTAATCCACTGGTAAGTTTGTAGTCATCGTTGGCTATCTCTAAACGGATTCGAAACGTGCCGCTGGCCGCATCGAGAATCGGATCGACAATCTTCACCTCGGCCTGATACTTGCCATCAACCGGCGACTCGGGGATCACTGAGGCGAGCTGGCCCGTCTTGATCTTGCCCAACAGGGTAACCGGAGCCACAACTTCAACCCGTAGCGGATTGATCTGGGCGATCTTGATGATCGAACGCTCCTCAACCGACTCCCCCGGATTGAGAAACCGATCAACGACAATGCCATCGATGGGACTGCGAATGGTGTGGCGGTTATAGACCGCTTCGGCTTGCTTCAGATCGAGCTCAGCCAGATATTTTGTCTCTTTGGCCTGAGCCAGTTTGTAGCGGGTCAGCCGGGTTTCAGTCTCGACCTTGTCGAAGTCCTGAAAGGAGGAGAGCTTCTTTTCATGCAACTCCTTGATACGGCTCAGCTGACGCCGCCCATAAGCCAGATTGACCTCCTGCAGACGGACATCGCTGTTGATGGCCGCACGGGCACGGGCATACTCCAGGGCTGCCTGTTCGACCTCGGATTCAAGTTTTGCCACTACCTGGTGTTTTTCAATGCTGTCGCCCACATCAACGGACACCGCCTCAAGGATGCCATCGATACGGGAGCTTAGCTCCACGGTCATGGACGGCTCGATGACCCCATCGAGCGTTTCGGTTCCCTCCGCCACGATTGTAGTTGCAAAGAGGCACAATAGGCCTCCGATGAATGAATATCGCTTTTGCATGTCGTTTTTTTTACACTTTTCGCACATTTGCCAACACGAGTCGCCGGAAAAACCTACCGAAGGATTCTTGAATGATTCTTATTCCCACTCGATATTACTTTTCTACAAGCAAATAATCGGCACCGCAGCTGATTACTTGATCTGCGGAGCGTGAAAAAGTGGTCAAATTTAACAATTTACGACCTGAATTCCCAAACCAACATGAACTTTGAGCAGCAGGCTGAACCCGTGACCGAATTGCATCACACCAGTCTGCCAATGGTGCGGCAGGGACGCACCCTAAGTCTAAAACACTAACCTTTTGATTTGATATCTCTGGTTCTCAGGGGAAAGATCAAAGATTGAAACGTTTGAGAAATAACTGCCTCAGTGAGCGGTACCACTGCCACCCCAAAGGTCGTGCATGATGCTCAAACCGGACGATGATACGCTCGCCCAACCGCTCTATCGGCAGATCCATCTGCAGTTGAATGTTGAAGACCGCTTCCAAAGGACGGGTACCATCCTCATCTTGCGGATGGAGTGGGAACTCGCCACCACCCATTGTCCCTAATGCCGGACTGGGCAGTCGCTGCTGTGACTCGGGTGTATCCCGATGCAGTTTGACCGGCAAGGGTTGTTCCGGCCTGGCGGCAAAGCGGGCATCGACCGCCTGGGTGGATTGACGCACCAGACCTATATCCTGTTGCGATACAGCCACCCGAATGACCGGTCGACTGCTGTCAAGCACATAACCGATCAACTCCCCCTGTTTTACAAAGCTCCCTGGCAGATCACCGGGCTGTTGTACCAGAAAAGTGCCAGAGGCCGGGCTGCGTAACATGAGTCTTTTTGCCTGTGCCTGCTTCTGTGCCATTTCAGTCTCCACCAGGCGTATCTCCTCCAACAGAATCCCCGCTTTGACGGTTTCACGCTCACTGACCAGGGCTTCATACTCCACCTGTAGCTCATTCATCCGGCCCCGCAGACGCTTCAAACTGGCCTGTAAAAAGGGATCAGCCAAACCCACCAGAGGTTGGTTTGGTTTCACTGGCGTATCAGGATCAGCCAGCAGGCTGACCACTTCCCCCGCTGCCCCCGCACGAATTTCTGTCCCTTCAGGCGGGAGAATCACCCCTTCCGCCCGTGTAGCATGGGGGGCCGGCAGGACAAACAGAGCGAGGAGCAGACCCGCCAAACTCAGCGATGTCACCAACAGTGCACGCACACGCCGGTTAGTCAGCCGTTTGCTGGTGAGAAGAAATTTCATCTGTTTAGCCAATGGCAGAATCACCATCCCAATCAGAGCCCAGAGGGCGATCGCCTTACCTACCAACGGATAGCGCTCGGCAACAAAAAGCATGATGGTGAGGAGGATAAAAATGCGATAAAAGAACGCGCCGAACCCGTAGAAGAGAAACCAGCCACGCTCCCAATGGGTATGTGCCGGTGAGGCTGCATCCTCCAACCCAAACAGATAGTGCTGTAACAGATAACCCAGGTACCGGTTAGCCCGTGTCGACAGGTTAGGAATGTCAATCAGATCGGAAAAGACATAGTAACCATCGAACTTCAGTAACGGATTACCATTCACCAATAGCGTTGAGGCACCACCGATCAACATCATGTTATAGGCCATAGCATTGACCCACCCAGGCCCGGTGGCGAGCCACAACCAAAGCGCCAGACTGGCGAGAAGCAGTTCGGCCATGATGCCTGCTGCACCGACCGCAACGCGTGCACGCCGTTCGGTAAAACCACTGGCCGCCGAAGCATCGACATAAGGCATCGGAATCAAGGCGAGAAACAATACACCAATCTGATGGACTTCACCTCCCCATCGCTTGGTAGTGAAGGCGTGTGCCGCCTCATGGAAGAGCTTCATTAAAAGATAAGTCAAACCCATCAAGAAAAGATTGTCAGCCGACAGGAGCTGGCTGGTGATATTCCGGGTAATCTCATTCCAGTGCAGTGCCGTCTGCAACACGCCACTCAGTACCAGTAGCGTCCATAGCGCCATACCGACACGACAGAAAAGCGGTTGAACCACTGGCATCAGGGCATTCAATGTCCTGTCCGGATCCCACAGTGGTAGACGCAGGGAGAGCGGATTACGCAGTTGCAGCAACCATTGGCGCGGTTGTTTGCGTCGCTCGAGAATCTTCAGGGCTTCGCTCTCCGGGCTGTCCATGAGCGCCCCGCCTCCCTTCAGCTGCATCAATAATTGTATGAATGCATCCTGCTCGGGTGGGTGTTGAAGCTGTTCCTGTGCTGATTGCCAAAGTGTTTCTATGGACCGCTCACCGTTGAATCGGCTGACCAGCTGATAGGCTTGTGGTGAAAGACGAAAATGACGCTCACTGATCGGGTCCTGCAATAGATACCAGGTCTCCCCCTGATAGAGTTGTCGACGAAAAACGATCTGTGGATTGAGGCTGGGGCGTGCTTTGGCGATCTGCTGCCAGAGCGTCGTTGCCGATGCATTGGGTTGAGGGGTACCCATCACCCCCACCAACGCCAGAGCTGCAGCCTCAGCCAGTCAATCAATCGGTGACTGACCAGCCACAGCAGGCTATGCTCCCCTGCATCAATTTTTGCTATTCCCTGCAGACCCGGGCGTAACATTTCGTTTGACTCATCCAGTTCCGCCTCCAGGGTAAACAGGTAACGCCCTTCAACCGCGCTGGAGAGAGGCAGGATACGCTTCACCTGGAAAGTGTGTTCAAGCTGGGGATAACCCGCAAGAATAAGCACCCCAGCCTGACCTATCTGTACATCGCCAATATCCAATTCATCCACTTGCAGCATGACGCGATAACTTTCAAGCGGGGCGATCTTGAATAACTCTTCTCCCCGCTTCAGGGGAGCACCCAGGGATTGACTGAGATCTCCACTCACAATGACACCGTGCAAGGGTGCTGTAATACGACTCCTTGCGAGTTTCTTCTCAACCAGTTCTAGTTCTGCCTGTGCCTGCTGTTGCTGTGCCTGAAGTATCGCCACCTTGGCTCGCTCATGGGTTGCCAATGCCTCGCGCTGTTCCTTCCCAAGTTTTGCCAACTCAGTGCGCCATTTAGCCTGCTCAAGCTGTAGATCCTTGTCATCCAGCTGACAGAGCAGTGCCCCCTCAGCCACGATATCACCTGCTTTGACAGGTGCCTGCTTCAGATAACCATCGAACGGCGAGGTAATCATGCGCTGAATGCGACCCTCCAGGTTGGCCCGTGCATCGATACGGTAGTCACCATCGATCAATGCCAGCAGTGTGATACATAATGTGATAATCAGAACAGCCACTTTCAGCCACAGGCCCTTTGGACCCAACAACTGGCGAAATTGCAGTTGCAAACGCTCCCACATCAAACCAGCCAGGGGACGCTTATCCTGTTGCCGGTGATAGAGTAAGAGACCTACCAACCCGGCTGCCTGCTGACACTCTGCCTGCTCTTGTTCTGTAAAAGGTTGTAGTCGATGGCGCTCCAACAAAAGCGCACCAACCGGCTTGTCAGTCGCCACCAGGGGAATTGAGCAGAGCGTTGCCTGTCCCACCTCCTCAGCCAAATTTTGCTGGCAACGCAGCACCAGATCACTGTTTGCGGCTGTTGGTGGATAGTGCAGCAAGGCGTGCTGATCCATGGCCTCGAACATCGCCTCCTTAAAGGTGCGTACCAACCCGGTCTCCCGTTTGATCTCCACCCGGGGTTGGGTTGCCAGAATCTCGAGGCGACGACCGTCACCCATAGCCAGGGTAACCCGGTCACAGGTGAATTGTTCCGCCAACAGTTCAGCAATGGCAGCGGGTGACAATGACTTTCGGGTCAGCCGCTCTACCCATTGGGTTCCCGTCGTGTGGCTCCTGTTCGCCTGCTCCATCAACAATTTCAACCAACGCAGACTCCACTGCAGGGCCTGCATGGCAGCCTTCTGCTTCTGAGCCGGTCGGGCACTCAAGCGAATAGCGACACTCCCCATAGGCTGGCCGTCAGATATTAGGGGCAGTCCCATCAGATCTGCAGTCAGCTCTTTTTTTGCATCAGCAGGCACAATCAACTGCCTTCGGGTTTCAACCGCCTTCAATGCAACTTTGAGCAGCATTTTCGATGGCTCTTCGTCCTCTGGCCAGTACACAAGCATACGACCGGCGCTTTGCTCCGTACTGTTTTCTATGACGATAGCCGACTGAATACCGCTGATAAGACGACAAAGCTGTTCCAGCCATTGCTGAACGACAGCCTGGGAAGGGGACGACATGGTCCGAAAGTACTCCTTTGATTCCTATTTACTGTTTTCGGTAGCTGGTGGAATTTCTTTACCGGGCGTTCACCAAGAAACAGATCTACACAAGGCAAATCACACAGAGAAACGCTATAAATGTATAGGCAATAGACTGATTTATTGAAAGGCTTTACACGCTTTGCATCTCATGGCGACCTTTAAGCGTTATTTTTTTATACTTTTTGAATGAATAAATGCGAGGTATTCACTTTGATATGCAGATGAATAGACACAGGATGCGGCCCGCCTAGTAGAGTTAGACGCATGAACGAATAGTCAGTCACAATCCGTCGCGGTATATATTTCTAAAACTGGCCTCTGAAAATCCATTCAATCTGCGTTTTCCTACCAATATGATCGGAACCCCCCCGGCACCCAATTTTTTATAGTCCCGCTTACCTTTCGCACTGGACTCAACGTCATATTCCACAAAAGAGATTCTGTTACTTTTAAAGTACCGGCGAGCTTTTTTGCAATAGCCACACCATTTGGCGCTATACATCACCACTTTCTCATTACTGAGAGCACCCTGGCTCAGTGTTTCAATATTGGGTAAGTGATAGACATTGGGTTTTACTGTCACAGACTCGGATTCAACAGATGCTGGTGGTCGATCACCAAAATGCACCTTGCCACTCTTATCGCGCCATCGATAAATATCATCTGCAACAGATACATTGAGTCCGATGACGGTTACAAATATTAGACTCCAGAATACTATCTTCATGATAACCCTTTGTCTTTGGGCCTGTTAACACTAATCCAATACACCCTGCTGGGGCTGTTTTTATGCCCAGCAAGGCAGCATGAGCGTGGTGTAGCCCGGCTACATGAGTGAATGATAACGCTGCTGGGCGCAAAAAGCCCAAAGCGCATTGTATTGATATAACGGCTTTACCACTGATAGGGCGGGTAAAATGTACGAACCAATACAAGCCATTCTTACCCACGTATGGATTTTGTCCGCAAATGAACTAAATCGCACTGTATGTCCCTTCCTACCCGGACATCAAGCGGAAGAGGCTATATAATAAAAATCTCTACGCTTTCAGAGGGACACTGGATTGTCTGAAACACAATATCGCAGCTCTTGTGATTTTTTACTGTATGGTACGACTCTAATAGGTTAGTCACCTGTTTAATCTGCGTCAGGCATAACGGTCAGAGTTTTCGAACTGTATTCGGTAATTGTGACTGGATAACATCCGCCAGTGCCTCTATCGCCTTCTTGCGCGGAAACGTTTTTCTAAAAACAAACTGAACCCGGCGATAGGCATCCTTCAGCTGCAGTTTTCTGGCAATTATTCCTGAATCGGTTGTCCAACTACCCTGAACAGCCAATGCTGGCACCAGGGTGCAACCAAATCCGGCTCCAACCAATTGCAATAGGGTCTCCAGGCTTGCAGCCCGCAGATCGGCCATTTCATTATCCATTACACCCTCCTTGATACGGCAGACATCCATCACCTGGTTGGTCAGGCAGTGTCCATCCGCCAGCAATAACAGATTGATGCGGCTCAGATCACGGCGACTGATCTCGTCTTTGTTATAGAGATCGTGATTTCTGGGATGTGCCAGCCAGAAGGGTTCTTCGAACAACGGCATGACCTGTAACTCGGGCTCTTTCACATCAGTTGCCAATAGTGCGACATCGATCTGGTGATCCAACAGGCGTTGGGTCAGCATATCAGTAATCTCTTCTGAGAGGATCAGCCTCATCTGCGGATACTGATGTTTCAACGGCATGAGTATCAATGGAATCAGATAAGGGCTGGCGGTCGGGATGGCACCCACTCGTAGCGCACCCGCAAGCGGATCCCGCTGAGCCTGGGCCAGTTGCCTGATGACATCGGCCTGCTCCAGAATCAGTTTCGCGTGCTTGACAATCTCCAAACCGATCGGTGTAGTCGAGACTGAGCGATTGGTACGTTCAAAAATGGTAACGCCCAACTCCTGCTCTAGTTTTTTAATCTGGCCACTGAGGGTTGGTTGACTGATATAACACTGAGTCGCCGCATGACCGAAGTGCTCGGTCTCGGCCACAGCGATAAGGTATTTAAGGTCTCGTAAGTTCATGATATTTGATTGGGTATGCCAATTGTTCAGGCAATAATACCTTAGCCAAGCCGATTACTGCCAATGACGGATATCAATCGGGCATCAACCGATTTGTAATCACCATTGATCCCCGAGAGAATCTGGTTTTTTTTACCTGTATCATGCAGCCAGTCTGTCATCACATTTAGACCAATACACCTATCATGAGTCATGAATCACCGACACTGCTGCTCATTGATAATGGCTCAAGCCAAGCTGAGGCAACACGCAGTCTGCAGCACTTGGCCAGTAGGTTGAGCCATATCAGCGGTCAGAATGTCTCACCTGTTTCCCTGCAACATGCACATAAAATACCGGCAGAGAAACTGGATGGCAAAGCAGCCCGGACACTGAAGCCCTTTTTAAAAGCGATGCTTGCCAAGGGTATTAGGGATTTTCTGGCAATACCGCTATTCTTTGGACGCAGTAAGGCACTCACCTCACTCATTCCCGATTTGGTGGATTCTCTTGAGTCTGATTTCGGGCCATTTTCATTTCGAATGACTGACGAAATCTATCCCCTCCCCACCGGTGAGCCCAGATTGGCGCAAATCCTCTATGATCAAATAGATCCCATTCTGCAACGGGCTGAGCAACAAAACGTCATCCTGGTCGATCATGGTTCACCACTGCCTGCCGTGACCGAGGTGCGCGTGCGGGTTGCAGAGGATTTACGCACACTTTTGCCCGCAGAAACTAATTTGCTGGAAGCTGTTATGGAACGGCGTAGCGGTACTCAATTTGATTTCAATGGTGAGCTATTGGAACAGGTGCTGGAACGTGCAGCACTAACAAACATCAACAACCCTATCGCACTCTCCCTACTCTTTTTATTACCCGGTAGGCATGCTGGCCCCGATGGGGATATAGCAAGCATCTGCCTTGATATCGAACAACGTCACCCCGGATTGAGCATCCACACCAGCCAACTGGTGAGTGATCACCCCCTACTTGTTGATATCCTATATGATCGATTAAAGACAGGACTGCAAGCCATAGACTAAGCTACCACTATGCCAAATACAGTTCACCAAGATTACGCCATCGTCTTCGCCGATATTGTCGACAGTACCCGGATGTATGAAAGTCTTGGTGACAATCGCGCCAAACAGTTGATCACCGAACTGGAGAATGAGATATCACGGGTTGTGAAATTGACGGGAGGCGACGTTGTGGAGGTGATTGGTGATGAAGTAATGAGCCGCTATGACAATGCCAACGATGCGGCAACAGGTGCATGCCGCATCCAGGAGCGGGTGGATGTCTACTCGAAGAAGTCAGGCATGCCCATGTCAGCCAGAATCGGACTTCACTTTGGGTCTGTGATAATAGAAGACGGCCGGATGTATGGTGATTCAGTCAACGTTGCGGCACGCATGGCCTCCATCGCACAAGCACAGCAGATCATTACCACCGAACAGGTGGTACAAAATCTCTCCGATGAGAATAGACAGCTAGTACGTCGATTCGACAAGGTGAAGGTCAAGGGCAAGCAGGAAAGGATGATCATCTATGATCTTTTATGGCGCAAGGAGGATGTCACCTTCATGCATACCTCACCGCTTACTCAAAGTCATACGGCCAAAATGCTTGTCCTTAAATATGTAGATAAAATCTACCGACTGCCCCCTACGCAAGGTAGCATACGTATTGGACGTGACAGCAGTAATGAGCTGGTAGTATCAACCACAGCGGCATCAAGAACCCATGCAGTTATTGAATTTAATCGTGGTAAATATGTACTTTCGGATATCAGTACCAACGGCACCTATGTAAAAACCCAAAATCAGCAATCACTCTATCTTCGACGCGAAACCATCCCGCTATTGGGCGACGGAAAGATTGGCGTGGGTGAGAAGGTTTCGACGGACAATCAGCATATAATCATTTATGAATTTCAAGAGGGTTGAGCACAATCGGATACCCTACTCGGAATCAGCTGCAGCGTGGATAACCATTTCAGTGACATTTCGTGAACAACCACAAAGATTTCAATACCCGCGGAAACGATTTACAGCGACCCTGAACTAACGATCCTCAAGACCAAACAAAGATACCCTGACCCATGCCCAATAGGTTTCCCTTATTTCAAATATCGTTAAAAGAGATCCTGATCACACTCTTACTTCTTCCCTACAGCTTTTATGCCTTGGCTGAGAATCAGTCCTTCGAACCAGAGCCGATACAGAAGCTGACGTTAGAGCAGGTTGAATTCGCAAAAAATAGTGCAAAGAGCGATCTTACTCTCGACGATGCACAGAAAAAAGAGACCCTTGAAAAGCTTGAGCAGACAACTAAATGGCTACAGGAATCAGCCATGGTAATCAGTGAGATCTCTGATCTGGAAAGTCTGGTGAGGGATGCACCAAAGCAGATTCAAAACCTGCGTTCCAGCATGAAAAACCTCGATGTACAAAATGCCGCACTTGCCGACTTTATAGAAAAATCCAATCTTGCAGCACTGGAGTTACGGATCAGTCAGGAAGGACTCAATCTTACTCAAGCCAGGGATCAGCAAAAGGTCCAGCTGGAAGAACTTTCAAAATTATTGGCAGGTAGCAAACAGATCAATGAAAAGATAGCCGTAAACAGTAACGCTCTGGCGCAAATCAAATCGGACATCGGTGACCTTCAAAGTGGAGAACCTAACACGATCAGTCAAGCCAGGCTGATGTCTCTTCAGGCTAGACAAACGCTTCGCCAGGCAGAGATTGATCTACTCAAACGCCGACTGGGTAACCAGAGCCTGTTGACAAAACTGTCCCAAGCTCAACGCGATGCCACTGTAGCGCAAATCAGCAGACTGCAGTCGGCGCTTGAAACGCTCAATCAGGCAGCAGCTGCAATACGCGAGGATCAAGCCAAACAGGCCAGGCAGGAAGCTGAGTTGCTGGAACAACAAACGGCGAGTCTCCCCCTACCTTTGCAGGCAATTGCTCAGGACAACGCTAAATCACGTACTGAACTCGAACAATTGGTTTACTGGGAAAAGCGCGTTACACAACAACTTTCAACCACCAGACGGAAACTGGAACAGATTCAAACAGATTTTGAACACAGTAAACAGCGTGTAGAAGTCGTCGGTACCAGCGAAGCTATCGGCAAGATGCTATCCCGTCGCCGTGAAGCACTACCTTCCCTTAGAAGCTACAGCCGCTCTTCCGCAAAACGTAAACATGAAATCAATATTGCTACAGATCGTCAGATTGATATCGAAGAGGTACTCCTTGAGCGTGGCGACCTGTCTGATCATGTAGCACTTATCACTCAATCACTCATTGCCGATCTATCCACCGATGAGGGTGATAAACTGAAAAAACAGACCTTCATACTGGCTGACACAAGACGTGAAGCCCTTAACGAACTACAAAAAGTCTACGGCCGTTACATCGCACAACTCACCTCCCTCGACCTGACTGAAAGGCAGTTGCTTGAAGTCTCTGAAACCTATGTTGATTATATCAATGATCAATTGATCTGGATCTCAAGTGGGAGCATTATCGAATTCCTCAACCCTACTCAGCTGGCCTCCAGTTTCGCCTGGTTCCTCTCACCAAAAAACTGGGTTGATCTGGGCACTGATATCTCTAAAGCGAGTAAATTGAGTGTACATACTGCATTTATCGTATTACTGGTTTCGATGTTGGTAATCTGGAAGCAACGCTATGCGAGATTGCAAATCCCCATCCTTGCCAGGTCAACGCGGAAGATCAGCACTGATTCAATCCGCCTTACGCTGCGGGCCTTGTTCTATACCCTGGTAAAGATCGCAGCCCTGCCGGTGTTAATGATAGGAATTGGCCTGTTACTGAAGACGCTGCCCACCGCGACACCTTTCACACTAGCCATAGCCACTGCACTGATCAGGGTAGGTATCACCTTGGCAGCCGCCCTGTTACTCTACCAGGTCTGTCTACCCGACGGAGTGGGTATCCGTCATCTGCGCTGGAATCGCAAGATCTGTCAAGCAGTGGCCTATGAATTGCGCTGGGTCATTCCCATTGCTGCACCGATACGTTTTCTTGTAGCCATGGGTACAGGCGACAACTTACCCCCCGAAGCACAAATCATTAGTAGTCTGGCGATCATTGCGCTGATGATCGTCGTATTGGTTTTTACCTATCGCCTACTGCGAAGACAAGGACCATTAATGGTGTGCTGGAGCATCGCAAGCCCTAACGCACTGCTTGTTCAACTACACTTCCTTTGGTTCCCTTTGTTGCTATTGATCGGTGTCAGCCTCATTGTCTCCACCGGTCTCGGTTACATGACGCTTTCACTACGACTGCTTAATCGCGTTGAACTGACCTTCTGGTTTTTTGTTGGCCTGTTTACCCTAAAAGAGCTATTGCTTCGTTATCTCTTTATTGCTGAACGCAGATTACGCTACCAAAATGCATTGCAGCGTCGCGAGGAACTTCGCGCCCAAAGAGAGCAGGAACAACAACAGGGTGATGATGAGTACTCAGTCATTATCACAGAAATACCGGAGTTGAACTTTGATGCCCTCGGCGAGCAAGCAAAGCGATTGGTTCGCTTTGGCTATCTGTTCGGCTCAGTCGTTGGGGCCTGGTTGATATGGGCCGACCTGCTCCCTGCACTGGAATTTCTAAACGACGTCCATCTGCCTTTCAGCACCAGTCAACTGGTTGACGGTATTGTCACTGAAGCACCGTTGACACTACGTGATATCGTTATCGGCGCAATCATCCTGATCGTCACCATTCTCGCAGCCAAGAATCTGCCCGGTGTCCTCGAGATTACATTATTACAACGCCTTCCCCTCGAGGCAGGAGCACGCTATGCCTTATCCACTCTTGTACAGTATCTCATCGCTGCTATCGGTGTAATCATGGCATTCAGCAGCATCGGCTTTCAATGGTCGAGTATCCAATGGCTGGTTGCAGCATTGGGTGTAGGACTTGGTTTCGGTCTACAGGAAATCGTAGCCAACTTCATCAGTGGCATTATTTTACTGTTTGAGCGACCGATCAGGGTTGGTGATGTGGTTACCCTGGATACAACCACGGGGGTGGTATCCAGGATTCGCATCCGAGCAACCACCATCATCAACTATGATAAACAGGAGATGTTGATCCCCAACAAAGAGTTCATTACTGGTCGGGTCATAAATTGGACCCTGACTGACAAGGTCAACCGGATAATCGTCACCGTTGGCGTAGCCTATGGCAGTGATGTCAGCGAGGCGATGAGACTCATGTTGAAGGCAGCCGAGGAAAACGAGCATGTCTTGCAGGAACCAAAACCTGTTGCCACGTTTGAGGCCTTCGGAGACAGCTCATTAACCCTGTTACTGCGCGCCTATCTTGGCTCAATGGATAACCGCCTCGTCACCATTACAGCCCTGCATGAAGCAATCAATAATAAATTTAAAGAAGCGGGGATAGAAATCCCCTTTCCTCAGAGAGATCTACACCTGGATGGCTCAAACCCTTTGGAAGTGCGAATAACCAACCCCCCGTAAACCCGCTGATGTCACTTATTAATAATTCGGCATCATTGTAATGATCCGTCGTATTGATCATTACAACATAGGCTCTTCACCTGATAGTGTGGATAAGCCGTGAAAACTACAATAAGCCATTCCGTCAGTTGATGGAATTTGTCCGCGAATGAACACAAATGCACGCAAATAAGGATAGGGATTTCCTCTGGTGTGTCATTTTAACCGGATGTAGAAATCTTAAACCATGGTTGTTTAACCTAAATTCCGCAGTTGAACGCTGCAACATGAGGTGAATATTATATTTACGTTTATTTGCGGACAATCAACTGAGCTGTTGAATAAAGCCGCAGTGAGTATCCATTCTCACCCACTCAATTAGGGGAAGAGCCACTAAATATTTCCTGATTGGCAGACGCCAGCCAGTTCAGCAACAACCTTATAATGAAGCATTTCCATTAACACATCAGGAGGAACCGGTTTGCTGAAAAGATAGCCTTGTGCCAACTCACACCCCAGCTGTACAAGAAAATCAAGTTGACTCTCTGTTTCAACACCCTCGGCAACTATACCCAAACCAAGACTGTGCGCCATTGCGATAATAGCAGAGGTAATGGTCACATCATCCTCATTCTCGGGAATATCCTTAATGAAGGTACGAT
Source organism: Candidatus Thiodiazotropha sp. (ex Codakia rugifera) (assembly GCA_025656675.1). Classification (GTDB taxonomy): domain Bacteria; phylum Pseudomonadota; class Gammaproteobacteria; order Chromatiales; family Chromatiaceae; genus Thiodiazotropha. The sequence goes on from JAHXHN010000001.1 coordinate 385,664, forward strand.
CGATTTTCAATGTATCAAGGGGTAATCGTTTAAGATAACCCAATGAAGAGTAACCTGTACCAAAATCATCAACAGATATATTAATACCCATTTCCTTAAATTCATTGAGTGTAATGATTGTCTCATTGACATTGCGCATAATAATGCTTTCCGTAATCTCTAACTCCAGATATTTAGGATCCAGTCCACTCTTTTCCAAGGCCAGTGCCACTGTCTTACTAAGATCGTGCTGTAGAAACTGCATACTGCTTAGATTAACTGCTATTCGTAATGGTTCGTACCCTGCCTCTTGCCAGGACTTATTCTGTTTGCAGGCCTCATTAAGCACCCATTCACCCAGATTGATAATCATTCCAGTTTCCTCGGCGATAGGAATAAACTCGCCAGGAGAGATCATACCTAACTCGGACTGGTTCCAGCGTAGCAATGCTTCAGCAGAGACAATTTTACCGCTGGCTAAATCTATCTGTGGCTGATAGAACAACTGCATTTCATTTTGAGACAGAGATTTTCGCAGCTTACCCTCTAGCTTAAGTCTCGAGGTCGCCAGAGCATTCATCTGTTGAGAATAGAATTGAAAGTTATTCTTCCCTACCGCTTTAGCATGGTACATGGCCGTATCGGCATTCTTGAGCAACTCATCTACCGTGCGTCCGTCTTTTGGGAAGATCGCAATACCTATACTGGGTGTTACGTAGACTTCATGACCATTAAGATTATATGATCGTGCAATTGCATCCTGTACCCTTTTCGCTACCAGGCCTGCAGTTTCTGGACTGTCAATCTCTTCAAGCAGTACAGTAAATTCGTCACCACCAAGACGAGCTACATTACACCCTCCCTCTACCATTTCAGGTTCATTGATATGTTCGATAGAATCTGAATCCCTTAATTGAGATACCAATCGGCTGGTAACATTTTTTAGCAGCATATCGCCTATATCATGGCCGAGGGTGTCATTAATACGCTTGAATTCATCCAGATCAAGGTAAAGAACAGCGCCTATACTCTGATCTCTTGTGGCTGTTTTGATCGCCCTGTCCATCTGTTCCTTGAAAGACTGTCTGTTCGGAAGGTTGGTCAGGGAATCACAGTACGCAAGAAAACGGATTTTATCATCCCACCTTTTACGTTCTGTAATATCACGGGCAAATACGCTCAAGGTAAACAGATCACCGATCATCGAGCTCGATATCGACAGATCCAAGGAAAACTGTCTGTTATCCTTATGTTTACCTACAGCCTCTAACCGCACACCTGACGGTTTATCATTGGTGGTGTCGAAAAGCGAGTCGATTAACTCACTTTTTTGAACCAATGACTTATGCGTTAAGATAAGTTGAAATAGGTGCAGACCAAGAATTTCTCTTTCCGTATACCCGAACACTTCGCAGGCCTGTTGATTCCAGCTGATAATTTTCTTATTTGAGTCAGCTGTGATAACTGCGTCAAATGCTGTTTCAATCACATGGGAAAATCGTGCATCTTCAGCGGCGATAGCCCTATCTGCCTCCTCCTCCTTCAGCAAGGCTACACGACGACTTCGAAAAACGTTGATTGCTAACCCTAAAATCACCAGAGAAATCAACCAAAGCGCTGTAACCTTCCACCAATCAATATCTTTCAATCCTACTCGTCGGCTGACCGATAGTATAAAAGGCGTTCCATAAAAATCGACATACTCCTTAAAATAGAGTCTATTCTGCTCTAGTGCTGTTCGTACAATTCTGAAAATACCGAATTTTTCTTTCAGATTAACTCGTCCTCTATCAGCAAAGGTATCTGCACGGTTGAGATCTATTTTAATTTCACTTTCAGACTGAACAACCTCTTCAATGAATTGTATTTGATCCATTCTAAGTGCTGCTATACCACTCAACATCTCCCAACGCTCACTCTCTTTTTTAGGAGGATAACGACCAAGATAGACCGGTTTAATCATTAAAAAATAAGATTGATTGCTACTACCCAGCCTTATTTGTCCAGAGACCGATGTCTCACCGGATTTTATTGCACGCACTATGGCGCTGAATGTACCTGACACATGAGCTAGATCATAACCCAGTAAATTTGCAGATAGCGGCGTCATCGGCTCAATAAAACTAATGGGCAAATGAAAATCTATATTGCTGAATTTATTCTGTGAACGTAACTGAGTATCATTTTTCAACCGGAATCCGACAAAACCATCTTCTCGCATACGCATTTCAAACTGTTTTACTCTTTCATGTGGTATCTGCTCCATATGCAGGATTGATGTAATATACGGGTAGGCTTTAAGCATTTCCTGAGAAAACGATGTCTGCTCAGCACTGCTTAGAAAATCGCTGGAGTGATAGAGACCTACCAGGGAAATTAGAACCGTCTCCAGGCTGGAGACACGCTGGACAACGGTTCGATGAGCCTCCCATGCCATATTCGTAAATACGGTATTGACCCTATGAAAATCGATCCATACAGACATTGCCAGGAAAAGCATGGCAATGGCTATCGCTGAAATCCATAAGAAAATTGCCCGATACCCTCTAAACACCCTTTCCCTGGATTTATAATGCAGCATTTAGTTTACTTTCTTCGCTTTTCGAATTAATGACTCAGGAATTACGACTCCACTCTGAAGCAAAATCGGATGGTTTATCCACACCTCCCATTTCCTATTTGACACTATTGGGATATCCGTGGGTTTTGTACCATCCAAAATCGTGAGCGCTGCCAATGCTGCCCATTCACCCTGTTCCTCAGGTATTTTTATCAGGCCCAGCACTGTATAAGGCATCATCCATCCATGATTTGTCAGGGTTAATTTTTTAGTTGCGGTTTGTACTGCCTCCAAAACAGCATTAGCATTCCAATCATTGATACCGGAATTACTGCCAATGACAATAAAATCATACTCCTGCGCCTCACTATAGGCAGCCAGCCAATCCTTGGTCGTGGTCAACAATCGAGAATCAAGTATCACTCCCGACTTGCTTGCTGCATGTTCGAATCGTTTCAGATTCTTTTTCTCTGTCAGCGTGTTTGCTCCTATGTAGATCGCTCGATGAACCCCACCAAGAATATGTTGGACCTTATTAAACAGGACATTAATCGGTGCAACTTCTACCATACCCGTAGTGTTGCTATAGGGAAATCCATACCCATCCACATTCCAGTTGATGCCACAAAATACGAAGGGAATACGGTGATCTTTAAAGTAAGGTTGGATCAGGTATTTTGCTGCATTGTCATCTGCAGTGATAACCACATCAGGCTTCCATGTCTCTATCATTTTTTTTGCTTCAAGGGCCGCTTTCTTTATCGATACTTCATCCTTGTACCGCTTGGTGTCCATGTCAAACTGCTTTAATTCACAGCTATTCAATAGAGTTGACCTTAGACCATTTTCTACACCATCAGACCATTCATAACCTTGGTGGTAGGAAGATATAAATAGGCACTTAGCCGCTATGACACTTCTTGATCCCAGTAGAAGAAGTAGCACTATAAGAGGAATGAGATGATGTATCCTTGGTACAGGAAAAACCATAAGCGACTTGCTCCATGTCTTTCTTTATCGATGCTGAGACTGATAGGGCTATACAATCTATATCGGCAGAGCAGGAAAAACTTTATTTCCAACCTCTTCCTTCCTTGCTCATCAAACAATATTCTCTTTTATTTCAATATAGTTAGCTTATATCATGTCTATCCTGTACACGACCGGTATCTATATTCAGGGTGACCCTACAACTGAACCTGGAAAGGTTAGCTTCCCTGCTTTTTTCGTCAACCGTTCACAAAGACTTCATGCAATGGAAGACCATTGGCCTGTAGGCCGTATCATTGCATCCTTTCGCGTTGTATTGCACGAATGACATTGGGTGCATACTCCAGCTGGCGCACACGCTTCCATAATTTATTCGGTTTTTTCTCATAAATCGCCAGCAGGTCACTGACTTCAACCCAGGTAAGTTTACGCCGTTTCTTGAATCGACCGTCTCGATCATCCTTCCACTCATTATTCAGCTCATTAATATCTCGGTAAGGGAACTCGATAAAGAATGTTTTCCACTGTTTTGGGGGAACCTTTTTCCCGGGAGATCGTTTACAGCACCAATCTGGATGGTCTAACAGGGTCTTTTCAAATAGTGCATCAACAACTGGAATCTGATCGTTAACCTTTTCTTTAATTCGGCTTGCCTTTTGCAGATCATCTGTGAAGTACATCGTTTCTGTCTCTTCTACGAACTCTCTAATTGCTGTTTCCCTGAAGCCTTCACCAATCCCCAGGCCACCGCCAAAATCGATCAGATAGCCCACCTTTCGTCCACTGAAGGTTGATTGAAATAAAAAGTAAAGATTTTTTTCGTGGACAGCAAAGGGTATGACGCCAGCACCCATATTATTTATCCTCCAACATGACAAACCCGAGAAACAGCAATAGCGGTTTTACTAATCTGTAGGAATAGGGAAACGACCGCAATACACGCCATGCTGAGGCTGTTCACATTTGCAGACCTTAAAGGGATCTTTCCAACACATGACCTCTGTTTTCTGTTCATGGTTGGGCTGTGCGTCAGTCTGCAACTGCCCGTTCGCCCCTTTTATGTCGGATTGCTTGGTTGTGGTCATTTTCATCGCCTCCTCACACCTTTACCGAAAAATATTGTTGCCTCGCATAAAATGCTCAGCCGATGCCTCTTAACGGGCATAAGAGAGTAGCTAGTCACAGCGCTAATTATCACACCGATTAATATAGGCAAGAATAGTCCAAATAAATCTTTATGGGTGCTTAACACAAAAAACTGAGATTATCCCTATCATTCAATTCCTATACAGATCGAACAGTGATAGCAATTATAGGTTTACGCTCGATGTCAAATTGCGGCCGACTTATTCAATAGCTTTGGGTGAAAATGTACACCTAAACAAGATGTCTTCACCTGGCATCTTGTAGCCATCCTTCTTAACTTCAACCGTTCCTGTTATCAGAGCAATCCACTCTTATGCATGTTCGGCTGTGACTGGGTCCAGCAAAATGAATGATAGAAACGTTGACTTGATCTTTATACACGTCCATCACACAGAGCAACTGGCATAATTCCGGGAGTGGGAGTAGAAGAAGGACAGGCTGCTGTTTATGCTTATGGCTCAAGCAGATTCATTACCTGGCCGCTATTTATAGGTAACCAGCAATTTATGTTGGTTCTGTTTGGAGAACCCAGATTGAATCAACCAGAGTTCATTTCGTCAGTTTGGGTGCCGATCAATAGGTATGGCTAATCAGGGCTCTGCGAGGGCCATCATCTCAAATCGAAGCCAAACCGAAAAATAGCCTGCTAACGATCAAGACCGATTGAATACCAACCTGTTGCGACCGGCAAAGAGAAGTAGACCAGTCGCGATCAGAAGCAAGATGCCCGGTTCAGGCACATTTGCAGTCTCCTGCTCACTGACCCATACATCACCATCCCTCACCGCCCATATACGCTGCTCATCTGATATGCCATTGATTTCCTGTGAGCCAAAATGAAAATGTAGGTACCAGGCTTGATCGGAGAAATCTGACAATGTACCGGACCAGTATCCACGGTAAGACAGATTGGTAAACGGATTATAATTGCTTGAAACCGGGGCAGGATCAAACCTGTCATGGGAGTAGTTGGGTTGATAGCCCAGATTCACATAATACATATAGGCCAATTCACTGCTCATACCGGTCGTGTCATACCCTAATGAGCTTGGGTCATTGATCGTAGTTGGTAAGCGCCAGTCATCCCATACAACACCACGTAAAGGATCGTCATACTGGAGCCCGCTTACCCAATTGACTGAATCCAACCAGCTCAATCTTGCGTAGGGCGCAGAGCCGGAGGTCATGGCATAAGAGGCATCCTGCAACCAGGTCACATCCAATACATCGTCATAAATCAGCCCAGCACCCCTATCGATGAGAGTTGCATTGGCTGTACTGGCATACCCCAGGGAGATAAACAGGGCACAGAGGATGTGAGTCATTCGTTTTTTCATCAGCATTGGCTCCAGCGCCAAGGTATTAATAATTTCAGACTCTAAATGCAATACACATGCCAAAGATAATATTAACTGATAAAACATTGATTTACATAAATTACAAAATAAACCACTCCCCACAAATGTAAAAAAACCTGACAGCATTCACGCACGACTCGATAAGGCGATGACCGTCTTGCTGCAGTTAATCTAACCCTAGGAACAATCAAATATTTTTTAAAAAAACGTGCAGTGGCGCTGAATAAAAGTTTGTTTGAATTGAACACAAAAAAAGGGGGGCATGCCCCCCTTTTTTCTACCCTGTTTGAGTCTAACCCTAAGTCGATCTGCCCTTACGACCCATCACTCTCAGAAACAGGAGACCGGAAGCCATCAACAACATCGCCGGCGGAATAGGTACAGGAGCAACATCACCATCTCTCACAGCCCAGAGACGTTGTTCGTCACCCAGTTTACTGTTGATATCCTGATAGCCGAAGTGCATATGTAAGTACCAGGCGCGGTTTTCAAAGTCTGACGGTGTACCCGACCAGTACCCACGGGTTTGGAGATTGATGAACGGATTGTAATTACCTGAAGTTGGCGCCGGATCTGATGGATCTAATGACATATTTGCATCATATCCAAGATTCACATAGTACATATAGGCCATCTCACTACTCATTCCTGTCGTGTCCCAACCTATTGAGTCTGCATGATTTGTCGTAGTGGGTAGACGCCAATCATCCCATGTGACCCCACGCTCAGTATCATAGTAACTCAGCGTACTCGCCCAGTTTACCGCATCGTACCAGTTCAGTTTCCCGGACTGGACATAACCTGATGTTTGGGCATAGGAAGCATCCTGTAACCAGGTAACATCCAGGACATCATCGTAAATGAGTCCACCCAGACGGTCATGCAAAGCGGCTTGGACATGTCCAGCAGACAGCACGAAAAATAGAACCAATACAGGGACAAAAACCGCTCTTCGAACCATGACTGTATTCTCCATATCAAACAAAAAAGTCATTTTTTCACAGATAGCGGGTCCATGTGCAATATTCATTCCACACATAAAATACCGTTTAATAACAGTATAATAAGAGAAACCCTTACTGATGGGACATATTGACTGTTAAATATTTCGACAACCCATGAACAATCACTGATACCAAACCATTGAGGTAGATTTCACTTGAAGCCAATCAATACCCAACCATCCACATTTGTAGAACCAACGAACTGACTGAGTATATCCGGCCTGGTTCGAAGACGCTCCAACTCTTGAAACACTATGAGCAATTAACATCACCTTTATCGACATCTTTTCGAGTGGAAGGCTTGCACCCACAGGGTCCGCACCCTGAACACTCATCCGTTGCTCTGTTACTCTCCGGGTCCAAATGCTTCATCCACAACTGGATGATCACCCATACCGCACATAAGAGAACCAGACCGATAATGGCAGCCAGATGGGTCCACATGGTCATGCTGCGCTGAATAAGCCGGCAAATCCCATAAATGCCATGGATAGAATACCGGCGATGATCAGATTCATGGCGGTACCCTTAATCAATCGAGGCACTTCAGCCAGCTCAGTCTCCTCACGAATGCCGGCCATCAGCACCAGGGCCAAGGTGAAACCGAGACCTGCGCCCAGGGCATAGACCATGCCTTCAATGAATCCATAACCTTTATTGGTGGCGAATATGGCCAGTCCCAAAATGGCACAATTGGTGGTTATCAGAGGCAGAAAGATTCCTAGCGCCCTGAACAGACCAGGACTCATTTTCTTAATCACCATTTCGATGAATTGCACGGTACTGGCGATGACCACGATAAAGCTTATCAACCTCAGATAGGGCGCGTGAATGAGAATATAGGTATTGAGAAACCAGGCGCACAGAGCAGTGATTAACATCACAAAGATGGTGGCCAGACCCAGCCGGAAGGCGGTTTCCAGTCGTTGTGATACACCCAGAAAAGGACAGAGTCCCAGGAAATAAGCCAAAACAAAATTATTGATCAGCAGGGCACTTATAAAAATCCACACCAGTTCATTCATCGTGCTTCAACCTAGAATCCGCAGTTGAACATGTATTTGTGGGAAATCCCGGCGTGTCCGGCAAGGCGTCGTTTGCCGTTAATGGCCATGCCTTTAACAAAAGCGACAACGCAGCAGGGTGCGTTGGGATTTTCCACAAATAGTTGTAGCGTTTCAGAACTCACCCAACGGGTGCTGGAAAAACACACTATTTCATTTGGCATATCATTACCTTACGTCAGATATTAGCGGTCAACTGCGGAATCTAGGTTCAATCTCCATCTCATCCAGCTGCGCTACCAGTCTGTCCTTACGCTCCTTGAGCCAATTGAATAACAGCAGCAGGAGACCCAGAGTAATGAAACCACCGGGTGGCAGAATCATGATCACCCAAGGCTCGAAGTCATCACTGAACAACTTGAAACCGAACAGGGCACCCTCCCCCAATATCTCTCGTACAGCGCCCAGGGAGAACAGGGCAAACAGAAAGCCGCTGGCCATGCCCAGCGCATCCACTACCGCAAGGCGTACCGAGTTGCGCGAGGCGAAGGCCTCCTGCCGTCCCAGGATCATACAGTTGGCCACGATCAACGGAATGAAGGCCCCCAACTCCTTATGGACCACTGGCATCAGCGCTTGCAGCGTAAAATCGGTCACCGTGACAAAGGTGGCAATAATGATGATATAGGTGGAGATGCGTACCTGTTTCGGAATCCAGTTTTTCAGTGAAGAGACGAAAAAACTCGAGGCCACCAGCACAAAAAAAGTCGCTCCTCCCATCACCAGGGCATTGACCGCGGAATTGGTGACTGCCAGCATCGGACACATACCCAACACCTGCACGAAAACCGGATTATCACGCCACAATCCTTTGATGAACTCCTGATAAGTGTCTTGTTTTTTCTCAGGCATACTATTCACCCTGTTGAATCTGTAAACGCTGTAACCATTGTTGATTCGCTTGATTAATAATCCGCACGACTGCCTTTGAGGAGATGGTTGCCCCGGTGATGGCATCGACCTCGTTCGGAGCGGACTTACTGCCTCGCTTCACCGCCACAATCTCGGGATCAATGGACAGGGCATCGAAATTCGCCACAAAGGCCGCATCCTTATAGATCTTGTCACCTAACCCCGGCGTTTCACGACTCTCGAGTATCTCCATACCCACCACCTTGCGCTGTCGTGGCAGATAGCCATAAAGCAAGCTGATGATATCCTGGAAGCCGGGGCCTGAACCGGGAATGGCATACCCCACCAGCGCCCCCTCTGAGTTATAGCCACCGAATACAAACTCCTCCTCTTTGCCGACCTCTTCCACCACGGCCAGTTTATCTTTACGGTAGGCCAATCGTTGTAAACGGGTGGAACCAGGCAACACCTTGAATACCGCCTCCTGCAGTATCCTGGCCTTATAGGCCGTGATAGTGGGCAGGGTGGCCTCAAACACGCTGACGATGATCAAACCGGAAAGCAGACCGGCAAATCCCAGTGTGGCCACCAGGCGCATCGATCCGGGTTCAGTGGCGTTGACGGTCTGTTGAGTCTGCGGCTTCATCTGATCTTCACTCCTTACCGAATACCCGGGGCTGGGTATATCGATCGATCAGTGGTGTTGCTGCATTCATCAGCAGAATGGCGTACATCACACCCTCGGGAAAACCACCGAAGATCCGAATCAGCACAACCAGCAATCCTATTCCTACAGCAAATATCCAGGCCCCACGCGGGGTCAGGGGGGAGGTAACCGGATCGGTCGCCATATAAAAGGCTGCCAGCAGCAACCCACCGGAGAACAGCGTAAACAAAGGGTCCGGATAGTGGCTGGTATCGATGGCATAGAGAACGCCGGAGAAGATTGCTGCCGACAGCAGAACACCGGCCGGTATGCGCCAGTCGATATCACGCCGTAACACTAAAAAGACCCCTCCAGCCAACAACAGCAGACCACTGGTCTCACCGATACACCCCGCTGTGTTACCCAGTACCAGATCAGGCAGTGCAGTGGATTGCTGCTCAAATTTCATCAACCCCAGCGGAGTGGCTGTGGAGACTGCATCGTAGTGAGGCTGCATGAACGGCAAGGCAAAGTTAGAGGGATACCATTGAAAAAAACCCTCCCCGCTTGCCTGAGTGCTCCAGGTGGTCATGGCATTAGGAAAGGTTGCCAGCAGAAAGGCACGCCCGACCAGGGCCGGATTGAATAGATTCTGCCCCAACCCGCCCCAGATCAGTTTACCGATACCCACTGAGACAACCCCGCCTAAAAACGCCATCCACAGTGGTAGTGCAGGAGGCAGGGTCAGACCAAGCAACAGACCCGTCAGGACACCGCTGCCATCCACCAGTCTCGCTGCGCGCTGTTCCGCTGGCGAGAAAAGCCATTCGGTAGCCACCGCCCCCAAGATACTCGCCAAAATCACCAGCAGCGCACTGAATCCGAATAGCCAAATCCCGGCAAAAGTAACAGGCAGCAGGGCAAACAGCAGGTCTCTCATGGTCTGGTGGGTGGTCATCTGCTGCTTCAGCAAAGGGGAAGGCTGTACCAGCAATCTGGGATCTTTGTACTGCATCAAGCCTTACCCCGCTTACCACGCATTTCACTTTTGGCGCCGCGAATCAACTGTACAATAGGGATACCGGAGGGGCAGGAGTAGGTACAGGAGCCACACTCCACACACTCTGCCACATTGGCCTGTTTAATCTTATCGAACTGTCGTGCTTTGGCCAGACGCGCCAGCTTGGAGGGGTTCAGGAAATAGGGACAGGCCTCCACACATCGACCACATCGGATACAGGGAACCTCTTTGGGGCGGGCGGTCTGTTGCGCGGTAAAGGCCAGGATCCCGGAACTGGACTTGATGATTGGCGCATCCAGACTGGCAATGGGAGTACCCATCATAGGCCCACCCATCAGCACCTCTTTGGTCTCCGCCTTGAGACCACCGCAAAAACGTAACACCTCCCGTACCGGTGTACCCAGGGGGACAATCAGATTGGCGGGATATTCAATACCGGGACCTGACACTGTCACCATACGGTCGATATAGGGCATGCCGGTATCGAAGTAGTCGGCGATGGCAACGATGGTGCTGACATTGTTCATGATGATTCCCAGATCTGCCGCATGCAGTCCTTTGGGAATCTCGATGTTCAACAGGGATTTGATCATCATCTTTGAGTCACCCTGGGGGTATTTAACCCTCAGCGGTGCCACCCGGAACGGTTGGCCGGACGGTATGCGTTCACCCAGTGATGCAATCGCATCGGGTTTGTTGAGTTCAATACCGATGATCGACTTTTCAGCACCTAACAGGGTGTGCAGGATCTCAATGCCTTTTAACAGGGCCGCCGGGCGTTCGACCATGACGCGATGGTCATTGGTCAGATAAGGTTCACATTCGGCCCCATTGGCAATCAGGTGTTTGATTTTCACCCCTTTCCGCAGTGAATATTTAACATGCACGGGCAGTGAAGCCCCACCTAAACCTACAATCCCGGTACCTTGCATTACCGAGACAAAATCATCCAGGGAGAGGCCTCGCCAGTCCGGGGGACGGTCTACTTCGAGACGCTGGGTTGCATACAGATCCGCCTCGATCTCAATGGCCTGTTCATACCGGCCGCCTGGAAAACGGCGTTGCCCGATGGCCTTGACCCGGCCGCTAACCGGACTGTGCAGACTGGTGGATACGAATGCACCAGGACCAGCGATCACCTGACCGCGCCTGACCTGCTGGCCCGCTTCCACCAATGGCTTGGAAGGGGCTCCCAAGTGCTGGTGTAGTGGCAGTATGTAACGCTCCACAAAAGGCATTCGCTGGGTCGGCAATGCGGCGGTCTGATCCTTGTACTCATCGGGATGAATGCCGTGTGAAAAACTGTGCTTGAAGAGTGTAGAGAGGGCTAACATGTCGTTATCATTGCGAACCCGATTTACGATGTGTCGAATCCCGGTAACCCGCAAGTTGCATCAGGCGGTCACGCATCGCTTGCCGGGTCTGTTGCTGCAGTTGGCCGCTTAACTCGCGAATGCGCTGTTCGTATTCATCCGCGAGCGCCTTCAATTCAGCTTCATGGGCTGCTGCAACACGTGCTTGCTCCTGCTCTTGAATCCGTGCTGTAAACGGCGTCACCAAACCGGCCAGCTCCTGCAGCATACGCCAGCTCGCCTGTCTCTCCTCGATAACCCTAAGCAATCTTTCCTCTACCCGGATGCGACAAACTTCATCCTCATTGAGGTGCTGTTCTGCAATCGGTACCCATTTGTTACGTTGCTTTTCCGACAGGGCCAGATATTCCGCCACGCTAACCCCTTCGTCCCCCTCATTCACAGGGCCGAAGCAGTCTGTAAAACGGGCTTCTCCCAATGCCCAATCGGCCGGGGTGATGGCGTGCCCCTCAGGGTCCATAACCCACTGTTCCAAGGGGTCCGGATTGTCATCTAATGTGATCCTGGAACCCAATACGCCTTCACCTTGTGGATCGTATCTAAACAGGGGCATGAGTCTGGCAGTAACCGCTGTTTCGGCCCGGTTTATTGTCTGATCCGTTGCGAATCCATGCCGTGTCGGGCTCGGTGCATGCAGATGCATCAGCGCCGGGCCCGGGTAGGCGAAAGCGGATCGGATGCTTGTGGCAAAATGGGCAGGGACACTCACTGATGTCTGGGCGATAAACAGATCACGCCGGGTAAGCGGCAACAGCGCCAAGTCGATACCGACATCATTAACAGGGGAGAGGGGTGAATCCAGGCCTGCCCGATCTGCCAGGCCCAGATCCAGGTCTGCGAGCAGCAAAACCTTAACCGGCAACTTATTGGCTAGCACCCGGGCGAGCTGCCCCAGACCACGACCAACCAGCTGATCGCTATCGCCCACCAAAAGCATGGTGGGACAGAGAGACCGTTCTTGTTCATCAAGGTCACGCCATGTCAGTGACTCAATATCAGACCAAAGACGTGCTGCATCGGCAGAAGCTTCAAGCTCTGTCCGCGCCTTGCGCATCATGACAAAGCCCTCCGTTGCCTGGCGTAATTGACCTTCAAGCAGACCCGCCGCGAGCTGTACGCCATCACCGGTAGGATCGAGGGTAACAGGTGCGCAATAGGGGCTATGAGGAAAACTGCTGGCCCAACCAACGGCGGAGCCGGGAGAGAGTACCAGGCTCACCCGAGCCCGGCCCATCCCCTGACGACCTGAAGAGAGTCGCCAGGCCAGATCACCGAGATCACGCGCCAGATCAACCAGACGACGAAGCCGGGCCGCATCGACCTTGCTCCCGACTGCCGATTCGGCTTCACTGAGGAGACTGGTCATATCGGCCTGTCGGGCATCGATGTTATCCAGACCACGCGAGAGCGCATCCAGATCGTCGGCAGGTAAGGCATCCGACAGGATTGTGCGAATCAGATCGGTTATCGCTTCCCGGGTATGCTTGACCTGTTGCAGATATTCAGTAAACCGCGGGGCCAGTTGCGCCTCCACTACGGCAAGGACCAGACGTATCGCCAACTTGGCACCCGATCCCGGCTCGGCACCATCACCCGTTGTCATCGCCAAGCCGGCACTATGGGCCAGATGGACAGCGGCCAAGGCACCGACTTGCGGATGCTGTTCAAGTCTGTTGAGGGTTGCCGACTCGCTATCGGGCAGACTGTGCCAGGCCCGCTCTATCTGTCGTGCCTGAGACAGGGATTGCGAACTTTGTCGGATGTTTTGCAACGCCGCCGACTGACAGGCCTGGATACAGATCCCGCACCCCTTGCAACCCTCCGGGTCGACCGACAAGGCCAATAACTCACCGCTACCCTTATTCAGCTTTTCCGCATCATGATAGAGAGGATCTGTGATCGCGACTGGCAGACAACCGATCTTTTCAACCATCTGCTCGATGCCATGCTCAATCGCCTGTTTGCGTTCTTCGGCAAAGGGCAGTCTATCCCTGATCCTGCCATAGGCATGCTCAAGCAATGACTCCACCGTGGTAGGCGGAGGGGGATCCTGCTGTAAACACAGATTGGCAATACCGGCAGCCAGCTTAGATGCAATAGGCCTGAGTATCTCAGCTGAACTCCATCGAATGCCGGCATCGATCAGACGGGTCGGAGAGATGGCCAGGGCCTGGATGGCCGAATCGGGACAACGACTCCAACAATCGCCACAACCTGTACACAGGACTGGATTGAAAAGAGGGTGTTGTTTACGAAATCGGCTCAAGTCGCGAAAACTTGCCGAAAAGGGAGGTACCGCACCCATTGCCAGGTATGGGTCAGGTGCCAGTTGTTCATTCTTGCCCTGCTTATAGAGCACCCCGACCTGATCCCAGAATCGAGGCAGGCTGTCATAGGCATCATCGATGTTACCCAGTCGTCGAACCATGGCAGGAACCTGTTCAACAGTTGTCACCGATGAACGCATCGGGTTGAGTGGAAAGCGGGTGTAATTGATCTCCTTCACCTGTTTAATGCCTGCCTCAAAACTTGTCAGGGTGGCATCAACATTCATCACCGACTGACGCAGTTGCTCTTCACGCATTGTAACCAGACGACGTTGCGTTATTTCCAATTGGTCTGTTTTCAACAACACCCCTGAGATGGCACCCAGCAGGTATTCATTGGGTGCCGAGATGGCAGCTTCAGGTGGTGTTATTTTATACAATTGCCCACCTGACTCCTTCAGGTGTACTCTCGTAGCCGCCGGTAATTGTGCCCAAACCGACTCATCGGGCAACAGGCTCTGCACCAGCAACACCCCCTCTTTAACCAGCCCCAGATGAGGGGAGAGCCGCTCCATTCCAGTATCCGAAACCAAAACGGCCAGATCGACAGGGGTTTCATCTCCCGGATCACGTAAGCCATCACGGCTAAAACTCAGCCGATCCGTACAGCGGCCTGCCCAGGGTTTGGTGAACAGGGCCGGTCGACTGCGTAATCCACCCCCCAGCAATCGAAAGAGAAAGAGCGCAGCTTCAATCATCAACCCTTCACCGGCATCTCCTGACAATCGGTGCAATACCAGGGTCATGGCATCTTTCGGCCTCAGCTCAGGAGATGCAGCCTCATCGCGAAGTCCCAGATCTGCAATATCCGGATAGCTGCGACGTAAGCGATCGAGCAAAACCTGTCGTTTGGGGTAATCACTGGACAGCTGGGAGAATTTGACTCCCAGATAGATCTGGGATCGCTTGATCGTATCCAGGTTGAGGCATAAGGCAAGCAGGTCGGCGCCACGCAACGGGAGACCCCCAAGACCGTAAATAACCGAAATAAAGCGGGGGTGCTGATGTGCATTTAAGGGTGGGTAGCCAACGCCTTTATCAGTCCCAAACCGCTCATTTTCAAACCCATGATCAAATGCTGCGCGCACCTCCCTCAACAGGGGGGGATCCGACGCCAGAGGCGTATCCAAACGCTCCAGTACACAGACTCGGGGACACTGGCTGAGCTGCCGTACTATCTCCTCGCCGGGAAAAGGACGCAGACAGCGGATACCCAGCACACCGGCTTTTAATCGATGGTTGTCTCGCAGGTAATCTGCCAAAGCCTCGAGAGTCTCGACAGCCGCCCCCTGGGCAACCAGAATCAGGGAGGCATCCTCCACCCTGTGAGATGACAACAGCCGATGATGCCGACCGGTCTGTTGTGCAAATTGATCAAAGGCATCATCGAGACATGTCGAGAATGTGTCATCGAAGAAGACACGCCCCGCCGCTTTGGCTTGTCCCCACACTTCGGTAGCCTGCAGGCCTCCCAACATGACCGGACGGTCAGGGTTATGCCAACGTGGCACACGTCTACGCGCTTTGCCCAATATCAGTTGTTGTGCTGGCGTTGTGGATACGATCTGGTCATCCGGCTGCCCAAGATACCCGTTCATCAATCCTACGGGCGGCAATCTGACCTCCTGTAACGCAAGTGCAGTCTGCTCACAGTCCATACCGACCAAGCCTGGCAGTAACGATTGCTCCGCGACTCGACGGGCAATCAGGGAAAAATCCACAGCCTCCTGGACATTTGCTGCCATAAACTGGAAGCAGCCTGAATCTGCTGCCAGGTGAAAAGTTTCATGACCACTCCCCAAGGCCGGTGCATGACTCGCCAGGGCACGGGCACTGACATGCATGACCAGGGGTAGACGATGTCCGGCAGCAACTGCCAGTAAATCACCCGTCTGGGCCAGATCAGTCCCAGACAGAAAACTGGTTGCACGCAGGCCGCTCATCGCCATGCCGATGCTTGCAGCCAGTGCACCGCGAACCCCTTCCGCTGTGTGCGTACCCAGTGGGGTACCCATCTGGTTCACTGGTTGACGCCACTGTTCATTTCGCCAGGCCAGATCAGCAAATTCGGCTGGAAAGGATGCCCCCAGCCCTGCCGCATCACTGAAACCCGCTTCCGTTAGGGCGACAGCCGTATTGCCATCCAGCACGGTAGCTGTTCCAGCATAGGGACCCTGAGTATGGGATGATGACCCAAGCAGACGTCTCAGCAGGCGTAAAGCTGTGTTAGCGAAGCCGGGCATAACGGACCTCACGTTGATTCTGAGAAGGTTGATGATCGGTGAACTGATTGCCTTCCAGCCATTGGATGGCACCCGTTGGACATCGGTAGGTCGCTTCTGGACGTGCCGGTCCTCCACCTGAATAGTCGACTACGGGTAGGTTCTCCTTCATCCGAATCAAGCCTGGCGCCGCATCCGCTACACAACGCTCACAGGCATCACAAGCCGTGGTGCAGAGCGCAACGGCCATCTCACCGGCAAGAGGCGCCTTGCACTGAACGAACAGGTTCTGGCTGATGGGCACCAGTTCCAACAGGTCTCTAGGGCAGACCCCGACACAATCGCCACAAGCCGTACATTTCGTCACATCGACCACCGGCAGACCATTTGGATTTGTGTTGATTGCGTCGAAGCTGCAGACACCCTGGCAATCACCCAGACCAAAACAACCCCAGGAACACCCCTTGCCACCACCGGATACCACAGATGCCGCCAAACAGCTTTCAAAACCCTGATACTCGGCGATCTGATAGGCCTGACCTTTGCCACCGGCACAATGCAGGCGCGCCACAAGTTTTTCCTGCTGTCCGGGGTCCACATCCAAAAGCTCCGCCACCGCATCGATCGACGCTTGACTTGCCACGGTACACTTGCTGGGTTGAACGGCAAGTTGCACCAGTTGTTCGGCAAAGGCATGACAACCTGGTTGACCGCAGGCGCCACAGTTGGAACCTGGCAGCAAATCCTCAGTCTCCTCAATACGGGGATCCTCCTGGACCTTCAGAAAACGGTAGGCCACCGCCAGAATGATCGCAAACAACAGACCGATACCGGTCATGATGGCGGGTGCGATAACGAAGCTGCTCATTGGTTGAATGGTGCTGCACGTTCAATCAATAGATCCAGATCCGGCTCATCCGGATTGGATGGCTTGCCCGGATGTATACACTTTGCAGGACAGATTTCAGCCGCCTGAACCAGTTGGGCGAATGTCGCACTGCCAAGATCTCCAAGCATGGCCTGCTTCTCTTCGTTATAGATAAAAAGTTGAGGATTGATCGGCAGGCAATCATTGCAACTGGTGCAGAGGGGCGTATCTATCCAGGGCTCATCGAAGGCGAGAACCTCTTCCTCCTCTGGTGCAATGTCACTCACTGCCGCTGTTTCTTGCTCCTGCTCGACAGTGGCTAGGGTGTCATTCTCGGGTGGGGTTAACGGACGCATCAGGACAGGATGACTGCCCCCCTCCGCATCCATACCCAGCAACACATCAGTCAGCCGCTGCATGGCCTCACCCGCAGCTTCGTTTCTGACCCGCTCCACCTCCTCTGCATGTGCCGCCTGCAGTCGCTGCATGGCCTCATCGGCGAGCTTGCGCTCCTCGGCGCGCGTCTCCTCCACCGCCATATCGACATATCGGTTACGCACCCCTGCCATCTCCTGCAGGGTATGCCAATAGTTAAGACGGTCGCGACAGGCAAGGGCGAGCGACCTGGAGATCACCAACCGGTGGAGAATGGCGTTTCCATCTATCGCCCACACAAAGGGTACCCGCTTATAAGCCTCCTCCAGACTCATTGTCAGATAGTCCTGTATCGATACCAGCCCTTCGGAGTCGCAACCCGGGGGAATCACACGAAAATGGTCGCGCAGACGCTCGATCAACAAGGCATGGTCGGCAAAGGTAAATGCCAACTCAATGGTGACATTGCTGCCGTTGTCATCCAGGTATTGAAATGGGTGCAGCGGCCAATCACAGTCTGCCTGCGGATTATCGCTGAAGTCCATTCTTACTGAAGCGGAATCACCGGCTTCAGGATTGATACGAAAAAAGGGGTGGGCTCGACTTTCAATGGCAGAACCCGCCACTAACCAGGCATTGAGTGGCAGTAGATTGCCAGGTGGGCGTAAACCGGTATTGATCACATGCAGACTGGTTCGGGTTGCGTCCATCGCCATCAGGTAGCACTTTAAAAGATGCTGATGACGGGCAGCGGAGGATTGATCAACAACCGCTTGACGATGACTGATGCCCAGGTAGCTCAACTCAGTCCTAAAACTCTGGAAAGGATTACCATCCAGTCCGGCACCCGGATCGGCATGGGCCAGGACCCGGATCAAAATCTGTATCGGCCGCCCAGAGCTAAGCAGACGGGAAAAGGTACGCAGTCCCTCCCCCGCCACCTGGTCCGCCGAACCCAACGCGATCACCGACGGCACCATTCTCAGCTCATCCTGAGAAAAGGCCTCCCAGCTGAAGTTGGCAAACCAGGGGTTATGTAATTCCGGGTTGTAGATGCCTTCAATATCCAGCTCGGCAATGCGTACCGCACTGAAGATCGATGTGAGCTTCTCGGCCTCTCGATCAAAGATCTCCATCGCCTTGGCACAAGGATCCCGATCGGTTATCTCCTGGCAAAAATCGACCTCCTGAACCCAGGGATCGGTGAGGGTGCCGATGTGCAGAAAGCGGACCAGGACCGGATCAGGCTCCCAGTCCTCCATGATCTTTAAGGCATATTCGATACGTTCCCGGCGTCTCTCTGAGATTGTCTGGCTACCCCGGGAATGGTCCATCACAGCCGAAAGCCGTACGGGATCAAACAGCTCGCCACCCAGTCCAACGCTGTCACGGGCCATTTTAGGCTCTATCGATTCGTCCGATTTTATCCACTCGACCTCGAGAAGTTTATTCAGACCACTAACACAACGATTGATGCGCTGTTGAAAGCGACTCTGCAGAATCGCGGCTTGGCTACGTACAGCATGGATAAGCAGATGAAGCGCGGGATAACGGCCATAACTCAACAACTGACCTCCCTCCGGTACCACCTGTAACAGCTGATTCATATCACTGCTCAAGCGCTGCTGATCCTGTTCGGGTAGATCGAGATGGGCTTGCAGGGCAATGCTTGACTCAGCCAGTGTCGCCCCGGCATCGACAGGACCTTCCCGTTGCTGCAACAGTTTGCGTATATGGTGTTCAAGCCAGGGGAGATGATCCTTCAGTACACGAGCCTCATTCTCACCGGGCGCAAACTGCATCAACACCTGTTGAAACCATTGAGACAACGGGCAAGCAAGCTCTTCGGCGGTCTGATATCGCTCTTCGGCATGGGGAGGAAAAAGAAACAGGGGATAGTCATAACGTAGTCGTGATACATCGCGATAGGGATCGAGCAATGCTGGCAGGTAATCGTTGCCTATCGATTCCAATTGCTCCCTGGCAGCCGGGTCACCGAGGTGAAAATGACGCAGAATGAACATCAGCTCCCGGGTCGCCTTGGCATCTTTGACCGCCATCGGCAGGGAAGGCGGCCGTCCCGAATCATTGCCTGGCAATTGGGTTGAGCGATCCTCAGCGTTTGTATGAGTTGTTATTGTCATATCAGAAAAACTCTTATTGGGGAGTCCATCCAGCCTTCCCTACATGGGTTTTCAGACAGTGATGCGGTCCAAAACGGTATTAAAACCGGCCAATCTCTGTTCCGGCGTCATCGCAACCCCCTGGCTTGAAAGATCTTCGTAGCACTGGGCATCCGGATTATGGTAGAGCAAACCCAACGGTAACCTCGAGGTATCAGCAGCAAGTTGAAAGGCCCGCCCCAGATCCGATGGATCATGCTCCAACCGATTGGGAAACTGACGGCTGACGCTCTTATCCACCGGTATCCCCTGTTGATGCTCCAGCAGGACAAATCGGTCCGGGTTCTGCTGCAATTCTTTGGAAAAATTATCCGAGTAAACGGGGCAACGTTGAATGATACGAACAAAGCCGGTCCCTTTGTGACGATACGCAGCCTTAAGCGTTTCGTAGAGCAGCGGCGGATTCCAATCCGCTACCTGAGCTACAAAAGAGACATTGGTGACACCCAAAGTCACCGTTAACGGATTGTGTGGATCGAGTATGGCGCCAAAGGGGTGGGTATTGGTTTTAAGACCCTGGGGGCTGGTGGGGGAAGTTTGCGCCTTGGTCAGTCCATAGATGGCATTATCGAAGACCATCAGGGTCATATCCATGTTGTAGCGCAGCGCATGGATCCAGTGGGCGGTGCCGATGGAGAAGCAGTCACCATCTCCCGTCGCCACCCATACATCCAGATCCGGACGCCTTGACTTGATACCACAGGCAACAGGCAGTGCCCGTCCATGCAGACCGTGAAAGCCATAGGTACCCAGATAGTGTGGCATGCGACTGGAGCAGCCGATACCTGAGACACAGACCGACATCTCCGGCCGTTGCTGTTCGTCGCGCAATACCTTCTGGGCAGCCGTCAATACCGCATGATCACCACAACCCGGACACCACCTGGCCTCACCACCGGCATAGTCGCCCATAGTGAAATATCGCTCAAAGACCTCCAACGACCAGTCAGGTTTCAATCCGAACATGAGGTCTCTCCCTGCAACTCTTTGAGTCGCTCGATGAGCACATTTTTGATCATGCCAGGTTGTAGTGGGTGACCGTATACAACTGACCAGCAATCGATATCGATCAATGTATGAGCCCTCAACAGCATGGCGAGTTGGGCATAACGTCGGGTCTCTTCCGTGATCAGCGGTGCATCTGGATCATCGCTGTAATTTATCTCCACAGTCATGATTTTACGAAAACGCTTGAATATCGCTTTCAATCCGGGTTCCATCGGTAAAATAAAACGCAGATGCAGGGATGATATTTTAAAACCCTCAGCACGGGCACGATCGACAGCCTCCTCGATGGCACCCAGGGTTGAACCCCAACCCACCACCAACAGATCACCCTCTTCGTCGCCGTGCACGACAGGTGGCTTCAGGGTACTGGCCAGTGCGGCAAATTTACGACTACGCATGTTGGAACCATGCTGATTCGAATCAGAATCGTAGGCCACCTTACTGTGGTTGGTATGGGCCAGGCCGGTGAGGATATATTGGCCGCCGGACATACCCGGAACCGGTCGCGGAGAGAGACCGGTCTCGGAGTCCCAATTGTAGGGTGGGATATGCTCATCCCAATCCGACTGGTCTATGGGTGGAGCCAACCAGTCAAGGCTCGGTTCCGGCCGTTGGTAGGGCTGAACACCTGTTGCCAGATTCGCATCGGTGAGCAATATCACCGGGGTACGGAATGTCTCGGCTAGCCGTCGCGCCATCACCACGAAGTGCAGGCACTCCTCAATCGTAGCGGCGGCAATGACCACCTTGGGCGCATCACCCGGCATACCGAAGAGTGATGCCAGCAAGTCACCCTGTTCCACCTTGGTCGGCAGTCCGGTGGAAGGACCGCCCCGCTGGACCAAACAGACCACCAGGGGAACCTCCGCCATCACCGCCAGACCCAACATCTCACTCTTCAACGCCAGGCCAGGGCCAGAAGTAATAGTACAGGCTGTCTTACCCGCAAAGGAGGACCCGATCGCAAAACCTGCCGCTGCGATCTCATCCTCGGCCTGATGGACAAAGCCGCCGACCTCATGATAGACATCGGCTAGATAGTGGGATGCTGAGGTGGCAGGAGTGATGGGATACATGGAGACCAGCTCCATGCCTGAGGCCATTACACCCAGGCCCAGCGCCGTGTTGCCATTGGTAACAATAAAGCGCTTGCCCTCCCGCTCCTCCAGTGGTTGAGGCGGAACCTGGTATTCCAACGCCAGCGTCTCTTCAGCAAACTGATAGCCTGCATCGAACAAGCGGTGATTGATATCGATCACCTTCTCACCCTTACGCTTGAAGGTGGTGGCTATCTCCCCCTTGGCGAGGGCCACATCCCGGGAATAGATACGACACAACATACCCAGAACAAACATATTTTTACCGCGACGTGGATTCGGTATGATTTCGAGACAGGCCTTTTCAATCGGCAGCTCATGCACGATCAGGCCGTTTTCGCGGAATTCTGCCACTGCTTTTGCGTATTGCTCACGGATCTCAGGCACCTTATCGTCACGCCATTTGTCCTCCAACAGGACCTGAGTGCCCTCTTTGTAGGCGCCGTTGACGATACGCGAATAGAGAACCTGCTCATTAAAGGCCACGACGATATCGGCCTCATCCCCCATATTGGTGACTGTATGAGAGGCAAGGCGAATTCGGATGCCGCTGGCACCGGCAGGTGAGCGGGCAGGGGGTTGAATTTCGGCAGGAATGATCTCAACGGTCCAGACGCCGTTACCCATTCTGGCACAGACCGTTCCAAAGGTCTGACCTGCCTTTTGCGCACCTTCACCGGAGTCGCTGACGATCTCCACGATGTGCTCACGGGTTAACCTCAACCTCGGAGCTGTCTCCTCGGCAGTTGCTGCATCCACCACATCATTGGCCCTCGTTAAATACCTGAAACCGGGTATCCATCAAGGCATATAGAGCAAGCTCTACACTCCCTGTAAACCCACGTATTCAGGTAGAAATGAAACGATTTCCTGCGCCCTGTTAATTCTTTTTTTTCAGGGCTTCGTTATGAAGTAAGCCTTATTTCTTCCTTGTTGTTTTGTACAACATTAAACGCTGCGGGAATAAGATGTCAATTTGCGTGGTTTTGTCGCGTCGCTATTGCGGACTCAACCATCGCTGAAATCTGGCCCTTTTGTGGGCTCTTACCGTGATAGAGAATGTCCGAACAGACGCACACTCCGGTTTTATTCAGCCTTGAATCCGCAGTTGATTATGGATTTTCACAAATTCATGTAGTGCATCACATCTCACCCAATGGGTACGATATAAATCCATCACTTGATACGGCATTTCGTTACCTTACGTCGGATTACAGCGGTCAACTGCGGAATCCAGGTACAATAACTCATTTACGGACAAATCCGGGATTCGAGAAAGCAACAAGTGATATACTGCGGGCTTATCTCACCGAAACACAGGATAGGCACATGTACTCATCTCTCACCCTAACCGGCCTTCTCTTCTGCCTACTCCTGTCACCCCTGCAGGCAGATGAATCGGTCGCTATTTCGGTTGAAAATCTCTACAAAGACGGGACCTCCCTTAATGGCAAGCAGGTCACTTTACAAGGCAAAGTGGTGAAGGTGAACAACCAAATTATGCAGCGAAATTTCATCCATCTGCAGGATGGGTCCGGCAACCCCAAAGAGGGCACTCATGACATCACGATCACCAGTCAAAGTACGGCTAATGTTGGTGACCAGGTAACGGTTACGGGTACCCTGGTCCTCGACCACGATTTCGGCGCCGGCTATAAATATCCCATGCTGGTGGAGAAGGCCACTATCACCACATCAGATCGTCAGGCACCTTAAAGTCGGCATAGGGATCGTCGCTGTCATCTTCTAATTCGCGATCGTTGTATACGATAATGCTTGCGTCATCTCTACAGCTGATCTTCTCTGCAACACCAGCCGGGATAACTGCATAGTGGGCATCTAATTTGACGATTGCCAATTGCCCGCGGCTGAGTTGTCCATGCAGTTTTTCTGTTACATGGATTCGTTGAACCTTCCCATCGTCATTGAAATGGTAGGCAATCTCTCCATCGTCTAGTGAAATGCGATTCATCTCGACCAACTGTCTGATTTGAGCAGCAATCGCTTTTTGCTTTACCTCCTCGTTCTTTCTCCGATTCAGCTCCCGACCACGCTCCATATCCTTGGCCTTTGCCATTTTAGCCAAGCGCACAGATTCATCATCCACTTTATTCTTTTTGTGGCGTTGCTCCTTCTCCTTGCGCTGTTTAGCCTTTTTAGCCTTATTGACCTTGTTTTCATCGGTCAAACCAGCTTTCAACAGTTGATCTTGTAGTGAGTTAGCCAATTGATTCTCCCATCTCCCAGACTCCAATCAGGCGTAGCGCCCTGCGTGCGGATAACCTACTTGCAGGTTGGTACCAGGATAATAACCCGCTCTGTTTCCATCCTCCATCTCGATCACTGTTTTTTTACATGTCGCAATCTTTATAGGCCTGTTGCGCTGCCCTTGACCCATATTGATTGTTGGGCAAACCAAACCATATCAACTTGCCGGATCGTTCATTCAAGACCAAAATCTCTGCTATGGAGACTCAAACATACAGCCGTCGCCTCCTCTCCCCTTTTCATGGAGTACAGCAAATCATCGCTGTGAAGGGTGGGGTCGCGGAGAGTATGGATGGCTGGGATTGGAAACTGTATGTCGCAGATGAGAGCATCATCAGTCATACCGGACTTTCAGAGATTGTTTATGGAAGCTGGAATTCAACCCGGGGTCTTAGCCGTTCCCGTATTCGTGGCACCATGCCATCCGGACTTATTGAAGAGATTGGTGATCGTCTTCTTACTATGGTTGAGCGGCATGCTGGCAAAATCCCGTTCCCCGCAGCAGATCATTGTGAGTACTGGCTGCTTGATGAACGCAAAGGATACCCCCTGGCATTACTTGAGAGCGCGCTTGATAATGACACCCTCTGTGAGAACGATAGACCTGCCTGGTACCCCGGAGGGCAAGCCACTAAGCGATTTTTTTCCAATTCAGGGGATGCTGAAGATCTGACACAACTGATCAGAGATACGGCTGGAAAGCAATCGACAGCGATTTGGATCAAACGCAGCGCCGATGGTACAGGCAGCGGCCAACATGGCGAACACTTCCCTGTGGCGGCCTTCCCGCCTTTACTGTTACGTGATCAGTGGATTGATGCAGACCATAAACAGCTGGTCATGGATTTCCTCAGCTGGCAAGCGCCCTGGCTACTGCAATTGAGTCTTGAATCTGAAGTCCGAAAACAACTGGAACACGCTGCCTGGAAAAGGCCTCAGGAAAGCAGCCGTGTATTTCGCCTGTTCCCCGAGATTCTTGATCAGAAAGGGCTGACAACAACCCGGGTCAAGGCACGTATGCTGCAGGAGAAGCCTGACCTCCAACAGGTCAATGAACCTTTCTATCCGTTTGTTAATGAATAATGATTGCTACCCTTATCTTTCAAACAGCTGTTCCAAGGCAAGATGCATTCGCTCAACCTCCCGACGACCTTCGGCGATAGCCCTGTTTGCCTTGTCGAACTCCATCAGCCCCAACTGAGACAGGCGTGGCGCAAGAATCACTTCCGGAGGATCGCCTGCCATACGGCTACGGGTGATGCGGTCCTGCATAATATTGATAGAGCTGGCCAACACCTCATAGAGACCAGGCTCTTTCCGGTCGACACCAAATATACGCGACATAAGATCCTTCTTGCGTGCGTTCAGGGTGCTCTTCATCTGGCCCGCAATCCTGCTTATAAGATCATCTTCACTGACCTGATCGGGCTTTTCATCCTTTGTATCATCGCGACGCAGATGCTTGCCGAGTATGTCCCCATTCAGGTTAACGGCAATGATGATGTCAGCCCCCATGGCTCGGCAGAGAGAGACCGGAACCGGGTTGGCAAGCCCGCCATCCACCAGCCAGCGTCCATTGTGTTGTATGGGGGTAAAAAGTCCGGGAAGGCTGATTGAAGCCCTGACTGCCTCCATCACAGGGCCTTTGCGAAACCAGATCTCTCTACCCGTCTCAAGGTCAGTTGCCACCACACCCAGTTCTCGTTTCAACCCTTCGAATCCCAGATCTTTTACATAGTGATTCACAAAATCAGTCAGCTTTTCGCCTTGGATCAATCCACCACCCAACAGCGCGGGATCGAGAAACCGAATAATCTCTTTCCAGTTAAGCGAACGGGTCCAGGCTTCCAGCAGGTCCAGTTTGTCCGCAGCATAGGCAGCCCCCACAAGGGCACCGATGGAACTCCCACTGATGATGTCCGGCTCGATCCCCATTTCCGCCAGGCCATGGATGATGCCAATATGTGACCAGCCACGGGCTGCGCCACTACCCAGGGCAAGCCCGATTTTTAATTCAGTCTGATCCTTGTCCAACCTACTCATTTTCAATATTTTCCTTCAATCAGCATTCATAATTGAGACGAATCATCACACTAAACCCTGCCAGTCAGCATCATTGATTTCCTTAATTGCAACACGCTCCCCATAACCCACCTCTATGAACCGAAGCTGTTTATGTGTCGATTTTTTTTACACTCTTTCTAAATAAGACGCATTTCGATTTCGTATGGCGACACATAATCAAGATAACTTATTAATTAAATTACTAAAAGCATTTGCATGGCCTATTATTTGCACGGATTTTGCTGTTCGCCAGAACTGGCTTAATGGGACTTAACATGATGAAAAAACGACTCGCATATCTATCAGTAGTCTTGTTGACAGGTCTAAGCTTCAATCTATCGGCAAACCTCATGGTGAATGGCAGCTTCGAAGACAACATTGTCGGGAATTGGGATGTTTTCAGCGGCATTACCGGATGGGAAACTTCATCTGGCAGCGGTATCGAAATACAGACGAATCGCACCTTGGGTTTTATTGATGCCCAGGATGGGAATAATTATGTTGAATTGGATTCACATGACAACAGCACAATGTTTCAACAGATTGACGGCCTCATCGCCGGGCTGACCTATGATATTTCATTTTGGTACAGTGCCCGGACAAACAATGGCGGCAATGACAATGGCATCAATATGCTATGGGGCCAGGATACGCTTTCTCTCAATGAGATTGTCAGTATTGACGATGCATCAAGAACGGGCTCATGGATACAAAACAGCTTCTCACTGACAGCCACTGACACGACCATGTATCTGGCATTTGAGGCTGATGGCCTGAACAATAGCTATGGCGGTCTCATCGACAATATCGAGTTGGTCGCCTCCGTACCAGAACCCTCTGTCATTGCACTTCTAGGAGCTGGCCTGTTTGGATTAGGCTTTGCACGTCGTAGGGCTAAACGATAATAAGACCCGCATGCCAATACAGCATACAAGCCATCTCAAATGAGGTGGCTTACAGTTGTTTGGGGTGGTTCAGGCCCTAGTACTTTTCCCGTAACAGACGCACCAGCCCCTCCCCATAATCGACCACAATGCCGTCCCGGTCGATTCTCTGCAGACGATAACCTTTCGAGCTTAAGACGTCACCTTCACCATAACGACGCAAGTTAATAATAACGAAACGTTGTTCCGGCTCTTTGTTGTAAACATGGATACTGGTTTTTAACTGACCCAATTCCTCACGCAATCCTTGTGGCAATTCCCAGATCAGTGGAATCTGACTTTCTGAGTCAGTGATTTCAGATTGTTCTACATGGGTTGACTGGACAGGATTAGCTTCTGAATCCCCTGCTTTCTGCTGAATGGACGCTTCTATTGGTGGTTCATCGGGACGCTTCTCATCCTGAATATTGGCAGGCTCTTTCACCACAGGAACCTCTACTCCTGCAATGGCGGTATCTTCATTATCAATCTTTTCCGGTGACTGTGTAACGGTTGCCGATGGCTGAGCCTGTTTTGGTTTCACCTGCACTTTTTTCTTATCGTCCATCACTTGGCTAACCACTGCCTCCGAGATCAATGGACGCTGATTGGGAAGCGTGCTATGCCTTATTCGATCTACTGTGGTTTCAGCCTTTTTCGCTACCGGTTGTTTCGCTGCCAAGACAGCCTCACTGGTTTTTTTCTGCTCGAATTCTCTTGGTGATGATTTCTGAACCGCCTCATCGGGATGGCTAACTGGCACTTCTGCCGGCAGCGAATTTTTCTGGGATATAAACCAATAGCCGATAGCCAATACCAACAACAGCATTACCATTATCAGCAGACCTGGCAACCAATAATTTTTATCGGGTGGAAGTGGATTTACACCGGGTAAGATATTCTCTTTTCCAGGCTGCCTCTCCTGGGAAGCTCTCTCAAGCGCATCAAGTATGGAGGACATCTCAGCCCCCCACCTGACGCAGTACAGGCCTGGTTGAATCCACTGCGGCACTGTTTAACTGAATCAATGTCTGCTTACCTACCACGCCATCTGCTGACAAATTATGCGCGCGTTGAAAACGCATCACACGTTGCTGTATCTGAAGGTCGAATTGGGTATTCACTGGATCGTAAACCGTCTTAACCCCCTCAATACGATCAAGCATGGATATTAACCACCTGACATCACTGCCAACATGTCCTAGGCTCAAACTTTCGCTGCTGATACCGGGGGGTCTCCAAAGAATGATATAGCTCCCAGTCCATAGCTTATCAATCTCATCGCGGGAAAAGGAGAATCGACGGCCATTCAAGTCCAAGGTCACACCACTATCAGTCAATGCGGATGCAACCACGTTGTATCTTTGGCCATCGTCCATGATTAATTCCAACACAGCAGGCCGATTGTAATACTCAAGATTGTCCCAGGATCCCCGTCCATATATACAACTCAGCCCCACACTCTCAGCCCTATCACAAGAAGAGCGTGACCCATCTTCCATTGGATAGACACTCTGCCAGTAGCCAAACAGGGTTATGAAAGTGCTGTTTTCATTCCCCACCAAGCCAGCCAACCCCTGTGACGCTTTCTCAACCCTTTTCGCATGGGATGTCGTCTCTGAGTCGTGGGTCTGTTCCGTGGAGATGCTGGCTACCGCAGCGAGTTCAGCGCTATCGGTCTGACGGTCTGAAGCAATCTTTGCTGACCGTCCGTCTTCCGTCGCGGATAGTTTGTCGCTCTCGCTCACTTGCGCCGTTATGTCAGGCAATGGTTGTGTGATGATTGCAGGCTTTGGCTGCGACTCAGATATTTTGACTTGTTCAGTCGTGGGTACAGATAGCATCTCATCTGATGCCGACATCGCTGTAACATCAGGGAGCATATTGGAATTCCATACAACCAGGGCGGCCAGTGTGCAGACCAGGATACCGAGTGTAACCCAAACCCAGGAGCCTTTGCTGACCGCACGCTGCCCATCGCCGCTTAGCTCATTGGCAACCTGCTTGATCATACGCTTGGTGATACGGTTGGTCTTGATGGCGAATGCCATTAACATGCCTCGGTTACAAAGGATGTTGATAACCCGGGGAATCCCACTGCTGAGCCGATAAACAAGATTCACAGCACCGGCGGTAAAAAGGGGGTGCTGGAATCCGGCTACAAGTAAGCGATGCTGAATATAGGCCCGTGTCTCTGAACGGGATAGTGGAGTCAAGTGATAACGGGCTGTTACCCGTTGTGCCAGTTGACGTAATTCTTCCCGTTGCAGCAGGCTTCTTAATTCAGGCTGACCAACCAGAATAATCTGCAACAGTTTTTGCGAGGGTGTTTCCAGGTTAGTCAGTAGACGTATCTGCTCAAGCGACTCGTAACTGAGATTCTGTGCCTCATCGATAATCACGACAGTCCGCCTGCCCTGACTGTGACTCTCCAGCAGATAGGCATTTAGAAAGTCGACTACCTCTTTGATGCTATTGCAACCAAGGGGATAGAGGACGTGTAGTTCATCGCAGATCGTGGCCACTAACTCCAGTGGTGACAAGCGGGGATTGAAGATAAAGGCGACATCAACTGCTTTAGGCAACTCATCCAGCAATTTACGGCACAGCAGTGTCTTACCCGTACCAACCTCACCGGTAAGCTGCATGAAGCCACCACCCTCTGTTACACCATACAGAAGATGAGCAAAACCATTACGATGCCTCTCACTGAGATAGAGATACTTCGGGTCCGGGGTTATGGAAAAGGGATCTTCAGATATCCCGAAATAATCCTGAAACATAACGGCAGGTAAATTCTCTAGATACGTCGCTGGAATTAACTATTAACCAAGCCACTCTTTCAAGACCTGGGTCCTACAGAATTCAATCTGTATCTGTTGGAGTATACACAAACATTCACAGCAATCCTGTGGCAGGAAAAAATGAGACTGGATGCACATTTTCAAGAAAGAAATGACTATTTCAGGCGTATCGCATAAAGAACAGCCATAAAAAACATTTTTTTACTGTCAGTAGAGGTGAATATTTACAAGTGTGTGCCGACTAACTTATTGAGCATCAAAGGTTGTCAT
Organism: Candidatus Thiodiazotropha sp. (ex Codakia rugifera); assembly: GCA_025656675.1. Lineage (GTDB taxonomy): Bacteria > Pseudomonadota > Gammaproteobacteria > Chromatiales > Chromatiaceae > Thiodiazotropha. Next base: position 416,066 of record JAHXHN010000001.1, read on the forward strand.
CGTTTATCTTTGGATTGCCTTTGTCCGGTATGAGGGAAGCAAACATGGTGTTTTTAGAAGGACTTTTATCATTTGTTTGCGATGTTACGGAGCAAATCAATTAATTTCCTTCAATATTCTCTTGTAATACATTGATATTATGCTAATTTCTAAAATACACACGACCTACTGAGTTTACGATCATGACTGGCTTATACAAAACACGGACCTGCAGCGAATGCCCCCACCTCGTTATCAGCGGCATCGCTTGCGACTGGCAGCCCCATGAATGCCCGATCCAGATGGAAAAAAAGCAGCGTCAGCAAGCTTCCAGGACCAAGGCGTTCTTTTTGACCAACCTGCTCATTGCAGATGATTTTGACGCTGTGCGCAGCAGTAACTAGCGATTAAAAACTTCAGCTGCTCCAGACAAGCAAAGCTATTTCCTTACTACTCCAGGACATAACATTGCTACTGATAGGTTGTCGTCGAATCTCATCGGCTAAAAAGTTTAAAGTAGCACGTAGTCTTCGCGTGCAGTCTCTGACTCGTTCTTAAAACCGCGGTTTTTTGACCGGCGTGATGAAGAAGAGGATGACAAACAGACCGAGCGAGATGATCAGTATCCATTTGGCTGTACGGTAGACCGAACGAATTCGCTTATTGGCTTTTTGTACAATCTCAAAACGTTCCAAATAGATGGTTTCGCAGGCCCCGTTACCGCGATCTGTACGGACAGTACTGGTACCCCGATTGAAGCCGTTGGATGGGTTCTCGTATTCTGCCAGCAGACCCTCCAATCGGATATGGTCGCCGATTTCTGCTGACATTAAAAAGCGTTTGAGTTCGATATCGTCGGTGAGTATGTGGTTGTTGGACAGTTGCTCACCTTTGAAACGTGAACCGGTCTCAGCGTCAGCCCAGCTGAACCAGCAGGTCCAAGTATCATTCCTGAACGACATCTCCTGGTAGACACCGCTACCGATATTCTCCCCCCAGATGACGCAGAGATCCCTTACATTGAGAAAGTCCTTCCAACTGTTGTGGTGGTAGATGTCGTTGAGAGCATCGGCATCGTGATAGCTGACAACAACACCTTCAAGCTGATAGGAAAATTCAGGGTTGATTTTGTAGGACTGCCCACCTGTCTCAACGCTGAAAGGTGATCGGAATGTTTTCTTCTGCTTGGGGTCGGTCAGGCGATCCAAGTCATAAATTGTCGGGTCGGGTAAATCATCTTTGCTCATAAAGGTGATTAACAATACCGCTAGCGAAATGACGATTACCCATTTACTCAAAGATTCCAAGAGGTGCAGCATAAGACTTGCTAAGTGTTTGACCCTAATGACTTATTCAGAAGCATAAATACCCTTTCACCTTATGTCGAGAGAAACGTAAGACACTGAAGCAACAACGTACGGGTTTCTTTGTACTCACCTTTACAACTGAAAGAGATTAGTGGAGCACATGGGGTTGATTCAAAATGGTACTGAATCAATAACAAAGTACACTAGCGATCGAAGGTATAGAAGAAATCCCCGGACTGGGTACGCCCGGTCTCTGCTTCAAGCTGCCATCGATCGGTCAGATCATAACGCATACGAATCTTGGTCTCACTGGTAGCCAGCTCGTTGACATATTGCACATAGAGTCTGGGGGATAAATAGGTACCTGCCACCAAAGAGGCCTCTTCCATCGAGTTGCCGGTATCCACCCGCAACTCTTCCAATCCCAGCTGTCTGCCAATTTCAGAGGCTACATTGCTAGCTCCACTCGCCTGCAGAGCCGCGAGCATACCCACCGTTTTTCCCGACGACTCACCCGCGGGACGACCAGTGATCAGGTAAGAAAGCACATCGGTCTCCGACATCGAAGGGGTTGCAAAGAGTTTGAGTTTTGGCTTCTTCATTGTCCCGGTAACACGCATCCCGGCAATCACATCTTCTATCTCGCGCACTGCACGCACATCTAGACCAGGATTATCGACAGGAGAATCGGCAAACAGTGCAAATCCCCGCTCGATCTTTAAGTCCTGACCATAGGCCTGATAGATACCATCGGTGATACCTAAACGCCCCCTGCCGATAACGGGCCGACCCGGCTCATCGATGACCACAATACCGCCGGTAAAATTACCCCGTAAACCAAAACCATCAAAGCTGACCCGGTCACCAAGTGTCAGACGAATCTGAGCATGCAGCGGTGTATCCGGTTGCACATCCTCTGTTTCCTCAGCACCGACTACAACCAGGTCAGCACTTCCTGACACCGCCGATTCGGGTATTTCTCTTGGCCGTATCCGCGCATAGGGCAGGTGGATTTTGCCCTTCAATTCGCTACGCTGGCTATTGTGCACAAAGGCGAGGTCAGGCGAGAGATGCACTTCAGCCTCAGGCACATTCACCGCAACCCAATCCCTACCCGCAATTTTAAACTGGGAAGGAAAGCCTTTCGAGGCATCCAACTGAGTCGTTCCCTGCAGCGAGAGCTTACCTTTACCGGAACGGACACTGCCCACCAGGGATAGGGTTTCCAGATCCGGTGCCTCAATACGCAAATCAAACTCACGTAGTTCAATGCCCAGTACCGGGATATCCACAGCACCCTGCTCTATCTTTGCATTACCACTTACACGGGGAGTAGCCAGATGCCCCCCCAAATCGAAATCGGCCGACAGTCTTCCCCGACTGTTTTGTAACTGGGGTGAAATTGCTGCAAGCAGTGCCAGATTATCCATGCCCCCCTTTATCCGGCCTTTCAGTGGTTGTTTATGCGCATCCAGACTGGCCAGGTTCAACCCCGGCAGATCCAGCCTGGTCTCCAAGCCACCCAGTCCCTGTAACGGCAGGTTCAGGCTAGCCTGTGCACCGTCCCGAGTAATGACTGCTTTTATCACACCCCCCGAAAAGTCTACCTGCTCATGCCCACCACCCAACTCGAAGCTGAGTCCGCCTTGAGGAATCTGTAGCTCAGCTTCACCCACGATCTGCCCGTCCGCATCTGCAGAAAGATCGGCCTGTAGTCCCGCCTTGCCTGTGATTTTGGTCTCATCCGGTAACCACTGTTGCAGCCGTGTGAGAGAAAGGTCACTTGCCTGCAGGTTAGATGTCCATCCGCCTTCCGGTCCTGCTTTGAACATGCTGCACACCTTTGATGCATCTGAGGTCAGACAAAAGGGATCAACTGACTGATCACTGGGCCCAATGCTGTAGCCGACAGCGGACTCAAGCAGCCAATCACCCACTTCAGACGTCTTCATCTCCAACCGTTGCACTTGGCCATGCCACAGATCGTTTTCACTGAGACCCGACACACCGGCCAGAGAGAGTTGTGGTGCCTGTTCACCGACCAGATCCAGGGTCAGTTGATGCTGCGGAAGAGTGCCATCGATATCAATTTTGAGGGATGCCCATTGCCTGCCCATCCCGTTCAACCCAATTGAGCTGAGCGATAGCCTTAAGGGTTGCTCGCCATCCAGATCGAGGGCAACCTCTCCATTGAGTTGTTCAATTCGATAGTCCTGAAACGCCAACTCGCCAGCTTTCACAATGGCCTCGACCTTGGGTTGTTCAGTCGTACCAGCCAACTTTCCATCGGCCTGCAGTTGGCCCGAGAGTCCAGGCCAGAGGGAGGCCAGCTCAGGTGCATCCACCGACCAATCAAGTGCAAGGCGATCTCCGAGACGGCCATTCACCTGAATCCTGTTCTCCCCTGTGACCACCTCCAGCTGATTCACATTCAGCTGACCACCGTTGAGATCCAGCACACCTTTGGCGTCTAGTGGATACGCTCTCAGAGTGCCGGATAACCGCTCAAGACGCAGCTCTGCAACAGGCTCTCCCTGCTTAATCTCGCCCTGGGTAGAGAGGATGAAAGCAAGATCGCCTGGAAAGTCACTGTGCAGCAACTCGGGATTAACCCCATTGCCCGACAGATCCATTCGCCAACTGGGACTGGGTGACCAAGCCGCCTCACCTTTGCCCTCTATGCTGCCTTCCTGCAGTGCGATTTGCAGCGTTTCAAGTTCAACACCGTTGAGATTCCCCGCACCAGAGGCCTCGACCTGAACCGGACCCACCTCGGGTCTGGATGCCTGCAGGTTCAACTGGTAACGATACGCCTCAAACTTACCTTGCAGTTTTATCTCCCCTTGATCACTGGTTACATCCACTGCTTCTCCAGTCAGTGGCCAACGCAGCCCCTTCCACTGCAAACCTGTAGACAATTCTCCACCCTCTAGGCGGTAGTCCCCATTACCCTGGAGATTGAGTCCATCTGCATTGCTCAACTGGAGTCTGTCGACCTTGATCACACCCTGCTGGAAACTTGCCTCTAACCCAGTCTTCAACTCACCGAGACTCGGCTCCTTAAGATCTAGCGTGCTATTAAGTTTCGCGGACTCTAAATCACCTTCAGCATGCATCCGGCCATGTATCACCGCTGGAAAATCCTTGGAAAAATCACCCATCATGCCCTTTTCCAACACCAGTTCTGCTTCCCAGGCCGGTGCACGCTGTACCTCGGATAGACGGGCTTGCACTACACCCAACAGAGGTGATGCCAGCTGTTGATGCAGCGTGATCTGCTGCAGATCTCCACGCAGATTTCCCCTCCCTGACAGGCGGGGCCCATCCACCAGCTGATAGTCCCAGGAGAGATCGAGTGACATCGGTAATGACTTGCTGAGACCCAACGTGCCCTGCAGCGTCAGGTTGGCTGAAAAGCCCTCGGCAACCAATTCTGATAGAGTCAACTGATCGCCCTCGGTGGAGGCGGACAACAACAGACGGTCAAGCTTCAGGGGTTCTGTATCTTCAGCCTGAACAATCTCGAAATCTACGGAGGAAAAATGTTCCACCGTCAGGGCTAGAGGGAGTGTCACTCCCTGGAATGGTTCAGCCGGCACCTCCTCGGGCGCTTGCGCTGTCTGAGGCAGATGAAGACGGGTTGATTGCAGGGCCAGTTCCAGAATGGTTAGTCTCAGACTTAACAGTTGAACCGGTCGCCAATCCAAATAGAGGCGCTCACTTTCCAACACAAGGCCATCCGTCTGACGGTAACTGAGCCCATTTAACTCCAGTGGTCCAATCAGACGCCCCTGCAGCACATCGACCTGCAGTTCACCGGGAGCCAGTTTCTGAGCCAGGTAGAAAAGCCGACGCGTACCATCATGGGTGGAGGTAACATAGAATAATGTGAAACCTGCTATCAGCAGGAACAGCATCAATGCCGCCACAGCGTAAGTGATGACACGCTTGATACCCGCCCTGTTCACAGCTCCGGCCCCACGACGATATGCAGACGCCACTGATGCTCATCACCATCCGAACCGTTCGCAACATCAAATCTCACAGGACCGACCGGTGAACGCCAACGTACGCCGAACCCGACACCATAGGCTGTCTCGGAATCAAAATCGGGATCAAAGGCATTTCCCGCATCGACAAACAGGGCCCCACTCCACTTACCGCTGATATGGCGCTCCAGCTCCAGGCTGCCGACAGTGATGTAACGCCCTCCGATGACATCACCGTCTTCATCCCGTGGCCCCAGGTCCTGATAACCGAAACCTCGCACTGTATTGTCGCCACCGGCAAAGAAACGCTTACTGGGAGGCAACTCCTTCAGATCATCCGCCCAGGTTGTACCCAGCTCGAGACGACTCAGCAAACGCCAATCACCTTCCCCAAGACCGTAGATGAACTTACTATTGGCATATAACTGAATAAAACTGGTGCTGGAAAGTAGTGAATCTGACGCGCCCTCTATCCGAAACTCCAATCGCTTGCCACGTTGGACAAACTCTTTCCCATCACTCTTAATACGCAACCATCCCACGCTTGGAACCAGTAATCGCGATGTATCCTCCTGGTCACCCACTTTAAAATCTTCATAACTGTATTCGAGTCCCAGACTGCGCCGCCAGCCTCGCTCCAGGCTGACCGAGTGGGTGGCACTCAGCAGTGCCCGGTTACCTTTATTGGTATCTGAGTTGAAATGCTCAAAAGAGGCTCCAAAGCTGACATAGTCAACGGTAGGACGTTCCAATGGAATAATGTATTCACTGCTTAAACTGCTGAGGGGTTGTGAAATCTGTAACTCACTACGCATACGGTGTCCATTTCGACCTCTACGACGATTCTTCCAGTCCAGCGTAAGCCGTGGTCCCATATCGGTCGAATAACCCAATCCAATACGATAACGGTTACGTTTATTGGGTTTCAGATTGACATCGACCGGCACCCGATCCCCCTCTCGCTCATCACGTCGAGTGACCACTTCCACCTGTTTGAAATACTCACTGTCGATCAGGTCGCCCTGTAAGGCCAGCAATGCATCCTGACTGAACGGGTCACCCGCATTGAAACTGACATAGCGTGCAAGAAACGCTGGATTCATCACATCCTGATTCATTCTCACTTCACCGAATCGTAAACGCATACCGCTGTCAAGGTGCAGTGATATCGATGCGGTATAGCTTTGCAGATCCACCTCAAGCTGATGTCGGGTGTAGCGTGCATCCAAGTAACCACGCTCTATCGTGTTAGCTAACTGCACCTGCTTTGCTTGCTCATAGCGCGTCTGATCCAACACATCGCCAGGCGCCAGAGGAAAAACTTTCTCAACCAGCGGATCATCAACGCCTTCACCCAGGATTTGAAAATCAACCTCAGTCAGTTTTACCGGAGTACCGGGCTGCACATGATATGACAACTTAAAGCCCTGTTCGGTGCGAATCAATGAACCCGTTACGGTCGGCTTGAAATAGCCGAAAGGTTGTAATGCCGTATGAATCTCTCCCTCTGCCTTATCATGAAGCAGACGCAGTCGTGCTTCATTCAGAGCATCACGTTTTTTTTCTCGCTCCACAGAGAGATAAGCTAAGACATTATCCTTCAGTCGGGATTCCAGCCCCTCGACCTTTACGGTGACTTCCAGCCCTTTGACAGAGAATGGGATCAGCAGCCAAAACAGAATGTAAATAAGATGCCGCATAAAAAATCGCTGATAAAGTATCTCTTGTTTATTCGAGCTGAGCCATGGATCTTCTGTAAACCCGAGTAGCTGGCCGTTTGATCTCGGACTGATAGTTAAGTTATTGGTTCCAGCTGGAGGCAATCAATTAACGTTGACTGGTCCTAGGGTAATGCAAGCAGCCAGATCGACCCGATAGCACATAATACAGCGATTAGCTTTTTAACCGATAGGCGTTCCATCCCCAGTACCACAGATATTAACAAAGCAGCGATAAAACTCAGGTTAGCAATGGGAATCACCACACTGGCTTCGCCACGTGCAATCGCAGCCAGAAGAAAGTTTACAATCAGATAGACCAACAGGCCGGATACAAGCGCATATGCCGCCTTCTTCCGGGTCAGGCGAAAGCGGCCTTCCCGCAACAGGGCATACAGAGCCCCGCCAATGACCCAGCAGAGTGCTGCAACGAGTAACAGGCTGTCTATATCTGCACCCTTGTTCAATCCAACTTTTGAAATCACGCCATAAATGGCACGCAGCAATGATGCCACCACCACCAACCAGATATACAGCGTAACCATGCGCTCTTTTTTTACGGCATCGGATGAGTGGGTTAGCAATAGAACCGCAAGCACGCCACTACTGATACCCGCTAACTTCAACCCACCAAGCGGCTCCTGCAGGAACACCACCGAAAGCAGCACAACACCAATGGTATTCAAGCGGTAGATCGTCGAACCAAGACTTACATCAGTCTGAGTCAGGCCTTCAATGAGCAGTATATTGGAGAGTGCCAGGACAGTACCGGCAACCAAACCGTAACCTAGTGTGACTGTATCAGAGTGAAAGCGGCCATCATCTGAAATAATCGTCAGACACTGCAATAGCAGCCACACCAGTCCAATTCCGAATACAATCATCCCTCGGGAGCGATCTTTGCTGGAGTAGCGTTTAAATACCACATCATTCAATCCGGCAAAGATCAGGCTCAACAAAGCAAATACAATGGCGCTTGCCATTAAAACACTTTTAACCGAAGCGTACTCTGGACCTGATTTTGCATCCTTGTCGGCACACCTGCTTGCTCAGCAAAAACTCGCCAGCGAGAGACGGTTTCCCGTACCTCACTGACTATCGCCTCAGCCCGTCCTCGTTTCATCGAGGCCACCTTGGCACAGGCCTTGAAATCGTCCACAGTAAAGTCATCCTGTTTCCCATTGAGGGTCATCTGGTGGGTTGCAGTCCATCTCCCTTCAGGATTAAAGCTGTAGGTCATATCAAAAGCGGGTGAGAGCGACCAGGCACCGGTTTTGTCCATCAAGAACGCGATGTTCTTCACATGATCATCCTGATTACGCGCAACGATGTTGAATACGATACGACGAAACTGCTGCTCGATGGTCTGCATCGGCAAGCCTAGTCGGCGAATCACCAACAGCGCCTGCTCATAGCTATAGGCACCTGCCATATTGAAATCATAGTGAGCCAATGCACACAATGATTGCATATGCAGTTTTTCACCACCGGCGAGACGATCGAAGCGGCGGGTCATAAAATGGCTTCGGCCACCCTCCTCGAATAGACGGCACTCATTGATCTCGATACCGCAGCGCTTTGCCATCAGGTAGTAGGCATACTCGATAGCACCATACCCCTGAGGATCATCCAACTCCTTGTCCCGGTTACCGCTCACTCCGTCAAACTTTAACAACCAGTATTGAAAGCCTTCACCGACCGGCACCTGGCCGGATCGCACTTCATTTGTGGTGGGATTCCAGGCGATGACGGCCTTTGCCCGAGCACCTCCTGCCGATGTACCCACTCGCAGAATATCCGTGAGCGCCTGTTCTTTACCGAAATCGGCAAAGGAGGCCTGCAACTGATTTCGATGAGTAAGCACCCGTGATGCCAGCTCAACCAACTTATCGATCTCAATCTGACTCGATTGTCTGGCTCTTGGGCCGGTCACAGGCGCAAATTCAAGTGCTCCCATGCCCCGTTTACCTGTATAACAGAGGCGCTCCACGGCATTGAAAGTATGACTTGACCTACCTTGCGTAGCCAGCCATGCATCAATCAATGCATTACCGAATTTATCAGGTAGCGAGTCCGCCAACAGTCCAGGCAGCCCATGAAATGTCTCGCGGGACAGTTCTGGAAAACTGTAAATACGATTGGACAGCGGCATGGTAAGCGGCGCAATCTCAATACCGCTTTGCGTAAACGACCGGTCATATTCAAAGATGGCCGTATCATCGTTGTCACCCAACGAAACAGCACCAATGGTACGCCCCCACAACCGAACCTCAGCAACCGTGCTCATCTCTCCTCACCCCAGCTCCAGGGCTCATTGGGATGCTTCTTTTTACGGCGGGAGGAGGCTCGCTGACGAACCTTACCCTTTCGCTTCAGTAGATCCATCGGTCTCTGGGATTGCTCTGGTATCAGGCGATCCAGCCTCTGCAGCAATGCCAAAACACGCAGTACCCGGATCATGCTCGACATTTGTGCCGATGCCCCCGCCTCGATCCGTTCCACCGTCCGCTTCGCAATGCCTGCCTGCTCAGCCAGATCGGCCTGGGTCAGCTGCATATCGAGTCGGCAATGCAGGATACGCTGACCGATCTCTATAAGCACGGCCTCGTCAGTCATTAAGTTGGATATCTTCATAGTCGACTAATATTACGATTTAGACGGCATTAATCTATTCATATCGTCAATTATAGCGACTTTTGGAATGAACGACAGAATATATATCGTATATTTTGACGAGTTAAGTTAATAAATAGATTATAATACGACTTTTATGACGAATTGTAATGGATTATTTCAAGTCATCCGCAAGACAAGCCCGCGCTGAACGCAGTGACGAGTAGAATGAGAGCCCCCAAAGGGGACTTTTTAAGGACCGGCGTGGCGTAGCTGCATTGACCCAGGGCACCTGCCGGGTAAACAGGGCCAAACCATTGAACAATCGGCAAGGCTTTGTTGCGATTGGCCTTCATTTACGGCGTATACGGCTCTTCACGGACATTGGCTCAGGAGAGACCCATGAATGACATGATATGACTAGCCCCCTCCTTTTCGCTTAAATTGACGAAAAAGCCCGTACCGCCATGGACGCATCGCCAACACCACACTCGTGCCGTCACGCGCCTGCAGAGGCAATGCTGCATCGTCACTGGAGAGCTCATCGAATTCCCTGGCAAGATGTTCCATTTTGCGCTGAAACACAGCAAATGAACTCGTGGCCAGCATGCCATTGAGGACAATAAGCCGTTCACTGTTTTGATCAAACCTGGAACTGAAAAAGTCCGATTGCAGTTTCTGCAGAAAAAAACGCTGTATTGGACCATTTTCCAGCCACTTAAAACTGGTAGACACCAACAGCCTGACCCGGTTTTTTGGCAACAACTCAATCATCTTCAACCGATCCAGCCTGGCCAGCTGTTTTATACAACGCACTTCCGAGATGTCGAAATAATCGACAATCTCATCCATAGTCCAGCGATTAAGTACACAGACAGTTATCAGCAACAGCTCCAGATCTGCAACGATCTCCCGTTCCTGCTCCAATGACAATCCAGAGATCGGCGCTGATGCATCCTCACCCAACATTTGTACCAGATCCGAGATCTCAATATCGATCATCTGACAGACCTGATCCAACCGCTGCAGGGAAAAACTCTTATGGGAAAAGAGGCGCTTAACACTGGATTCTGAGAGGTTCAGCTTACGCGCCGTATCCGCATAGGTGAGGCCATGGGCCTTGAGCGCCTGTTTCAACATCTCAATCAGTTGCACTGTCTGAGCCATGGCATGACCTCATCAAGAATCAAAAGGTATCATTATATAATACGTTTAGGTGTATATAGTAGGACTTTGTCTAATATCGTAGTACGTACGGAGGTACTGGTCTAATCTTCCGTCACACTCATGAACACGAGCCAAGTAAGTCATGGATAAGCTGTTACGACTCACAGGATTTATTCCCTTTATTCTGATTATCTTCCTCAACGCCTTCATCGACCTGGGGCACAAGATCCTGATCCAGAACACGATATTCAAGATCTATGATGATCAGACACAGATTATTCTGACAGCCATCGTGAACGGCCTGATCCTATTACCGTTTGCACTGCTCTTTACCCCGGCAGGTTTTCTCTCAGACAGGTTTAGGAAACCGCGAGTGATGCAAATAAGTGCTGCGGTGGCCGTCGGTCTGACCCTGCTGATCACCCTTTCTTACACTCTAGGCTGGTTTCAATTCTCCTTCGCCCTGACCTTTCTGCTAGCCGTACAGAGTGCTTTCTATTCACCGGCCAAATACGGCTATATCAAAGAGCTCGTTGGCAACAAGCGTCTGGCAACCACCAATGCCATCGTACAGGCAGTCACTATCGTGGCCATCCTATCCGGGATCTTTGTCTATTCCATGCTTTTCGAACAACGGCTGATGAGGGTGGACTACAGCAGTGAACAGGAGATATTGCGTATCATTGCCCCAATCGGCTGGGTATTGGTGGCATGTGCCATAGCCGAATTAGTCCTCACTCTAAAACTTCAACCAACAGTTGAAGAGGCCCGCGAAATCCATTTTGACTGGCAACAATACGGCAGCGGTCACTACCTGAGAAATAACTTCAGCAAGTTGCAAAACAACCGGGTAATCTGGCTCTCGATCATAGGGCTTTCTGTGTTTTGGGGGATATCCCAGGTTGTACTGGCCACCTTTCCTGCCTATGCCAAAGCGTCATTGGAACAGACGAATACCGTCATTATCCAGGGCATGATGGCATGCTCTGGTATCGGCATTATCATCGGCTCACTGATTGCCGGCAGGGCCTCCAGGCACTACATTGAAACCGGTCTGGTTCCTCTGGGCGCTATTGGAATCGTAGTCGCATTGCTGTTCCTCCCCCAGCTGAAATCCACTGAACTGTTGGTGATCAATTTTCTGCTATTGGGCATCTCTGGAGGGATGTTCATCGTACCCTTGAACTCATTGATTCAATTTCATGCCAAGGAGAAGGAGTTAGGTACTGTCCTGGCTGGAAACAACTGGGTCCAGAATCTGGTCATGCTTGGCTTCCTGGGTGTGACCGTCCTGTTTGCCATTCAAGGTATCGGCAGTGTTGGCCTCTTCCACCTGCTGACCCTGACAGCCATGCTGGGTGCATTTTATACCCTCTACCAACTGCCTCAGTCGCTGGTACGCTATGTGATTGCCCGACTGTTCGCCAGTACACACCGGATCGAAGTGCTGGGATTTGAAAACCTGCCGAACCAGGGTGGTGTGCTGATGCTGGGCAACCATATCAGTTGGCTCGATTGGGCGATGGTCCAGATCGCCTGCCCCCGGCCGGTGCGTTTTGTGATGCACAGGGAAATCTACCAGCGTTGGTATCTGAAGTGGTTTCTGGATCTGTTCGGTGTGATACCTATTGCGGGTGGTCATAGCAAACAGGCCCTGGAACAGATCAACCAATTGCTTCGTGACGGTGAGGTAGTCTGCCTGTTTCCGGAAGGGTCCATTAGCCGCAACGGACAATTGGGTGAGTTTAAACGCGGATACGAAAAAGCGGTAGAGGGTGTGGACGGTGTCATCCTTCCCTTCTATCTGCGCGGTCTATGGGGCAGCCGATTCTCCCGTTCCAGTGAAAAACTGCAGCAAGGCCGCAATACACAACTGCGTGGCGACGTTATTGTCGCCTTTGGCAAACCACTGCCTATAGAAACACCCGCTCACACACTGAAAAGCCACATCTTCGAACTCTCCATCGATGCCTGGGAGCAGCATACCCGAACCCTGGACCCAATCCCTCTAGCCTGGTTACGTACAGCCAAACGGCGCGGTGGTGATCTCTGTCTGGCCGATGCCCAAGGTGATACAAGCCTCTCTGGGTATAAGACGATGACCGGAGTGATCGCCTTTTCCCGATTGATCGAAAAATGCAGTCCGGAATCCAATATCGGGATCCTGTTGCCAACCAGCAGTGCAGGTGTAATCGTCAATATGGCGACCCTGTTAAGGGGCAAGACTGTCATCAATCTGAATTACACAGCTACCCAGACGGCCCTCCACTCAGCCGTGAGAAAAGCAGCGATCAAAACCGTCTATACCTCTCGGCGTTTCCTGAACAAGTTACAAAAAAAGGGAATCGATCTCGGTGAACTGCTGGCACAGGTGGAGGTAATCTATCTCGAAGATCTTAGAGAGGGGATCGGCAGTTTCAATAAACTGCTGATCATGACACTCGCCATCCTGTTGCCAGCCAAACTGCTCTATAGCCTGTTCGGTAAACCGGTCAAACTCGAACAGCCAGCGGCAATTCTATTTTCCAGCGGTAGTGAAGGAGAACCCAGAGGGGTAGTCCTCAGTCATCGCAATATCATGGCCAATATCCGCCAGGTCTCAGATGTCCTCGACACCCGTCATGAGGATGTGGTAATGGCGACACTGCCCCTGTTTCATGCCTTTGGCCTGACCGTAACCGGATTAATGCCGATGGTCGAGGGCATACCGGCTGTCTGCCACCCCGATCCCACCGATACCCTGACCATAGCCCAAGCCATCGCACGTCACCAGGCAACTGTATTTTGCGGTACCTCCACTTTCCTGCGATTGTTTAACCGTAACCGACATATTCACCCCTTGATGTTGCAGTCACTTCGGGTAGTGGTAGCCGGCGCTGAAAAATTGAATCCGGAAGTCAGAGATACTTTTAAACTGAAATTCAATCAGGAGATCTATGAGGGTTATGGCACCACCGAGACAACCCCTGTCGCCAGTGTCAATATCCCGGATAGAATTGATCCGAGAAATTGGCGGGTACAACAGGGCGGCAAGCATGGCACGGTCGGAATGCCCTTACCGGGAGGCAGCTTCCGCATTGTCGACCCGGAGACCCTGCAGACCTTGCCGGTAGGTATGGACGGTCTGATTCTGTTCGGCGGCACCCAGGTGATGCTTGGGTATCTGAACGAGCCTGAGAAGACCCGCGCAGCCATCATTGAACTGGACGGCAAGCGTTGGTACAAAACCGGTGACAAGGGACATCTTGATGAGGATGGCTTCCTAACCGTCATCGACCGATACTCCCGCTTTGCCAAGATTGGCGGTGAAATGATCAGCCTTGGCGCCATCGAAAGTGCAATCAATAAACGACTCCCAGAGGAGAGTGAAATCCTGACCACTGCCCTGCCGGACGGAAAAAAAGGGGAAAAAGTGGTACTGCTATTCGCAGGCAACATCGAGCGGGATCAATTAAAGCAACTTATCGAGCAATCCGGACTCAATCCTTTGATGAGACCCTCGGACCTGATCGAAGTGGAAGCCATACCAAAATTGGGGAGTGGCAAGAGCGACTTTAACCGGGCCAAACAGATTGCCCTAGAGATAATAGCCGCATGAAGACGATCGATATCCATACTCACCTCCTCAATCCCGAAGTCGCATTTGATCGGCTGTTCGACAAAATTTCGGTACGCTTTTTTGCCCGCAGCCTTGGGGTCGACCCCGCCGAACTGAGGAGCCGGCCCTACCATACCTATGTTGCATCCATGGCCAGAGCGGTCAAGCAATCCCGCCATGTTGATAAGGCCTGCCTGTTCGGTGTCGATGCGCGTCTCGATGAACAGGGAAGAGAGATTCACCGTGACAAAACCGTCTGCGCCATGAGCGACGACGTATTAGCCGTAGCGGCTGCCTATCCCGATCAGTTCATCCCCTTTTTCTCCATTAATCCCAGACGCCCCAATGCCCTAGATTTGATCGATGAACAAGTCGAAAAAGGCAGCAGAGGAGCCAAGTTTCTTCAGAACTACTGGGGAGTGGATCTCAATGATGAGCGCTTGATCCCTTATTACGAAAAGCTAAAAAAGTACAAGCTACCGCTGATTGTGCATATTGGCAGCGAATACAGTATCAACTCCTTTGCCACCTTCGAACGTATCAATATGCTCGATCTTCCTCTTGCATCCGGCGTTACCCTGATCGCTGCACATATGGGGCTGGGACGTATCAATCACAAATTGCGTATCTGGAAAAATCTGTCGAAGGACCCACGCTATTTTGATGAGGATTACTATCGACTGTTGGAAATGCTGAAGCAGCACCAAAACCTCTATGCCGATATCTCAGCCATGATGGTACCCCTTAGAGCCAGAGCGTTACGCCATCTGTCTGAACAGAAGGAGGTACATCACAAGATCCTGTTCGGCACCGATTATCCAGTCCCCTTTCCGATTCGATTCAATAGCTACGACATGACAAAAACCACCAGAAAGCGGATCGACCAGATAGAAAACCCCTTCGACCGCTATATAGCTGCAATATTGGAATACTTTCCGGTGGATAATCCAATCTACCAAAATCACCAAAAAGTACTGATGTGTAACGGACACTAGGCGATGCAGATCAAATCTGTGGCAGATTACTGTATTGGACAATTCACCCGGTGCAGCCAGGAATCTGACTACAAACCAATGTACGCCAATGCCTCATTGGTCGAGTTGAAATTTTCAATCATCTGATCATGCTTAACTTTATTGCCTACCAATACAAAATTGTAGCCAAGTTCTTCACAGGCTTTTTTGTCCCAAGCCCCATCACCAAAATAGGTGCTAGAGACAACTGTGTTTATATTGACTTCAGCTTCTGCGCGCTTCATGATTTCCGCCCTGCTAAAGTGATCATCGGAAGACACAATTGGAATATCAGGAACACTGATACCTGCGGATTGCAATTTCATGATCGCACTCTCATACCAACCACCTGTTGCAATTGAGATAACAACATTATTCATCGCATTCAATCGCGCAAGAAAGCGTGAAGCACCCGGTACTTCTTGAGCAGGCGCATTTTCAAGATGCTCTTCTATTTTTCGAACAAAAGTTTTTTTGACTTTTTCGCGTATCTCGTCTCTTTTATCATCCAGACCGTTGGATTGAATGATTTCATTTAAAATTCCCTCATCTGTTACATGCTTATAATGTGACCACTCTTCATCAACTACAATACCAAGCACTTCTTCGATCGCTCCCGTAAAACAAACAGCGTCAATTTTACAGGACTGAATGAGTGTTCCGTCGATATCAAACATGACATGATACAAAAGCGTATTCCTCTTCTTTATTTGAGTATTATATTATCAAGGAAGCTCTGAACAAGAGATAATTACAGTTTAGTCACTGGCGCATTCCCGATTGACGGTCTCTGTTGGCTGGAGGCGGAAGGAGAAGGAAAACCAGAGCCAAGAGAATTTCGATTGCGAGATAGAAAAGAGTCACTCCATCAGGCAGGCCATCGATAATCAGAGAATAGAGACGTCCTGTAATCACCAACACGAGGGTGAAACCTATCCCCATCACCAAAACACGCGCCTGTGCCAGACGAAAACAGGCCATGCATGACAGAAGACCCAGTCCCGCCATCATACCGTGTAGGGCTCGATACTGATTTATCTGGCTGATAGACCCGGTATCTGAGGCCACAAGCTCAAGGCGAAACATTTCAACGATACCGGGTATCAGCAGACTCAAACCAAGGCACATTAACAGCACCGTAAGTATCCATTTGTGCAGTATCCGCATGATTAAAACCTGTTGGATAGGGATTGAGATAGAGATATACCACAATAGCCATCGACCTTTGAATCCGGTCCCTACATCCATGTAACAACAAGGGATACTCAAGGCATTGGACATTGTGTTTCAGTTTCATAATCTTTTTGAATCAACCCTTTTCCAAACATGTCATTTCGCAAGCACTCAACGGCTCATAACAAGTCTAACAATTTGTGTATTCACACTGGCAACCCATAAAATTATACGGAGAATACAATGGAAACTATCTTGACAGGAATTCTGATGCTTGCACCGGCAATATTTATCTTTCTGCTGATTGCGGGTGGGATTATCATGGCGAGCATGTGGATCTATGCACACCTACCGATTAATAAAACTTTAAAAAAATCTGGGTTTGAGAGGAGAAGCGGTATTGATAGACGTCATACCGTGTTCTAGTGGGATCGGATTGATCTTTTCAGATATATTCTCTTTAAGACGTCCCATTTTTTTGGCTGTCCTTGCCTGCCGCTCCAGATCCGCTTCAATTTCGTCTTTGAATCAATATGAGCATAATGCAAGTCTGCGTATTCCAAATCGAATGCCCTCCTCTGCTGACTGAAACTGCAACCCGGAACCAGCTGGACTGAGAGCAACGTATTCTGGGCCGCCTGATTCTCAGCCAGGGTGCCGAAATGGCGGCTAAACCAAGCCGTAACTGCCAGTGAAACAGGCATGATGCTATTCCCCCATGATAATTCCATTTTCTTCTTGAGGTTAGAAACCTATACTCGACACAGGTATTTTCGGCATCTCGACAAATCACAAACAAGAAACCACCGGCGGAGGGATCTCAGCCATGGCAACTGCACTCATCGTTATCGCCGTTATTCTTGCAATCCCGTTACTCTACCTGGCAACCTTGGACGGTAGATTCACGGTCAGGCGGTCACTGGAAATCGGCGCCAGTCGAAAAATAGTGTTCGATAAGGTACGCAACTTCAGAAGCTGGCCCGACTGGAGTCCGTGGCTTATGCATGAACCCGACACCACACTCGTCTACTCCGATACACCGGACCAGGAAGGAGGCTGGTATACCTGGGACGGCAGGATCGTCGGGGCCGGCAAACTGATGCATCAGAAGTTTACCGGTGAAGAACGGATCGAACAGCAGATAGCATTCAAGCGCCCGTTCAAGTCTGTCAGCAAAGTATGGTGGGAGTTCGAGACTAAGGATGACGGCACAACGCTGGTGCACTGGAACATGGCCGGGAAAATGCCTTTTTTATTCCGATTCATGGCCAAGAAAATGCCCGCCTATATAAGCAAAGACTACGACACCGGTCTCTACATGCTCCGCGGTGAACTGGAAACGGACACCGAAATCCCACGAATCTCATTTGACGGACCAGCTGAACTACCGGACCAAACAGCCCTTTCAATCCACTTCGAAGGCCAGCTTGAAGCTATGAAAAAGGTCATGATGGAGGGCTTCTCGAAACTGGGCAGATACATCGATGAGAACGATCTGTCGGCCACAGGTTATCCGTTCACCATCTACCACAAGGTCGATCTGAATTGTATGCATTTCAACTGCGACCTGGCGATGCCGGTTCCCGCAGAAACCAAATCTGCAGAATTCGATGTGAGATCCTATCCAGGCGGCCGCTATTACAAAACAACCTTGAGAGGCAGCTACGAATTCCTTGAACTTGCCTGGTACCAGGCCTACGCCCACCTGCAGATGCAGAAAATAAAACCCAGGCGCAAGTGCGCATCAATAGAGATGTATGAGAATGATCCTGCCACAGTCAGGCACAGCAATGAAATCGTTACTTCAATTTACATTCCAATTAACGAGCATTGAGTTCTAGAACATGGAAATGCACAGGATAGATTTTTAACATCTGCACCAGGCAATCAAAATACTTCTGATGATCAATGAAATCGTTTTCCTTACGCGCCTAAATGGTTTATGGGCAGTAAGACTTAACACAACGACTCAAACAACATACCAAGAAATGTCTGTCAGTCCTCAAGAAAAGGCAATAATGTGACAAAAGCTGGGGCATTGGGGATATCAAGTGAGTAACTATACGCCATGAGCCGCAACAAGCGGCGTGGATTTCGCCTCTTCATCAGCTCAACATTCGATGACTTTAGCGCAGAGCGCGACGCACTACACAACGGGGTCTACGACGTCAGTGGACAGCTTATCGTAGAGAGTCCGTTTGCCGCGCTCCGTCGACAATGCCTGAAAGCCGAAACCAGCTTTCATGTTGTCGATTTACGTTGGGGAATCAGTGCCGCCGCATCAACTTCATATACGACCATGGAGCGGTGCCTGGACGAGGTGGAGCAAGCCTGTACCTATTCCGCTCCAAATATGCTGGTATTGTTAGGAGACCGTTATGGATGGCGACCACTGCCGCAGACGATACCAGCAGACGAATTTGATCGCATACGAGCCGCACTGCAGGACAACGTACTGCGTGACTTACTGGACCGATGGTATGAGTTGGAAATGAATGCTGTACCAGCCGTGTACCACGTCCGTGGCGCTGAATCACGGCCACAACAAGAAACCGAAAGAGTACTGCAGACGGCATTGGCGAAGCTCAGTAAATCGTTGGCATTGTCAACGCCGACTCACTATCGCACCTCAGCAACAGAACGCGAGATCGAGGTGGGATTGAAAAATCGACAAGCCGGTAACGTGAATGACGCGTTACTGGTCTACCTTCGGACGATAAAGGGATTGACGTCTGAAAAGCACTCAATGCGCTATCGCGACCAACTGCCCGACGGCCGCATTGATCAGGAAGCCATGGATCAGGTTAAAATGCTCAAACACAAGCTGCTAAATAATTCACGTGTCACCTGTCGCCACTATGAATTGTCCTGGTCGGATAGTGGCATAACCGATCAGCAGCGCTATTTGGCAGACTTCTGCCTTAATGTACAGGCAGACCTCGAATCCCGCGTGCATCGAGCGTTGGCAGAAAGGGACGATGACCTCGAGACAGCCCATGAGGCCTTTGCACGCACACACCGGCAACACTTTCTGGGACGTACCGACGAACAAGGGACGATCCGGCGCTACCTAGACAACGTGGAAGCTGGGGCATTGATCATTTCCGGTCCATCAGGCACAGGTAAGACGGCACTGATGGCCTGGGCCGCCGAAATAGCTGAATCGGGTGAGGCTGCAGTTACTCAACGCTACATTGGAGTGACCCCAAATACCAGTACCGGCGCTCAGCTGGCCGCTGATATTACCGGTTTCAAAACGGACGCACTATCGGCCGCGCAGCAGTTGGCTCAGCTGCACAAACATATTATTCAGAAGTCAGAATCGCCCTTCGTATTGCTACTCGATGGGCTGGACCTATTACCCACTGACGACCGCCTGCCCTTACTGGGTTGGTTGCCTGATCCCTGGCCCAGGCATCTGCGCGTCATTGTTTCAACCCGCGACAACGCACAGGTCACACAGATCCGTGAGACATTCCCCACTACCCAGAACTTAGCGCTCGGCCCCCTGCAAGAACAGGAAGCACTACAGCTGTTCCGTTCCTTGCTTAGCGACGCCGGCCGAACCGTCTCGCCAACCCAGGCTTATGAAGTTCGGCGTGCATTCTCAAGTTGCGCGCGTCCACTCTTCGTACGTTTGCTGGCGGATCTGGCTGCCACCTGGTCTGGTCGTGATCAACCACAAATCGACGCACAAGATATACCGGCACTGATTGATTATGTCTTCAATCACCTCTCCTCCGAAATAAAACATGGCTCGGTGTTGGTGACACATGCACTCGGTTACCTTGCCGCTTCCCGCTACGGTATGAGCGACGATGAGCTGCTTAGTGCATTGTCACGTAACGACAAAGTCATGGCATCCTTTCGTGAACGGCATCCTGACTCACCTCGCATCGGACACCTGCCTTATATCGTATGGGCAGGTCTACATGCCGACCTGTCCGCTTATCTGTCGGTGCGTCATGCGATCGGTACCGATGTACTTGACTTCTATCACCAGGAGCTTAGCGATTCGGCACATGCCCGTATCGAAACGGAGATGTCTGACACCCAGGTTCACCTTGCACTCGCCAGCCTGTTTCAGGTGCGTGGTACAGAATCCGAACAGACCTGGAATCCTAATGCGACCCGCGAGGCGTTGGAATCAGGTTATCACCTATTGCAGGCCAATGAGGGCAACACCTTTGACGATTACATTTTAAATTCAGACTATTTGTTGGCCGCTGTTCAGTACCAAAGTCATCACCACATTGCCGGCCGTTCACGGCCATTGCCAAATCCAGCCGGCGAGTTTGCCCGTCTGCTAGAGCTACGCGCACCCTGGAATCCGATAGCGGAAACGATGTTAGAATCGGTGCTGAATCGGAGTGACCTGCTCGCTGTCTGTCCGGCTGTCTTGGCACAGGAAATGGCCAATGATGGGATAGCTTTGCACAACCCGATGAAAATCACCGGCGCCCGGCTAAATTGCCGGGACCCTGGCACCGCACCACCACGGGATCACGCTGCACAGATCACTGCACTGGCGGTGGCACACGATGGCTCGCTGGTCGCAGCCGGTGACTCGGATGGACGCATTTCACTGCGAACATCCAACGGAAAACTCGTTTGGTGTCGTGCCGGCCATGATACCTGGACGACCTGTGTCGCCTTGTCACGGAGTGGAGAACGGATCGCCTCTGCAGGGGATGATGGTTCAGTGTATGTCTGGCATGGAACCGGTCCACGGATGGAGCCCATCACCTTTCCATCGCTTGGCCCTCCTCGACGTCAGGCTAGCTCTCTGGCCTTCATTGACGAGCACACACTGACCGTACTCTGGGGAGGCCGTTTCTATCAGGTTAATATCGATACCTTACGCGCCGAGTTATTACCGGGACGAGAATCCAATGTTGGCTTTGGTGTATCGCAGCCGGCTGAACTCGCCGTCCTGGTTTTTGGTCCTGACGGTATGAAATGGGCGGAAGCCCTGGACGACGTCTTCGATCAACCAGCCAGAATTATTGTGTATGACTTAAAAAAGAACCAGCACAGCGTGGATGCCAAACTACCCAGCAGCCCTTCCGCCATGGCGATGGGTAGCCTCCATTGGTTGGTTTCCACCGCAAAAGGTTTGCATCTTTATCGTATGGATAGCAAGGACAGTCCTGTTCGGCATGACATTCAGGCACCGATCATGCTATCGATGGCTGCCGACCCCACCCATGATGCGTTTGTTGGCCTGAGCATCTCCCATCCCCAGCTTCATGTGATCAGTACCGAAGGCGTGTACCGTAGCCTGAGTCCAAAATGGCCAAGCCTGCGCCACGATGACCGACCGCGAATCATCAAGATGATGCCAGGTGGTGAGCAGGCTGTCGTAGGTTGGTTGTCGGGGGAAATCCACCTGGTGAGCCTAATCGATGGCAACGTGCTACATCGCTGGAAGTCGCAGCCGGCGATTATGAAAGCAGCAATTACACCGCAAGGGACACTGGCGGTAGGACTATGCCCGCGCCCGGGGGCTTCACAGCCTGCCGAGCTGACCTGGGTTGGGCAGGGGAATAATCCGGATACAGTTGAAAATCCACATGTTGATCAACTGGTCGGCGCGGTTGCCACTTCACAGGGCGAACTGGTTACCGCAGACCGGACCGGTAAGCTAGCTATCTGGGAACAGGCGTCGTTGGTCTCGAAGATCGATCTGAAGGTTGAGTTGAGCGCAATCGGGGAGTGGCGAGGCAGTAATGGTATTGCGGTGACTACCACAACCGGTCAGGCACATCTGATTGGTCGTGTACCCCGAGAGGTCGATTTCGGTGCAACGGGCTTTTCCCGGCGTCTACCCCTTAAGGCGATTGATGCAAGTGGTGATCCGCCGCTGGTTGCCTGTGGATTGATCAACGGGCTCGTTGGGCTCTGGCAGAATCGGCTCGAGTGGTGGCGCCCCGATGAAGACGACGTTGTGGACACAACCGAGATCAGTGCCGTCTGCCTGCTGGGCATGACAGCATTCGCCGCTGGGAATGAGCTCGGCCGAATCAGGGTTTGGGACAGGACCACTGGGCAGTTGCACTTCGACTGGGATCCGCACCGAGGCGCTGTGATAGACCTCGTGTCGCTTAACCACGGAGAACATATTCTCAGCGCCGCCTCCGATGGCACTATCTTCATATTGGACACCCAAACCGGAGCGGTGATCTGTGGCACATTCCTTAGCGACGGCGTAGCATGTGTTGGCAAGACACAGGACGGTGGAATTACGGTACTGAGCCAGGCCGGTCGGCTGCTCAGGTTCACCCTCGAGGACGGAACACCATGAGTTCATTCAAAGACTGGAAGTTACCGGACGGGTCCAATCCCGATAGTTCAAGTGACTGGTCTTATCTCTTTCCCCGTCGACTTACACCGAGCACTGAAGACGATATCCTCGATGGGCTGAATAGCAGCGTAGTCGGGACGCAAACAGGTGCCAGCGCACTGATCACCTTATTCGTCGATGCTGTAAAGCATCGTCAGGATGCACCGATATACCTTGCTCTCTCTGACAATGCCGCGATTTGCCTGCATCTGTCCGAAGAGCAGAGTAGTGACGCCGACGGATTGATTGACATGCTGTTGAAGCAGGGTGCCCAACTCTACTTCCAGGCTTACATGGCGGGGGACTGTCCGATCCTGAGAGCCGTACTGTTGATGCTGGACCATAGCGAAGGATTGTTGAGCTTTGAATCCCCTTTGCTGCTCACCAACGGTGACGTACAAACATTTTGCGATACGGTCCTCGGAACCGAGCGTATACAACTACACATCATGTTCTCCACCACAGACAAGCTGATCGCAATCGAGTGCCTGGCTCATGGTGTTCGGCGTCTACTTGGAGGTGCCCTTGACGCTATCCGAAGAACTTATAAAAGCTGGGGTGATCCAGAGGCAGCACCGGCATCGGTAGCCCGCATGGAACAGGATTTTCCGCAGATAACATCCGGTCTGGATCCAGCGCAGGCTGTGAGACTCCAATTCGACAAATGGGTCGAACCTCAATTCGGGATATCGCGCTCATTCAACTGACCGGCACAACTGGTACGGATCAGATCATGACGCTGTGAGAAGCATGGAAAATCGTTGAGTCAAAGTGACTTATCAGGCAATGAACAGGCTGTTCAACACGCAATAAAGTCCATTACGCTCTTCATGACAAAAACTGTTTTCGAGCAACGGAATGGATGGTGGCCAGGGACAGAATCGAACTGCCGACACGGGGATTTTCAGTCCCCTGCTCTACCGACTGAGCTACCTGGCCTCAGTGAAGAGGCCGTATTAAACCGGGGTTATTGCATTGAGTCAAGTCCAGCAACACTCAACCTACAACTGCGGCTTATAATCGGGTGGTAGCTCCGAACCCTCACCGAAGAAAAACTGCTCCATCTGCTGTTCCAGGAACTTACGGGTTTTCGGGTCTATCGGACTGAGGCGGTTTTCATTTATCAGCATTGTCTGGTGCCTGAGCCACTCCTGCCAGGCCTCTTTGGAGACATTGTCAAAGATACGTTGCCCCAGCTCACCCGGGTAGGTTGCACGGTCCAGCCCTTCGGCCTCACGTTTCAGTCTGACACATTGGACAGTACGGCTCATCAAGCTTCTCCATTTGGTTTTTTTCAGCCTGCACCTTGGTTTTAGTGGGATGCCGTATTCAATACGGCACCCTCAAACAAGGGTTTCAAGCGTTGATCTCTTGCAGGATGCGGGAAATGGGTGCTGCCAGTCCCCGGTCATCAGGTTGTGAACGGTTATACCAGACCCTTGCTCCAGCATCCATGAGACCGTTTGCAGGGTTTTTCACCTCCAGTAGCACCGGCGTGATATCGAGATGAAAATGGGAAAAGCTGTGACGCCTCGGTGGCAGGTACCTTGCTTCTCCCACCCCAACACCCAACTCGTCCCGACACCAACCCTGTAGCGATTGTTCTTCTGGGCACTCCGGCAGGCTCCATAATCCCCCCCAGATACCACTTGGTGGCCGCTGCTCAAGCAGGATATCCCCTGCAGAATCAGAGACCACCAGCATTTGAATCGCACGTACCGGCATGCTTTTTCTGGGTTTCGATGCGGGATAGCGTGAGACATCCCCCTCTGCCCTGGCCTTGCAGCTTGTCTCCAACGGGCAGCTATTACATGCCGGCTTGCGGCGTATACAACAGGTTGCACCCAGGTCCATCATGGCCTGGTTATAATCAGCTGTACGCTGCTGCGGGGTCAGTGCTTCACTCAGCTGCCATAGCTGCTTCAGTACGGCACTGCGCCCCGGCCAACCTGAGAGCGCAAAGTGCCGTGCCAATACCCGTTTCACATTCCCATCGAGGATAGGTGCATACTTTTCAAATGCCAGTGAGCGTATAGCGCCTGCTGTAGAACGTCCGATACCTGGCAGGGCCTGTAAACAGGCTACATCATCCGGCAACACCCCCTGATGTTGTTGCATGATCAATCGAGCGGATTGGTGGAGGTTCCTTGCCCGGGCATAGTAACCCAACCCAGACCAGTGATGCATGACCTGGTCCGAACCCGCTTTTGCTAAAGATCCTATATCGGGAAAAGCTTGCACGAATCGCTCAAAATAACCAATGACCGTATTCACCTGGGTCTGCTGCAACATGACCTCAGAAACCCAAATGCGGTAGGGATCCCGGTGTTGCTGCCAGGGCAGGTCCTTTCGTCCGTACTGGTCAAACCATTCCAATACCCGTTGGGAAAACCCTTCAGCATACGGATCTTGGGAACCGAGTGCCGTCTGATGCTCTACCTCGTCATACAGGACCATTAAAAGAGTTTTTTCAGCTTATCCTTAAGCTTGTCCTTCAGCTCTGTTGGAACCTTCTCTTCCAGCTTCTCACTGATCTTCTCATCTACCTTTTGATCAAATTTCTTTTTGAGTTTCGCTTTCTGCTGTTGCTCCAGAATCTTTGACAGCTGAATAGAGAAATCGGGATCATTCCAGTTTCCTTTGATCTTCACAGGTATGGGAATCCCCACCAGCTCTTCAAGGGCCTCACCGCCCTGTCCCGATGGGGTATTCACAATAACAGGACGTATTGTGTACTTCAGTCGTTCTTCCAGCAGATAGGCCTTTCCGCTCCCCTCAAGACGCAAGTAAGGGGATTTCGCAAGCAGGCTTTGATTATTCACCACCCCATTCTCGATGGTTGCACGACCGTTCAGTTCAGAAAAATCGGTCTGTTCCGGCTCATTCAGTAAAATGGTATTTTCGCCTTTTAGTTTGGCTTTGGTGTCACGAATCATCTTCGCCAGATTGAATCCCTTAACCGCGCCATCACGAAAATTGAATGAGAGCTGGCCGTTCAGGGCCTGCTTTAACTGCTTGACGGTATCACCCCCACTGGTGAGCTGCATACTAAGGTCACCGCTGCCTAACAGGGTATCCTCTCCGGTCAGATCAAGTAACAAAGGACCCGCCAGAATCCGTGATACCTGCTGACTCAATTTCACTTGTGGCTTATCCCCACTCACATCCAGCTGCATGTCACCTTTTAACAGACCGTCATAGAACCGGCCGATTTCATGATCGAGATTCAGCTTTCCACCACGACCACGGACTTTGATCAGGATGGCCTCTGCCTGCAGATTATTGACGGTCAGATTACCGACCCTTATGGTTCCATCGAGTCTTAACTGACGCAGTGTCTCTGCAGGAAACAGGGATTCATCTTCTGTGGCAGGCGATTTCCCTTTCCTCCCTGCGGGCTTATTATCTTGTTCTCCGGCCGGTGGGAGGTAACGATCAAGATTTATTCTATCCAAATCGAGATTGAACAAGTAAGTAGGACTGGCAAAATCAACGATCTCCAAATTGCCTTTGATTGTGCTCTGATCCAGTCCTACAAGCAGCTCCTTCAGCACCATTTGCCCTTGAGTGGCCGTGAATGTTGACGACAGTTGAAAGGCTTGTAAAACATCAGGATCTGCTGTCTCCGGTACGGGTATGCCAAACTGAGTCATCCACTTCCGAGGACTGAATTCAGCCAGTTTTAAGTTACCCTGAAATGCTGGATTGGCCTGTATATCTTCCCCTTGTATGCGACCTGTTAGATTGAGCTTCCCCGATTCCAGGCTTAGGTTTTGGAAATCCAGTGTATTGTTTTCCAAGTTGACCAACAGATCACCCTGTAAGACACCCTTAATACCTTTTTCCGGTATACCTTCACCTGTGATGTTGGCCTCCAATTTCAGATCTTCCATGCTCATTACCTGCTGGTCCGGGTCCACCAACAGTTTCGATGTAAGTCCTAAATTCCCCTTCAGAAGCGGTTTTTTACTTGCCAAATCCAGCCCAAAATTCAATTCCACTGTCTGGCCTGGAGCCAATTCGCCGGTTTCCAGATGGATATTCTCTACCTCGTAGCGTTCCCCTGTTGACTGATCATCCCACACCAGGTTTGCCTCCTTGATACTCAGCCCCCCTACCGTGAAAGCGAGCAAGCCCATGCCATCACCTTGTGGCTGATCCGGTATTTCCACTTTTTTATCCGCTTTCGTCTCTCCCAGCATGTCATCCCAGTTGGTTGTACCGCTCTTTGACTTCGCCAGATTGAGATCCACCCCTTCGATTTGAATCGTATCGACCTCAAGAAGCTGCTCGAACAATAAAGGCACCAGATTTACCCGTACTTCCGCATGTTTAACTACCGCAAAATTTGCGGTCTCGAAACCCTTGGCATTACTGAGTGTCAGGGCATTGAGTTCCAAAGCAAGCCGGGGGAAAACAGACAGTTCAATATCACCACCAATATTCAGATCCCGCCCTGTTGCCTTTTTTACTTCAGCGACGATTCTGTCCTTATGGTCATTCGGGTCCACAAACATGGGGATCAGAATGACGGCTGCAATGATCAGCAGCAATAGCATCCCGACCAACCAGCCAAGTACTTTGAGGGTCTTACCCATCATTCACTCCTTCATTCATTATCGTTCGAACAGGGGGTCGCACAATTCCAGCATATCTCAAACCCGGGATCGATACTCTCGCCACAGACTGTACATCGCCAGGGATCACCTGCAACCGGGGGTTTGCTGAAAAACTGCTCAGTGAGTCGCTTCGCTCTAATGAGGTCATCATCCTCCAAAACCCACAGGGTAGGGTAGATATTAGCCGGTAACTCTCCGGCTGCGCCACTCAGAAGATCGCCTAAAATGACCGATGCTATGTCCTGCTGATCAAGATAATCCTTCAACATCTGCGCCTCGACCCTATCCACTGCCTGATATAGCTCTAACATTGATTACCCATGCTTTACTTGATACTAGGGGATATAAATCGCCAAGTTTACTCTTGATTCGTAAACTTGTTTTTCATCGGAACCCTACCGGTTGTCTTCCATGTACCATCATCCATGAGGCAGAAACGGTAGCTGCCACCACCACTGAGATCACCAGTAACATGCTTTATCCTAAGATCCTGGCAGGTCTGTGCATCTATTTCCACATGCTTCATAACAGTGTAGGAACCCTTGTGCCCTGAGGCTGGATTTTGCCAGGATAATACCTTACCCACTTTGCCTTGCTCGAGCGCTTTTTGTGCCGTCGCTTTAGCCATTGCCCAATCTTCTGCGGTGAAATATTTTGCCGGTGAGAATTCCAATAAATGCAAACCCAACGCCTGAACACTGGCTGCCCCCATCAATAAAAACACCCCAATCAGATTGCGAATTCCTACGATCATGTTTTTCCCCTAACCTTAATCAAACCTACAAGATGTAAGAGTATATCCTTATGTAGAAGTTGCTCGATGGGTATTCCCTGCAAAACCAGGGGATCTATCCACATGCGCACTCAGATACACGACTACACTGATTACAGTAATTTCGACAAACAAGCGAGGGGCAAATGTCTACATCGGTCCTTCCAGTAAAAAGAGGAAAATCGAAGTGTCAGTTCACACGCTTGTCATCCTGCTACTGATGGTACTGCTTCCCTTCAATTACGCACTCGCTGAGAAGGGGGAGTCGATCATGTTCCAGCCTACCGAACATCCTTTCACTGAAGCCCCACAAGCAGTTGATAATCAAGCCGAAAAATGTCAGCGAATGGCGAAACAGATAGAGAAGCTGAAGGGTAAACCTCAACGTAGACACGCAGCATTGGAGCGCTACCGTCTGGCGTGTACTGATGAACTCTGATACTGATGAGTGGAGCGGGTGATGGGAATCGAACCCACGCTAGTAGCTTGGGAAGCTACAGTTCTACCATTGAACTACACCCGCATGTAAGCTGCATTAATCCGGAATACGCGGTAACAGGATCAAGTTTACATCGTCAAAAACAGCGTGTCATTCAAGGCTTTTTATACCAAGCCGTCACCATACAATGACTCAACCATCTTCTTACAGTTTTCCAAGACCTTCGGGCGCTTTATTTTCATCGTAGGGGTCATTAAGCCATTGTCGATGGTCCAGGGCTCCAGCAGCAAGCCAATTCGGCGAATCTTGGCGTAACCGGGAAAATCCCTTAGCGCCATCCGGATACGCTTAAGCACTGCATTCTGTAAGCGCTCATCATCCAGGCTGGCTTGTTGCGATGGATCAAGATTAAACTCTTCGGCAAAACTACTCCAAAGATCAGGGTTGAGCACCACCAGAGCGCCAAGATAAGGTTTTCCTTCACCCACCACCATGACCTGCTCGACCAACGGATCGAGGGCGATCGCCATCTCCATATCCGATGGAGGGATCTTTTCCCCATTCGATAGTACCAGGATATCCTTGATCCGCCCGGTAATATGGATATGCCCCTCCTCATCGATACGTGCCTGGTCGCCAGTATGCAGCCAGCCTTGAGGGTCGATCATCTCAGCCGTGGCCGCATGATTGTTCCAATAACCCAACATCATGCCCGGGGTTTTTACCAACAGTTCGTCATCCTCACCGATCTTTACGCTCACTCCTCGCAACGGCACACCCACACTTTCAGGTTTGATATTGTTCATCGGGTTGACACTGATGACCGGACTGGTTTCAGTAAGACCGTAACCCTGCAGCATAGGCAATCCCAACCCCAGAAAGACGCGTGCGATTTCAGGAGATATTGCAGCCCCACCACTAACAGCAACCCGTAACCGACCGCCCAGTTTTTCAAGAATTTTACTGGATACCAACTTGTGCAGCAGAGGATGAATCAACAGGGCAGGAAACCATCGCTGGCGTCCCATACGATATTCAAACTCCTTGAATCCCACTTTCAATGCCAGTTTGAACAGCATGCGCGCGAAGGCCGGTTTGTTTTTTAACTGATCCTGTACCCGCGCGTAAACACGCTCGAAAATACGGGGTACTGCAATGATTGCAGTCGGTCTTATCTTCTGCAGATCCTCTGCCAGCTGGGGAATCGATCGTGCAAATGAGACAGAGGAACCGGCCATCATAGGCAGGTAATAGCCTCCTGTCCGCTCCAGGGTGTGAGAAAGAGGCAGAAAGGAGAGAAAGCTATCCTGTTGATAACAATCCACCACCGTAAGTGACCCGTGAGCGATGGAGAGCATATTTTTGTGACTCAACATCACCCCTTTGGGGCGACCGGTGGTGCCGGAGGTATAAACGATCGATGCCAGGCTGTTAGGGTCTGCACGACGTTTCTTCAAGGGTTCCCCTCGTGCAGGCAACCAGGTCTTCGCCTCGCGCACAAGATCGTCCTCTCTGGGGTTAGGTTGTTTATCGGTTTCCAGTACCACCACCCGTTGCAGCTGGGGTAGGTCTTCCACCGCATCAGCCATCCGATTCCAGCGACCGGTATCCTGCACCAACAGCAGCTTGACCGCTGCATCACGTAAAATATAGGCAATCGCATCGGCACGATCATCAGTGTATAAAGGCACCACAGCCAATCCCAAGGAGAGTGCTGCCTGGTCGAACATGACCCATTCCGGACTGTTGCGGAGTAGTATCGCAACACGGTCACCCTCCTCCAGATCCTCCCCCGACATGGCCTGACGCCAGCGCGACACCTGGCGTTCCATATCGGCCCATGAGAGTTCATACCACTGTTTGTTGTATCGATGGTAGTGTCGGTAGGCCACTGTATCAGGCGTTCGTCGCACTCTCTGAAAGAACAGGCCATCAAGCGTACCTGCTTGCTCCAAAGGTATTAAATCTTCACTCCACTTCACGTCTCGACTCCAAACATAACGCCGGATTTCGGCCAAGTCCTTTCAGGACTTCTTGTCATTCTTCGTTGTGCGTACTTTGTCGCCTTCAGTTGAGGTAGAATCCAGGTTTGAACCATGCTCATGCTCCAACTGAGATTAAACAAAGATGCAGATTTACTTAAACGGCGTGGAAAAGCAAATTCCTGACCAACTGGATATGGCAAGCCTTATCGCGTCACTCAACCTGACAGATCAACGTATTGCGGTAGAGGTCAATGAGGAGTTGGTGCCTCGCAGTACCTTTAACGGCCATCAGCTGCATGAACAGGACCATGTTGAGATCATTCAGGCCGTTGGCGGAGGCTGACAACCCGCTGTTTACGCCCGCTTTCATCCTAATTTAAATACAACATCAGACCTAAACCGATGCCAAACGATACGCAAAATGATAGCTTCAGCGTCGCCGGACGCAATTTCACTTCCCGTCTGCTGGTAGGAACCGGTAAATATAAAGATATGCAGGAGACTCGCGAGGCGATTGATGCCAGCGGTGCAGAGATTGTCACCATCGCCGTGCGCCGAACCAACATCGGCCAGGATCAGGATCAACCCAATATCCTGACAGTTCTCCCGCCTGACGAGTATACCTACCTGCCAAACACCGCCGGTTGTTACGATGCCAAGACAGCGATTCGCACCTGTCGCCTGGCAAGAGAGTTACTGGATGGCCACAATCTTGTGAAACTTGAAGTACTGGGTGATGAAAAGACCCTCTTCCCGGATGTGGTACAAACCTTGGAATCGGCAGAAGTACTGATCAAAGATGGCTTTGATGTGATGGTCTATACCAATGACGACCCGATCATGGCCAAACGCCTTGAGGAGCTGGGTTGTGTTGCGGTCATGCCCTTGGCCGCTCCGATAGGTTCAGGTTTAGGTGTTCGCAACCGACTCAACATCCGCACCATCGTTGAAAATGCAAAGGTGCCTATTCTGGTGGATGCCGGTGTGGGTACAGCATCTGACGCCGCTGTGGCCATGGAGCTGGGTTGTGATGGTGTGCTTATGAATACAGCGATAGCCGCCGCGCAGAATCCGGTGCTGATGGCCTCAGCCATGAACAAGGCGATTCAGGCCGGTCGCGAAGCCTACCTGGCAGGTCGAATGCCCGCCAAGCGCTTTGCCTCAGCATCGTCGCCGATGGATGGGTTGTTCTTCTAACAAGCCAATTCTGAGTGTTGAACTGTTAAATTTGAATTGCGGTACTCACAATGCCCACATCTATTTTTTACACTGATTTTGAAAAAACAGGACCCCTGTACACAGCACATACAACCTGTTCAGAATTCAACATTCATCATTAATCATATGTCCGAGCAGCCGTCACAACGTCCCATTCGCAGTTACGTCCTGCGACAAGGTCGATTGACAGAAGGACAACAGCGCGCTTTTGATCAGCTTTGGCCCAGATATGGAATCGCCCTGCAGGATGAACCGATCGACTTTTCCGTCCTGTTTGACCGACAAGCACCCATCACGCTGGAGATCGGCTTTGGCAATGGTGAGGCATTGGCTCAAGTAGCGGCCCGCCATCCCGAAGCGAACTTTCTGGGGGTTGAGGTGCACAGTCCCGGTGTGGGTCACCTAATGATCAAACTGGCTGAACAGCAGTCTGAGAATGTACGTATTATTCAGACTGACGCCATGGAGCTGCTGCGTCACACTTTACCGACAGCCAGTCTCTCACGAGTACTGCTCTATTTTCCCGATCCCTGGCATAAAAGAAAACATCACAAACGGCGTATCGTACAGACAGAATTCGCCAACCTGATCCACCGTGTTTTGATACCTGGCGGTGTACTCCATATGGCAACCGATTGGCAGGACTATGCCCATCAGATGATGGAAGTACTCTCGCATCACAGCGGGTTTCGCAACCAGATGGGACCGCAACAGTTCTCGCCCCGACCAGACGCTCGGCCGATAACCAAGTTTGAAAAGCGCGGAGAGCGCCTGGGACATGGCGTATGGGATCTTCTCTTCGAGCGAACAGTATAAGGACACTACACTAGGTTAATGGGCAGCTTAACCCTCAAACAGTTTCACTCACCCTTGCTGGAACCGTTCGATCTTCGCCTCAATGCGGGTGAATGTACAACCCTCAGCGGTCCTTCCGGGAGTGGCAAATCGCGACTACTCAGAGCCTTAGCGGACCTCGATCCGCATCAAGGTGAAGCCTGGCTGGATAACCGGGAGATGACCACCCTCTCCGGCCCTGAATGGCGTCACCAGGTCGGTCTGCTTCCTGCGGAGAGTGCCTGGTGGAAAGAGCGGGTGGGTGACCATTTTCAACAGCTCGACAAGGCACTGTTGGCCAGCCTGGACCTGCCAGCAGAATCGATGCAGTGGGAGATCAGCCGACTCTCCAGTGGAGAACGACAAAGACTGTCGCTGATTCGACTGCTCAGCAACAAACCTCAGGTATTGCTGCTTGATGAACCAACCGCTAATTTGGATGCGGCCAATATCAAAAAAGTCGAACACCTTATCGGGCAATGGCGCAGGACCCACAATACAGCTGTACTCTGGGTCACCCATGATCCTGACCAGCAGTTACGTGTCGGTGATCACATCTGGCGCATCGATACCGGGCGTTTGCAGGTGCACGAATGACACTCATACAGCTCACACCACTCGACCTGGCCCTATCGGCCATCCTGGTACTGGCACTTGCACTGCTTTCGTTACGACTTTCACTGGGTATCGAACGCCGGTTATTGATTGCAACGCTACGTACCGTGATCCAATTGAGCCTGCTGGGCCTGGTGCTGAAGTTCCTGTTTGTTCAGTCTCATCCTCTACTGATCGCATTGCTCGCGCTGTTTATGCTATTCGTAGCCGGCTACGAAGTAATGGCCCGACAACAGCGCCACTTCCTGGGCATCTGGGGAATGGGTATCGGTACCCTGTCGATGTTCATCTCTTCATTCACGGTCACCTTATTGGCACTGACTATCGTCATCCAGGCCGAACCCTGGTACTCGGTACAATATTTGATCCCCCTACTCGGCATGCTGTTGGGCAATACCATGTCGGGGATAGCAATTGCCTTGGATAATCTGACCCACAATGCGTGGCAACAGCGTCGCGAGATCGAGGCGCAACTGATGCTTGGGCACTATTGGGACCAAGCCATTCGTGATATTCGCCGTTCGGCATTGCGTAGCGGATTGATACCCATCATCAATGCCATGGCTGCAGCGGGTGTGGTCAGTCTGCCCGGCATGATGACCGGACAAATTCTCGCGGGTGCGCCACCCTTGGAAGCGAGTAAGTATCAAATACTGATCATGCTGTTGATCGCAGCAGGTACGGGATTCGGTGCAATGGCCGCAGTTTGGATTGGATCGAAACGACTCTTCGACGAGCGGGACCGTCTACGGCTTGACCGCCTCAGCCCGGTCAAGGCAGGAGCCTAGGGCCGATGGGAATAGTGTAAACGGATCCTCAAGGTGATATTGAGCGAGTACACATGATAGGGGCAGCCCCGCCACACCCGACTTCCGCTGCCTGCAGGTAGACCGCTGAAAACAGATCTGTCAGGAGACTTTCCGCTCTCCCCGTATCACCTTAATGGCCAGCAGAATCAGAGGCACTCCATGCATCAGTAGATCAAAGATATCCACAGGACGCTGCAAGGCTCCTGCTGCCAGCATCTTTAACTTTTCCCACAAATGAGGTTCCGGAAAAAAAGGGGCCATTCCGAGCAAAGCTGCCGGTAGGGCAACCATATGCATGGGTATTTTATCTAACCATTTAAACATCTTTAACCTAGAATCCGTAGTTGAACATGTATTTCAGAGCTCACCCAGTAGGCACTCGGGACAAAGTGTATGATACAGATCCGCATCAGACTGACTGAAACAGCAGGCTGTTATCTCTTCAAAGCCATCACGCCAATCCCCCATTACTGACAATGCCTCTATAGCCGCATTGCGTTTTGGGTAACCATAAACTCCGGTACTGATCGCTGGAAATGCAATCGTGCGGCAACCTTGCGCTGATGCCAGTTTAAAACTATTCAGGTAACAATCGCGCAACAGCCCCGGTTCACCCTGACCACCATCCTGCCAAACCGGACCTACTGTGTGAATGATCCACTGTGCCGGTAAATTGAACCCTGGGGTTATTCTGGCTTCACCGGTTGGACAGCCGCCCAAAGTTCGGCAATAAGCAAGCAATTCCGCTCCAGCAGCACGATGTATAGCCCCATCTACACCTCCCCCCCCTAGCAGGGTAGAGTTGGCAGCGTTCACAATCACATCCACTTTCAGTCGGGTGATATCTGCCGTTACAATACGTATCCGACCCATAGACCTAACACCCCCCGTTGAGCACGATATACTCCACTTTTCATCTTGAATAGTTGAACCTTATCAGTATTGAAGCCATTTCACTGAAAATTCTAGGATAGTCGATTTCAGCATGTCATATTCAACCCTCAATCTACTCTTGATCCTGATGCTGCTACTCTGGTTTTGGCGCGACAGCCTCCGGGTTCGTGAGAGCGCAATCCGTATCAGCCGCAGTGCCTGCAAAAGCCATGGGGTACAGTTTCTTGATCAAACCGTAGCATTACACCGACTGGGACTTCGCTGGTTTCGCAGTGGATTAAAACTGCGTCGGGTCTATGAATTCGACTATAGCCTGGAAGGTTCCGGCCGGCATACGGGCTATGTGGTAATGATCGGCATGCAGAATGTCAGTCTCCATATCGACCTGCCGGTGCAGCACACAGAGCCCGAAATAGATCAGTAATCGTACCTGGGTTTCTTAGGGCCTGTGAACACGAATCCGGCAGCCTGGTATGTCGCACTCAGCCGAAGAGTGCCGGGTTACTTGACCACTTTCAGCGATGGCCGTTTACTCGGTTTTGTAGGGTCGGGCTCATCCTCAGGTTCCTGAGCCTGATTGGCCTCCTCATCAGGAAACAGCATTCCCTGGCCATTCTCCTTGGCGTATATACCCATCACCGCACCAGGTGGGATGAGGATCTCTTCTGCGGCACCACCGAATCGGGCACTGAAACTGATCCAGTCATTACCCATTTCCAGCTCTGAAACGGCCGAAGGGTCAACATTCAATATGATCCGCCCATCATCGACAAACTGCCGAGGCACTTCTGCACCCTCATACTCAGCATTCACCATCAGATAGGGTGTCTTGTCGTTATCCACCAACCATGCATAGAGTGCCCGGATCAGGTAGGGGCGATTGGGGGACATTTCAGTCATTACTCAGCCACGCATTTCCTGTTCTGCCTCAGAGAGACTTTTGATGAACGACTCTTTTTCAAATACACGCTTGGCATACTCATGCAGGCCTTTAGCGCTAGCCGGAATTTCAACACCCAGCTCAGGGAGACGCCATAACAAGGGAGCGATTATACAATCGACCAAGGTGAACTCTTCACTCATGAAGAAGGGTTTTGCATTGAATACAGGTGCGGTAGTTATCAGACTCTCACGCAGCTCTTTGCGGGCCTTCGTGGCCTCTTTTTTGCCACTGAGAATGATATCCATCTGGCTATACCAGTCATTATCAACACGATACATCAACAGGCGTGAAGTAGATCGTGAGACTGGATCCACCGGCAACAAGGGTGGATGCGGGAAGCGCTCGTCCAGGTACTCCATGATGATACGTGACTCATAGAGCTTCAAATCCCTGTCTACCAGTGTAGGAAGTGTGCCATAGGGGTTCAGCTCCATGACCTCTTCCGGTACGTTCAACGGATCGATATCCGATACTTCGTAGGTAATATTTTTCTCTGCCAGCACCAGTCTGACTCGATGACAATAGGGATCCGTCGGATCCGAATAGAGGGTCATCACTGAGCGTTTGTTCGCAACTGCTGCCATTTATAGCCTCTCTCCAGAATGTCTGTCAGTCCGGGCCAAGCCCTGTTTGACTGTAAACAAAAAAGTTGTGACACGAAAAAAGGCGCACAGTATAACGCAACTGTGCGCCTTTTTGTCAGATCATGCTGAATGCTTTTTAGTGAACGTCCTTCCAATACTCCTTTTTGAGCAGATAGGCCATCACAAAGAACACGGCAATGAACAACAATACCCAGACACCGAGGCGCTTACGTTCCATCTGGATCGGCTCACCGATATAACTGAGAAATGCTGTCAGATCACGGGCAACCTGATCATATTCTTCCGCACTCACTGTACCCTGAGTCACCGGTTCGAAGTGGTCGAATACCTGGACATCATTACCACCTGCACCTTTCTCAAGCTTGAAAACAGCTTTTTGCGCACCCTGCAGTTCCCACAACACATGGGGCATGCCCACATCCGGGAAGACCAGATTATTCACGCCGAAGGGACGCTTGTCGTCCAGATAGAAGCTGCGCAAGTAAGTGTAGATCCAGTCCACCCCTCGGGCACGGGAGATGACGCTCAGATCCGGTGGAGGACTACCAAACCACTCGGTTCCCTGCTCAGCTGTCATGGCGATATTCATGGTGTTGCCGATTTTATCGGTCGTGAACATCAGATTCTGGACAACCTCATCCTTAGTCAGGCCAAGATCCTTTGCCATACGGTTATAACGCTGGTATTTGGCTGAATGACAACTCAGACAGTAGTTCATGAAATACTTGGCACCACGCTGCAGGGAGGCCTGATCGCCCAAGTCGATATCGGCATCATCCAGATGTACACCACCACCTGCGGCCAGTCCGAGCAGGGGGGCTGTGGCTAATAGGAATGCAACAATCAGCTTTTTCATTCGGTCACCCTCTCAGGCACTGGTTTGGTCTTGTCCATTTTGCTGTAGATCGGCATTAGCAAGAAGAAAGCGAAGTAGTAGATCGTTCCTATCTGGGCCATCAGCTTATACAGGTCGGTGGTGGGCTGCGTACCCAGGTAACCGAGAATGATAAAGTTGATCGCGAACAACCAGAGCATGACTTTATAGAGCGTACCCTTGTAACGAATCGACTTTACCGGGCTGCGGTCCAGCCATGGCAGAAAGAACATGATTAAAATTGAGGCAAACATCGCCACCACACCTGGAAAGGCGGAACCCGCAATCGATGGCACCGCACGCAGGATCGCGTAGAAAGGTGTGAAGTACCAGACCGGTGCAATATGTTCCGGTGTCTTCAACGGATTGGCCGGCTCAAAATTGGGGTGCTCGATAAAATAGCCACCCATCTCCGGTGCAAAAAAGACCGCTGCAGCAAACAGAAACAGGAAACCGGCCACACCGGCGATATCCTTCACCGAATAGTAGGGATGGAAGGGGATACCGTCTGCCGGTGCCTTGTCGTCCCAACGGTTACCCTTTGGCCCCTTCTTGATCTCGATACCATCCGGGTTGTTCGACCCCACCTTGTGTAAAGCGATGATGTGAATGAATACCAATGCAGCCAGTACGAATGGCACCAGGAAGTGGAGTGCGAAGAAACGATTCAGGGTAGCGTCGGAGATGACATAGTCACCACGTACCCAGACACCCAGATCAGGACCTATCACTGGCACTGCGGAGAACAGATTGACGATAACTTGCGCTCCCCAGTAAGACATCTGACCCCAAGGCAGCAGATAGCCGAAAAAGGCCGTGGCCATCATTGCCAAATAGATAATGACACCGATGATCCACAGCAGCTCACGAGGTTTACGGTAGGAACCGTACATCAGGCCACGGAACATATGAAGATAGATCACAATAAAGAAGGCGGAAGCACCCGTGGAGTGCATATAACGGATCAGCCAACCCCAATCCACGTCCCGCATGATGTACTCAACAGAGCCAAACGCCAGTTCAGCATCGGGCTTGTAACTCATTGCCAGCCAGACGCCGGTTAGTATCTGGATCACCAGCACCAACATCGCCAGAGAACCCATGAAATACCAGAAGTTGAAGTTCTTCGGCGCGTAGTATTCGGCCAGATGCTCGTTCCAGACCTTGGTCATCGGATAACGATCATCAATCCAGCCCATAAAATTTTTCATCATACTCATCAGGCTGCTCCTCCATCGGCACCAATCAGGATCTTAGTGTCGGAGAGATACTGGTAGGGGGGGATTTCCAGGTTCGTAGGTGCAGGCACACCCGCGTACACTCGACCGGCCAGGTCAAAGCGGGAGCCATGGCAGGGGCAGAAGAATCCACCTTTCCAGTCAGGGCCCAGATCAGCCGGTGCCACTTCAGGACGATAGGTGGGTGAACAACCCAGATGTGTGCAAATGCCGACAGCCACCAGATATTTTTCCTTGATGGCCCGAGTCGGGTTTTTGCAGTATTCAGGCTGCTGACTCGTCTGGTCAGAAGCGGGGTCGGCCAATTGATCGTCAAGTGATGCAAGATCGCTAAGATTCTGCTCAGTACGATTGACGATCCAGACCGGTTTGCCACGCCATTTGACACGCATCAACTGACCCGGTTCGAGCTTGCCGATGTCGGCCTCAACTGGCGCGCCCGCAGCCTTCGCCTTTTCACTGGGGGCCCAGGCCGCCAGGAACGGGTAGATCACGAAACCGGCGCCAACTGCTCCGACCGCACTGGTAGCAAGCGTTAGGGTACGCCGCTTTTTTAAATCAACGCCATCTGCGCTCATATATTGGACTCCCCAGGTGCTGAACGAGCTGGTTCGGGCCTGATTGGTCCGTGCTCAGCCCTTCTATTCAGGACATTAGAATATAGTTAATAAGCCATAAAAACTAACCGAGCATTTTCCATAATGCAGCTTGATAGGTCAAGGAGGATTCATAAAGCGATAACCATTTAAAGGGTGTATGACAGCCTTATCACAAGACAGACTGGATATTCGCAATTCAGATCTGCACCTGATTGTGCTTTTTCCGGATACTGTTTCGAAGGGAAGCGTAAGTTCCACTTCCATTTCCAACAATCAGCAAACCCCAGCATGCAACCCTCTGCCGGCACAAATATTTATGGCCAATAGCAACAAATCACACCGGGTTTTCAATATCAACAAAACGACATTCCAGGGCAAACCTTTCCGCTAAATGCCGACCCAGGGCCTGCACGCCATACCGTTCAGTTGCATGATGACCCGCCGCGTAATAATGAATCCCCAACTCCCTCGACAGATGTACTGTCGGTTCCGATATTTCACCTGAAATATAGGCATCCAACCCTAAATCGTAAGCTTCCTGTATAAAATCTTGTGCCGCCCCTGTACACCAGCCTATACGTGCCAAGCGTTGTTGATTCGGAGCAATATGCTGTGGCTCTCTGGTTAAACATTTACTGAGATGTCGCCCAAGATCGTCTGCGGTGACCGCGTCGGGTAGGGTCGCCTGCCAGATCAACGGATGATCCGATACCGGAGCAGCAGTCGAATGAAACCCCAGTTGCTCTGCAAACTGCCTGTTATTGCCATACACCCTGTGCGCATCCAGGGGTAGGTGATACGCCAATAACCCCGTACGCTGTCTAAAAAGTGCGCCTATCCTTTTACCTTTAATCCCACGTAAGGACGCCAATTCACCCTTCCAAAAATAGCCATGATGCACCAGCAAGGCATCGGCACCCCAACGTTCGGCCTCTTCAATCAGTGCCTGACAGGCAGTGACACCCAGCATGAGTTTACTGACCTGTTCCGTAGCCTCTACTTGCAGGCCATTTGGACAGTAATCGTCAAAGTCATCAACTGACAATAACTCATTGCAATAGGATTCGAGCGATAGTAGATCAATCATGCTATGTTTGCCTGAAAATGGTTTCAAGTTGTGTAGATTACTCAATCCAATGCGTATGCGAAAACTACTTTCATTGTTACTTACAGCTTTGACCGCCGGATTGGCAGGGGCGTTCGTTGTCATCTTCATGGCACCTGACATGATGCGAATACCGGAATCTGACCTTCAAACAAAAGCACCGGTGTCAACAATTACCCTACCTCGCCAAAGCGGGCCTTTCTCCTATGCCGATGCAGTGGAGAGAGCAGCATCATCGGTGGTCAATATCTTTACCGCCAAGATCACTACCGAATCACAAGCAATGCGATTCAAGGATCCCCTTCTGCAACACCTGTTTGGAAATATGCTGCCTGAAAAGACGCGTCAACGTCTTGATACCAGTCTCGGATCTGGGGTCATCATCTCAGAAGATGGCTATCTATTGACCAATCACCATGTCATCGAAGGGGCGGACGAGATCAAAGTCGTGCTTGCCAATGGCCAGAGTGTGAGTGTCAGCGTGGTGGGCAGTGATGCGGAATCGGACGTTGCTGTATTGAAGATCGATAGTGACAGTAAGTTGCAAGCGATTCCGATCGATGACTCCAGCGCCCAACAGGTCGGTGATGTGGTGTTGGCGATCGGCAATCCTTTTGGTGTTGGTCAGACTGTCACGATGGGCATCATCAGCGCCACCGGTCGTTCCCACTTGGGCATCAATACTTTTGAGAACTTCATTCAGACCGACGCCGCTATCAATCCAGGCAATTCGGGAGGCGCCCTTGTGAATGCCAATGGGGAACTGATCGGCATCAATACCGCCATTTTCTCCAAAACAGGCGGCTCCCACGGTATCGGCTTTGCCATCCCGTTTGATCTGGCAAAAGGTATTATGCAACAGCTGATCAGCAACGGACATGTGGTCAGAGGCTGGTTAGGCATTCAGGGGCAAAATGTGACCGACAAACTGGCGGAGGCATTTGGATTGCATAATGAAGAGGGCATCCTGGTTACCGGTGTAATGGAAGACGGCCCGGCGAGTAAAGCAGGTTTACGGCCAGGTGATGTTATTACAACCCTCAATGAAACCACTATCGATAATTCACAGCAATTGATGCAGCTCATCGCCAGCCAACCACCTGGCACGCAACTGACTATCGGTGGATGGCGTGGTAGCGACCCGGTTAATTTCGAGACAGTCTCAGGAGAACGTCCTGCCCTTGAAAGGTAACCTTCTATTACTCTTAATCATCAAGACAGCGATTAGGATGGCTATACTGGAATACAGTAAACAAGGATAAAGGGTAACTATTCAGATCAGCCTCAGAAAAAAGCGGTTTCCGGGTATTGGCCAAAGGGAGGAGTCAGGCTTTTCCCTTCTGGATACCCCACATGCTAAGGAATAACCATCAACAGCCCAACAGAATTGGGGTTGCTGACCAGTTACAGTTTTCCACCCAGCACCGACCCAGGGGATATCATTGCAATGAAACACGCCGAGGAGATCGAAAGGATCATCGACACTGTCGGCAAGACGCTTGAGACACCGCTCTCACCGACACAGAAAAGCCGTCTGCATCAGGCCTTGATCAAATCCCTTGATGAAACACCCAATGACGGCAATAAGCCTCAAAACAAGCAGGTCACCATTCTGCTTTCTGACCTGCGTGGGTTTACTGCGCTGACAGAGCGTTACCCGCCTAACACGATTATCAAGATCCTCAATTTCTACTTCTCACGCATGTGCGAAATAATTTTTCGTTTTGGTGGGAGTATCGATAAGTTTATGGGGGACTCAATCATGGCCTTGTTCGGCCTTACAGAACAAAAAAAGGATGATCTGGAGAGAGCCATTGCCTGCTCGGTAGAGATGCAACGAGCGATGCTAGAGATCAATTCCGAGAATAGCAAGCAAGGCTATCCGCGGCTTTTTATGGGCATTGGTATCAATACCGGTGCGGTTGTAGCAGGACACCTGGGCTCTGAACTCCATCATGAATACACTGTCATCGGTGACGAGGTCAATCTCGCATCGCGGATTGAGGCTTACAGTTTGCGCGGTCAAATCCTGTTGAGCGATCGCTCTCGCAGGCTCGCTGTCGACTATATCGAGGTTGGATCGCCCAATCAGGTTTCGGTGAAAGGTAAACAGGTGCCGGTCAAACTCTACGAATTACTCTCGACCAACCGGCCACGCTATTTGGAAGTTCCCAGGGTGGAATCACGACGCAGCCCACGCATAGAGGTCGATTTCCCGATTGCATTTCAGCCACTAGAGAATAAAGCGGTTTCGGCCCAGAGCTATGCAGGAAGGGCCATTGATCTTAGTTATAACGGTTTGCAGGCCCATCTTCCGGTAAAATTACAACTCCTATCCGATATCCGCATCACCCTCAATACCTCGCTCATGAGCGAGCAGAGCAGCCATATCTACGCAAAAATCCTCGATTGTGAAAAACAGCAGGATAGCTGGCTGAGCCGCATGGAATTTACCGGAATCGATGATGCGGGTCAGACCGCGATTAAGCGCTATATCGACCAAGCGGTGGGACGTCGTTGATAACCCTATGGCTCGATGAATCTCTGTGGATAAGAGCCGATATGGAAAAGATTTGTCAGATATCATTATAAAAACTCCCGTTTTCCTCTCGATTTCGTTATCATTTTTCGTCTTTTTCATTCGATTAACCACAGATCGCTAGAGCGGCCACCCAGGAACACCATGGATAAACTGATCATTCGAGGGGGGACACCCCTGTCAGGCGAAGTGCGAATCGCCGGTGCCAAGAACGCCGCGTTGCCTATTCTGGCTGCCACATTGCTATCTGATGGCCCCATGCGTGTCGGCAATGTCCCCCATCTACATGACATCACCACCACCATGGAGCTACTTGGAGGGATGGGTGTCTCCCTGATGGTCGACGAAAAAATGGGTATAGAGGTTGATTCGAACACCATCAAGGAATTCAATGCTCCCTACGAATTAGTAAAAACCATGCGTGCATCTATCCTGGTTTTAGGACCGATGCTGGCCCGCTTCGGGCGTGCTGACGTGTCGCTTCCTGGCGGTTGTGCCATTGGATCACGCCCAGTCAATCTTCATATTGAGGGTCTGCGAGCGATGGGAGCCGATATCGAAGTTGAAAACGGCTATATCCGCTCCCGCTGTAAAAGGCTGCACGGTGCACGGATTGTGATGGATATAGTTACCGTGACCGGTACAGAGAACCTGATGATGGCCGCGGCCCTTGCCAAAGGTACAAGCCTGATTGAAAACGCAGCACGTGAACCCGAAGTAGTAGACCTGGCCGAATGTCTCAACCATATGGGCGCAAAAATCACCGGTGCAGGAAC
Source organism: Candidatus Thiodiazotropha sp. (ex Codakia rugifera) (assembly GCA_025656675.1). GTDB lineage: Bacteria > Pseudomonadota > Gammaproteobacteria > Chromatiales > Chromatiaceae > Thiodiazotropha. The sequence goes on from JAHXHN010000001.1 coordinate 459,830, forward strand.
ACCGAACATCTGTATCGAAGGTGTCGATAATCTGAAAGGAACAGAGTACGAAGTCCTCCCAGACCGCATCGAAACAGGCACCTTCCTGGTTGCTGCTGCGATTACCCAGGGCAGCATCAAAGTACGGGATACCCGGCCTGAACTGGTCGATTCAGTGTTGCAGAAACTCCGTGAGGCGGGTGCTATTATCGACATCGGTGAAGACTGGATAAGCCTTGATATGCAGGGCAAGCGTCCAAAAGCAGTCGATGTCTATACGGCCCCTTATCCGGCATTTCCTACTGATATGCAGGCTCAATTTACGGCCCTGAATTCAGTTGCCGAGGGTGTTGGTATCGTCACAGAAACCATCTTTGAAAACCGATTCATGCACGTGCAGGAGCTGCAACGCATGGGTGCCCAAATCAAGCTTGAAGGTAACACGGCAATCTGCAACGGAGCTAATAACCTGACAGGGGCTCCGGTCATGGCGACCGATCTGCGCGCCTCGGCCAGCCTGGTACTGGCCGGGCTGGTGGCTGACGGCGAAACCCTGGTAGACCGTATCTACCATATCGATCGTGGTTACCAGAATATCGAGGAGAAACTGGCGGGGCTCGGCGGCGAAATTCGTCGTCTACCGGGTTAGTGCCCATCATTTGTTATCCTTACACATCCTAAATCGTATGAAGTACAAACTGTCCTATGAAATTTGATGCACCCATTACCATTGCGCTTTCCAAAGGGCGCATCTTTGAGCAGAGTCTGCCATTGTTGGCCCATGCCGGCATCGAACCTGCAGATGATCCTGAGACCAGCCGTAAACTGATCCTCGATACCAATCATGAGCAGGTGAAACTGGTCATTATCCGGGCAACGGATGTACCCACCTATGTCCAGTATGGTGCGGCCGACCTGGGTATAGCCGGTAAGGATGTACTGTTGGAGCAAGGCGGGGAAGGGCTCTATGAGCCACTTGACCTTAAGATTGCCCGATGTCGGATGATGACGGCAGGTTACCCAAACACCATCGAAACCAAAGGACGCCTAAGGGTTGCCACCAAGTATGTAAAGAGTGCTCAACGTTTTTTTGCAGAGAAAGGTGAGCAGGTTGAAATTATCAAACTCTACGGCTCTATGGAGTTGGCGCCCATCGTTGGGTTAGCCGATTTAATCGTTGATCTGGTAGAGAGCGGGAATACGCTTAAAGCCAATGGCCTGGTCCCTTTAGAACATATTACCGATATAAGCTCCCGCCTGGTGGTCAACAAGGCCTCTTGGAAAATGAAACACAACTTGGTGATGCAGCTTATCAACGCCTTTCGTGAAGCGGTCAATCAACCTACTACCTGAACACACGAACCAACATGAGCGAACTACGCCAACTATCAACGAACAACAGCAATTTCCAGCAACAACTCGACAAACTGCTTGCCTGGGAATCGGTTTCGGATACAGCTGTCAACGATACAGTTAATCAGATCATTCACACAATTCGGAGCAAGGGCGATAGTGCCCTGGTCGATTTCACCAACCGTTTTGATCGTTGGCAGGCGGCTAGTGCGGCTGATCTGGAGATTCCACTGAATCGTCTTGAGCAAGCCTGGCATACAATTCCAACCACCCAACAGGAGGCCCTGAAGGTAGCTGCCAATCGAGTACGCGCCTACGCAGAGCATCAGACCATGGAATCCTGGTCATACACCGAACCGGATGGCACCTTGCTGGGACAGCAAGTGACACCACTCGACAGAGTCGGTCTCTACGTACCCGGCGGCAAGGCCGCTTATCCCTCCTCGGTATTGATGAATGCCATCCCCGCCAAGGTGGCCGGTGTGGCAGAACTGATCATGGTCGTTCCCACGCCGGACGGTGAACTCAACGAGCTGGTGCTGGCCGCTGCACATGTGTCAGCTGTTGACCGAGTATTTGCTGTCGGAGGTGCCCAGGCTGTGGCTGCATTGGCTTACGGGACAGAGAGTGTCCCCCCGGTCGATAAGATTGTAGGACCCGGCAATATCTATGTCGCCACTGCCAAGCGTGCAGTGTTCGGGCAGGTTGGTATCGACATGGTGGCAGGACCATCAGAAATCCTGATTATCTGTGATGGGGAGACCGACCCCGACTGGATCGCGATGGACCTCTTCTCCCAGGCGGAGCACGATGAAGATGCACAATCAATTTTGCTTTCTCCTGATGCGAGCTTCATCGGTAAAGTGAACGCCAGTATCGATAAACTGTTACCGGGAATGGAGCGCCAGGAGATCATTGCTACTGCGCTGCGGGAGCGTGGCGCACTGATCCATGTAAAGGATATGGATGAAGCCGTTGAGGTAGCCAATCACATTGCTCCGGAACATCTTGAACTCTCCGTAGCAGATCCCCAGACGCTGGCCAAACGCATCCGACATGCAGGCGCCATCTTCATGGGTAGATATACGGCTGAAGCGATGGGAGACTATTGTGCAGGCCCTAACCACGTGTTGCCGACTTCACGGACTGCGCGATTCTCATCACCCTTGGGTGTGTATGATTTCCAGAAACGCTCCAGCTTGATCATGGCTTCAGCGGAAGGGGCTGACACCCTGGCGAAAACCTCTTCGGTGATGGCGCGTGGAGAGGGACTGACCGCCCATGCCCGATCTGCAGAGTACCGGTTTAAATCAAATAAGGGCTAGACATCATTGGCCGGCATGGTGCGGCAAGGCCGTACCCTACGTCTGCTTGTAACTGATACCTGTCCTGAAATGGATTTTTATGTATTACTAGTTTAAAGCCTCACTTAGGATCATCCGCATGAGCCGTTACTGGAGTCCAACAATCAGTCAGCTCTCACCCTACATACCGGGTGAGCAGCCAAAGGTCGACAACCTGGTCAAGCTGAACACGAACGAGAATCCCTATGGCCCTTCACCCCGCGTTATCGAGGCCATCAGGGGTAGCGCGGATGATAGTCTGCGACTCTACCCTGACCCCACTTCCACAGGTTTACGCGAAACTGTTGCGGACTACTACAGCCTGACACCGGAACAGGTATTTATCGGCAATGGTTCAGATGAGGTATTGGCACATACCTTCTTTGCATTTTTTCAACAATCCCGGCCACTGCTGTTTCCGGATATCACCTATAGCTTCTATCCTGTCTATTGCAGCCTGTATGGTATTGACTACCGGACTATTCCCCTCGAGGAGGATTTCACGCTCAACCTCGGTCCCTATACCCAAGCCAATGGGGGGATCATTTTTGCCAACCCGAATGCACCCACCGGATGCCTCCTGTCACGGGAGAAGATCGAGCAACTACTCAGCCATAATAGTGATTCGGTTGTGGTCATCGATGAGGCCTATATCGATTTTGGTGGTGACAGCGCTGTAAAGCTGGTGGATAACTACCCTAATCTTTTGGTGATCCAGACACTCTCGAAATCCCGTTCATTGGCTGGATTACGCATTGGACTTGCCATGGGGAGCCGGGATTTGATCGATGGCCTGGTGCGGGTCAAGGATAGCTTCAACTCCTATCCGATTGATCGACTCGCCGAAGCGGCAGCAATTGCCGCCTATAAAGATGATACCTTCTTCAAAAAGATCTGCCTGCGGATTATAGAATCCCGTGAACGACTCAATGCCAATCTGCAGGCATTAGGATTTCAGGTGCTGCCCTCTAAGGCCAACTTCTTGTTTGCAAGCCACCCTAAGCTGGATGCGCTGACAATAGCAGCCAGGCTACGCAGTGAGGGTGTGATCGTACGCCACTTCAAACAATCCAGAGTTGAGAACTATTTACGTATCACGGTTGGCACGCCTATACAGAATGAACGTCTCATAACGGCACTCAAGCAGATCATTTGAGATCTAGGTCTCCGCCAATAAACGGTCAATCATCGAAGTTGCCTGTCCCAGATAGCCACTGCCAAACAGGTTCAGGTGATTCAGGATATGGTAGAGGTTATAGAGGGTCTTGCGGGTTGAGTAGCCTGGCGACAAGGGCCAACCCTCCTGGTAGGCATCATAGAAGCGACGACTGAATCCACCAAAAAGCTCTGTCATAGCCAGATCCGCCTCCCGATCACCATAGTAGACAGCCGGATCAAAAATGACCGGTTTGCCTTCCATATCGTAGGCCAGGTTCCCTCCCCACAGATCGCCATGTAGCAACGAAGGCTCAGGCTGGTGATCGATCAGCACATGAAATTGTTCCAGTAACCGCTCTCCCTGACGTTGCAAACTGCCTCGATAGCCGTTGTCTTCAGCCAGTTGCAATTGAAACCCCAGGCGATGTTCCCGCCAAAAGTCGACCCAATTATCTCGCTGTTGATTTGGTTGATGGGTAGAGCCAATGGTGTTATCTCGGTACCATCCGAAATTTGACTGGCAGGTACGATGCATAGCAGCCAATTGCTGTCCTGCCAGTTCACTGTTGCCACGACCGGCATGGCCCATCTCGATATATTCAATGACCAGATAGGATTGCCCATTACTCAACCCAAAACAGAGCGGCTCTGGCACTCTCATCGTCTTCGTATCAGCTAGCTCTCGAAGTCCGTCGGATTCCGCATCGAACATATCCAGCAATGCAGCACCGTTAAGCTTGACGAAATAGGTCCGCTCGCCATCCGTCAGACATACACCTGTATTGATACAGCCACCACCGACCCGCCTCGGTTCCAGAGAATTGAACGGCTCCCCCGTGGTCTCTGAAATATGCTGCGCAATAATTTGCCAATGGGTCATAAAAGCACCTCTTCCCCAGTCACCCGCCACAGTTCAGGCTAGCCATTATTGATAAGTCCACGCCACTTTTTTTCCACCAGGATTACATGATTCGATATCCAGTAAAAATCCAACTAATTTAGACGGGTAATAGCGTATAAAGGCATAGCTGATTGTCTCATTCATACCACAGTTTTCGTTAATGCCTGGCAGAACAGCGTTTTATTCGACGTAAGCGGTTACTGACACCCAATGCCATGTCTTATGCACACACCATTCTGTGCTGCATCACAACATCCCGGTTACAGGCTCCGTAACCACATTAGAAGAAAGCGATATACTATAAGTCATTGTTAAATTTACAATTTTGCAAACTGGCGTAAAACTAGTCAAATTAATAGGAATCCAGTAATCATAAGGCTTTAAGCTCGATAATCAAAAATTACCCACAAAGTTATCCACAGATGTTGTGGACAAATAATATTCTCTGTACTCGTCAACCAGTTAGAGAAAATCACACCTCATTTAGGTGCTCATGATACAGTCACAACATGGCTTCGGACACCATCCTTCAGATTGCTCTCGCTGGCCCATTACGGACCCTTTTTGACTACCTTCCACCCAAGGATTGTTCACATCACCCGAGTCTAGGCTGTCGCTTTCAAATACCCTTCGGACGTAGCAGCCGAACCGGCATTCTCGTTGCCGTAAAGAGACAAAGCAACATCGCCACAAACCGCCTAAAACGAGCCCTGATACAACTCGATGCCATACCCCTCCTGGATGAATCTGACCTCCGCTTATTACACTGGGCAGCAGGCTATTACCAACACCCGCTGGGTGATGTCATCTTCCATGCCTTGCCAGGGAATCTGAGGAAAGGCCGCCCCCTATCCATCATTAAACCTAATGGTCTGTGTTTGACTGCGACAGGTAAGCACGTCAGCCACGAAACACTTAGCCGCGCACCAAAACAGCTTGCCCTCATCCAGGCACTCTCTGAAGTCCCCGGTGGTGTGGAAAAATCGATCCTCCGGGAGCGCTATGGTATATCCCCTGCTGTCGTCAGGTCCCTGCTTGAAAAAGAGTGGATTGAGCCCTGCCAGGTTCAAGAGAGTCCTCACACGATTGAGACACCTGCAGACAAAATCACTCTCAATTCTGAACAACAAAATGCCGTTGATCAGGTATGCCAGCATCTTGGACAATTTAAACCCTTTCTGCTCCATGGTGTTACAGGCAGTGGTAAAACTGAGGTTTATCTACGCCTGCTGGAAGCCGTCGTAGCACGCCACCAACAAGCATTGGTACTGGTACCTGAAATAGGTCTTACCCCGCAGCTGCTACAACGTTTCAGAGAAACCATGGGATCAAGCGTGGTTGTATTGCACTCTGCCCTGTCAGATGGCGAGCGTGAACGCGTTTGGCAGGCTGTCCGTCAGTCGGAGAAGCCCATCCTGGTTGGAACCCGTTCTGCTGTTTTTACGCCCATGCCTAATCTTGGGCTGATAATTGTCGATGAGGAACACGACCTCTCCTACAAACAACAGGAGGGGTTTCGCTACTCTGCCAGAGACCTCTCTCTGGTAAGAGGACAACAGTATGACTGCCCTGTCATTCTTGGCTCTGCAACCCCCTCCCTCGAGTCGATACGGAATGCAGATGATGGACGCTATACCCAGTTGAGTCTGTCAAGACGGGTGGCAAACGCCCAAATGCCTCAGCTTCATCTACTGGATATCCGTAGTGTCCACCTTGATGGTGGACTCTCCCCTGCACTCATCAAACAGCTTGGGCAGACACTGGCTTCAGGGGAACAGGCCTTACTGTTTCTGAATCGACGCGGTTACGCACCGATGCTCACCTGTCATGCCTGTGGTTGGTTGACTGACTGCCCACGTTGCGACGCGCGCATGACCCACCATCGACAACAACGCTTACTGTGGTGTCATCATTGCGGCCACCAGCGCCGGGTGCCGGACAGCTGTCCCGATTGCGGCAGCCCTGACCTGCGTCCTTTGGGACAGGGCACTGAGCGTATTGAAGAGTCTCTACTGCACTATTTTCCCAACACCCCCCTGGCTCGAATCGACCGGGACTCCACCAGTCGCAAAGGGAGCCTTGAAAAGCTATTGAATCAGGTCAAGTCCGGACAATTCCCGTTACTGCTCGGGACCCAGATGTTGGCTAAGGGTCACCATTTCCCCTCAGTCACTCTGGTCGCCATCCTGGATGTCGATCACGGTTTATTTGGCGCTGACTTTCGCGCCTCTGAACGTATGGCGCAACTGATCCTGCAAGTGGCTGGCCGAGCCGGCAGAGCAGAGCGGCCCGGTAAGGTGTTGATACAGACACGTCACCCGGATCACCCGCTAATGCAGCTTCTGACAAGCAAGGGCTATGAAGCCTTTGCCAGCGAGGCACTTGAGGAGAGGAGAATGGCAACATTTCCGCCCTACTCTCACCAGGTATTACTCAGGGCGGAATCGACCAAAGCTTCAGATCCGGAGGCATTTCTCACCCAGGCAATAGAGATCGGCAGAGCATTACCCGGAGCCAATCGAGTTGATTTTTGGGGACCTGTGCCAGCGCCCATGGAACGTAGAGCCGGAAAGACCCGGGCTCACCTGCTGATTCAATCGGCACAACGACAACCACTTCACCTTTGGCTGGCTGAATGGATTCCTGAGATCACTCAATTACCGACTTCGCGCCGGGTACGCTGGTCAATCGACGTGGATCCGCAGGAGATGCTGTAGACTTACCAGGATAGGCTTTAGTTTGACTGCCTCCAGCCTCTATTGTGATATCACACTGTTTCCGGATAACACGTCAATCAACCCATCATCGTTCCTGTCGAAGTCGGTGTCGATGGACGACATGAACAGAATCCATGCTGCTCCCTTATCGACTCCACCGCTATCATCAAGACTTGCGCCAACGGCGATATCGGTCAGATCATCGCCATCGAGGTCACCGACACTGGTGATGGCACCACCAAACTGGTCACCGTCATCAAGACGGCCATCAAACTCACCCTCTGTATCGGAGATCTTTGAGGATGAAATAACCTCACCGTTACTTTCCAGAAAGAGGATCCAGATCGCACCCCGGTCATTGCCACCATCGTCACTCAGCTTTGCGCCAACGGCAAGGTCGCTGGTGCCATCGTCATTGATGTCACCGACGTTGGCAATCGAACATCCGAACCGGTCCCTGTCATTCAATTGCCCATCGAAAGCCCCGCGGGTTTGAGAAATTCTTTCCATGGAATCGACCGTGCCATCACTGTTCAGAAACAGAATCCAAACAGCGCCCCGGTCGGTGCCCCCATCATCGTCTCCACTCGCCCCTACCGCGAGGTCGATAACGCCATCGCCATCAAGGTCACCGATTGCAGTAACGGCACTGCCGAAGTGATCGCCATTGTCCGGATCACGATCAAGGTTACCTTCGTCAGAGGATATTTTTTGCGACGAATCCACTGTGCCGTCGGTGTTCATGAAGAGTATCCAGACGGCCCCCCGGTCGGTTCCACCATCATCGTCATTCGGCATACCGACTGCGAGATCCATGACGCCATCGTTATTCAGATCACCAATAGCCGCCAGCGCATGACCGAACTGATCATCAGAATCGAGATCCCCTGAAAATCCACCCGCATCATTTGAAATCTTCTGTTCCAATTGAACGGTGCCATCACCATTGAGAAACAGGATCCAGATCGCACCCCGGTCGGTTCCACCATCATCGTCCAGTGGTGTACCCACAGCAATATCTAAAAATCCATCACTGTTCAGATCACCCAGTGCGGTGACTGCACTACCGAACTGATCATCGTTATCCAGTTCACCACTAAACCCACCTTCGCTATCGGATATTTTTTGTTGGATATCCACCCGTCCATCATCGTCCATGAACAGGATCCATACAGCCCCCCGATTTTCTCCATTGTTATCATCGAAGGGTGCACCGACAGCAAGATCGGTTACACCGTCAACCTCCAGATCGCCGATATTGGCGATGGCGCTACCAAATTGGTCACCCACGTCAAGGTTGCCATCAAAATTACCGCTTGTGTCAGATATCTTTTGTTCTGAATCAACATCTGTTGAAAATGTTTGGGTACATCCTGAGACTACCGACAGTAGCCACAGAGCCATCACTAAACGGAAAAAGAATGGCGGACATTGCATCTGTGTATCACCTAAAAATAGATCCATTATTCAGTAGTATATCCAGCCGTTGCGAGCTTGCCAGCGTAACTCATGTCAGACACAAGATTGTCTCTAGTAAAGCACTGATGTCCTTATGTTAACAGTATAGATACCCTGTCGCCTGCAAACACAGGGTATGAATCTGCTTTCAACAAGTGCACCGATCGGCCATCACCAAGCTCAAACCCCTGCTGAATCCCCTTTGACGTGAACCCGTCTATTCATGTCCGCCACTTCTTTCACTGCATATTTACCCATTCAATTGGACCTACTTTTACTCCTTACCAACCCGAACCCGGGTTGGTAATATCTGATACTATCGGTAATATTGAACGTCGAATTCATCACAATATGAACTTACAGAAAGCTGAACAGGCCATTGTCAATGCTATTTATGCGGCAGTGGCTTGGCTGATCCTCGATTTTGGCCTGCTGTTCCAACAGCATGGTGGCCAGACATTTTCCATTCTCGCCACTCATCCTGAGATGACGGCAGGAGCGATGATCACAATCGCCTGCATTGCAGGACTGATTTATAAATCCCGCTTAGCCGCCATAGTGCTTTTTCTGCTGTTATTGTTGCCAATGCTCATACGTACTGTGCAGGGTGTGTTTCCCGCTGCGATGATGATGGTCTTTTTTATTATTCTGCTCTATTTTTTCTTCACAGGCATTTTAGGCACCATCCGTTACCATCATCTGAAATCAATAGAACAAGATACAAACAAACAGAATTGACAGTTCCATTGTGAGGTATCAGCGAAACCGGGCCACCAGTTCAATAGATTTAGTGAGATGGGGTACTGGTTATCACCAGGGAGCGAATGAATTCATATAGGACATCGGGCGCCCGACATTCTCGTTCATACCTCTCACATCACGGCTCATCAATCCCGTGTTGACGGTCATTGCCTTCATCGATTGATTCATCTCTGAAATTGTATGTAGCAAGGGGGGTAATATATCCAGTTTCGTAGAGATAGCCCCCATATCATCCTTCATGGTCAAAATTGACGCATCCATACTATGGATATGTGTCTGCATATCTCTTACCTCTGACGTCATGGATTCGACACTGAGGGTCAGCCTGGATATGTTCTCCGCCATCAATGCCAGATTACGTTCCATTTTGGGATCCACGTTGCGAGCCAGTTCGTGGACGTCAGCTGTCAGACTATAGATTAACCAGAAACCGGAGAGTCCCAGTATGCCAAACACAATAATCGCCGGGTAGACCATTCTCTCCCAGCGTTTTGCGCTCGCTTCGAAAGAAGTGATAAACGGATAGACAGTCTGTTCCCAGCGTTGAGCACTGGATTCGAATGTCTGTACGAAGCTGGCCAGTACACCTTCCAGATCTGCCATGCTATCCGATGTTGCCGGGTGGCCTGCTTGCTCAGAAGATGGGGGGTTCTCTCCGAGATCTTTGGTCATAACGCATACCTGGTTACGGTTGTTTCCCCTATAAATATAGAGTAAATAAAGCCCGGACACTGTCATCAGCTCACCAGGGGCACGAAATGGATCGAGACCAGGTCATTGATCCTATGCTGAGGTTTCTCACACGGCATGATTCGAAAGGGGGTATCTGCTGGAAACCAAAAAGAGACAAAGGGGGGGACTTGTCTCGCTAGGGCTGTAATATTAGATTACGGACTTCCGCAGATTCATTTGTTTAAACGGTGCACAAGGGTTGGAATAAGTTACCGGTGAAGTCGATCAAATAGCATTTAGTCGTAGCTCGAAAAACAGCTCTCCTGCATCACCTGCGCTAGAATCGCAGACAAACCCACTCTTCTCCAGCACACGCTGCGACGTAATGTTGCCGCGCTCTACACCGCCCACTATCGACGCAATAGCCACACCACGGCACCATCCGATGAATCCCTGGACAAGTTCTGTCGCTATACCCCTGCCCCATACCGTTTCCGAGAGCAAATAGCCTAGGCGAACAATATGGCCCAGTGCCTCATCATCACTCTCAAAAAGAATCATCATACCTATTGGTAATCGTGTAGATTGTTCTACTACGAGTAATGTAGCTCCCTCCTGATCGCGCTCATTGATCCATGCAGCTGCACGTTCGCTCGTATAGCCGCCCTGCCAGCCTTCAGGCAGTGATTGTTCAACACTCGGCGTGAGCATCCCACTGACAACCTGTGCCAGTTCTTTTGGCCTCCAATCGCCTGCGGATAAGGAATGCCACTCTGCAACAAGTAGTCGCTTTGTCTCGAATCTGCAGGATTTGGTAATCAACGTCGAGCTACTCCCTGAACAATCGATATGAACCTGCCTTCCACTGTCCCATCATTTTCGAACTAAAAACTATCTTGCTCGACCTCTTGAATGGCCAGACTGACATGCCTGCCCAACTGATCATAGAAATTGGACCAGGCGGAGTAGGGAATAAGTGCACGCAGAACGAGCGGTTTCATTTCATAATCAGTCAATTCCTCCTCATAAAGCTTTGCTACTTCATTGTACAGGGACTGAAGATAGAGGCGGAACGTCTTCACGATATCGACACCCCCGGCTGGACCATGCCCAGGGACAAAATGCTTCACCCCAAGACCCATTGCAACATCGCAAGCCGCAATATTCCCCTTGAATGTAGCATCATCCAATCGAGGTATACGCTTGTACAGCACGTTGTCACCAAGAAACAGTACTGAATCCTGTACAACCTCTATCATTACATCTGTGTCACTGTGCGCTTTATCGGGAGCATGGAACCGAAAGGTTATTCCGCCGGCTTCCAATCGCGTTGTTTCCAATAGTGATACCGTTGGTATGACGGCACGTGTACCTTTGGTAAACCCCTCAGTGAGTTGTTCCATCTGAGTAACCCACTGCTCTGCAGCACCGGCATGCGCTTCCAATATCATATTGGGATGCGCCATCAGCTCCACCTTCGGAAATGCCTCTACAACAGCTTGATTCCCCAGCCAATGATCACCATGTATGTGCGTATTGATCACGTGCGTTATGGGTTTGTCCGTTATGGATTTGATCTGTTTAATTACCATTCTTCCAACTTGAACACTAGAACCTGGATCGATCAAAACCACACCGGAGCCTGTCACCACAAAGCCCGGATTGTTCATGAAACTTTGATTTTCGACAGATGGATTACCAAGGGGGCCATGAATGACATAGGTATGTGGCGCTATCTTGCCAACAGGGTAATCACGTACACTATTTTCTGCATAACTTGCATGTGTGGCAAACAAGAAAATAAGTAGACACAAAAAGTGGATATTCATCATGTTCTCCGATTCAAACGCTGGATAAGTTACCCTATTGTCCGGGTAGAATCAGGAATAGTGTTTTGATGACAATCTCATACCTGAGAAACTGATTAGGACCGTATGCTATGAGACTTCCAGTATAGTTCTCTTTCTGCCATTTTTTCTTAAAAAACAGTTAGGTCATGTTTCAGATATCTTAAAACCTGGAAATAGTAAATACGCATACATTATTATACTAAACTTGCTACCTCAGCATTAATCACCTTAAGATCTTCATGCCTTACATCCTTGCCGGTTACCAGAAATATCACATGACCACCGATATTCTTGCCATGCCCACCGATACGCTCCAGTGCACGCAATGCAAGTACGATATCCACAACCTGACCCACGCTACGTGAGTCTTCCATGATAAATGTTGAGAGTCGGCGCAATGCACTTCTGAACTCTTCATCCAGTCTATCAGCCAACTTGATGACATCTACTGCAGTAGTAAGATCAAGTTCCGTAAATGCCTGCAAGCTCATACTCAGCATACCATCCACGAACTCAGCCATATCATAGATATCGCGCAATATTTCATTACCGGGTGGCGTCTTGCCATTATCATAAAAATGAATTGTCAGATTTGCTATTTTTCTTGCTTCATCACCCACCCGCTCTAGATCAGTAATAACCTTCTGTACAGTCAGAATGTCGCGTAAGTCCCTCGCCACTGGTTGACGCTTAGCTATTAAACGGATAATCTCCTCGGCAGCTTTTACATCAATATTGTTGAGCTCCCGATCCCGATCAATGACTAATCCTGCCTGCTTGATATCCTCATCCTTCAATGTCTGAACTGCTCGTCGCAGTTGATCCAACCCCAGTTCACCCAACTCGACAACAAGTTGATTGATCTTATCCAGTTCCTCGTTGTAAGCCTTGACAATATGCCGACCGGTTATCTCATTCATATTACTCACGCTCAACCAAAACGGCCTGTTATGTAGTCTTCAGTTAATTTATGTCTTGGTGCGGTAAAGATCTGATCTGTCTCACCCACTTCAATCAACTTGCCCAAATGGAAATAGGCAGTCCTTTGACTGACCCGCGCCGCTTGCTGCATGGAGTGTGTGACGATGGCGATTGTGTAATTTTCACGTAGCTCATCAATCAGTTCTTCTATCTTTGCGGTTGCTATGGGATCAAGGGCTGAGCAGGGCTCATCCATGAGTATGACTTCGGGACTAACCGCAATAGCACGTGCAATGCATAGGCGTTGCTGTTGGCCACCGGAAAGGCCGGTTCCAGGTTGATCCAATCGGTCCTTTACCTCATCCCAAAGACCGGCTTTATGTAATGATCTTTCAATGATCTCATTGAGGTGCGTATCGCTGTCACTCAGTCCATGGATACGAGGTCCATAAGCGACATTGTCAAAGATCGACTTCGGAAATGGATTCGGTTTCTGGAATACCATGCCCACACTGGCACGTAGCGACACCACATCGAGTCTACTGTCATAGATGTCCTGATTATCCATTTTAATTACGCCAGTAACGCGACAGATATCGATAGTGTCATTCATTCGATTAAGACAACGCAGGAAAGTAGACTTACCACATCCTGAAGGTCCGATCATAGCGATAACCTGATTCTTGCCAATATCAAGGCTGACATTAAAAATGGCTTGCTTGTCACCATAGTAAACATCCACATTTCGACAGATCATACGTGGATCATCAACGGTCATCTCCCCTACTGTCTCACTGCGATGATTTTCCCTTACCAGACGCATATCAATCTCAGCATCAGTCGCTGCATCAAGCTGTTCCGTAACGGCACCATTTTGATTCACTATCTCTTCCACTCGTTACCTCACTTACGCTGGTTTACCAACGTCGCTCAAATTTCTTTCTCAGCCAGACAGCCAATAGATTCATACTGATAAGGAAGGCCAGCAGTACCATGATTGCTGCAGATGTGCGCTCGACAAAAGCCCTTTCCGGACTGTCCGCCCAAAGATAGACCTGTACCGGCAAGACCGCTGAAGGATCAAAGGGTCCACCGGGTATATCCACAATAAATGCCACCATGCCGATCATCAGTAGCGGTGCGGTCTCACCTAAGGCCTGTGCCATACCGATAATGGTACCGGTCAACATACCTGGCATAGCCAGTGGGAGAACATGGTGAGTAACTGTCTGCATCGGGGATGCACCCACCCCAAGTGCAGCCTCTCTGATGGAGGGTGGGACAGATTTAAGTGCAGCTCGACTGGCTATTATGATGGTTGGCAAGGTCATCAATGCCAACACCAGACCACCGACCAACGGAACAGAACGAGGCAGTCCGAAAAAGTTGATAAATACTGCCAGGCCAAGCAGACCAAAGACAATGGAAGGTACTGCAGCCAGATTATTGATATTGACTTCGATGAGATCGGTCCAGCGGTTTTTTGACGCAAACTCCTCAAGATAGACTGCAGCTGCAACACCGACAGGAAAGGCGATTGCAAGACAGATCAACAAGGTAAAGAAGGATCCGTAAACAGCGCCCTTGATTCCCGACAGCTCAGGTTCGCGGGAATCACCCGCCGTAAAAAACGTACTATTGAACCGTTTCTCGACACGACCATTCTTCTGCAGTAATCGTATCCATTCCAACTGGTTATTCTTAATACGCCGATCACTCTCTACAGCATTCAGGTCGATGTGTTCTTTGATCAACATATCGACATCGTCATCAGCCACCAACCAGACGCTCTTTTTTGTACCTATGAGTGCAGGGTCCAACATCACCATCTCCCTCAGCTGGTATACGGCCCCTGTACTCACCAGTTTATAGAGTGTTTTTTTCTCACGACGACTCGTAACAGAGGGAAACATTTCACGCATGGCTGCCTTTACAAGCCCTCCGTAATTGGCAGCTGACAGTATGTCCGGGTCCGTCATACCTAGTGGCGCGATCAATGCTGGATCAAACACCACATCCAACTTCAAATAAGTCTGTTGGAAGGCAGTATAGCCATTTGCAAAAATAGTAATGAATAGGAATGATACAAAAATCAAACCTGACATGATCGCACTCAAACCCACTCGTCGAAATCGTTTTTCATTGCGATAACGTTGATTGAGCCCCTGTTGGACACGCGCCATAGTATCGTTATGTTGTTGCAGATTATTCATACTGTTCACGATATTTTCGTACGATATACAGAGCGATCATATTGAGAGCCAAGGTAATCACAAACAGTACCAATGCCAGGGCAAATGCCGCCAGGGTCTTGGCACTGTCGAACTCCTGGTCTCCAACCAGCAAAGTTACAATCTGTACCGTCACGGTTGTGACGGCTTCCAGTGGATTGGCGGTTAGATTGGCTGACAACCCAGCCGCCATCACAACAATCATTGTCTCGCCGATGGCACGGGAGACGGCCAACAACACACCGCCAACGATACCTGGCAGGGCTGCAGGCATGATGACCTGACGGATGGTTTCTGATCGAGTTGCACCCAGACCATAGGAACCATCACGCATCGATTGTGGAACTGCATTAATCACATCATCCGATAACGATGAGACAAAGGGGATAATCATGATGCCCATCACCACACCGGCAGCCAGCGCTGACTCTGATGAGACACTTAAGCCGAGCGAAGCACCCATATCACGAAAGAAAGGTGCCACAGTCAACGCGGCAAAGAATCCATATACAACCGTAGGAATACCGGCAAGTACTTCCAATATCGGCTTTGCCAGATCGCGAAATTTTTTACTGGCATACTCGGCCATATAGATAGCCGACATCAGGCCTATGGGTACAGCCACAACCATTGCAATCAAAGTAATCAGGAAGGTGCCAGCAAACAGCGGAATAGCGCCAAATACACCGGATGAACCGACTTGGTCAGCTCTAATCGCTGTCTGCGGCGACCACTCCAGTCCAAAGATGAACGCTGTAATCGGTATCTGTTGAAAAAAGCGGATCGCTTCAAACAGAACCGAAAGCACTATACCGATAGTTGTGAAGACAGCCAGCGAAGAGCTGGATACCAGAAAGAAATTGATCGCCTTTTCTACCCTGTTGCGAGCACGTTGATCATGCGTTATCGACTGCCGGGCCCATAAGCCGCCCATAGTGGCCAGCGCTAAAGTGGCGACAAAAAGGGCCGTATGGCTGATTTTTTTCAGGGAAGCATAGTGATCGGAGGCCTTTTGCATGGTCTCATCAACCGTCCTGGATACAATATTCCCCTGAGCCAGATTTCGGATGTCATTCAACACCAGGTTGAGGCGCTCAACTGGAAGATTCTGAATCTCAGAAGGTAATCCCTCCACTACAAGCCCAGTCATCACAGCCCCTTCGAAAGAGACCCAAATAACAAATAGCAACAGAGCGGGTATGCCGCACCATAAAGCGGTCTGCATACCATAATAGGAGGGAAGCGAGTGAAGATCTCTCACCCTGCCACTCACCAGATTCAGTGAGCGTCTTCGACCTAGGTAATAGGCCAGCACCATGAAACACAATAATACCAAAATCAGTGTTGAAAATTGCATTATACGATCCAGGAAAAGATGGCTACCTTGAAAAAGGCAGCCGCTATACGTCGATAAAAGATGATCTACTTGAGTGTCAGTCTACGCATCGAATCGACATTACTTTTAAAGATCTTGCGCTCTTCAACTGGCATCGGAATCAAACCCTTGTCAGCCAGATAGCCTTCATCACCCCAAGCCTTCTCACTGGTGAATTCAGCCACAAAAGCATCGATACCCGGAATCTTGCCCATGTGTGCTTTCTTTACATAAAAGAACAGAGGACGTGAGACCGGATAGCTGCCATCAGCGATCTTTTCAAATGTGGGAGATACACCGTCAACCAGCGACCCCTGAACCTTATCGGAGTTCTGATCCAGGAAGCTGTAACCAAACACACCCAATGCACCTTTGTTGGCTACCAGTTTCTGTACAATCAGATTATCGTTCTCACCGGCTTCAATATATTTCCCATCTTCACGTACTGTGTGGCAGATAGACTTATACATCTTCTTGTCTTTCTTTTTCATGGCCTTGATCCAGCCTACCTTCTTACAACCACCTTCCATTGCCAGTTCGGCAAAGGCATCACGGGTACCTGAAGTGGGAGGAGGACCCAGAACCTCTATGGCCATTTCAGGCAGGTCGCCGTTAACCTCCTTCCAGGTCTGATAGGGATTAGAGACCAGCTTGCCACTCTCAGGCTCCTTTGGGTCTGGTACATCCTTAGCCAGCGCCAGGAAAATATCTTTACGGGTCAAAGAGAATTTTGGTGCTGCCTTGGAATTCGCCAGTGCAATACCGTCATACCCGACTTTCACTTCGATGATGTCATCAATACCATTAGTCGCACATCGCTCCACTTCAGACTTTTTGATACGGCGGGATGCATTAGTAATATCGGGATGTTCAACACCGACCCCGGCACAAAAAAGTTTCAGACCGCCCCCAGAACCGGTCGACTCAATCTTGGGTGTTTTATGGTTAGAGGTCTTGCCAAACTGTTCGGCCACCACTGTAGCGAATGGGTAGACGGTAGAGGAACCAACCACACTGATGTAATCACGGGCGGATGCGAAGCCAACATAGCCGGTCAGTGATACTGCGACCGTCACTGAAATCAGTTTATTCATACGTCTGTCTCTCCTTAAATAATCTCTGTAACCAGTACGCCGGTTTAGTGCGTTTTCAGGCGCAGAGGATAGGCCTCAAAGATGAAGCAAGGATGAGAGAAATATGACTATTCAGTGACTGAACACTTGTTGGGAATCTAGATATGAAAAAAGCATCTCCCCGACCCGGTAGAGATAGTAACTCGGCACCTTAATCGCGATACGGGGTGCCGTCTGAGTAAGAGACCAGCGTATTTTTAAAAAAAGGCTGTATGGAATGACAGGGCCATGGATGCCTGTCAGCAAATTATCCTGATGATCAATATAAAAACTGATGCATCAAAACCAAACTAACGACAACAATTAAAGTTTATCTGAAAACCGGTAACCCGAACCGCGTACCGTCTGAAGCAATCCCTCTTTAGCAGAAGGTTCCAACGCTTTGCGCAGGCGGCGTATATGGACATCCACGGTCCGTTCTTCGATATAGACATTGGTACCCCACACCTGATCCAGGAGCTGTCCCCGTGTAAATACGCGCTCCCGATGAGACATGAAAAAGTGCAGCAACCGGAACTCAGTAGGACCCAGCTCAATACCCTCGCCGTCCGATGATACCCGGTGACTGACAGGATCAAGCACCAAACCACCACACTCCAGATGCTCACCCGCTAGTAATGGCGAGACACGCCGCAGGATGGAGCGTATTCTCGCTAATAACTCTCTGGCCGAAAATGGTTTGGTGACATAATCTTCTGCACCGATATCGAGACCTCGAACCTTGTCGTCCTCCTCACCTTTTGCAGTGAGCATAATGATAGGAATCGATTCAGTTTCATGATCTTTTTTCAGTCGTCCAGCCAATTCCAACCCACTCATGCCGGGTAACATCCAATCAAGCAGAATGAGGTCCGGCTTGGACCTGCGTATATGATTTATCGCCTGCGCCGCATCCTCAACAAAATCGGCCTGGAATCCATCCTGTTCAAGAATGAAGCGTAACATTTCACCTACAGCAGGTTCATCATCAACCGCAAGTATTCTTGGGACACTCATTACCCTATCCATATTAACTGTACCGGCAGCTATTAAACCGGAGATTTGTTACATAGGGATGACAATCTCACGCCATTTTATGTGTGTCTGAAGCCTATACAATATAGTTGAGACAGCCTACGGTTAATACAAGGAAATTCTATAAATCAATCCCTTACTTTTTTCTCTTTATCTTCAACGGGAGCATCGCAAAACAAAACCCTGATTTTGGACCTGCTCCATCGACCAGACACGGGGCAATGCCACTCTGACCGTTAACCCTGTATATCGAATGATTTTTCAAGCAATCAGGATGTCGTACCAGCATCTGATGTCATTGACCTCCATGAATCATCGGTTGGCTGATTATTGAAAGTGTATTGAATAACCGATTCGTAGAACGCGGGCTGAGGATGCCAAAACATGACACCTATCCCATTGGGTTGTGTGTGCGTTACGATTCCCATGATTGTCCAATATGAATCCATGTGAAAAACCTCCAACTCCACCATGGCTCCCGTCAGCATGGTCAGATCAGTGGTCTTAAGGAACACTCCCTGGACAGATAGGTTTGTTGCCCTGGCTGGAAAGACCTGTTGTTTGCGATAGCGAATATAGGCCTGACCGCGCATTGAAAAACGTTTGCTGTAGCGTCTCTCGACCGACATGACTCTTTTTCCTTCTGTTTTTTCATGCTAAAACAGTCTAGATTTCGGGAATGACACAGGCATGACCGGAAAATGAACCATTTCTGACCAAAATTAACACCCACCTCTCCCCAGAACAGCACGATTCCTGGTATCCTTGCCGCCCCTGGAACAGGCAATTCAACAAACACGATGAAGAAGCAGATCGAGCAATTGGTAATGACAGCGCTGCAACAGCTGGCAGCGAAAGGTGTGATCCCGCAAGCGGCAGTCAGCAGGCCCAAAATCGAGCGTACTCGAGATAGCAAACATGGTGATTTCGCTACCAATGCAGCCATGGTGCTCGCTAAGGCTGCCCGCACCAACCCCCGTGAGCTGGCTCAGCTCCTGCTCGATGAGCTGCCCACCACCGATCTGTTGGATCATTGCGATATAGCCGGTCCCGGATTTATCAATTTCACCCTCACCTCCACAGCCTATCACCGCCTGATTCCGGCCATTCTCAACCTGAATCACCGTTATGGCCGAAGCGATCTGGGTAATGGCAAGCGGGTGCAGGTCGAGTTCGTCTCCGCCAACCCGACGGGGCCTTTACATGTAGGCCACGGCAGGGGGGCGGCCTATGGGTCGGTTGTTGCCGATCTCCTTGAAGCAGTCGGTTTCGAGGTACACCGTGAGTACTATGTCAACGATGCAGGCCGGCAGATGGATATCCTCGCAACCTCGATCTGGCTGCGTTATCTGGAACTCTGCGATGAAACACTGACATTCCCAGCCAATGGCTACAGGGGTGATTATGTATGGGACATTGCCGCCACGCTCCATCGGGACCATGGCGAGGCCTATAAGCAGGATGTCACATCCGTTTTTGAAGGTGTTGCGGAAGACGAACCTGATGGTGGTGACAAGGAAGCCCATATCGATGGACTCATTGAGAGGGCCAAACAGCTGTTAGGGGACAATCGCTACCGATTTGTCTTCGAACTGGGACTGAATATCATTCTTGACGATATCCGCGATGACCTCTCCCTGTTCGGGGTTAACTATGATGAGTGGTATTCGGAACGCAGTCTCACAGAAAGCGGTGCGGTTAATCAGGCCATTGAACGCCTGCGCAACAACAATCAGCTCTATGAAAAGGAAGGCGCGCTGTGGTTTCGCTCCACCGATTTTGGCGATGAAAAGGACCGTGTCGTAGTACGTGATAACGGACAGACCACCTATTTCGCCTCTGATATCGCCTACCATATGGATAAGCTTGAGCGGGGTTTCGATCGTGTGATCGATGTCTGGGGCGCTGACCACCACGGCTATATCCCACGGGTAAAAGCGGCACTGACGGCGTTAGGGGATGATCCCTCCAGGCTTGATGTCCTGTTGGTACAATTTGCCATTCTCTACCGGGGTGGCGAAAAGCTGCAGATGTCCACCCGCTCAGGACAATTCGTCACGCTCAGGGAGTTGCGTAAAGAAGTGGGTGCGGATGCTGCCCGTTTCTTCTATGTAATGCGAAAATGCGAGCAACACATGGACTTTGATCTCGACCTGGCCAAATCCCAGTCAAGTGACAACCCGGTTTATTATGTCCAATACGCCCATGCACGTATCTGCAGTGTATTTCAGCAAGCGGCAGAGCAGCAGATCCCCTTCGAGGACGATCCGTCTGCCGTCGACTATGGGCGTCTCAGTGAGCCCCATGAACAGGCTTTGCTCACCAGTCTGGCTAAATACCCGGAAACAGTGGAATCTTCTGCACTCAGTGAGGAGCCTCATCAACTCACCCACTATTTACGGGAATTGGCTAATGACTTTCATACCTACTACAACACCCATAAGTTTCTGGTCGAAGACTCGGCCCTGCGTGATGCCCGGCTGCAACTGATCCTGGCGACCCGACAGGTACTCCGTAACGGACTCAATCTGCTAGGTGTCTCAGCACCCGAGAAGATGTAACGCTATGGCAGACTATAAACATCGTGCCCGAAACAAAAAGAAACAGCGCCAGAGTGGTGGTAGCTGTCTACTCTATTTCTTTGGTGGACTGGTCGCCGGTGCCTTCCTGATGGGACTGACCTGGCTAAAGCTGGGACCCGATCTTGCCAATGCCCGGGTGCCCGGTGTCACGAAACCGCGGCCTGCACCTGTCCAACAGGACAACCAGCCTGCACCAAAACCCACCTTTAAGTTCTACACCATCCTGCCAGAGATGGAAGTCGTCATACCTGATGAGGAGACTGTTGCACCGGAAAGGCCTGAGGCTGCAAAAGCGCAACTGCAACCAGCACCCGATTCGATTCAGGATCGAAGCAGTTATATCCTGCAAATGGGTTCATTTCGTAAACACCAGGATGCCGACCGCCTGAAGGCAAGACTTGCCTTGATCGGTATAGAGGCGGAAATCCAAAAGGTCAGTATCAATAACCGGGATACCTACCATCGGGTCCGCAGCGGTCCCTATAACTCTCAAAACCAGTTGAATGCAGTACGACGGCTTGCCAATGAAAACAGCATCACCAGCCTGGTCATCAAGCTAAAAAAGTAGCATCAGACTAAGAGATTGTTAACACGCAATTGATTGTCACTGTTGCACCTGATCATCTGTTGCTGACCTTGAATCGCGATATCATCGCTTTAAGCTGATTCATTGTAGTTTGAATGGATGTCGTGCAACTGACTGCCTCATTCGCTGCATGGGTAGTCTTGTCGGCTACCATGGCAATGTTTGAAATACTGCGGTTAATTTCTTCTGCTACGCTACTCTGCTCTTGTGCCGCAGTTGCTATCTGGACATTCATATCATTGATGCTTGAAACTGCATCGACAATCTTGTCCAGTGCCTGATCGGCCTCACTACTTTGGTCCACACTGTTTTGTGCAAGATCCTTGCTTGATGTCATGGCTTGAACAGCTTCACTGGTACCGCCTTGCAGTCGCTCGATGATTTGACGTATCTCCTCGGTTGACTGCTGAGTACGTTTAGCCAATGTCCTCACCTCATCGGCAACAACTGCAAAACCACGTCCCTGTTCACCTGCGCGGGCTGCTTCAATGGCGGCATTCAGTGCGAGTAAATTCGTCTGTTCCGCAATGCCTGTGATCACGGCGAGTACCTGCCCCACTTCCTGGCTGTCCTGTTCAAGTTTACCCATTACCCGGGACGTATCCTCAAGCTGCTTCGCCATGGTGTTGATGCTGGTGATAGTATTAGCGACGATACGACGTCCGGAGTCAGCATCGTTATCAGCCTTTTGGGCAGCATCAGCCGCATGGGTGGCATTTCGGGCCACTTCTTGTACGGTGGATGCCATTTGGTTCATCGCAGTGGCGACCTGCTCAATTTCGTTATGTTGCTGTCGTACACCTTCATTCGTGTCTTGAAGCGTCTTCGCAACCTTCTCTGAGCCGCGTTGAACATGCTGTGAAGTATGCTCCACGCCATTTACAATTTCACCGACCTGATCAAGCATGGTGTTATAGGCTGTGAATGTTTCACCTATCTCGTTATCTTTAAACCTGACTGCCAGGGGGTTGGAGAAATCGCCTTGCGCAACTGCGATCAACCGCTCTTTCAATTGCTCGATATTTTTCATCAGGACAGCCGTGCCGAACAGACGCCCGAACCAGACCAGAAGCACGATGCCACCCGCCATAACCAGTGTAAACAGCTGTTGCGCTTTAACAGATTCATTTGCTGCAGAGGCCATCATGTTGACCCCCTTGTGCATTTCTTTCAGGACTGTTGGTGATTGATTTTGTATGGCTTGCAACCCTTCTGCTGAAGGCTTATCCAGATAGGCATTTATAGCTGTTCGAAAAGTTTCCCAAAGACCCTTAACATTTTTCAATTGTCCACGAATTTGAGGGTCACTGACGGCTTCTATCCCTGCTGCTTCATTACCATTGAGGAGGTTCTGATGTGAGCTCTCGAAAAGCGCAATGGTTTTGTTCACCGTGTCACGGGATTCAATTGATTGTGCAGCGAGCAATGCCTCTTTCGCCACCCTCTGGCTTAACATGCGCTGCCGACCAGCCACATTAATACCGGTTGCATCTGATCCAAGGCTGAAGAAGAGGGACCCGACCGTCAAACCGGCCATGGCAAAAATCAGAATGTAGGATACGAAATACTGCTTATCAAGGGACTTAAGACCCATTGTTCGTAAAACAGATTGAATTATCTCAGCTATCCAGGCGTTCATATTGCCTCCCACGCAGCCATTGACTGGTGAATGTGGTATTTGCCCTAATCAAGAACATCGGCAAATACAACAAATACATGAGCATTATTTAAGCGTCGTTAGAATAATACGCGGGTATTCCTGAATGAAAGATATCCTAAACCTATTGAGAAATTTGTTATATTGGATGTATCGGCTGCCTTTTTTCGAGGTTCAGTCTTACGGTAGGGGTAGGATTCCACCGCGAAAAAATCGTGCTAACAGTCTTTTTCTCGCCAAACATAAAGCTCCATCGAAGCAGGATCACAACGATTACAGCTGCTACCACAAGCAGCCTCGACTTTACGCTGTTCGACCCGTCCTTTACGCACCCACTGCTGGAGCATACCTCTCACCGCATCAGGGTCTGCATCGACATGCAGGGCAATGTCCATCAAGGTGGCCTGACCCCGCTTCGCAAGATAGTCTCTGATGTTGGAGAGCATTATCCCGGAATCCTCATTTGAACTGCGCATAGGGTGCCATTGGCAGTGCAGTGATGCTTACCTAAAAAAGTTAGTTTTCCTTGTAAAAAAACCTGCATATTCAGCCTTATTGATACTATACACAGCAGTAAACTGATGATTCTAGGATCATGCACCTACCTCTGAGATCAGCTGCTGACTGCGCAATGACCAATATCTCAAGCCGCCGATGATGACCACCAGCAACGTAATCAGACTCATGATCCAGACCAGTGCGCTCTGTGGATGGTCAGCATAAGTCGCCATCTGATAGAACAGGCTGGCACTGATGAATGCGATGCCGGTGGACCAGGCCACAACAAAGGCTGCCCAACGAGGCCCGGCTTCACGTCGAATCGCACCAATGGTGGCGACACAAGGAGAGTAGAGCAAAATAAACAACAGATAGGCGAATGCCCCCGCCTGACCATCGAATCGGGCCGCCATGGCGCCAAAGACATCAATATTCACCGCCTGAGCCTGTGCGGCTGCTTCTGTACTGCTGATATCACCCACATCCATGGCGAGCGGGTCTGTTAACAACGCCTTAATGCCCAGGAGGTTTTCCGGCACGGTGGCAGTCGCATCACCGACAGACTGCCAAAAGTCGAATGGACGGTCAGATTCAACGACCCCGGCCTCGTCACTGGCAAGATGGGTATAGAGGGCATCAAGGGTACCGACAACCGTCTCTTTTGCGAGGATACCGGTAAATACACCCACTGTGGCAGGCCAGTTATCCTGATGTATGCCCATGGGCGCCAATAGCGGTGTTACCGCCTTGCTCATGGTGCTGAGCAGGGAGTGCTCGGTATCCTCATTACCAAAACTGCCATCGGTACCGATTGAATTGAGGGTATTGATGACCAGGACCATTAACACAATCACTTGTCCTGCCTCTTTGATAAAGAGTTTGACCCTATCCCAAGTCCGCAGCATGACACCTCTTAATGTAGGCATATGGTAATGGGGCAGCTCCATCATGAAACCGGCACTCTCACCTGAAAGCAGGGTCTTTTTCATGATCAGCCCGGTAAGAATCGCCACCATGATACCAATCAGATAGAGACTGAATACCAGATTCTGCCCGTTTGCAGGAAAGAACGCGGCAGCGAATAACACATACACCGGCAGGCGCGCTCCGCATGACATAAACGGGTTCATCAGGATAGTGAGCTTGCGCTCTCTTTCACTCTCCAAGGTTCGGGTTGCCATGACAGCCGGCACATTACAGCCAAAGCCGACAATCATCGGGACAAAGGCCTTACCCGGGAGACCAATCGAGCGCATGAAACGGTCCATGACGAAGGCGGCCCTGGCCATATAGCCAGAGTCTTCCACCACAGAGAGAAACAGATAGAGTGCGGTGATAATCGGAATAAAAGTAGCGACCACCTGTATACCGCCACCGGCCCCGTCAGCAAGGAGCACAATCAACCAACTCGGCATACCGGCTTCAGACAGAAGATGACCGAAACCATCAACAAACACCGCACCGGCCACACCGTCAAAGAAATCGATAAAGGCACCACCAATGTTGATCGCGAACATAAACATCAGGTACATCACCGCCAGGAATACCGGTATACCGAACAGGCGACTCAATACCACTTTGTCGATCCGGTCACTGAGGGTCTTTTCAACCCGTCCTCGCTGCTGAGTCACATTCTGAGAAATGGCATGGGCATGACCATATCGTGTGTCGGCAATATGGATATCAAGATCTTCATCCACCCGGTCCTCGATCACTTCCTGCCAATGATGTACCTGCGTTAGCAACACATCATCTGAATGATCCAAAGCAAACCGGTCACCTTCAAGCATCTTCAATAGCAACCATCGTCGATTTGAATGGCTCTGCTTTTCAAGCACTGGCAGGGCAGGCTCCATGGCCATGATTGCCTGCTCGACCAGTTCATCCTGGGCCAGGGCGAAACCACCGCTTACAGTACCGGCAGCAAGATCCTGAATCGCCCCCTTGAGTTTGGTCAATCCCTCTCCACTGACGGCAACAATGGGCACCACCAGACATCCAAGGTCCTGGCTGAGACGCTGTACATCGATATCAATACCACGCTTGCGCGCCACATCCATCATGTTGAGCGCCAGCAATAACGGCACACCCATTTCCAACATCTGAATTGAAAAATAGAGATTGCGTTCCAGATTGGAGGCATCCACGATATTGACGATCAAGTCAGCATCTCCGGAAAGGAGATAATCCCGTGTCACCTTCTCATCCAGGGATGAGGCGTCCAGAGAATAGATACCGGGCAGATCGACAACAGTGACCTCTTCACTGTCGATGGTGAAGCGTCCCTCTTTTCTGTCCACCGTCACTCCGGGCCAGTTTCCGGTACGCTGACGAATGCCGGTAAGACTATTGAATAAAGCTGTCTTACCGCAGTTGGGGTTACCTGCGAGTGCAATGGTCAACGGGCGTTGATCAGAAGAGACGAGTGGGGAACTCTGTTCATGACAGGCCACAGCTTTACCCTAGCGTTGTGTCGAATCAATGGGAAGCATCAACAGCTTTTCCGCTACTCCGGCACCCAGTGCAACTCGTGCACCCTGGCTGGCTACCACCACACCGCCACCTCGGCGCTGTATCAACTCAACCTCAGAACCCATCCTTAAACCCAGACTCATTAAACGGTGGACCAGGTGCCTGCCCCCCACTATCCGTTTGATCATGGCACGTCTCCCTACTGGTAAACGGGCCAGGGTGATCAGTTCCTCTGAAATACTACTGTCGGATGCCACAAACAAGTCACAAATAATTTAAATGTTAATCATTCTCATTAAAGCAGGGTTTATAACTGCATGCAATCAATTAACCACAGTATATCTCAATTAACTAATATTCGGCTTATGCAATAAATCCACCCGATGAGGCTTAAGAAACTCGGCCCCTTGCGCACCCATATGGGCCATAAAGGCCTGTTTTATCCGTTGGTAGCGCACCTTGTCGATCTGTAACTGAGTATGCGTTACATGCAGAAAACGTGACTCGAAAGCCTCCCAGCTCTCATAGCAACCGGGAACATTCAGAAAAAATTGACCAAGTAGTGACATCTCCCCCGTTCCCAGTAACGATTGAATCGCTTTGAAAGCGCACTCTCTGACCACCTTTTCATCATGAATCAGACTCATCAAGGCATTAAACTTGCCACTGTAGACCGGCTCTGAAAAATAGGCCATTCCACCTTGCTTGAGCACCCGGACTATCTCACTCATCACTGTTGGCATTGTCTCTTCAGGGACATGATGGAGTGATTTCAGCATCAACACGATATCAATGCTCTGGTCCGGCTCACTGATAGATTGAGCCCCTTCAAGCCGAAAGCTGATATTGGCTACCGGTGCATCCAGATTCTTCTGATGCTGAATCCGATCAACCTCGGTAGCAATAAACCGGCAATCCGGGTGCGACTCCGCCAGCTGCCGCGTGATCCACGCGCTGCCACACCCCAGTTCAAGAATCCGGGACTCCCTGATTGGCAACAACCGCTCCATCAACTCAATTTCACTACCCGTTTGGTACCCATCCGGGTTATTCAGAACCATCTGATTTGCTGACACTCTGCTACTGCTCCATTATGCTTACCCTGAATATACTACCCTACAGGTATCCCGATTGTGTCCTTTAATGGGATTGTTAACTGGTTAGACCGACTCCGTCTACAGCTCTCGCGCCACGATGCGCTGCTGATTCTCTCAGCCCTTGGATTGATCTGCGGTTTTGTAGCGGGGATTGTTATCGTCATGTTCAGACTGCTGGTGGAGTCCAGCCAGGCGGCTATCCTGCCCGGTAACGGTGCAGAAAACTACGAAGCTCTCCCTCCTTTTATCCGATTCGTATTACCGATTATCGGCGGTCTGCTGCTTGGGCTGATTTTTCTGCGCTATGCCAAGGGACTGCATGTTCTGGGTATACCCCGGGTGATGGAACGGCTGATCTACCATCAGGGACACCTCTCCATGCGGGGCTTTCTGTTACAGTTTTTTGGCGCTGCCATTGCCATCATCTCTGGTCACTCGGTAGGTCGCGAGGGACCCCATGTATTTCTCGGCGCTGCCAGCGGCTCCCTGCTGGGCCAATATCTCTCATTGCCCAATAACAGTATTCGCACCCTGGTCGGCTGTGGTACTGCGGCTGGCATTTCCGCCTCCTTCGATACCCCGCTGGCCGGTGTCATCTTCGCATTGGAAGTCGTGATGATGGAGTACACCCTGGTCAGTTTTATTCCCATCATGCTGGCTGCTGTCAGTGCTAACGGTGTCTCCCTGATGCTGTTCGATGGTGAGCGGGTATTCGATATCGCCATTAATCAGTTAGGCTCCCTGCATGAACTGGTATTCGTACTGATACTGGGATTGGCAGCGGGTACCGCATCGGCAGCCTATGTACATTTAATCCAACTCATCTCCGATAAGACTCAAAGCATGGCTTTCTGGGCTCGGAATGCATTCGCCGGTGTATTGATCGGTCTTTTCGCGCTGGCAGTCCCCCAAGTGATGGGTATCGGCTACGATACGGTTAATCAGATCCTGCTTGGCGAACTGGGATTCAACCTGCTGCTGATTCTGCTGTTTGCGAAGATAATTGCCACCGCAGCGAGCATTGGCCTGGGTATTCCTGGTGGCACGATCGGACCTGCACTGTTCATTGGTGCTGCAGTAGGCGGCGTCATCGCTCCACTACCCGGCCTGGTGTTTGAAGGTCAGGTATCGGATCCAGGTGTCTACGCCTTGATCGGTATGGGCGCCGTGATGGGGGCCGCCCTTCAAGCGCCGCTCGCCGCATTGACTGCGATCATCGAGCTGACCCACAACCCGGAAATCATCATGCCCGGGATGTTGGCCATCGTCATTGCCAGCCTGGTCAACAGTGAACTGTTTGGTAAGTCATCAATGTTCCATACCCTGTTGAAGGCCACTGGTCTTAACTACCACACCGATCCGGTTATGCAGTCACTGCGACGTATCGGTGCTGCCAGCTTTATGAACCGGAACTTCGTTCAGGTTGATGCACAACTCAGTCGTGAGTCGGCTAAATTGATCCTCGATCAGAAACCGGAGTGGATACTCATCAAGGGAACGGGGGAGGAACTGGCGCTGATGCCAGGTGTTGACCTGTTACGAAACCTAGAGCAACAACAGGAGGATGAACTCAACCTGCTTTCATTACCTGCAACCCGCTATGAGCTGGCATCACTGCCAATGCAAGCCACCCTGCAGGAGGCCATCGAAAAACTTGATAGCAGCAGTGTTGATGCACTCTATATCAAATGGTTTGACGACGCCCACTATTGGCGCATCCAGGGCATACTCACCCGTTCTCAGATCGAATCTGCCTATCACTTTTGAGCTATGTCATCTAGCTGTAAAAAACACCAACATCCAGCGGCTAAAAGGCATAAGATATCGTGATCGCAATAACGACTTTTAGAGAGGGGGCAGCATGACCGAAGAAAGCAATAATCCTGAGACGATCCTCATCGATGAACAGCCCGTCAGGCTTGATGAATTACTAAGTGACTATGAGCGCCTCAAGATACAGGCTGCCCAGGAGAAAAAGACTGAAAAAAAGGCCATTCGCCGGTTCAAACGTGAGGAAGAGCTGAAGCCCTACCAAGCCGAACTGATCAGATTGCAACAGTATCTTGAAAAAACCCGCACACGGATGATCATTCTCTTCGAAGGTCGTGACGCTGCCGGTAAGGGCGGTACTATTCGCCGTGTTACCCGTTATATGAATGAGAAACACTATCGAGTCGTCGCCCTTGGTAAACCCACCGAAGAGCAGAAGACACAATGGTTCTTTCAAAAATATGTCGCTCAGTGTCCTCGTGGCGGTGAAATGGTGCTGTTCGATCGAAGCTGGTACAACCGTGCAGTGGTTGAACCCATCTTTGGATTCTGCACGAAGGAGGAGTTCGACAATTTCATGATCGGCTGCCCTGGTTTCGAGAAGGATCTGGTACGTCAAGGCACAATCCTGGTGAAACTCTACTTCTCAGTCACCAAGGAAGAACAGGAGAGACGATTCGCACGCCGCAAGACAGATGCCTTACGTCAATGGAAATTGTCAGAGATCGATGTGCAGGCACAGGACCGTTGGGACGATTTCACCACACAAAAATATGAGATGCTGAAACGTACCAACACGACGCATGCGCCTTGGACAATCATTCGCTCCAATGACAAACACCTGGCCCGTCTGAATGCCATGAAAGTGATTCTCAATACGGTCCCCTACGATCGACTCAATCCGGAGCTGGATTTCGTACCCGATCCGGCTATCGTCATCTCCGGCTCGCGGGAATTGGAACTGATGGAGGCTCAGCGACTGCAACGAGGCAAATTTGTCGGCTAGTCTAATTCAGAAATCAGTCAAAGGGCGGGTGGCCTATGTCACCCGACCCAGCTCGAAATCATACTTTGTGCTAGGGCCCTAGAATTGACTGACCTGATACTGCTCGCCCTGCTCTGGACGGGTTATTTTCTGATTCATTCCCTGCTCGCCTCTTTGTGGCTGAAACGGCTCATTGCGGATCGTTATCCGGCATTGATGCCCTGGTACAGAATTCTATTCAATGCATTTGCCGTCATACTCATCCTGCCACCGCTAATTGCCCTGTGGTTATTTCAATCTGATCCACTATGGCAATGGCAGGGAATACTGGCCTGGCTGGCCTACACATTGATGCTATTGGCCTGCATCGGTTTCATCTGGACAATGCGTTATTACGACAGCGGTGAGTTTTTTGGCTTACGGCAGCTGCAACAGCATCACCGGGATGTGCAGGACAGCGAGCAATTACACATCTCTCCGCTGCACCGATACGTTCGCCATCCCTGGTACACTCTGGGACTGATACTGATTTGGACACAGGACATGGACGCCGCAAGACTGGTTACAGCCACCCTGGTGACACTCTACCTACTGCTGGGTTCTCGCTTGGAAGAGTACAAACTACTGTGCTATCACGGCGATGTCTATCGAAACTACCAGCGACGAGTACCTGGATTGATACCCTTACCCTGGCGTTACCTGAAACGCCGTGAGGCGGAGGAAATCTTAGCTGATAGACATGATTAGTCCGTATCGCTCACCAGGTTGTGCGGACCTGGTGAGCGATGGTTTTCAGTCTTCTCCATATTTTTTTACAGGCGTGTGGGTCGACTACTGGTTGGGATCCCAAAAGTTTCTCGGTCCGTAGGGAGCTTGCCCGGGTCCATAGCCATAACCAGGAACAACCCTGGGACCCAATCCTCCATGAGGCATACCACACCCCTGATGCCCCATTCCACAACCTTGTCCCCTCGTATGACCAGGCATCATACCCATGTGGCGGCGGTGCATGGCATGGCAGGCAGCACGCTCTTCATCACTCATCCCTTTGATAACCGCCTGGTGTTTGGCCCACTCCTCATCCATTGCCTGCTGCCGGGCAACCCAAGGGGGTGTTTCAGGCATCTGCATCCCCAACTCCTCTGCCCTGGTACGCATCTCCTGGTAACGCTGTTGTCGGTAGGCATCCCGCTCCTCGTCTGTCATCGACATCATTTTTTGACGGTGCTCCATACGCTCTTCCATGCTGGGCCGAATCATCTCTCTCTGCGCATTGTGCCAAGGCGGGTGCTCGGGCAACATCACACCTGCTCCTTCAGCCCGCTTCCGCAGGGCCTGATACTGCTCATCACGAGTCATCACATGCCGCTGCGGCATAGCTGCAGGGGATGAGGATTCAGCCACTTCTGATGTTTGGCTCATCTCAGCGGCTTCCACCTGGTCAGCCACTGCAGCGGTGTCACTCGGGACAGCGGTTTCCACCACTTCTGTCTGCTGTTCCACCACGACACTTTCCGCCTCTTCCGCCCATATTGCTTGACTGATTGGCAACAGTGACGCGAAGGCCATGGTTAATATTTTTTTCTTATGCATATTTGTCTCCTTCGGTGATCCTGATTAGGATACTGATTGTTATTGTGACTGGCTGTCAATCCCCCCTTTCCAGGCTAGGTGTGAATGGGGCTCGGATAGGTCTATTCTTCAGCAGGGGGGGGTACCTGCCCACGCTTCTTGTTGTTAGCTTTGAGTGTTGCAACTTTCTGTGCAAGTTCTGCCAGCAAGCCTTCCATCCCCTTGCTCTTCACCAGGTTGCGGAAAGAAGTACGGTAGTTACTCACAAGGCTGACGCCATCCACAGCCACATCATAAGCATACCAGTCATCATTCCGATAGCGCATCTTATAACTGACAGCCAGCTCTTTGTTAGCCGCTACGATGAAAGTCTGCACATTTGCCAGCTTACCTTTCATCCGCTCTCTGCCCATGCGTACGGTTTGATTATTGTAGCTATCCATCGCCGAAAAGTAAGTCTGCTCCAATAGTTCGCGAAACAGGGTAATAAACTGCTCCCGCTGGGTTTTTGTTGCCTTGCGCCAGTTGGTGGCGAGAATGACCTGGGACATCGACTCATAGTCAAAACGTTCGCGCACGATCTCCTTCACCTGATCACGGCGGGCCAGTTTGCCCAGCTCTTTGTCCCGCATAACCTCCAAAATACGATCCACCGTCTCCTTGATACGCTCAGAGGGTGTGACATTCGCTGCTGCAGGTAGACTTGCGGTTAACAAAAACGATGTTAATAGAATGGTAATAAATCTGATCATGACTCCCTTTTCCCCAAAAACCAGCCTGTTATTGAGACAATAGAATATCAGAAAGGTGCTTATAGGTTCGTGAAAAGCCCTGATTTTCTGGTCAGAAAGCCAATCCATCGAAGAGGCATCTGATCATTACTGTACCGACTCATAGCAGCCCAAAAAAAACTCTGTTTATATATGGACTAGTGATTGATATTTAAGACAATTACCTCTTTAGCAGCCGCTTTTAAAGCATGAGGCCGCCACTCTAAAGCAAACGTGATAGTCCCTTTAAAAAGTGAGATTATCAATCCCAATTTGTGTTGAGGTCTATTCAGTTACCCGCCCCAACTTCTCTGAAGCTGATGATGTATTGTCTTCGGCACTGGCTTGATGTTGTACGATTTGATTGAAATAACCATCCACATCCCAGCAAATACCCACTCGCTTTCCTGATTCATCCTCTCCATCTATCACATAGTGACTGTAGTCAAGTAACCTTTTCTCGCTCCCATCTGGAAGCAGAATCCGGTAAGTAATACGGATTTCATCCCGAAATTGATCATCAAACAGCATAGCCACCTGGCTTCTGTCCTGTTCATCTATCAGATTCAGCACCGCCTTTGGCGAGGGAGTAAATGTCCCTCTTTCCCTGCCTGTCAAATCAAACATCACATCATCCCACCGACAGGTATTCAGCACTGGATCCCAACTCCATGAGGCTGTCGGTAGTATGTGATTCATAAAATCAATCTGGTTGCGCAGCTCTTTTGTCCGATAACGGTAGCGTTTGGTTTTGTGTTTCAGCGCCATCAGTTTTTGTTTGAGCAGATTCTCTCTTCGTCTCAAACGCTTGATAGAGCGCCTGGTCTTGAACCTGTGATGTTCCAACTTTCTGTTTGATTGCCGTCTGACAACCCATATTAGTAATGCACTCCATAACGCCAGTAGCAATCCCCATATCACCACTGAGAGGATTGTTGAATCACGTTCCACTGGGGCCTCAACCCCTTGCCAGTTGAACCAAATTTCACGCATGTCCTCTTCACCAAGCCGATCCAACCCCTTCTGCAGTAAGCTCAGCAACACAGGTTCAGTGGACAGTGTCGCCAGTGCTACATCGACGGTCAGATCAAGGCGCATCATCTCTTCAAGCCCCGCGTAGCGGCCTGATGTATCCACAAGATGATCGACACTTGCGACATTCCCTAAAAAGGCCTGCGCTCTATCATCCACAACTGCCCGCAGTGCTTGTTCCAGGCTATTGAATGCCATGATATTCAAGGTTGGCATTAGATGAGGAAGGCCCGCTTCCCATACACCGCCAGCTACAACTGACACCTCTAACCCGTCAAGCGCAGTGAGTCCCCTATCAGCCACCTTCCCCATCGCAAACAGGGCCGCCGGCAGGTTCAGATAGGGACGTGAGAAGTGCAGCTCGTTTGAGCTAGGTGAGGTAGAGATTGCTGCGCCAATCAGATCAATCTCACGCTCATGCAACGCCTGTAAAAGTGCTGGCTGATCCGGATACTGAACCAGATTCAGTTGTAATCCCAGCTCACTAGCCAAAGCCCGGAGGTAGTCTGCCGCCAATCCCTTTGGTTGTGCTGTTTCGAAATAGAGAATAGGCGGGGTCATCTCAACCACGCCTACATTCAAATAACGATGTTCTTCAAGCCAACGCTTTTCCGCCAGACTGAAACGAGGAACCTGTGCCACTGCTTGAGTAGTGATCACTAACCCCAGCAAACATAGGCCAAGAGATCGATACAACATCCTTAGCATCTCCCGATGTGTTCATCTTGAGACCATATATATATACCTGAATAGATCATCATGCCAAAATTTTGTGCCTACCGGACAGGTGGCCTGGCCTCTGGCCACAATTAACTTGGATTTATTCGTCAACAATCACCTATTGTAGTGGCTTATAATGTTCAAAACCTGAATCAGGCATGTCAGCCTGTTTTTGTGATCACTCCACCCCATATCGCTATTTTTTTAATCTATGACACACATACATCCATGGCATCTGCGTCAAGCGGCTCGTGTCATCACCCTCGGAGGCTTAATCGCCTACCCCACTGAAGCCGTCTATGGACTAGGCTGTCATCCACTGAACTTAGAAGCGGTATTGCGTTTATTAGCCCTGAAACAACGACCCATGACAAAAGGGTTGATCTTGATTGCTGACCGGATTGAACGCCTGCAACCCTATATTGGTAGACTATCCAAGCCATCTATGGCACGCATTCAACAAAGTTGGCCGGGGCCAGCAACCTGGCTGATACCCGCTGCTGATAGTGTTCCCAACTGGCTCACCGGACAGTATGCCACCCTTGCTGTACGGGTTACAGATCACCCCATTGCCGCCGCGCTTTGTCATGCAGCAGGAACGCCCCTGGTATCAACCAGTGCCAATATCAGCCAGCATCCACCGGCACGAAACCCACTTCAGGTACGTCTGCGCTGCGGTACAGATGTGGATCTTATTGTGCATGGAGAGACAGGTGGATTGAAAAGGCCTACACCCATTAAGGACGCCCGGAGTGGGCACATATTTCGGGCTTAGAAAAAAAGACCCACCCGGGGAAGGGGTGGGCTTAAAGCGCTATATTTCAGCGCCGGAGGAGGATCGAAACCATTAAATACCTGTTACCCTCTTTAACGGCGTAAAAAAAGAAAACTTGAGCATATTTTCATCCATTGCCACAAAGCAAAAAAAAACAATCATATCTTATTGTTTTAATTGGTATTTAACCAATTTCATCCAACCACTTATTGGGCAGCATGTATCATCAGTGAATTAAATTCACCGTATTAGAATGCATACTGAGCGATTAAGTTGGCGGCGTACTATTCCGGTGCATAGCGGCAAGATAGTCCCCAAGATGCTCTTCAATCCACTCTCTCAGCCAGTGACTGGCTCTGGAACCGTGAAACCGCCCCGCCTCCTGCCCATCCACAAACAGAATCACGGTTGGGAATCCACGTAGACGATAGCGGCCTGCCAGGCGCATATTGTCATCAACCTCCAGCTTGGCCAACATGACCAGGCCTTCCAACTCATTGATCACCCGCTCCAATGCCGGAGAGAGGGAGATGCAGGGGGCACACCACTCAGCCCAGAAATCGACCAAAATCGGTTGTTGATGGGAAGCCTGTATGACCTTCTCATCATAGGTCGCCTCTTCCACATCGAAAATATAGGGTGAAATTGTTGGTTTTTGACTCATAAATCCTGCCCTGACCTGCTGGGTTAGTGGTTCAGGGCGTGCATGATAGGTTATCTTAGGGGTTTGACCCAAGCCGATAGAGATTAACCGATGCCGAGTAACAACAGATCACCCTTCCCTGCCACCCGTATGCGGCGCATGCGCCGGGATGACTTCTCACGTCGTCTGATGCGCGAAAGCCAGCTCACATCAGCTGATTTCATCTATCCCGTATTTGTTTTAGAGGGTCAGGGTGAACGTGAGGCAGTACCCTCCATGCCGGGTGTCGAGCGATTAAGTATCGACCTGCTGGTCGAGGAGGCGAAACTCATCGATGATCTGGGCATCCCCGCAATGGCACTGTTCCCGGTCACTCCCCCATCCGCCAAAAGTGAAGATGCCAGAGAGGCCTACAACCCGGATGGCCTGGCACAGCGCGCGGTTAGCACACTGAAACATGCCGTACCGAATCTTGGCATCATCACCGATGTTGCCCTCGATCCCTTTACAACCCATGGACAGGATGGACTGATCGACACAACAGGTTATGTACTGAACGATGAAACCAAGGCAGTGCTGGTCAAGCAAGCGCTTTCCCATGCCGATGCCGGTGCTGACATAGTCGCCCCCTCTGACATGATGGATGGGCGTATCGGTGCTATCCGCGAAGTGTTGGAAAACAACGGCCATATCCACACACGTATTCTGTCATATGCTGCGAAATACGCCTCCAGTTTCTATGGTCCTTTCCGTGATGCAGTAGGTTCTGCAGCCAACCTGGGGGGGGGTAACAAATACAGCTATCAGATGGACCCTGCCAACAGTAATGAGGCCCTGCATGAGGTGGCCCTCGATCTTCAGGAAGGTGCAGACATGGTGATGGTCAAGCCAGGTATGCCCTATCTCGATATAGTTCGCCGCGTAAAGGAGACTTTTCAGGTACCCACCTTCGCTTATCAGGTGAGTGGTGAATACGCCATGCTCAAGGCTGCCTCTCAAAACGGCTGGCTGGATGAAAAAGCAGTCGTGATGGAGTCCTTGCTCTGTATCAAGCGCGCAGGTTGTGATGGCATACTGACGTATTATGCGAAACAGGCGGCAGCGTGGCTGCAGGAATAATTTTGATTTGTGAATGTTGAATTAAATGCATGCACAATGAGCAAAATGACGTGATCTGATCAACTAGCTAACTCAGCGAACACCACTGCTAAATTTCAATATTTACAGTACAAAATGAATTATAAAATATATGGATAAGTACGCCGTCATCGGAAATCCTATTGAGCACAGTAAATCACCCGAGATTCATGCAGCATTTGCTCAACAGACAGGTGAATCGATTGAGTATAGCCGTCTACTCGGAAACATCGATGATTTTGTCGGTGATGTACGACGCTTTCTGGCAGAGGGGGGTCAAGGTCTCAATGTCACAGTCCCGTTCAAACAGCAGGCATGGCGTCTGGCAGATGAACTGAGCCCGAGGGCACATACCGCAGGGGCTGTGAATACCTTGATCCGTCTGGAAAATAACCAACTTCGTGGTGACAATACAGACGGTGTCGGACTGGTCAGGGATCTTACAGTCAACCAGGGCTTCCGTCTTCAAGGCAAGCGTATCTTAATGCTTGGCGCCGGTGGCGCCGTGCGTGGTGTGATGCGTCCGTTACTGGAACAAAAACCGAGACGGACCGTTATCGCCAACCGAACCGCAAGTAAAGCCTATTCAATGGCCAATGGACTTGCCTCCTATGGCCAGGTGGCTGGTTGTGGACTGGATGAGCTGGAGGGCATGCAGTTCGATCTGATCATTAACGGTACCGCCGCCGGGCTTGAGGATGAGGTACCAGCGATACCCGACACCCTGCTTGCCAAAGGTTGCTGGTGTTACGACATGCTCTACAGTCACCAAGCCACCGCGTTCCAGGCCTGGGGAAAAGCACGCCAGGCAGCTCGTGCGCTGGATGGTCTTGGTATGTTGGTGGAGCAGGCTGCAGAATCATTTAGGTTGTGGCGGGATATCTTGCCTGAGACATCGCCGGTTATTGCCATGTTGCGTGGCAGGTAACAGATCCATGCATGGTGTTACAGGGCTATATCCCTTTTCTTTCAGCCTTCCAGCCTGTGACGCTTTGTCAATTGCACATAGTGCTTGGCAGTATAGCCAATAATCTCCAGCTCCTGATCACTCAGGGCACGTACCCGACGAGCAGGTTGGCCCAACCAGAGATAGCCGCCTTGAAGCGTACGCCCCTGGGGTACTAAGGAACCGGCTCCCAGCATGGTTTTGGGTTCCAATACTGCACCATCAAGAATTGTCGACCCCATGCCGATAAAGCAACTATCGGCAATATCACAACCGTGCAACAGCACCCTGTGACCAACGGTAACATCCTCGCCAATGTTAAGAGGACGACCGCCAGGCAGATAATAGCTGTCATGAGAGACATGGAGTACTGAGCCATCCTGAATATTGGTTCGGGCACCGATACGAATCCGATGTACATCGCCGCGAATGACGCACATTGGCCAGACCGATGCCTGTGATGCAATACTGACATCACCGATCACAACGGCTGTATCATCAATCCAGGCATCTTCGGCAATTTGTGGATGATGTGATTCAAAACGACGAAGGTTTGACATGATAAATGGAGGAATCTGATTAATGGAAATTGTTATCTTTGTCCTGATAGGAACAGCTGTTGCTATCCTGATCTATGCGGTACTGATTTACAACAACCTGGTGCGACTGAAACACGATGTGACCAAGGCGTGGTCGAATATCGATGTGTTGCTAAAACAGCGACATGACGAGTTACCCAAGCTGATCGAGACCTGTAAGCAGTATATGAAATTTGAGCAGGAGACCCTGGAGAAAGTGATGCTGGCTCGAGCAGCAGTCAATAATGCCATGCGCCAGGGTGATGTCGGGGCTGTCGGGGCAGCTGAAAGTCAGCTACGACTGGGGCTAGGCAACCTCTTTGCTGTGGCAGAAAACTATCCGGATCTAAAAGCCAATGACACCTTTCTCCACCTTCAGTCACGTATCACCGGGTTGGAGAACAGCATTGCTGACCGACGCGAGTTCTACAATGACAGTGCCAACATAAACAATGTCCGCATCGAGCAGTTTCCCGACATTATTCTGGCCAGATATTTCAGTTTCAAACCTGCCGATCTATTGGAGTTTGATGAGGCTGAATTGACAGATGTCGATATGGGTACCTTGTTCAACTGAATCACATGCTGCGTGATATCGCCAATTGGGGTGATGAAGCCTTCTGGTTCTGGACCCTTGTACTGACCCTGCTAGCACTGGTTGCGCTCTACTTTGCGTTTCGTAATCTGCATCGTGCGCGATTGATCGAGGATACCCCCACCTCACGTATCCGATCGGCTCCACAAGGTTATGTCGAGTTGATTGGAGAGGCGGCGATGATGCGTGGCGAGCCGATTATCGCCCCCCTTAGCGGTATACCCTGTTGTTGGTGGCGATATAAAGTCGAACGGAGAAACGATAAAGGGTGGCGTTCGGTCCGTTCAGATAAGAGTGTGAGTCTGTTTCTGATTCAAGATGCGACGGGTGAGTGCATCCTCGATCCAGAGGGCGGCAATATCACTCCCAGTGAAAAGAGTATCTGGTATGGATCGAATGCCACACCCTCAGCCGGTCCGGACAGGGGCACAGGAACCACACACAATATACTCAACCGATTTGGTCGGCATATCTCTGTCAGTACTACCTTTAGTGGTGATTTCCGTTATACAGAAGAGACCATTATTCCAGGTGACCCGCTGTATGCTATCGGCCTGTTCAGCTCACTTGGAGAAATGGACCGAAAAGCAATGCGTGACGATATGATCAGAGGCCGTCTCAGCCAATGGAAGGCCGACCATGCCACATTGCTGGAAAGGTTCGACCGCAACCAGGATGGTCAAATCGATATCGATGAATGGGAAGCGGTACGTCGCA
Source organism: Candidatus Thiodiazotropha sp. (ex Codakia rugifera) (assembly GCA_025656675.1). GTDB lineage: Bacteria > Pseudomonadota > Gammaproteobacteria > Chromatiales > Chromatiaceae > Thiodiazotropha. The sequence continues at coordinate 499,829 of JAHXHN010000001.1, forward strand.
GCGCAGAACGGGAAGTCACCCGAGAGCAGATGCAGGAGGATCAACAACCCCTGCATACGTTGAGCAGCACAGGCACAACCCGCCGCCCACTGTTGATATCGACCAAGGAGGAGTTTGATATGGTGAGACGATATCGTATGCTCGCCCTTGCCTCCCTGGCGGGCTTCTTTGTCCTCGGTTCTGGCACTGCCTGGTTCATCACATCCCATTTGATCCAAATCTGAATTACAAGATCAAGCACTTGACTAGGGCCTGTTAACAAACAGCTATTCCTCTAAAGCCAAGGGGATGCGAAAATAGCCACCTTAATGATTCACCATAACAGGTTGCTGCATGCTAAAAAGGGTTCATCTATTTATTCTGATTCTGTTCTTGATCTCACCCATCCTGCACGCCGACAATATACTGACGGAAGATGTTTATGCCAATCCTGACTGGCAACCCGAAGAACCTTTTAAAGAAGCTGAGGTTACGATTCCTGACGAGATAAACCTCGATGATTTGCAGGAGTTTCAGGTAGGTGCAGATCAGCCCCGCTTTCGTTACTACATCGAACGCGGTTCACTGAAGACCGGTACAGAGGGGGTGACTCGATTTGCCGTGGTTATCCGCTCACAATCCGGTGCGACAAACAGCTCTTATGAAGGTCTACGTTGTGGTGAAAGAGAATATAAAGTTTATGCCTACGGTAGCGCGAACAAGCTTATTCCTGCCGCCGACAGTGATTGGCAGACCATCCCAAAGGATGAATCGACAGATTATCGCGCAGCGCTTTATGAAGATCTGATATGTAATCTTCTGACCGGCCACACCAATCCATCCGATGCAATATTTCGTGCCATGCGGGACAATCGATCTCTGAATAATTTCTAGCCTGGAGCAGTTTTGTGAAGAATACCCTTTTAGAGATGCACGGGCTACCAGCCTTCTCCAGTATCACACCGGCGATGGTCGAACCCGCCATCGATCAGCTGATACAGGGTAATCGCCAGACAATCGAGCAGCTGCTGAACGCTCAGATTGATTTCACATGGAATAACCTGGTTGAACCCCTGGAGAGGATTGAGGACCGACTCAGCCGAGCCTGGTCACCGGTCAGCCATATGAATGCCGTGGTCAATAATGACGAACTGCGTGCCGCCTACAATGCATCACTACCCAAGCTGAGTGAATATACCACCGAGATAGGACAAAATAGACAGCTCTGCGATGCCTATAAAAAGGTTAATGATCAAGCGGATCTCAAACAGGCTCAACAGCAACTGCTGCACAACGCACTGCTCGACTTTCGTCTTTCCGGTGTCGATTTAGACCATGAAAAACAACAGCGCTTCAAGGAGATCAGTCAGGAGCTGTCCCGACTCACCACCAAATTTGAGGAAAATTTGCTGGATGCCACCCATGCCTGGAGCAAACTCATTAGCGACCGGTCCTCGCTATTGGGCCTACCCGAATCAGCTCTCGCACTTGCCAAACAGACAGCTGCACAGCGGGATCAGGTAGGTTGGTTACTGACCCTGGATTTTCCCTCTTACCTACCGGTAATGACTTATGCGGATGATCGTGAATTGCGACAGGAAGTCTACCAGGCGTTTGCCACCCGGGCTTCCGATCAGGGTCCCCATGCGGGTCAGTGGGACAATAGCAAGGAGATGGAACAGCTGCTCAAACTGCGTCACGAGCAAGCCCGGTTATTGGGGTATTCCAACTATGCCGAACGGTCATTGGCACGCAAGATGGCCGCATCAACTGATCAGGTAATGACATTTCTTACCGACCTGGCTGAACGGTCTCGCAAACAAGCCGAGCAGGAGCTTAAAGCACTTCAGCTGTTCGCTGAAACCGAATTTGGCATCAAGGATCTACAGGCCTGGGATATCGGCTACTATTCGGAAAAACTACGTCAGCAGCGCCACAATATCAGTCAGGAGGAATTGAAACCCTACTTTCCTGAAACCCGGGTGGTACCCGGCATGTTTGCAGTGGTTGAACGGCTCTTCGGTATCCATATCAACGAAGTGAGCGGTGTTGATAGCTGGCACCCTGATGTACGGTTTTTTGAAATCCACGATAAGGAACAGCACCTGCGTGGCCAGTTCTACCTCGATCTCTACGCCCGGCCTAAAAAACGGGGTGGTGCATGGATGGATGAGTGTGCATCCCGTTTCTTCACCGATACCGTTGACCAGCTCCCGGTAGCCTATCTCACCTGTAACTTTTCACCCCCTGTCGATGGCAAACCCGCCCTTTTCACCCATGATGAGGTACAAACCCTGTTTCACGAATTCGGTCATGGCCTGCACCATTTGTTGACAAAGGTCGATTACCCTGCCGTCTCTGGTATTAATGGTGTTGCCTGGGATGCAGTTGAACTACCCAGTCAATTCATGGAGAACTGGTGTTGGGAAAAAGAGGCATTGGCCCTGATTTCAGGACATGTCGATAGCGGTGAACCCATCCCGGATGAGCTCTATCAACGCATGTACGCCGCCAGGAACTTTCAATCCGCCATGCAGATGGTTCGTCAACTCGAATTCTCACTCTTCGATTTCCGTATCCACAGGGAGTACGACCCGGAAAAAGGGGGGCGCATCTACGACATTCTCGAGCAGGTGCGTCAGCAAGTGTCAGTGATCAGACCGCCGGCCTGGAATCGCTTTGCTCATGGCTTCTCCCATATCTTCGCCGGTGGCTATGCAGCTGGCTACTACAGTTACAAATGGGCTGAGGTACTCTCCGCCGATGCCTTTTCTCTGTTTGAAGAACATGGGATTTTCAACCCGGATACGGGTCAGGCTTTTCTGCAGGAAATATTGGAACAGGGGGGCTCCAAGGATGCAATGGCGTTGTTTGTTGCCTTCAGAGGCAGAGAACCGGAGATAGAACCCTTGTTACGACACAGCGGGATAACGGGGTCTGATAGCTAAAAAAACCAGGTGACGCGAAAGCGCCACCCTAGTCGGTGAGTTAGATACCCAAGGCATCATACCCCCAACCAACACCACCGATTTCAACCTCGGGATGCAACTGACGAATCGACCTTTCAACTTCTGCGATACGCCACCGAGGTACATCGACCAACAACAAAATCTCGCCATGCTGCAAGGGAACACGGCAATCCGCCAGATGCGTGTGGGGCACGTGACTGGCAAAGTAGTAACCTGATAGAACCGTGACAGCCATGACACCCAAACACCCCAGTACCCATACCCATTCTGTGCTCCAGAGTGCAAACAACAAAAATAGTAAGGCTGCAAAAAAGAGCAGCAGGTTCATGTCCCAGAACCAACGTTCCAGTCGAGCGCCAGTATCACTGCGTTGTCTTACGGTAGCTTCAGGTAACCCTGAAATATCTACACCCTGTTTGGCAATAGCATGTATATGCTGGCGATTGACCTGATTAAGTGTCAGATCATTGACCACCTTACCAGCCTGCTCAGTCGTAGGTATCAACATGTATAGACGTCTCAGGATCATCCTCTACCTCCCGTTAACCTTCAGCAACATAGTTGTCCGTATCATCTCCACAGACTATTTTCCGATCTTCCAAGACCATGTTCTGATAAATACGCTTGGTTAATTCACTTTCGAAATAGATCTCTACTCCATGATTGCCATCACCCTCATAGAGGCAGGGATGGTCTTCAAGATCGGAGACATCACGCAGGGTTACGGGATCCGTAGTGGTTCTGATATGCATTGTTCCAATCTCCTCGTTTTCTACGCATCACATATAAGCTATAGAAATACCTAGTAAAACAATCAAGTAAATAACGGCAATTAATCAGATGGGGAAATTAAGGAAATAGAGCCGTTCAGCCCGCCGTCTCAGATTGTCGTAAAAAGCTCGAAAAAAAGCAGATAGAACAAGCTAGCCAACACTAGCCCAAAAAACATAACCGGCATCCCTGTGCGCATCCATTGCAATGGCGTTACTTTAGCTTCTGGCATACCGCTCTTTTCCAATTCGCTGACTGCGATAATATTAGCCGTTGCACCAATATGAGTGCCGTTGCCACCCAGCCCTACACCCAATGCAAGTGCCCACCACAAGGGGGCGATATTGACACCACTGCTCTCAAGCCCAAGGATAATGGGAATCATAGTCACGGTGAAGGGAATGTTATCGACCACGGCACTGAGAATCGCCGCAACCCACATCAACACCAGACCTGTCATTAACAATTTACTGGGATCGGTAGCCAAGGTCGCCAGTTGATGACCTAGCAGCTCGAGCAGACCTGAGGACTCTACACCACCCACGATCATAAAAAGTGCCGCAAAAAAGAACAATACCGACCAGTTAACCGAGCTAAACAGTTTCTCCATATCGGGACGCATCAACAGCAACGCCAGAGTCAATCCTATAAACGAGGCATAAGCGGGTAAAAAATGTAATGTGTGGTGAATAAAAAAGAGTACCACCACGATAGTGAGAGAGAAGAGTATCCGCTTCAATCCCTTAGCATCCTTAATGGCATGCGTGGCCACCAGTGTCTTGGGATCTTTCCCCCCGTCGGTAAGCTGATCACGAAACAGGTAGAGCATCAACGCCACTGTGCCAATCCAAACCACCAAAACCGGAAATCCCATATGCACCAGGAAAGAGTTGAAGCTGATATCCCCTGCACTACCGATCATCAGATTGGGCGGATCACCAACCAACGTTGCAGCACCACCGATATTGGAGAGCATTGCTTCTGCCATGAGGTAGGGCATCGGGTTTATCTTTAGCAGACGGCAGATCAATACAGTCAGCGGAGCGAATACAATGACCGTGGTGACATTGTCGAGTATCGTACTGATGACACTCACTGCAAGACTGAGATAGATCAGTAACAGTTTCGGGTTGCCCTTTGCCCAATGGGTAATATGCACTGCCGCAAAATCAAAGGCGCCCGTGGGTCGTAATAGAGCCACCAGCATCATCATTGCAGCGAGCAGTAGAATGGTATTCGCATCCACCGCAAGAATGGCAGCCTCCTGCGTATAGAATCCCATCCACATGCCGATTCCAATCATCGCCACTGCACCAAAAATGGCGGCGCTGGTCCGATGCAGGACTTCAGAGAAAATCAAGCCATAAGCAACCACCAATACAGCTGCAGAGGTCCACATCTCCAGGGTTAGATTATCCATATCGTGCTCGATCTACTCGACGCAACATGCTCTGGTAACGACAGCTCTGGCAATACTCAAACGTGTCACAACCCCCTGGTAGTTATCTCCTTCGGTAACAAACAGATAGGAGGTATTGTATTGTTCCATGATTGCCAACGCCTTGATTGCCTGAAAGTTTGGCGACAATTGAATGAAATCGGCGAATACAAAGTCATCCACTTTCCGAGCCATCAGCTCATCGGCTATGATGTGTGGAAAATCAAGATGCTCGATATCGTCCCCCAGAAGATGTGCGCCTTGTATAACGTCCTCCGGAATGCAACAAAGCAAGAAAAGGTGCCTGACAGAAAACCTGCCGGACAGCTTACCTTCTGCATTCATGTACGGGATGCCTGGTACGCGCTTTTCAACACACTCCATCATAACTTCACCGAGTTGCATACCTGGTCTAGCCACCTTTGTTGGAATTGATATGTGCTTGATTTTCATGGTGGGGTTTCATCCATTAATGGTTTCATTGCATGCAGCATATTGGCAAACAAGTGCTTGGTATGTCTCTCTTCTCTGGCTAGCAACTGCTTCATATAAGCGCGTTGTGTGGGTGCTGTAAAGCAAGCCGGACAACTGTCGGGGATGATAGGCAGCGCCGCTTCCACAGCAAACGATCCGGTTTGGGTCTCCCGACAGTAGACCAGCGGCCTGATAATGCGGATATCCCGCGCATCGTTTAGATAATGGGCTTTCATGGTGCGTAACTGTCCACCGTGGAACAGAGACATCATCAGACTCTCTGCAAGATCGTCCAGATGTTGCGCAAGCGCCAGTACACTGTAACCCTCCCGGCGACAGGTCGAGTACATGATGCCACGTTTCATGCGTGCGCAATAAGCGCAAAAAGAGTTGCCATCCATGTTCTGCCGGGCCTCATCCATGATCGGTTGCTCTTCATAAAACCAGGACACACCCAAAGCGTCGTAGTACGCTTTGAGTGGCGCCGGATTGAAGCCCTCCACCTCCGGATCGACTGTGATCACACCCAGCTCAAACTTAACTGGAGCATACTGCTGTAAATGGCTGAGAATCTGTAGCAGTGAAAGAGAATCCTTACCACCGGAGACCCCAAGCAGTATCCGGTCTCCTTCGCGGATCATGTCGAAATCGGCTATCGCCTTACCGACCTTTCTTAATATCGATTTGGGTGGTTTCACATCGTGTTTCATCGGTGCATTTTGACACGAAGCACAATGTTGACCAATGTGGATCGTTACAAGACATGTTATCCCCACAGCACAGGTGTTCGCCCTGAAGGAAGTGCCCTTGGGGTACGCCCCAAAGGAAGTCCCATCGAGGTATTTCGCTGGAGCAACAGAGAATGAAGAGCGCCAGAAACTGTGATTCAGCTAGGATCTACTCATTATGCCCTTGATTGCAGCAGGTAAGTCTGCCGGCAATACGATCATCTTACTGTTATCGGAAACGGAGATATTCTCCAATGCACCCACATATTTCTCACCTAATAGATAAACGACAGGCATCTCATCTTCACCAATTGCCTCAGTTACCATTTGAATAGCCCGTTGACTGCCCTTTGCCAAGATAACCTTGGCTTCTGCATCTCGCCTGGATGCCTCCAGTCTTCCTTCCGCCTCAAGAATCTGGGCCTGTTTGTCACCTTCGGCTCGGGTAACGGTAGCACGTCGGCCACGCTCAGCGGCAGCCTGCTCCTCCATCGCCTGCTGCATTGTACCGGATGGGTTGATATCCTGGATTTCAACCGTCTTCATGATGATGCCCCAATCGGAGATATCATCAGAGATGGACTCCTTCAGTTTGGCTTTAATCAGGTCACGGGATGAGAGTGCATCATCAAGCGCCATTTCACCGATGATCGATCGAAGTGTCGTCTGGACCAAGGTTTGAATCGCAATTCTATAGTCCTCAACACCGTAAACCGCTTTCTCAGGTGAAATGATGTTCATATAGGCAACCGCATTCGCCACGATAACGGCATTGTCGCGTGTAATCACCTCCTGGGAAGGGATATCCAACACAATATCCTTCGTGGTGACCTTATGCGTAACATCATCAATATAGGGGATAAGAATATTGAGACCAGGACTTAATGTGGTCTGGTACTTCCCCAAACGTTGAACCACCCATTTATATCCTTGAGGAACCAAGCGCACACCCTTAGCGATGGTAACAACAACCAGCACAAAGAGTGCTATGGAGATCATTAACCCTGCTTCCATTTCAAACTCCCAAATTTTATGATTTAGTTACAATGAGGCTGTTGCCTGATAGATCAATGACCCGCACACGGTCTCCAACGGCAAGACTATCCTGAGCGATAAATTTCCACTCATCAGAACCTAAAACCGGCGCTGGAAACCGGAGTGTCCCTCTTCTCTCTTCATTCGGCACAGACAGAACCTGACCCACTTCACCAATAATGGCCTCCCGGGACAATCCCGCTTTTGTTTTGTCAATCGAAAGCGGCTTCAGATACTTAAACCAAAGCCAGGCTAAAGCGGCAGACAGCACTGTCCACAAAATCACTTGTAGCGTGACCGACAGACCGGGTAAAAAAAAGAGCAGCACGCCGACAATAACCGCTGCAGCTCCAATCCACAGCACAGTAAAGCTGGGTAGTGCAATCTCCAGCAGCATTAAACCGATACCTAAGATCACCCAATGCCAATAAACAATTTGAAAACTCATACTAACATCCCTTAATGAGGTCAGGTGCTCATGATAGATTATCAATGATACCTGAGCTATCACTACCTGAGAGCAAGGTTAATTGTACTTTCTCACCCTGATGGGCCCACTTCTCAAATAACTATTTTTACCTATAGTTCAATGAGATACGATATAACATATAGATTACAGGGCTATAAGCCTCAAGATTATCTGCTGTACTACCGATATAACTATTAAGCCTGCTACCCGTTGTCCCGGATTTGGATTTTCCCATGTCTACAGGCTTTCGGCCAGAGGAACAAGCAGCTCTTTCCCCTGCGTCAGTCATCGACTCAAGGACGAGCTGTCAGGTCGCCGAAATTCGGCAATCGTAGGCAACTGAAATGTACACCACAGACAGTAAGGCGATTTTATTCGTAGACAGCGACAGCAATCAGCTGCAATCGCTTAAACGCACCCTCCGCGCCTATCGAAACAAATGGCAACTGCACTTCGCCAATGATGCTCAACAAGCCCTGGAATTGATGCAACAGTCACCGGTGGATATCGTTGTCAGCGAAACCCAGCTTGCAGGCATGCCTGGTAGCGATCTGCTGAAACAGATTCAGCTCCACTATCCCAGTGCCACCCGTCTGCTGTTCTCCGGACAGGCGATGCGTACACCAGCGCAGGAAGTTGTCCATCACGCCCACCAATTTATCGCTAAACCCTGTGACACCACAGATTTAATCGCGATCTTACAACGGGTATTCCATCTACGCAGCCTGCTCAACAATCCATCCGTTGAGGAGATGATCAGTAGCCTCGGTACACTACCCAGCCTCCCCAGTACCTATCAAAAGATGATTTCCGCACTGCAATCCGATGCCACTACCGTGACTGACATTGGCCGGATAGTTGCTCAGGACATCGGCATGTCCACTAAAATCCTGCAAATGGTCAACTCAGCCTTCTTTGGATTACCACAACAGATTGCTTCACCGGAACATGCCGTCACCTTATTGGGTATAGAGACGATTACTAATCTTGCGCTTACAGTCGGGGTCTTCTCGCAACTCGACAAATCTGTTTTAGAGGAATTTAACCTCGATACCCTGTGGCAACACAGCATGATAATTTCCGGTCTGGTACAACGTCTGGCTCAAGTGGCAGGCCTTGATCAACAGCAGCGTCAAAATCCAGTATTGGCAGGTCTGCTACATGATCTGGGTGAAGTCGTTCTGGCCACCCAGGACACTGCAGAATACCGCCGCATAGTGCAGCAGGCGAAGCAGGACGGCATTCCTCAATATGAGATTGAGACAGAATCATTATGGTGTAATCATGCCACCATCGGCGCCTACCTGATGGGATTATGGGGACTTCCATTCTCTGCTGTGGAAGCGGTAGCACTGCATCATTCAGTTGAGAGCCAGAGTAATCAGCGCCCTGATTGTCTGATCGTATATGCCGCCAATCTCTACGCACACTGGTTCCTTGAGAGTCAACAAAGTCCTTACTATACAATTGACCGGCTGCAAGCCTTATTATCCCCAACTGAATTCGAGCAATGGACAGCAGTTGCCAAGGAGTATCTCGATGGACAAGCTGCCTGAAAAAGTTTTAATGGTCGATGACGACCGCAACCTGCTCGACTCATTCCGCCGCCAGTTCCGAAAACGACTCAACCTGGAAACAGCTACCAGCGGTGCGGATGGCGTTCAGGCTGTAAGAGACGGCGGACCGTTTGCCGTGGTCATCTCAGATATGCAGATGCCAAATATGAACGGTGTTGAGTTTCTGTCCAAGGTGTATTCAATCTCACCCAATACTGTACGCATCATGCTCACAGGCAATGCCAACCTCGACGTTGCAGTCGATGCAGTAAATGATGGCAAAATATTTCGCTTTTTAAATAAGCCGGTGGAAACAGACCAGCTCTACCAGACCATTACAGATGGCATCCAGCAATATCGACTGATCACCTCTGAAAAAGTCCTATTGAACAAAACCCTCAAGGGAGCTGTCGATCTACTGGCTGACATCCTCAGTATGGTTAACCCTGTCGCATTCAGTCAATCTTCACGCATCAAACAACATGCCCACACCATTGTAAAAAGTTTATCCCTTGAAGACAGTTGGCACTACGATCTGGCAGCGATGCTTTGCCAACTTGGCTACGTCAGTCTAACTGACGAGATAATAGAAAAAGTTTCAAAGGACTCAACATTAAGCCATACCGAGACCGCCCTCTATGAATCGCATCCGGTTATGGGTGCTCGCTTACTTAAACATATACCTCGACTGGAGATAGTAGCTGCCATGGTTGAGCGGCAGAATAATGATGTTGCCAAAATCGAATTTCAAGGAAAACTATCAACAGAGAATAAGGCTATTCTGGGTGGCCAGATAATACGGGTGGCCATAGCATACGATCGACTGACCAATGGAGGTATGGAAGAGGATCGGGCCATCACACAGCTCAAGAATAATCCTGAAAAATATGATCCAATTTTAGTCGAAGCCCTCTCCCTGGGTTCGCAGAATCGTAAAGTAGAAGTATTGACCTTACCTATCAGTAAACTTGAACCTGGATTGATCCTCGATCAGCCAATTAACACCGAAGCCGGCATTTTACTGGTCGCTAAGGGACAAGCGCTAAGTCAGGCTGTACTCTTCCGACTGATAGCAGCAGAAGAGAGCGGTATCATATCCGGCACCTTCAGAGTGTTTAGGATCACCCAGATGTAACCAATCCAGTTGCGCTTGCGAGAGACTCTACAAGGGCCTCTTAACAATTGATTTGGCTGCTCTATGCATCAATATCTGACCAGACGGCATACTCATTTCCGTTAGGGTCACTGAAGTGAAAGCGCCGGCCACCAGGAAAAGAGTATATTGATTTCACTATAGCACCATTGGCTTCTACAATTTTTTGCTCAGTTTTCTCCAGTTCTTTACTGTAGAAAACGACCAGAGCACTGCCTCTTTCTGTAGAAACAGTCAGATCCGCCTGATAAAAACCGCCATCAAGGCCTGCGTTAGAAAATGCGACATAATCTAAACCGTAATCAATAAAAGACCAGTCAAATACTCTAGAAAAAAACGCTTTGGCTAAATCTAAATTCTTTGCTGGCAATTCGATGTAATTTATTTTTTCATGCTCTTTCATGTGCCCTCCCGATTAACCACTTTGATAAATACATGACATCACCGACACAGCCCATCAAACAACTTCCTTTTATTCAGGAGGTCGATCAGGATATGCCTCTTTGGCAGATGATTGTCATTAAGTCTTTGATTAAGTCAAGATAGTTGATATAGCATGTGGTGATCAAGCATCCTTCACATCGAGTGGTATCCGAACAATAAAGGTTGTACCGACCCCCTCCTCTGTTTCAAAGCAGAGTTCGCCATGATGCTTACTCACTACGATATCCTGCGCAATGGCAAGACCCTGCCCGGTCCCACTTCCAACATCCTTCGTTGTAAAAAATGGATTAAAGACATACTCCTGTACTTCCTTTGGAATACCTGTACCTGTATCGGTGACACGTACTTCCACCTGATTGCCGATCAGCTCACTGGAAATTGTAATTTTTCCTTTTTCATCACGCTTTGCCTCCTCGATTGCATGGGCTGCATTCACTATAAGATTTAGGATAACTTGAGATAGCTCCCCACCCATACAGTTTATCTGAGGCAGATCATCAGCAAGCCTAAGCTCAGTATCTGCAACGTATTTCCACTCGTTCTTACACACAGCAGATGCATTACTAACAATCTGATTAAGGTCTGCTAATGCCCTCTTTTTTGTCCCGGGGTGAGCAAACTCTTTCATTGCCAATACAATTCGCGCCACCTGTTCAGCACCCGCAATCGACTGATCAATTGTCTTAGGCGCTTCCTCATTTAAATAATCCAAATCCGCCTCTTCGATGGCTCGCCTAACAGCCTCCACTTGAGGGAGCAGCATTTTATTATCCTCTGCTTCGGCCAGAAGCTTTTCATAGACTTGCAGCACAATACCCATATCATCGAAGGCTTCTTTAAGAAAGCGCAAGTTATCCCCTACGTACTGAATTGGGGTATTGATCTCATGGGCTATACCCCCTGCAAGTTGCCCCACCGCTTCCATTTTATGCGTCTGGTTCAATTGCCGCTCCAGACGACTACGTTCCTCTGCGTTCTGTTTTCGCTCACTGATATCGTCAAAAGTAAGCACTACACCCGCTAACAGCTCACCTTCATACATCACAGAAACCGTATAGGATACCGGTATTAATCGACCATCTTTGTGTCTAAATACATGATCATCTTCTCTTCTTGTTTTTCCATCATGAAGCGTTTGATATATTGCACGTTCACAAACTTTAAGCGTCGCTCCCTCCCGTTCATGACAAACCAGATCGACAAACTTGCTGCCTTCCATCTCAAGGACTTTCCAGCCTAGCAATCGCTCCGATTCAGGATTGGCAAAATTTATAATGCCATCCTTGTTAAGCACCAGAAACCCTTCCCCCATGGCATTCGTGACATTGCTGAGAAATCTCTCTTTATACTTGAGCTGATCCCGTGTCTTTGTAACAAGCAACCAACTATCACGTAGCTGGTGCATAAAAAAAACCGAAGTGAAAGAGAGCAGCAAAAACCCACCAAAATGCATCAATAACATGATTTGTGTTGAGACTTGATGGGAATCATAGATGGGCTGACCCTTTACAATGACACTAATTCCACCACGAAGGTCTCCAACCTTGACATTCTCACCACCATGACACTTTAGACAAACTTCCTGGACGAAGACCGGTCCGATATAACGAAACAACAGCTCACCCATGACCTCAAGTGAGTCAAATGCATAATCACCTTTTGACTGAAATCTATTTAAAGCCTCAGATTCCCATTGATCAGCCCCGTTGGCTGGATTCATCGGCATTAGCGAAATCACCCTAAAGCCGATATTATCGATGGTCTGTTTTTTAAAAAGGTTAGGCGCTGAAGTCATTAAATCCGGATTAATTTTGGTCTGCCGAACCATTTCAAACATGAGCTGACCACGCTCCATAGCGATATCCTGGATACTCTGCTCCATACGTGATGCATTCCAGGCAAGGGAAAGGCCTGTTAAGACAAGCCAAAACAAGATGGGAAAAAACCAATAATATCGCGTTTGCAATAATCGTATCATGATCACAAAACCATCATCCTTAATAGGGCTACATTTCGAGTATCAGCTTCCCCTGTGCATGTCCCTCTTCGATTATACGATGTGCTCTCGAGGCCTGTGCTAGCGGAAAGCACTCGCTGATACTGACTTTAAGGCTGCCGTTGTCTATCATTTCTGCACAGTCACTTAGGATAGCGGCCTGGTTTGCTCTTGCTTGAGGCAGTGATCGCAACATGGGGGTCAACATCAATGTAAAGCTTATTCTCAGATTACGAGCACGGGCCTCCTTCCAGTCAACGTCCAATCCTGGATCAAGTAAAGTGACCAGATCGCCATAATGCGAAGTCGCATAGATTGACTCTCTAAAGACTTTTCCGCCGACTGTATCCAGGACCACATCAGCGCCAATACCATCGGTAAGCCGCAATACTTCATCGACAAAATTGTTTTCCGAGTACATTATCGTCTCGTCCGCGCCCAAAGAGGTCACAAAAGACCTCTTCTCTGGCGTGCTGACGGTAGTCAACACACGTACTCCAGCCTGCTTCGCCAGTTGAATCGCAACATGCCCCACACCCCCTGCACCAGCATGAACCAGCAATGTTTTTTCATCCGTTAAGCGTGCACGCCCAAATAGTGCTTCCCAAGCAGTAATCAACACCAGAGGCGCAGCTGCAGCCTGGACAAAATCGATAGAGACCGGTTTACGGCAACAGACCGACTCATCCAATACTGCAAATTCTGCATAATTCCCCTCGAGGCCACCCATGCCACCATTGCAGTACCAAACTTCATCTCCTGGACGAAACTGTGTGACCTCACTTCCCGTTTCCAGTACCACACCAGCTCCGTCACACCCAAGAATCGCAGGCAACCCCTCTGCTAAAAAAACACCACGGCTACGCAATTTGGTATCAATCGGGTTTATCCCGGCAGCCTCGATTCTGACCAATATTTGAGTTGCAGATGATATGCTAGGTGCATCGATCTCCTCTAATGACAGGACTTCCGGACCTCCTGTCTTTCTCATAACAACTGCTTTCATAGTTCTCCTCCTATTACATACATAACGGATGGCTTTGCATCTTCACTAAACCCGATTCTGTCGTTCACCAAGTGGGGCTAATAAAAGATAGAGAACCCAGGCAAACCAGGAGATAAAAACCACAGCAAGAATCCAGAAAAGCTTCTCCACTCCATTGGTTTCGTCTGAGCGCAATATCAGTAGGATAGGTAAAAACCAAATAACCCTACTATAAACAAGACAGCAAAACTAAGCCCCAGTATGGTTTGCATTTTAGTTATTCCTTGATTTGATTTTTTACTCCACTCTCTATCCAGATACACTGCACGATTTCAGTCTAGAAATCACCACAAAAAGTGAAGGACGTAAATCGCATCCTCACACAACAAACACCCCCCATTTCTCGCGTCTCACTACAATTTTTGCGTTAAAAACAGTGGATCATGAATGAATACTAACTAATTTGAGGCGCTTATGATCATTCCGCAAGCTTTAAGCCAAGTCCAACACCTGACTAAGGTGATCCCAGACGTAGACTGCAAGAAATACTTAATGTTCTGATTAAACCTCACAAATGAGCTAGCACACCTGAACCGGCACAGATAGTGTTAAGCTGACTCATCAACAACACTAAACAAGGAGGGAACTGATGACATACTCCACACCTTGTCAATCATCCGTATCTCAGCTGACAGCTCACCAAAAGAGCTTGCACCAATGTCACCGTTGCGCTGCAATGACAGGGCCAGTGGTAACGGGTGAACCTGTTATCTCACCCGTACTGCTTGTTGGCCAGGCGCCAGGAGAAAAAGAGGGGTCTGTGGGTAGACCATTTGCATGGACTGCAGGTAAGACTCTTTTCAAGTGGTTTCAAAGTATTGGCTTGAGTGAGACCCAATTCCGCCATTCAGTCTATATGTCCGCAGTCTGTAGCTGTTTTCCGGGAAAGAAAGCCAAGGGAGGAGACCGCGTCCCCAGTACTGTTGAGATCGAGACATGTAATGAATGGTTGACCAAGGAGATCGATCTGCTACAACCACAACTGATTCTACCCGTGGGAAAGCTGGCTATTTCACAATTCATAGCTGTACAGAAACTCACCCATACCATTGGCCGGATCCACCCCATCGAACTTCACTATGGCAGCTGCGACTTGATCCCTCTGCCACATCCATCCGGTGCCTCCACCTGGCACCGTACAGACCCGGGTATAGGTTTACTGCAACAGGCACTGAGTTTAATCGAACAACATCAAGCGTGGAAATATTTGCGTAAATAACACAACATCACTGACTAATTAAAACTTCACTGAGGAGCAGCGGCATGTCAGAAGAGATCGGTAAATTTACCATTCACCTCGAGCAAGAAGAAGATTACGCCTTTCGGGTAAAATTTGATTTAAAGAAGGCCCCTGACATCATCATGGATGAGCCTCCTCCATTGGGTGAACGCAACGGACCCAATGCATCGCGGATGCTGGCAGCAGCCGCTGCCAACTGCCTCAGCGCCAGCTTGATGTTCTGTCTTGCCAAAGAGGATGTACCGACACATAACGTAAAAACCGAGGCCACCTGTACGATGATCCGAAACGAGAAAAAACGTATTCGGGTTGGTCGCCTGGATGTCCGCATTACAGCAGGTGAGGAACTCCTGGCATCAAGAAAACTTGACCGCTGTCTAACCCTGTTTGAGGATTTCTGTGTGGTTACAGCCAGTATTCGCGAGGGGATTCCCGTTGGTGTGGAAGTGGTGAATGAAACAGGCGAGCTACTGCATAAAGTGGAGTAGTTATTGACCTGGCGACATATTAGGTTGCACGTTCAAGCAATACTGCATTTTATTTGGGGTAACAAACTCCGGTACCCCCGAGGCCACAATATCCGGAGGGGTTCTTGGCCAGGTATTGTTGATGATAATCCTCAGCATAATAGAACATGGGTGCAGGCAGAATTTCTGTGGTAACCGGTGCTGATGTCACCTGCTGAAGAGCATGTTGATAGTGTTCGCGGGATTGATCCGCAAGCATTTTCTGTTGGTCGTCAAAGGTATAGATACCGGATCGATATTGGGTCCCGACATCGTTACCCTGGCGCATATTCTGAGTTGGATTGTGTCCTTCCCAGAAGTTTTCAAGCAGTGACTGATAGCTGATCAGAAAGGGATCGTAGACTACTTTCACCACCTCATTATGCCCTGTCATCCCGCTACAAACCTCTTCATAACTCGGATTTGGCGTATAGCCTGCCGCATAGCCCACAGCTGTCGAATAGACCCCTGACAGTTCCCAGAAACGCCGCTCGGCACCCCAGAAACAACCCATTCCGAACATTGCAATGGCTAATCCATCGGGATATGGGCCCTTCAGGCTATGCCCATTGACGAAGTGGCTGTCATTAACATGAACCGGTGTCGAACGACCAGGCAATGCCTCTTCCTCTTCAGGCATTTGGGTTTTACGGCCAAATCCGAACATAGCAATCTCCTGTGTTGATACAGGTGAATATAACGCTAACCGACCCCAGACCTAACCCTGCAAACTGTAATTTATTAGTGACTTCCCCCCTGATCCTGTGGGTAAGATCGGTAAAGCACTAAGAATGTGTCATCGCACGGAATAGGTTGCCCGTGAGTGAGGCAAAAAAATGAACAGGTACAATCTACTCATGTAATCGGATTGCCTTGCTGGACAAAAAAATGGTCTTGGCAGTGACGATCAAATTAGCGTTAACAGGCCCTGGTACAGTCGCCCAAGTCTACATATACAACAGGAAGGCAGCGACACCCGAAACAACCAGTGCCCCCAACCCCAAATAGACCCACCCTGAGGAACCTTTTTTTGGCTGTTGGTTCTCCAATGTCTGATGTGCCAGATGTTGATCAAGTAGGCTCTCTACAGTCTCGGTAGCTACCGAGTTGGCAATTTCTCCTGCAACCTGGCTGGCAGTCTGGTGTACATGAGCCTCAAGTGAGCCTTCTGTTACTACCCGGATATGCTCAATCATGTCGTTCTTTTCAGGGACTTGACTGAGAATTCGGGCCTCCTGATCCTTCATCCGCTGAGAGAAATCATCTGCCAATTCAGTTATTTGGCCGTAGACACTGGCCTCTATTAATCCCTCTACCGTACGTTGGTTCAGTTGCCGTACAAATTCGTCCAGATCCTGGTTGACCTGCTTCACCACTTCATCGCGAATCGACTCACTATCCACAGCAGCCGGCGGCTCAATGCCTTGCAACCCTTTCTGCACCAGTGCTGACACCATCGATTCGAGCCTCTCATCCAGATAGGCATGTACGGTAGTATCAACGCGTTCTGCAACAGTTTCTTCAACCACCTTTTCAGCGGCTTGGCGTGCAATTCGTTCTGCTGACTGGGCTGCAGCCTCTTTGGCAATACGCCTGACATCCTCTTCCGAAAGCAGGTTTTGGATTGCCACAGGTTCAGCCGTTTGTACTGTCTCTGCATCTGCGACGGTTTCAGGCTCTGCTGAGGCAGCAACCTCTTGCTGATGGCGCTCGATCATATCGATGATTTCGCCCAAACTCTCGTCGGTGGGCGGTTTCGCCAGAATACCTAGGGCACCGTGATCAACAGCGGCTCGCACATACTCATCACCCTCGTTTGCGGTACACATGACGACCGGTGTTGCAACAAAACGGGGGTCTTTTTTAATCTCCGTGATCGTCTCCAGACCATCGATGCCATCCATCAAAAAATCGACAAAAATCGCATCCGGCGTCATCTCTTTCAGCCGCTCTAACGCCTCTTCGCCCGATTCTGCCATCTCCACACCATCAAACCCACTTTTTTTCAGCATTCTACTGAGCACAATGCGTGCGGATTTTGAATCATCGACCAGAAATGCTTGTTTTGACACGCTTATTATCTCTCATGAGGATCGGTATACAGTTTTTTTGTATCCAATTCTGTTGCACCTGATAGGACACCAGCATGCACCTATCATTATTTTTCAATCTATAAGTCTTTGTATAACAAAGATATTATTAAATCTTACCTATGCTTTTTACCAGAAACCAGTCTCACAATACGATTCCGACTGCTAACAAGTTTAGTACTCTCCTGCCATAGATGACTCGCCTGCCTCCTGACAGCACCTTATAATTGGCGACCGTTTGATGCAAAACCTGAGTAACTTGATGCCCCTCTCAACCCCACAAAAACCCGTTCATCCAATCGAATCACTTCTCCAACAGCGCATTCTTATTCTAGACGGCGCCATGGGAACCATGGTCCAGCGCTATAAGTTTTCAGAGGAGGACTACCGAGGTGAACGCTTTGCCAGCTGGCCCAGCGACCTGAAAGGAAACAATGACCTATTGGTACTGACCCAACCTGCCACCATACGCAGCATCCATGAGGCCTATTTGGAGGCTGGTGCAGATATCGTTGAATCAAACACATTCGGTGCCAACCGTATCTCCATGGCTGACTACGACATGCAGGCGTTGGCATATGAGATGAGCGAAGCCGGTGCTCGACTGGCGCGAGAAGCTGCAGACAAATACTCAACGCCTGAAAAGCCACGTTTTGTTGCCGGCGTCCTTGGCCCCACCAACCGTACTGCATCGATTTCCCCTGATGTCAACGATCCTAGCGCACGCAACATCACCTATCAGGAGTTGGTGGAGGCCTATGCCGAGGCAGCAAGGGGTCTTATTGCAGGTGGCTGCGACCTGCTACTGATCGAGACTATCTTCGACACACTGAATGCCAAAGCAGCCGTCTTCGCTTGTGAGCAGGTCTTTGAAGAGGACCGAGTCCGCCTGCCTGTAATGATCTCCGGCACCATCACCGACCAATCCGGCCGTACCCTCTCTGGCCAAACGACTGAGGCCTTTTATAACAGCCTACTGCACGCCCGACCGCTGTCGATCGGACTCAACTGCGCACTGGGTCCGGACCTGTTACGCCAATATGTCGAGGAGATGTCGCGTATCGCCAATACTCATGTCTCCGCACATCCCAATGCAGGCCTGCCCAACGAGTTTGGTGAATATGACCTGGATGCAATACATATGGCGGAATACATCGCAGAGTGGGCCGATGCAGGTTTCCTGAATATCGTCGGTGGCTGCTGCGGCACTACACCGCAACATATTGAGGCCATTGCAAATGCAATGACCGACAAGCCACCACGTCAGCTGCCAATTATTGAGAAGCAATGCCGTCTATCAGGAATGGAGCCTCTAAATATCGGTCCCAATTCACTGTTCGTGAATGTCGGAGAAAGAGCCAATGTCACTGGCTCGGCCCGCTTCAAACGCTTGATTCTTAACGAGGCCTACGACGAAGCATTGGATATCTGCCGTGAGCAGGTCGAGAACGGTGCTCAAATCGTGGATGTCAATATGGATGAGGCGATGCTCGATGGCGTTGAGGCCATGCGACGCTTTCTCAATCTATGTGCAGGTGAACCAGAGATTGCCAAAGTGCCGGTAATGATCGACTCATCCAAGTGGGCCATTATCGAGGCTGGCCTGCAATGCGTCCAAGGTAAACCCATCGTCAACTCCATATCGATGAAAGAGGGCGAGGAGCGCTTTTTGCAGCAGGCAAGACTCTGTCGCCGATATGGTGCGGCGATTATTGTGATGGCCTTTGACGAAAAAGGTCAGGCAGATACCCAGGCGCGCAAAGTGGCAATTTGCACCCGAGCCTATCACCTGCTCACCGAAACCGTTGGCTTTCCTGCAGAAGATATTATATTTGACCCCAATGTGTTTGCCGTTGCCACAGGTATTGAGGAACACAATAATTACGGTGTCGACTTCATCGAAGCAACCCGTGAGATCAAACAGCACCTACCCCATGCGCTGATATCCGGCGGTGTTTCAAACGTCTCATTCTCATTTCGTGGCAATAATCCGGTGCGGGAAGCGATACATGCCGTATTTCTTTTTCATGCCATTAAGGCAGGCATGGATATGGGAATAGTCAATGCGGGGCAGCTTGCGGTCTACGATGACCTGCCTGCCGAACTTCGTGACGGGGTAGAAGCGGTCGTACTCAATCAGGACACTCAAGCAGGAGAGCGATTAGTTGATCTGGCACCAAAATACCAGGGCGGTGACGCTGAAGTAGTCGCGAAAGAGGATGCAACATGGCGCTCCTGGTCGGTAGATAAACGTCTCGAGCATGCACTAGTAAAAGGCATTACTGAGTTTATTGATGTTGACACCGAAGAGGCCCGACAGCAGGTTGAACGAACTCTGGAAGTGATCGAGGGCCCGCTGATGGGTGGCATGAATGTCGTCGGCGACCTTTTCGGAGCCGGTAAAATGTTCCTTCCCCAGGTAGTTAAGTCTGCCCGTGTGATGAAGAAGGCCGTTGCCTATCTGGAGCCATTCCTGGAGGCGGAGAAGGCTGAGCACGGCGCACAAGCCCAAGGTAAAATATTGATGGCGACAGTCAAAGGGGATGTACATGATATCGGAAAGAATATCGTCGGTGTCGTACTTCAGTGCAATAATTATGAAGTACTCGATATCGGTGTGATGGTAGCCGCCGATACTATCTTGCAGAAGGCCCGTGAGGAACAGGTGGATATCATCGGACTCTCCGGATTGATCACACCATCGCTGGATGAAATGGTGCATGTTGCCAAGGAGATGCAACGGTTAGGCATGTCTCAACCTCTGCTGATCGGTGGCGCTACCACCTCTATCGCCCATACCGCAGTAAAAATTGAACCCCAATATGATCACCCCGTGATCTACGTGGCGGATGCCTCCCGTGCTGTCGGCGTGGCTTCGAACCTGCTTTCCAATGAGCAACACGACAGCTATGTAACAGGCATACGTGAGGAATACGAACGTGTTCGTCAACGGCGCGCAAATGTGAACGAAGCACGCAACCTGATCCCGATCGAGGAGGCCAGAGCCAACCCAACCCCCATCGATTGGGCAGAGTTCACGGCATTCCAACCCAATCTTTGTCTGCCTGACTTTTCCGGACCAGAGCACTCAAATCACATCCGCCTGGCAGAAGATCCAGACTCCAGAGAGGCCTGTGCCAGCCTACTGGTACTCAAAGATATCCCTATCGCTGAATTGATCGGTTACATCGACTGGACATTCTTTTTCCATGCCTGGCAACTCAAAGGACGTTATCCGCAGATACTCGACGATCCGCAGAAAGGTGAGGAGGCAACAAAGCTCTTCAATGACGCACAAGCAATGCTCGACAGGGTGGTTGCGGAAGAATGGCTAGGTGCAACCGCAGTGGTCGGTCTGTTTCCTGCCAACGCCCGGGGTGATGATATTCATGTCTATCAGGATGAGACCCGTACCCAGGTACTTACAATCCTGCACAATTTGCGCAAACAGGGGAGACAGCCGAGAGGTACCCCAAAAGATAAGCATCATGATTCGAAAAACAGGCATCCAGGTACGGCTAAATACAATGAATCCCTGGCTGACTACATAGCTCCCGAAAAAAGCGGCAAGCCCGACTACATTGGCGCCTTCGCTTGTACTGCCGGTATTGGCATTGAGGAGAAAGTCAAAGCGTTCGAACAGGACCATGACGACTACCATGCCATCATGCTCAAGGCACTGGCCGATCGATTGGCAGAAGCTTTGACTGAGTGGCTGCATGAGCGGGTACGCAAAGAGTATTGGGGTTATTCCAAAGATGAAGCGTTTAGTAATCCTCAATTGATCGCGGAAAACTACACAGGCATTCGCCCTGCGATGGGATACCCTGCCAGTCCCGATCACACGGAAAAATCATTATTGTGGGAATTGCTTTCGGTTGAGGAGCAAACAGGTATGTGGCTGACAGAGAGTAAAGCGATGGTACCCACGGCATCAGTCAGTGGCCTTTACTTCAGCCACCCTATGTCACGATATTTTGCTGTGGGTAAGATCAATCGAGATCAAGTGAGTGACTATGCTGCACGCAAGGGGCTATCAATCGATGAAGTTGAACGATGGCTGGCGCCCAACCTGGCCTATGAAATAAAAACCTGAATATTGTATAAATGTCTATGCAAAAGGATTTGCCTAGCTATTGATGACGTCCGCGCAGTAGATGTACAGATATCGCGTGACCTCTTCATATTGGCATCCGCCCGTATGACTGGATCTGGGAAGCCTGCCTGCAAATTTTCCTGTAGAGCGAAAAAATAAGGATTTCCGTATGAAACCCATAGGGTTGAACTTTATTAATCTGTTAGTGGGGCACCTATATAACTGGTCTCCTTAACCTCCTGTTCACCAATATTATTGTCGACTAATTCCGGATAGACACGGCCAGCAATAATCCCAAATCCGATTTTTGTTTTTACATATCGAACCTGCCCCACATCAAGCAGAAAAGTCAATTTTTTCTCAACCTCCGTTGAAGTTGCGACCACCTGATCTCCTGGATTGGCATCTACGAAGAAAAAACCGCCGGGTTTGGAAGTACCTATGATATTGCCATTTAATGTTATCGATGGCTGTATGGCTGCCCCCATCATACTGCCTGATCGATAAAAATAGATTCTTCCCTTATCGGCTTCAAGCGTTGGAAATGTCGATGCTACGTCAGCATACTTTGGGCCTGATGCACATGCACTAAAAAGGCCGGATACCAGCACAATATAAATCAGTTTAAATAGTTTCATTCAAATTTTTCTCTCTTTTATTTTTGCTTTTACATGATTGCTTAATGGTGAAAATGCCCGTTCGACGGGCAGATAAAACCCTACGATCTTATCGTCACCAATAACAGGAAAGGCCTCGTGCATATGCGCCCCTTCAATCGTAAAAACAGTCTTTGTCGGCTTTAAAGCCAGGCCTTGAGGGAGGGTGCCATATACAGTAAAGGAAGTACCCATATCAATTTTTCGCTCATAACCGGAATCGAGCTTTATATTTATCATCTCTACGACAACAAAGTTGCGGGCATGGGACCGTTCGGAGATATTCAATACGGCAGGTTCACGAAATACCTCGCTGGCACATGCAGTCAGGAGAAGCGCGTAGACTACTATTGTAAATATTGAGGAAGGAGGCGGACGGTCAAGGTGGTAACTGATTGCCTTGGCACTTTCTGAAATCCATCTCTGTAATACCAGCATTGCATTTCCATTTTATTTGGCTTTGAACACAATAGGCGCTAATTATGTGCCACCACTGCATATACCGCCAACACTTGAATATGCTTACCCTAAACCAAATTTAACGCAATTACTATTTCCCTGCTGCCAGAACGTGGCCTGAGATGGTGCCGAATAAAAAAAAGCAAAGTAAAAAATAAAGGTCTTCTTGCAAACCGACCTATTTCAGTTTTATTACGCCTTGCTCATTCAAGGGTACGGTAATATCACTGAAGATAGCATTTGAACTCGTAGCGTCCATTGATCCGCTCAATTCATATTTCAACCCGTCATTACCCAGCAATGCCGAGTAGAGCCCCATACCCGCCTGCATGATATCGACTGACAAAGGCAGACTAATCACACCACGCCCATCCTGTTTAATGTCTACAGACTGACTAAGCAAACCCTTTCCGATATTGAAACCATTCAATTTCAAATTGTAATTAAGTTGATCCAGGAGTAACGAAAAGTTATTTGGATTTTCTACCTCAATCTGTAACAGCAGCTTTGCATTACTCAGGGTTAGCTTTTGAATGTCGAGGCTTTTAACCTTGATATCAGGTATTTTTGGTATCGGGAACTCTCCCTGATAACTGACAGGCACTCTCATTTTTCCTAGTACCGGGATATTGAATCCCAACCCCAGGTCAATCTCATAAGCAGCTTGACTTGCATGCTGTAATTTCTGATAACTGCTCATTAACTGACGAAAGCCCAGTCGCATGGGTAGTTCAACCTGACTTGTACCATTTGCAGCTACACTTAGCGCCATAGGCTGTTCTCCCTTCACAAAGGAGCTACCCAGCAACTTTAGATCATAATCGAGTCCCGCCAGATCGATTCCAACTGGGTTGGGATTCGTGACGTTCACATCAAAAGCCAGTTCCACTCCATTAAAATCCAGACTTGTCACCTTGACACCTGTCACCTTAGCCGTAGGTTTCTGACCCTTCATAATCTGGCCAGCCTGTTCCAGACTGGAGCACCCCTGAAAAAGCATGAGGAAAACAACAGCAAACAGATTGAGAGAGTGTCTTAACATGATCAGCAGCTCCTGTGCAGTATTCCTGCATCATACTTAACACGTGACATTAATAACACGGTATCTTACATAGCCACTACTGAACGATTGAGTCAATAAACTGAAATAGGGCCTGTAAACAGGCCCTATTGCTAGCACTGATTGCTTGATACAACTCAGACACATGCCGTATCACGCCCTTTCCGCCAAGCTGGATACCGAACGACAACACCAAGCAAACCAAGTAGTACTAATCCCAAACCAAACGCTCCTCCACCCCCATAGTCATCATAGTCATCCCGAAAACTGTCTTCCATCGGCAGCACCGACAGGTCGATGTCATCGTATGGACCATAGTTGACAACCAGAAGCTCATCATCTGCATCATAGAGTTCTATCAATACATCGTAATAGCCAGTGGGATATCCATCCAGTAAGCGTGTAACCACCTCATAATCATCTTCGGTTGTCTCTCCAGCAATAGGGAAGTTATCCGTAGTAAAATAGTGGTTCCATGGCCCACCTTCCAGACTGAGGTACAGCTTGGCATAAACCCACGCTTCATCACCAGGCACATCCGCATCAAAAGTCACCTTCAGGCGATGATAGTAACCATCATCATCATCGTCTCGACTGATCACCGTTTGCGCATCAAAGATAGAGAAATCATGTCCTGTAGCATGGGCGGCAACTGATCGTTGCGCGGTCGCCTGCATTCGACTACCTGCGATGACGAATGCCTTATGCTCATCCACATCAGCCTGATCAAGCTGCTCTGATCGTGTTACCGCCTCCTGAGCGGCAACTGGCCCAGCCACCGACTGAGTCAAAGGCAACACCTCCTCGGCTGCTAGCACAGTCCCGCTCAGTGCCAACATCAATAAACATGCCACACTTTGGGGTATCCATTTTGTTAGGCTATACCGCTGCATGATAATCCTCCTGCTCAATCCCGATGATTACGACGATGTCTTCGCCTGTCCCTGTCATGACCATGTCTATGCTTGCCATGACCGCGTCTATGCTTGTCACGATGACGATAACCATGGCTATCGCTACGTCGGTACTCCCTATGACGATAATGACGATCACCATGACGATAATGATTACCATGACCATGGTGGTGATTGAGTTGCAACCCGAGAAACAGTCCACCAAGAAGACCATAAGGGTAGTCATAGTCATCATGAGCCTGTACAGGCGCAGCTACCGCCATCGAAACAGAAAGGATTGTTCCAAAAAGTAGTGCTTTGTGATTCATTGAAAGCCTCCATTAGTTGAGCTTCGGTTAAAGCTTACGGAGGCCAGGCTGAACAAAAGCTGAATACGAGGCAGATTGCGCTAAAGATTACAGCCGTTATCTATGTTGAAATGAGAAAGGAATCATCAGGAAACATTTAAAGTGCACCCTGGCGCCTTAATAATCCTCAAAATAGCAAGATATAATGGATTCATATTTCTGGCTCATGCTCGAACAGAAAGGGGATCACTAACCAAGCAGGCCATTCTGCAACAGTACCTGGGCAATTTTTTTGCTTTTTTTCGCCAGATTACTGATATCACCAAAATTCGGCACACTCCCATTCGCCAGCTTGATATCCCACGCATCCAGCTCTGCCTCAAGATAGATAAGCAGTTTACTGGAGCAGCCCTGACAGGTGTCACCACACATCGCCTCTTCCGTCAGGTCAAACGGGATCTCACAGCGCACCTGTTCGATGAGTTGCCGCATCGCAGTTCGTGTATCCGGTTTACGGCGCATGCTGCTGACCCTAGAAATTTAGGTTACTAAAAACTGACATCATCGCTGGACTTGTTGTACCCACAAGTTGAGTCCACTGCTTCAGCAAGGGCAACTCCCGATCGCATGCCTGCCAGACACAAAAATTCCCTTAAAACATGACACATTTAAGACAGTTTGATGACAAGGATCAAGGCATTTCATTTAGAATCATTATAGGATTCTAATGTAAAAAAAACTGATCTCATCAAGCCACTATTTGGCTTTGAGGAGGAGCTTGTATTGATGGGGGTCATCTGCTTCCCAATGGAAGCCGATTATTTTTCGCAAACCCCAAAAAAGTCAGAAAAAAAGACTATACACATATTAGAGTCCCAGTTTCCTGGTAACTTTCGATTCTATCGGTTTTTCCGGTGAGGCAATGCTGTTGTGTTTACCGGTAAGGCGGTTCTTTCATACTAACTGACACAAAAAAGAGGAAGACTTTATGCGACCATCCAATCCCATTGCCTCCCTTCTGGGAAGCTCCCCATTTAAACCCCTGCAGGTACATATGGGGATAGTCCAAGAGTGCATCGCCGAGGTTCCCGGTCTGTTTGAGGCGCTTATCGCCGGGAATCAGGAACAGCTGAAGGCTGCCAAAGAGAAAATCTTCTCCCTTGAACACGATGCGGACCAAATCGAAAACGACATCCGGGCACGCCTCCCGAAAAGTCTGTTTATGCCTGTCGACCGTCGAGATCTGCTGGAGCTGCTGGAGATGCAGGACAGCATCGCCGATACAGCTCAGGATATTGCAGGCCTGATGATGGAGCGGGACATGTCTGTCCCTAAAGATATGAATGAGCCCCTGCAGGCCTTTGTTCAGCGTTGTGTAGACACCTGCAACCAAGCTGCCTCTATTATCGAAGAACTGGACGAACTGATCGAAATGGGATTCAAGGGGAATCAGGCGAATAGAGTCGAAGAGATGGTTGAGGTACTCGGAAAGGTTGAGGATGAAACCGATGACATGGGCATGGCACTGGCTCGTAGCCTATTCGCTCAGGAAGAGTCCATGAATCCTGTCTCTGTGATGTTCTGGTATCAGATGATCCAATGGATCGGCGATCTTGCTGATTATGCAGAGAAGGTGGGTGACCGCATGCGTCTGCTGATTGCACGCTAAAGAGAGAACCGGAGTGCCGTTAATCCGGAATTCTGATCATGGGTCTCAAGAATCAACCAAACGTATGAGCGCCTAACTGTTTAGCGCGACTACGGACTAGAAAGAACAGCGAGGATTCCAAAGTGGAAATCATTAGTGAATGGGGTACAGTCTTTATTGCGTTGGCCATCATCTTCGGCCTCTATATGAGCTGGGGCATCGGTGCCAATGACGTGGCAAACGCCATGGGCACGTCGGTTGGCTCCGGCGCGATCACGGTTAAACAAGCGATTATTATCGCGGCTATCTTTGAATTTGCTGGCGCCTTTATCGCCGGTGGTTCGGTCACCAAAACGATTCGAAAGGGGATAATCGATCCCAGCAGCATCACCGGTAATCCGGAGCTGCTGATCTACGGTATGTTAGCGGCGCTGCTAGCCTCCGCAATCTGGTTGATGTTTGCTTCAACCCGCGGCTGGCCCGTCTCCACAACACACTCCATCGTAGGTGCCATTGTCGGCTTTGCCGTAGTCGGTATCGGTGTGGATGCCGTTAATTGGGGTAAAATCGCCAGTATCGTTGCCAGTTGGATCGTCTCTCCGTTGGTTGGCGGTGTGATTGCACTGCTGTTGATGATCAGTATTCGGAAGCTGATTCTAAACACGGACAGTCCCTTCACAAAAGCTAAAACCTGGGCTCCTTTGTATGTCTTCCTGGTGGGCTGGATCGTCTCCCTGGTTACCCTCTTCAAGGGTCTGAAGCACCTGAAGCTGGAACTCAACATGGTTGAAAGCCTGGTGGTTGCTACAGTATTCGGTATAGCCGTTGCCATCATCGGAAAGATGATGATCAATAAAGTCCAGGTCGATGATGAGGCCGACAAGGATTTCCACTATGCCAGCGTGGAGAAGGTTTTTACCCCACTGATGGTCTTTACTGCTTGCGCGATGGCCTTTGCCCATGGCTCCAATGACGTCGCCAACGGTATCGGCCCGATGGCAGCCGTTCTTTCGCTTGTCGAGAGTGGCGGCGAAGTGGGCCAGAAGGCCGGACTTCCGATCTGGGTACTCTTTGTGGGTGGTGCAGGCATCGTTGTCGGTCTCGCTACAATGGGATACAAGGTCATGCAGACCATCGGCACAAAGATTACCGAATTGACCCCGACCCGCGGCTACTGCGCCACCTTGGCTGCAGCTACCACAGTGGTTATTGCATCTAAAACCGGCCTACCGGTCTCCACCACCCAGATTGCAGTCGGCTGCGTCATGGGCGTGGGTCTGGCTCGCGGTGTGGGCGCCATTGATCTGCGTGTCATCGGCAATATTGTGGTTTCATGGTTGATCACGCTACCGGCAGGTGGCATCTTAGCTGCGATATTCTTCTTTATGCTGAAAGGTATTTTTAGCTGATAGCGCATCGCATAGGCAAGGAAAAGCCCCCAAAAGGGGCTTTTCCTTTTTTAGACACCATGAATTTACATCCTATGTAAATACCAGGATTTACCCGATAAAAAAACAGATAAAATGGACCAATTGAAAACACAACCCTTTGATGCACTGAAAAAAATCAAAGGCATAACATTTCCGGAATTCGTCTCATTCCGGCAATTGCTGATCACTGGACCCCCAGGAGCCGGCAAGAGCACAATGATACAAAATCTTGGTGGCTGGTCAGAAGAGGGTTATATCGACCTCTCTCTGAATAGATGGTGGACAGCCCAAAGCCTCTCACTACGCCCACGGGAGATTCATCTCGGCTTCCCTTTCAAAGGGAAAAAAAAAGCTTTGGCGGTGTTTGAGAAGGCCTGGATAGAGGCATCCCCGCCCCTTGAACTGGATCTTAGTCGCATTATCCTTCCACCACCCAAGCGTTTCTTCTTCTCAGTCAATTGGAGGGAGCGATATATTTTCGAATTTGTTCTACCTCGCGCTGAATCTCTGCTTAGACAGCGGATCAAAAGAGCTGAGCTGGGTACCCACCATGTGGATGAAGCCGTCAACCTGGAGCGAATTGAACGACAGTTGTCAGTCTACAGGCAGATAGCGAGATACCTTCACCAACAGGACATCCGTATCTATATCCGGGAAGGTACGGATGGCATCCCACTGCAGATTATCGATTAAGAGCGATAAAACATGAATCAAACGGGATTGAAAAGCAAAAAGAGCCTTATCAAGCTGATCAAGAGTGCATTCTCAGGTCTGTCCCAGTGCGAAGAGGTTGATCTCAAGGAGTCATACCACCTGCACGGATCAAAAGTTAAGGTACCGATTCATTGTTACCCTCTGCAGATCAATCTCCCACCTGATGGCAAGGCACTTCATCTCTATCCCGAAAGCCTGACCAATGCAATAGATAATGACTGCACATCACGTAGTTTTATCGTATTTGATCCTGAACGCTACTATTCGGAGGTCAGTGGTTTTTTCCGGGTTGATGATGGTGAAAAACTGGTTATTGGCAGTCAGGACAAAATGCGTCAGAAGGATTTCCTGAAGATGCAGGCCAATTTCTCTGATTTTGTTTTTTCCATAAGCAATGAGGATGGCAATCTAATCTTTCGCGACTACTCACCTAATTCCGGAAGCTGCATGTCGCCGCTTCTGAAAGAGAAGAAGATGATGAAAGTTGCCACGTGGCGACGCAAAAAACTAAAACGCCTGGCCAAGCTTTACGGTGGAGAGATCAAAACCCTCTCGGATAAAAAGGCCCTGGCCCTGCTCCAGGATGTTAACAAAATCCTGCAAGATGAAGCCTTTCGCGAAAAGGACAAGGATGACAATCCAGGTGGGGTAATCAAACTGCCGAGTGAGATGAAACCATTCATCATCGGCGACCTCCACGGCAAGCTGGACAACCTGCTGGTTGTATTGAGCCAGAATGGTTTTCTTGAAGAATTGGAACAGGGTACAGCCTGCCTGATCATCCTCGGAGATGCCGTGCACAGTGAAGAGGAGGACAGATACCACGAGATGGACAGTTCCATTTTGATCATGGATGTCATCTTGAAACTTAAACAACTCTTCCCACAACAGGTCTTCTATCTGCGCGGAAATCATGATGGCTTTTCCGATGAGATCGCAAAAGGTGGTGTAGCACAGGGGCTGTTGTGGAAAAAAGCATTGAATAAGTCTCGAGGAAAGGAGTATCGCAAAGAGATGGATCGGTTTTATGATTTACTTCCATATGTTGCCTATTCAGAAAAGATGATCTGCTGTCATGCGGCCCCCCCCACCTCAAAGATCAAGCTGGAGATGCTGGTCAATATTAAAAGAAATGGCGGGTTGATAAAGGAGCTAAACCAAAACCGTCTACAAAAAGCGAGTCGGCCTGGCGGTTACACGAAGGGTGATGTGAAACGGTTTCGCAAAGTATTTGATCTACCTGCGGACACACCCATAATCGTAGGCCATACGCCGATTACCATGGATGATACGCTATGGATTAATGTCGCTGAAATCGAAGACCACTATGTAGTCTATGGCGGAAATAATGACAGGATCGGAGTAATGACCCTGATTGGCAATAAAATGTACCCGCTGAAATACCCGGTAGAGCCATTATTGGATTATGTCAATTCACTCTCTGAGCAATAGCGGAGAAATCACTGGCGACTCAGTAACTGCTCCCCGGCTTGTCACTTCCTTGCAGAAGTACCAGTTTATCTCTGCTTTTTCTCCCTTTTTTTAACTGGATCTCTACGATTGTCAGCTCCGCTTTTAATCTTTTACGCTTGCAACCGCGCTTCTCCTTCTCCAAGCGTCGTTTCAAATGCTGCTTTTTTCCTCTGAGCTGCAGCAGCAGCTCATCAATTTTATCAAGTTTTGTCTGGCTTTGCGCTTTACCTTTATTGAGATATTTTCTTAATTTGTGTAGCAACTTCTCTAATTTCATAGACTACAACTTATGCTGTCAGCAGCTTCCACAAATAGCATTTCCAGACTCTGCTAGCGATCGATCAGATAGCCTAGGGCCTGCTAACACTAATCCAATCGGCCATGCTGGGACTATTTTTTCGTCCAGCATGGCAACTCAAGCATTATTCTTCATCGATCTCATCTGCCGGAATCACACTCTTCGCCATTCGCTTCGCAAAATAGTAGATTCGCTTCTGCTTTTCGATGATATCCACCTCGGTCGTATAGGCTGCAATACGATTGGGCTCTTCAGCGACCAGTCGCGATGCCTGATGCACCGCAGCCGAATCAGCCATCTTATTGATTTCATTTTTCATGGCGATAACCGATTGTGCTACCTCTGAGTTGACTTGAGATACGGCTTGAACGGCACCATCCACGGACTTTCTTACAACCTTGTGAAATCCATTCAGAACATTTTTGGTGGGCTCGCTGATTGAAAAACCGTGATCAATACGCTCATGACCGAGTGCAACCATATTTGTTTCGATTGTGTCACCGATATTTTCCAGGTCACCGACCGCCTCCATCAGTCCCAGAAACTCTGCTGTCTGACCATCGGTCATCGACTGTTTACTAATCTTGCCTAAATAGTCAATGATCTGTTCGTAGAGGATATCCACCTCATCATCGAGTTGGGCGACACCATCCAGTGATTTCCGATCACCTGTCAGGATCGCAGGCATGATCTGACTCAACATATCCTGCACCTTTTCCCCCATATGCAACACTTCGAGTCGCACCCTGTCCAATGCCAGAGAAGGTGTGGAGAGCAGCTCGTCATCAAGGTATTTGGCACTGACCGCCAATCCCTCTTCCTCCAAGAGGCGATCCGGAATCAACCACTCCACCACACGGGCCAGCTGGGCAGTGAACCAGATAAAAAGAAAGGTGTTCGCTATATTGAAGATAGTATGCGCATTGGCGATCTGGCGCGGTGTCTCTGCACCCAATCGCTCTATCCCCGAGAGTTCAGGATGGCTGGGTGAAAACGATGTCACAAACTCAGCCAACTGAGGAATGAACATCAGCCAAACCAGTACGCCTGCTATATTGAATATGACATGCACCATCGCCGCACGCACCGCTTCTCGCGGTTTGCCTATCGACGCAAGCATTGCTGTAACACAGGTACCGACATTGGCGCCAAATGCCAGTGCAATGCCTGCAGGAAGTGTAATAAAACCCTGACTGGCCATCACGATGACGATGCCCGTGGTGGCTGATGATGACTGTATAAGACCTGTAAACCCGGCTGCCACCATAATACCAATCAATGGATTTTCCATACTGATCATCAAGTCCAGAAATGGCTGGTAGGTACGCAGTGGTTTCATCGCATCACTCATGACGCTCATACCAAAAAAGACCAGCCCCAACCCCATTAACATGGCGCCATAGTGCTTGATCCGTTCCTGTTTGGACGCAAACAGCATGCTGAAACCGACACCGATCATCAGCAGCGCCGCCTTGGTCACTTTGAAGGCAACGATCTGAGCAGTGATGGTGGTGCCGATATTGGCCCCCATAATGACGCCGATTGACTGGGAGAGAGACATCAGACCGGCGGTAATAAACCCAACCACCAGTACCGTAGTCACCGATGATGATTGAATGACAGCTGTTACGAAGGCACCCGTGGCAGCTCCCATGAAACGGTTACTGGTCAGCTTCGCCAGAATACCCTTCATGCGCTCACCTGCGACCGCTTTTAGAGCGTCTGCCATCTGCTCCATACCAAACAGAAAAAGCGCAAGGCCACCGAACAGCTTCATGCCCATTACGCCCCATTCAATTCCCTTCTCAGTCCCACCATCGGCGAAAACGGGAAATACCAGGAGTGTTGCAATCAAACCCAGGATTAAAATCAGAATTTGTTTAGGATTGAAATCAGCATTTTTTATAAGTTTGTCGAGGAACATGGTATCATTTCTCATTTTGGGATTTGGCCTTGACGACCATGACTGGCACAGGACAGATCTGTACCACTCGCTCGGCAACCGAACCCAACATTAAATGTTTGAGTCCTGTCTCTCCTTTACTTCCCATTATAACCATGGTGGCATTGATTTTATTCGCCACCTGCAGGATCCGTGTCGCGGGCAGACCGATAACCAGCAATCGCTCTGCCTTCTTTAAAACTTTTTTCCCTGAATGCCTTTTGCGAAAGGCATGTACAAATTCATCCAGCATCACCTTGGCAGCATCCTGCATCCTGCCAAATTTCTTCTTTTTCACCATGGCTGAATAGTAACCCGGCATTTCTCCGGGATCATGTACAACATGTAAAATCACTATAGGTACATTGAGACATTCGGCCAGATCACATGCCTTAAGCAAAGCGGCCTCTGATGCCGCTGAAAAATCGATCGGCACCAAGATCGGTTTTTTAGCTGTTTTATCAGCCATAACCACACTCCTCTACCAGATTATTAATATTCAAGAGTAGAAGAAATCACCCCAATAGTCGCTCTATCCTCACTTTTACAACGGAACGTTCATCAGCTTCTATTACCGTTAAACGGTGACCCTGCTCCTCTATTGCATCACCTTCCTTGGGTATATGCCGCAAACGACTGACAATCAGGCCGCCTACGGTCAACGCCTCCTCCACCGGAAATTCCACATGTATAATGTCATTTATTTCAGAGATGGGTGTTCGTCCACTCGCCAAGTGCGTGTTTTCATCCTCATGCTCAATGTAGGAACGACGCTTTGGCTGGTACTCATCGAAATCGTAGCCCACATCGATCTCACCCACCACCTCTTCGAACACATCCTCCATGGTCAGAATGCCTATTGCTGAACCAAATTCATCCACCACCACAGCTAAATGATCCTTTCTAGCCTGCAACATCGGCAGGGCACGATCGATAGTCTGTCGCGGCGACAGATAGAGCACCGGGCTGACATAATCAGATATTGATTGATCTTCAAGGTCCGGCTGCATCAGATCCCAGGTATCCAAGGTCAGAATCCCTTTTACGTTGGTGATGTTGCCTCGGTAGACCGGTAATCGATTGTATCCATGTTTTATCACCAGGCGAACCGCCTCTTTCATATTCCGCACTTCATTGAAGCCCACCACATCCGGCAGTGGAATCATCGCTTCTCCAACGGTGGTATCGGCAAAGCGGATAATCCGCCGGATTCGCTTACGATCGATGGTTTGTGGATCAGAGGTCGATTCCGACACGTCCAGCAGTACCCGCAGCTCCTCACGGGTAATAAACATATTTTGCGGTACCGTACCGCCACCCACAATCCGGGTCGCCAATCTCGCGACACGGCTGAAGATAAATATAACTGGATAAAAAACATAAGAGAAGAAACGCAGGATATAGATTAATCGGCTGACCAGGCTGTCTGCTTCCTGCTGGAATACACTCTTCGGTACTACCTCTCCTAATATCAGCAGGATGGGGGTCAGGATGATCACCGAGATCAAGTCACCCGTTGCGCCAAACAGGTCGATGCAGACCAGTGCACCGAGGGTGGAGATGGTGACTGTAGCGATATTGGTCCCGACCAGGGTTGTACCCAGAATAACATCCGGTGTTTTAAACAATTTCAGAACCAGATTAGCACCCCGATTGCCAAGCTTTGCCTGATGTCGCAATTTAAGCTTGTCGGAATTGACCATAGCGATCTCTGATCCGGAGAAGAAAGCCTTCAGCAGAATAAAAACAATGATAATCAGTAGCTCAACGCTCCAGTCCATTCTCCGCCTCCTTTGATTGCGTCTCGTCTACAGGTCTCTTTTCCACTTCAGCCGTCTGTTTCGCTTTCGCATCAATAATCGCTTCCTCTCCCGTTATTTCAGTCTGTTCGTCGAGTTCCTCTTCGGTCAGTATAGGCTCCTCGTCACTGGCCAGGCTTTTTCGCACCTGCACCCTACTGATACGTAAACCCTTCACTTCCTTGACGATAAACTCATAACCCTCGTTTCTGATGACATCCCCTTCCTGAGGCAAACGGTCAAAAAGCCGAAACACCACCCCTCCAATGGTTGCCATCACCGGATCTTCAATATCGAAATTGGTGAGATTATAGAAATCAGTCAAACGCATATCACCTGGCACGATATAGCTGTTCTCGTCCTCTTCCTGGTAATACTCCAAACCCGCCATCTTCCCGCTGATTTCCCCGAAGATGAAGGTCAATACATCCTTCATGGTAACGATACCGAGCACCTCGCCATACTCTCCCAACACGATTGCAATGCGCGTGTTATGGGCCTGGAAATAGTCAAACATCTCGTCCACCTTTTTAGTCGGCGGCACAAAATGGGCAGGTTTGATGATCATCTCCAAAGTCACCTGCTCCAGGTCACCTCCCCCCCTGACAAGACGCAGAATATCTTCGGAATGGATAAAACCAATGACATTGTCCCAATGTCCTTGATAGACAGGAATCCTAGGGTGACGATAGGATCGGAATGTCTCGATTAGTTCCGGCACGGGCAGATCCGCATCCAGAAAGAGAATGCGTGGCCCGGGGGTCATGATGCGCGATATATCGGTCTCGGAGGCCTCAAGCACATTGTCGATCAATACCCGCTCAGTAGCCTCAATTACGCCGCTCTCTTCACCTTCCTCAAGGAGTGTGCGTAATTCATCGGCATGCAGGATATTCTCCCGACTGACCGCCTCGCCCACTACCAGTGTGGTAATCCGGTCAGCCACGACCCTGACCGCTTCCCTCAGTGGGGTGATAAAAACAATCCATCTCGGTAGTATTCTCGCCGTCACCCGGGTGGCGAACTTCACCGGAAAGCTCACAGCAATCGTCTTTGGTGTCACCTCACCGATCAATAGCAACAACGGCACCATGATAAGGATATTGAACCAACCCACATCCGCCTCGCCGAACACCAACAACAGGATTGCCGCCATATTGGCGGCGGAAGCGATATTCACCAGTTCATTGCCGCACAGGATCGAAATGATCAGGCGTCGGGGCTCATCCAGCATGGCGTGGATATTCTCTGAGTGCTTATCCCTACTGTGTCTTAGTTTCTGTAGATCGATCCGGCTGAGAGAGAAGAGTGCTGTCTCTGAGCCAGAGAAGACGGCGGATGAAGTAAGCAGAAACACCTGTAAGGCACCACGCAACAGCAATTCCCAGTTTACGTCTCCAAGCCCGAGGGAATCGAAAAGTGTTCTCAGCTCTTCCATCAAATATTCCGAATTGGTTTCTAGCGTAGCGCACAGCACTAGCAGCCACAGTGAAGGGGCTTACTGCTGAATTGATGAAGCTGCTCTGGTAGCCTGAAGTGCATTCCCCTGCATCATAGGCTAAAGACAGGGCTTGCAGTTAGGGAATTCACACCCAAACCCACCTGAAACAGAGATATCAACAAAAACCCATTTTCTTTTTTTAAATGACAGGGTTATAGAGGCCTCGCCGGAACCGAATTGGTTTGCATGACAGGGGCCTAAAGAACCCTTCCCGAAACACCCACCCTGGTATAAGACCCGTCCCGTTTAGGCGCTACAGTATACCCTACAATCGGTTCAGGTTGTTTGGTCCTACAGACTTATTGGCCAAGAATACAGCGCATAGCGTATAATTGTTACAGCTTTATGACAGTTTGCTGACGGCAGTCAACCCACTGTAATAAAAAACGACGAAAAATCACCTTCGCCCACCCTCAGGGAGTATGAAGTATTACTTCATTCATTATGAAGTAAAGGGTGGCTATTTTGCCCAATAATATTGTGGCTTCAATAAGCGGCTAGAGACGACCCAAAATGATACGAAAAATACTACTTCCCAGCATGCTGATCATTCTCACCTATGGCTTTTGGATCAGCCCCGACTTTAAGGAGATTGCTGCAGGTGTTGCCATCTTTCTGTTCGGTATGCTCGCCCTTGAGGAGGGATTCAAGGCCTTCACAGGCGGTACATTGGAGCGCATCCTGCGCAATAGCACCAATCGATACTGGAAGAGTTTGAGTTTTGGCATAGTCAGCACCACCGTGATGCAGTCCAGCTCTCTGGTTTCGGTCATCACCATTTCCTTTCTCAGCGCCGGACTGATCTCCCTGGCTGCCGGTATCGGGATCATCTTTGGCGCAAACATCGGTACAACAACCGGTGCCTGGCTAATCGCCGGGCTTGGATTGAAGGTAAAAATCTCAGCCTATGCCATGCCAATGCTGGTGTTTGGCATCATTCTGGTATTCCAGAAATCCAACACATATAAAGGGTTTGGTTACATCCTCGCCGGCCTTGGCTTTCTATTTTTAGGCATTCACCACATGAAGGAGGGCTTTGAGGCATTTAAGTCCACCATCGATCTGACAGAATTTGCGGTTGCAGGATATCCGGGGCTGTTTCTCTTCGCCGGCATCGGCATCTTTGCCACAGTGGTGATGCAGTCAAGCCACGCCACCCTGGTATTGATTCTAACCGGTCTTGCAGCAGGCCAGGTCACTTATGAAAACGCCCTGGCCCTGGCGATAGGGGCTAATGTGGGAACCTGTATCACAGCCATTCTCGGCTCCCTCAGCGCCAACGTGGAGGGTAAACGGCTGGCCGGTGCACATCTGATTTTCAACGTCACTACCGGCGTTATTGCGATTCTCTTTATTAAACAGTTCCTCTGGGGGGTGGAGGGTATCAGTGCCTTGGTCGGTATTGCCGATGACGATTACACCCTGAAATTGGCTGTATTCCATACCCTGTTCAATATTACCGGCGTACTGGTTATGACGCCGTTGATCGGCAAGCTGGTCACGACTCTGGAAAACACGCTACGGGCAAAAGAGGTTTCTGTGGTGGAGCCCAAGTACCTCTCCGAAGCAACCATGGAGTTTCCCGATACCGCGATGGAATCGGTACGAAAAGAGACCCTGCACCTCTACGACAACGCCCTGGAGATCATTGCT
This sequence comes from Candidatus Thiodiazotropha sp. (ex Codakia rugifera), assembly GCA_025656675.1. Classification (GTDB taxonomy): domain Bacteria; phylum Pseudomonadota; class Gammaproteobacteria; order Chromatiales; family Chromatiaceae; genus Thiodiazotropha. The sequence goes on from JAHXHN010000001.1 coordinate 537,652, forward strand.
CACGGTGTCAGTCTGCATCGCCACGATATTTTCTCCAAAACTGACCTGGCAGCAGTGATACAGCAACCTCACAAGGTCATCGACATCGACATTGATGAAACCTACGGACGAAGCGTCAAGGTACTGTACGGCTCGATAGTTGGCTTTATCTCAGAAGCGCAGACCCATATCACCTCCGATTATTCGGAAGACCTCTACTCATTGCGACTCGCCGGCCGCTACATTGTTGAAGCGCTGAAAGATGTGAAACACTTGCGCAAGAACCTGGCAACCTATATGGTTTCCGATAATGAGCATATTCGCGCTGAATACAACAAGTTCAGGCTGCAAATCGGCAATATCCTGCGTGAGCTAGGGGATCTGCGGGTACAATCTGAAGATCCTGACAATATAACCATCCTCAATCTGGATGGCCTGAAAGCGGAGATCGAAGAGATCGATGTGGTAGCCAATGGCTCTCTCGACCATTTAATTCGTGAAAACCTGATTACCGAGGAGATGGCGACATCGATAATGAATGACAGTGCCTATACCTTCGACATATCCAAAAATCTGATCGATATGGCGGAGATCCTGTTTGCCGCTCGCGCGCTTGATCTCAGAGAGGCAGAACGGGATATCGCCCTGAACGAAGATGAGTTGGAAGAGATCATCGAAGAGGTTGAGGCCGAAGAGAAGTCACGAGCAAAATAGTTAACGAAGAGGTAGCTACCATGCCCCCACCAGAGAAAATCGTAAAAAAACTCCTAAACCTGCTTGATGCAGGCAAGAAAAAAGATCGGGCTAAGTGCGATCGCATCTCAGACCTCTTAAAGCAATTGAAAAAGCAGGAAAGGATCGTTAAAGACAAGCTCGCCCATGAAAAAGATAGCGTTAAACGCAAGCGCCTTTCCACAGATGTGAAGATTATTCACACCCAGCGCAAGAAGGCGATAAAGCGTTTCAAAGAGTTGAAAAAGAAGTGCTAGAACAGTTCTTCGCAAAGTGAGAAATGACGGATTCTTCTAAAGAGAATCCGTCATTCATCAAAACGCTGCACAGTACACTTCTATTCAACAAGTTGACTTATTCACCATTTCCATCCTTGTTCAATCCATCATATCCTTCATTTTTTTAAATATGATTCCCTATGGATTGAATGCTACCTGCAGGCAGTTCAACATAGGATGATGGATTCGGTTTTTCCTATTGATACCGGCTTGTCAGGCAACTTATCGATAGACAGCCAACGCCGACTTTAGACGTTCCTGGATAGCCTGGCGAAGACCGGCAGGTGACACCACTTCCACCTCAGGTCCGTATTTCAAAAGATCCATCAACAATTCTGCCGGATTCCCATAGGGCAGGGTCAGCTCATAACGTCCATCCTCCAGCCAACGACTCTGCTGTTTAGGATGCCATATCTCAGTTGCTACCCAACGAGCCCTTTGCGGTGTAAAGCGTACCCTGGCCAAGTTTTCAGCCTTACCGGAAAAAATCCCATAAGCCACTGTATAGTGTTTTTCGAGAACAGCTTCACTCACCTCCCGCGCCGGGAGATCAAGCTGTACAGCCTCACGAATGGCATCCAGTGCAAATGTTCGCAACCCCTTGCGCAGATGACACCAGGCATCCAGATACCAGTTATCGCGATAGTGGGTCAAACGTTGCGGAGAGACAATCCGCTCACTGACGCTGTCAGAGGATCGATTGTAATAGCTCAGATTAAGGCGATGCCTGCCAGCCAGGGCACCCGCAATATGGGTAAAATGAGGGCCTGCAGGACGGGCTGCTGCACGCACTAAACGAATCCGATTGGAAATCGGTTCACCGCCTCTCTGCTGGCGAGTCAATAAAGCATCGATTTTGCGCTTCAGCGGCTGCAAATGACTATCCAGCAAACCAGGTTGCATCCCTTCGAGCAACTGCTGGACTGTCAGTAAAGCCTGCAGTTCCGAAGCACTGAACCAAAGCCCGGGAAGCTCATACATCTCCCCTTCGTTGCGGTCATAACAATAACCATTGAGCTTACGGTCATAAATAATAGGGGCATTGAGAAAGAGGCGCATCTCCTCAATGAGACGCTTTACAGTGGCACGAGAACACTCCAGCTCCTGCTCCAGTCTCTGCCGCGAAACCGGGTAGCGTGCTGACTGCAGGATACGATTGAGTTCAAATATCCGATCAAACCGATCCATGCAACGAATTAGATTGATTCAAGTTTGTGTTCAGTTACGGAGGGTTCGTCCATCGACCAGAGTCTTTCCAGGTGATAAAAGTCGCGGACCTTAGGTTGCATGACATGGACAACGACTCCATTCAGGTCCACTAACGCCCACTCTCCATCTTCCATACCCTCACTGCCGAGTGGTGCCTCCCCCGCCTGCTTTGCCTGAAAGGCTACTGTCTGTGCAATAGACTTTACATGTCGATCTGAGGTACCACTGGCGACGATCATAATGTCTGTAATACTGGTCTTTCCACGTACATCAAGTACCACCACATCCTTTGCTTTCATGTCGTCCAATGTCTTTAGAACGACGTCTCTAAGTTCTTCTGTCTGCATTGAGTCCTGTGTCTGTTGCCAAGAGAATTGCGACCGGTTCACCGGTGAAGGGCGATTTTACCGAGTCTTATGCTCTAGCATAACCTATTGTGGAAAAAATATTTTAGCTCTTTCGATAGAGCTGATTATCCTCAATCACCTGCAGAACAGCATCTGGAACCAAGTAGCGTGGAGCCTGACCGTCGGCAAGCAGGGCACGTATTCGAGTCGCTGATATATCCAGCTGGGTAACTGTTTGCATCAAGATCGCGCCATTCGCCTGTTTGTGTAACCGGGTATGACTGAAACACTGCCGAGACTTGAGTAGCTCTCGCACACGTGGATCTGATGGATTCGCCTGCCCGGGTCGCTGCATTACAATCAGATGGGCCAACTCCAGGATCTCATCGGGGCGACGCCAATCGGCAAAACCGTTGAAGGCATCCATCCCCATCAGCAGACATAGGGTTCTCTCAGGCCATTGTCTGTGCAAGCTGGCAAGCGTATCAACGCTATAGGAATCTCCGCAACGCTGTAACTCCCTGTCATCAACAACAAATCCCTCTTGATCCTGAATCCCGGCCTGCACCATCTGCAACCTCAAGCGGGCAGAAACCTCCGGCTGGTCGCGATGTACTGCACCATGCAATGGAATGAACCGCACCTCCTCCAGTTCCACCGCCTGCATCACATCAAGCGCCGTACGTAAATGGCCGATATGAATCGGATCAAATGTGCCGCCAAAAATCCCTATCATTATCGATTATTTTCGGATGTGGCCATCGCCCAGAACAATAAATTTTACCGATGTAAGCCCCTCCAACCCTACCGGGCCACGGGCATGAAACTTGTCCGTAGAGATACCGATCTCCGCACCCAGACCATATTCAAAGCCATCGGCAAAACGGGTGGAGGCATTTACCATCACCGAACTGGAATCAACCTCTGTGAGAAAACGGCGTGCTCGGGTAAAGTTTTCGGTCACAATGGCATCGGTATGCTGGGAGCTGTGGTTATTGATGTGCTCGATTGCCTGCTCCAGGCCGTTGACTACTTTAATGGAGAGAATCGGCGCCAGATACTCTGTATCCCAATCCGCATCTACGGCCTCAACACAACCATCAATGATCTCACGGGTCCGCTCGCAGCCGCGAATTTCAACACCCTTTTCGATCAGTGCATCTGCCAGCCTCTTTAGCGCCTCTCTGGCGATCCCTTCCGCAACCAGCAGGGTCTCCATGGTATTGCAGGTACCATAGCGCTGAGTCTTGGCATTCATCGCCACATCAAAGGCCTTGTCTAATGCGGCCTGGTCATCGATGTAGACATGGCATATGCCGTCCAGGTGCTTGATAACCGGCACCCGGGCATCCTGGCTAATACGCTCGATCAACCCCTTACCGCCACGTGGGATGATCACATCAATGGCATGGGGCATGGTGATCATTTGACCGACCGCTGATCGATCAGTCGTCGCTACCACCTGCACAGCAGCCTCTGGCAAGTCTGCTTTCTTCAGGCCGGCCCGTATGGACGAGGCGATCGCCTGATTGGAAAAGAAGGCTTCACTACCACCACGCAACACAGCCGCATTACCTGACTTCAAACAGAGCGCTGCTGCATCAGCCGTCACATTTGGGCGAGATTCATAAATGATCCCAACCACACCTAAAGGTACCCGCATACGACCAACCTGAATGCCGCTGGGGAGATATTTCATGTCGAATATCTCACCGATCGGATCTGGGAGTGCAGCAATCTGGCGTAATCCTTCGATCATGCTGTCGATACGAGCGGGCGTCAGCTCCAGGCGATCTAAAAGGGCAGCCTCTAACCCCTTTTCCGCACCTGCCTGCAGATCCCGTTTGTTATCAGCCATCAACGGCTCCCTGGCTGCATCCAATTCATCTGCAATAGCCTCCAATGCCTCGTTTTTCTGTGCAGTGCTCGCACTGGCAAGGCTACGTGAGGCCTGGCGTGCCTCCTGACCCAGTGTTTCCATATAGCCGGTGACATCGGAAATTTCTTTGAACATGATCTTTTTTCTTGTCTCGGTTAAACCTGAATCAATTGGTCCAGGTTACAGGTGAATCAAGCTGCTAACTGTAGCAAATATCGAAAAAAATGACTCCATTTGTCACATCCCGCCTCCTTACCGAAAGGGCCTGAAATACCTTCATTGACTTGCAATCGGGGAATTATTTGAACAATCGATACCCAAAATATTTAAGTTCAGCCCAAATCGACCGATCTAATAGGTAGATGAACACCCATAATGAGCGCCGTAAATACTGATGATCAAACCTCTTCTAGCCGCTGTAATGATAGCCATTTATGCCGGACAGCTGTGGGCAGAACAGTTTGTTTTCGATGTCCCGATGCACTCAAAAGGGGCAAGTACCTTCTATATTTCGGGTAAGATCGGTGATATGCCAGCCACGGAATTCATGGTCGATACCGGTTCCAGCTATATGACCATCAATGAAACCACTCTGGCAGAATTGCAGGTGGCTGGAAACCCCCGCTATATCCGGAATCTGAAAGGAACACTAGCCAATGGCGCCGAAATGATGGTACCCGTTTATACAATCGCGAATGTACGAATTGGTGATGAGTGTCTTTTGGATGAGGTCGATGTAGCGGTATTTCCTGGCAAGACCCGCCAGATTCTTGGACTCAGTGCACTCTTAAAAACAGCACCATTCATCTTTTCCAGTGAGCCGCCACAGTTGCAATTAAGTAATTGCCATCTGGCTAAAGTAGAAGTAGCAACCGGCAGCCAGACTCAACTGGCTGCCGGCACAGCAACCCCATAGCTGGGGTCACGCTCCTACCCGCAGTTATTTGCCTGTAGGCATGCTGGTCTCGAATGCACTGAATTCAGCGGCATCAACTTGACCATCCTGATTCGCATCAGCGGCTTCCCAACCCTTATACAGCGCTTCGTTTACAGTCGCCTCTTCAGAAGAGATAGCGCCGTCAGCGTTGCTGTCGAGTTTACTGAATGCATCCTCACCGGCAACCACTGCGGTGAAGAATCCTGCTGCTACCAGAGCTGCTGCAGCTTGTTGTATGGTTTTCTTTTTCATCATGTTCTCCTTAACGGATTTTTTAATAGTGTTTCGATCCAAAAGCCCTTTTAAGGGGCCTCCGGTGTTTCATGAGACACCTACAGGAAAAGAAATGTGGTGAAATGAATCACAAAATCACAACTTTAATTCCCAGGTAATCAATGGCCTATTTAACCATCGCTCTTTTCTCGTCTCATGGCTGTACATAAATATGTGATTCTGTTGATCAGCGAATGCTGATCAACGACCTCTACCCATCAGATTACTGACAGTGTCAATTCAGTTATTTACCCTTAGTACTGTTTACTTCAAATGCACTGAATTCAGCAGCATCAATCTTGCCATCATCGTTGGCATCCGTTGCTGACCAGGCTTGGTAGAGTTGCTCACTGACAACAGACTCCTCAGCAGAGATGTAACCGTCTGCATTTGCATCCAGCTTTGTGAACTGATCCTCACCCGCACAGGCAGCGGTAAAGAATCCGCCGGCGATCAAAGCTATAAGCACTTGTTTCATAGTCAATTTTTTCATCATATTCTCCTTGTTGATAGTTTTAGATCCAAAGCCCTCTGAATGAGGTCTCTGGTGACAAATGAGACAACGATGGAACAATAAAATGGTTGAAGTGAGTCACAAATAGCAGGAATGCCATTCGTGGGTGATTAATTCCTACACAAGGGTGTGCAGCAGATCACAGGATAGACAATCCAGCCATACCCCCGGCCAGGTTCTGCATAATCAACCAGGGATCGGCAGGGGATAGTCCTTTAATTGCTCTGTCTGTATCGGCGCATTCTGATAACAATCCGTACCAATGTCCCGCTCGTTGACCGAGTGCTTTACGCAGTATTGACTTCCGTTTCTCCCAAACCCGATGAGCAGCCATGACCTGCTCCACACTGGCGCCGTGCTCTATGGCAGATGCCATTTCAGCAAGATTACGAATCTCTCTGCTCAAAGCCCATAAAACAACCGCTGGTGCGACGCCTTCCGCCTTCAGGCCCTGCAACATACGACTCCCTTTCGCTAGGTCACCGCTCAGCAACGTGTCGACCAAACCAAAAATGTCAAACCTGGCGCTGTCAGCAACGGCTTCGGTGAGCCGCTCTGGATTGATGACGCCTTCACCATACAACAGCAATAATTTTTCAATTTCCTGGCTGGCAGCGAGTAGATTACCTTCCACCCGATCTGCAAGCATTTCAACCACTCCGGTCTCTGGAATCAATCCCGCACGTCGCAGTCGTTGCTCAATCCAGGGCACCAGACGACGTCCATCCACCGGCCAGATCTGTACAATGACGCCAACACCCTCGATCTTTTTTAGCCACTTGCTATTTGCTTGAGCCCTCTCCAATTTAGGCAGGGTAATCAAAAGCACTGTGTCTTCAGCCGGACGCTCACAATAGGTGCTCAGTGACTTACTGCCTTCAGTCCCGACCTTGGCACTGCCAAGACGTAGCTCAAGCAGTCTTCTATCACCAAAAAGAGAGAGACTTTCCGCCGCCGTTGTCAGCGCAGACCAGTCAAAGCCACTGCCCTGATCGAGTACTTCGCGTTCATTGTATCCTTGCCGACGCGATGCACTGCGTATTTCGTCTACGGCTTCCTGCATTTGCAACGGTTCATCGCCGCTCAACAGATAGATCGGCGCAAGATCACGTTGCAGGTGGGCATTTAATTGTTCGTTACGTAGGCGCATCTAGCGCAACTGGACTTCAAGACGACGGATGATCTGGGACGCCATATCGTTTCGCATATCGTTTTTCATCAATGCCGCCTCGTTTCTTTGGCCAAGTTCATCACTACCACTGAAACTGAGCTGACGCACAAGCTCCAGTTGCTGTTCCGCTGCTGTCTCATCGAGCTCTGCAGGGATTAAGCGAAAACTGACCACCAGACGTATTTCATTGTCGAGGGCCTTTCCGTTGGCATCCACGGACAATACCCGGCTTGAGAACTTCTCCTGAGTGACCAGCAAACTGAACCGGGCAGTCTCGGTATCAGATGCCATCGCCACGCCCCCGTTTTGCAGATCTCGTCTTAAAATAGATGCCACACTATCCTGTAAATCGCTTTCCATGACATACAGTCCATTCAGTGCGGTAGAAGGCTGTTGATAGCCTTTCAGGTGAAATCCACACCCCACTAACTGAGTCAATACCAGCAGTAACCAGAATGGCTGGAGGCGTGCCAGTCGAAAACTACTTAACAACGATATTCACCAGCTTATTCGGTACAACAATCACCTTTCGTACTGTCCCCCCATCCATAAAACGCTGTACGTTCTCATTCTCCAACGCAATGGTTTCTGCAACCGATTTTTCAGCATCTGCAGGTACCTGGATGGTCGCTCTAACCTTACCATTAACCTGCACCACATAGGGCAGACTCTCCTGCTTCAAGGCGGTCTCATCAGGTTGAGGCCAATCGCTGTCGAGTATTTCATCGCCATACTCCAACTCACGCCACAACTGATGGGTGATATGGGGTGCAATGGGAGCCAACAGCCGTAACACCAGGGATACACCCTCTATCAATACCTGCTGATCAGCCGTTGTTTTACCCAGTTTATAGAGGATATTTATCATCCCCATAGAAGCGGATACCACATTGTTGAAACGTTGTCGTTCGTAGTCGTAGAGGGCTTTTTTCAGCAATTCGTGCAGCTCACGCCGAGCTGTTTTCTGGGGCTCTGCAAGATCAACTGACTCTTTCCCAGGAGCCATAAACCCGGCCTGATGGGTTTCAGCCAAGGTCCACAACCGTTTCAGAAAACGGTGAGCGCCCTCCACACTCTCATCATTCCACTCCAGGGATTGGTCAGGCGGGGAGGTGAACATGGTATAGAGGCGCACCGTATCAGCACCATAGCGATCGATGAGGGTCTGAGGATCAATGCCATTGTTCTTGGACTTCGACATCTTCTCTATTCCACCAATGACCACCGGTTGACCATCTTCCTGCAGACGCGCAGAGAGTGGACGGCCTTTATCGTCACACGTCACCTCAACCTCAGCTGGGTTGTACCAATGTTTGGAACCGTCGCTCTGATCCCTGTAGTAGGTATCGGCAACCACCATCCCCTGGGTTAAGAGACGGGTAAACGGCTCGTTACTCTTCACCAATCCAGCATCTCGCAGCAACTTGTGATAGAAACGGGCATACAGCAGATGCAGCACCGCATGCTCAATACCGCCGACATAGTGATCTACCGGAAGCCAGTAATCCGCCCGTTCATCGAGCATGGTATCGGCGCCAGGGCAAGTATAGCGTGCGTAGTACCAACTCGACTCCATGAAGGTATCGAAGGTGTCGGTTTCACGCTGCGCTTTGCTGCCGCATTGTGGGCAGAGACAGTCTGAAAATGCTGGATTGTTCTTGATCGGATTGATGGTATTTTCGTCGTAGACGATATCCTCAGGCAGGCGTACCGGTAAATCCTCCAGAGGAACGGGGACCAAGTCGCAATTATCACAGTAGATCATGGGGATTGGAGTGCCCCAGTATCGCTGACGTGAAACACCCCAGTCGCGCAACCGATACTGCTTGGTTTTCTCACCCTTGCCTCGTTCCTGCAACCACTCGGCAATGGCGTCGAAGGCAGCGGCAGATGTCAGCCCATTGAATGGCCCTGAGTCCTGCAACACACCCTGCTCAGTATAGGCGGCTGTTTGAATATCCAAAGCAGAGCCATCTGCCGGATGGATCACTTGCTTGATGGCAATTCCGTATTGCCGCGCAAAGGCATGATCGCGCTCATCATGACCGGGCACCGCCATCACGGCTCCCGTGCCATACCCCATCAGCACAAAATTTGCGGCATAGATAGGTACCTTTTCACCACTCACCGGATGGATGGCATGGATCCCAAGGGGTATACCCTTCTTTTCGATGGTCTCCAGTTCGGCCTCCGAAGTCCCTCCTTGGCGGCACTCATCAATGAATGCGGACAGCTGATTATCCTCCGCAGCAGCCTTCAGGGCCAAGGGATGCTCAGCCGCTACCGCCACGTAGGTCACACCCATCAAGGTGTCTGGACGGGTCGTATAGATGGTCAAGCGCTCATCTGAGCCCTCGATGCCAAATTCCATCTGTACGCCAAAGGAACGACCAATCCAGTTACGCTGCATTGTACGTACCTGATCGGGCCAGCCCACCAGATTGTCGATCTCATCGAGAAGCTCATCGGCATATTCGGTGATCTTTACAAACCACTGGGGTATCTCTCGACGCTCCACCAGAGCACCGGAACGCCAACCCCGACCATCGATCACCTGTTCATTGGCCAACACCGTCTGATCCACAGGGTCCCAGTTAACCACCGCATTCTTACGATAGACCAGACCCTTCTTGAAGAGCTCGGTGAAGAGCCACTGCTCCCACTTGTAATAGTCCGGCTGGCAGGTGGCCAGCTCCCGTTGCCAGTCGTACCCAAAACCGAGTCGGATCAGCTGGCGCTTCATATAACCGATATTGTCATATGTCCAGCCTGCAGGAGCGACCCGGTTTTTCAGCGCCGCATTCTCCGCTGGTAGTCCAAATGCATCCCAGCCCATCGGCTGTAGCACATTTTTACCCAGCATGCGCTGGTAACGGGCAATTACGTCACCGATTGTATAGTTGCGTACATGTCCCATGTGCAGCTTACCGCTGGGATAGGGAAACATGGAGAGACAGTAAAACTTCTCCTGATCAGGATTTTCTGTAACCTCAAAGGTCTTCTCTTTTTCCCAATATGACTGAGCCGCCGCCTCGACGGCAGTGGGGTCGTAACTCTTCTGCATGATCTGGTCCGAATGGATTGTTGTTACGGCAATCGCGGAAGGATACCGCAGCTGGCGCGCAACAGAAAGAGACCTGGTGGTGAGATACTATTTCCTGACCCGTACAAAATCTGTTCCACTGATCAGATTTGAGGCCTAAGATGCCAGCTTCTTCGCATCATTCAAAGCTACAAACATACTATCGATAACCCGATCGATCACATCCAGCCAGGCCGCAAGGACCTGATCGCTGAACTCCTCGTCATAGAACTTCACGGCATCCAATAGGGCCTCTTCCCACATGGTGAAGTGTCGGCGTTGCACATTCAGGCGATGATGTATTCTTCCAAGCATCTCGATATAGAGTCCAAGTCCCGGTCGACCTTCAGCCGACTCCGCAAGCATATGCAGCGTCTCACGTAGCTTTTTCTTCAGTTGCGGCATATCCCTGTTTTGAAAAAAAGCAGCGATCTCCTCTGACTCGCTGATAAAATTATCATAAAAGCGATCAAAAAAGGCCTCGGAGGCTGTCACCCTCTGAAGGCTCTGGCGGAATATTTCAAGATGGTTTTTTTGTATTACTGGCATACCGATTACCCATTATCTCCCTATACTTATCGGCCAGGACTACCCAGACATTAAGGGAAATGCACCGCTGAGTATTCAAGAGATGGTATATTACCCTGATAAACGCTAAATAAGAGGCCTTATTCGTTAACTTTTTTAAATATCACCCTTTGTAAATAATGAGCGAAACAAGCCTGATACTGGAAGAAAAACATGCCGTCATGGAAGAGATCCTGCGAGTGCTGATGCGATGAAGCTGATAATACAGATCCCCTGCTATAACGAAGAAAAAACCCTGGCGCTTGCTCTGGCGGAACTTCCCAGAGAGGTTCCCGGGTTCGAGCAGGTGGAATGGCTGGTCATTGATGATGGCAGCACCGATGAAACCCGGAAAGTTGCCCGTGAACAAGGGGTCGATCACATTGTGGGCTACACACGAAACCAGGGATTGGCTAGAGGGTTTATGTTAGGTTTGGATGCCTGTGTTCGGCAAGGTGCAGATGTGATTGTCAACACCGATGCTGACAATCAGTATGATGCCAGCTACATACCCAACCTCACACAGCCGATTCTTGATGGTAAAGCTGACATGGTCATTGGCGCCAGACCCATTCAGATGATCGAGCACTTTTCATTCAGTAAAAAGATACTACAACGCCTGGGAAGCAGCGTTGTTCGCAAGATCAGCCACACCAACATTCCCGATGCACCCAGCGGATTTCGTGCGTTCAGCCGAGATGCCGCCATGAAATTGAATGTTTTCAACGAATATACCTACACCCTTGAAACCATCATCCAGGCCGGTATGAAGCAGATGGCCGTCACCTCGGTACCTGTCGAGGTCAACGATGATCTCAGGCCATCAAAACTGGTTAAAAGCATCAGCAGCTATATCAAGAAATCGATCATTACCATGCTGCGGATCTTTGTGGTCTACAAACCATTCCGCTTTTTTCTAGCCATAGGCCTGGCGCTGTTCAGCATGGGTCTGATACTGGGCTTAAGATTCCTCTATTTTTACCTGTTTGGTGATGGACAGGGACATATCCAGTCAGTGGTGCTTGCCGGTGTCATGATGGGCATAGGTTTCCAAACATTCTTGGTGGCTTTCGTTGCCGACCTGCTGAGTGTCAACCGCAAGCTGCTGGAAGAGGTCCAGTACAGGTTGAGAAAACTGGAATCACAACCTGATCAAGGTGAGTAGCCACGATCAATCCAACCCGGCACCTACTCGCCTGACCAGAAACAGCAAGGGCAGAAAGGCCACAAAAGTCAGCAACAATCCATAGCCCGGCTTCACCGATGCCAACCATGCCAAGGGAAGCAGCCAGCATAGGTTTATCAGAAAACTCCGTATAACAACCCATCTATGCGCTTCGGTACGGGCTTGCTCAGTGGACATACCGGCACGGCTGTAGAGCGCATAGCGTTGGCGGGCCAGAATCTGATAAGCATGTTTGGCATGTGGTTCGTACCATCTCTCACCCCTCAGGATCCTCACCCCCAGAGTCCAGCTCGCATCAACCACGAACAGGCCGAGAAGGATCAACCAGCTCCATACGGAAATAGTAAAAAACTGGGTTGTGTAGAGTGCGAAAACACCCAGGGAAAAGCCAAGAAAACCACTTGCCGCATCCCCCATGAAAATCTTAGCCGGTGGCCAGTTCCAAAGCAGAAAACCAGTTATGCTCAATGCCAGCATAAGCAACCAGATAGTCACCTCCTGGCCGGACTGGTTCAGCAACAGAATAATCACAGCCCCGCACAGTACGGATATCGCCTGGAGGCTGGCGATGCCGTCTATACCATCCATGAAGTTGTAGAGATTCAATAACCATACAAGGGCGATGACAAACAGGGCGTTCAACCACCAACCATCCGTTAACAAACCTATTCCAAGATCGACAGGCGGCACTCCCAGCAACCACACGACAACAGCCGCTGCCAATATGTGAACAAGAAAGCGCAGCCAAATGGGAACATGTCGATGGTCATCGATAAACCCAATCAAGGCTACCAGACCGCCGCCCAGAAGAAGAGAGATGAATAATTTATCGGCAAGGTATGTACCTGAGGCAGGATAAACAAATGACCATACCAATACAGCAAGATAGACAAGGACGAATGCCACACCACCACCACGTGGAGTTTCGATGTTATGGGAGCTGCGACTGTTGGGCCGGTCCATCAAACCTCGTCGTAGGGCATAGGCACGTGCCACTCCCGTCAAGCCGGCTGATAGGATAAAAACCAGGCCAGTCAGCCAAAGCAAGGCGGCATCCTCTGATACAAAGATTCACACACTTTCATCCTAGAATCCGTTGTTGAACATGGATTTTTTGCAAAATCATGTAGCGTCCCACAATTCGTCCAATGGGTGCGGGAAAAACCCAGTAATTGATTCATCATTACATTAGCTTACGTCAGATAACAGCAGTCAACTGCGGGATCCAGGATCATCATTTACCATTGCCGCCAGGGCGCTATCCACATCGATAACCGGCTTCCACCCCAGCAACTTTTTATTTTTTTCGATATCCACCTGCAGGTCACCGGTGAGTCTTTCAATGATTCCAGAGCGTCCTGTCATCCTCCCCGCAAACCGCAACATTCCCACCGGCACATGAACCAGTCGGGCAGACAGTCCCATTCCTGCTGCCAACTTGCGGATAAGCTGAGGTGTCGACAGATCATGGCCATCCGAGACTAAAAACACCTCACCCGCTGCTGCAGGATGGTCAATACAGCAACGTAGAAAATCGGTTAAGTTATCGATACTCACCAGACTACGATGATTGTTCACACTTGCCAGCGGCAAAGGTAAACGCCGCCGGATCAAACCGGTTAATCGTTGTAGATTACCTTTCACGCCACTGCCATAGATGAGTACCGGGCGAATAATCACACATTCCAGGCCTGTCTCATCTGCAATTTCTTGTAGTGCCTGCTCCGCCTCCCACTTTGATTGACCATAAGGGTCTTCAGGCAACGCGGCATCGTCTGCATGAAAAGGTGTCCCACAGGTTTTTTCACCATTCACCTTGATACTGCTTATATAAATCAGACGTCTCACTCCGGCCATAGCTGCCTGCCTGGCAAGGGCACAACTGCCTGCCACATTCACATGACGAAATGCATTGATGGGGTCGGCCTCAGACTCCTGCATCACATGGACTCTAGCCGCAAGATGAATTACTGTATCCATACCCTCCAAAGCGCTGTGCCAATCGGTATCATTATCGATAGTCCCAACCTCAACCTGATCACACACCGCCCATCCCCGCTTGTAAGTGCGCATTGCCGCACGCACCCTGTAACCCTGAGATACAAGATAGCGACAAAGGTGCTGACCGACAAAACCGCTAGCACCGGTAACAATCACACTGCTCACGCGTTGAATGCCCGCTGATAGATAGCCATATGACGCTCAACCACTTGCTGTATTGAAAATTCCGTTTCTGCCATAACCCTTGCTTTCTGTCCCATTGATAGACGTACTTCAGGACTGTTGATGAGGTGGCTCAATGCATCGGCCAGAGGTTTACTTTGCCTAGCAGGCACCAGTAAGCCATTCTCCCCATCTATAACCACTTCCCTGCAACCCGGTACATCAGTAGTGACAATAGGTCGACCGGACGCCGCCGCCTCAAGTAGAACTTTTGGTAATCCCTCTCGATAGGAGGGTAAACAGATAATATGTGAGCGACTGAAAATAGCTGGCATATCCTGTCGATTACCCCACCACTCCACATCGCCCTGCCGAGCCCACTCAGCCAATCGACCTGCCGGTACAGATTCCGGGTTATTGGTATCAATACCACCTACCAGGGCAAACCGGGCCTTGACCCCCAATCGATGCAGCTGTTGTGCCGCCTCGACGAATTCACCAACTCCCTTGTCCCAAAGCATGCGGGCGGGTAGTATCACTAGCGGCTCGGTATCCAATTCCGGACGCATGACAAAGTGCCCGGTATCAACCCCAGAGCCACGAATCAACTCAATCTTTTCCTGGCTCAGGCACGCTTGATCCAATAGGTAGTCATAATCATCCCTGTTCTGCACGATGACCCACAGCCGCTTACGGGAAAACAACCAGCGATAACTTGTCAGTACGGCAGATCGTGCAATCGAACTGAATCGTCCCTGTGCCAGAAAAACAAAACCGAGACCTGAGATGGCATTGACCACTGCCGAAACATTTGCCAAACGTGCAGCCAAGGTACCATACAGCACAGGCTTAATGGTCACATGATGGACCAGCATTGGCCGTAACTCTCGATACAGCTTGTAGAGTCCCCAGATGGTCATTAACTCAGCAAAGGGATTAGCGCCGCTCCTGCTCAATGCGACCATACGGTAGCTCAACCCTTCTGCCTTGATCTGCTCAACACCATCGCCCGGGGGCGTGGCAACACAGACTTCATAGCCTCGATCCCGCGCAGCAATAGCCAGTGGCAGTCGATGAGAGAGAAAGAACCCAGCGTCATTAACAACAAACAGAATCAGACGATCATTTGTCTGGTTACTAGGCATTTAGTGAAGTACCAGGATACAGACATGAAAAGTTAGGGTAATCCCCATAAGTTTCACCTCATTCAAGCCCAGCGCCAACCATGCTTGTGGTAAAATACAAATGCGGACTTTGCAAACATGATGATGTGCTTGAGGCCTTTTTTCGATGCGTTACCACCACCATGAACAATTCGAACTTCAGGCACATAGGCTATATTTGACCGCTTACCAATTCTGATGGAGAGATCAAAATCTTCAAAATAGACAAAGAAATCTGGTGAAAAACCTTTTACTTTGTCTAGCACACTATGTCGCACAAACATAAAACAACCACTGGCCATAACCTCTTTACTGAGTGCCTTCTCCTTTAAATCCCACCGCATTTCGTATTCCTGCAATCGCTCCGAAAAGTATTGCTTTACAAATCGTGGAGCAAAGCCTCGTAGAAATAGATCCAGGACAGCCGGATAGCGCTTGCACAAATACTGTTTATAACCGTCCGGATCTTCTGAATAGGGTGACAGCAAACCAATCTCAGGGTTTTGCTGCATATATTCGATTGCCTTTGAGAAGGCATCCTCAAGTACTTCGACATCCGGATTGATGACCAGATGGTAGTCACTCTGCTCATTTAGAATCACCAGATTATGTGCAGCACCATATCCAATATTGCCACCAGTACCAAGCACCATCCATTCATGATGACTGGTGCCCACAACCTGTGATACCAGGTTTTTAACCTGAGTCAGAATCCCACCATTATCAACTACAACCACTTTTGTGCTGAGAGACTGAGATTCAGCAGTCGCATAATCGAGAGCTTTTACTATGCTGACGAGGGTCTCCTTGAGAATGGATAAACCACTATCATAGTAGACGATGGAGATAACCAGTTTCATTATTATTCAAGGTTGGACTTGTGTGATAATAATCGCTGTGATGCTAACTATTATTCGTTTGGCTGGCCCTTTCCATCATTTTCAACTACACGCTTTTTTATCTCTTGAATATTTGATACCTGTGCACGATAGGCATCTACCAGCCGATCAACTCCACCTTGTTTAAGATAACCCTGATTTCCGGCCGCAGCATAAGTGCCATACGTAGCAGAAGCGGACATTAAAGCTGCATTGACTAATGCGAGTGGTTTTCCTTCATTCTTAATCTCATTGGCCAAGGCAATGAAGCGCTCAGCCAATTCTGTAAACTCAGCTAGTTTTGCTGCGTTATCTGTCATCATTATTCCCCTCTTCAATACCCTTCCAATTCAGAGAAAAGTCTTCTACACATCGAGTTAAGTTTGGATTGTAAGCTGGATCACGTTCCAGAAATGGGCCATATTTCTCGAGCATGTACTCTGCTTCACCATTGAAGCGGAGCTGCTTTTCCGGTGTATCTTCAGCACCGCGAGATGCGGATTCATGATGATAAAGTTCTGCATAAGGGGTCCAAAGATTATAATAACCGTGCTGATAAATGCGAATGCAGAAGTCGACATCATTGAAGGCTACGGCCAGATGGTCGCTATCGAAACCAGATACCACATCAAATACTTCCCGACGCACTAAGAGACAGGCTGCTGTAACTGCCGTGTAGTTCTGGATAAGCACCGAGCGCCCCATGTATCCTTTGTCATCTTTAGCAGAATATTTCATCGCATGGCCAGCCACACCACCCAGCCCCAACACAACTCCACCATGCTGCAAACGATCATCAGGGTACCATAATCTTGCACCTACAGCGCCGATCTCCTGCCTGATTCCATGGCTCACCATTTCACCCAGCCAGTCAGGCGAAATCACTTCTATATCGTCATTCATAAAGCAGAGTAGATCACCCTTGGCATGTTCTACTGCATAATTATTAATTGATGAAAAGTTGAAGGGATGATTATAACGCAACACCCTGATATCAACCTCTTCATCCAGTTCTTTAAGATAAGCAAGTGTTGCCTGGTCATCACTTTGATTATCCACAACAATAATTTCATAAGCTGCATACAGGGTGCGATCACGGATACTATCTATACATTGCTGCAACAACCTTTTGCCATTACGCGTCGGAATAATAATCGATACTAGCGGCAACTTTTCCGGTAATCGGTAGCGTACCCTGATCATCCCCTCGATCAATTCCGATTCAGCAACATCTGCACTAACGCCCCGCACGCTAAGGTCGTCCTCAACAGCATGTATTGCAGCATCAATTGCATATGCTTTCGCATCTCCCCCGGATGCAGTACTTTCAGGGATTGCCCGCCAATGGTACAGCACCCAGGGAATATGACGCACCTGTTCACGTGGTTCAATTTCCCGCAGGCAACGCAATGCTAAATCATAATCCTGTGCCCCTTCATACCCCTCTCTTATACCACCAACTTTTTCCAGCAGCGAACGCCGATACACACCAAAGTGACAAATCATATTGTGCGCACGCATCAACTCAGGATTGAAGTCAGGCTTGAAATAATGGTCACAACGAATGCCTTCATCATTCAGCTTATCTTCATCCGAATAGATCAGTTCGGCTTGAGGGTTAAGCACTATTTCCTGGGCTACAAAAAAGAGTGCATAGGGCGCTAATTTATCATCGTGATCCATCAGCCCCACATAATCGCCTGTCGCAAGCGTAAGTGCTGAATTGGTTGCCGCGGAAATATGTCCGTTCTCTTCACGATAGATAACCTTGATCTGCTTGTAACGGCGCTCATACTCCATCAGTATTCTTTTGACATGAGGAAGGGTAGAGGCGTCATCAGCAATACAAAGCTCCCAATCCAGGTAACTTTGACCAAGCACAGAATCGATTGCAACACGTAACCAGGACTCCTCTACATTGAACACTGGCATCACAATAGAGATAAGTGGCCTGTCCCTCCTAACATTGAGTGCTTCGATTACCTCAGGTGATGGCAGGCCGACCGGCTCTACATCTCTGATCCACTGAGAATAGTTATAGGTAGGGGTTAACTCGGTCGTTACATGTTCACGTAATGCAGATATACCTCCGCGCTTCCACAATCTATTAGCCTTCCTACTCCAGTCAAGCAATAGGCGTGGATTTCCCAACACTTCCTTCAGATTAGGGGAAAACCTACGCCAAATCCGTAATGGCAGCATTAGAGCCATATAGCCGCGCCAACCCCTGCTGTTCAGTACATCATGAAGTCGCCGTTTTTTATTCTGCAATGCAATTTTAAGCAGCGCACGGTCATGATTAATAGAAAGTGCATTGCTTTCCAGCATTCGTACCTGATTTTCAAGTTCACTGCGTATCCTACTCACTTCAGCCAGTGCACTTTGGGATTCCTGCAATGCCTTGTTTAACGCCTCCCCTTGCGCAGTCAACTCATCTCGTTGTGCATGAAAAGCCAGTAGGTGTTGGTGCTGCTCATCCAGCAGGCGGTCTCTCTCTTCAACCATCTCCAGTCGTGTTGCAGCCGTTGTACCTGTCTGATGCAACTCTTCAAAGAGATTTCGATAGACCTCTATGGATGACTCCATCGGCTTATCTGTTAGGGCAGGAAAATCATCTGCAGAAACATTCCCATCCGGTGTGGCAGACACAATAAACTGGAATGCTGCTGCGTCCGGCGTATGGAACTGTGCCAGACCTCGTTCAGTAACCTGCAGACCGAGCCGCTCAAGCCGCTTACTAATCTCCGAATCGGCCATATCATGGAATGTATAAGAGAGCTCATCTACTCTAAACCCAGCCCGGCAGAATAACTCACGCAGCGAGTGGTAGGTAAAGAGATGCAGGTGGGTGCGGTCAAGCAGGCCAGTATCTTCGTAGGTGAACCGCCCTTCAAGTAGCTCAAGACGCAGAGCGGCGTGTGCACCATTTGGCACAGAGGCCAGCAGACGGCCACTTTCATTCAATAACTTGGGAAGGGAGTTCAGTAAACGGGTCGGATCGCGTAAATGCTCCAGGATATCTGCGCAAGTGATAATATCAAAGCGCTCCTCCCCCAGACTTTTAAGCCAGTGACCCTTTTGCACATCGCCCACGATGACACGATCACAGTGCGCTTCCGCTTTACGCGCCATACCACGGTCGATCTCGACACCCACCACGTAGCACCCCAACTCACTACGTAGATAGTCTGACATATAGCCCGTAGCACAACCCAACTCAAGCACCCGACTACCTGACGCAATACGCCTTACTAATTGGGTGTGCGAATTATTCTCGACACCCAAGTCGAGTTTAAAATCGTATTCCGCCACAGACAGGTTATTCCAGATTATTTAACGCTGCAATCAGCGTATTCCAGCCAATTCTCACTATTAAGCTGACCGAAATTCAATAATAAACATTTCGTAACTGCCAACTTAATTATCGTCAGTGAATAATGCCAACAATTACTTGATCCCGTATAGGGGTCGGCTACTTTGACGCCGGCTTGAGTCGCTCTTCAGCATACTTTTCAACCAGGTCTTCATAGATGCTGGCTTTATTCTTTTTCAGCAATGCGTCAAAATAAGTATCGCGTCTTTTCTGAATAAAATCACTTTTCAGCTTTTCAACAATCTTATCCTTAACATGCTTATACTCTAACTTCTGTGCAGGGTAGTGACCTTCCAGTTTGATAATATGATAACCAAACGGACTCTCCACGATATCACTGATTTGACCCGGCTTGTGCAAAGCAAAAACAGCTTTATCGAAGGGCTCCACCATAACACCACGCTTAAACAACCCCAGTGACCCCCGGTTCTTGCTCGTAACGGGATCCTCAGAATAGGCAGTGGCCAGATCTTCAAATGATCGACCGCCATCGATTTCAGACTTCACTTTTTTTACGATCTCAAGTGCCTCATCCTTCGAATGATATTTGGGCAGTCTGTCCGTTGTAGAGATCAGGATGTGCCTTGCATCGACACGCTCCGGTATGGTGTAGGCTTCTGGATTTCCCAGGTATTGCTCCTTTGCAGCCTGCTCAAACTCGGGTAAAGGTTCAGCGTCCAACTGCTTCAGGCGCTCAAGATAGAGCATCTTCTCCCTCTGACGACGCAGCCTGGCCTTAAACAACTCAGAATCCCCTAATCCTTGCTCAGTGGCCTCAATGGATAGTGCCCGAATAAGGTAAATCTGTCGCAGTAGCTGATGCAGCTGTTTCTGGCTACTGATAACGTCACTCTTTGCCTTATCCGGCCCACCTGACAGCAGGGCATCCAGATCAACTTCTTCAACTTCAATGCCTCCCCCGAACATGAGCACATCTCCTGCAACGGACAATGCAGGCGTCAGGAAACAGATCAGCAGGACTATCAAACAGCTTCTCATTGAATACCTCAAAAAAATCAAACTGATAATAAATAAACGATACCTAGGGTCTATTTTCAGAACCACGCCTCTATAGACGCTCCCTTGTGCATGTAGTTCGCAGGAAATTAAAACTTAACTCATTTGTAAAACTTCAGAAGAGATCTCATCAAGCAGGTTGGATCATCTATAAACCAGATCTCGACCCACTACTTACCAGAAACCATCCAAGGACGCTTATACAATAATTTACATCATAAAAAAAGGCAGGCCTTTCGGCCTGCCTTCCACAGTTCGCTTACGCGATTGTGATTAGAGGCGATTAACGCTACGGATCAGGTCAACTGTCTCACCCAACTGGGCAGGACCGACATCACCCGCCATGGCGGAGAAACCGATCACTGGAACACCAGTCCAGTTAGCAGCACCTACACCACCAACAGTTTCAATCAGAGCCTGGATACTAAGATTGGTATTGTAGTCATACTGCGCAGGGTTAGTAGAGATGGTTACCCAACCAGCCTCAAAACCTGCATCCAGGGTCCAGTTGAAGACGTTGGCTGCCGGTGTTCCGAGAACAGACTGGTTGCCACCAGCGTTACGGTTGACGGAAACAACGTTGACTTCACGCTCCAGCGCAACAATGGTAGGTGCGTTGACCGGTACAGGTGAGAAGTCATCACTACCAGGTGCTACAGTAGCAGTCTGCTCTTCGTAGTCGTAGTAGGTCAGGCCCACTTCCACATCAGGCGTCGCATTTGGTGCGAAACCAGCGTTGAGACACATTGCACCAAGACCATCATCTGGATAGTCATTGGCCGGTGTACCCAGGGTAGGCAGGTTGACGGTTGCGCCATCATCGACACCATCGTCGAGAGTACCCGTACAAGCTGCCAGTGGACCAACTCCATCCAGATCAAGAGTCAGTGTACCGCTGTTGTAGATACCGTGCTTGCGCATTGGGTAGGTTACAACGATATCTGTCTCGCCACTGATGTTGGCCTCAACAAAGTAAGGTGCTGAGACAGCATCTGCACTCAGGACAGCAGCCATCGGGAATGGGTTTGAGCCCATTGGGATCGATGGGTTAGGAGCGATGTCATTGACCGCACCGGTATCAAACTCGGTAAGAGGCATGGCAAGCGCTTTCACACCAAGGCCAGTAGCATCTAGCATGCTGGCAACCTGGTTATCACCTGAGGACAGTGAAGGCAACAGATAGTTGGAAGCATCGTTGGAACGATAGTGCTGTGCAACAGTGGCGTAGTCATTGACATGAGTACCCTGCTCAACAAAGGCAGCACCGGAACCCACGTTAATCATGATTGCATAGGCGTTCAAACCACCAGTAGGCTCAACAAGACCTGCATTCATGGTATCTGCATAGGGTGCAGCTGGGCCACCAGCATCCTGAGCCACACCTTCAGTGGTCATTGCACCAGGCTCAAAGCCATTGATATTTGCAGCAGAAGCAGCACCAGCGTTCCATGCATCACTGATAACAGAACAGTCAGCAGGCATGCCAGTAGCGTCATGCAGGACACCAGCAGGGATTGAACGGTCACCAGCAACAACGTTAATAGCGCCGTCAGCGATACCAGAAGCATCGATCTCTGCCTCGTCACCGCCGTCCAGAGCAGGACCTGCACCATCAGCGATAACACCCATTTCGATGATCTCGACATAACCTTCTGTCAGATCTTCATTGGTGGTGGCGGTATAGATGTTACGAAAATCTACGCCAGCCTGCAGCAGTGCCTTACCAGGAAAGGTGCAAGACTCATCTTCAGTGATGATGTTGGCAACACCGGCGCCGGCATTCAGACGAATGGTGCCGTTCCAGACATCAAAAGGTGACATGTAGATATTGAAATCGAGCACGTCAGCAGAGATGCGTGACTCACGAAATCTTACCTTAACAACCTTGTAGAGGTCGGTGGTATTGGTGATGTTGATGTTGGTGATAAAATTGTTGTTTACGTTGTAGTACGGCAGCAGCGCAACTTGACCATGTCCGTCTGAATTGACGTAGGCCGCATTGACTCCGGCAGTAGCGGTAGCCATCAGAATGGCTGCAGCGATCTTAGATTTCTTCAACACAGTTGTGTCTCCTATATCTTCTCGTGTTAACACTAAAAAAATAACTGAGCCTGTTTGTGCGGCCAGCTAAAAGCCTTGAGTCCAGGCACTTCGCGTGAATTATCGACCCAAACCCAAGACCTTGCAAGGGAATGATCATTCCTTTTGTGAGGTGGGTCTCAGCGCATAGAGATCCTGTAATCCCCATCTCACGCCAGGAAGTCTACCATAAATACTCAAGCTAACAAGCGGAATTGTAGCAAAAAATAGAAAAAATGTTGTAAATTTACCAAAAATATATTTATCTAGTTGAAATTATTATAAAAACCTTTTTATGCCAGCGACACGCACCCCCTCTATTACTCGCTCACCGGATATAGATTATCGCCTAATTATTCAAGCAAACAGTGGCTTTAATGTCAGATAGTAGAGAAACTGGCAGCATATATTCATAATTAGTTGATTTGTATAATAATTTGCAATTATGTATCAAAAAAACAACAACTAAACTTGAAATTACTATTTCACTGTGGGAAGAAAACCCCAAAAGCCATCCTGGTCCTTTAACCATCGCTCTTGCAACGTATTACCCGTCTTGATCGGCGCCCTCATCATGGGATGGAGAACCTCCATTCTGATGTTGACATCAACCAGGCACACTTCCGCCTCGCATACAACCTTTTCAACCTGGGCTGATTTCCACAAGCCTACACCCCTTACCTTCTTTCGGTAATGGGGGAATGGTGTCACCTGACGGTAGCCGGTAGCCAGATATTCATAGGCAGATTCCAACCTGCCCTCAATCAGCAGACCCCATCTTTCCTGGGCTCGCTTGGCTACATGCTCCTGATCAGACAGGACATCATCCATTGGACCCACAGCACATCCACCTAGCAACAGACTTACCCCTATTACAACTATCCAGTTCAACTGACCCACGGAAATCACCTCATTGGCTCTAAGGCCATAAATACACAAAGAGGGTGGATTCTACGAGAGCCCACCAGATGCTTCAATCCCATCCACCGACTCAGACTTCACCCCAAAACATCGGCAGAGCCTGCCACTGCCACCACCTGCCCGGATTTAGTCGAATACGATGTTCAATATCACCCACCATCAGGGCAAGTAATTCCTCACTTGATTTGTCCGTCGCCTCGTAGACCGGCAAGAATCGGAGCGTCAACCTCTGACGATCCTCTTCAACACAGAAGGGTTGGAGCAAGGCACCTGCCTTTTTTGCGATCTTGACAGCACCATCCGGAAAATAGGCTTCACGACCAAAAAACGGTATCCCAACCAGGCCCGGACTACCTCGGGTATACGGAACATCGAGCAGGATAGCCACAGGATTAGTCTGTAGTGCTTGAAACAAAGGACGCATATTCGCTGCACCCGGCATTATAAAATCACTTCGATAACACTGTCGCAATCGGGAGAGCTTCAGCTTTCTATAAATAAATTCAGGCTCCGGTAAGCCCCATGAATTATTTTCCTCATCATCTCTGGCCAAGGCACTTGTGGGAACACCATAAGCTGCTGCAGTAACACCCAACATCCAGAAACGACCCAGGTGCGCCCCTGCGAATATCAGCGGTTGCCCCTCTCTACGTGCAGCCAGAACCTGCTCGAAATTCTCAACTTGAATCGCTTGACCCACCTGTTCTGCTGTCTTCAAGCGCGGATAGTACCAGGTATCCAGAATCTCCCTCTGCTGGAGACTGTAGAAATAACGTGTCCATTCCCGGTATTTCTCCTCAGGAAGCCCTGGTATGGCGCGGCTCATTTGATGAGCAATCTGGGTAGCTAATGCCTCGTCTCTTCTATACTCGCCTCTACCATAAAGACTGGCCAGTCGATAGGATGCTTTGCGAGGCATATGTGATAATGCTGGAAAAAGCAGTCTGTACTTAAACTGGAGATCCAAGCGTTCAAACCGACTCCCCATCTATACCACCCCGTGCATAAACTTTTTGTATCATCGTCAAGAAATACATTAATTCCGAATCGCCTGGCTGATTGGTCAACAGTCTAAGCAACCGGTTCCCACTGATGTGCCATTTTAACCAGCCCCACCTCGCTGGACTCATGACGAACCCTGAACTGGCAACATATAGGACGCGAATCATAGACATGCAAACCACTTCGATCCAGCAGCCAAGCCTCCAAAGCATAATCGCCAGACATCAGCATGAGGGGATCGAAAACCAATCGCACACCATGGGTTGTCCCTTCAATAGGGAGCAGATTACATTGATCAATCAAGGTCGACACCCCATAGACTTGTAGACCATCGTTTCTTATCAAGATCAGTCCGATATGGACATCCTCAACGGGGCGTGATCCAATTTCCGCTCGAACCTTGATCGCAAAGGGGTCTCCAAATCGAAACAGCGGGACACCTTCAGCAGTATCGATGCCGCCTTCAAGTGAGACCTCGTGCAAGTAGACATCGCTGACAGCATCCATTTCCGGGGTCACTCTTTGGCTATTCGGTCTGGCACTCTGTCTGGCTCGTACATAATCCTGATAATCGTCGACGACTGTCGCCGAATCACCTTGCGCCTTCACCACCCCCGCCTCAAGCCAAATCGCCTGTTCACATAACTCCTTGACCTGATAGAGATTGTGAGAGCAAAACACCAGGGTTCGCTGTTCATCACGAAACCGCATCATTCGGTCCATGCTTTTTTTCTGAAACAGCGCATCCCCAACCGATAAAGCCTCATCCACGATCAATACATCCGGTTCAATTGAAGTCACCACAGAAAATGCAAGGCGTACAAACATCCCTGACGAGTAGGACTTTACCGGCCGGTGAACTGCATCACCAAGCTCTGAGAAAGCAATAATATCAGGCATCCGCTGACTGGTTTCCGCAGCAGAAAGCCCGAGCACAGAACAGGCCAAACGAATATTTTCCAGGCCTGAAAACTCAGGATGAAAACCGGAGCCCAACTCAAGAATAGCCGATTTCCGACCCTCGATTTGCAGGGTACCCGTAGAAGGCGGCAGGGTACCTGCCAACAGTTTTAACAGGGTGGATTTACCCGCCCCGTTATCTCCAA
Source organism: Candidatus Thiodiazotropha sp. (ex Codakia rugifera) (assembly GCA_025656675.1). GTDB lineage: Bacteria > Pseudomonadota > Gammaproteobacteria > Chromatiales > Chromatiaceae > Thiodiazotropha. The sequence continues at coordinate 563,508 of JAHXHN010000001.1, forward strand.
TAACACCGAATGTCGCACCCTTCTCTATATTCAGGTCGATGGGTGCGAGGGCTTTGACTTCAGCATGAAAAGGTCGCCTCAATAGCCACTCTTTGAAGAGATCCAACGGCCTGGCATACTGCCGGTAGTGTTTAGATAGGTGACGGGCCTGGATTGCGTTCACAGAAAATCCTTCGCACGGTGTTGCAGACGCATGAATAACATACCCGTCGCCCCCAACAACACCAGACAGGCCGCACCTAGGACCAACAGGTTATCGACGGGCCACTGGCTTTCGAGAATGATCGAACGATAGGCTTGAACAAGCCATGTCATCGGGTTGCTTTCGATGATAGGGCGGTAGTCTGCTGGAATCATCTCCAGCGGATAGATGATCGGTGTGGTGAAGAATAGCGCCAACATCAACATTGGAATCACCTGGCCTACATCTTTAACGAACACCGATAAAATCGCTACCACCGGTGCCAAAGCGAATGTCAACAGCAACCTCAGACCGATCATTACCGGCAACAAAAACAGCGTAATACCAGGGACATACCCCATGACCCAAGCCGCCATAATCAGTATAAAAAGGCCGATAAGCTCCTGTACCAGAGTGCTAATCGCTGCGACCGCCGGAAATACGATGGCCGGCATCTGTGTCTTCAATAACAGATCGCGATTCTCCATTAAACTGGAACTGGCGCGCTGCAATCCATCCTGGAGTGCACTGAAAGGCACCAGGGCAGCAAACAGGTAGAGTGCGAAGTCACCGCTGCCTCCATCCGGACGAAAGCTGATCTTCATGATCCCCGAGAAAACAAAGCTATAGACAAGCAGAAGAAACAACGGTTGTGCCAGCAGCCATAGCGGCCCAAGCAGGGTACCTTTGATTCTCAGCAGGGTATCCCGCCGCGCCATTAAGAATAAGCTTTGGCGATGATGATAGAGATCGAGGTAGAGCTTAAACAATCGCTTAATGAATCCTGTCCGGATAGGTGGAGGAGCATAATACATCAGTTGCTTCTCCTTGCCGAGTGAGTCCCAGCCAGGTCTCCTTCCATCACCATCAACCCACCGGCAGAGAGTCGCCTTGAATCTCAATTTCATGGTAACGTCTAATGAGAAATAAGAGTAGACATATCCCAGCGAAAGCATTGATTTTAAGGACAGTCACATCGAAAGACACCCCACAAACACGTTATAAAGTAACTCAGGCCACTTGTGACATTACACCCCTACGCAAAGACGCCAGCCTACCTGATCGGTTTGCTGGCATTGTCCTTTCTCATCCACCAAGATGCGCTATCCGGTTATTGGCGATTTGATGATGGCTGGCTACTGGACTTTTCAAGCCGATTCTCACCCTGGGACTATTTCCTGAACCCAGCAATAACCCGCGGTTATTCACTCAACAACCTGACGCCGTTCAATCCTTTCATCTATGACCTGAATCTTTGGCTATTCGGTCTCTCACCCAAGGGTTTCTATTTTCAGCACCTAGCAACCCTGACAGGCTGCGCCATTGCCAGCTTCTTTTTACTACGTCTTTGGATACCCCCATTATTCGCCTTCCTGGGTGCCGCAGCCTTCCTGGTTGGGGCACCCACCCTTTTTGTCGCCCAGCAACTCATGGTTGGGCACTATATTGCCGGTCTGTTTTTTTCCATTCTTGCTATCTACACCTATCTGATCGGACTGGACAGACAGAACTGGTGGCTAGTCGCTCTGGCAACCCTTTTTTACCTCCTTGCAACCACATGCAAGGAGATCTATTTTCCTTTGCCTTTTGTGTTGCTGTTCTTCCAGCGAGGCAGTTTGACTACCCGCCTCTATCACATTATCCCTATGATCAGCTGGTCAGTCTGCTATCTCTTCTGGCGTCTCATCGCACTTGGCTCATTTGTAGGCGGGTATGATTCGGGTGGTCAAGCGTTTTCGATAGTGACCTCCCTAGAGGTATTCTCAACCATTCCCTTCCTGCTCTTTGGTGAGGGTTACCGTGGTCTGGCAGCAACCCTGTTCTTCCTCGCCCTGCTCGGGTATGCGGCAAAAAACCGGGGTGTTAATTTACCTTTACTCACGGTTGGGCTACTTGCTGTGGTGCTACCCCTTGTACCATTGAGCAACTATCCGGGAATCACTCAACCAAACCGTTATTTACTGCTTCCCTGGTGGCTCATATCTATGACCCTGGCTGTCGTTTTAGCACGCATCCCGGTGCTCAACCTATGGGTAAAACCAATCGCAGGCTCACTCTTCATTGCGGCCGCAGCAGTACATGGCTTGCAAGAACAAAATAATTTACGCCCCAAGCTTGACCAATTTGATGCAACCTATAATCTCTTTCTGAAATCAACACCTGAGGCTATTTTCTATTCCGAAGCGATCAAGGATGCCTACTATCTGGATACGGTGTTGAATGGGGCCAGAAACACTCAGGCAAGGCTGGGTGGCAAGAAAGCCGAACATATTGGGATTATCGTACATAAGAGTAGTTTGCCTTTAGTGGACACCGCACAACACACCGTCTGGTCGTACGATGGCACTTGTCGTTGTATGCGTGATATCTCGGAAACAGTGTCAGCATCAATACCTCAGAGCAATACCAGAAAACCAAACATTCTCATCGTCGCCATCAAACCACCCTACCCACCTTTGTTTGAATTTGGCGAAGGTAGATCAAAGCTCACTCAATTTCCTGGTGCTGAACTGCACATCGAGGGCCAGGTTATACTTCCAGCCGGAGACCTTGAGCATGAATTGATACTGATTACACCTGAAAGACCCAAGCGTTATAGTATTACAGCGCTCTCTCACCGGGATGAGGATTCAGATTCATCCTCATTTGAGTTTCAATTGTCGCTCCACTACTCAGACCAGCCATCTTCCCGATATGCTGCAGAACAATCCTGCCTGCTGATACGCTCAGCCCTGACCCCATTGCAAATCCTTTCAAGTGACAATCAATCTGCGTGCAAAGGATTATCATCCACCAGCCAATGAATCTCCTGACACTAGCCTCCTTGAGGAAAAAATTAGTCTCTCGCCAATTTTTACGATATCTTTTGGTGGGTGCTATCGCCTGGGTGGTCGATTTTGCAATCTTCATCGCACTCTACCCAGTGACCGGCATTGTTGGCGCGCAAACACTCGCCAGGATTGCCGGGGCATTAGTCTCATTTACCGGACACAAAGTGTTTGTCTTTGATGATAGGCAGTTCAGTCAGGGTAAGGTTTGGCGCCAGGCATTTCAGTATTCGTTGCTTTGGCTGTTTTCATATGCCCTTAGTGTCGGCTGTATCCTCTTTTTTGTTGATTTTTTCATGCTTCACCCAGTTGCATCTAAACTGATCACGGAAGTGATCATTATCATTATTAATTTTGTTACGATGAGGCGATTCATCTTTTCCTCATGAGCTGGAGTTTTTCATGCTTATTTCATTAATCATTCCGATCTACAATGAGCAATCCGGCCTAGGGCAATTCTGGCAGGCACTGAATATCGTTCTCTGCAGCAGTCAATATAACTTTGAAGTCATTTTAGTGGATGATGGTTCGACAGACAGCTCCTGGCAATCAATATCGGCAATAACCACAAGCAGTAGTGAAGATATTCAAGTACAGGGTTTACGCCTCAGCAGAAACTTTGGCAAAGAAGCCGCCATACTGGCCGGTCTGCGCCAGGCATTGGGAAGTGCGACAATTGTTTTGGATGCAGATCTTCAACACCCGCCAGCTCTCATTCCTCAAATGCTATCACTCTGGGATGGTGGCAAGGTTAAAATAGTCGAAGCAGTCAAACGAAAACGCCAGGATGAGTCACTTTTAAGGGGAGTCGGCGCAAAACTCTACTATCGTGCATTCAGACTCTCCAGCGGATTGAATATGGACGGTTCCAGCGACTTTAAACTGCTTGATCGCCAGGTAGTAGATCAATACATCGCACTTCCTGAAGTGGGTCGCTTTTTCCGTGGCTTGACTACATGGCTCGGTTTCAGTTCAGTCGCGATAGAGTTCGACCCCCCACAAAGACAAACCGGTAGAAGCAGCTGGAGCGTCAACAATTTATTAAATCTGGCACGATCCACAATTATCAGCTTTTCCTCACTTCCATTGAGAGCTGTCACCTGGCTTGGAGGTCTTGGCGTTCTATTCAGCATTGGACTTACCCTACAAACACTCTGGTATCAGTGGCAGGGCCTTGCTGAAGAGGGATTCCCTACCGTCATTCTGCTTATACTCGGCATGGGTAGTATGATTCTGCTCGGCCTGGGATTGATTGGAGAGTACATCGCTGAAATCTACTGGGAAGTTAAGCGTAGACCAACTTATGTCATTGCCGAATCATCTTCACCACCGGTTCAGAGCAACCCGAACTGAACCATTCGTGAATATGGCCGATCTAACTCACTTTTTCGATATACACCCAAAATAATTTAAACAGACTCTCCAGAGAGGTAAATTCTATATTATGAAATTCAGCAAGCTTACACTATCTACTCTATTTCTACTCTTGTCTCACAATTGTTTTGCAATTGATTTATCAACACAAAAACAGAAATACAGTTACGCTGTCGGTATACAGTTTGGACAAATGCTACGCGCACAAGATATTACCGACCTGGATATTGATGTATTCTCAGCAGCAATTGCTGACTATCTAAGTAATACAACCCCTCAACTCTCACAGCCACAGATGCGTGAAAGCTTAAAGCTGCACTATCAGCAACGACAAATTGAACGTACGAAAACCGCGACTGAAAACAATACAAAAGGCGCTCTTTTCAGGAAGAAAAATGGTCAACGAGATAATGTTACTACCCTTGATAACGGCTTACAATTAGAAGTACTGAAGGCCGGTGACGGTCCCTCACCAACAGCCAAAGACAAAGTAGCAGTTCACTACCAAGGCACACTAATTGACGGAAGTGTCTTCGACAGTTCTTACTCACGGGGTAAGCCGATACAGTTTAATCTGAATAATGTCGTAGCAGGTTTCAGAGAAGCTATAGTACGAATGAAACCGGGTGCGAAATGGCGCGTCGTCATGCCCCCTGAAATGGCATATGGAGAAACAGGTGCCGGTAAAAAAATAGGTCCCAATGAGACCTTAGTCTTCGAAATTGAATATATTGGACTTGCAGCCGATCCTGCCATGAAATAGGTCAATATCAAACTCAACTTCCACCCTCACTGATCTATTCAAATTATGGTTAGATCAGTGAGGCGACACATTTTTTTACATTTATCTTTTTTGTTTATTCTCAATTAATACTTTCTATTACTCTATAATACAGATTACCAGCATTAATGAGCAATTGGCTTCGATCTTTTTTATAATTCAAGATCAGACTTGAAACCAACTTGAGCATTTTGGCTCGTAAGCACATACTTTTTTGAATACAATATGTTTGGGTCGAATCTGTTTTGTCTTACAGCGTTCTCAATATACAAACTCTAGCCAATCGCCAAATTCTGGGCTTCCATCTGGATACTCCCTCACAGGATCTAACTGATTCAAGCGATCAACTTCTCTTAACTGGCTGGGTAGCCAGCCCAAATGACCCTATTTCATATCTTGAAATCAGGGATAGTCACGACAATGCCTCATGTTGTCTCCATACATTTTCTCTGAACGTTGAAAGACCCGATGTAGTTAATCATCTATCCAACTGTACGATTAATCGGAGATGTGGCTTTACCACCTATCTCACTGTACTGGGATTAGCAGACAACAGTGTGCTGTTATTAAACGCTCATATGGTTTCCGGAGAGAAGGTTACACTCTGTAAGATAACATTAAACCGCACACCCACCAGCACCCACTTCAACCCCAAGTTACATCCCATCATTATTACAACCATAGGTAGAACTGGATCAACCTTGCTCATGCAACTGTTGGCAAAGCACCCCTCCATCATCGCTTCGAACCAACATCCTTATGAAACCTTTGCACTGGAGTATTGGCTGCATTTAGTCAACCACCAGCTCCATTCACCACATACTTTTCTATCCCCCATTGACCAACAGCGTTTCGAACGTGATTTCATGTCAAATGAACAACAACGCAACTGGTTCCAAGAAAAGTATTACAAAAAGGGGTTGTATTTTTGTCAACAAGCAATCGAGGATTATTATCACCAGATAGGTGTACAGCAAGATAAAAATAATATGAGTTATTTTGCTGAGAAAATCCCCTATTTTGCCGGCGCTGAAACCACCACATGGCGTCAACTCAGCTTAGTCGTTCGTGAACTCTATCCATATGCCAGAGAAATTATACTAGTACGTGATTTTCGAGATATGGTGCTTTCTGCACTACACTTTGGTGCAAGAGATAACGCCACAATAGATTTAGAAAGCGAAAAACCAACAGCCTATCTTAATGTAACAAATGAAGTCAGTGAATTCAGTCAATACTACAAATGCTACCAAAAAAACGCGCTATTAGTACGTTATGAAGATCTGCTACTCGATACAACATCTACCCTCAGAGAAATATTTACCTATCTTTCTATCTCTGCTAGTGATGAGAGTGTAGATGCTATATCTTGCCATATACCCCAAGTCGATCAATCCCACCAACAACACATTACCAGTAAATCGGTTTCACATTCCATACAGCGTTGGAAAAGAGAGCTGATACCACAACTGCAATACAAGTATACAAATGCTTTTAGGGATAACTTAAATCTGTTCGGCTACGACGCTTGAGTAACTTAGTTGACCCTAACCCCGTTAAATCATTCAGATGTAATCATTCAGACGCTTTTCGACACGCTTTTTCAGATTTAGCAAGTCTACAGTAGCCAATCCCTGCAGAGATTGAAATCCACTTAACCGAATAGAGGTGAGGTAGATGGGATATTTCACATCTCCCTGGCGAACATTATGAATATACTCAGCTGCAGCACGATACAAGTCCATACTATACTCCAGTCGGGTAAACTCTGTTTCACCACAGATTAATGAAACAGGCTCAGCATAAGCTTCCGTACACTCACTCACTAAAATCAACTCTAAATAATCATCATTACTCATGAGAGGCACTCTTCGGCGCCTTGAAATATACTGTCCATCCTGATCGATGATAAGCTCGTGAAATTCCGGTTCGAGCAATAGATCATTTTCTCCACCCAATACAAGATTTCGCAGTTGCTGCAGGCTGTTGAGAAACCGCCTCTGCTGAAGCATCAGAAAGCGGGGGCTATCTGTTGCAAGTGTCTGCTGAAACAGGGCACCTTGCTCATCAAGCAGATAGATATTGGTTTTCTGCTTTTTTACATGAAAGAAGAGCTGTATAACATCCGCCTTATTAGCTTTGAAGAGGGCAGGATAGGGACTATTGACAAGTATCTCCGGGTCAAACTCCAGAGCACGATAGACTGGCTGTGGTGCCATCAATTCATCTAGCAGACTATCCAGTGATTCCAATCCACGCCAGGTAAACCCCTTTTCCAGTTGCTGCTGAATGATGAAAAATGCCTTTCCCATGCGGAAAACATAACGGCCATTACTCAGCTCACCACTACGAAATCGTTGGATAACATGATTGAACAGCTCGGTGACTCTGAGTGCAATCTGGCTACCCCGCACACAGGAGTAGCTGTATGCATAGATCTTGGTTGGTGGAAGATTATGCACAGGCTGTAGGTTGAGGATGTTACAAAGCAAATCCATCAACCCTTCGGCACCTTCATGCTGCGAGACCTGCAACTCTCCCCAGCTCGTCTGGTGTATTGATTCCAGTGTGACCGCCAGATTCGTGCGTGCAGAAGCGAAACTGAGTGGATCGTGTCGCTCGCTGGTCAGCTGCATACCCTCTTTGGTCAACCGCTCCAAAGGATCCGTGCCAATATTGATAAATAACGCAACCATTACGGCACTTGCTGATTGAGCGAGGGTGCTCATGCCTGCAGATGGTGGCATATAGGATGGAAACAGCCGGACAACACTTCGTTGAAGGGATATCAGCTCTCTTCGTGGCAGACCCGTTTCACCCGCATAAAGCGTGATCCTTGTATGCCTCCCCCAGACTTGATTGATATGACTCCAGAGGAGTATTTCAATCAGGTTGGCGGTGATCTTTATAGGGCGCTGCTCAATCAGATCTGTCTCATCTATTTTTCCTCGATAGAGCATCCATGCCAGCTCTCCATCCCTTGTCGGCTTATGGTAGAGCGTCAGCTGTTCTTCTGATAGGTTTTTGGAAATACCCGGGTTGATATGGTCGATCTTGCCAGGACGATGGTCGAGAGCGGTATAGAGTTTTCGGCCCAACAGATTAAGTTCATGTGGGTCAATATGACTCTCTTTAGCGTATTTACGGGCAAAATCTGTCAGTAGCCTATAGCTGCGCGTCAATACACCCACCAGTGCATTTCGCTCCTTGATGACGCGGTCAATCTTCCATTCCAAACGGGTATCGAGCATCTGCAATTGAATCTGTCCCCAACCCCATTGACGGGTCAGCCTGAGCATAGCCTGTATACGCCAACTCTCACTGTCTCTCGTCTGAGTGAGTTGTTCACCGACCTTGAAATAGAAACAGCGACGAGCCAATTCAAGCCGATCATCATCCTCATTATCTAACAGATACTCCTCAACCCTCTGGTAAAGCAGGATATAGGCATCGAGCTTATCGATATCGTTCTCTCCAGCATAGATCGACTGCTTTGCCTGTTGTGCCAGCCACTGCGGATGAGGATAGTTACGGCTGTATGCCTCCATCAGAAAGATCTTCAGGATAGATTTGTAGGGGGAATCTATCCCTTTATATAGCTGCCACAAGGCAGCACCGAAAAATTCCCCTGCCTGGACATGATCAAGTCCTCCGAGATCAAAAATCTCAGCGGCTTTGATAAAGCGGTTGGACAGGAGATTATCAGCATACGACCGATAGTCATCCTCATGTTCAGGCGGAACCAACCACCATAGAGGGTAACGACCTGCCAGCAGAACTGCGCTGCGATAGAACTCCTCAAGCAATAGATTGTGTTGTGTAGTACCGCTGCTCTCATGAGATAGCTTGGATTTTTCTCCTTTTCGGAAACGTTCCGGGTCAACGAGAAAGATGTGTAACTCCAGATCCAGTTCCATAGCGCTTTTCTCAATCCCTGCCACCTTTTGCTGCATCAGCTGACGTTGCGCTTGCTTAAGGGTGGGATCGTGAATGAGCCACAAATCGAAATCACTGCCGAATGATTGACCTATCGTGCCAGTGCTACCCATCAGGTAAAGTCCGTGGATACGATATACACGTTGAGCACGCTTCTTATACTCAAAGCTGCGACTGAGCTTTTTTGCCCCATCCAGGGCCTGCCTGGATGGACTGTAATCTGAGATACCGGTTGGTGTTTCGCTACTCACAAACCCCGGCAGCATGGGATGATTGATATGGAACAGCAAAGGAAGCAGTGCAAGGAACTCCTGCTGGCTTGGTCGCAACTCTGCCTGGATGCGCCTTAAACGTTCACGATGCAGACCCATGAAACGTTGACGTACAGCGTTCAACTCCTTACGGCTTATACCCTCGTCAAAGCTGATGACTTGCGAGTCAGGCATAAATCTAATACCGGTCGTTAACCGCTTTGCAGAGGCTACATAGAGCTGAATGAAAATTGTTCATAGGTTTATCCAAGCCTATCTGCCTGCCTGCCGGTAATCTGCTTCAGGGAATGAGCATACCTGTAACAACGAAGACAGAGCATACAATGATCTGCCTCAGCATGGCGGAATCTCACTGTCGGGCTTTTGGTTTCAATGCCATCAATCAGAGTGATTCGAGTGTTCGACCAATCAGTCGTTGCGGATCATCACCTTTCGCCCAACCTGCCACACTGATCTGCAGATCAGGCACCGGATGCTCACCAAGCTCCTGCAGGGCACCGTCACGACACTCATCCACAATCTGTTGCAACAGCCTCTCCCCATCCTCTTCACTCGTCTCCGGCATCAGCAGCAGAAAAAGTTGCTCTTCATATCGACCGATAACATCGGCCCAGCGTAATCGTTCACGCAGATATTGAGCCATTACCAGAATAGAGTTATCTGGCAAAGATTTTTCCGCTTGGCCCGGGTGACTGAGCCGCATTGCACCCAGGGTCAGTAGATTTCCATAACGACGACTGCGGGTTACCTGTGCATTCAGTGCTTGAATAGTAGCGCGTCGATTGGCCATACCGGTCAGCTCATCGGTGATGGTGAGATCCTCAACCTGCTTGCGCAAATGATCGCTTTCCCGCTGTGCCAGAATCAACGGGCTGATATCCTGATAGAAATGCAGACGTAGATGGGTATTCTCTCCATCCGCCACTTCACACACTTCCCGTTGCAGCCATCGTTCACCGTCACCATTCAATGACAGATGCAGCATATCGGTCTCGTCAAACAAGGCATGTAGACCCTCAGGTAGTGAACGTTTGTCTTTACCAACGATTTCATCACCTGGCAGATCGAGCATTGCCTCAAGGGCTGGATTTATCCATCGAATACAAACATCACTATCGATAGCCAGCATACCTGTGGGACAGACATCAAAGAGTTGTTGGTTGAAACTGATTTCGGCCATGATTCGATTCTCTCACTATCATCCTTACTGCAGCCGCTAGGGCTACCTGTTTTTCATAATGCAGCACACTGACTCAACAGCGCTCCACCTCACAATAGATGAGCGGCCGGTCAGGTTATTTCTTTAGCCCAATCAGTGTGTAAGCCAACCCATGAATTGGTGGCTAAATGGACTCAATAAAATTGTGCTAACCATATGAATATAATCATATAATCTGGAAACACTCATCCAGGGCGAAATGAAGGGGAGGTTCGATTCTAATGATCAGTTATAGACAGCTGTAATACGCCAATGCGTACCCTGCAGGCTGAGATGGGCATGAACCGGGTTATTATCCCAGTCGCCGATGCGTAGTAAAAGCCTATCCGGTCCATCAAAAAAGGCGTATGTCATGTGATCGAAAAAACCTCCCTGTTCAGGATTTCGATTGTGTACCCGTAACTGTGTAACTATCCACCTGATATCGACCATCTGCTCGACGGCATCACCACCCAGGCGTTGTATTCCGCTTTGCAGCCAGTCGATGAAGCCGTTAGAGACATCTCCGATGGAGCTTTTGACATTCTTGTTGAGCTTACGTTTGATCTGTTCCCTCACTGCCGCTACGTCAATCAGCTCAGCGAGGGCCTGCTGATCATTCTGTTGTAGCGCCTGATCAAGTCGATAGACAGTCGTATAGGGCCAGATCAAAAAGGCCATGGCGATAAGTATGGTTACTGCAAAGAAGGCTTTCATATCAATATAGGGGACTGTCCTGAATAAAATCAGGCAATACAGACAGTAAAAAAATCAGCTGGGATTGTACATTACCACAATCCCAATAATACTCATTCAGTCTCTTGATCTGCGCGGTGGACGCTCTTCACGAGGCTTGGCCTCATTGACACGCAGGTTTCGGCCTTCAATCTCTTTCTCATTCAAGGACTCGATTGCGGTCTCAGCAGCACTTGTATCAGCCATCTCGACAAAACCGAATCCCCGTGATCGGCCGGAAAATTTATCCATGATGACATTGGCGTTGGAGACTTCTCCGAACTCAGCAAACAATTGACGCAACTCGTCATCCTTAACGCTCCAGGGTAGATTTCCTACATAGATATTCATCATCAGTTCTCAACATAACGTGCGTGTACCAGTTTCACGCGATCGAATAACCCACTGCACAAATCATTCGAAAGCGAATTCCAAACGCTGATTCCACAACCAGGAGGATGGAACCGAGATTGGAATCTACAAAATGACTCCTTGAGGTGACACTTTAGCCTGTTTCATCGCTTTGTACAGCCTCGAGTTGTTCACTGACCTCCAACCAGCGTTGTTCACAATCATCCAGTTGGCGATCGATATCAGCCTTTTCACTAAGCTGCTGTTTCAACTCTTGTTTACGTGAGGGTTCATAAAGCGCATTATCGCCCAGTATCTGTTCGATTTCCTGCTGTCTGTGTTGTAATTTTTCCATCTTTCGTTCAAATTTCACCAGCTCATTCCGCAATGGCTGCAAGCGCTTGCGCCATGCTGCCTGCTGGCGTTTTCTGTCCTTTCTGGCTGTTGCGGTATGCATACCCTGAGGTTGACTCAAAGCGGTATCACTTTCACCGTTTGGATTACGCCGTTGCCCTGCAAGCCAAACCGGATACTCATCCAGTGAGCCGGGAAACGGCTCAACCTTTCGGTCATACACTAACCAAAAATCGTCAGTGGTAATACGTAGTAGGTGGCGGTCGTGAGAGACAATAACCATCGCTCCCTGGAAATCCTGCAGGGCCTGGCCTACGGCATAACGCATCTCGAGATCAAGATGATTGGTCGGCTCATCAAGAAGCAACAGATTGGGACGCTGGTACACCAACAATGCAAGCACCAACCTGGCCTTTTCTCCACCGGAGAAGGGGGCCACAGGTTGCAGTGTCTGATCTGCATGAAAACCAAAGCCTCCCAGATAGTTACGCAGGGATTGTTCGCTCGCCTGACTATCCAGACGTTGTAGATGAAGCAGGGGTGTTGCATGTGGATCAAGCTGTTCCAGCTGATGTTGTGCAAAGTAGCCAACGCGCAGCTCCTGAGCGGGGACACATCGACCGCTTAGGGGCTCGATTTCACCGGCCAGCAACTTGATCAGGGTCGATTTACCCGCACCGTTTGGACCAAGCAGACCGATCCGGTCTCCCGGTTCAAGGTTGAAACGGATATTTTCAACGACAGCCTGTCCATCATAACCGACAGCAATTTCATCGAGTTGCAGCAGTGGATGCGGATTCTTCTCCGGCTCAGGAAAGCTAAAATGGAAGGGGGAGTCCACATGAGCAGGACCGATCAGCTCCATCCGCTGCAATGCCTTCAGGCGGCTCTGTGCCTGGCGTGCTTTGGTGGCCTTGGCACGAAAGCGATCCACATAACTGCGAATGTGGGCTATTTCACGTTGCTGTTTTTCATATTCGACCTGCTGATTGGCTAATCGGGCAGCACGGATCTGTTCAAAGCTGGCGTAGTTGCCGGAGTAGAGTTTGGCTTGCTGTTGCTCCAGGTGGACAATGTGATCGGTGACCTGATCAAGAAAATCCCGGTCATGTGAGATCATCAATAGGGTGCCGGCATAGTTACGTAACCAGGACTCCAGCCAGATCACTGCGTCCAGGTCGAGATGGTTGGTCGGCTCATCGAGTAGCAGTAGATCGGAGCGACACATCAATGCCTGGGCCAGATTGAGACGTATCCGCCAACCACCCGAAAAATGGCTCACCGGTCTCAATTCATCCTCAGCGGAAAAGCCCAGCCCATGCATGAGTTCGCCAGCTCGGGCATTGACTGTATAGCCATCAGCGTTATGCAACGCTTCATGTAACCGGGCCTGGGCTGCCCCGTCGCCGCAAGTCTCGGCTTCAGCCAACGCTGCTTCAATCTGTCGCAGTGCATGATCGCCGTCAATCACATAGTCGATCGCTGGCCGTGATAGTGCTGGGGTCTCCTGGGCGACATGAGCAATCTCAACCCTTGGAGGCAGAACCAGATGCCCTTCATCGGACTGCAGTTCTCCCAATATCAGACTAAAAAGACTCGATTTCCCGCTTCCATTGCCACCGGTTATACCAATCTTCCATCCTGCATGCAGGATAAAGTCTGCCTCCTGAAAGAGGAGCTTACTGCCTCGTCGAAGTGAAAGATGTTCAAAGTGAAGCATGCCAGGGTCAGAAATTTCGCAGCGCTATCTTTTCGATCTGGCCTTGCCGGCCCAGCACGATATATTCCGGGTTTATATCCTGTAACGTCCAACTACCCACTGAATCGCCGATATGCAGGGTCTGACTCTCCTTTATTTGCTCATTGTAGATGAGTGCTGATGGTTCGAGATGGTCAGTCAGAACAATACCCAGCAAACGAAACTTCGATAACTGTTGGTTGGTGCCTGCTGCATCAGGATCCTTCATCTCGTGTTTATATCCCTGTCGATCCTCCCTGAAGAGGGTGGAATCTGCAATGGTCTGATAGGTCTGCTGCTCTTTAAGCAAATTCGATTGATTAATCCGTGATCGATTCTCTGGTGCCACCTTTCGAGGTTCACTTGTGATCAGCAGGGCCTGGTTGTATCGCTCAGGCCAGGTCATCCACTCCAGCATAACGATTGCCATCAACAAAAGCAGCAGCGTGATGAGGAGTGCTTTCATACCCGCTCTTTCCAAAAGTAGGCATAAATATCAAAACGTATATCAAGACGCTCCTCCATCTCAGGTTTGAGTCTGGTTGGCGCATTGATGGTCAATTTATCGAAGAACAGCAACGGCTTTTTCACCTCGAGTGCATGCACAATTTTTTGTAGCACGTAACTATCCCCATTCATTCGAACCCGGACAATAATTTTTTCCGTAGCCAGTTCCTGGTCCTGTGGTTCCTGCACTAACTGGGTACTTAAGGCAACCCCTCCGGCCGATTCAATGACCTCTTTGATCTGCTGCTGCAAACCGGCATAGGCCACACCGGGCGCCTCTCCAGTCAAGTAGTGCTGTTTGATAAATTCATTCAGTTTTGGTGATACCAGTGCCGCCTGGAGATGCTCTTCCCGTTGGGTGGCACGAAGATAGAGGGCGGTGCGATGCCGAGCCTGCTCTGCAGCCTCTATGTAGCCATTGATCAGCTTCAGCCAGATCCCCGTTACTAAGAGTACAAGCACCAGTACGCTACTGAATAACCCGAGCAGCACCCGGTTACAGCGTTTTTTTGTCCATACAGGTGCATTCACTCAACACGCTCCCGTGTCAACTGCATGGTGAGATCGAAGACCTCCTTACCGTTACGCCTGCTCTGAACAACCGGCGATTTGAAGCGAACCGCCTCAAACAGGGTGGAATGCTCAAGCAGAGTAATCAACTCTGCTGCCTGATCAGACTCACCCGTTACGTTAACCTGTTCCGGGGAGAGGATAACCCGACGAGTCCAACTCCCCACAGGTATCACACGCGTCAATTCCAGCAGGGCTTCCGACATTGCCAGATAAGATTCTCGCTCACTCGATACCATCCCCACCGCATCACGACGTTGAGCGAGTTGTTCCTGCAACTGCATAACATCAGCAGCCTTTTTCTGTGCTCGCCGCATTGTGTTTTCAAGATCGATAGCAATCTGCCGCTGTTGCCAGACAGGTGTCGCCAATGCCACCACAAGCAACACCATCAAACACACAGCCATCAAGGTATTCAACTTACCTCCCATGATACCTGAGCTTTTACCGTTACGAGGTTTTAGAGTCAATGGAGAAGCATCTCCAACCAGGGTTACCGATTCAATTTCAACGGCTAGCTGATTAAGCAATGCGTACCAAGGATCCAACCTGCATTTTTGGGCAACGATGAGACGACCTTTTATCCAACCTCTTTTATCATCCTGATCGAGGGGCTTGAAATGAAAATAGACCTGTTCACTATTAAATGGTGACAGCCGATCCATCTCATACAAAAGGACATTGTGCAGATTCTTCTTTGCGGGCAGTGGCAATCTTATATCACGTATCATGAGCAGTTGCGGATCAAGCTCAATCCGTATACGACGCCGGTCTTTTGCAGAACAGTTATGCAGGTAGGGTTTAAGCCGGGTCAGATCGGTATCGGCTGATGGTAATTCAATACCCTTTTGGTCCAAGGCAGTGTGAAAAGTCCCCGATGTGGGCGTAATTGTCAGACGACAACCGCTATCACTTGACTGGCCTAAATGACTGGCAAGGCAAGCCATGACAGGATCGATCAACCGATCCCGCAGCAACCTACCTATCTCTTGTCCTGCCATGCTATCCAGCACTGCTAATCCTCTTCAAATACAGGCCATCTGTTTGGCGAAACGCCGTAGTTTACAGAAACAAGCCGCAACCTGCTGTTCGACCGGATAACCACTGCTTCGGCCAGGTAGTGACCTTGCTTCTCAATGATCTCAACCAGCACTCGAATGCCATTTTTAATGATAGTTGTTCCGGAACCATCACCAAATCCGCCGGGGAGTAAATATGGGTTACTCGCATCACTTCCAACACTGGCATGGAGGGTCAGATAGGGTAATAGTCGCTGCTGTATTTGAGACGTTATTCCCAAAACCAATCCGATTTCATCGAGGGTCGTGAAAGAGCCGTCTTTTGCCCCATAAGCCTTGCCGGCCTGACGATAGTCTTCATCTTCGGCACCGTTCAGTCGATGCAGTGAATCGCGATCACGCCAGTCGAGTATGGCGCCAACCAATCGATCACGAATTTCATCGTCAACCTCAATGGACAACAGCAATTGATCCAGCTGTTGAGCTGTCGCCTGGTTGAGATCGAGACGATCCTGTTCCTTCTGTAATTTGATCACTATTTCCCGCCCGCCGAATCGCCAACTGTAGGGTTGACCATTTGCCTTCCAGGCCAGATCGGCATCAGGATCGAAGGCACGAGCTGCGCCATAATGGAAGGCTGCCTCGGCTAACGCCCTGAAACGGGTCTGATCCATCTGATGGTGAGTAAGGGTGGATTGGGTATGTGCAGACGATGACACAGCGGATACGATGACCATTAAAAGGACCAGGGTCCAGAGTACCAGTACCAGCACTATCCCTTGCTGCTCCCGTTTCATCCCTGTCGCCTTGTCATCGCGACTACCAGTGGCGGTGTAATACGATCCGCATAGTGCAAACGCAACCGAATCAGCCGGGGTAGTTTCTTTAGCGCCTTCCACTCAGTTTGCCATTCGGCTGGTATACCCCGTTGTTGCGATCCATAGTAATCCAATTCAATATCAGTCACGCCACTTAGCAACTGATGCACACTATAGGGTAGTCCCGAATCATGCTCATTCTCAGATCGCCAATCCACACCTAGAGGGTCACGCCAATCTTTACCCTCGACAGACGCCTGTTCCAGGATCTCAGGATGGTAAAGCCAACGCCTGAGTAACAAGAACTTCTCTTCACCATCGCCCACCAGTTCGAGACGAAATAGAGATGCTCCCCCCACACCCGCCTGAGAAGCGGTGGGCCCAACCCAACGCAGTGAGTGGTGGGTCCCGGAAAACAGGGATTCTCTGTCCGCTCCTTCACCGATGTGCCGGTTGAACATGCCACTCAAGGTACGACGCAGATAATCAAAGGTCAGTTGTTCACCGGACATACGTCCAGCCTTTTCCACGCTCTTCTGCCAACTGCGGCTTCCCAGGTCTAATCCGGAAAACAGCAACAAAAGGATTAGGCTCATCAGCACCAGTGAAATCATCAGCTCCAGTAGCGTGAAGCCGCTTGCACTAGAGATTGCGTAACGTTGATAAGACATATTGTTTACTGGAACGACCTTCACCCCATGTGACAACGACTGAAATCAGAAATGAGGCCTCTTTCAAATATCCTGTCTCGTGTGGATTGGTTTCAATCTTGAGCCGCCATCGGAATGTATCCCCACTATCACCCTCAAAGCTGGCGACCTCAAGGGGATAGACCAGACCGACTTCTGCCAGCTTGGAACCGGCAATCGTCGCTGCATCGGCATGTTGAGTAGCAATCGATAGCCCCCGAGTATTGCTGGACAAGGCCTGCATAACAACGCCGAGAGAGATCGCCAGGACAGTAAATGCGACCAGTACCTCCAGCAGGGAGAACCCACCTTGCCTCCTTGCAACAGGTTTTCGATCAATCTGCAACAGTAACCCTGCCGGTCAACCAATCGACATCTATTCGATAGCGCTTCCCTGAGCCCTGCAGAATGATGCGCCCGCCGCTGGAACTGCCATCGGGAAAAAAACGAATACCTCCCTGCCCAATACCCTGCTGCTCATCATCAGCAAACACCAGGGTCGTTTCGCTACTCTCCGGTAGTTCATATGTGCGTTTTCGGGGTGAGATTGTATAGTGCTTCTGTTGCAGGTCGAGGGTAAACAGACCTTCGTCACCTTGTGCAATCGACCAGCTCCGAACAAACCGCATCGCATCCGCCATCTCTTGACCGGCTGCTTTGATCTTCAGACCTGGGAGTAGACGATCCATTGCAGGGGGAACCAGCGCCACCAATGCGCCAGCAATCGTCAGGACAACTATCAACTCCAGCAGGGTGAACCCTGTTGAACCCAGCATCCTCATTTGACCACTATGCATAGGACCAAGCAGATTATAAATACTGGTATTTTGCGTACAAGGCACATTCACAGTTTAAGTGTCATCACTACACCACGAATGGAGCACTTGCCGATTCACTCCCATCCATTAATATCCCTGGCCTCACCCTCGCCACCCTCAGTACCATCGGCACCAAGCGAGTAGAGGTCGTAGTCTCCATGCTCACCTGGAAAGCGATAAATATAGTCGACACCCCAAGGATCTTTCGGCAACCTGGGCTTTTTCAAATAGGGGCCATTCCAGTTTTCCGCTGCATCAGGCCTCTGTACCAAGGCCTGCAGTCCTTGTGTGCCACGTGGGTAGTTGCCCGTATCCAGGCGATAGATATCAAGCGCTGCAGAAAGCTCTTCTAACTGTACCCTGGCAGTCTTACTCTTCGATTCACCCAGTGCATTCATTACCTTGGGGCCCACCAGACCGGCCAACATAGCCAGGATCGCCATCACCACCAACAGCTCAATCAAGGTAAAACCGCGATGGCTGGTATTATATAGTTTCAGATTCAGATTCATTTTCAGTTTCTCTTAATTACAGAGGGATTTAGAGCTACCTGCTCCATCCAGTTTGTTGGTGTCCGCCCACAAGCCGGCTTGCAGCCAGTCGTAAGGTGCCCAGATAATATGTCGTGTTTCCGGAAGGACGCTCAATAGGGCCTGCTAACAATAATCCCATCGGGTCAGTGTTAGCAGGCCCTAAAGCGTCAGCATTAGAAAGCCAGATCATTAACACTCAACATTGCCAGCAAAATTGAGATGATTATACCAGCAATAATCAATCCAAGACCCACTATCAGTACCGGCTCTACCAGGGTAAGCAGACGCTGAACCGTCTCCCTCACCTCCCGGTCGTAGACATCAGCCACATCCGCAAGCATGGTGCCGATATCACCGGACTCCTCACCAACCTGAAGCATACGAATGGCCAATTCAGGCAGCACCCTCTGCTCAATGAGCGGTGCAGAAAGCCCTTTGCCCTGTTTAAGCTTCTGTGCTGCCTGGTCGATGGCCCTGGCAATATAACGATTGTTGAGCACCTCTTGCGACAGGGTGACAGCATTCAACAGGGTCAAGCCATTGTGTAGCAGAGAGGAAAGCGTGCGTGACAGTCTCGCTGTCTCTACCTTCAATAAAAGATCACCTACTAACGGCATCTTCAGTAGCCATTGGTCCCAACGATACCGGTTTTCCTCCTTCTCAATCCAGGTTCGGAAAAGCACAACGCCAAGCAAGAGAAAAGCCAGCAACAGCCACCAGTAGTGCTTCAAAAAATCACCTGCCGCGAGTACGACCTGGGTAGGCAGAGGAAGTTCCCGCCCCATATCCTGAAACATCTGGCTGAACTGCGGGACCACAAAGATCAATAAAACCATCACCGAAATCGCGGCAACAACCAATAGAATGGTTGGATAGATCAGAGCTGAACGGACACTCTCTCTCAGTGCCTGTGAGCGTTCCATGTAATCTGTAATGCGGTCCAGGGCCTGACCGAGCATGCCACCCGCCTCACCCGCCTTGATCATGCTGATAAACAGCCGCGGGAAAATATCCTTGTGTTTTTCAAGTGCCCGGGAGAAGGTGTTGCCACCCTTGATCGACTCATTCAATGAGTCGATCACCTCACTCATGGCTTCATCGCTGCTCAACCTCGCCATTAGTGACAACGCCCCTTCCAGTGGCAGCCCAGCTTTCAATAAAGTCGCCAACTCCTTGGCAAAAGACAAAACCTGTTTGTGGCCGATTTTTTTACCCTGGGAACCCACCCCATAGCGTAACAAGCCTCTCAAACCGGTAATCCGTTTCACCTGCAACGGGATCAGCTGATCCCGTTGCAGCTCAATAATCACCTGGCGAGTGTCTTCCGCCTCCATCTCCCCCTGCTGTAGTTCGCCACTCCCATTACTTGCCTTATACTGAAACAGGGCCATTACTCATCCTCTTCACTGACCCGCATCAGCTCTTCAAACGAGGTATGCCCTTTCAACACCTTGGCAAGGCCATCTTGAAACATGGTGTCCATTCCTTCCTGAACAGCAAGCTGCTGGATTGTCGATGATGGGGCATGCTGTATCACCTGCTGACGCACGGCTTCCGATATCAACATCACCTCAGCAATATTCATACGTCCGCTGTAGCCCGTGTCTGAGCAGGCCTCACAACCGTTCGGCTGGTAGAGCTTTACCGGTTCATGGTCAGCGACAAGACCCGCATGACGAAAACGTCGTGCAAGCCCCTCATCTGCCATATAGGCTTGCTTACACTCTGAGCACAAGCGCCGCGCCAATCGTTGTGCGACGATGGCATTGACAGTTGAGGCCAGCAGATAGGGTTCGACCCCCATATCCAGGAGACGACTGACCGTTCCCGCCGCATCATTGGTGTGCAGCGTAGAAAGCACCAAATGGCCGGTCAAGGCTGCCTGCACGGCAATCCGTACTGTCTCCGCATCACGCATCTCGCCCACCATGATGATATCGGGATCCTGGCGCACGATGGCACGCAGGGCATTGGCGAAATTCATACCGACTTGTGGCTTAACCTGAATCTGGTTGATCCCCTCCAACTTGTATTCGACCGGGTCTTCGACTGTGATAATTTTGACCCCGGGTTTATTGAGTTGGCTGAGGGCCGTATACAGGGTCGTACTTTTACCGCTGCCGGTTGGGCCGGTTACCAGAATAATACCGTTGGGTTGTTGCAGCGACTGCTGCATCCGTGCCAGGGAGATATCCCCAAATCCCAGGCTATCGAATTCGAAGCTGATACTCTTCTTATTCAACAGACGGACGACCACGCTCTCACCGTACAAGGTTGGTACAGTCGAGACCCGCAATTCAAGCTCGTTACCCTGGATCTTCACCGAAATTCGGCCATCCTGGGGCACCCGTTGCTCCGCAATGTTGAGCTTTGCCATGATCTTGATTCTGGAGATAATCGCCGCTGTGGAGTGTGAGGGTGGAGACTCCGATTCGGTCAGAATGCCGTCGATGCGATAACGCACCATCAGATGCTCTTCAAAGGGTTCAATGTGGATATCGGAGGCCTCGACCTCCACCGCCCGTTGCAGGATATGGTTGACCAGACGAATAATCGGTGCCTCGCTTGCCAGATCTTTCAGATGCTCGATACTCTCTTCCGTCTCCTCCTCACCATCGAGCCCATCGACGATCTCCCCCATCACACTCCTTCCCGCACCGTAGACCCGCTCCAGGGCAGATTCTATCTCTGACAGCCGCCCAATTTTGAGGCTGACCGGCATATCGGTAACCAAGCGGATGGCATCGGCAACGAAATCCTGCCCCGGATCAGCAACCGCCACCACCAAGCGATTCGCATCCACTGCCAGGGGAATGGCCTTCATCTCCTTAAGAAAACGCAATGAAATCGCCTCTGGATGGACCGGTTCCTGCGGGTATTCATCCCTGTTATCGATCAGCGGGAGGCCATAAAGTTCTGACAGAGCCTTGATTAAATCAGGTTCAGAAACCAGTCCCAGATGTACCAGGGTTTCAACTTCACCTTCACCGGTATCCCGTACAAAACCTTCAACCCGGGTATGATCATGGGAGGAAAGGAGACTATTCTCCTGCAGGAATGCGAGTATGCCCATTTGCAGGGTTGGATTTGAGGTCTGGGTCAGGTCAAAATGCTGCATGTTTCTGAAATCAATTTTTGTGTGTCACGTTGGCTGTCAGACAGCACTCTACAAGCTTCAGTCGTAAATCCACACCCACCAGGACGAACCGGATCACTACTCACTCGAACCCAGGATAGTATGTCCGTCGGATGAGCAAAAAGAGCGGCCAGTATAACGCACAGCAACAATCAAGGGGGGAGACTATCCGAAAACTTGCTGAATCCACTCCAATCTCAACAACTCAACGCTGCCCAAACCATACAATGGGGTAGAATAGCCAGCCACCAGCCGTCCATAATGCAACACAGGGATACCAGGAGTGCTTTAACCCAGATTCCGCAGTTGACCGCTGATATCTAACCCAAGGTAATGATATGCCGAATCAAATATTGCGTTTTTCTCTCACACATCAGGTGAATTGTGGAACGCTAGATGAATTTGTGAAAAATCCAAATGCACCCTGCTGCGCTGTCGTTCTTGCTAAGGGAATAGCCATTCACGGCGAAGGACACCTTGCCGGACACGACTGGATTTCCCATGGATCCATCTCTGGCTACGGATGCTGGATTTGATGAGCAAACAAGTCATACCACACCATTTGCGTTCACAGGCAGTAGCGCTGGCCCATGATCTGCTGATGGTGCCTATTGCCTGGTTTCTGGCATTCTGGTTCCGTTACAATCTTGAGGTACTACCCGCCGCCTATTACCAGGACGCACTGGTGGGACTGCTGTTTGTATTGCCGATTCAGCTCACCGCCTTTCTTCTTTTCGGCCTCTATCGCGGTATCTGGCGATATGCATCCCTTCCGGACATCATACGTATCCTCAAGGCGGTATTCGTGGGTGCCATTGTCAGTGTAGCGCTGCTGTTTGTCTTCACCCGCGCTGGAGGGATTCCCCGCTCGGTTCCCGTGATTTACGCCATTCTGCTGGTGATGCTGCTGAGCGGGCCACGACTTATCTACCGTTTACTCAAAGATCACCATCTTGACCTCAAGCCAGGCCAACGGGTCCTGATCGTGGGTTCTGGGCAAGCAGGCGAAATGCTGGCCAGGGATATTCTGCGCAATCGGCGCGGTGACTACCGACCGGTGGCCTTTGTGGATGATAAATTGCGTCGCCAGGGCCGGGAAATTCATGGTGTTCCTGTGGCAGGCACCTGTGAAAAGATTCCGCAATTGTGTGAAGAACTTGCCATAGACATCATCATGCTGGCAATCCCCTCTGCCTCCTCGGTACAGATGCGGCGATTGGTCGAGTTATGTGAAGAGGCAGGCGTCCCTTTCAGATCCGTACCGCAGCTCAATGACCTGATGTCAGGTAACGTACAGATCAATAACCTGCGTACTGTTTCTATCGAGGATCTACTGGGCCGTGATCCTATATTACTCGACTGGCCCGCCATTGATGCCGCATTATCTGACAAAAACATTCTCGTCACCGGTGCCGGCGGTTCGATTGGCTCTGAACTTTGCCGTCAAATAGCCAAATTAAAACCTGCCCGCCTGGTACTGCTTGAGATCAATGAGTTCAATCTCTACACCATCGAAATGGAGTTACTCAAGTCTTTTCCAGATCTAATCCTCGATTGCCATCTCGGCGATATTATTGATCAACCTTTCGTCGAGAACCTGTTTGCCCAGATTAAACCAGACATGGTCTTTCATGCCGCTGCCTACAAGCATGTGCCGATGCTGGAAAACCGGCTGCGTCAGGCAATCCGCAACAATATCCTGGGTACTCGCAATCTGGCCCAGATTGCGGATCGTTCCGGATGCAGTGTATTCGTTTTGGTTTCCACCGACAAAGCAGTCAATCCGGCCAATGTGATGGGGGCAAGCAAACGAGGTGCAGAGATTTTCTGTCAAAACCTGAACGCCCACTCCAACACTAAGTTCATCACTGTGCGTTTCGGTAATGTACTGGGTTCTGCAGGGAGCGTTATCCCCCTGTTTCAAAAACAGATCGAGGCGGGAGGTCCTGTAACGGTAACCGATCCTCGTATGGAACGCTATTTCATGACCATCCCTGAGGCATGTCAACTGATCATGCAGACTGTGGTTCTGGGTAAAGGCGGTGAGATTTTCGTACTCGACATGGGCGAACCTATCAAGATCAGCTATCTCGCCGAGCAGATGATCCATCTCTCGGGCAGGACGCCAGGAACCGATATTGAGATTGAGTATATCGGCCTACGGCCTGGTGAAAAGCTATACGAAGAGCTGTTTCACGAAATGGAGCAACTTGAAAAAACGGCACATGATAAGGTGTTTCTTGCCCACCATCGACAAGTGGAGTGGACCTGGCTCATGGCTGGTCTGGAGAAGATGAACCAGGCCTGTGAGACTATAGATACCGAAGCATTGAAATTACTCCTCAATCAGTTAGTCCCAGAACACAAAGAATCACAAGAAGCATCACGAAATTCAGAACAGGCCTCGGCCTGAGTGAGCACTTAAAAGGCATTGCCAAATGGGAAACACCATACGGCTTGAGTTTTCTCTCCTCAAACTGACCATGGGTAAAAACGATCGAATGCACCCATACCTGCCTCAGCAACATCGGGTAATGCCTTTAGGTGAAGCACAAGATAGAACCCGGCAGGTGCGAAGATATGTCCATCCTCGCTTTGATTCTTCACCGACTTTTCCAATACACACACAGGTTGGCCGAGGTTTGTGGATTATTTTTGCTGTACATTATCCACCATGCACATGACACAACTTGATCTCAAGCCGGTCCGCTTCATCATTGACAGCTTAAACCCTTTAATCTTCTGTTAGTTAGACACCCTGGAAGAAAGGTCTTGCTTTTAGGTACAATGAATTCGCCCCACCACACTCGTGCCCCATCCGGCCTGGTTTGTTTGTATGCTAAGATTGCGTCCCTCAATCTAGTCTCAGATGCCGACCTATAGGCCACTACTCAATAATGCTCAACCAGTTAACTGACAGGCTGCTTCAAAAAAAATGGTCTGATAAACAGATCAGTACGCTAGTGGGTGCTTATAGTGCGCTATACCATGCCTACGCGTCTGATCCGGCTGTACGCATTAATGCCGCATCCGGGGGTATTGGATCAGCACTTTTGATCAGAATGCTCGAACGTGGGGATATAGAGGGTGCGTTGATCTGCAAAGCAGGCATTGAGTCAGGTAAGGTCAGAGCACATTTTGCCATTGCCACAACAACAACAGAGATTCTTGCAGCTCAAGGTAGTAAATACGTCGAAACCGCATTCATGAAAGAAGCACTACCATTAATTCGCGATTTCGATGGGCATGTTGCTGTTGTTGGATTACCCTGTGATATCTCCAATCTGACACGTTGGATAGAAAAAGACCCGCGCTTGGAAGGAAAGGTACGACTAAAAATTGCTCTAGTTTGCGGACATAATTCCAGAACCACACTGATTGATGCGATAACAGACAAACTTGAAAAAGAGGCCGGAAGTTCCATTCAAAGCTACTGTTTTCGTAGAGGGCATTGGCGAGGACAACTCGAAGCGAAGTTTAAAAATGGAATCACTGTTAAAAAGCCTTTCTCCTATTTCAGTCTTTATCAAAATTTGTTCTTCCACTCAGAAAAAAAATGTTTGGTTTGCCACGACCATTTTGGTTATGACGCAGATATATCACTGGGTGATGTTTGGGCTTATCGCTTTAAGCAAGACCCTATCAAAAAGTCTGGCGTCATCGTACGTACAGAAACAGGTTCTCACATCTGGGATAGAGCGATGGATGGTGATGGGATTATCGCTTCACCGCTTGAAGTAACAGACATCCTAGATGGTCAGGCACGCGCGGCACCCTATCACTATAATGTCAGCGCTAGAAGTCGTGTTGCATCGCTTGTGGGATACAAGATTCCGGATAATCTCAAAGTTCCAGTTTCATGGCATGAGTGGTTGACTGCGCTGATGGCGCTGTTCAACATGCGCTGGAGTGAGAACAGTCGTTGGAATGGCCTGATTTTCAAGCTACCACGGCCACTACTGAAGGCTTACCTTTATTTAAGAAAAGGACTTGAATCTCTGAAATGAAGACTATTTCTATCATTGCTGCCACGATTAGTGGAAATCGCGGTGCTGAAGCGATGCTTACAACGACCATTGGACGAATTAGAGATCACTATCCTGATGCTCGATTCAATATATATTCCTACTACCCAGACATCGACAGTAAGCTGGTGAGTGACCCAATGATCAACATCTATAGCGCTACGCCTCTTTATTTGCTTGTGGTGCTTTTTCCTTTCTCAATCCTCTTGTCATTGATGAAATGGACGACCTTGAAACTATCGTGGAAATGGCTTCCTGAATCAGTAATTTCGATGCATGATTCTGATGTGCTTATTGATCTTGCTGGTGTCTCTTTTATCGATGGTCGTGAGAAATTCCTACCCTATAATGTATTAACCCTGGCACCTGCATTTATTCTAGATACACCTGTAATAAAATTCTCCCAGGCATTAGGCCCATTCGAAAATTCACTCAATCGTTTTTTTGCAAAGCATACTTTGGCAAGATGCCTACAGGTTTTCGCTCGTGGTGCCAGTACACACCAACATCTTAAGTCACTGTCGCTTAAGACCCTCTATCCTGAGCCAGTTGCTGATGTAGCATTTCAGCATCGCACCAGTTATAGGCTGACCATGGAAAACCCTCGCAAGCTTTCCAAGCTTACAGAACGACTTGAGCAGGAAGATCGCAAACTTATTGGAATCTGTCCCAGTAGCGTTTTAGCCGTTAAGTTGCAACCCTCTGGAAATGATTATATTGAGGAGATGACATCCCTTTGTCGCCGCCTGTTAACTGAAGGTTATGCCGTACTACTCTATCCAAATGCCACTCGTGAAGACCGAATGGCCCAGTTTCGAAACAACGATTTACCCGTTATCAGTGACATCGTAAAACGTCTCTCCGATGACGGAATTCAACCAACTGCACTCTATTTTGTTGATTTTGATATTAATACAAACAGCATTAAACAACTTATGTCTTTTTGTACACTTGTTATGGTTTCACGCTTTCATGCAATGATCGCTGCATTATCAACCAATCAACTCGTGATTGTTCTCGGTTGGAGCCATAAGTACCAGGAAGTCATGCAATCATTTAATCTTGGTGATTTTGTCTTTGACTTTAAACAATTCGATTCGAAAAAGATTGTAGATACCATCCATCAACTTCTCAGTGGTGAGCAAACCACTATTCGCAAACTTCGACAACAACGTGATTTAGCAATGGATTCTTCTGAAATTCAATTCAACTATCTATTCAGTGTATTGGATGAAGAACCGTCGTGAGATTGAATATCAAAACGACCCTAAAAACGCTTTGGTGGATTCTTGTACTGGTTTTCATTGGCTTTTTTCTAATCGGCAATCTTCATCGTGTCGAGACAGTCATTCATCAACTACCTCTCTCCACCATCATCTACTCAATATGCGCCTTAGCAATCGGTAAGCTATTTTTAGTTGCCATAATGCATCAATCGCTACAACAATATCAGGTAAAACTTTCTGCTCAACACTGCTTCATAATCTATAATTTGACGCAACTGGGAAAGTACATCCCCGGCTCAATCTGGCAATTTATTGGAAGAATAGGCCTCTACAAAGAGGCTGGCCTTAGTAATCAGGCCATCCGTGACACGATCCTACTTGAGACTTTCTGGGTTGTATTCAGCGCCTTGTCACTCGGGCTATGCCTAATCTCCATTACACAATATGAGCTACTTATCTCTTTATTCTCACAACTCCCCAGTAGGCTGATCATTTTTGCAATCTGTATTGCCGGTATAGTTTTATTGATAGCCAGCTTTGGACCATGGCGAAATATAATCCTCGATTATTCACGTCGATTAACTTATACACCTGCATCCCTGATGATTTCTCTATTTATATGGTTTTCCCTCGGATTTTCCTTTTGGATCACCTTGTTGCCATTGTCATCGATAGAGATTGGATTGGTTTATATTATTGGGCTCTATGCGTTGAGTTATGCAGTAGGTTTCGTCGTACCTTTCGCACCTGCTGGTATTGGCATACGTGAAACAATACTTGTGTTTGGCTTGATCCCCTATCTGGAAACTAACACATCTATTATTCTCGCAACGCTCAATCGAGTATTTTATATCACAATTGAGATTGCTCTCGCATCAATTGTTATGTTATTGAAATATCACACAACAAGTTACAAATGAAGTTTACCACAATAATAGACAAGACGGTTGATATCCCTCTTGGACTTTGGTTAAAGATTTCAATTATTGTTACTGCATTATTTTGTTACTTACTTGTCAGCTTGACCTACCCTCTGGAAGGACACGCTGACACAAATGTACATCTTGATTATGCGTGGCAGATCAGTGAGGATTTACAGCCTGAATTCTTACAAGGGATTAAATTACCACTTATAAAAAAAAATCGAGATATTCAATTCGCAGCTCATCACCCACCACTGTACTATAAACTACTGTCTCCTGTTGTAGGCTATTTTGTAGATAACAATTACAAACTCAAACAGGTTGTTCTCAGTGCACGTCTTTTTAACATAGTGATAGCAATAACACTATCTGTGCTAATTATATTCTTTGCAAGATACTTCAATATTCTAAAGTTACGTAATTTTGATACCTATTTCCTTATCCTGTTCATCTTCTATCTCCCATTCGTTAAGGTATCAAGTCTTCTTTTCAATGAAGTATTGCTTGTATTTTTTATATTTATATCCTGGTCATATTCTATTCGCATACTTATGCTTGGCTATGATGTAAGAGCTTTTATCATCTTACTTATAAGCATTTCGTTAGGATTTTATACAAAGGTTTCATTTCTACCCACTTTATTAATAGCTGCCTCATTACTATATATAGGCATGATAAAAAGCAGCAAAATTGAAGGCGGATTATTTTCAAAGCTTAGATACCCAACGCTACATTTACTGGTTTTATTTATCTCCGCTTTAGCTGTCTCCGGTTCATTCTATTATGGTAACTACGAGCAAAGTGGCACATTTTATAGAGCGGCTGACCAGTCATGGGCTGCTATCTATGACAGTCGAGAGCACAAGGATCTGTATAGGGTTATTACAGACAGTCATCTATGGTGGTATCTTTTTTCAGCATCGCTTGACCCCGGAATAAAATACTTATTCAACGGTTCAGTCTCCAAATTGACTACGTTTATTAATATAATTGCATTTATTTCTTTTTTTAGTTACGTAGCTATTCAATTTAAAAAGGGTAATATTAATTATAAACAAGCCCTCGTTATCGTGGCTTTTGCACTCACAATAGCTGCCGTATTCATGCAAATGATAGTTCATGCAATCGGGTATGGATCAATCAATCCTCGTTATTTACTACCTGCTATTATTGCTATAGTGACAATACTTGCCAGTGGCTTATTGCTTTTGGGGAAGCCTAGCAAGTATATTATAATATCGTACTTTATATTCTCTAATTTAGCTGTATTGGGGTTCATTAAATTTAGCAACCAAGCCTTGGCCAGAGGACTTGAATGGTATCAATTCGATCATTTTTTAACGATCGTTTCACAGCAACAGGGACTACCTGATTGGCTATGTTCGTCAGTAGCTACTGGTTGGGCAATAAGTTCCATAATAACAATGGTTTTTCTTGTAAGTTTTTTCAACCTTCCCAGTAAATTTTCGCGCGATGAGACCAAGTCATATTCAATTTGGCAGTACATTTCAAATAAAAATCAAAACCGATTCAATAATATGTTCAAAAATAAATCCCATAGTACAAATCAGCATTCCGTAAATGTCACAATTGTATCTCTTATAGTTATTGTCGTTTTATTTACAACATATTCATACTACCTAGCGAATGATTTACGCCTCGGCATACCTCCTGATGAAATAGCGCACCTATCAAAAATCGCACATATGAATCAGGATTGGGGTGCGTTCAAGCCATTGGAGGAACAGTTATGCACTCATGGTGGAAAGCAGAGACATGATCCAAATTATCTTTCACATCCTCCACTTTATTACTTACTTACTACCGCTCTCACAGACAAGAATGATTGTACTGTAGTGTCTGACTACTACAACATCAGAATACTCAGCATTATCTTTTCTGTACTAGCTTTGTGTTTATTCATATTTGGAGTACAGAAACTAAACCGTGATAATTCTGCAGTTATTATGTATGCTCTATTTATAACTTCTATACCAATATTTCCCTACATATCTGCAGCAGTAAATAACGATAGCCTTGCGATACTTTCTTTCTCAATATTGTTGTTTGGCTGGTTCCATTTATTTTCAAACAACAAACCAAGTATCTCTTCAATAACTATTGCATTCGGTCTGTCACTATGCCTTCTCACAAAGGCGACAGCAGGATTACAGGCAATTATTTTAAGCCTAACTTTACTTATAATTACGCCAAGTGAATTGAGGAAGTCAATAATCACTCCAAATAAATATATGCTCTATTCTTCAGCAATTCTGCTCGTACCAATTACATATTTCTTATATACAAAACTTGCATTTAATTCGTTTCTTCCTGCCGGTACCTCCCTGCTTGACACCTACTGGGAAAAGTCAAATACATCCATGAATTTAAGCAGTTATTTCATTCACTACTCACAAGCATTAATGAAATCCTTCACTGGCATCACATCCCATGCCTCTATTTACAAACAATATGCATTTGAATCGTATGGCATTATATTAATGGTATTGATATCCATGTCACAGGTATTCCGAAAACCTAAAGATAAGAATTTACTGAACTTATGGATTATCTTTATAGCTGGTGTTTTTACTACAGTAATCTTTACACTTACTCACTTCAGTATTGTCTACACAAAGTATTTGCACTACGGCTATCCAGGTGGCGTGCAATTTAGATATTTTTTGCCGCTCATTCCTGTAATTGCTATCGGATATATACTTTGGCATTCACATACAAAGCATATAAACAAACTTCTCGCAGCAGCGTTAATTGCTCCATCACTATTTTGGGGTAATATATTTTTCTATTATAATAACAACGATAAGCACGTAAAGCCTCAACAAGAACACATCAGTGCAGACCTAGCAGACGGTTCGATTATTGAATATAAAAATGGCGAAATATTGATATCAGGCCCCCTAGTAGCATGTGAAGAAAACCAATCACCAATACTGATTACATATTATAATAACGACATTTATTCTGCAGATTCCGTATTACTTGGCAGCAACAATTTCAAACTGATATATCAAACACCATTCACTTGCAAACAGTATCAAAACGAGATTGATAACATAAAGCTCATCCAATTTTGTGCTATCAATGAAAAATACGAGCTAACGTTAAAAAGTCTTACTAGCTGTCAATAAGCAAATGCAATACAAAACCTACATATTCATCCTCATTATTTGTTGCTTTTATAATTATGGCTGTGGTCAAAAAGGACCACTTTATCCATCTCCATCTGGCAAAAACCCTGTTGAAGCTATAGAGGTGAATCATTGAAATTATCTTTCACAAAGATGCAAGGTCTAGGGAATGACTTTGTGGTTTTCGACGCCATAAATCAACAAATACAATTAACCCCTGCAGTATGCCGGGAAATTGCTGACAGACATTTCGGTATAGGCTGCGATCAGATCCTACTCATCGAATCACCACGCTCAGTAAACACCGATTTCCATTACCGAATCTTCAATGCAGATGGCTCTGAAGTTGAGGCCTGTGGCAATGGTGCCCGCTGTTTTGCTGTGTTTGTCAGAGAAAAGTCACTGAGCAGAAAAAATATTATATCTGTTGGCACCATGGCCGGCAGCATTATCCTTAAACATCAACCTGATGGATACATTGAAGTGGATATGGGAATACCAATATTCGAACCGTCGCGTATACCATTCGAGACGCCACATCAGGCCAAGTCTTACAACCTCAATGTGGGTGGTGATAAAATTAACCTCTGCGCCCTTTCGATGGGCAATCCACATGCTGTCATCATCGTTCCTGATATCACGCAAGCTCCAGTTAGCCATCTTGGTCCTCTCATTGAAACCAATTCTGCATTTCCGCAAAAAACCAATGTTGGTTTTATGCAGATTGTACAAAGCTCAGAGATTCACCTGAGAGTACATGAACGAGGTACCGGAGAAACCCTTGCCTGCGGCACCGGCGCCAGCGCTGCAGTTGTAGCCGGCCGTTTACTCGGTTTACTTGATAAACAGGTCCTTGTGCATCTACCTGGCGGCGATCTTGTGGTAAAGTGGCATTCAGAAGGCCAACCCGTACTCATGCAAGGTCCCGCAGAGACCGTGTACGAAGGAACCATCGACTTATGAACCAAAAAGCGCCCACAAAAACTACTGAAAATAGTGACATTGAGGATCAGGTAGCCAGCTATCTGAATGATCATCCTGATTTTTTTATTCACCATGATGATCTACTTGGTCAGATAGAGATTCCTCATCAAAGTGGCGTGGCGGTTTCGCTCATCGAGCGTCAGGTCGAGACACTGCGAAGTCAACTTCAGGAATCCCAGAAGCAACTGTCTCAATTGCTAAAAGTCGCCCGCAACAATGAGTTACTTCAGGAGCGCATGCACCGCCTCACCCTCGAATTGATAGATGCAGCGACCTTCGAAGAGGTATTGAACGCCCTTGAAGATGAGTTGCATGATGACTTCAAGGCCGATGCGGTTGAGTTAAGACTCTTCTCCTCCAGTCATCTGGATGAGCATCTGGACGAAGCATTGAGCAACCAGGTGGCGACTTTCGAGCAGTTTTTCAATAAAAACCAGCCTATCTGCGGAAAACTGGATCAACATCAGCTAGATTATATTTTCGGCACTGAGGGTGACCGAATTGCCTCGACTGCCTTGATACCGCTTAAAAGCGATGGTGTGCTTGGCCTTTTGGCCATCGGCAGCTGCGATCCTAAACGCTTCGCACCTCACCATGGCACTGACTTTCTGACCCGCCTTGGCGAGATTATCAGCCGAACGCTGCAAGCCGTATCCCTGCCTGGCATATAATTCCGGTGTCAACTCCTCGACAGCTGAAGCTACAGGAGTGGACAGATCGGTTTCTCAACTATCTACGAAACGAGCGTCGCCTCTCACCCCGCACCCTGGAGAGTTACAATCGTGATCTGAATGCAACAATTCTGTGGCTGCAACAACAACAGATCGATAACTGGGCCAGTCTCTCTCAACACCATATACGGCAGCTTATCGCAACCCGACATCGCCAGGGATATGCTGCAAAGAGTCTGCATCGACAATTATCAAGTCTACGCAGTCTGTTCAATTTCCTGCTTCGAGAACAACAAGTGGAGGCCAATCCTGCCCTTGGTGTGCGGGCTCCCAAGGTGAGACGCAAGCTCCCCGTTACCCTTGACCCAGACCAGGTCTGTCATCTACTCGAGATAGACGATACTTCGCCTGTCGCCCTGCGCGACCGTGCCATCATGGAACTCTTCTACTCTTCAGGTCTGCGGTTAGCGGAGCTCATCAGCCTCAATCTTTCTGATATCGACCTCAAGGAACAGATGGTGGAGGTCACCGGTAAGGGGGACAAGGCGCGACGTGTTCCCGTAGGCGGGCTTGCCAGGGAGGCTATCCAACGGTGGCTTACTGTCAGACAGCAGATGGCGACAATGGATGAGCAGGCACTGTTCGTTGGCGTGCGTGGTAAACGTATCAGTAGGGGCACTATCCATCGCCAATTGCATACCTGGTCGATACAGCAAGGAGCAGCACGCAATATCCATCCACATCTATTGCGTCACTCCTTTGCCAGTCACCTGCTGGAATCTTCCGGCGACCTGCGTGCGGTGCAGGAGTTATTGGGGCATGCAAACATCAGCACCACACAGATCTACACACATCTCGATTTCCAGCATTTGGCAGAAGTCTACGACAAGGCCCACCCGCGAGCGAAGAAAAAGGACGATTAATCTATTTTTGACCTGTGCTCCATCTTTCCCGAAATTTCTTGAAAGTAGTCAATAAACCGCTGCTGGAATCTCCGCAGGTACTTGTCCCGTCGATAACCGATTTTAGTCACTTCCCATGGGAAAAGATGGCTCAGGTTTTTCATCCCCAGCCCCCCATCTTTTTCAAATTCATAGGCAAGATCTGCAATGATGCCGATGCCCATACCTTCTCTGACATAAGTCTTGATGACATCCGTATCGGTTGCGCTCAACACGACATGCGGTACCAGACCCGCCATACCAAAGGTGTCATTAAGATGCCCACGGCCGGTAAATCCTGCAACATAGGTAATAATCGGATATTGGCAGAGCGCCTCAAGGGTGATCTTCTTCTGCAACAGTATAGGGTGTGATTTTGGTGCAATCAGACACCGGTTCCAACGATTGCAGGGAATGGAAAACAGGGAGGGATTATCACTCAGTGCTTCGGTACAGATAGCAAAATCGACTTTGTCCCGAACCGCCATATCGACCAACTGTTGGGGGGTGCCCTCCAGAATCTGCAATTCTACAATGGGATAGCGCTGACTGAACTGGCGAATGATCGGCGGCAATACATAGCGTGCTTGCGTGTGTGTGGTGCCGATCCGCAGGATACCTCTCTCTTCTGAGATATGATCCTGCCCCACTGCCATGATATTGACCGTATCAGCAAGGATCTTACGCGCATAGTGCACCACCGTTTCCCCTGTCTCAGTCAACCCGACCAGGCGTTTACCATGTCGCAGAAATAGCCTGACGCCCAGGTTTTTCTCCAGCTGCTTGAGATGCTGTGAGACGGCCGGCTGGACCAAATGCTGACACTGTGCCGTTCGACTCACACTGAAATCATTCTCCACCAGAATGATCAGTGACTTGAGCTGCCTGAGTTCCATATCATATATTTTAATATAAATTAACTATATATTATTTTACATAATTAACCCTGATAGGGATACTGGCCGACGTGAACTCAGCCAGACACTGAACTCACCCCAAAGAGAGCGACTCACAGCCTACATTGGCTGTATTTAAAAAACGCTCATGGGATGCAGTAACAATATCCATAGCGCCGACTTTTCCGGCAACAAGAACAAACACGCACTATCTTTTTGTTCAATAGGTGAACGGGTATATCCAATCCGTCAGGTTCGTCCGCCAGCTCAAAAGGCAGGTGGGAAATCTACCCCATAGGAGAAAAGACCAATGTTTCAGATCCGCATCCACGGGCGCGGTGGCCAGGGCGTCGTCTCTGCCGCCGAAATGCTCTCCGTTGCCGCCTTTCTAGAAGGCAAACACGCTCAGGCAGTACCCAGTTTCGGCTCAGAACGGATGGGGGCCCCCGTCGTTGCATTCTGCCGTATCGACGACCACCCGATCCGTCTTCGCGAACCGGTTCTCGAACCGGATATCCTGATTATCCAGGATCCAACCCTGTTTAATGCCATCGATGTCTTCAATGGTCTGACCCATGATGGCCATCTGCTCATCAATACCGGGAAATCCATCGAAGCCCTGGGTATTGAAAATGCGACCGAACACTTGCCCGGTGGCCATGTCTGTACTGTACCTGCCACTGATATTGCACTCACTCATGTCAAGCGACCCGTACCCAATGCGGTGCTGTTGGGTGCCCTCTCCGCCATCACCGGTGTCATCAAGATTGACTCGGTCATCGAAGCGATTGAAACCAAATTCCCAGGCAAGGTCGGTCAGGCCAACATCACAGCAGCCAAGGTTGCTTACGAAATGGCGCAATCGTCTCACCCAAAGGAGGCCACTCATGCTTAAACAGATCGAAGGCTCACACGGGATTGCCGAAGCAGTGGCAATGTGTCGTCCAGAAGTCATCTGCGCCTACCCCATCACCCCACAGACACACATCGTAGAAGACCTGGGTGCAATGGTAAAAAGCGGTAACCTCAGCAAGTGTGAATTCATCAATGTGGAATCGGAATTTGCCGCCCTCTCGGTGGCTATTGGCTCCTCCGCCGCTGGCGCCCGCTCCTACACCGCTACTGCCAGCCAAGGCCTGCTCTACATGGCTGAGGCAGTCTATAACGCCTCTGGTCTTGGACTACCGATCGTGATGACCGTGGGTAACCGGGCAATCGGCGCACCCATCAATATCTGGAACGATCAGTCTGACTCCATGTCGATGCGCGATGCGGGCTGGATTCAGCTCTTCGCCGAAACCAACCAGGAGGCCCTCGATCTGCATATCCAGGCTTTCCGTATCGCCGAGACGCTCAGCATACCCGTGATGGTTTGTGTCGATGGATTCATTCTTACCCATGCCTTCGAACGCATGGATATCCCGGAGCAGGCACAGGTCGATCAGTTTTTACCCCCTTTCGAGCCTCGTCAGGTATTGGATCCGGACGAACCCATCTCCCTGGGTGCGATGGTAGGTCCGGAGGCCTTCACTGAGGTTCGCTATCTTGCCCATCACAAGCAGATGCAGGCACTGGAGCTGATCCCTGAGATTGCCGACGATTTCAAGCATATCTTTGGCCGGGATTCCGGGGGGCTGATCTCCAGTTACCGCACAGAGGATGCAGAGACAATCATCGTCACCCTGGGTTCTGTCATTGGTACCATCGCCGATGTCATCGACAGCATGCGTGATGCGGGACACAAAATCGGCGCCGTCACACTGCGTTGTTATCGTCCCTTTCCCACCGCAGCGCTAAGAGAAGCCCTCAAGGATTGCCAGCGTGTAGTCGTTTTTGAAAAGTGCCTGGCTGTTGGCATGGGAGGTATTGTCGCCAGCAATGTACGCATGTCGACCCGGGGGTTCACCACCCCGGTCTATACCGTCATCGGTGGCCTTGGTGGACGCCCCATCACCTGTCAGTCGCTAAAACAATTGTTCGAGAAAGCAGTACAGGACGCGCTGGATGAGACCACCTTTCTCGATATCAAGTGTGACATCGTCGAACGAGAACTGGCGCGGGAGAAAGATCATTCCCGACCGGGTGCTGCAGCGGAAAATATCCTGCGTGATGCGGGCGTCGTAGACGCTGCCAAGACAGCCTAAGGAGAAGACCCATGCCACATCAACAAGTTAAGTTCTATCAGACCGGTACGCTCACCGTCGGTAATCGGCTGCTCGATGAAACCCAGCGTACGGTACAAGCTACCATGGACCGATCCAACTCGCTCGACTCCGGCCACCGGGCCTGTCAGGGATGCGGTGAAGCGTTGGGTGCGCGATATGCCATTGATGCCGCCATGCGCGCCACCAACAATCAGCTTATCGCTGCCAACGCGACCGGGTGCCTGGAGGTCTTCACCACACCCTATCCCGAATCGGCCTGGCGCATCCCCTGGATGCACTCCCTGTTCGGTAACGCCCCTTCTGTCGCCACCGGCATTGCTGCCGCCATGCGCGTCAAAGGCCGAGAAAATGTCAGGGTCATCGCCCAGGGGGGAGACGGAGGCACCACCGATATCGGTTTCGGCGCCCTCTCCGGCATGTTCGAGCGCAATGACGACGTACTCTATATCTGCTACGACAACCAGGCTTATATGAATACCGGCGTTCAGCGTTCGTCTGCAACACCTGGGGGCGCCCGCACCGCCACCACAATGCCTGTAGGCACTGAGCCGGGTGCAGATTTCGACAAAGGCAAGAATGTCCCGCTGATCGCCATGGCACACGGCATCCCCTATGTCGCCACCGCCAGTGTCGATCGTCTCCACGATCTGGAGGCCAAAGTGGAGAAAGCGATGTCTATGCACGGCGCACGTTACATACAGGTCTTTGTGCCCTGCCCCCTGGGGTGGGGTTCTAAACCCGCCGATACCGTCAAGATAGCCAGACTGGCTGTTGAAAGTGGACTCTATCCCCTTTTCGAAGCGGAGTATGGTGAAATCATTGCCTCCACCAAAATTCGCCGAAAGGTACCGGTCTCGGAATATCTCAAGATTCAACGCCGATTCGCCCACACCCTAAAGAACGAAGCACAGCTTGCCCGCATCCAGGCAGTGGCAGACCAGCATATCCGTCGCTTCGGTCTCATTGACGAGCAGGGAGACTGAGCATGAAAAAACCATTTGCAATTACCCTTGACGTCGGTAGCAGCCTGCTCAACAAGACCGGCTCATGGCGTACCGAAAAACCGGTCTATCTGGATCGCCTGCCCCCCTGCAACAACGCCTGCCCAGCCGGTGAGAATATTCAGGCGTGGCTCTACCACAGCGAGGAGGGTCACTACGAGAAGGCCTGGCGGGAGATCATGCTCAACAACCCCTTCCCTGCTGTTATGGGCCGGGTCTGTTATCACCCTTGTGAGAAGGTGTGTAACCGGGTCAATGTAGACGACGCAGTCGGCATCAACTCAGTTGAGCGCTTCCTTGGTGACCAAGCCCTGCGTCAAGGCTGGAAGGTTGAACCAGGAGAAGATACAGATAAGCGTGTGATGGTAGTTGGAGCCGGTCCCGCCGGGCTCGCCTGCGCCTACCACCTGCGCCGCTTCGGCCACCAGGTCACCGTCTATGAGGCCTCTGCTCAGGCTGGCGGCATGGTACGCTACGGTATTCCCAAATACCGCATGCCGCGAGAGAAGCTGAAGGCAGAGATCCAGCGCATCGAGGCAATGGGGGTGGAGATTGTGCTCAATACCCGCATTGATGACATCCAGGGTTTCAAACAGGCCAATGGCTTTGATGCGGTATTTCTCGCCATCGGTGCACAACACGCCAAACGGGTCGAGATTCCGTCGGACGACAGCCTGCCGGTACTCGATGCGGCCAGCCTGTTGCGTGCCGTCGAAGAGGAGGACCATGTCATGCTACGTGGTAGTGTGGTGGTCTATGGCGGTGGCAATAGCGCCATCGACGTGGCCCGGACAGCCATTCGCATGGGAGCGACAAAAGTCACGCTGGTGGTCTACGAATCACGTGAGAAGATGCCTGCCCATGAAATGGAAATTCGAGAGGCCTTGGAGGAAGGGGTTGAGGTCCTGCCCCTGCATGCGATCCGAGAAATCCATGACCACAGCCTCAAGCTAGAGAGGATGGTTGATGGTGAGGGTCAATGGCCACAGCCAACCGGTCAGTTCGAGACCTTTGCCACAGACATAGTAGTGCAGGCCCTGGGACAGCACATCGACACTTCACTGGTTGAACCTGTGGATGGGATTTCTATCGAAGCCGATGCGGTCCTGATTGACCGTCACATGATGACCGGAGCAGAAGGCATTTTCGCCGGTGGCGACATGGTGCCTTCTGCCAGGACTGTCACCACGGCCATTGGGCACGGCAAACAGGCCGCACGCAACATCCATAGCTGGTTAAAGGGAGATAGCTACCTCAAACCCGAAAAGCACGAGATTGTTGACATCGGCAAGATGAACACCTGGTACTACTCCGATGCGCCCCGCACTGTGCGTCCGATGCTCG
Organism: Candidatus Thiodiazotropha sp. (ex Codakia rugifera); assembly: GCA_025656675.1. GTDB lineage: Bacteria > Pseudomonadota > Gammaproteobacteria > Chromatiales > Chromatiaceae > Thiodiazotropha. Next base: position 602,674 of record JAHXHN010000001.1, read on the forward strand.
ATATAGTACGGCGCCAGAGCGGCTTCGCCGAGGTGGTGGGCGACCTGGACGAGGTCAATGCCGCCTATGAGGCACGCCGCTGCATGTCCTGCGGCAACTGCTTCGAATGCGACAACTGCTATGGTGTTTGCCCTGACAATGCCATCACCAAATTGGGTCCCGGAAAGCGCTTCGAAATCAAATACGACTACTGCAAGGGGTGTGGTATGTGTGCTGCAGAGTGCCCTTGCGGTGCCATCAAGATGGAGATAGAGAGTATCTGATTTATGTCACATGGCCAAGGAAGGCTTATTTCGGCCATTGTGTGGTAACACAATGTACAAGTCTGAAATCAGAGCAACACTCAGTGGATGAATCGTTTCCTGACCGTGATCACCTACTGATGAGACATATAAGTACGGGTAATTGGATTTCAGTCTACACCTATAGACCTGCTCAACAACAAAAGGAGGCATAAACACCCCTTTCCATCATGTCACAGACAGTTCAAACAACCTGCTATTGACGACTTCCACATGCGAGAGACGATTGATGCCAGCTTATGCTGGAAGGTATTCCCGGATTGCTTAGGTTACTACTTATGGTGCTTTTCGTTAGCAAAAACAAACCTTGGCCGCAGCCAATGGACCATCAATGGCAATACCATCAATGCGATGATCACATCCATGATCAATGCTTCCGATATATAGAGACTGACCGACCAGAGATTGGCCAATTCAGTATTCATCAACGGGATGAAACTACCCAGCAGAACCACCATGGATATTATAATCGCTGAACCGGTGGTCCCCAGGGTTGTCTGTAGCGCCACTTGCCAGTCCTCTCCGGAGGCGCGCATCTCCTCACGCAGACGCGATACCATATAGACACCGTAGTCCACACCCAATCCCATCGCGATACTCAGTGCCACCTGGACATGAAATGCCAGGTTGGCTGACCATTCACCAATGGACGTCATGTAGGCACCCAGGCCATATTGGGTCATCAGGGTAATAAAACAGAGGCTGATCAGGATGCAGGCGATCATCCACGAGCGGAACATGATCAATGTCATCAGAAAGACGGTTAACGAGGTCGCAACCGGTGCATTCAACCACTCCTTGAAAGCGACATCGCGGGTCGCTTCAGTGACACCAAGAAATCCACCAATAGCGGCCTTACCGGGAATGGTATCTTCGGTAACTATAGTCCGTGTCCCAGCCTTGTTGTCAGCGGGAATGGTAATGCGCTCACCCCCCTCTATGCCCACTGTCAATTGATCCATCCCAGGATCCGACCCATGATCATGCAGATAACGCTGGATATCGAGGATGGTCTGATGGGTCAGTTTCGGATCCATGGTATTGACGAACCCCACGATGATCCCCTCATCCCAGCTACGGGTATTGACGAAAGAGTCCAGTTCACCTACTTCCGCACTGGTATTCAACATGCCATTGTAAAGCTGTACCGTCTGGTCTGGATCCGGGAACTGCCCATCATGCACTGACAATTGATAGGCGTAGGCATTGTTCCGCATATGCTCGATAGTAGGAATTGCATACAGATTCATATGCTCCATCGGCCGCTCGCCCGCTGGAGCATTGAGCATCATGTTGAGGGTCTTGGCAAACTGCACATAGGAGGCGGTGTAACCGATATGCGGGTGACTACGCAACCAATCCTCAAAGGTTGACAGAGCACCCAGCACCTCGGCCTGATTGAAGATACCCTGGGGTGGATCCTCCAGTTCATCAAAGCAGTGATCGGCATCCAGCACCCGCTCCCCCACCTCATTCCAGGCATCCAGTCCACAGGGTGGAAGTGTGCCTTGCTTGGAACGAATCACCATATTCGCCGTGATCACCCCCGGCATCATGTTCGACAGGGATTGCAGATCAGCGATTGCCTCGACCTCACCATTTCCGGTCAGTAGCTCACCCAACAGGTAGTGGTCCTTGTAGGCTGCCCGGGGATAGTGGATACCCTTCTCCACCCCGGGCATGATGTCGAATTCATCCTGGATTCGTGCAATCTCCGGATCGGCACGCCCCGCTTCACCAGCCAGGAGAGCAGCAAAACCACGATCCAGTTCTGCAAGATTGGCTGAGAGTAACCAGACCCCGATCACCGCAACCACCGGTATCCACTTCATCGGACCCGTCAGCATCCCCGTCAGCCTTTTTGCCAACCACTTTTCCCATCCCCGCTCATCCTCATTGTTGCCCAGCTTGGGTGGGAAGGTGACCATCAGCAATGGGATCAGGGTCGTAGTGGTCAGTATCAAGGTTGACATACCGAATATGCCGAAATAGGCATAGGCTTTGTAGAATGAGATATCGATAAAGGAGATCGCAAAGAAGCCATGCAGGTCGGTGCCAATTGAGAGCGCAGCCGGAACAACCGTGTAACGAATGGCAGCCAATGCGGCCTGTTCATGATCGCCTGTATTGTGCAGCTCCTGCATAAAACGCCGGGTGATCTGCATCGAATGTCCAATGCCAATAGCCAACAACAGCATCGGCGTTAAGGCCATCATGGTGGTGAGTCTGAATTGGGTATAACCCATCAGACCCAAGGTCAGGATAATGGTCATGCCCACCCCAAGCAGGGGAAGCAAAGCACAGCTCCAGTGGCGAAACTCATACCAAAGCACCAGCAGGATAATCAATAATGAGATACCGAACAGCCAGGCTTTATCCCACAACTCCTCGACCATGGAGGCAAGGAAATAGGGCTCTCCAGATAGAGTGAACTCGACCCGGTCACCATAGCGGGTTTGATAGTCGGCCATCACATCCTTGGTTGCGGCTATCCAATCCAGATGGTGATCTTTCAGCTCATTACTGAAATCACCAATGATGAAGGTGCCGACTGCAGTGCAATGCTCATGCACATGGCGGATAGAATCATTACTGATCAACCCGTCGGCACCGATCATCTCGCACTTATTGCCCTGTGCATCCTGGTAGTAGACCAACAGGGGTTCCAAGACCAGGTGTTTCTCCAGGCCATCACGCAGATAGACGAGTTGTTCCCGCTGCTGCTGCTCATCACTGGCCAGCCCATTGGCCGGCATCAGGCGGCGAAAATCAAGGCTGCCATCAGTGGTGATACCGAGATTTCGCAGCTTTGGCGAAGGTAGTCCTACAAAATTGACCGCATTGGCAAAAGCCAGCCCACTCACATCCCTGTAAAACTCATCGACCATACGCACAAACCAGGGTTGATAGATATCGCCCTGTTTGACCTTCATGCCCCACACCATCAGGTTGCCCATACCATAGGTGAGATCACTGTAGAGATTGGTAGCGATATAGCGGTTGGAGAGAGGTAGTAAAGAATCCGGGTCATTACGCAAATTGACCCGATCGATAAAAAACAGCGCAAGCAAGGTGGAGGCAAACAGCAGAAAGATGACAGCTCGGCGGTTTCTCAGCACAAAGCGCGCATAAGCATCTGCATAGTCTTTAGTGTGCCTCGTCATAGATCCTGTAACATTCAGCAGAGCGGTATGCCAGATACAATACCCTTACCAACCAGCGCACCTGGTAACCTACAGTCTGGTTAGTATAAGTCGCTTTATCGACCATAGGTCCGCAATGTATCTTCTGACCAGAAATCGTCAGCAAGGTCGACATTGAGCGATATGGTGCTGCGGGGTACATACACCATACTGTCCTTGCCATCGGCGTGAGTCACCGCGTAGATATAGCGGGGATAGGTGATACGCGGATCGGGTTGATCAAGTGACTGCCAGTCTATGTAGACCGTTTTGATCTTCTCACCGTTTTTATAATAGACCGTCTGATACAGGGCAAAGGTTCGTTTGTCTATCTCACTGATATGGTAGTCGTACCACCAGTTTTTGAATTTGGTCGTACTCTTCAGCAGGTAGACAGGCTTGCCGATATGGGCACACTGGGGACCTGGCAGATGCATGGTATAGCGATTCTTCTCCCAGGGTTGCAGCACCATTGCGCCAAGACACCCCTCGACCTTCCCTTCTCCGAGCAGCTCATGGATTTCATCGTCAGGTCCTCTCAGCACCAACTCACCGTAAGTCAGATTGGTACCGAACCAGACATCCTCATGAGAGGGTTCATTGATACGCCGGATCTTGCGCAATGCCGGCAACCACATTGATATCATGGCCCCTTTGCCGATTTCTGTAAAACGCGTGAACAGCACACCTGTCCCCTTCGTTTTCCCCGATGTAAGGATCGCCATCTGCAGGGTCTCTATGGCCGGGTCCTGGGGCGAGTTGTTGACATAGGTATCAAAGGTTTGCACACCCGGGACACGGTTTTGGGTACGCATCGACAGTGGCGCCCGATTAACCACCACTGCCACCTCCCGCCCCTGACGCTTGCTAAGCGCATTCCTGACCAGACCTCCATGAGCTGCAGTGTAGACTTGACTGGCGATCTCCTCGGCACTCAACGGGGGGTGCGAAAATCGTCCGGCCTCCTCTGCCTGAACAGCTGTGAGCAGTAAACAAATCAGGCCAATTGATGAAAAGAGAGTGATCCTTAATGACATGGCAATGACTCTGCCATGGATATCCGCATCAAACAAGAAAGTGATAACCCTAATAGGCGATGAGAGCTCACTAGTCCTGAAGGACAGCACTCAGCCGATTTCTCACTGACCGCCGCCTCAGGTACAATCGCCCCCTTGTTTACAATCACTCAGGATCGGCGTGGAAAATTTCAGAGGCACAACCATTCTTTCAGTACGACGCAACGGCAAGGTCGTCATCGGTGGTGACGGTCAGGTCTCACTTGGCAATACTGTGATGAAAGGCAACGCACGTAAGGTCCGTCAACTCTATAAAGGCAATGTCATCGCCGGATTCGCCGGCGCCACTGCAGATGCCTTTACCCTGTTTGAGCGATTCGAGGGTAAGCTGGAAAAGCACCAGGGCCAGTTGACCCGGGCAGCAGTGGAGATGGCCAAGGATTGGCGTACAGACCGCGCTCTGCGTCGACTTGAAGCACTGCTCTGCGTTGCGGATACCCAGACCTCACTGATCATCTCCGGTACCGGTGATGTGATCGAGCCAGAACACAATCTGATGGCTATCGGTTCAGGGGGCAGTTTTGCCCAGGCAGCTGCCCGTGCCCTACTGGAAAACACCGATCTCGGTGCTCGCGATATTGTAGAGAGGGGTCTTGGCATTGCCGCTGATATCTGCATCTACACCAATCACAATGTCGTGCTTGAAGAATTAGACAGCGAAACCTAGGCCCAAGCGCCTGTAAATACTTTGCGGATAACCATTGATGTCGGAAATAACCCCTCAACAGATCGTTGCTGAACTGGATAAACATATCATCGGCCAGACAGATGCCAAACGCGCTGTCGCCATCGCGCTACGTAATCGCTGGCGCCGATCACAAGTACCTGAAATCCTGCGCAATGAGATCACCCCCAAAAACATCCTGATGATTGGCCCGACAGGCGTGGGTAAAACTGAAATAGCCCGCCGCCTGGCAAAACTGGCTCATGCCCCATTTCTCAAGGTAGAAGCGACCAAGTTCACCGAAGTGGGTTATGTTGGACGTGAAGTTGACTCGATCATCCGCGAACTTGCCGATTCTGCCGTAAAAATGGTGCGCGAAGGTGAGATGGAAAAGGTTGCAGTTGATGCCAGCCAGGCCGCTGAGGAGCGCATTCTCGATGCCCTGCTCCCCGCACCCAAACCCTCCGGATGGGAAGAGAGTGAAACAACTACCGGGGTGTCCACGGCAACCCGTGAAAAATTTCGTGACAAGCTGCGTAATGGTGGGCTGGATGACAAGGAGATCGAGATTGAGGTCAACTCCACTCCGGTAGGGGTCGAGATCATGGCCCCACCGGGTATGGAAGAGATGACCAGCCAATTGCAGGGCATGTTTCAGAATCTGGGCAGTGGACGTACACGTCGACGTAAGCTGCGCATCAAGGATGCCTACAAGGTTTTAAGTGATGAAGAGGCCTCTAAGCGAATCAACGAGGAAGACCTAAAACTGCGTGCACTGGAGATGGTGGAACAACATGGCATTGTCTTTATTGACGAACTGGACAAGGTAACCAGCCGCACAGAGAGCAGTGGCGCCGATGTCTCCCGTGAGGGAGTGCAACGCGATCTGCTGCCACTGGTGGAGGGATGCACAGTCTCCACCAAGCACGGTATGGTGAAGACCGATCACATACTGTTTATCGCTTCCGGTGCCTTTCATCTCACCAAACCATCCGACCTGATCCCCGAATTACAGGGTCGACTGCCCATTCGGGTAGAACTGTCGGCATTGACCACCGATGACTTCACCCGCATCCTCACGGAACCGGATGCCTCGCTAACTGAGCAATACCAAGCCCTGCTGGAGACCGAAAACGTTCAGCTTAACTTCACTGAAGAGGGCATTCGTCGAATCGCTGAGACTGCCTGGCAAGTAAATGAAACCACGGAAAATATTGGTGCGCGGCGTCTCCATACCGTGATGGAACGCCTCATTGAAACGGTCTCTTTCATGGCTTCCGAGCATACCGGCGAAACCATCATTATTGATGAAGAGTATGTAAACAATCAGCTTTCACAGTTGGCCGCGGACGAAGACCTGAGTCAGTACATTCTTTAAGCACCAGATCACCCCCAAGCAACCGGGTTTATCTCCCCCTTGGGAGGGTAGAATGGGGGGTTTGGTCATTAACTGAATAGCGAGAGTAAACCATGTCACATCCCAATCCGACAGAGATCCACTTGCATAAGCAGTCCCGTGTGCTGGAAATCAGCTTTGACGATGGAAGCAAGTTCAGCTATCCCGCCGAGTATCTGCGTGTCTACTCACCCTCAGCAGAGGTACAGGGGCATGGTCCCGGCCAAGAAGTCTTGCAGGTTGGCAAGGAAACGGTGAATATTGCCCATATCGATCCTGTGGGTAATTATGCCATATGTCTGCACTTCGACGATGAGCACAACACCGGCATCTACTCCTGGGATACGCTCTACCAACTCGGACGTAATTTTAACCAAAACTGGCAGGAGTACCTGCAACGGCTGAAGACAGCCGGTTATGAGCGGAAAGAACCTTCGGCATAAACAACTCACACCGAACGGCTTGGCTTGCATACAACAGGTAATCACCCCATGAAGGATGAAAAGACAACACATTTCGGCTATCAGGATATCCCCATTGGCCAGAAAGCTGGACGGGTGCGTGAAGTCTTCGATTCTGTTGCTAACAAATATGACCTGATGAATGACTTGATGTCATTCGGTGTGCATAGACTATGGAAGCGCAGTGCCATCGAGCTATCAGGGGTCCGCAAAGGAGACCGGGTATTGGATCTGGCAGCCGGTACGGGTGACCTGTCAGCCCGTTTTAGCGGTCTGGTCGGCAATGATGGCCTGGTGGTGTTTTCCGATATCAATGCCGCTATGCTCAGCCAGGGCAGGGATCGTATGGTCAATGAGGGGCGTGTGGGGAATGTCCGTTATGTTCAGGCAGATGCACAACATCTGCCCTTCTCAGAAGACCACTTCAACTGTGTCACGATTGGTTTCGGTCTGCGCAATGTCACTGACAAACAACTCGCGCTGGATTCGATATTCCGTACCCTCAAACCGGGCGGGCGTTTATTGATACTGGAATTTTCCAAGCCGACCAATAAGCCTCTTGAGAAGATTTACGACCTCTATTCATTCAGCCTGTTACCTAAAATCGGCAAGCTGGTAACCCATGATGAAGAGAGCTACCGGTATTTGGCCGAGTCGATCCGCATGCACCCTGATCAGGAGACCCTGAAAGGAATGATGGAACACGCCGGCTTTGAGCGATGCGACTATTTCAATCTAACTGGGGGTGTGGTAGCTATTCATCGGGGTTATAAATTGTAGGCCTGGATTCAGGTTGAATAGAGACAGATAAGTATGACTATCAGCGCCGCTGTATTCGCCACCCTTGAGCAACTGCTCAATCAGACCATCCGCCTCGATCCGGAATCGCCAAAACAGCTCGCCCCCATGCATGGCCGTGTCATAAAACTGGAGTTGCTTGGTTTAGCGACCTCCCTCTACCTCATTCCAGAGCCAAACGGTATTCAGTTACTGAGTGAATTCGAGGGTGAGCCCGACTGTACCTTGCGCGGTTCCCCCTTTGACCTTGCACGAATGCGCGGCAGTAATGAAAGTGCCGATCAACTGTTTAGCGGTTCGGTTCAGATTGAAGGTGATACCACCTTGGCCCACAAATTTGGTGCATTTCTCTCGGAACTTGATATTGATTGGGAAGAGCAGCTTTCTAAAGTCACTGGCGATGTAGTTGCCCATGAATTCGGCAACCTGGTACGCGGCACCATGGCGTGGGGACAATCACTGGGTCATACATCAGAACAAAATCTTCAGGAATATCTGCAGGAAGAGTTGAGACTCTTGCCAGGACGATATGAAATGGGTCCTTTCTTAAGCGGTGTGGATCGGCTGCGTGACGACGTTGAAAGACTCGATGCCCGTATCCAGAGGCTCAAACAACAGCTTGCTGATAAGGACAATGCCTCGTGATCCATCCATCACAAGCACTTAGGCTGATACATATAAACCTGGTATTGCTTCGCCATGGACTGGATGAGGTTATCCTCGCCACACATCTATTCAGGCCGATTCGATTTCTAATCTATCTCTCTCCCTGGTACTGGTTTCGCAAGGATCGTGCTGCCTATCCTGTTCGCATTCGCCGGTCACTGGAAGATCTTGGTCCTATATTTGTTAAGTTTGGCCAGATTCTCTCTACACGTCGTGACCTGCTACCGGATGATCTGGCCAGGGAGCTGGCGAAACTACAGGACCGGGTACCCCCCTTTCCCGGTAACAAGGCCCGTACCATCATCGAAAAATCCTACGGACAACCCATTGATGAACTGCTTGAGGCATTTGACGAAAATCCGCTAGCCTCTGCATCGATCGCCCAGGTTCACACAGCACGGCTAAAGAATGGCAAAAAGGTGGTCGTCAAGGTGCTGCGGCCAAATATTGAGAAGACGATTCGGCGCGATGTAGACCTACTCTACACCATCGCTCATCTGGCAGAAAAATATTGGAAGGAGGGACGCCGTCTCAGACCAGTGGAAGTGGTTCAAGAGTATGAAAAGACCATTTTTGATGAGTTGGACCTGATGCGTGAGGCCGCTAACGCCTCCCAACTAAGGCGCAACTTTCTCAACAGTGATGCGCTCTATGTTCCTGAAGTCTATTGGGATCTGACCAGACAGAATGTTTTTGTCATGGAGCGGATCAGTGGTACACCGGTAGGTGATATCGATGCCTTACGAGCACAGGGCATCAGTATGAAGCTGCTGGGTGAACGCGGTGTGGAAATCTTCTTCACCCAAGTCTTCAAATACAATTTTTTTCATGCTGACATGCACCCGGGTAACATTTTTGTCGAACCCGACGGCCGCTATGTGGCGGTTGACTTCGGCATCATGGGTACCCTGACTGAAGAGGATAAGCGCTATCTCGCTGAAAACCTGCTGGCATTTTTCAATCGGGATTACAAGCGGGTTGCCCAACTCCATGTCCAGTCGGGGTGGGTGCCCAAAGAGACCCGGGTCGAGGAGTTCGAATCAGCCATCCGTACCGTCAGCGAACCCATTTTCGAGAAGCCACTCAGTGAAATATCCTTCGGCCATTTTCTGCTGAGGCTATTCCAGACCGCCAGACGCTTTGACATGGAAGTGCAGCCACAATTGGTTCTTTTACAGAAGACCCTGCTGAACATCGAGGGGCTGGGACGGCAGCTCTATCCCCAGCTGGATCTATGGACGACAGCTAAGCCCTTTCTCGAACGCTGGATGAGTGAACAGATCGGACGACGCGCATTTATTGGTAAACTGAAAAAGAACCTGCCTGAAATTGCTGAGCATCTACCCGATCTCCCCAACAAGCTCAACAAAATCATCGATGAGGCAGCATCAGGCCGTCTTGAGTTAAAGTGGAAATCTGATGAACTCGATACCCTGCGTGAGCAGTTGCACAGTAACCACCGAAATACGGTAACCACAATCGCCGGAAGCGCTATGCTCATGAGTGGCTCCCTTTTACTGGTCTTCGGCAGTGGTGGATTGTTACCCGTCACCTTGGCAACCGCACTGGGTGCCGGACTCGGGATCGGCGGCGTACTATTACTACTGAAAAGCTGGCTGAATGCTGCAGACTAACCTGATCAGCCGACAAGGCTATACCCCCTCCTCTCAGCAACACTTCTAAAATCCCGTTTACTCCCAACTTGTCACGATCATTAACCTTTTTGCTTCAATAGCATTGACTTATACCCTTGGCGTAGTCAGAAAATTGATCCATCATTAATGATAGAGCAAGAACAAAACGGCAATCATTGCCGCAGGGAGCATCCTATGACAAACACCTCTAACAAAGACCCATTAGACAAATTAGCTGCGGCATATGACAAGATGCTGCAAGAGGTGCATGAGGCTACGGAATCAGCGAAGGAGAATGCGCTGCCCGGCCTGAAAGAGTACCTAGATGATGCCCGTGAAAAGTTGATCGAGCTGGGAGAACTTAGCCGCGAAGAGGCGGAAAAAGTGGCTGGCTACGTGGAAAGAGACATGAAAGACGCGGCCAACTATCTATTGGAGACAGGTGAACAGCTATCAGCCTGGTGGCGATTTGACGTCCAACAGGTGGAAAACCGTATGCTGGAGATGTTCACCAGTGTCGCTGATCAAACCAAACTGGAATTGGCAAAACTGGCCCAGCGTGCGAATAAATCCTCGCTCTATCACACAGGTGAAGTAACAGGACCTGGAAGCTTGCTCTGTATCCAATGCGGCAAAGAGATGCACTTCAAGAAAACCGGCCATATCCCACCCTGCTCCGGATGCAAGGGTACCGAATTTCAGCGTGCCATACAGTAGAGGAAAGCACCCATACCGCTACCGAGTATCCTATGCCAGGGCTTGAATACAGGCCCTGAAATAACCGCTCGAAGCTATCGACGCGAGCAACGACGAGGCGTTTTTTTTCGTTTCTGGGAGGCCGGTTTCCGATATGTCCTGGAACTCTTGGGGACCTTACGCATCCCTCTGGTGGGGACCTTGCGCATCTCTAAGGTATTGAAGGTTTCGGTGTTGATACTGGCACGACGACTCCCTTTCGGGGGTGGTGTCTGAGTGTAATTCACCTTTCCATCTTCGTCATACCATTTGTACATCGCTGCCTGGGCTGGAAAAGTCAAGGCTAACAACAAGAGACAACTTAACCATAACAGTCGCTTAACGCTTTCCATTTTGTGGTTCCCTGATAAGAATGCTCCTGGCTATAACCTTAAATCAATTAAGGTTTTACGGCAAGTATACAGACGGGTAACAGCATAAAATCTGCTTACCTTACCTTCTTTTTTGATGCTCGTTTTTTCTGTTTGCTGCTTTTTGAAGTGGAAACTGATTTCTTTACCGTTTTTTTCTTCAGTGTTGATTTGTTGACGGATACCTGCTTGATGACCCTCTTTTTTAGAGACGCTTTTTTACGCTTCAAGACCTTTTTGGCCATTGCCTTTTTCGTCAACTTTCTGTCACTGTTGGCGGGCATGCCTTTGGTTTTTCCACTCGAAGTCTTTTTAGCCTTTTTGCTTGTTTTTATTGTTTTTGCTTTCTTAGTTGAAACTTTTTTACCCTTACCTTTCAGCTGCTTAGGCCGGACAGATTCTTTTCTAAGTGCTTTTTTCTTAGCTGTAGCCTTACCTTTTTTCTTTATCGATTGAGTAACCACTCTCTTTTTGGAGGCTCGCGCTTTAACCTTTTTCTTCGTGGTTCCCTTTTTTGCTGTTTTTTTCCTACTCCTTGATGCAGAAGCGGACTTCTCATTCTTAGAAGCCTTTCCCGCCAATGTCTTCTTCGTGGGTGATGAGCCCTTTTTTTCGGCTGGTTTGTATTCGGGATCGTTTACAGCCTGTTCCACTTCATGCAGGACGGTTCGAGGCTTTTCAGACACCTCCCGGGAGATCGAAGGTATACCTTGTTCAATAGCCCCGCAAATATGCAAAAACACCTGCTCTATCTCACCATTCCCATCAATCCTGACCAACCTATCCTGCTTCTCATAATGTGTGATCAATGGCGAAATAAGATGCTCAAATACATGAATGCGGCTGCTGACAGTCTCTTCATTGTCATCAGAGCGTTGATGCAGACGTCCTCCACAGGCATCACAGATACCTTCCACAACAGACGGATTACTGTAAATGTTGTACAACAATCCACAAGTACGACAGGTGCGTCGTCCAACCAGCCGTTCCATCAGGGTGTCTGTCTCAATATCGACCAGTAGAACTTGATCAAGGGGCTGATCAATCTCAATCAGTAGCTCATCCAGGGTCAGCGCCTGTAGAAGATTGCGTGGAAAGCCATCCAGTACAAAGCCGCTTTGCATCTCCGGTTTCAGCAGATGCTCGCGCAACAGAGTAAGCATAATATCTTCAGTGACGACCTTTCCCTGATCCTGCAATCCCTTAATCTCAAGGCCCAGGGGGGTTTGCTTTTCCACTGCTTTCTTCAGCAGTTCACCAGTCATGACAGGGATTATTGCGTACTTATTAGCCAATAGGTCTGTCTGGGTTCTCTTACCTGACCCTGGCGCACCCAGTATTACAATTCGCATCCCCAAAGTTCTCCAAATCTAGATAAGACGGATAAATTGTTTAATTTTCCCTTATATTACAAACTACTACGCCACTTGGCGAAGAACCACAAAACCACTATATCAAGACCGGGCAAACGTAATGGTAAGCGGACTGACGGTCTATGATCGATGAGTTAATTAGGAAATTCCATGGCTCCATCCAAGTTTTGCATTAGCCGCCAACGGCAAGCTTGGGTAAGCTAATCCAAGATTTCCCGTAAAGTCAACGGACTTTATGTACTAAACGGGTCGATTAGATTATTCTTCTCTGCCTCACGTAGTAGCCGAATGCAGAAAGACCTTCATGCCTGAAATTCCAGACATAACAGATTCTGAGCACTGGATCATCGAAACCACGTTGACCGAACGTTACGGACAAAAGGTGGAGACCCAAATTGCGGACGCTGAAATCCGGTTGATGCCCTCAGACCGCGAGCTGACCAGCTGTCCGGTTATCTATTGGAATCAAGAAGATTGTAACTTCATTATTTTCAAAAGTGGCAGCCGTAAATACCGCTGCCAGTTCTTCTACCGGGGTTATCAACAATATGGCACCGGCGTTCACGAATACGACGACCTAACCGAATGTATTGTCTCTCTGCTCCAGGCCCAGGCCGATCATGAGGCACGGGAAAAGGGGGACATCTGAGCGATCACTATCGCCCGTTAAAAACACACAAATATCAATAACATATAGGGGATCAAGTTTATGACAGCAAAAAATGCCTTCTATGCCCAATCAGGTGGCGTGACTGCAGTAATTAACGCCTCAGCCAGTGGCGTCATCGAAACAGCTCGCCAGCATCCTGATAAGATTGCCAATGTCTATGCCGGACGAAACGGCATCATCGGTGCCCTCACCGAGGAACTGATCGATACCAGCGCTGAGTCCGCAGAGGATATCGCTGCGTTAAAACACACACCTTCCGGTGGGTTCGGTTCCTGCCGCTTCAAACTGAAGAGTCTGGAAGAGAATCAGCGTGAATACGAACGCCTGATCGAAATCTTCAAGGCCCATAATATCGGCTACTTTTTCTACAATGGTGGCGGTGACTCTGCCGATACCTGTTATAAGGTTTCGCAGCTCTCCGAGAAAATGGGCTTCCCAGTACAGGCCATCCATGTACCAAAGACTGTGGACAATGACCTGCCGATCACTGACAACTGCCCAGGCTTCGGTTCTGTCGCCAAGTACATTGCCGTTTCCACCCTGGAGGCCTCATTCGATGTGCGTTCAATGGCCGCCACCTCCACCAAGATCTTTGTCATTGAGGTAATGGGTCGCCATGCAGGCTGGATTGCCGCTGCAGGTGGTCTGGTCGAGGATAACGGTATCCCAGTCGTGGTGCTTTTCCCTGAAGTAGAATTTGATCAGGAGAAATTCCTTGCCAATGTTGATGCCAAGGTAAAGGAACATGGCTTCTGCACCATCGTGGTCTCTGAAGGTTGCCACTGGCCTGATGGTAGATTCCTGGCCGAGCAAGGCACCCGTGACGCCTTTGGTCATGCCCAGTTAGGCGGTGCGGCTCCGGTAGTGGCTAATATCGTCAAAGATGCCCTGGGCCACAAGTTTCACTGGGCAGTAGCGGACTACCTGCAAAGAGCTGCCCGTCATCTCGCTTCTGAATCAGATGTAGCACAAGCCTACGCCCTGGGCCAGGCTGCTGTGGAAAAAGCCCTGGAAGGTAAGAACTCTATCATGCCCACTGTTGTACGTGAGTCATCCAATCCCTACAAATGGAGCATCGGTGAGGCACCACTCAGTGAAGTGGCAAATGTTGAGAAGATGATGCCCATGGAATTTATCACTGAAGATGGATTCGGTATTACCCAAGCTTGCAAAGCGTACCTCTATCCGCTGATCAAGGGAGAGGCCTACCCACCCTATAACGATAACGGCATGCCGGATTACGTTACGCTGAAGGGCGTGGCCGTTCCCAAGAAGTTGGATGCCTTCGAACTATAGAAACGACAACTGGGGCTGTAAGTAAACAGCCCCTTTTTTTACGCTCTCAACCCTGACAGAATGGTCAGTTGATCAAACCCAATCATACATGACCGCATCGGAGGCCTGTAATTTGGTGAGCAAGCATTTTTATACCTGAACCTTTTTTGTCTATCTCTTTGGAGGAGCTATAAGTGAACACAGAACTGATCTTCGCCCTGGCTTGTGCATTTGCGGCGCTTGCCTATGGTTTCATATCCGTAAAATGGATACTTGCGCAACCTGAAGGCAACGAAAAGATGCGTGAGATCGCCGGCGCCATACAGGAAGGCGCTCAAGCCTATCTCAATCGTCAGTACACCGCCATCGGCATTGTTGGCTTTGTGGTCCTGGTGGTCATATTCTTCGGCCTCGATAGCGCCACCGCCATCGGTTTCGCCATTGGTGCCATACTCTCGGGTATCACTGGTTATATCGGCATGAACATCTCGGTACGTTCCAACTTGCGTACTGCCGAGGCGGCCCACCACGGCATAAATGCCGCCCTGCAGATTGCTTTTCGTGGCGGTGCCATCACCGGCATGCTGGTTGTGGGTCTGGCCCTGCTAGGTGTGGCGGGTTACTACTACGTGCTGAATGCAATGGGTGTGAGTGACAGCGAAGCCCTGCATGCCCTGGTCGGTCTCGCTTTCGGCGGCTCGTTGATCTCCATCTTCGCCCGATTGGGTGGCGGTATCTTCACCAAAGGCGCAGACGTGGGTGCCGACATCGTGGGTAAGGTTGAAGCCGGTATCCCCGAGGACGATCCACGCAATCCGGCAGTTATCGCCGATAACGTGGGTGATAACGTGGGCGATTGCGCCGGCATGGCCGCTGACCTGTTCGAGACCTATGCGGTAACCGTGGTCGCCACCATGCTGCTCGGCAGTCTGTTGGTCACGGGCGTGGGTAACGAGGCGGTGATCTATCCCTTGGTGCTGGGTGGCGTCTCCATCATTGCGTCGATCATCGGTACCTTCTTCGTAAAAGCCAAGGATACTGATACCAACGTCATGCCCGCTCTCTATAAGGGGCTAATCGTCGCAGGCGTGCTGGCTGCAGTGGCCTTCTATTTCGTCACTGATTACATGATGAGCAGTGCAGTCATTACTGTCGGCGGCGTTGCTGTGGCCAACCCGGTGCTGGCCCTGTTTGGTACTGCCATGATCGGCCTGGTGTTGACAGCCGCCATGGTGGTTATCACTGAGTACTACACCTCCACCGAATACAGCCCGGTACGCTACATTGCTGAAGCATCGACCACCGGTGACGGCACTAACGTCATCGCGGGTCTCGGCATCTCAATGAAGTCCACTGCTGCGCCAGTACTGGTGATCTGTGCCGCCATTTGGGGCTCCTATGATATGGCTGGCCTCTACGGCATCGCTGTCGCAGCTACTGCCATGCTCTCCATGACCGGTATCATCGTCGCCCTGGACGCCTACGGCCCAATCACCGATAACGCCGGTGGTATCGCTGAGATGGCGGAGCTGGATGAGAAGATCCGCAATATCACCGATCCACTGGATGCAGTAGGCAATACCACCAAGGCGGTAACCAAGGGTTATGCCATCGGTTCAGCCGGTCTGGCCGCCCTGGTGTTGTTCGCTGATTATACCCACAGCCTGGAGAGCCATCTCGGTTCAGCCGTGAGCTTTGACCTTTCCAACCACATGGTACTGATTGGCCTGTTAATCGGTGGCCTGGTGCCCTTCCTGTTCGGTTCAATGGCCATGGAGGCAGTGGGTAGAGCAGCCGGTGGCATCGTTAACGAGGTACGCCGTCAGTTTCGCGAAAAACCCGGCATCATGGACCACAGTGAAAAGCCAGACTATGGCAATGCCGTGGACATGCTGACCAAGGCCGCCATCAAGGAGATGATTATCCCCTCCCTGCTGCCTATCGCGGTACCCATTCTCGTCGGTCTGTTCCTGGGTGCCCAGGCCCTGGGAGGTGTGCTGATAGGCACGATCATTACTGGCCTGTTTGTCGCAGTCTCGATGACTGCCGGTGGTGGCGCTTGGGATAATGCCAAAAAATACATCGAGGATGGCAATTTCGGTGGCAAGGGCTCTGATGCCCACAAGGCCGCAGTAACCGGTGACACCGTCGGTGACCCCTACAAAGATACCGCAGGTCCAGCGATCAATCCGTTGATCAAGATTATCAACATTGTCGCATTGTTGATTGTGCCTCTTCTTTAATCGGGCACCACAATAGAGAAGAGGGGGGCTTCGGCTCCCCTTTTTTTGTGGCATTTAGAACCTGCCTTCTCTAAAAACCTTTGTAAAATTATGGTTTTAGTGTTCACTGAGTGTACCCAAAGAGAACCATGGCACCGTCCATCCAGACCCGGGTCTTCCAATATTTCCGCGAAACAGGTCGTTAAACCTGGATTCCGCCAGATCAGAAACTTTCGGGCTAGACACCCGAGCATGTTATCCGTAATCTTCTTCCCTCGTACGACTTCTGGCCAAACAGCCGAACTCGAAAACCTCTGTTCATCCGCAAGGTAAAAATACTATGAATCTTGACCGCGTCTCTTCAGGGAATAGTATTCCTGATGAAATCAATGTCATTATCGAAATTCCAGCCAATGCAGATCCGGTTAAATATGAAGTCGACAAAGAGACCGGCGCTATGTTCGTCGATCGCATACTGCGTACTGCCATGCACTATCCTGCCAACTATGGCTACATTCCCCATACGTTGTCGGATGATGGTGATCCCTGCGACGTGATAGTACCTACCGCCTTCCCGCTGATCCCAGGTTCAGTGATTCGTTGCCGTCCAATTGCAGTCCTCAAGATGACGGATGAGTCGGGTGACGACGCGAAAGTGGTGGCTGTTCCGGTTAACAGCGTCTCGAGCCGCTGGACCCATGTACTATCAGAGCAGGACATGCCCGAGGAACTGATGGAACGCATTGCTCACTTCTTTGAACATTATAAGGATCTGGATGAAGGTAAATGGGTACGTGTTCAAGGGTGGGAAGGGACAGAAGCGGCTAAGCAGGAAGTTCGCAATTCTGTGCAAATGTATGTTGATGCCCCAGAAAAGCCTAATTTCTAAGTCATCAACCTATCTGTTATGGATGACCTTATGTCTCCCAATGGCAAGTAAATGTGATTTATGAAAGTTTGTATTCTCTCTGACAGTCACGACCACATCCCGTTGCTGGATGCCGCCGTTGAATCAGCTAAAGCTGAGGGTGCTGAAGCCGTACTGCATTGTGGTGATGTGGTAGCTCCCAGCACACTGCACTGCTTGGATAAACATAGTCTGCCGGTGCATGTCATACATGGTAACAATACAGGTGATCTCTACACCTTAGGCCGGCTGGCAAACAGAGATGAAAACCATATCCATTACCATGGTATGGATGCCGGGGTCGAGCTGGCAGGGCGTAACATTTTCCTGGTCCACTACCCGCACTACGCCCGCGCCATGGCAGCAACCGGGGACTGGGATCTGGTCTGTTGTGGTCATAGCCACAAACTGAAATTCGAACGCCTGGTCAATATCAAAGGTAGCGTAACTCACCTGGTCAACCCGGGAACCATTGGTGGTGTCGGAAAATCGCCAGCAACTTATGTCATGGCTGACCTGGAAGAAATGACCTTTGAAGCAAGAGAAGTCTCAAAGCAGATTGAGCGGGATGCAGGCTATTAGGGCCTGTTAAGTTGACAGTAGACCCCTTGGATAGAGCACAAATGACTGAATTCACTCACTTCAATGCTGCTGGCGAAGCTCACATGGTCAATGTCGGCGACAAGCCCCAAACAAAACGCAAGGCCGTCACTGAAGGCAGCATTTCCATGCATGCCGAGACGCTAAAGATGATCCTGCAAGGTACTCACAAAAAAGGGGATGTACTGGGTGTCGCTCGCATTGCCGGGATAATGGCTGCCAAAAGGGCACCGGACCTCATTCCCCTCTGTCATCCCCTGTCTCTGACCAAGGTGGAGATTGATCTCTCCCCACAGGAATCAGACAACACGATTAGATGCCGCTGCCATGTTGAGACCATCGGCCAGACAGGGGTCGAGATTGAAGCGCTGTGCGCCACCCAGATCACACTGCTAACCATCTATGACATGTGTAAAGCCGTAGACCGGGGAATGACCATCAGTAACGTGCGTTTACTGGAGAAGAGTGGTGGTAAATCCGGTGTGTGGGAGCGACTCGATTAAAGTTAACAAACAGTATGCCGACCTATGTTGTACGGCTACGTGATCACTGTCACAATACGCACACGTCGTATTGACATATCACACCCACCACAATTGGCCGTAGGGAAACATTTATGGGCAAATTTGTAGAATGGTCTGACGCACTGAGTGTCGGTATCGAAGAGATTGATGAACAGCACAAAATGCTGGTTGATCTGGTCAATAAAATGCATGAGGCCATCCACCAACGTCATGGCAGCGATGTTGTAAAAAGCATCCTGGCTGACTTGGCTGATTACACGCACATCCATTTTGCGGTCGAAGAGAGCTTAATGCGCATCCTCAACTATCCCGGTTATGAAAACCATAAGGAGATTCATGAGGAGCTACTGCATTCTGTTTCCGATCTACAAGAGAAAGTTGCAACGGGCAAAACTGCAATAGGTTTTGAGCTGATGCATTTCCTGAAGACTTGGTTGACCAAACACATCATGGAAGAAGACATGCAGTACACCGGTTTCTTCCTCAATGCGGGCGCTCAAGCTAAATTGAGTAAAAAATCGTGGATTAAACGCCTCTGGGGTAGTTGACCGGACGAAGCGGCTGGCATAGGGTTCATGGCTCTTTAAAATGAGCGTTAGAAAGCCATGAATTCCTATTATCATCGGGCCCATTTTCTAAAAAGTGCGGCCCAACTCTCCCAATCACCTGATGATAGCGGCCTTGAAGTCGCATTTGCCGGACGCTCAAACGCAGGCAAGTCGAGTGCCTTGAATACCCTGTGCAACCAAAAATCGCTCGCTCGCACCAGTAAGACTCCCGGTCGCACCCAACTTTTGAATTTCTTTACCCTGGATGACAACCGTCGTCTGGTGGACCTGCCAGGTTATGGCTATGCAAAAGTGGCCGAATCCGTTAAACGACAGTGGCAGCAGACTTTGGCTAACTATATCGAGCATCGCCAATGCCTGCGGGGCCTGGTCCTGCTAATGGATATTCGACACCCACTGACTGCTTTCGACATGCAGATGCTACAGTGGAATACCCACCATGGCCTGCCAACGCACATTCTCCTGACCAAAGCCGATAAATTGAAAAGCGGTGCAGCTAAAAATGTCCTGTTAAAGGTAAAAAAAGCGTTGAGCGATCATCCTGAGATCTCTGTACAAAGCTTTTCTTCACTGAAAAAGCAAGGCATCGACGAATGTCACCAAGTGCTTGATGTCTGGTTCGATCTGGGACAACTGGAAACACCAACGAAGTAGCGTGCATAAGGGACACTCTCCCTACAACTGACAACGTGGTTAGGTCACGTAAATCACAACAAATCAATTCATTAGATTTGTCTGCAAATGAACGCGAATAAACATAAATATTTCATATTACTATCTCTGGTCGAAAAATAGTTAACGGCAAATTCTGATCAATGACATGGTACCTGCTAAACAACCATTACTATGAATAACAATTAGTTATAGAAATAAGGCACTATCTGATGAGCGCTGAATCATGAATTAATTTTCCACATTTGCGTTAATTCGCGTTCATTTACGGACACTAAACAGAGCTATCGAGAAATGTCGCTGAGTGTGTTTGTTGGTTAGGGGAAGGCCCAAAAAAAGAAAGCCCCATCAGTCTAAGGGGAGAGACTGACGGGGCCGGATCTTCCCGGATGGGGTTACCGGGAAGGTTGGGTCGCAAAGGGAGGAAAAGCGACCCGTGCCGTACGACTTACAGACAGATAGACTGGCAAAAACGGGGAAAGTTCAGTGTGCTTCGTCCCAATTATCACCAACCCCCACCTCAACCAGCAGAGGCACTGCCAAGGTTGCCGCACTCTCCATATAATCCCGTAATTTTTGTGTCGCTTTTGCCACATACGCCGGCTCCACCTCTAAGACCAACTCATCATGAACCTGCATCAGCAAACGAGCCGGCGGAGCACTATTTTCGATCCAGCCATCCACTGCCAGCATTGCTCGTTTAATGATATCTGCTGCACTCCCCTGCATGGGGGCGTTGATGGCCGTACGCTCTGCGGCCGTCTTGCGCTGGTGATTCCGTGCATTGATATCGGGCAGATAGAGCCGGCGCCCAAACAGGGTTTCCACATAGCCTTGCTGGTGGGCCTGTTCACGGGTTTGCTCCATGAATGTCGACACGCCCGGATAGCGCTTGAAATAGAGATCCACATAGGCCTGTGCAGCACTTCTTTCTATACCCAGTTGGCGAGCCAGGCCGAATGCAGACATACCATAGATCAGACCAAAATTGATCGCTTTGGCAGAACGCCGCTGTTCTGGAGTTACCTGCTCCAATGGCTCCTCGAATACCTCTGCCGCAGTGGCGCTGTGAATGTCCTTGCCTTCAGAAAAGGCACGCAACAACCCCTCATCACCGGAGAGATGAGCCATGATCCTTAATTCGATCTGCGAATAATCCGCCGCCAACATCTTCCAACCCGGTTCTGGCACAAATGCCTGCCTGATACGACGGCCTGCCTGTGTCCGCACCGGGATGTTCTGCAGGTTGGGATCGGATGATGAAAGTCTTCCGGTGGCCGCAACTGCCTGGTGGTAGGAAGTGTGTACACGACCGGTCTCAGGATTGGCCATCTCAGGCAGTTTATCTGTATAGGTTGATTTGAGCTTCGAGACACCGCGATATTCAAGAATGACCGCAGGCAACTCATGACCCTGATCCGCCAGCTCAACCAATACAGATTCGGCTGTAGAGGGTGCTCCCTTCGGTGTCTTTGTGATCACCGGCAGTGCCAGCTCGTTGAAAAAGATCTCGCCAATCTGCTTAGGAGAGCCCAGATTGAAACTGTGTCCGGCCAACCCATAGGCCTGCTGCTCCAGTTGGTGCATGCTTTTGGCCAGTTCATCACTCTGCTCTCTCAGCATCTTCCTGTCGACACGTATACCATGACGCTCCATCCGGGACAGTACGGGTATCAGTGCCACTTCGAGATCGGTAAACAATTGGCTAAGTAGGCGCTTACTATCAAGCTTTGGCCAGAGATAATTATGCAATTGTAGTGTGATGTCAGCATCTTCTGCTGCGTAAGGTGCGGCCACTTCCAAGTCGATCTGATTGAAGGTGAGCTGTTTCTTACCCTTTCCGGCAATGTCCTCGAAGTGGATAGTATCGTGCTGCAGATATTTCTTGGCCAAAGAGTCCATATCATGGCGAGTTGCCTTGGAATCAAGCACATAGGACTCCAGCATGGTGTCGTAGGCAATCCCTTGCATCTTGATGCCATAACGTGCCAGCACACTCATATCATATTTTAAATTCTGACCAACCTTTTTAAGTGATGGATCCTCTAGAAGCGGCTTTATCTGAGTAAGTACCCACTCTCGCTGAAGCTGTTCAGGTGCGCCAGGGTAATCATGGTCAACCGGAACATAGGCCGCCTCGCCTGGCTGTATGGCAAATGACAGGCCAACCAGATCTGCCGACATATAGTCAAGGCTTGTGGTTTCGGTATCAAAGGCGAATAGATCACAGGTCTTCAACCGCTCCATCCAGGCCAAGAATGCCTTTTCAGACAAGACTGTCTCATAAGTCCCCCTCTGTTGAGGTGGTGTTGGCGTTGTTTCGACCTTTACCTCCTCATTCTGATCGAGACTCGCAAGCAGACGATTCGACTCCATCCACTGATAGTGATTACGTAGTGAGGCAACATCCTTTTGGCCTGGACGATAGTCTGTTGGCCCATGATCCAGGACTACATCAAGCTTTATTGTGGCCAGCAACTTTGAAAGGGGTAGCTGCGTTAAAGCAGCACGTAGGTTATCACCGATCTTACCGGATATCTCTCCGGCATGATCAATGAGATTTTCAAGCGTTTCATAGGCTTGAAGCCATTTTGCTGCCGTTTTAGGTCCACATTTGGGCACACCTGGAATATTGTCCACCGAATCCCCTACCAGAGCCAGATAGTCAATTATCTGATTTGGTCGGACACCAAACTTTTCCACTACCCCATCAATGTCTGTGGTCGTCTCTGACATGGTGTTGACCAAACTGACATGCTCATTGACCAACTGAGCCATGTCTTTGTCCCCAGTCGAGATGACGGTCTTTATCCCTTTCTCACTGGCTTGTTGTGCAAGCGTACCGATGACATCATCAGCCTCGACACCAGGCACCACCACCAGGGGTAATCCCATGGCCTTGATGATGTCGTGCAAGGGTTCTATCTGGCAGCGTAAATCGTCCGGCATCGGTGGGCGGTTTGCCTTGTAATCAGGGTAAAGCTCGTTTCTGAAACTGCCGCCAGGTGCATCGAAGATCACCGCAATATAGTCAGGATGGTAATCGTTAATCAGTCGACGCAGCATATTCAGTACCCCGACAATGGCGCCTGTCGGTTCACCTTGAGCGTTACTGAGGTCGGGAAGTGCATGGTACGCACGAAATAGATAGGAGGAGCCATCTACCAGGACAAATGGGGGTGATTCAGACATAAGCTGCGGAATTTCCTTAAAAATATTTTGTTTATGTTAGCTAAAACCACACGACTTGTCGTCAACTTGATGGGCATTTTTAAGGCTGCACTATAAATCCTACTATTTTTCTTGGTCTTTATGAGAATCTGATCTATCTTTAATGCGTGGGTAAAACTAACCCCCCAAAATAATATTGATATTTATAACTAACGACCATCACCACTGGAGACGACCATGCCTCGAATGAACCCTATGGCTGTCGAGAACAGCAAAACCCCGGAAGGTTTCGACGACTGGACTGAAGAATATGCCCTTACTTTGGCTGCAGAAGAGAAAATTGAGCTCACGGATGCTCACTGGGAAGTGATTCATTTCCTGCGCCAACACTGTGAAGAGAACGGCGCCACCTGCAGCGCCAGGCTGGTACTGAAGGCCATGACAGGTCAGGTCAAAGAGAGAGGTGGTAAAAAGTACCTCTACAGCCTCTTTCCCCGAGGACCGGTAGTACAGGCATGCAAGATTGCCGGTATTCCCCTGCCTCCTTATTCACTCGATCTCTCTTTCGGTAGCGTACACTAGCTAACAACTTATTCCGTTTTAAGTGATAAAAAGGGGCTTCGGCCTCTTTTTTTGTTGTCTGTTTTATTATGAATTCCATTTAATTCCTAAAGAAGGGACAGGAGAGGTCGTTATAGAAACACTAAAGGAGACATGGAAAATAACGACCTCGAATTTTAATTGTGAAAACTCAATAATAAATAGAGTGACGCTATGCAAACCCCCAACTGTTTGAAATTAGACAAAGCGGAAGATGCTAGGGAGTGGCATACCAAGGCGATCGAATTTCTTGATCGATCCAACATTCCTGCGATACCTGTCTGTTACCACATGGCATATATGTATGTCAGTCAGCGCAATCAAAAATTGACACACATTATTGATACACAGCTGAAAACAAGCGATTCATTGGATAGCCACTTCCTGCTCCACTTGTTTGAGTCTCAGTGCATGGACAATACTGAGAGTGACAGGTTAGATGAGCATTTGGCCGATCTACATGGTCTACTGTATAAGGTGCTTGAGGGTGTAACGAACAGTTGCGACCATACCGAGCATTTCAATGAAACCCTGCTACAACAGACACGTGCACTTGACGCCAACCCCAGTCTTAAGGATTTACAGGGTATAGCCAACACCTTACTGGAAGCCACCACCGAGGCAATGCAGAGTAACCGATTGATGCGGGATCATCTGCAATCTGCAGAACAGCACAGCCTTACGCTCCAATCAGAGGTTAAGAAACTACGTGATGAAATCTCCATTGATGCGCTTACCGGCTTGTTCAACCGCCGCGCACTGAACAAGCGTATGCAGGAATTGGTTGAAGAACAAAGTGATGCTGAAACACCCTTTTCCATCCTGATGCTCGATATCGATCATTTTAAACAATTCAATGACAACTTTGGCCATATGATCGGCGATGAGGTGATACGTCGCGTTGGCCTGATTATGAAAGATGCAGTAGGGGGAGAGGCCTTCCCCGCCCGATTTGGAGGAGAGGAATTTACTGTTCTTTTGCCGACAACAGACATCGATAACGCACTCACTGTTGCCGAGTCCATACACCAATCGATTGGCAATATGGTATTGGTAAAAAGGAGTACAAAAGAAAAACTTCCCAGTATTTCTGTCTCGGTTGGTGCTGCAAGTTTCCATCATGGCGATAGTTTTGAAACATTGTTGGAACGTGCTGATCAAGCACTCTATCAAGCAAAGGAGGAGGGAAGGAACCGAATTGTCAGCGAAACGATAAACGCTAATATGTAGTCATCCTAAAAGCGGTTTCCTTAAACACCTGAACCTCAGGTCGCCTATAGCACAGTTCGTTCAAAAGTGGGCATCGATTCAGCACTTTTCATAACGCTGTAATTTGAAATGCAACCTAATCAAAGGTCGTGCCTGTCTCTTCCCTGAGACAGTCAATGTCTACAAGTTTCTAATTCGTTCTATCTCTTCAGCGTTAATCCCTAATGACTCAAGAAACTTTTGATGCTCGTTTGGTTCCATTTCTTCAAACTTTTGATGCCATGTACGCATGGCTGTTTCATCAAATCCTGCCGCTGACATTATCGCCACCCAACGTTCTTTAGTAACCATATTTTTCTCCAACAATTTTGGTTCTTGCAGTAAAGCAACAATTGCCTTCTGCTGTTTCCTAAGAAGGGTTATCTCTTTTTCCAGTGCATTGAAATGGTCTCTCAATATCTGAGACTGAAACAATCCTTCCCTACGATCCAGCAGGTCACCTATGTTTGCGACGGATATCCCGTATGATCGATATGAAACTATGGCTTCCAACCGTTCCATCTCACTATCGCCATACCACCTGTACCCATTATCCGAACGATATGCAGGCATCAGTAAGCCTTCACGTTCGTAATAAAGAATGGTGGCTCTAGAAATGCCATATTTCCTTGCGAGTTGGGTTACCGTAAACATAAAGTCACCAAGTGCCTGTCGAGAAACAATCATGGACCCTAAACCTATAGACAGGTCAACATATTAATCTATAGGGTTCAGCTGACACTGAGGTCTCTATACAACACCACTGGATGCACAAGACATCCTGTAATCAGCACATTCGTAACGGACATATTCTGCCCATTGACTACAGCATGCCAGCCGGGTGTCGAGGTCTGCTTTTATAGGTTAGTAAGCGTAGAACACTGGCAGCCCGATCAGCCAATTCAAAAAAGTCCGATTTGGTTGCAAAGCAGTGATTAAGTCAATGGTATGCGAATATCAGCTTTGGATCATACTGAAGCAGCAGCAGTAATTAACATGGGAATGCTCACTACGGAGAAAACGGGCTCTGGGATTGTCCTTATCATTTACACCAGCGAGCTATCTCGGCCTTTAGCTTCTTCATATGGCGATTTCGTTCTACATCGCTCAAGTAGCGACGATCGCCATCCTTTCCAAAATCATAGATCCCTGATGCACGACTATGTGATGCATATTGGTCCTTTGCACGCACGCAGTTCTGCTTGCGCTTTTTTTTCTTTTCCTTCTGCTTCTGACTGGCCTCTTTTTTTGCGGCTCGATCCTCTTTGTAAACATCCAGCATCCGTCTCGTCTTTTGCTTCCGGTCCTCGTCAATCTGCACCGGTGACGGGCTATGATCCTTGATCTTTACCTCGGTGGACTTCCCGGTAACAGGTCGGTCACTGAACTGAACACGACCCTGTTCATCAATCCATTTATAAACGCCCGCTTCGAGTTGACAGGTTTCAAACAACAGCACGAAAAATAGAAACATGGTAAAAACAGTAGATGTTACCGGTTTTTGCGCCATTGACAGGGTGCTGTTTTCCATACATATCACCAATATAACTAAGATAGTCCGGTACTCAGTCTAAAGCATTTCCGTATAAGGACAAAAAAAGGGCGTCGGAACGCCCTTAAAGAAAGGATCATTCAGAACAGACTACAAACCAGATCCCCGGCTACCGGTAAATTCTGGGTAGGCTTCCAAGCCACACTCACCCAGATCAACGCCTTCATACTCTTCCTCGGCACTGACACGGATACCCATTACGGTTTTCAGTACAAACCAGACCAGAAAACTGGCCACAAAGGTCCAGGCGAAGATAACCCCAAGACCCAACAGCTGAGCACCGAAATTGGCTTCTGTGTTGGAGAAGGGTACAGCGATAAGCCCCCACATACCCACCACACCGTGGACAGAGATTGCACCCACTGGATCGTCTATTTTCAGCTTATCCATGGTGATGATTGAAAATACCACCAGGATACCGCCGATTGCACCAACCAACGTGGCCCATAGGGGAGTTGGTGCAAGTGGCTCTGCAGTAATAGCAACCAGGCCAGCCAGGGCACCATTAAGGGTCATAGTCAGATCAGCCTTGCCAAACAGGACACGGGCAGTCAGCAATGCAGCCACTACACCACCGGCAGCAGCGGCGTTGGTATTCACGAATACGGCAGCGACAGCATTCGCCTCTTCAATATTAGAGAGTACAAGTTCTGAACCACCATTGAATCCAAACCATCCTAACCAGAGGATAAACGTACCCAAGGTAGCAAGTGGCATATTGGCACCAGGTATGGCGTTAACATGTCCATCTGCGGTGTATTTGCCTTTTCTCGCGCCTAAAAGGATGACGCCGGCAAGTGCTGCAGAGGCGCCACAGAGATGCACCACACCGGAACCGGCAAAGTCATTGAAACCAGCCGCATCCAGAAAACCACCACCCCACTTCCAATAACCCTGCAGAGGGTAGATGACACCGGTCATCACCACAGCAAATACTAAAAATGCCCATAGCTTCATACGTTCTGCCACTGCACCTGAGACAATCGACATGGCAGTTGCAACAAATACCACCTGAAAGAAGAAATCGGACATCCCTGAATAGTAGACTTCCCCCTTGCTGGCCAGTACATCCTCGACAGTGTTGTCACCTCCGAACATGAAGCTCAGGTCCAGCGCGGGTAAATAACCATTGCCATCACCCGCATACATGATGTTGTAACCCATCAGCATGTACATGATACAAGCGATGGCAAACAAGGCGACGTTTTTAGTAAGGATTTCGGCGGTATTCTTTGCTCGGACCAGGCCAGCCTCAAGCATGGCAAAACCGGCTGCCATCCACATCACGAGCGCACCGGATACCAGAAAGTAAAAGGTATCCAGTGCGTAGCTAAGTTGTGTTATCGCTTCCACGACACTCTCCAATAAAAATGTTGCTAGTGAGTTACAGCGCTTCGGGACCGGTCTCGCCGGTTCGCACACGAACGACCTGTTCAACGGTTGTGACAAAAATTTTCCCGTCGCCGATCTTGCCCGTCTTGGCGGCATTGGAGATCGCGTCCACCACTTGATCGACGATATCTGCATCCACAGCAATCTCGACTTTGATTTTGGGCAGAAAATCGACCACATACTCCGCACCACGGTAGAGCTCGGTATGACCTTTTTGACGCCCAAAACCCTTGACTTCAGTGACGGTGATACCCGCCACACCCACTTCTGACAAAGCTTCACGGACATCATCAAGCTTGAAAGGCTTAATGATTGCTGAAACCATTTTCATATGATGACTCCTTGACCAACCCACCAGACGGGTGGGCTGTGTATCAACTTGGTTAAATCATGCCAACCTGGATCAGAAACTTTTGTTCCAGGAGATGAAGAAGCGCATATCCGCATCCTCGCCAGCTGCATCTGTGCCATCCAGATCAGTATCTGAGAGACTCAGTGTCACATCACCGAAATCACCAGTGGCTTTAGTCAGGTCGAGTTGATAGTGCGTGTAGTCTTCTGCGTCATCGTCACCATCCCCATCGGGCTCGGCGAAGCCAACAGTCAGGCCAATTGAAAAGTCTTGTGGAAGATCGAAACTTGCACCGAGGTAGTAGTAGAGGTCCTCTTCAACGGCCTCGACCGCATCTTCTGCGGAAATGGCATACGCAAAACCGGCGGAAAGGAACTGCCAACTACCATTCGCGTAGAGCTCAGCAAAGTTAGAATCGGCATCACTTGAATAGACGTAGTAGATCAAGCCAGCGTCATAGCCAAAACCACCGCTCTCACCGGCATAGCCGCCATATAGATCCAGCTCAAAGTCATCCCATGCCTCAGCCAGCCAGGTACCCGCATAGAGCCCTGACTCTCCAGACCAGTCAAACCCACCTGAAAACGAGGTGCTGTTATCTGACTGGGTCAGGCCACGCCAGATATAGTTGCTGGTGACACCAATGTTGGTACTGACGTCCGCTGCCGCAATGGACGATAGTCCAAGTATTGCGACACCACAGGCCAGAGCAATGGGGTTCATCTTCATGTCATTACTTCCTCTTAGATAAATAAACTGTCAAAATTTTTCTCTGCTCACACACAATGAGCCGAAGGTACTGGTATTTAATCAGACTTCGTGCCAACTCCGCTAACTCCATGTTTAATAAAGAAATACACTCATTTTATTGAGATCAATTGCGGCTTCCCAGATACTCCGTGCATGGTTTGCGAACAGAACATGGAGGTACGCACCACTTGAGTGCACAACTTTGGTGCAAATGTGTTTAGATGGCATTATCGGGGTATCGATTTATCGCTGAATTTGAAATAAATCCACTCATCCGCAGCATGCTGAGAAACACTCTGCATACAAAGCTAATAGACTGATATCCTTAATCTCTTTGGTTATATTTTTTTTCAGTAAATGATTCCAGAAATCATGGGGGGCGACATAATTAACCCCTCGAAAAGCGCTGACTCTGGACAATGGGTTCCTCACTGGCTATTGTCTCCCGCATGATAGATCCCAAACTGATAGATGAACTGGCTTCCCGACTCTCATCAAGTCTCCCAAGCGGCATCCAGGCACTACAGGCCGATGTCATGAAAAACATGCGCGCCAGCCTGGAGTCCGGTCTGGCTAAGCTTGATTTGGTCACCCGTGAGGAGTTCGAGGTACAGAGTGCGGTACTGGCCCGAACACGAGAAAAATTAAGTCGCCTTGAGGCGCAGGTTAAGGCGCTGGAGGAGATCAACAACTAACCAGCCCCTCGATACACAACAGCCCGCATCATTGCGATGCTTACCGCTGAAAGGGTGCATAGTTAACGGACTGAATGATGGAATCCATCAAATGTATATAATCAATTTCCTGACAAACACCGGGACGACCTAGTTTCGAATCAGTTGCGTTTCAGGGCAAACGCTGACTGCCTGCCATTTTTCCAAGGAAGGAATGCATGTCACTCGCTATTCTCTATTCCAGAGCCCAGGAGGGGATCCAGGCCCCACTGGTCACTGTCGAAGTTCACCTATCCAATGGCCTCCCCGGCCTCTCCATTGTTGGGCTGCCTGAGATGGCGGTACGCGAAAGTAAGGACCGGGTAAGGGGGGCGCTGATAAACAGTCAATTTGAGTTTCCGGCACGCCGCATCACCATCAACCTGGCACCTGCCGATCTGCCGAAAGAGGGTGGCCGGTTCGACCTGCCTATCGCTCTCGGTATTCTTGCCGCCTCGAACCAGCTGGCCAAAGAGCCTTTGAGTCACTACGAGTTTGCAGGTGAGCTCGCACTCTCAGGAGAGTTACGCCCGGTAAACGGCATTTTACCCGCAGCTTTGACAGCCCGGGATGCAGGCAGGTCCTTGGTACTGCCTGAATCAAACGTTGCAGAAGCTGCGCTGGTCAGTGGGCTCGATTGCTACCCTGCAAGTCACATCCTGGAGGTCTGTTCTCATCTGAACAGCATTCAAGCTTTGCCCTTGTATAAGAACAACCTCGTCCCAGCAGATGAGAGGATGACTTACCTCGATATGGCTGATGTTATCGGACAAAATCAGGCTCGACGTGCCTTGGAGATCAGTGCCGCCGGGGCTCATTCACTACTCTATATCGGGCCACCCGGCACCGGTAAATCGATGTTAGCCTCCCGACTGCCAGGTATCCTCCCTCCCATGAGCGAGGAGGAGGCCCTGGAAAGTGCAGCCATCAACTCTGTCGCCAACCATAAGACATTCCATCCTGTACGCTGGCGCCATCGACCCTTTCGTGCCCCACACCACACCGCTTCAGCGGTTGCGCTAGTGGGTGGTGGCAGCAATCCCAAACCGGGAGAGATATCTTTGGCTCATCAAGGTGTGCTTTTCCTGGATGAACTCCCTGAATTCGAACGACATGTCCTGGAAGTACTCCGGGAACCCCTGGAAAATGGCCACATAACGATCTCCAGAGCCAATCGACAAGCTGACTATCCTGCCCGTTTTCAACTCATCGCTGCGATGAACCCCTGTCCCTGCGGCCACCTTGGGGATGGCAGTGACCGCTGCCACTGCAGTCTTGATAAAATCCTCCGCTACCGAAGCCGCATCTCCGGGCCCTTACTGGATCGTATTGATATGCATGTCGAGGTGCCCAGACAACCCCTACAGATAGGTCAGCACAGTATTATGAGCAAGGAGGAGTCCAGCGAAGCAATACGCAAGCGGGTCATCTCGGCACGTGAATGCCAGTTGGCGCGACAGGGTAAAACCAACCAGGTCCTGCAAGGACCGGAAATCGAGCAGTACGCAAAACCGGGCAAAGCCGGTAATGAGCTGCTGCACCGAGCCATCGAACGGCTTGGCCTATCCATGAGGGCATACCATCGCATTCTCAAAGTGGCACGTACCATCGCTGACCTGGAGGCAAACCCAAATATCGATACCCGCCATCTCAGTGAAGCTATTGGCTATCGGAGACTGGACCGGAGCTGAACAGCCTATGACGGCCTGGAGAAACCATTTCACAATTAAAAAAAATTAAAACGACCCTTTCAGCCCTTCCAACTTCTTACGAAAGGATTCAACTACCTGGCTGTTCTCACCTGAGTTTGATACCACCCGTGGGACCAGCACCACAACCAGCTCGGTTCGTTTACTGAATTTAGATTCCTGACCAAACAGCCAGCCGATAACAGGCAATTTGTTAAGGTAGGGGAGTCCTGTACTGCCGTTATCATCTCTATCCGTGATCAACCCACCCAGAATCAATGCCTCGCCATTCTGAACCGCAACGGTGCTATTGATTTTGCGTGTCGAAATGGTGGGAGAATCGACCGATGATGCTGCCACCGTTGAGACATCACTCACCTCCTGGGTGACTTCCATGGTCACCAGCCCCCCCGGATTGACCCTGGGTGTCACTTCAAGCATTACACCGGTGTCCTTATAGCTGATGGTGTTGATAATGGCTGCATTTTCACTCGCTGTCGACTGCTGCTGCCCGGTTACCACCGGCACCTGGTCACCCACTTGAATGAATGCCGATTCATTATCAAGCACCATCACAGAAGGCGAGGAGAGGACCCTGATCAGCGACTCCTCCGCCAGAGCACTGAGTACAGCCCGGACATCACCGGTAGAACGGATGACTGAAAAGTTAAACCCCGGTATCGTACCGGCCAATCCTGCAATCTTGTCGCTATCCAACGAACCGGTACCGGAGTAACCATTACTCACACGTGAATTGAACAACCACTGGAGTCCATATTTCAGCTCATCCTGGAGCGCAACTTCAATGATCGTGGCTTCCACCATTACCTGCAGCTGCCGCACATCCAGTTTTTCCAACGCCTCCAGCATATTGCTGTACTGCGCTGGTGTTGCCGTGATCACCAAAGCGTTGTGGGCATCATCCGCAACGACACGAACCTCGCTCTGTTCCGACTCTCCACCGGTACCGGCTATATTCAACCGTGCAGCACTCGGGGATGGGGTCGCCTCACGGCCCTTCTCTTCAGTTGTGCTTTGCGTCACCGCTTTTCTGCCTGGTGCAACCTTGGCTGAACGACTCGAGCCATCAGAGCCGGTTGATGAGAAGAGCTGCTGTAGCAGTTCCGCCAGTTCGGTCGCATCGCCATTTTGAACCCGATAGACGAACAGCCGCTGTGCTATCCCGCTTTCCTGGGTATCGATACGATCCAGGCGGAGGATCCATTCAGCGATAGTATCCAGATAACGTTTCTGAGGCGTTACAACCAGTACCCCGTTTGCTTCATCGATCGGTACCACACGGAACATCCCCTGCAGAGGGGTAGTGTCTGTCGTACCGATAATTGATTGCAACTCCTTGATCACAGTCGATGACTTTGCATATTTCAGCGGGAAGAAGCCGACCGATAAGCCCTTGATCCAATCCACATCGAACAGATCGACAGTATCCAACAGGGTTTCCATCTCCCGCCCAGTACCCGCTAGCACAAGCAGGTTGCGGGCCGCATCCACCCGTATGATGCCGCCCTTTGGCGCTAGTGGTTTTAATATCTCGGCCATTTCGCTGGCTGCTAGATACTCAAGCGGAACGATCTGAAGTGCATACCCGGAGGGTAAAGGAGCCCGCGCATTAGCCAATTGAGGCGTCTTAATACCCTGAATCGCAGCACCGAGCGGCAGTATGCGATAAATCCCATCCACCTGCACCATAGCGGCGCCATTCATCTGCAACAGGGTCTCCAGGGTAGCCAGCAGATCATTTTGGCTCAATGGCTTACCGGTCTGGATGGTGACCTTTCCCTTAACCGCAGGATCAAGTATGTAGCTCTCTTTGAGAAGCTCCCCCAGGATGGTTTGAATCACCTCCCGAAGATCGGCCTGCTCAAAATTGAGGGTTATCTCTCCTTTGAGAGGTACTCCCGTCGCTGCAGCTGGCTTGGCCTTTTGGCTAGCAATGAATTTTCCTGTGCCATAATAGAGTTCAGGTTTCTCCATAACCTTCGAATCTTCAACCTGATCCATAGGTAATACATTCAAACCTGTCTTGAACTGTTCTTCTGATCCTTGTCCGGGTATCAAGTGTCCTGGAGGTATGTCGCTCTTTAATACAACGGCATCCTGATCTTCGGTTTTGCTATTCCAGTTTGTGCAACCAACCAGCGATGAGGCAAGGAGGGCAGCCAGAATTTTCTTTTTCAGCATACGACTTTGGGGCTAAATGCTCTGAGGATTGACAACACGCCTGCACAGGTGTGTGTGCCGGAACAGACAAACGGGCATTCTAGCCGAGTTTAAGATTCAAAGCCTCATTGGTGTGTCAGCGTGGACAAAATAACCTGATGTCTGCTGTTCAGCGCCAATCCCCAAAAGCTAAAGAGGGTCTTACTGACAATGGGAGCAACCCTCTTTGAATCCAACATACCGATGTGTGCCCACTACTGTGCGGAATAAATTTCATAGACCAGTGCCCAGTTTTTTTACACCTATCGTCTGGTAAGACCATCTGCAACTCAAACCACCAAGCCCGAATAGTCTTTTTGTCTTGTTCATTTAAAGAAGGGTGGGGTAGGGCCCCACCCTACAGTCCTTTTTGAAGTGCAGGGTGAGACTCTGCCTTATCTCCAGGCCAAACATGTGTGCTTAAATCGGACAGTAGTGGGCCTATCCCGGGTTTCCAGGAAAGATAAACCTGATTGCTACAAAGGGTGACAATGCTTAGATCAGCGAGATAAACCCTGCTCTACCTGGTCTCTTGTTGCACTGCCATTGAGTTTTTCGATCAATTCCAATGCAAAATCCATTGCCGTACCCGGGCCGCGTGAGGTGATCACCCGGTCGTCGCTGATCACCCGCTCAAGCTGGACATCGACTTGAGGCAGATCCATCTTATCCAAAACGCCGGGATAACTGGTTGCACGATGGCCATCCAGAAGCCCGGCACCGGCCAGAACCTTGGGTGCAGCACAGATTGCAGCCGTGAACTTTCCCTGTTGGTTAAGTCGTTGCAGCAGCGAGTGAATGCGCGGATCGGCATCGAGATGGTCTGCTCCGGGCAGGCCACCTGGTAACACAAGCATGTCAAAATCCTCCTCCATGACTGCATCGAGCGTGGTATCAGGTACCAGCGTAATACCTCTCGATGCCTTCACCGGCCCTTCTTCCAGGCCGGCGGTAACCACTTCGATACCGGCCCGGGTCAGTAGATCGGTGATGGTGACAGCTTCGAGTTCTTCACACCCTTGTGCAAGGGGGACGAGGACGCGTGCCATAGTGGTCTCCTGGAATTGATAAGTTGAGAAACGGGTACCAGTTCTATGCCCTGCTCTCTAAGTTTAGGCAATTCTTCATGAAGTACAGCCAGGGTTTGAGGGTAGGGGTGTCCGATGCCTATCGCATGTCCCTGGACTCGGGCTGTGTTTAGCAGTTTGTGCAACTGAACTCTCACCGCCGATTCCAGTGGATTATTGTCAAGAAATACATCACGCCGTGAGCTGGCAATAAGATTTGATCCCGCTACACGCTCAGCAACCGTGGCAACGGTTGTTCGACTATCGATGAAATAGAGTCCGGCCTCACGCAATCCACCCATCAGCCAGCGCATCGCGGTAGGGTCCCTGGTCAACAGACTGCCCATATGGTTATTCACCCCGGCAACATAGGGAATTGAAGCGATATTACGTTGCAGTGTACGCAGAAAATGGCCTTTCGGCATGGCCAGGGTGAGTGCACCACGACCCAGGGCATTGCCGTTGTCAGACTCCATTGGCAGGTGTAACATGACCTCTTTATTCAGCTGATGTGCCTTGCTGGCCTGTTCCCAGGCAAAGGGGGTTTGCGGCAGGAATGCATAGGTTACGGGACCTGGTAAAGCGAGGGCTCTCTCACCGGCGATCTGCTGGTTACCCAGATCATCGATGATCAGTGCAATTTTTACACTTGGCCGCAGTGACATATCCTGCTCTTCCGCCACCGATACGGCCGGTATCAGAGCAATCGTCAGCCACCAAACAATCAGCCCATACTTAAACACCTAGTGTCATGTCCTGTGCCAATAACGAATCACCTTCTCAGCCAGCTGCATTTTTACCGTGCAGGATAGCCAACCCCTTGAGCAGATTGAGTGCTTCACCTAATTGATAGTCCTTGCTGGATGATGCCTCACTCTTTCCCTCAGCGCTCTTGTCTGTACCGCCTGTACCCCCTTTACCATTCCCATTCTCCAGATGTCCAGAGAGATTAGATTCCTTGATGGGCTTGACCTTACGCTCCTCTACCTTAGAAACCGTTAAATCTTCCAGCTCAATATCAGGCTTTATACCCTCTGCCTGAATGGAGTTTCCGGAAGGTGTGTAGTACCTTGCTGTTGTGAGTTTGACAGCAGCCGAATCAGTAATGGGAATTATTGTCTGTACCGAACCCTTGCCGAATGTACGACTACCCATGATGACAGCACGATTTTGGTCCTGTAGCGCACCCGCCACAATTTCCGAGGCCGAAGCTGAACCTTCATTGACCAATACCACGATGGGAGCACCATCAAGCACATCATCCGGCGCTGCTTCGAAGCGTAATTGAGAGTCGCTCTCCCTACCCTCTGTATAGACAATCAGTCCTGACTCCAAAAAGGCGTCACTGACAGAGACAGCGGCATTCAACACTCCGCCCGGGTTATTACGCAGATCCAGCACCATCCCCTGCAGATTGCCATCCACCTCACTCTTGAGCCGGGTCAGGGACTTCAACATCTCGTTGGTTGTGTTTGCCTGAAATTGTGAAATACGCAGATAGGCAAATCGCTCGTCCAACAGACGACTCTTGACGCTAGCCACACGTATGATGTCCCGGGTGACACTGATCTTTATCGGCTTCTCTTCACCTTTGCGAATGATGGTCAGATCCAAGCGAGTACCCGGCTTGCCCCGCATCAGCGCAACGGCTTCATTCAGACTGAGTCCTTTGACCGGCGTATCATCCAGGCGCACAATCAAGTCGCCACTGCGTACCCCTGCTCGCTGTGCCGGCGTATCATCGATCGGCGAGATCACCTTTACGAATCCATCCTCAAGCCCTACCTCAATCCCCAAACCGCCAAACTCACCCTTGGTGCCAACCTGTAAATCCTTGTAATCCTTAGCATCCAGGTAGTTGGAATGGGGATCGAGTCCCGATACCATGCCGCGGATTGCATTCTCCAGCAATACCTGGTCCTCGACGGGTTCCACATAGTTGGCTTTGATACGACCGAAGATATCGGCAAAGGTACGAAGCTGCTGTAAAGGCAGTGCCTCCACCTCCTCTTTTGCCTGTACCTGAAACGCGAACAGCGACAAGGTGCTGCTCAGCAGCATCAGACTGAAACCGGTTCGAAAAATAGATTTAACAGCTTGTATCATCAGTTATTCCTGCTAACGTGCAAGCAATCCAGCAAGTGGCTGACTGCAAAACAATTATTAAAGACAGTACACAATGTGTTGCCTTGTGATCTGTGAGTGACTGGGTAAAAAGATAGTTCCTTTTCTCTTAATCTGATGTCCCAGTGAACAATATTCAGGTTGTCGGGTTAATCATTCTACCTTTGATGCGTTGACACCACTGGGTTGGGTTTCTCGGTTGTCCATTGTGCCTGATACCAAAATAGATACCTGAGGTGGCCCTGCCACCGCTATTCCCTACCTGCGCCACAATCTCACCGGGCTCTACCCATTCTCCCGTCTCTTTAAAAAGGCTCTGATTATGGCCGTAAAGACTCATGTAACCATCACCATGGTCGATAATCAGCAGTAGCCCGAATCCACGCAACCAGTCAGCAAATGCAACCCTGCCATGATGAATTGCCCGAACCTCCTGTCCTTCCGGTGCAGCAATCAGCACCCCATCCCATTTCAGTTTACCGACATCACGATTGGACCCAAAACGGGCCATCAGCCTGCCTCTTGATGGCCAAGGCAGCTTACCCTTTCGCGAATTGAAAGGGACATGGGCTGCCGGATCGAGAGGAATATCAGACAGCGCCTGCTGGATATCGGAAAGGAGGGATCGGAGCTGCTTTTCATCCGACTTTAACGTATCCAACTCCTGGCCTTTATCCTTGAGTCGACTATTGAGACTTGCAATGATCTCTTTACGACCCAACTGAGCAGCTTCAAGCTGTTTTTTCTGGTTGTAATTTTTTGCCAGAAGCTGTTGCAATCGTTGCTCCTCCTGAGCGATATCTCTTTCAATTTTTTTAAGCTGTTCCAGACTCTCTTTTATCTCGTCCATCTGTTCGACGCGAGCCGAGTTAAAGTAATCGTAATACACCATGACCCGGCTGACTACGGCAGGGTCTTGTTGATTAAGCAGTATTTTCAGCTTTTCCTGACGTCCCATCGCATAACCAGCACGAATCTGCCGTTCCAGGGATGAGCGATGCTGATCCAGACTCAAACGTGCATCGGCCCGTTTGCCCTCAAGATCAGCCAGGCGGCGTTTCTGTCTTTTCAGACTCTGTTCAGTTGCCCGAATACGTCGGGCAAATGCACCAATCTCCATTTCTGTTTGCTGTAGGGCCTTACTATGCTCTTCCCGCTTTCCCTTGGCGGAACGCAGCTGGTCTTGCAGGGAGTGAATACGGTTTTTGACCTGTTCCAGCTTGGCCCTGGCGGCCTGGTCAGACTGTTCGGCGAGGAGGGGAAAGGGGAGAAGGAGTGCTGCCAATGCCAGAGAGAGGGCCATTCGGCCACTCAGGTACCGCATCTATTAAGCCTCATCCACAAAGTGGATCAGTGCATGGCCCTGCATCTCATCAGGCTGTTCCAGTCCCATGATTTTTAACAGCGTGGGAGCAATATCGCATAACGCCCCGCCTTCCACTAATTGCGCACGGTCTCGCCCTACATAGACCAGGGGAACCGGATTGGTTGTATGGGCAGTATGAGGCTGATGGTTGACATGATCCTCCATCTGCTCTGAATTGCCATGATCAGCGGTCACCACCATCTCACCACCTGCCAGGTGCAGCGCCTTCAACACCCGACCTAAACAATGATCCAGGGTTTCAATGGCACGCTTTGCCGCCTCGAATTTCCCGGTATGTCCCACCATGTCGCTGTTGGCAAAATTACAGATAATGACATCGTACTTATCGCCCTCTATCGCCTCTACCAGATGATCAGTCACCTCCTCTGCACTCATCTCCGGCTTAAGATCATAGGTAGCCACCTGAGGTGAGGGGACCAGGATACGCTCTTCTCCTTCGAACGGGCGCTCACGTCCACCATTGAAAAAGAAGGTCACATGGGCATATTTCTCAGTCTCCGCGAGACGCAGTTGTCGCAATCCCTGCTTGGAGATGGTCTCACCAAAGACATTACGTAACTTTTCCGGTGGAAAAGCGACCGGGATATCGAACCGTTTATGGTAGCGTGTGAGACTGACGAACTCGCCCAATGCAGGAACCCGATTACGCTTGAAACCGTCAAATGCCTTTTCAATGAAGGCACGGGTAAGCTGACGGGCACGATCAGCACGGTAGTTGAGAAAGAACACCACGTCGCCATCGTCAATGGTCACCGGTTTTTCCCCTGCCGGTACAATCTGGGTGGCAAGGACGAATTCATCGGATTCGCCACGGTCATAGGCCGCCTGCAGACCTTCAACCGCACTTTCGACCTGGTAGGCTCCCTTCCCATCCACCAACAGATCATAGGCTTGTTCAATGCGCTCCCAGCGGTTGTCTCTGTCCATGGCGTAGTAACGACCAATGAGGTTTGCGATACGCCCTTTGCCGAGTGCTGCAAAAACCTCATTCAGGGCAACAATCGAGGCATGCGCGCTCTTTGGCGGTGTATCCCGACCATCCAGAAAGGCATGAAGATAGACCCGCTCCACTCCACGCTCGACGGCCAGTTTGATCATTGCATGAAAATGTTCTTCATGACTGTGCACCCCGCCGGGGGAGAGGAGTCCCATGAGATGTACCGCTTTGTTGCCAGCTACGGCTTTATCTATAGCCTCAGTAAAGGTCTCATTAGTGAAAAAAGAGCCTGTCCTTATGGAACGGCTAACCCGGGTGAATTCCTGGTAGACCACTCGCCCCGCACCCAGATTAAGGTGCCCAACTTCAGAGTTCCCCATCTGCCCGCCAGGCAAGCCCACCGCAGCCCCCGATGTATAGACCAAGGTATGCGGATTCTCTCGCCACATGCGATCCCAGACCGGTGTGCGTGCTTCGGTGATGGCATTGACTTCCGTCTCCTCACTGTATCCCCAGCCATCAAGGATAATCAGGGCAACCGGTTTGGGTCTCTCCGTCATTGTTGGGTCTCTACTTAGGTGCTGCTACTGCAAGAAAATGGGTTAATCCCCCATTAAATCACCAATCCAAGCCGCAAGCTAGAATAGCAATCCAGGCCGAAAATCATGGAATTAACCGGTAACAAAGTAACCAGAATAGACAAAGGGGTTCTCATTAAGGCAAAAAACAGCGTATTATTGTATTAGTCACTAGTAAAAGGCTGGTTGTCCATGGAACATAAATACGACAAGAGCACCCAACCCCTTAGTCTGGATGAGGCCGAGGGTATGCAAAACCTGTTTGCTACCGATGAGGATGTCGATCGCGCATCGCGCTCTCTCAAGGCCATGTCTCACCCGTTGCGTCTTAAAATCCTCTGTACCCTGGGAGGGCAGGAGGTCAGTGTGCAGGATATTGTTGAGCAGGTAGGCACCTCACAGAGCAATATCTCACAACATCTGGCCATTCTGCGGGATAAAGGCATTCTCGCCTCCCGCAAAGATGCCAATCGGGTCTATTACCGGGTCAGTGATTTTCGTACCTTGAAATTGATCGGAATGATGCGAGAAGTATTCTGTACACATGCCTGA
Source organism: Candidatus Thiodiazotropha sp. (ex Codakia rugifera) (assembly GCA_025656675.1). Lineage (GTDB taxonomy): Bacteria > Pseudomonadota > Gammaproteobacteria > Chromatiales > Chromatiaceae > Thiodiazotropha. The sequence goes on from JAHXHN010000001.1 coordinate 643,102, forward strand.
GATTTCCCGTCTGACAGACACCTGGAAGGGTGTTTGTCAGGCTAAAACCACTACCTGAGATAAAATCTGCATCAATTCCTTGTGTTATCGGGCATTCAGCCCTTAACCGCACCGCTCTCCTGTTATAAACTCTCACCCCCCTGCAAACAATCAGCTGCATAAGAGGCACCGAATGCAACAACTCATCGAATTCACGATGAACCATTGGATACTCGTTCTTACCTTTGTATTGGTGGCGGGTTTTTTGATATTTAACCTGCTCATCGGCGACAAGCATGCGGTCGATCCGACTACTGCCACCGATCTGATCAACCATCAGGATGCGGTCGTTGTCGATGTACGACCCGCTGCAGATTATCATAAAGGACATATAATCAACGCTATCAGTATCCCCAGTAACGGATTTGGTAATCAGATCGGGCTACTCAGCAAACACAAAGAGAAACCCGTCATTATCAGCTGTCGATCCGGCGCCCAGTCATCAGCCGCCTGTCAACAGCTGAAAAAGGCCGGGTTTGAGCAAGTGTTCAACCTGAAAGGCGGTATACTTGCCTGGCAAAACGCCAACCTACCCATTACCCGAAAAAACAAGTAGTCCATCTCTCCATAGGAAACAACCATGACCGAAGCCAAATCAGACGAGCAGAATCGTGAATTCGCCGTACAACGCGTCTATACCAAGGATGTCTCTTTTGAGACCCCTAACTCTCCGGCAGTCTTTCAGCAAGAGTGGAAACCGGAGACAGGTGTCAATCTAAACACCGAAGTGAATAAACTGTCTGACACCCTGTTCGAGGTCACACTGACCGTCACCGTCACTACCAAGGTGGGTGAAAACACCGCCTATCTGGTCGAGGTCAAACAAGCGGGTATATTTGCTGCTAACGGTTTTCCTGACCAGGAGATGGGTCCGCTGCTGGGTGCTTACTGCCCGAACCAACTGTTTCCCTATGCCAGAGAGGTGATCTCAGACATCATCATGAAAGGCAGCTTTCCACAAATGATTTTGCAACCCGTCAATTTTGACCTGTTATATGCTCAACATCAGCAGGAGTTAGCGAAAAAAGCACAATCCCAAAGTGAAGCACAACACTGAGCATTCATTCATAGGCTCATCGATATCTGAATGAAGGTGCCATAATGGGAGACCCTGCCAACAAATCTATTGCCGTGCTTGGAGCCGGATCGTGGGGGACCGCATTAGCCATCCTTTTGAGCAGCAATGGCTACACGGTACGGCTGTGGGGACATCTCAGGGAAGAGATTGAGGCACTCGTAAACGACAGGGAAAATAAGCAATTCCTTCCAGGTATCGCTTTTCCCGATACGCTTCTACCGGAAACCGATCTACAAAGAACACTGGATCAGGCTTCTGAAATACTCATCGCCGTCCCCAGCCATGCCTTCCAAAGCGTAACGGCTGCCATCTCCCCCCTGCTGCAATCAGATCCCGGTATCGTCTGGGCCACCAAGGGTTTCGAACCGGGGACTCAAAGACTGCTCACTGAAGTGGCAGCTGAACAGTTACCTGGGCGTGACCTGGCTGTGATATCCGGCCCAACCTTTGCAGGTGAGGTTGCCAGGGGTCTGCCAACGGCCATCACTGTTGCAGCAACCACGCAACAACATGCCAAACGCATGGCTGATCTTTTACACACCTCCTGGTTTCGGGCCTATACCAGTCAAGACCTGATTGGCGTACAGGTGGGCGGTGCCAGCAAGAACGTACTTGCCATCGCAGCCGGCATTGCCGATGGATTGGGCTTTGGCGCCAATACCCGGGCGGCTTTGATCACTCGCGGCTTGACTGAGATTATGCGCCTCGGACTCAACCTTGGCGGCAAGCAGGAGACGTTTATGGGTCTTGCCGGCCTCGGCGACCTGGTATTGACCTGTACCGATAACCAATCCCGTAATCGTCGCATGGGCCTTGCCCTGGCAGAAGGACTCACCCTCGATCTGGCCCGAGAACGTATTGGCCAGGAGGTCGAAGGTGTGCATGCGGCACAGGAGGTCCATGCTTTGGCACAGCGACTTGACGTCGAGATGCCGATATCTGAGCAGGTGTATCGCGTCCTCTATGAAGGCCTGGATCCGAAAACAGCGGTTCATAATCTTTTGGAACGGAGACAAAAAGCGGAGGGCTTATAATCCCCCCTCAAACCCTGTCTGCCGCCACGCCTCATACAATATCAGGGAAACTGCATTTGACAGGTTCAAACTGCGGCTCCCCGGCACCATGGGTATGCGTATCCGCGCTTCCGGGCTCATTGAATTCAATACCTCATGCGGCAATCCACGACTCTCTGGGCCAAATAACAGTGCATCACCGGAGGAAAAAGCGATCTTGGCATAGCTATGTGCCGCCTTGGTGGTACAGGCATAGAGGTTACTGGGTGCCACCTTACTCATAAATTCCCTGAGAGAATCATACTCACCCACATCGGCCCACTCATGGTAATCGAGTCCGGCACGTCGCAGTCTTTTGTCGTCAAGCTTGAACCCCAGGGGGTGAATCAAGTGTAATTTGCTGCCACTATTGGCACACAAGCGTATGATGTTACCTGTATTTGGCGGGATCTCCGGTTCGTAAAGCACGATATGGAACATCCCTCACCCCTGGTTTGAGAAATTAATAATACACATGAGTAATAAAACGCCCTCAACCCTGCATACCGAATTCTGTGGTATGTCATTCAATAGCCCCATTGTACTTCTCTCTGGATGTGTCGGTTTCGGCGAAGAGTACACAAGGGTCAATGGTTTCAGCAATCGGGATGCTGGAGCTGTTTGCCTTAAAGGTACCACCCGGGAAGCACGTCTGGGCAATCAACCCCATCGGATCTATGAAACACCTGACGGTATGCTGAATGCGATCGGGCTACAGAATCCCGGGGTCGAAAAGGTGATAAGCGATATACTCCCCAATCTTGATTTCACCGAAACCCGCTACATTGCAAACGTTTCCGGCTCCACGGTGGATGAGTATATCGAAGTTACCCGCCGTTTTGATGACTCGCCTATCGATGCTATTGAAATCAATATCTCCTGTCCAAACATTAAGGAGGGCGGGGTCGCATTCGGGAATGATCCGTCCATGTCGGCCCGGGTAGTGGAGGCATGTAGAAAAGTCACCCGAAAACCGCTGATAACCAAATTATCACCAAACCAGACAGATATCGCAGCCAATGCCAAAGGGTGCATCGAAGCGGGCAGCGACGCCTTTTCTGTGATCAACACGCTGATGGGGATGGCGGTGGATATCGAGAGCCGCACCCCTATCATCGGCAATAACCAGGGAGGACTCTCCGGTCCAGCCATCAAACCCGTTGCACTGCTCAAGGTCCATCAGGTTTACCAGATCTGCCGTGAGCATCATATTCCGATTATTGGTCAAGGCGGCATAGGCTCCGCTGAAGATGCCCTTGAATTCATTATTGCCGGCGCCAGTGCGATTGGCGTGGGTACAGCACTTTTTTATGATCCATTAATTTGTAAAACTATCAATGCAGGACTATTGGACTATCTTGAGCGTTATCAACTGGCATCCATTGATCAATTAGTAGGGACACTGCAAGTACATCAACAACAACCTGCAAAATGTGGCTGCTGATAAAGGGAACTATCCAATCATGAGTGAGACTCTGTTACATCCAACGCCTGAGATCTTAAGAAGATTTCAGCCCCTTGAGCAACTCGACGATATTCAGCTGGAGCTTCTGGGCCGGTCGATCCAGATCCATTCCGCCGGACGTGGATTGCAGATTCTGCAGCAGGGCGACACAACCGCATTCAGTCTCTATCTCATTAAGGGGAAATTGAGGCTGCACGCTTCTGATGGAAGAGTCACTGAAATCGATGGGGATTCGCCTCAGGCTCAAAACCCGATTGCAAACCTGATACCTAGACGCTATACCGTTGAAGCGATTGCGCCGACAGACTATCTGATGATAGACAACGACTTACTGGAGGGCTTGCTGAATACAGACGAGGGCATCACAGCCACAGAACTGAATCATGATGATTCACCCTACGATCAGGCGGTAACCGAGAACCAATTGACTCAAACCCTGCTTAAAGATCTCGATGATGACAAGCTGGTCCTGCCAAGCCTCCCTGATGTGGCTGTTCGAGTGGGTCGTGCGATGCGGGACGAAACAACCAATGCCCGAAAGCTCGCCAGTATCGTACAGACAGACCCAGCCATAACAACAAAGCTGGTACGCGCCGCAAACAGCCCTCTCTATGCGGGTGTCACGCCTGTAGACTCCTGTGCAGCCGCCATCGTAAGGCTGGGGGCCGATACCACTCATAAGCTTGTATTGACCTTTGCTCTGAGAGAACTGTTCAATACCCGCTCAAATATCCTGAAAAGTCACATGCGTGGCCTTTGGGAGCACAGTGTCAAAGTAAGTGCCATCTGTTACATCCTCGCCAAAGTCTCCAATCAGTTTAATCCGGAGCATGCACTGCTTGCTGGACTACTCCACGATATAGGCAATGTAGCCATCCTCAGCTATGCAGAACGTTTCCCTGATGTTGCGAACGATGCGGAGAAACTGGAGCAGGTCATGCTCGATATGCGTGGACAGATCGGCAGTGTAATCCTTCAAAACTGGGGGTTTATCGATGACTTGATCATGGTCACACAAGAGGCGGAAAACTGGCTCCGGGAACATGATGGCGAGGCAGACTATGCAGACCTGGTCATTGTTGCACAACTCCACACCTATATCGGCTCAGAAGCAATGATGAGCTTACCGACTCTGGATCAGGTACCGGCCTTGAAGCGGCTCAATCTCGGCGAACTCACGCCCAAACTCAGCCTGAAGATCCTCGACAAAGCTGACGAGAAAATAGCCCACACTCGAGAGATGCTGATGTACTGAGATAATAGCCTCTCGAGAGGAAACTGCTATTTATAGCTGTATTCATTTGCGGATAAAAACCCATGCACAGGCGAACGCACTCGTTGTACTTCTCACCGCCTACCCACCCTATCAGGTAAAGTGCCAGGAGATTTACCCAAGCATTGCCGCCAAACCACGGGTATCCCGATTGCTGTCGAGAAAGATCTTCATGGTGATCGTCAACGGGACTGACAAAAACATACCAACGGGTCCTAAAATCCAACCCCAGAACACCAGCGATACAAATACTATAAGTGGCGATAATCCTAACCCTTTTCCCATAAACCGGGGCTCTATGACGTTACCCACTACACTGTTCACCACCAGGTAACCAACAGCCGTCCACAAGGTGGCTTCAGGTCCGAATTGTATCAAGGCCAACAAGACTGCCGGCACTGCCGCAATAATCGACCCGATGTTGGGAACATAGTTAAACAGAAAGGCCAACATACCCCACAGAACCGGATAATCGACATCCAACATCCAAAGCCAGCCCATGACCAGCAGGCCGGTCAACAGGCTCGTAGAGGTCTTGATCACCATATACTGCTTTATGCTGGATGTGATCGCATCAACTCTTGCCAGGGATCGCTCAGGACTATCTGCATGATTCTTCAGTTTTTCCTGAAAAGCGTTGGCTTCGAACAGCATGAATATGACTGTGATCAGAATTAAAAAGGCCTGGGTCAATACATTACCAAGACTACTCATCAGCTTTCCCGCCATACCCATCGCCTTGGCTGGGTCAAAGTAGGTTGTCAGTGCTTGGGCATTGAATTCAACACCGTGACCGGAAAGCCAATTCACAAATGCAGTACTCTGCTGTTTAAGACTCTCTTGGTATTTCGGCAGATTACTGGTGAAATCATTTAAAGATCCCCCAACCAACCAGGCTATCAGGATTCCAATCACAATAATCGTACCTACAACCACGATCATTGCCAGACTGCCAGGCAAGCCCCTTCGTTTAAGAAAAAAAAGCGGGGGTGCGGCAATCACAGCGATAAAGAGTGAGAGCAGAAAAGGGATAAGCAGGGTATCAGCCGCTTTCATTCCGGCCACAACAACCACAAATGCGGCTGCGGACATAAGGAAACGCGATGTAGGCGTCAATTGTTGAAGATGTTCATTCACTGTTAGAGAACCGAAGCACGTTGAGCTGTAAATAATTTAGCCGATTAACAACTGATCTTAATTAAAATCAGGGACTGGACTGTTCAGATACCACATTTCATTTTCTTCATCATACAGCCACTCCTGCTGATCAGTTATCTCTTTCACTACCTGGCTATCTTGATAGACATATTGTATGACGGCTATCTGAACAGCGCGCGTTTCACCCAGCATACTGGGTCCTTGAACGACCTCGTAGTGGGTTACCTTGATATCCTTTCGTACCGGCTTTACTGCCGTATCGGCATGTTCTGCCGATTTGAATTTCGATGCCTGTTGACCGGAACTCCAACGCATTGTCGCTGCATAGCTACGTAGAATATCTTGCAGTGACTGCGCACGCTGACGTTCACCCAGCGTCTGGCAGGCAGACAACATGCTTAACATGAAGAGTAGGATCAACAACCTTTTCAGCACAGAATATCTCCTTTTTAATTTTCAGCCGCTGTCCCTGATTGGCGGGAAAAAGCAACGCATGTCGTAACAAAGGGTGATCAGATAGTCCCGACCTACCATAAAGGGAGCTCATATTGCCGCAAACGTTATACCACTTTGGTGGGTATTACGCCTCTTTGTTCAAGTGCATCAACCATCTCATTGATACACGCTTCAACGCTCCTGTTTTGTGTTTCGATCGTAATTTCAGGCTTATTGGGTGGTTCGTATGGTGATGAGATACCTGTAAAGTTCGGAATTTCTCCAGCACGCGCCTTTTTGTAGAGTCCCTTCACATCACGTGATTCACAAACATCGAGTGGGCAACTGACATAAACCTCAATAAAATCACCATGGGGAAACAGGCCCCGTGCTCGCTCCCTATCTTCCCTAATCGGAGAGATAAAGGCTGTTAGGGAAATAACCCCCGCATCAACAAACAGCTTTGCCATTTCACCGATACGACGGATATTTTCGGTGCGGTCTTCAACACCGAAACCAAGATCGCGGCATAAACCATGTCTGACATTGTCCCCGTCGAAAACATATGTACGACAACCTCTTTGATGAAGCTCCTCCTCCAGGGCATGTGCCAATGTCGACTTACCGGAACCGGAAAGACCGGTGAACCAGAGCAGTTTTGCGCGATGCTTGTTCATTTTTTCACGTCGGGCACGGGTTACCGTAGCCTCGTGCCAGACAATATTTTTTTCCATTAGAATCAATCCACTAATTGTATGATTGTGTCAAATTCACGGCCGGTTTTGGTAGCGATACTTGCATCGCATTGCGTAGAAACCAGGTACAGAATATACCAACACCGAAGAAGGCGGTAGCTATCAAATCCATCGATTTATCCACACGCTTCGCAACAGAGACTGGTAGAATGGAAAGCTTTTGCAGCAAATAGAAGCGATGCCATGTCTCAAACCGATCGGGAACCACAGCGGGAAGTCGTTCTTGGCAATAGTCATATTACTCTTTTAGGCACAGCACACGTATCACGCTCCAGTGCAGAAAAGGTAAAGGAACTCCTAGAAACCGATCGCTACGACGCTGTTGCCGTGGAGCTCTGTCCAAGCCGCTTCAATGCGCTGATCAATCCGGATGCTTTGGCTCAGATGGATCTTCTGAAAGTTGTCAGAGAGGGTAGAGTCATGATGGTCATGGCCAATCTCGCCCTTGGTGCCTACCAGCAACGTCTGGCTGATCAGTTCGGTATCGCTCCGGGTGCAGAGCAACGGGAAGCAATCCGTATCGCACAGGCGTCCCATCGCCCACTCCTGTTGATCGATCGTGAAATCAGCACCACTTTAAAACGGGTTGCAGGTAATCTCTCCTGGTGGAAACGATTTGGACTCTTCGCTGGTCTGCTAGGCGGTATCCTTTCCAAGGAAGAGGTCTCTGAAGAAGAGATCGAGCATTTGAAAGAAGGGGATATCCTGGAGACCACATTTGCTGAATTTGCCGAAGATAGACAAGACCTCTACATCCCGTTGATCGATGAGCGAGATCGCTACATGGCGGCCAGGCTTCGCCAGGAGATCGAAACCAAGGGACATGAAAATCTGTTGGTCGTGGTGGGAGCAGGCCATATGAATGGCATTGCCGGTTACCTCCAGCAACAGCAGACCCCTCCGACTGAAGTCATTCAACACCTCGATACGGAACCCAAACCCAGTCGCTGGCCCAAAGCCATTCCCTGGCTGATTGTAGCGCTGATATTGTGCGGTTTTTTTCTCGGTTTTCAGCGAAGTCCTTCTCTGGGCTGGCAACTGGTAGCCGACTGGGTGTTCATCAATGGCGGGCTCTCCGCCCTTGGTGCCCTGATCGCAGTAGCCCATCCGCTCACCATACTCACTGCCTTCATCGCTGCCCCACTGACCTCCCTGAACCCGGCGATAGGTGCAGGCATGGTAACCGCTGCAGCTGAACTGTTTCTACGTAAACCGACTGTGGCCGATTTCGCCCGTCTGCGCAGCGACACCACCACCATCAAAGGCTGGTGGAAAAACCGGGTTTCCCGAACCCTTTTGGTTTTTCTATTCAGTACAATCGGCTCTGCAGCGGGTACCTATATCGCAGGTTTCAGGATTTTCGAACGCTTAATCGACTGATGACTCGCTGCCTTGATGGTTCTGTTTTATCAGCTTCATCTCGCTATCGATTCGAGCCACCCTTTGCCTGCGTATCGCATCGCCCAGCAGCTTGCCTATCAGCGTGGCATCCACAGTCTCTGATGTCACCTCAGCAGCGGCCTGATATAACTGAATGAGCACTTGTGCCTGCGGGTAGGGGCGTTGCGTAAAACCATCCCGACCCTGGAAGTCAGCCTGGCAGACCAATACAAAATCCGACAATCGTTGTGGCTGCCGAAAGGCATCCAGACCCATCAGCAATTTAAGTATGGTTTTAGACTGAAGTTCGTAGAGTCGATGTAAATAGCCATGATAGGTAGCACATCGACAAGCGAGTTCACGGAAACGGGTAGGGGCTTTGAGGCGATCACAAAGCTGTTTCACTAAACGTGCACCACGCCCCTCATGGCCGTAGTGGCTCGGCAGTATCCGTTCTGGTGTGGTTCCCTTACCCAGGTCATGGGTTAGTGCAGCAAACCTGACTTCCCGCGATTCGCTCAAACGGCAAGCGACAGCCAATGCCATCAGTGTATGCACACCGCAATCCACTTCCGGATGCCAGCGGGTTGGCTGAGGAACTCCCCAGAGCGCATCAATTTCCGGAAATACACGCTGTTGAGCACCCAGCTCACGCAGGGTCGCAAAAAAATATTCGGGTTTGCGTTCACCAAGGGCACCTACCAGCTCCTGCCATACCCGCTCAGGGACCAACCTATCCAGCTGTCCTGCCTGTACCATTTGCATGAGCAACTGCCTGGTTTCAGGGGCAATAGTAAACTCGAGATCAACGTATCGCGCCATAAACCGAGCGATGCGCAGGATACGGATCGGGTCTTCACAGAACGCATCTGAGACATGTCGCAACTGACGACTGCGCAGATCCTCGCAACCACCAAATGGATCGATCAATTGACCCTGATTATCCTCGGCGATGGCGTTAATGGTGAGATCACGTCTTGCAAGATCCTCTTCCAGAGTAACAGATGCATCATAGATAACCTCACCCGGCTGATGATCCGAAGGCCGTACACTGCGTGCCAAGGCATACTCTTCATGGGTATGGGGGTGGAGAAAAATGGGGAAATCCCTACCCACCTTTTGAAAGCCTTGGGCCAACATGGCTTCAGGAGTTCCCCCCACTACCACAAAGTCCCGTTCTCTGACCTCTCTTCCCAGCAGTCTGTCTCTGACAGCACCCCCCACCAGATAGACTTGCATCAGTAACCGCGTAACGCCTTAAATCGCTTTCGTGCAGCTTCCACCACCGCTTCCGCCTCTTTTACCCGTTCATAATATTCTGGTCTGATGCGACTTTTACCACTGACAAAGGTTTGACGATCATCATCACTGAACTCTTTGGCTTTACTCAACATCTCCTCCGCCTCATCCAACTCCTTACGTGCCTTTGCCATGCGCTCTTCCCTGGAAGCCTTCTTCTCCAAACGTTTTTCCTGAGCCTCTTCCATCGCCTGGCGAATAGCCGCATTACGTTCCTCGGTTTCGAGAATCGATTCAGCAGAAGGACCAGGGTGCACCTCAATTTTCTCTGCTGAAGTGTCATCTCTCTGCGGGGTGTCTGTATATGTCACATTACCCTCTGCATCCACAGACCGGTAGACGTCTCCAGCCTGAATCCACATTGGTAATATCATACAGGCCGCCAGTAGGGCGCTTATTCGAATATCCATGCTTCTCCTCATTCACACTGCTTTCTAATCTCGTGGATTTACGGTTTGTATCATAGGGTGCTGCCAATACCGGCTACAAGATAAAATCCTAAATCCTTAATTCATAGCATTTGTCTGTTGATACTCATAACTCACTGCCAACCAAGAATGTGTGGCAATCAGGCGTTATTTTCTGTAAACCCAGGAAGGAAACGCCTGATTTTGATGCTATTGACGCTACAGATACCACGCCATCCTGATAAATTAAGTCAATCGTCAGTATACTTATTTGACAATGCCAGGGGTGACAGATTCATGAACGACTTTACAGAAAAGCGTGATTATTATCGTATGGCTGTTGATGGAGAAGTCCGGTTTCGAATAGATGGGGAGAACCAGGTCTCTTCAGGCATAGTAAAAAATCTGAGTAGTGCCGGACTACTCATGTCTTTTGAAAAAGAGATGGCACCCGGTACAAGATTGACCATCATGATTATTCCAGGTCAGGCCATCACACCCCCGCTATCAGCCAAAGCATCTGTGATACGCAGTGACCGCCTGAACAGTGATCAATTTAACATTGCCTGTACCATCGACCGCATCCTGGATGAGAGTGAAATAGAGATCGAGCTGCTCTGAATCAGTTCTTATATTTCTTATGACAGGCCTTGCAGGCTTTGCCCGTTTTTTCCAGGGCCTTGCTTAAAGCCGTCTTGTCACCACTGGCAGCAACATCACTCAAGGCCTTGGTTACCCTACCTAAATTCTGGTATTTCTCTTCAAAATCATCGAATTCCATCCATATTTCAGGAAGGGCGTCACTCTCATCCGATTCAGAGTCTTCAGGAAAACCAGGGAGTAGATTCAGGGTGGCGGTTCCTGCCAAATCGCTTGCATGCAGGGCAAAGGCCTTTTGATCGAAGGGCACTTCGCCTTTCATCATCCGACCCATTGCCTTCATATTCCAACTGAAGATATTCATGACACCCTGCCGGTAATCGACAGCCCGTTCTATGTCATTCGCCAGCGCCACAGGAGCGGCCAGTAACAGGGCGACGAGCATAGTCACACCCAGCTTGTGAATAATGGCATTTTCATTACTTTTCATCGATTTCCCCTTTGAAATCACCAGATTGATTATTGACAAATTCTATAGTTGCAGACTAAAGACCCATTCTTTTTTAGGTTACAATGGCTAGCCTGTCCCATCTTCCCCGGATGCCTCCAGGTCTGATAAAAACATGCAGCCTACGCCGCGAATTCGTGAAATCCCGTATAACTACACGTCCTTTTCTGACCGGGAGATTGTTATCCGGTTCCTCGGGAAACCGATGTGGGCCTTGATTGAGGAGCTGCGTGGCAGTCGGCGTACCGGTCGTTCCGCTCGTATGTTATTCGAGATTTTAGGCGATATGTGGGTCATTAGCCGCAATCCCTACCTGCAGGATGACCTGCTCGACAATGAGTCACGCCGCGTAGCGCTGATAGAAGCGCTCAAACACCGTCTCGACCAGTTCGAAACCCGAGCCAACAATAATCAGCAGGCATTGCACCTACTGAATGCAGCACGTGAAGCGGTCGATCTCTTTGAACGCCGTTTCGATGACCTACTGACCCTGCGTCGTCGTACCAAGCGTAATTTGATTGGTCTGACCCGGCCGGACAATGTTGATTTCAGCGGTATTGCCCGTGTATCCCACGCCACTGACGCTACAGACTGGCGTGTAGAGATTCCCTTTGTTGTCATCACCCCAGACACAGAAATGGAAATAGCTGCAGTTGCCAGGGCCTGTATCGATACGGGACTGACCTTGATACCCCGTGGGGGAGGTACCGGCTATACCGGCAGCGCCGTTCCTCTCGATCCCCACAGTGCAGTGATCAATACCGAAAAACTCGATTTTCTGGGAGAGGTTGAACTACGCAAGTTACCCGGCGTGGATGAGAAGGTACCTACCTTACGGGTAGGGGCCGGGGTTGTAACCCGACGTGTCTCTGAAAAGGCGGAGATCAGCGATCTGGCCTTTGCTGTCGACCCCACCTCACAGGATGCTTCCACCATAGGTGGCAACATCGCTATGAATGCCGGCGGGAAGAAGGCTGTATTGTGGGGCACCACACTGGATAATCTTGCCAGCTGGCGCATGGTCACCCCCAATGGTGAGTGGCTGGAGGTCGAACGTATCAATCACAACCTGGGCAAGATTCACGACCAGGCTGAGGTAGCGTTTCAAATCACCCGCTACGAAAGCTGCGGTAAAAAGCAGATCGGCGAAGCGGAGATCCTGAAAATGCCCGGCAGCACCTTCCGTAAGGCAGGCCTCGGCAAGGATGTCACCGATAAGTTTCTTGCCGGGCTCCCCGGGGTACAAAAAGAGGGGTGTGACGGCCTGATCACTTCCGCCCGTTTCATTCTCCATCGCATGCCAAAGCAAGTACGCACCCTCTGCCTGGAATTTTTTGGCAGTGATATCGGCAAGGCGGTACCCGCCATTGTTGAACTCAAGGAGTATCTCGACAAACACGATGAGGTACTGCTGGTAGGTCTTGAGCACTTGGATGAACGCTATTTGAAAGCGGTCAAATACTCCACCAAGGCACCTCGCCACGATCGTCCGAAAATGGTACTACTCGCCGATATCGCGAGTGAAAATAGCGCACTGCTGGAGAGAGCCGCCACAGCCGTTGTCAGTATGACCGAGGCACGGGAAGGGGAGGCTTTCATTGCCAGCAGCCCAGAAGCGCGACGCAACTTCTGGCTCGACCGGGCGCGAACCGCAGCCATTTCAGCCCATACCAATGCCTTCAAGATCAACGAGGATGTGGTCATCCCACTGGATAGACTGGCCGACTACAGCCGTGGTATCGAACGAATCAATATCGAAGAATCGATCAGTAACAAGATACTCATAGCCGATGAAGTATTGGCATATCTGGTTGGTGATCACTCACTTCGTAAACCGGATGATGACTTTGAGGCCAGTGATGAAAACCGTTCGATCCTACAAGCCAAACTCGATCTGGCACGAGAGGCTGTCAGTCAGACCCGTCAACGCTGGAGTGAACTGCTTGCCCAGCTGGAGTCACCGGCCGAGTCGTACAAAGCGTTGCTGAGTGAACCGGTTCGTAATGCAATCCAGCCAGGCGATCGCTTGCTTGACCTGCTCCTGAGACGTGATCTGGTTGTCTCTTACCGCCACGAAATTGCTTCCCGTCTGGATGAGATCTTTCCCGGCCAGGAGATGAGCCGACTGCGTCTGGCGATGCGTGAAATCCATACCCGGTTGCGGGACTCACGACTGTTTGTCGCCCTTCATATGCATGCAGGAGATGGAAATGTACACACCAACATACCCGTCCATTCCGACAACTACGCCATGCTGCAGCAGGCAGATCGAATCGTCGATCGCATCATGACCCTAGCCAGCAGTCTTGATGGTGCCATCTCGGGTGAACATGGTATTGGACTCACCAAACTGCAATATATGGAAGAGGAGAAACTGACTGCTTTCGCCCGATACAAGCAGCAAGTCGACCCTCAGGGCTGGTTTAATCGCGGCAAGCTGATCGCCGGGGCCGACCTCGAAATGGCCTATACGCCCTCTCTGCGTCTGTTGGAGCAGGAGGCGATCATACTTGAGGAGAGTGAACTCGGTACCCTCAACGATGAGATCAAACACTGTCTGCGCTGCGGTAAATGTAAACCTGTCTGCATGACCCACATACCCCGTGCCAACCTGCTCTACTCGCCACGCAACAAGATCCTCGCTACCGGTCTGATTGTCGAAGCATTCCTGTATGAGGAACAGACCCGCCGCGGTATCTCCATCCAGCATTTTTCCGAGATGAACGATGTAGCCGACCACTGTACCGTCTGCCACAAATGTGAAAATCCATGCCCGGTGAATATCGACTTTGGCGATGTCACCACCCTGATGCGAAAAATTCTTGTCGACCGAGGCAAGAAAAGACGCAGCATCGGCACCACTGCCGCCATGACTTTTCTGAATATCACCAACCCGACAGCCATCCGTTGGATGCGCAGAGGTATGGCAGAGTGGGGGTTTAAAGGTCTCAATCTCGGCTGCGCTCTAGCTGCGAAAGCAGGTCTGATGAAGCCGAAGGATCAACCACCCAAAGCCACCACGGGTAATCCAAAACCCCAGACATTGATGGTGGAGATGCTACAGAAACCGATTCGTGTCGAGCCACCCAAGCAGACCCTGCGTGACGCCCTGAAACTGGACGATACCAACTCAGTACCTATCCTTCGTCATCCCGGTAAGGTCACTGAAGAGAGTGATGCGGTTTTCTATTTTCCCGGGTGCGGTTCAGAGCGCCTCTACAGCGAGATAGGTATGGCCTCGCTCGCGATGCTCTGCGAACTGGGTGCAGAGACAGTATTGCCACCGGGTTATCTTTGTTGCGGCTATCCACAAACAGCGGCTGGACTGCATGCACGTGGACGCCAGATCACAACCGAGAACAGGGTATTGTTCCACCGTATTGCCAACACCCTCAACTACATGGATATCAAGACGGTGCTGGTCTCATGCGGCACCTGTATGGATCAGTTACAACAGTATAAATTCGAAAAGATCTTCCCCGGTTGTCGTCTGCTCGATATTCACGAGTATATGATGGAGAAAGGTGTCTCGTTAGATGGCACACAGACAACTGAGTATCTCTATCATGATCCCTGCCATACACCGATCAAACAGTATGAACCACAACAGGTGGCCTCATCATTGACAGGTAAACCGGTCTTACTCAGTGACCGTTGCTGTGGAGAAGCCGGCACACTGGGCACCAGCCGACCTGACATTGCGAATCAGTTGCGCTATCGTAAATCAGAAGAACTGAATAAGGGTATCGACATTCTTATGAATCGTCATCAAGATACCCGTCCGGAAATAAAACTGCTTACCAGCTGCCCCGCTTGTCAGCAGGGGCTGAGTCGCTACACTGATGAGACAAAATTAAAACCTGAATATATTGTGCTTGAAGCCATTCACCATCTGCAAGGTGAAGAGTGGCAACAACGCTTTATCGATCAGGTGTTGCAGGATGGGATCGAGCTGGTACTGGTTTAGCCCTTTCACTCAATACTCTGACTGGTCAGGTAATCAATGACCGGATAGGGACACAGGAAACTTGAATTGCACATAGTTGGACTTTGTTAAAACAACACGAATATCTCATAACCCAAAAAGGGGGAACTCATGGCGACCAATCGATTTAAACCTTCCAATTTAGACAAAGGTGTCCCCAAACATATTGTTGAAAAGGTCAATACTTCAAAACGTAAACACCTTATCGGCCCGCAATATCCCTATGAAAAAAAGCTTGGCCGTGAAGAATATGAGAATGAGAAGGCAGAACTGCAGGTCGAATTGCTGAAGTTACAGAAATGGGTAAGGGATACCGGCGAACGAATAATCATGATCTTTGAAGGCCGGGATGCCGGAGGAAAGGGAGGCACCATCAAGCGATTCATGGAACACATGAACCCAAGACAGGCACATGTTATCGCCTTGACCATTCCTAGTGTAAAGGAACAGGGTCAGTGGTATTTTCAACGCTATATCAGCACCCTTCCTACCAAAGGTGAGATCACACTTTACGATCGTTCCTGGTATAACCGTGGCGTTGTTGAGCCGGTTATGAAGTTCTGTACACCAGAACAACATAAATTATTCCTGAAGCAGGCACCGATCTTTGAGCATATGCTTGTTGAAGACGGTATTCGCCTGTTTAAATTTTGGTTTTCTGTCAGTAGGGAAGAACAGTTCCGCCGCTTTAAATCCCGTGAAACCGACCGTCTTAAACAGTGGAAGCTGAGTCCTGTCGACCAGGATGGTTTAAAGCGCTGGGACGATTTCACCGAAGCCAAGAACATCATGTTCGAAAAGACTGACGTGCCCTGGGCACCTTGGACTATCATCTACTCTGACGGCAAAAAACGTGCTCGTCTGAATTGCATGCGCCATGTACTCAACAGCATTCCATATGAAGGCAAAAACAAGAAAATTGCTGTTCCGCCTGATCCCAAGATTGTGGGCAGTGTCGGAGAGATGTACAAATACACTTAGCAGATGATGTCAGGGCCTGTTAACAGGTCCTAAGCCGACAGAAGCTCCTAGTGTACCTCGGCCCTGCTCTCAGCAGGGCCGGCCAGATTCAATGACAACACTTTTTCTTGCCCTGGCTTTCAAGTGAAAAACAGCCGCTTGGTACATCCGGTTTATAACCGAAATCACGGTCGGAAACATCAAGTGCACAATGGTCCTCAAGCATTTTAAGTAACGGCATATCCGCCGTCTCCCGCTGTACATCCTCACAAGCTTCAATACACTGCATACATTGAGTACAGGTAAACATCCGACGTTTAATACTGCGTGGCTTCAAACGCATGGGACAGGCGTGTTCACATGAATTGTCACAGCTGATACACGCCTTTGCCCGCTTGCGGTCATAGGCCACCACCATTGCCTTTTTATTCCCCATCCAGACCAGACTCTGGAAAAGACCCAGTGCACAACCGAAACGACAGAACAGATGGCGTGCAAAGGTAAATTCAATCGTTAACAGCATGGTTGCCACACTGATAAAGATGGTCTGATTTCTGGTCAGACTCCCCGTGAATAGATTCCCATAAATCTCTTTGGGTGGCAGGAGATAGGTCAACAGCGCCACTGCCCACAGAAAGGAGAAAAAGAGCACCGCAACCAGGGTGACCAACCACCATTTCCTGTCCGGTTCAATGTGGGTGCCATCCAGTTGGTTTTCAGGCAACCGATCTTTGTCCCACATCGTCACCTTTCCGGATGCGCGTCGCATCAGGCCATTAATCATCTCTACTACAGAGAAATGTGGACAGAGCCAGCCACAGTAGAGTCGTCCCCATTTCCAAGTGATATAGAGGCCACCGGCCAGTACCAATGCAAGGGGCAGAAAAAAGCGAAACAACATGTTCAGACCCATCTCCATCGCCCCGATGGTGCCTTGCTGAAAGGCCTCCATACCCAGGGTCCAGGGAAAGCCGAATAAAATGAAGTGATTCAAGTTTAGGTCGAAACGGAAGATATTCAGGGGGGGCGCAAGAATAAACAGCAGAAAAAAACCGCTTCGCCATGCCAGCCGCTTGTTTTGTACCTGGTTCAAGTGGTCGCCTTTGGATAATAGTGCACGGTTAGACTAGCGCTTTATAGTCTTAAAAAAATCAGTATAGGAAAAAGCAACGTACTGACGATCACTGACTATCTGCCTACACTAATTTACTGATTCGATGGATTGCCAGACTATCATTTCACAGACCGATATATCTGTAGGATATGACATATATCAAAAAATCCCTTTGGGATTTTGTGGATGTTGAGAATATAAGTGTGATGAAGAATAGCATTTGATGCCACACTGGGTACATAGAATAGACAGGGCTGCCACTTCTGCAAGCTAACACTAAAAGATATTCTACCGACGAACTATCACACGACCACAACAAAAGAGGTTCAATAGAATGGATATTCAGTTACTTACAAAATTTTTTATGTGGTGCACTGTACTAAATGGCGGCCTACTGTTTCTCTGGACAGCATTCACAATGTTCACACCGGATTTGGTCTACCGACTGCAAAACAATTGGTATCCCATTCCCAGAGAGAGTTTTAATATCATCATATATTCGTTCCTTGGGTTGTTCAAAATCTTTTTTATTGTTTTCAATGTCGTTCCGTATGTTGCTCTACTTATCATCTAATAGCCTAACAAACACATAACGATTCAAATTATTCATAACTGACAGTTTCAAATTATGCTGGGCTTTTAGTTGAAAACGCTACTACCCCTATAGCGAGCGCTTTTGTCGGTCTGAATACTTCGGGTAAATATTAAAGTCGAAAACTCGCAATGTTTGTTCTATCCGTCAGGATTGCAACAATTCAGTTGATAGACTCCACAATCTATACAATCACATGAGATAATTCAGACTAGTAACCGGTAATAAGGATGTATACCGATGATGGAACAACTTCCTGGCCAACAGAATGAACTTCTTAAATAATCCTGTCTGAAAAACGCATACCTGAGGACTACCTACTACTACGACAGATCGATCAATGCCTCGACTTTGACCCCATAAACCAAGCGTGATTTTATTGATAACATCACCCCACAATAAATATTGAGATGATAAAACATCGCTTCGCTGAGCTGCCCATACCATACTTACGGAAAAGTTTATGCTAAAGGCTTTTCGTTTGGCTCCCAGCCAGCTAAATACTTCTCAACTAAATGGAAATCTTCTCCTGAATGTTGGGTAAAGGTAATATATTGATTTTTAGCCTCAATATTGAAATTTGAATTTACAATATTCATATACTCGAGTGCTAATTCTCTCCGTTTTTCTAATCCACGACCCTCCCGTATATCTAAATTCATCAAACAGATATTATCTTCTGGATTGGCACGTCCAATCGTTAGGTTATATTTAGCGTATTCTCTTATTGATATTGCAATATGCTCAGTATCCGTATCCATGATTTTTGAATAGCAGTCTCGGATATCATTCACGAATTTATCTTTGGTTATATTCGCTAGCTTTTGATTGACTTCAAATTGCAGGTGAGGCATGAGGGCTCCTTTTTTCACTTAAGCTTTCTATCAAGAATAACGCTGTTCACAAAGAACGACCCAAATACTGTAACAAATATTCCAAGCGTTTCTACGGAATGGTGTTTAATCTTCAAAACTAGATGATTGTCTGGCCAACACACGCTCTGCCAGCGGGCCTCTCATCACCCCTTTGCACTCATTATCCAAAACCGCATTTAATATGTGCAACCCTATGAGCAGTAACTGTTGGGGCATGCCCCCACCCTACCTAACAATTCGGGTTTTATGTGGGATTCCGCCCCATCAAATATGCGGGAAGCCCACGTAATCCCCATACCAACGCTTCAGATCATCTTTAGTCAAGTACCGTTTAACACCGGTGCAATAACTGAGTGTGGTAGGAAATCAGGTAGAGTTTGTCTATGCTTTATCAAGGCAGCACAACAATGTTAAAAGACTTCTTTGCATACATATCTGATGACTGCTGTTCAAGCTGAAAAGATAGGACAGTTTTGCCCTCTTTACGTTGGCATGTTAACTAAGATAGTTCAATAAACTCATATACTAAAAAGAATGAAAACATATGTTTGAAACAAAAATCTTATCTACACACTCTGCTAAGGTTTATTCACACCACGCCAATCAATACGGCAAGCGAGTGCTCAGATGAGCGACACCTTTACTAAAGCCTGTGTCAAACATGATAAAGCCTTACGCAGCCGGGTACGTCTATTTGGAGTTTTGCTTGGTGAAGTCCTACGCGAGCAGGTGGGTAAGGAGACATATACGGTTGTCGAACGCCTACGTAAAGGTTATCTGAAACTACATGATAAACATGATGCTGCACTCTATAACCGACTCACACGTTTAATCGAATCGTTACAACCCGAGATTCTCAGTGCCGTGGTTAGGGCTTTCAGCATCTATTTTGTATTAGTCAATATTGCTGAGGAGGCTTTTCTACATCGACAGCGACGCCGTATTGCCGGTAAAGGCAGTGAGCTTTGGGAGGGATCATTCGATCATACTCTGCGCGGTTTTCGCTCCCGCGGCATCGAACCGCAACAACTGCAGAACATTCTTGATGACGCAGCCTATATCCCGGTCTTCACGGCTCACCCGACTGAATCCAAACGCCTGGTCATCATGAATCTGCTTCGACGTATCTTCGTTACCAGTGAACTACTGGATGCACCCAAAAGCCGTTTGGGACAACGTGATTTTGCGATTAAATCTCTCAAGACACAGATTCAGACACTGTGGAAGACCGAAGAGGTGAGAGCTGTCCGTCCCGAGGTTCGAAACGAAATACGTCTAGGTCTACACTACTTCCAAAGCAGCCTTTTCGAGGCTGTACCGCAGATCTACCGCCGATTGCAGACCGGCATCGAACGTGTCTATGACGACTATGATGAGTACCACGGCATTCAACTACCCCCTTTTATCCGCTTCGGATCATGGATAGGCGGTGATCGCGATGGTAACCCCTTCGTAACGCCTGACGTTACCCGCCTCGCTCTGAGGCTACAGCAGCAGACCATCTTGCGCGAGTACATACAACGTGTCGACAAGTTGATAGCGGAACTTACTTTTTCTGATCGCTTCTGCACACCAAACTGGTCTTTTTCCGAAAGCCTGAAGACTGATAATGAACTCTACAAAACATTTTTTAAAAGCAATCCCAGAAGGTTTGAAGATGAACCCTATCGTCGCAAGTTGTTTATCATTCGAGAACGGCTTGAACTGACTCTTCAACATACTGAATCCGAAGACAGGATCAATGGAGAGAGCCAGTCCGGAAGTTATACAAATGAAATCGCCTTTCAACGGGATTTGAAACTGATATCACATTCGCTTTTAAGCCATGGTGACGATAATGCGGCAGAAGGGGGGTTACAGGACCTGATCCATCTAGCTGAAACCTTCGGGTTTTATCTCTCCCGCCTTGACATCAGACAGGAATCTACCCTACACACACTCGCAGTTGCAGAAATACTGCAGCAGACTAGAGACACCGCAGATTATCTTCAACTCACCACTCAACAAAGATTGGAATTACTTGAACAGGTCATTACTGAAGGAACGACGAAACCATTGCTTATTGAAGTTCTTTCACAGGAAACTCGCGACATACTGGCAGTTTTTGATCTCATTGCAGACAGTAAACGGGAGATCAGTCCACGAGCCATCGGACAGTATGTAATTTCCATGACACATCAATCCAGTGACATTATGGAGGTCGCTTTTCTAGGCAGCCTGACTGGCCTTGTCGGACTACAAAATGGCGCTTGGTTCAGTCAGCTTGAGATATCACCGCTGTTTGAGACGATTGACGATCTAAAGCGAAGTGAATCTATCCTAAGCGATCTGTTTTCAAACCGCTGCTATAAACATCTGCTTGCAGCGAATAACAATCGTCAGGAGGTTATGCTTGGTTATTCTGATTCGGCAAAGGATGGCGGCATCATGGCCTCGGCATGGAATCTCTACCAGACACAAAAAAGGATTATTGCACTTGCTGACAGGCAGGGTATTCGTTGCCGCCTGTTTCATGGCCGTGGCGGAACTGTCGGTCGTGGAGGCGGCCCCACACATCAATCCATTCTCGCCCAACCCAGTAATACCGTAAAGGGCGAAATCAAGTTCACTGAGCAGGGTGAGGTTCTATCCTATAAATACGGCAATCGCGAAACCGCCATCTTTGAATTGTCCATGGGTATTACCGGACTGTTTAAAGCGAGTCTTGGTGAGGTACAGGACATCAAGGATGAAAAGCAGCAATACATCAACACCATGAATGATATTGCGTCAATCAGTGAAGATCACTTCCGAAAGTTAACAGAAGGTACGGACGGGTTTCTCGATTATTTTTATGAAGCCACACCTGTGACTGAGATCGGGATGATGAATATTGGTTCACGTCCTTCGCACCGGAGTAAAGGTAACAGATCAAAATCATCAGTACGGGCGATAGCTTGGGTTTTTGGCTGGGGACAGGCCAGACAGAATCTACCCGGCTGGTACGGTATTGGAACTGCGCTTGAAAAGTGGCACCGTCAAAAGCCGGGGCGGGTGAAACAGCTACAGACCATGTATCGGAAATGGCCCTTCTTTCATACACTACTCAGCAATGCACAAATGGCACTGTTCAAATCGGACATGACTATTGCCTGGGAGTATGCCCAACTCTGTTCGAGCCCTCAAACAAGAGACAGAATCTTTAATGAAATTAAAAATGAATATGAACATACACGCCAGCAAATTCTGCTGATTGCACAGATTGATGACCTGTTGGATGAAACACCCGTACTTAAAAAGTCACTCAGCCGTCGTGACTCCTATCTTGACCCACTGAATCATATTCAATTGGGGCTTATCCGACACTTCCGCAATAAAAAACGCTCTGAAGAGGAACAGTCGATGTGGCTGAGGCCTCTACTACGTTCAATTAACGCCATCTCCGCAGGCCTGCGTAATACCGGGTAGTGCTTCTCAACCAAGGAAAAAAACGACTATCACTCCTGGTCAAACACGGAATCGTGTTTCCGTTTTCATATTTGTGAACTAGCACATTGGTTGTATAAACCCATTGCTGTAGTTTTTTTGGAATATGCCGACTAATGGAAAAGCGGATCAGATATGGGTAGATCGAATCACCGAGTATGCCCCTTTCTTGGTCACGATAGGCAGCGTTGGGATTTCAGGTAGTGATATGATCATAAATAAGAACAAAATATGCATTGGTATTCTGGCACTATTGGCTGTTGGGTTGAGCGCCTGTGGTGGTGGTTCAAGTAGCGCCGATTCGAGCACCAACAACACCGATCAAGGTGCATCCCAAGGAGATTCGCAACAGGATAGCTCGCCGCCAGCAGATGATAATCCTCCGCCAGGGGATAACCCTCCTGCAGATAATCCTCCACCGGATACCACTCCGCCTGTGGAAGAGAATATCAATCAGCAACCCACAGCAAGGATATCAACCTCTCAACAGGTTACATCGGGAGAGACCGTCACCCTGGATGGTTCGGGCTCAACAGATCCGGATGGTGATACACTGAGTTTTCTCTGGAGCCAAACACTCGGCGAATCGATCAGCCTAGGTGGCGTATCCAATCCATCACTCAGCTTTATCGCGCCTACAGTTGATCAACCCACTACATTCGCTTTCCAACTCGAAATCAGCGATGGCGCACTCTCAAACAGTGCAACAGTTGAGATCCTTGTATCGCCCATGGCTGATACCACCGCTCCCAGCGTCGTCTCCAGAACACCCCAATCCAACGAAACAGGCGTCGTTACCACTACCAATGTCACCCTTACTTTTGATGAGGCACTGCTTGAGTCCCTCATCAATAACCAAAGTCTGCAGATCAGCCTTAACTCAAACACCCTATCGGGTAGTGTCACCTACGACAGCGACAACCACCGCATTACGCTAACCCCCGATACAACACTCACTGCAGCAACCACCTATACCGTCACCCTTTCAGATACCTTGCAAGACCTGGCAGGTAATCCTGTTACGGGTGAGAGCTGGAGCTTCACAACCGGTTCTCAATACAACTTGGGACAGACCAGCCAGGGCACCATTGACCTGTGCATGAATACAAGCAACAAGGTGATGTTAACCTTGGTCAACAACGCCAGGGCTGTTACTAGAGCATGTGGCACGACCAGCTATCCAGCAACTTCGTCTCTGGCCTGGCACTGTAATCTCGAACAGGCCGCGCAGGGCCACTCAACCTCAATGGCCGATAATAATTTTTTCAGCCATACAGGCCTTGATGACTCAAGCCCGGGCGACCGAATTACTGCAGCAGGTTATAATTGGCGAACCTATGGGGAGAACATTGCGGCTGGCTATGCTGATGAAGAAACAGCCATGAACGCCTGGCTTAACAGCCCTGGTCATTGCGCTAATCTTATGAATCCCAATTTTACTGAAATGGGTGAAGCTGTAGCGGAAAACCCGGATTCACAATACCGTATCTACTGGACTCAAAACTTTGCCGATAGTTTTTAACCGGGATAATCTAGCTGGCCCTTTCTGACACCACAAGGGATTTCAGCTCATCCATTCGCTGTCGGGCGCTCTCTAACTGCACATCACTGTCGAGGTGCTGAACCATCACCTCACCCTGGTCAAGAAGCGCTTCCAGCTGAATAGGATCAAACAGGGTCACAGCAGCTTCAAATTCCTTCCGTTCAGCGCTGAGTAGCACAGGAAGCAACGCCTCTTTTGAAATCAATGATTCGGGATCCAGCAGGTCAGCTACCAATGGATGCTCAAGCAGCTCAAAATGGGTCTTACGTGCTGTCGCCTCCTGCTCTAGCTCTTGCAAAGCAAGGCTATCGTTGCCCGCACCTTTCCACACGGCCTGCATAATGACTTCTACCAATTTTACGATGGCATGCTTATTCGGTGTCTGATCATCAGCCAGTCGACAGGCCTGCTCATAAGCCTTGTCCAAACGCTCTTTTAACTCAAGGATGACATCGCTCTGCTCGTGAGGCCCAAGCGCCACAGCTTCACCCACCAGCTTTCTCAGCTGACTTATATAAGCCACCAATTCCTCATGATCAAGACGTTGGGCTTCCGTCAGTTGGTCCTGAGTAAGTGTGCGCTCACTTTCAGAAAATAGTGGATTGTTATGCTTACGCACCAGATGGCGTTCATGCCTTCCAGGCAGTTCACTAAACATCAGTCTCATGATTCACCCTGAATAGAGGGTTAAAAGGGTCATTTGTATCATGAAATGGCTGCTAAAGGGCAGGGGGGCGATATAAATGCTATTCAATTACGCTGTTTAGCCGAAACCACGAAAAACCTGAAATTGTCCTGATTTAAGACCACTTAATACTCATTCTATTGATTTAAATCAGTGGCTCAGGTGATCTTTCCAATTACCCTGCTCTGCGCAATGTTATTGCTGCTCTGAAGGATTTTCCGTCCCACGATACCGACAAGCCGGTGAGCAAAACTTTTATGGTCTAGGTCAATCTTGGAGGACAACACCATGTTAGGTAGTGATAATGCACTAGTAGGCGCACTAGCCATCTTGATACTGGGTATCTTAGTCTCAGTCTTGATAGGCTAAAGGCAGTGGGGCGGTGAAAAGAGGAGTCTCCGCCCCTCGATAGAAAAGACCTCTCAAGGAAGTCAGGGCCTGTTAACAGAGATCCTAGTGTGGTGCCTCATATAGTTTGGCTGAGAAAACGGGCAGTCACCATATCCATACTGTTCACATGTGCCTTAAACCAATCCTGCCACTCCACAAATATATACGCTGCGAGCCTATCCAATTGGTTATCATCAAGCCATTGTTGCTGCATTGACTCAATTCTCAAGAGTGCCTGTTGATGTTCACCCAGGTGTACAGGGTAGGGTGGGAAACCGTATTCCTTCATCATTTGGTTTTCGCCATCAAAATGCGCGCGGGTATGCTCCACCCACTCATTCAGCTTGGACGTTATCGCCTCTGAATCAGCATCGCCCTCAACCCCAGCAATGACAAGTTCTCCCAGCTGATTGATTAAGGCGACCTCTTCCCGGTGAACCTCATTCATGGTCTCGAGTGCCACTAATGGTATCTCAGTGATATCGATGACAGGTAGTTGATATTGGCTCACGATGACTCTGGCAGGAATAGTTTCGGAAAGTGCAGCATCCTATCCGATAGTTACATTACCGCCATTGATATTGATCAAAATTGCGTCAAAGAGCCTTTGCTCCAGGCCTTTTTCTCCCAATCACTTTGGTGCAATGACCTGCTGCGGCTGGCCACACCGTACACTCATTTCACCTATTGATCGATGCAATCAGCCGCTCCTGGACGCCTACCGTTATCCCCTCAACAGCCGATATCTGTCTCTACATCAAACCCCGGGTTGATCGCTTCATATAGCGATGAGTAATCCTCGTCGCCATAACCCGCTTCCTGGCCGTTGACAAGTACACGAAGCGTGGCATTTGCAATCTCACCATTCATCCCAGAGGATTCAGCCACACGTTGAAACAGGGCAATATCTTTGATCAGATGTTTGAGAGGAAAATTCGGGTTACTGTAGTCATGCTCCAAAAATTTCTGCAGTTTTTTATCGAATGTGGGTGCATACAGTGCGCTCTGGCGCAGCAATTTCATAAATGGCTCCACCTCAACGCCCTCGGCGCGTATCAAGCCCAGACTCTGCGAGAAACCTGCCGTGAGCGAAGCGATCAGCTGGTTCATCGCCAGTTTCATCGCCGCACCCTGTCCCACCAGACCGACATGGTCGACCTCCTTGCCAAGTCCGCGCAGCATCAGGAGACAATGATGGTAGGCCGTCTCTGAACCTGCAGCCATGATGATCAGCTCTCCGGATCTGGCCTCCGGTATACTGCCCAGCACAGGTGCCTCGAGATAGTCGCCTCCCGCCTGTTCCACGCGACTGCTGATTGCGCGGCTTTCATCTGGCGCTATGGTACCCATCTGCAGGATAATCTTTCCTTCGAGAAGCGGTATCACCGGCTCGCTAAACAGCACCTCATCGATAGCTGCCGCATCACTAAGGGTCAATAACAGCACTTCACCTGCCTCTATTGCAGGTATGAGTGCTGAATCAACACTGATCCCTTCGCTCTTCGCGAGGCGCAGACGCTCCGGTGACCGATTCCAGGCAATTACGTCGTGCCCACAGTGAATCAACCTGTGGGCGATAGGAAGACCCATTAATCCCAGTCCGAGCAGTGTTATATTCATTGTCTTTCAGCCCATTTTAGTCGTCGACATGGTAGGCACGACTCAGTTCGTGCACAGCGTCGACAAATACACCCGCATGTTCAGGGTTGATCTCCGGGTGAATGCCATGTCCCAGATTGAAAACATGACCGTTCCCTTTACCATAGCTGGCCAATACCTGACCCACCTCTTCCCTAATCCGCTCAGGTGAAGCATACAAGGTACATGGATCAAGATTTCCCTGTAGCGCAACCCTGTCACCGACGCGACGCCTGGCATCCGAAAGGCTCAAGGTCCAGTCTATTCCCAGGGCATCGCATCCACTGTCTGCCATCTGTTCCAACCAGAAACCGCCCCCCTTGGTGAATAAGATAACCGGTACTTTTCGTCCCTCAGCTTCCCGTTTAAGGCCTTGCAGAATCTGTTGCATATAGTCGAGAGAGAAGGCTTGGTAGTGCTGAGGGGTCAGGGCACCGCCCCATGTATCGAAGATCATCACCGCTTGTGCACCGGCGTTTATCTGGGCATTCAGGTACCCTGTAACGGCATCCGCCACTTTACTCAACAACGCATGCATCCACTCCGGGCGGTCGAACATCATCCCCTTTACCTTGGAGAAATTTTTGGTGCCGCCACCCTCCACCATGTAGGTAGCCAGTGTCCAGGGACTACCACTGAACCCGATCAGTGGAACCCGTCCTTCCAACTCCCTGCGGATGGTCCGGACTGCGTCCATTACATAACCGAGATCATCCTCCATATCCGGTGTACCGAGGGCATCGATAGCGGCCTTATCACCTATCGGCCGCTCGAAATGGGGTCCCTCACCTTCTGTAAAATAGAGACCTAGACCCATCGCATCGGGTACGGTCAGGATATCCGAGAAGAGTATTGCGGCATCCAGTGGATAGCGTTCCAGTGGCTGAATGGTGACTTCACAGGCCAGGTCAGGATTTCGACACAGATCCATAAAGCTGCCCGCCTTGGTCCGGGTGGCCCGATACTCAGGTAGATATCGCCCGGCCTGGCGCATCATCCACACCGGCGTCATATCCACAGGCTCGCGGCACAGGGCACGCAACAGTCGGTCGTTTTTCATTGTAGTCACAGAGGAATATCCTTCGATACGATTTTGTTATAAAGAACAACAGATTGTACACACAAAACGGGGTTTCTTCCTTTTTCAGGATTGGCACGCTACGACACAGCCTGACAGTACTGACATTTAACCTAACGGGGTCAATCCTGCCATTTGGTTGTCAACAATGTGTGGGATACTATCCCCTACCATCCTAGCCTGTATTGAGAATCGTATGACACCGGTTAAACAGATTATTCTTGCCAAGAAAGATGCACTGGCCAGTGCCATCGGTGAACCACTATCACAACTTGCTGCCAATTGTGTTGCAGTTTGGGATGATGTCGATGCACTGGACAAGATACTACTCGCCCATATCGACCAGATCACCAACTGTGAGTTCCTCTATGCCTGGGATATAGATGGTAAAGAGATCTCCTCGTTGATTATGCCTGGCCAGGTGGAAACAAGCTGGCGGGACAGGGATCTCTCCAGACGCCCCTATCTGAAGAACAACCTCCCCTTTAAGGGGATCATGCTCTCGTCGGTCTATCACAGCCAATTTTCAGACCGGGAGTGTGTCACTGCACTTCAAGCTGTCAGAAAAGGTGAAACACTGTTGGGTTTTATTGCTGCAGACTTTTCACTCGACAAGCTGGTTGCCGATGAAAACCTCATCGATGAGCAACAACAATGGCAGCAATTCAAAGGTGACCCCGCCGTACGCGGCACACTCTTCATGCAGCAGAGGATTCAGAGCCGACTCGATGAGAATATCGACTCTGTCCACGAAACCATCTACGACCTGATGACACAGCACGGCATTTTTCACTGTAAAGTTCACTACTCCAGTGGCCGATGCTCCTTTTGGGTGCTCAGAGACCCCTATACCTACCAAATCCACGGGGTAGAAGAGATCGTCGACCCGGATATCGTGTTGGCATATCCACTCTATCGCTACCCGGAACGGGCTAAAATCACACCGGCACAACTACGTGAAGTATTCCTGGAGTTTAAGGCATTGCGTTTCGCCGACGAAACCATCTATCTGCGTAGCGCTTCGATCAACATCATGAATGGTATGTTGGGCCTGACGTTCTCATGCGACGGTTCGCACTATATGCCCGTGAATGAGTTTATTGAGAAGAACCTGGGTTTCTGGATCGGCGAGCTGGCAGCAGACCGACAGCAGTAACATTGAAAGGGTATACATGCCCAGCCCGATCAAACTGATATGGGCGAGATTATTGGATAACTGTTCGTTAGGGTAACTGGTAGTTGTTCTGGGTAAGCAGATCAACGCCACACTCCAGCTCTTCTATCCAGTTGATAAACTCATTAACCACTTTTTTGCCCACAAATGCACGGCCATGTTGAGGTACGATCATTTCGATATCAAGTTGCCGGACCATGTTTGCCCAGAATCTGCAAACCTTATTAGAGTTCATGTAGCGGCGGTGAAATCCCTCCATATAGGGCATCACTTCCGACAGCTTCTTCACCGGGACATTGAGATCGCCAGGCGGCAGATTAGCGCCGAGGTCTCCTGAGAAGAGGATACGACTCAGCGAATCATAGAACTGAAAATTACCTTCGGCATGTAGAAAATGGGCAGGTAGCGCCATCAAGCGGATGTTTCCCAGCTCAAGGTTTGTGCCCTCGTCGGGTATAGCGACAACCCGGTCAAGTAATCGGCCCGGCCGGGTGAAATGGGGAATGAAGCGCTCCCACAGAGCAGGAACCACCACTCTGCAATCGGTACCAACCAACCATTTGTTGACTGAGGCAACAATGTCAGGATCCTGATGTGAGGCTACAACATAATCCAATTTCTTCACATTCATGTAATCACTGATGGCCATGAACAGACGTGAATAGGTTAATTCACCACCTGGATCGATCAATGCAGCATGCTGGTGGTCATAGATGAGGAATTGATTGGCTTGCACAGCCTCACCCGAAACCAGGTCTCTGAATGCCACACAGATGTGACTACCGTTATTGAATAACTCGACTGACATAGTATTTGCAGTATCTAGTGAATGTAACTGTTAGTTAAAGATCGAAAAGCGATTGGACCCGCGATCCAGCATGGGACATTATCGATCGATATTCAGGAAAGCTTAACCAATGCATAATATATTACAATAGAAATCAACAAGCTAATGTTGTTTTTTACAATCTCAGCGAAGTAATAATTTCATTATGATGCATCACAATTGGCCTATCACTCCCACAGATGCAGTAGCCATCCAAAAAAAGATGCGCGCTCAAGTGATCTGTCATGATCAGCTCCCACAGCTTCATCGTGTCGCCGGAGTGGATGTGGGATTTGAACAAAATGGGAAAGTCTCACGTGCTGCTGTTGCCGTTCTGAGTTACCCTGACCTGCAGCTCATCGAACATTCTGTTGCTTGTCTTCCCACCTCTTTTCCCTATCTACCGGGCTTGCTCTCATTTCGAGAATTACCGGCAATCATTCAAGCCCTCGAGCAAATACAGCAACCTGCGGACATCCTTCTGTGTGATGGACAAGGGTGGGCCCATCCAAGACGGTTCGGTCTTGCCTGTCATTTAGGTGTCCTGACAGACACGCCCTCGATTGGTGTGGCCAAGTCCCGTCTGGTCGGTAGACATGCCGAGCCTGCGATGGAAAAAGGGAGTTGGGTGCCACTGATCGACAAAGAAGAAACCATAGGCGCAGTGTTACGTACCCGTAGTGGTGTGAAACCACTCTACATCTCAATTGGACATAGGGTTTCTCTACAGACCGCCATCGACTTGGTGATTGCCTGCACAACCCGTTATAAATTACCTGAAACTACCCGAGCAGCTCACCGTTTAGCTTCTGGATAACCTTTTTTAAACGCGCTCACCCTGCAGCTCCCGGCCTAGGTGCAAGCGATGTTATCCTAGGCAGCGTTACGCTGTTAAAGCTGTACTTCATACATTTAATTCATCAACTGTAAGTGCCATGAATTGTTGCCATATCGTGTTTGGCTCCCAGGCTGGAAGCATGACTTTTTTTGCTTCATCATGGGTTGAGCCCTGGACTAATCTTCGATATTGGTAGAGAAAAGCAGAAACGCGATAGTTGACAACGCAATGCACCCATATCTTCCGGTCTTTAAATAAGTCCATTGCTTTGAAAAACAGTTTTAGATGTTCAACGCTTGGTTTATCAAAGGGTACTGGAATATGCAGATAGATCATATTATGCGCTGTCACGATGTTTCCCTCATCAGGGACTGCATGATCGGAATTTGGCATAGCCAGATTGATAACAACTTGGTATTTAGCCGCTGCTATCAACTTGAATTGATGCGCTTCCGGTTGTCCAGAAGAGGCTATTCGGTCAGATATTAGAATATAATTTGTAATAATTTTGTGGTCCATTTTTATAGTTTTTTAACAAGTTTGCCAACTACACTCTAGCCAGAACAGTTTCGAACCCCCGGCGTGTATCACGCCAGCTTCTGAGAAATTATCGCTCTGTCTCTTATACATGGCTAAGGCTTGGGGGGTAATCAGGTATGGCCATTTAAAAACTGAATATGGAGAGGGCTGATTGTCGATATATTTTACACTTTTAATTCCTAGCGTTTCACAGTTAAGAGTAACAATCTGTTTTTGAAACGATATTTTTTATAGGCATGATTATTGCCAGCCTCTGCTACTTGGAAAGTATTGTCTACATACAAGGAGTTATTCAATGATGCGGCCAGTATTTCGTGCCATCTTCAAAGCTAAATTGCCTATAGCACTATCTGCTCTGTTTATTTCTTCTGCCGAAGCAGTGCTTCTGTTCGATGATGGAAATGTCCATACACTGCGTGGCGCAGTGTTTGACAATGTACTGCTTGAGAATGGTTCTGATCTCATAATCGAGAATGGATTGGTGCTACCTTTATCTGACGATCCCGCTGTGACGGCAAACAGTAATTCGGTCATGCTACGCCAGAATGCAGCGGCTATTGGCGGTATCCGTTCAGACTATGGAGAGGTTTCTTTGATGGGTAATACCCTGGTCATAGGAACCGGAGAAGAATCATCAACAACCACCCCTTTTGGTCGTGCTGGCGTAGGGGGGGCTAACCAGGTCACTGTTGATGGAAGAGCCCTGATTGCCGGTGCCTCGCATACTACCCACGGCGGTATGGGCATCGCCAATTATTCCAGTGGTGGCCAGCAGGTTACTCTGAACAGTGGATATGTTTTCGGTGGTTCAAGTGCTGAGCTGGGTGGTTCAGGTATTGGCTTGATAGGTTTTGGCGAATCACTGGATCTCAGCGTGAATGGAGGCAGCGTAATAGGTGGTAATGGCGGTGTGCAGGGAGGCAATGGCATTGGCAGAGAAGCACAGATATCAGAAGATATGAGTGGTCAGATCTCTGGGGGTTATATTGCTGGGGGTTATGGCGGCGAAATAGGTGGGCATGCGCTCTCCAGTTCACTTTCGAGCAACCATCTCAATGTTTCAGGGGGTATGTTTCTGGGGGGTAATGGGGGACAGATTGGAGGCAACGCTTTAAACCTGACCTTCTATTCCGACGATAGTGTCGATGTAGCCATTTCCGGTGGTGTTTTCGATGCCGGATTTGGTGATCTTGATGACGGCTGGTTGATTGACCTGTCGGGATTTGCTTCTCCTCTGAATCCTAATCATCACGTGGAGATTGCGGGAGGCCTGTTTGGTTCCAACAACAGTGGCAGGGGAATAAATATCGCCAATGGGGGTGTGGTGGATGTCTATGGAAGCGATCTATCCTTCACAGACGGTCTGCTCAGTGGATACTTAAGTGACGGTCACTGGATAGAGACCTTGGTATCACTCGGTACAGACAGTTCGGCCGGTACACTGAACCTGTATAATTCTAGCGGTTATGCAGCTCGAACCGGGCTGATAGACAGTGAAACCACACCATTGATGCCATTCGTTGAGGGTCGTTATGTGGCTGGGCCTGACCCTGTTGTGGAGCGACTGGCGGAAGCGAGTGGTTTCTTCGGGATCGGCAACCTGGTTGCGAGTCGTTATGAGGATCACGTTGGCCGTTACGAGCCATCCAGTGTCCCTGAACCCTCTACACTGTTACTCTTTTCGATAGGTATATTGGGTCTTGGCATGTTCCAAATGAAAGCCCCTCGAAAGGGGTCAAAATCCACTTAATAGATGAGGAAGTGGGCGATTAAAACCGCCCACTTCGATACGTTAAACCCCAGTATCCGGCGCCCATCCCTATCATCCATATCCCCTCAACACATCCTTATATACTCACGCCTTGATCCCCAACTATCGGCTCTCGTCGAGTGCCGTTCTAAACCACTCGTTTCGGAGAAAAGCTAAATGAAGAAAATGAGTCTTGGTACTGTTTGTCAGAAGACGAGGACCTAACAGGGTAATTTCCAACTATTCGGATTTTCGTAAATGCTCAATATAGTGTGGACGGTCGTCCATGATTAATTTTACACTTTCTGCCGATGCCTGCAGCCGCAGTTCACTCCCTTTGATTTTGAGATCGCAGTGTGCACGTCCCTGACTCTCGAGTGGGACCGGGATCATGTCCCGATAGGTGTAGATATTTTCTCCAACATCACCACCATCACAGATACAGGGACATGCCGGTAGATCAGATTCAATCTCGGCGCCATCAAACTCTAAGGCACCCGCCTGCCACCAACGGGTTTTCTCTTCCGAGCCGCTCATGGTCTTGATGATGATAGCGCGTGAGAAACGTACTGTTAGCTTGTTATTTTCAAAACTGACCGATTCAATGTCACTGCCGGGCAGTTCTATTGTGCTTGAATCCATGGGCACTACCTACCTGTTAATACAATCGTATACAAAAACACAACTTGATCGTCCCAAGTCGAGGCTGGTGTGCATCATAGCGTTATGGTTACAACAGGCAAATAGATAGTTACCCGGACATTTCTGGGGAAGAGCCAAAACAACTTTTCTTCCAAGGACCTGTTAACAGGTTCTAAGACTCATCCATCCCAAGGTCTTTGATCTTTCGGGTCAGGGTATTGCGCCCCCATCCCAATAACCGAGCTGCATCCTGACGTCTACCGGCAGTATGCTCCAAGGCTGTTTCAATCATTGCCATCTCAAAGTCCGGTCCCGCTTCGTTGAGTAATCCCTCACACCCCTCTTGCAACTTTTTTTTCGCCCAGACTCTCAACAGTTGACGCCAATCATCCTGAAAGCTGGGTAGTGAATCACCCTCTCTTAATTCAGTGGGCAGATCGTCGATATGAATCTCCTGCCCTGATGCCATGACCGTCAGCCAACGTGCTGTGTTTTCCAGTTGTCGTACATTGCCCGGCCATTCCATCTGACTCAGATAGGCCTCAGTCTCCGGCAGAAGCAATTTACTCTCTACCGCAAGCTCCTCTGCGGTACTGCTCAGAAAGTGTTTCATCAGCACAGGAATATCTTCACGCCTTTGTCGCAATGCAGGAATATGGATACGGATGACATTCAGCCGGTGAAACAGATCTTCCCGAAAGGAACCCGATTTGACCAATCCCTCCAGATGCTGATGGGTGGCGGCGATGATACGCACATCCACCTTGACCGGCTCATGTCCACCTACTCGATAGAACTCACCATCGGCCAACACCCGTAGCAAGCGTGTCTGCAGTTCAGCAGGCATATCGCCGATCTCATCCAGAAACAGGGTACCGCTATCAGCCTGCTCAAAGCGTCCCACTCGCCGGGTTTGTGCCCCTGTGAAGGCACCGCGCTCATGCCCGAACAACTCTGACTCCATCAGGTCCCTTGGGATAGCTGCCATGTTCAACGCAATGAAGGGCCCTGCAGCCCGACTGCTGTGCCGATGTAAAGCCTGGGCCACCAGCTCCTTGCCTGTACCCGACTCTCCGTTGATCAAAACGGTAATGTTGGATCGGGCCAATCGACCTATAGCACGAAACACCTCTTGCATGGCCGGTGCCTCGCCGATGATCTCCTTCTCTTTTTCTTTGGCGTTGATAGTTGGCTTTTCATCCACTGTTACCTGCTGGCGACAGGCGCGGCGAATCTGCTGAACGGCATCATCCACATCGAATGGTTTGGGAAGATACTCAAATGCACCGCCGTGATAGGCTGACACCGCACTTTCCAAGTCGGAATGTGCTGTCATGATAATAACCGGCAGACCCGGAAAACGTGCATGTAGCAGTTCAAGTAGTTCCAGGCCATCCATTCCCGGCATCCGAATATCGGAGACCACAACATCCGGTTGTTCTTTATCCAAATAACTGAGGACATGATCGGCACTTTCGAAACTGGTAACATCCATGTCCGCTTTTTCCAGGGTCTTCTCCAGCACCCAGCGAATCGACCGATCGTCGTCAATAACCCAGACCCGGCATGTTCTATCCATCTGCCTGCTCCAATGGAAGTAATACTCTGAATACCGTATGTCCCGGTTTGCTCGTAAATTCGATCAACCCCTGATGCCTGTTGATCAAGGTCTGGGATATGGATAGTCCCAGTCCCATACCATCACTTCCTGATACCAGGGGGAAAAAGACCCGCTCCTGTATATCAAGCGGTATCCCCGGTCCGTTATCTGAGATTTCAATTGAGACTACCAGTCGATGACGCA
Source organism: Candidatus Thiodiazotropha sp. (ex Codakia rugifera) (assembly GCA_025656675.1). GTDB lineage: Bacteria > Pseudomonadota > Gammaproteobacteria > Chromatiales > Chromatiaceae > Thiodiazotropha. The sequence continues at coordinate 678,450 of JAHXHN010000001.1, forward strand.
GATTACCGATAGTGAACTGGCGTAGTATTCGACTGGTTATACCCATCACCCCTTTTGTTCCTGCCGCTTTGGCGCCATTTCTGAGAATATTCAGAAATGCCTGGATCAATTGATTCAAGTCTCCTGTCAGTAGCGGAATACTTGGGTCGTAATCTTTTAGAATCTCCAGATTGGGGCCGATTTCTGCTTTTACCAGACTGCATACGCGCTCCAGGACCTGATGAATATTCACCGGCTTCATTTCCGGAATACGATTCGGTCCCAGCATGCTATCCACAAGATTCTGTAGTCGATCCGCTTCCTCAATGATGATCTGGGTATATTCTGTAAGCGAAACGTCGGGAAGCTCTCTTTCCAACAACTGCGCTGCGCCCCTTAATCCCCCCAATGGGTTCTTAATCTCGTGTGCGAGGCCTCTTACCAATGCACGACTGGCTTGGTTGCGAGAGAGAATCTGTTCTTCCTTCGTTATCCTAAGCTGTCTGTCAACCTGCTGTATCTCTACCAGAAATTCCTTGATGGCCTGATCTGTTCTTAGAGGAATCACTGTGCAATCCACGGTAATCTCATGGCCCTCCTGCAGATCAAGCTGATGTTCTCTTTCGGTGAATGGCTGACCCGTCTCCAGAGCGCGCGACAGGTTTTCCTGTACGACTCCGCCAGAACAATGGATCATCTCAGCCGCCGGGATACCGATCACTTTACGGGCACTGACTTCGAACAACATCTCTGCCGAAGAGTTGATATATAACAACTTGAAATCTCTATCAAACAACAGGATAGCTGTGCTCAGATTATCAAGTACCCGTTTCTCCATTCCCGTTTCTGCGGTATCAAAATTCATAAGCTGATAATGAGCAAATAGTGGGCCAACAAACGATCAACTCAGTATTTTTTTCAATCTGATACTGAGTATTTTTTTGTGAAATTGGCTAAATGCCTGCTGCTGTTAGCAATGCACCTCCGCAGGCATGAATAACCGGGCTGAACAGCCCAAATAGATGGCTTGAAATCGCAGGTTCATAAATACGGACTGGAGACAAAGCATGCGATAGGTCAGCAAGCGGTTACCCTTTATGCACCATTATAGTGCATACAAGTGCAGTCCTAGTTAATCGCTGCCTGGCGGAGATGAAAGATAACGCTGTTGGAGTCTTTTAACGATTCACCCTGATCATTGACGATCTTTGCCTGGAGGGTGTGAGTGCCACGATTCAACTCCTGCAGGATCAATTGGGTCTGGGTGATATCCGAATCGAGCTTTGTGCCATCTACAAACAGGTGAATGACATGGCCGGTAGCCAGAGCAGGGGAGATAGAGAGTCCAACAGGAACTGAGCCGTCTGCATTACGGATAGTTTCATCACCGACCGGCTGTACAATTTCAAACCTGGCATAATCACCAGCCAATGCAGCAGCCTCTTCCTCGCTCTGCTCATCCAATGAGAGTGATGAAGGCTTCTGCTTGTCGCTAACGGTAATCCGCTCGGCATCAGGATGGTAGCGCTCGGAGTAGACGATCTCTCCATCCTCAGATGTATATTTGTAGACATCCCTGGCAAACAGCGGCAATGCCAACAACAGGATAATTAGAAGTATTCCGATACGCATGGGCTAAAGCATAGACCAGGCAGGGCACTATAAACAAGCGACAGAGTTCGCAAAAAAAAGCGCCTCCGTAAAGGGAGGCGCTTAATCGACACATCAATTAACAAATTACTTGATCAGAGGCTGTAGTACATATCGAATTCCACTGGATGGGTGGTCATGCGCATTGTGGTAACCTCTTCCATCTTCAGATCGATATAACCATCGATCAGGTCATCGGTGAAGACCCCGCCTGCTGTCAGAAAATCCCGGTCCCCATCAAGTGCATCCAGAGCCATATCGAGGCTATGGCAGACTGTTGGGATACTGAGCGCCTCTTCAGCTGGGAGATCATAGAGATCCTTATCCATGGCATCGCCGGGGTGGATCTTGTTCTGGATACCGTCCAGGCCGGCCATCATCAAAGCGGCGAAAGCAAGATAGGGATTGGCAGTCGGATCAGGGAAACGCACCTCGATTCGACGGCCCTTCGGACTCGCTACCCAGGGTATACGGATGGAAGCGGAGCGGTTGCGGGCAGAGTAGGCCAGCATGACCGGGGCTTCAAATCCTGGAACCAGGCGCTTGTATGAGTTGGTGGATGCGTTGGTGAATGCGTTCAAGGCACGGGCGTGCTTGATAATTCCACCGATGTAATAGAGAGCGGTTTCAGAAAGCCCACCGTACTGATCGCCGGCAAAGATATTCTCTCCAGCCTTACCCAGGGATTGATGCACATGCATACCAGAGCCATTGTCGCCAACGATCGGTTTAGGCATGAAGGTAGCGGTCTTGCCATAGGCATGTGCAACATTCCAAGTGCAGTATTTCTGTATCTGGACCCAGTCGGCACGTTCCACCAGCGTACTGAATCGGGTACCGATTTCGCACTGGCCGGCCGTTGCCACCTCATGATGGTGAACCTCGACTGGTACACCCATCTCTTCCATCGCTAGACACATCGCACCACGCAAATCGTGCAGTGAGTCAACCGGAGGTACCGGAAAATAACCTCCCTTAACGCCCGGGCGATGACCGATGTTGCCATCTTCGTAGACGCGTTCGGAGTTCCATTCGGCCTCTTCAGAGTCGATCTTGACCATCGAGCCACTCATATCGACGCTCCAGCGCACATCGTCTAGGACGAAGAATTCCGGTTCCGGGCCAAAATAGGCTGTATCGGCAATACCTGTGGATGCGAGATAGGCCTCGGCACGTTTGGCCACAGAACGAGGATCACGCTCATAACCCTGCATGGTGGCTGGCTCGAGAATATCGCAACGGATATTCAGGGTATTCTCATCCGCGAAAGGGTCGATCACAGAAGTGGAGTCCTCCGGCATCAGGATCATGTCGGATTCATTGATGCCCTTCCAGCCTGCGATGGATGACCCATCAAACATCTTACCGTCAGTGAACATCTCTTCATTGATTTCACTGATAGGCAGGGTAACGTGCTGCTCTTTACCGCGGGTATCGGTAAAACGCAGATCGACAAACTTCACGTCGTTGTCTTTGATCATCTTCAGGGCTTTAGAGGCCATCTTCTTCTCCAGAATTTTGGGTTATTCAATGCTGAGTAATATCAGCCACTCATAAGCTTTTGCAGCCGGGCAACTATACCAGACGCTATGGATAACGCAGAAAAGCATGATTCATGCCATGCGATATACTTTCAATAAAGAGGTCTCTGCACGATTGAATAAATCCGGCTTAAATCAAATGAAAAGTGCCGTATATTAACGAGTTAATTTCGTCAGGCAGGTCTCACACCGGCATTTTTTCGAATAGGTAATAATACGATCCGATAGATACCCTTGACACATCAAATCAGACAGATGCACCATAATGGTGCGCATAATCCAAGGCAATGCACCAAAAGAGGGCTAGCCAAACCATATCTGTACCTTTCTAAATACATCCGATCCCTCAATGGCTGTCTGAAACTGATTGCGCAGGCCATCCGCCTTCTCATTGGAAATAAAGCAATGGATTGGTAGATGAAGATCAACATCGATACGACCAGAGAGATAGTGCAATACCACTCGCTTTCGTTCTCCATAACAGGTTATCTCCGCCCACAATGAATCAAGCAGGGCTTCGGCCTCTGATCGCAAGGGTAGATGGGCACAGGAGGGACCCTCTTCATCGTCCTCAGGATCGATGTGGACCGTCACATCCTCAAGGACATCCACCCCGTCAATCAGACCATACTGAACCACTTCGGCGATACGATGCCCCTCAGAGACACTCAGCCAGGGGTCTACCTGGACATGCACATCAGCCAGTGCGTGGCCACCCAGCTTGCGTGTCCTCAACATATGGACACTTTTCACCCCGGAGATCTTGCCGATAAACTCATGTATTTCTGAAAGGGACTCCTCTTCAAGTCCGGCATCCGCCAACTCCTGTGACGCAGTCCAACCCAGGTCCCAGCCTATCTTTGCCACCATCAGACCCACCAATACAGCTGCGATTGCATCGAGGTAGGGAAGACCCAACATGGTTCCCCCGATGCCGATCAACACCACCACCGAGGAGACAGAATCACTGCGATGGTGCCAGGCATTGGCCCTCAACAGGTTTGAATTAATTAGGTTAGCGTAGTGTCTGGTGTAAAAAAACAGACCTTCATTGGCGAGAATGGAGAAGGCGGCTACATAGAGCGTGAACGTCTCAGGTTGCAACAGCTCCTCAGGGGCAAACAAGCGTTCAGCTGCATCCCAGACAATACCGATACCAACTGCAATTAGAAATCCTCCCAGGACCAGTGTGCCGACAGTTTCAAATCGGGCATGTCCATAAGGATGGTCTTCATCCGGCGCCTCCTTGGCGTGGCGTGCCGTAAATACAACCAACACATCAGTCAATAGATCGGAAAGCGAGTGCGCGCCATCGGCGATCAATGACTGAGATTGGCCTAGCCAGCCAAACACTATCTTGAGAACAGCCAAAACCGTGTTTGTAAGCCCACCGACAATGGCTACTTTACGGCTGACATCATAGCGTTTCTCATTGATCATGATCCGCTATCCTGAACGACTTCAACCACGATAATATACTCCCCATCATTGGTTCGGGTCTCCACCACCCGATGGCCGTTAATACGTGACCAGGCAGGAATATCATTGAGTGCCCCCGGATCGGTGCAAATCGCCTCAACCAGACTGCCATGTGGCAACAGCTCAATTGCATTTTGAACCCGGATCACTGGCATCGGACAGAGCAGACGCCGACAGTCGATTATCTGCCGACTCAAATCAACCACGCCTTCGGAATCTCGTGTGCCTGCATCGGATGTACCTTCAATGTCCGCGTTATACCTGCCAGATCGGTATATGACAATTCAACTTCATCCGCATGACGGCCTTGACTGTAACGCGCCACCAAACGCGCAATCAGCTCGACATCCTGGTCACCGATCTCCCCATCAACCAGGGCAAACGGCCCACCATGGCTTAGCGTCTTCAAATGCGGGTAGAGTTTACGATACCCCTGCATGAAATTGGCTTCACCCTCCTCTCGGGCGATGATGACCTTGAAGTGGCTCGCCGGTCGCAGGTGACGACCCACCTTGAGCAGCATGATGTCATCCATCTCATAATCCCGATTACCGCGGGCTCGCCAGAGATCTTTCAATTTGATGGCATATGACTCGTCAGTCAGAAAACAGCAACCACCGGCAGGTTGTGCATAATCCTCAATACCGAGACTTGCAGCCAGTGCCATTTGCGGCTTTCGGCTACGGCCTGAGAAGCCATACAACTGTTCTCGATCTACCCAGCCCGCTCTTTCCGGTAGGGTCTCAGGCAGATTTTTGGCGCAAAGGGGACGTAACAGCAGCTCTTCCGCACCCGATTCGCCGGATACTATGGGCATTGTTTCCTTACGTTGAGACATCGGCCGTTGACCAATGACTTCGCCGGTCACGATAAAGTCGAATCCCTTGGCCTGAATCCACTCATAAGCCTTGCGCACCATAAAGACCTTGCAGTCCAGACAGGGATTCAGATTGGCACCATAACCATGCTTTGGGTTGATCAGAACCTGTTTGTACTCTTCAACAGTATCGACAATATGCAGCTTGATGCCCAGTTGCTCAGCAACCCAGAGTGCATTGTTACGCTTATCCTTCTTTTGATCCCGCTTGCGAATGGCATGGGTATGGCCTTCGACACAGAAGCCGGTGAAGAAATTGATCCCCTCAACATGAATGCCTTGTTCCTGCATGACCCGCGCGGCCAACAGCGAGTCCAACCCTCCTGAGATCAACACGACTGCTTTTCGTTGCTCGCTCATAGTTGAACCTTGAATCCTCAGTTGGCCGCATTGCATAGTACAAAACACTGACTTTTTTCCTGCAAGGAGCATTCACCTCGAGGTAAGTGTCGCTTCACCGAAAATGGCATGCTTCATTGTGTTCAACTGAAGATTCCAGGTTGAATGCATTTGACGGAAAAGCGGAATTATACCCTGAATTTTAAACATCTTGCCTCACAAGTATGTAATACAATGATTAACAAAGCGGCACAAAGGAATGCAGGATTTATGGATATAATGGTGTCAGATTTACACAAAACCAGGGGATAACCATGGAAGTAATTCGTCATTTAACCCTCTCTCTTTTCCTACTTTTCGCTAGCTCGGCGGTCTCTGCCAGTGGTCTACTGGAAACGCTTACAAGCCAGTTAGGGGTCACATCAGAACAAGCAGCGGGTGGTGCCGGGTCTTTATTCAACTTGGCAAAAGAGAGCCTGGCTCCCAGTGATTTCTCACAAATTGCTGCCGTTGTACCCGGCATTGACAGCATGATGTCTGCGGCACCGATAGCCGATAAGGCATCCGGCGGCGTTGGCGCAGTGGCTTCAATGCTGGGAGGGGAGGGCTCATTAGGAAATCTTGCCGGTTTGGCCTCTTCATTCAGTGAACTGGGCTTGTCTTCTGACATGATCGGAAAATTCACTCCGGTTGTGCTCGAGTACCTGCAAAGTGCGGGAGGCGATACTGTCATGGAACTGATGAAGGGTGCACTCGCCATATAGCGATTCAGACCGGCAAACACCCCTCTTTGTCCATGCCTTCACCAATGGAGGCATGGGCAACAGAGACAATCCCTCTTGATAAATACTGCTTTGATTCATCTTTCTAAGGACTCGCGCTGAAGACCTCTGCATAGGATTTACCCGTCAGTGGGTTAGCCATAGACAGGCTGCATCGTTATACTTACGCGGTTTTCCTCCACATCAACCGGGGTTTCGATGTGAACCGAGCTTCAGAACCAAAAAACAGTGATATCAGAACCTTCCAGGATTTGATCTTTGCCCTACAAAGCTACTGGGCGGATCAGGGTTGTATCATTCTCCAACCCTATGACATGGAGATGGGTGCCGGCACCTTCCACACCGCAACCTTTTTGCGCTCTATAGGTCCCGAGCCCTGGAATGCCGCTTATGTACAACCCTCCCGTCGTCCAACAGATGGACGTTACGGGGAGAATCCTAACCGGTTACAACACTACTATCAGTATCAGGTAGTGATGAAGCCATCACCCAAGAATATTCAACAGCTCTATCTGGGATCGCTGGAGATGCTGGGACTCGATCTAAATATCCACGATATCCGCTTTGTTGAAGACAACTGGGAATCACCCACGTTGGGTGCCTGGGGGTTGGGTTGGGAAGTTTGGTTGAATGGCATGGAGGTCACTCAGTTCACCTATTTTCAACAGGTCGGTGGACTCGACTGCCGACCGGTAACCGGTGAAATCACTTATGGCCTCGAACGGATTGCGATGTATCTCCAGGGTGTGGAGAGTCTATTCGATCTGGTCTGGACCGAAGGCCCTCAGGGGATAGTAACCTATGGTGATGTGTTTCATCAGAATGAAGTTGAGCAATCAGCATACAATTTCGAGCACGCTGATGTGAAATACCTTTTTGGCCAGTTTGAGCAGTGTGAAAAGGAGTCTAAAAAACTCATTGAACTGGGTCTTCCTTTACCTGCCTATGAACAGGTTCTGCAGGCGTCCCATACATTCAACCTGCTGGATGCACGGCATGCTATCTCTGTGACTGAGCGCCAGCGCTATATATTGAAAGTGCGTGGTCTTGCGCGAGCAGTTGCCCAGGCCTATTACGATGCCCGTGAACGCCTTGATTTTCCCATGTTAAAATCCACCCGGGAGGTCGCAAATGGCTGATCACGCTCACCTGTTATTCGAACTTGGTACAGAAGAGCTGCCACCCAAGGCTTTGAAACGTCTCTCAAACTCCCTGACTGAAACCTTCGTTGCCGGCCTGGCCCAGGCAAATCTAAATCATGGGCAAGTTGAAAGCTTTGCCACTCCCCGTCGCCTCGCATTGTTGGTCCGTGACTGTGCAACTCGCCAACCTGATCGTGAAAGTGAGCGACGCGGCCCTGCCATTCAGGCCGCCTTTGATGAAGCTGGCAATCCAACCAAGGCTGCCGAAGGATTCGCCCGTTCCTGTAAAACAACCGTGGACCAACTTCAAAGGCAGAAGACCGACAAGGGAGAATGGCTCTCCTACCGTACCCAAGAGACCGGCCTGCCTGCAGCCGATCTGCTTCCCGACATCGCTACTCAGGCATTGAACAAGTTACCGATTCCCAAGCGTATGCGCTGGGGGGATTCTGATGCCCAGTTCGTGCGTCCGGTTCACTGGTTGGTGTTCATTCATGGGGAACAGGTGGTGCCGTGTCAGCTGCTTGATGCTTCAGCCGACCGGTTAACCTATGGACACCGATTCCATCACCCGACGGCGATCACTCTCTACAATCCTGAAGACTACGCCTCGGTGCTCGAGGACATGGGCCAGGTAATTGCCAGTTTCGACGCACGCCGTACAAAGATCGCAACTTCTGTTGAAAGCAGTGCAACCGCACTGGGTGCAAAGGCAGATCTCGATCCGGAATTACTGGATGAAGTCACCGCACTTAACGAATGGCCGGTACCGATCTCTGCCAGCTTCGAGGAGCGTTTTTTAGAGGTACCCCATGAAGCCCTGGTCGCTACGATGAAGGGACATCAAAAATATTTCCCTCTCTTTTCAGCGGATGGCCGATTATTAAATCACTTCATCACCATTGCCAATATCGACAGTCCTAAACCTGAACTCATACAGGAAGGCAATGAACGGGTCATCCGACCCAGGCTTGCTGATGCGATGTTTTTCTGGCAGCAGGATGGAAAACACAGTCTGGAGGATCGTCTCGAATCCCTCAAGCAAGTGGTCTTCCAGAATAAACTGGGATCGATGTATGACAAATCAGAACGGGTGGCTAATCTTGCTCAACTGATCGCCATCGAGATTGATGGGGATCCTGATCTGGCCCATCGTGCAGGCCAATTAAGCCGATGCGATCTGATGACCGATATGGTAGGAGAATTTCCTGTGATGCAGGGCATCATGGGGCGTTATCAAGCCCAGCGTGATGGGGAAAACAGTGAACTCGCCCAAGCCCTGGATGAGTTTTATATGCCGCGTTTTTCCGGTGACCAACTGCCACAAACCCGAACCGGTATTGCTATCTCACTGGCTGAGAAGCTCGATACACTGGTAGGCATATTCGGTATTGGCCAAAAACCGACTGGAGATAAAGATCCCTTCGCATTGAGACGTGCGGCTCTTGGTGCATTGCGGATCATACGTGAGCACTCACTAACACTCTATCTTCGAGGAATGCTAGAGGCTGTCGCAGAAACTATGTCAGATAAGCTGACTGAAGAGGGGGTTGCAGATGAGGTCTACAACTTCATGTTGGATCGCCTCAAAGGTATCTATACGGACCTTGGCGTCAGCAATGATCTGTTTCAAGCTGTAGCAGAGGTAAGCCCTGAAAATATGGCTGATTTTGATCGCCGTATCTGGGCAATAGGCGAATTCCTAAAGTTACCGGAGGCAGAGAGCCTTTCCGCAGCTAACAAACGCATTCACAATATCTTGAAAAAGAGCAATGAACCGCTAGCCATGCGCCCAGACCCGACGCTCTTTCAGGATGATGCTGAACGTAGCCTTGCCGACAAACTTGATGAACTGACACCGCTTGCTCAGCCTCTCTTTGATCGAGGTGATTATTCACAGGGTCTGCAAATCCTGGCTGCACTGAAGGAACCCGTCGATCTGTTTTTCGATCAGGTGATGGTCATGACCGATGAAGCTTCCCTAAGGAACAACCGATTGGCGCTGCTCTCTCAGATGGAGAACCTTTTTCTCAGTGTGGCTGATATCTCTCGTCTACAGCTCCCGGATAATACCCCATGAGCCATGACTCTTATCGGGAGATGCTGGCAGCTGTTCAAGCCTTTCATGACAAGCACCGCTTTCGTGAGACAGGTGGCGAGGAGATGGCCTACAGGATTGCCCTGATGACGGAAGAGCTGGGCGAAATCTCCAGTTGTGTCACTAAAGGTAAGAGCAAGCAAGATCTGGCTGAAGAGGTAGCCGATCTTTTAATCCTTTTGATGGGTACAGCAATCGCACAGAATTTCGACCTAAATCAGGCATTCTGGGACAAAATAGAAAAACTGGGGATGCGGGAATCTCGTATGATCAATGGGCGTATACGCGTCTCTGAGTTCCGTGACGTTGATTAAGAAGTAAGCATTTACTTACTATGAAGCTCCTAATTCTAGATAGGGATGGTGTCATTAATCAGGATTCAGATGCCTATATAAAGAGCCCTGAAGAATGGCAGCCCATCCCAGGTAGTCTACAGGCCATTGCCAGACTCAGCAGAGCGGGTTTTCTGGTATTCGTGGCCACCAATCAATCCGGTTTGGCTCGTGGTCTCTTTGATATTGAGACATTGAATGCAATTCACCGTAAAATGTCGGATGCTGTTCAAGCGGTAGGGGGTCACATCAATGCTGTCCTTTTCTGCCCCCATGGACCGAATGACAACTGTAATTGCCGTAAACCCATGCCAGGCCTCTATCATGAAATAGCACATCGAAGTCAACTCACCTTACAGGATGTACCCATTGTTGGAGACTCTTTAAGAGATATAGAAGCCGCCATCAGTGTCAAAGCACATCCCATCCTGGTTCGTAGCGGCAAGGGAGAAATAACACTTCCCACACTGAAGAAAATCTATCCCAACGTTCCTGTTTTTAAAGATCTTATCAGCGTTTCTGAAGCGTTGATCAACAAAACCAGCAGTCAGTCATGATATTAATCCGCTCCATCATCTATTTTGTTTTTCTGGTTGTCAGCACCATCCTCATTGCCACACTGGGTACCCTGATTGGGTGGGCGCTTACCCATCATCGTATCCACATCCTTGACCATGCCTGGAGTCGGGTGAACCTGTGGGCATTGGATGTGATTTGTGGCTTAAAATACAGGCTGGAAGGTGCAGAAAATATTCCAGAGGAAGGGTGTATTGTCTTTGCAAAACACCAGTCGGCCTGGGAGACCATTGCACTGGTCAGTCTTCTTCCAGGTCCCAAATCCTGGGTAATAAAACGAGAATTACTCTATGTTCCCTTCATGGGATGGGTGATGGTCTACTTCAAACCGATCGCTATTAACCGAAAATCGGGGCGTAGGGCAGTTGATCAAATCATTGAACAGGGTACACAGCGATTAAAATCTGGACGAAACGTGTTTGTATTTCCCGAAGGAACCCGAGTTGCACCTGGTACCAAAAAACGCTACGGCATTGGTGGTGCCTTGTTAGCTGAGAAGTCAGGTTATCCGGTGTTGCCAGTCGCCCATAACGCTGGTGTTTTCTGGCGCCGTAGAGATATCAGAAAATATCCAGGTACGATCGATGTACGGATAGGACCGGTCATCGATACCCGGGGCCTTACTGCTTCAGAAATCAATCAAGCGGCTGAAACCTGGATAGAAACAACTGTGGAAAACCTGCCACAAACCCGTGACTGAAAAAGGCGATATTCAAAACCTCGGAGATAATATCGCCACGCCATGCATCAGGCTGAAAAGCAAGGAAACTATTGTCAGCATCTTCCTTTCTGCCTGCTTTCTATTAATAGTAAGTACTAACTTTATTTGATTGATTTCTACCTGTTACCATCGAAATATTACACATCCAGGTTTTCAACTGTCAGTGCGTGGGCCTCAATAAAATCCCGTCGCGGCTCCACCTGATCTCCCATGAGAGTTGTAAATATCTGATCCGCTGCGACCGCATCTTCAATGCTGACCTGTAACAAACGACGTACTTCGACATTCATGGTTGTCTCCCACAACTGCTCGGGATTCATCTCTCCAAGTCCTTTGTATCGCTGTACATGCTGGCCTCGTTTCGCATCGTCCATCAACCAATCCAAGGCTTGCCTGAAACTACTGACGTGCTGTTCTTTTTCACCCCTTTTAACAACCGCGTCTTCACTCAACAGACCGTTCAACTGGCTACCCAACTCAACAATCTTTCGATACTCAACGCTACTAAAGAAATCGAATGGGATAAGGTGTTCATTGCCAATACCGTGAACTTTTCGGGTCAGCAGAATACCTGCCTCATCTGCTTCTTTTTCGTCAACACGCCTCAAGGTACAGGATTCAGACAGTCGTAAATCAGTATTGAGCCTCGATTCCAACTCATTGATCCAGCTTGATATTTCTTGTTCATTTTCAGTTGTTGCCTCATCCATTTTAGGCATGTAGATCAACTTGTCCAATAAGGATCCATCATAACGAATCGAAAGGCGCTGGATGCTTGCCATGACAGCCAAAAAAGCACGTGAAAGTGTCTCAAGACTCTCTCCTGCAAGTGGCGGTGCACCAGCGGTGACTATCAATGACGCATTATCAAGTGCGCTTTGCAGAAAGTAGTTGTTGAGATCCTGATCATCCTTCAGGTACTGTTCTTGCTTACCTTTTTTAACTTTATACAGTGGTGGTTGGGCAATATAGATATGTCCTCTATCGATAAGCTCCAGCATTTGCCGATAGAAGAAAGTCAGCAACAGTGTGCGAATATGGGCACCATCAACATCAGCATCGGTCATGATGATGATGCGATGGTAGCGTAACTTATCCGGGTTAAACTCCTCTCTGCCAATACCGCAACCCAAAGCTGTAATCAGGGTTCCGACCTCGACAGAAGACAGCATTTTGTCAAAGCGTGCCTTCTCAACATTCAGTATCTTACCTTTCAAGGGTAAAATTGCCTGAAAGCGTCGATCTCTGCCCTGTTTCGCGGAACCACCTGCCGAGTCACCCTCTACCAGATAGAGTTCAGAAAGTGCAGGATCCTTCTCCTGGCAATCGGCCAATTTGCCCGGTAATCCAGCAATGTCCAGTGCGCCTTTTCGACGTGTCATCTCCCTCGCTTTTCTTGCAGCTTCCCTGGCTCTTGCGGCCTCAACCATCTTACCGGCGATATTTTTAGCTTCACCGGGATTTTCCAATAAAAAGTTATTCAGATTTTCTGAGAGGAGATTCTCAACAATACCCTTCACTTCTGAGGAGACCAACTTATCCTTTGTCTGCGAGGAAAATTTTGGGTCCGGTACTTTGACTGAGAGTACTGCCGTTAGGCCTTCCCGCGCATCATCACCCGTGGTATTGACCTTCTGCTTTTTTGAGAGACCTGTCTGTTCAATGTACTGGTTCAAAGTACGCGTCAGCGCTGCCCGAAAACCGGCTAAGTGTGTGCCACCATCTCGCTGAGGAATATTATTGGTGTAACAGAAAATGCTTTCCTGGTAGGACTCATTCCACTGCATGGCAATCTCAACCGAGACATCATTCCGTTCATCACAAAAGCTGAATACCTTTTCATGCAGTGGGGACTTGTTGCGGTTCAGATGCTCAACAAAGGCAAGAATCCCTCCAACATATTCGAAAATATCTTCACGCCCTGTGGCTTCTTCCTTAAGTAGTATCTTTACCCCAGAGTTAAGAAATGAGAGTTCTCTGAGTCGCTTGGCAAGGATATCGTAATGAAATTCAATATTAGTAAAGGTGTTCCTACTTGGCATAAAGGTAACACTCGTACCAGACTTCTCAGTCTCTCCAACCATGTGTAAATCTGATTGAGGTACACCATGGTGATAAGTCTGTTCCCAAGTCTTTCCCTGACGACGAATTTTTAATTTAAGCTCTTCCGATAAGGCATTGACAACAGAAACACCAACCCCATGCAGCCCACCTGATACCTTATAGGAGTTGTCATCGAATTTTCCACCTGCGTGCAGTACCGTCATAATCACTTCAGCAGCAGATTTTTTCTCTTCCGGATGCTCATCCACTGGAATGCCACGCCCATTATCACTCACTGTTACACTCTGATCGGAGTGGATGGTCACTTTGATTTCATCACAGTGACCGGCCAGCGCCTCATCGATTGAATTATCGACAACCTCGAACACCATATGATGGAGACCGGTTCCATCATCTGTGTCACCAATGTACATGCCAGGCCGTTTTCGAACTGCATCCAAGCCCTTCAAAACCTTGATATTCGAGGAATCGTAACTCATAAAAAATTCCGTTGGGAAATCCAAAATTGGGAGTATGTATAAAACAACCCATTGTACCATACCTGCACTTTCAGGTAGCTTTAGAGTTTAATTGCAATCATTAAATTGAATAAGATCTAGAGAGTAGTAACTGATCCATGTTCCACGTGGAACAATTTACCATGGCTACGCTCAATGATTTTATGCTCTTCATTGTAATCCAATGCAGTTATGAAACTTTGCATGTGACTTGATGAAATAGTCGTTAGTAGAGATAAGTAACTTTCTTTATCTAATTCTGAATGTAGATCGTCAATTAAGAGAATAGGAGTCTCTTCAGTTTTAGTTTTTTGCAGATTAGCTTGGCTTAGGATCATGAGTATTGCCACTGTTTTCATCTGCCCACGAGACGAACGGTTCTTTATCAGGTCACTACCTTCCATGAAACGTAAATCAGATCTATGAGGACCACAACTCGTGAATCCACGTTCAATATCTAACTTTTTATTGGCATCTATAGCTTCGAACAACGTTAGACCATCCTTCCACCCTGGCCGTACCTCCATTCTTATTGACTTTGTTATTGCCGTGTTTTGCACAATTCTAGTCAGTTCAGCGTTCCAATCATTAACATAATCAACCATCTTCCGGTTTATTTCTGTTCCCAGTGTTGCTAATTGTTTATCCCACACACTGATCTGTTTACTTGATTTTCTTAAAGCGTAATTTCTTTGTTGAAGTACTTTTTTGTATCGATTAGCCAAATTACCAAAATCATGTTCCACGTGGAACAAACCCCAATTTAAAAGTCTTCTTCTGTGTTTGGGTTCATCCTCAATGATTCGCTGAATATTTGAAGTGATTACGGTGATGGGTAGTGATTTAGCAAGATCAGATAGTCGAGTGATGTTACAGCCATCCTTTCGAACCTGTGTTGTTCTGCTTTTTTTTTGAAGCCCGATTCTATGTGTAATTCCAATGGAATTTTTTATCTTTAAATAGATATTAAGTAGCTCTTCTTCTTTTCTGATCAGATTGACGTTTTGACTTTGTCTAAATGAACGTGCCCTGGCTAGCAGATAGATTGACTCTAGAAGCGTCGTTTTTCCTGCGCCATTTTTACCAGTAATGAGATTTACACTACTGGATGGTTCTAGCTCAGCTTTAATAACGTTTCTAAGATTTTCTATCGATAGGAATTCTATTTGCAATGTTGTTTAAAGCAAACTCACGAGTTTGACTTTATCCCTATATCCTCATTGGCATAACAACATATTTACTATCCTTGTTATCTTTTCCATAGATGAGTGCACTGCTGTTAGTGTCTTTAAGTTCTATAATGATCGTTTCTTCATTTATGGCAGTAATGGCATCAAGCAGATAGCCTACATTGAAGCCAATTTTAAGTTCATCACCTTGATAGTTTACCTCAAGTTCTTCTTCTGACTCCTCCTGCTCCGGATTGTGTGCTTGGAGTTGTAGCTGGTTATGCTTTAGATGAAAGCGAATTCCGCGATATTTTTCATTAGAGAGTATAGATGCCCGTGTCAGTGATTGACGTAATGTTGTTTTCTCTGCCTCGACCTCCTTATCAGATCCGGATGGCATAACACGCTGATATTCAGGGAACCTTCCATCTATCAGTTTTGAGGTGAACACAGCATTTTCGAGAAGTACTCTAATATAACTGTTACTCATCTCAATTTTTATTTCCTTGTCGTTATTACCAAGTAAACGGCCTAATTCAAGAACTGCCTTTCTAGGTAATATTAACTGATGGTTGATATCCTCTGGTGCGACTTTTAATGACTGACTCATTGCTAATCGATGACCATCTGTAGCAACTGTTCTGATATCTCCCTGATTAATCTCTAATAGCATGCCGTTTAAGTAATACCTGACATCCTGTTGTGCCATGGCAAACTGTGTCTTTTCAATCAACCTGTGCAGAATATTTTCTTTGACAGCTAAAACACTGTTGCTGAGTGTAGGCTCGATGACGGGGTAATCCCGCGCTGGAAGTAGACTGAGTGAAAAGCGGCTTCTCCCCGATTGTATTTTTACTTTATCTTCACTGATATCAAGTGTTATCGGAGCTTCATCCGGTAACGCTTTACATATATCCAGCAATTTTCTTGCAGGTAATGTGAAGTCGGCCTCTCCATCACATTCTGCCGTTGTCTGAGTCTTTAGTTCAACTTCCAGATCTGTGGCTGTGAGTTGAATTTGACCATTACTGGCATTGACAAGAATATTTGCGAGTATGGGTAGTGTCTGACGTCTTTCAACAACACCAGCAATTTTCTGCAAGGGTTCAAGCAAATTTTCCCTATTAGTGTTTATCTTCATGTTATCCACTCAGTATCTAATTATTTCTTTTTAAGAATGTAAGACTGTTATTATTATTAAGCCTGTACATATCTATGATGAATAAGTGTATCTATTTGTTTTTAAAGCCGTTTATTCATTTTTTTCTACTGATTTCATCTATCCTAATCCTGCCAACTAACTGTTGATTAATTGTGGATAGCTTAGCATTTCAATACTACCTGATTTTCTCAACAATTTATCCACATTAACTGCTAAGGGTTCTTAACAGATTAGAATAGTCCTCTGATATCCGTGGGTCGCTTTCCCGCAATTCCTTTACCTTTCTGTTTGCATGAATGACGGTAGTATGGTCTCTGCCTCCAAATGCATTACCTATCTCGGGTAGGCTGTGATTGGTTAGCTCCTTGGCGAGTGTCATTGCTATCTGTCTAGGACGCGCTATAGAACGGCTTCGTTTAGAGGAGGTAAGATCGGATGTACGTATCTGAAAATATTCCGCAACGGTCTTTTGAATATTCTCTATGGTGATCTGTTTGTCATGAGCCGCTAACATGTCCCGCAAGGCATTTTTTGCGAAGTCGAGGTTTATATCGCGTCCCGTAAATGTGGAGTTGGCAATGACACGTCTGAGTGCACCTTCAAGCTCACGAATATTGGATCTGATGCGCTTGCCCATGAAGAAGGCGACTTCGTTAGGCAATTCAGCGTTTAACTGGAGTGCCTTGCTTTGCAAAATGGCTACCCGAGTCTCGAGATCGGGTGGTTCGATGGCAACTGTCAAACCCCAGCCAAAGCGGGATTTAAGTCGTTCCTCCAATCCGCTGACCTCCTTAGGAAAGCGGTCGCTGGAGAGAATGATCTGCTGCTGCGATTCAAACAAGGCATTGAAGGTATGGAAAAACTCTTCTTGTGAGCGTTCCTTGCCTGCAAAGAACTGAATATCGTCAATAAGTAAGGCATTGACAGAGCGATAACGCTTTTTAAACTGATCTATGGTGTTATGCTGCAGCGCTTTGACCATTTCTGCCACAAATCGCTCGGAGTGTAGATAAACCACCCTGGCATGGGGGTTCATCTTGACCATCATATTCCCTACTGCGTGCATGAGATGGGTTTTACCGAGACCTACACCGCCATATATGAAGAGTGGATTGTAGGCTTTTCCAGGATTTCCACCGATTTGCATGGAGGCTGCACGTGCAATCTGGTTCGATTTTCCTTCGACAAAGGTATCGAAGACAAAATTGGGATTGAGATTGCTTTTGATTGCAGCTGTCCGATCAGTAGAGGGGGTTACCATAACCGGTTGGGGGGGTTCAGCCAGTTTTTGAACGGGACGTTTTTTGCTGCCGATCTCAACCATCAACACAGGCGGATTGCCATCGCATAGTGCATTGAGTTGTTGCTGAATAGTCTCCAGGTAGTGGTTCCTAACCCAGTCTAAGACGAATCGGTTAGGCGCAAGGAGTTTCAGAGATTGGGGATCTTCGATGATCTGTAGTGGACGGATCCAGGTATTGAACTGCTGCGGAGAGAGTACCTGCTCCAAGTGTTCTGTGCATCGTTGCCAAAGGTCCAAGTTCTCTCTCCAGCAGCGTTGGAAAAGTTGCAGTACCGACGCCTACAGCCAACCAACCGGCTATTACACGCTCGTTGCTCATCGTTTTTAGAACTGCCAAGTCTACCCCTCGTCGGAAGAGTTATCTACAGTTTAAAAATATTTACTGGTCTCATTTTAAACATCATTGTCTATTGACAGGAGCGGGTGTTTAGGACTAGGCTACGCGTCTTTTTTCGTCCATAAATTATTTGAATTTTCTGACGGATCTACCGGTAGACAGATTATGAAAAGAACCTTTCAACCCAGTACTCTAAAAAGGGCTCGCACCCACGGATTTCGTGCGCGCATGGCAACTCGTAACGGCCGCAAGGTGCTGAAGGCACGCCGCGCCAAGGGTCGTGCCCGAATAGCGCTCTGATATTACGCTCCTTGCCAACAACAGAAGAGGGATTTCCCCGTAGCCGCAGACTCCTCAAGCCCGACGAGTATCGTCGGGTTTTTAGCGATGGGAGACGTTCTTCGGATAGATACTTTCTGGTGCTGGCCAAACCTAATAATATAGGTTTTGCACGCTTGGGTTTGGCGGTTTCAAAAAAGAACTGTCGTCGTGCAGTAGATAGGAATCGTATTAAACGTCTGATTCGAGAGAGTTTCAGACTGAACCAGGCTCTTCTCACCGGTTTAGATCTGGTGGTTGTGTCTAGACAAGGCGTAGTCAATGCTGAGAATAGACAATGCTTGAGCTCCCTTGGACAGCACTGGCGAAAGATGGTGGATTTATGCGCCGCATAATGATCTTTTTGATCAAGCTCTACCAAATGTTATTGAGTCCATTTGTTGGCCAGCATTGCCGCTTCTATCCGAGTTGTTCCGCCTATTCGTTAGAAGCTGTGGAAAAGCATGGGGCAATGCGAGGCATGTGGCTGTCAATCAAACGTATCTCCCGTTGCCACCCCTGGCATGAAGGTGGGATAGACCCGGTACCTGAACCCAAAAAAAAGCAGTTTCATGGATAATCTACGACTGATCCTCTTTTTCGCTCTGGCCTTTGTTGGCCTGATGTTATACCAGGCCTGGCAACAGGATTATGGCACTCAAACCCAGAATCAACCGCCACAGTCTGACACCTCAGGAGGCTCAGTGCCTGCCGGAGATTCGACAGCGATTCCGGTGGCTGATGTAAAAGCCGATTTACCCGCTGCCGCCACGCCAACTGGTCCGGAATCAACGGGTAAAGAACCAGTCGCAGCGGTGATTAAAGTTGAGACGGACCTGTTGAAGCTGGAGATATCAACACAGGGTGGTACTGTGCAAAAGGCCTTACTGCTCGACTACCTCGATTCTCTGGAGCGACCTGATTTAAAAGTTGAACTGCTTTCTCCGCGGGAACCCAATGTTTTCATTGCACAATCAGGTCTGATTGGCACGGAGAAAGGGAGGGCGCCCAGCCATGAAGCCATCTACCGTGCTGAAAAAGGTGAGTATCAGTTAGCCGATGGTGTAGATGAGTTGGTCATACCACTCGTTTGGTCGAGTGGTGATGGTGTAGAGATCACCAAACAGTTTGTGCTGCATCGTGGCAGTTACCTTACCGAGGTGCGTTATCTGATCAACAACCAGTCCAGCGAGGGATGGGCTGCCAGGGACTATGGTCAGCTACAGCGCATGGAGCCCGTGAGCGATTCAAACGGCTTTACGACCTATACCTATACCGGTGGTGTCTACTATAACCCGAAAGAAAAGTACGAAAAGATCGATTTCGATGAGATGGCGAA
This sequence comes from Candidatus Thiodiazotropha sp. (ex Codakia rugifera), assembly GCA_025656675.1. Classification (GTDB taxonomy): domain Bacteria; phylum Pseudomonadota; class Gammaproteobacteria; order Chromatiales; family Chromatiaceae; genus Thiodiazotropha. The sequence goes on from JAHXHN010000001.1 coordinate 698,155, forward strand.
GAAGACGCTGAACGTAGAGTCTGACCAGGGTTGGCTGGCAATGATCCAACACTATTTTCTAAGTGCCTGGGTACCTCCGAAAGAGCAGGTGGAGCACTACTATACCAACTCACTATCTGGCGGAAAGTATCTGATTGGTAGTTATTCTCCTTCTGTGACTGTCGCTGCAGGAGAGAGCAAGACCCTCATTCGTCAGCTCTATATCGGTCCAAAATTACAGGATCAGTTGGAAGCGATAGCAGAAGGTCTTGAACTAACTGTCGATTATGGTTGGTTGACCGTCATAGCTAAGCCTATCTTCTGGTTACTGAAGACCATCAATGACTGGGTCGGTAACTGGGGATGGTCAATTATCATTCTCACCCTATTGATCAAGGCGGCTTTCTTTAAACTTTCGGAGACCAGCTACAAATCGATGGCCAATATGCGTAAATTCACGCCTCGGATACAGGCGATCAAGGATCGCTATGGGGATGACAAGCAACGCGTGCAAGCGGCCATGATGGAGCTTTACAAAAAAGAGAAGATCAATCCGCTCGGTGGTTGCCTGCCAATCATGGTGCAGATACCCGTCTTCATTGCACTCTACTGGGTTCTTCTGGAGAGTGTCGAATTACGTCATGCACCCTGGATGCTATGGATCCACAGCCTCTCTGAAAAAGATCCCTATTTCATCCTGCCCTTGATTATGGGTGTCTCCATGTTTGTGCAGCAGAAGCTCAATCCTGCACCACCCGATCCAATGCAGGCCAAGATCATGATGACACTACCCTTTGTTTTTACGATCTTTTTTGCCTTCTTCCCTGCGGGTTTGGTGCTCTATTGGGTGGTCAACAACCTTGTTTCAATAGCCCAGCAAGCCTACATCACACGTAAGATTGAACAATCAACAAACTGAGGTAGGACACTCCAATACCATTGACGATGCAGCCGCGTGACACAATAGCAGCTGTCGCTACCCCACCTGGACGCGGTGGGGTGAGCATCGTACGCATCAGCGGACCCGACTGCGTGGCAATTGCGCAAGCATTTATAGGCTCCCCTCCTCCACCCAGACAAGCCTGTCTGAAGTCTTTTTGCGATCAAAATGGAGAGGTCATTGATAGTGGCCTTGTACTCTATTTTCCTGCACCTCACTCTTTCACAGGCGAGGATGTGTTGGAGTTGCAAGGCCATGGTGGTCCTATCGTGATGGACCTGCTTTTGCAACAAGCTCTACAGCTGGGTGCCCGCCTGGCCAGGCCTGGTGAGTTCAGTGAAAGAGCCTTTCTCAATGACAAACTGGATCTGGTTCAGGCCGAAGCAATTGCGGACTTGATCGATGCGGATAGTCATGCTGCAGCACGACTTGCCTGCAGGACTTTGCAAGGGGCCTTTTCAAAGCGTATTCGACAATTGGTCGAGAAGTTGATCGAACTGCGATTATTTGTCGAGTCAGCGATCGACTTTCCTGAGGAGGAAATCGATTTCCTCAATGATGGTAACGTAAGTGAACGCTTACATACCATTCTGACAGAAACACATAATATCGTGCAGAGTGCACAGACCGGGAGACTGCTCAGGGATGGCTTAACATTGGTTATCGCAGGTCGTCCCAATGCGGGTAAATCGAGCCTGTTAAATGCACTCGCTGGGGTGGAAACAGCTATTGTTACGGAGATACCCGGTACGACCAGGGACCTGCTGCGTGAAAAGATCTCTGTTGATGGTCTGCCATTGCATATCATCGATACAGCTGGTTTGCGTGACAGCCAGGATCCGGTGGAAGAAGAAGGTATCCGCAGGGCAAAACGACAAATTGAACAGGCTGATCGGGTACTCTGGGTCTTCGATGACCAGACCGATCCTCAACATTTGGCACTCGATAAAAACCGGTTGCCGAATGGCGTTCCTGTTACCCTAGTGAGAAATAAAATCGATCTTGGGAACAGACCCGCCGTTATCAGTGAAGATGAATCTGGCGTCGAAATCGCCCTCTCTGCCACAACAGGTGCAGGTATCGAATTGTTGAGGGAACACCTTAAGGACTGTGTCGGCTATCAGAATCTGGGTGAAGGGGAGTTTATCGCTCGACGCAGACACCTTGATGCCTTAGAAAGAACCATACAGCATCTGAATCAGGGATCGTCCAGTCTGTGCAGGGACCAAGCCGGTGAATTACTCGCGGAAGATCTGCGTCTGGCCCAGCAGACGCTGTCGGAGATAACGGGTGAATTTTCAGCAGATGATCTTCTGGGTCGGATATTCAGTAGCTTCTGTATAGGAAAATAGATCATCTGAATAGTTATAAATCAAGAAGCTTATTTGATCGAGCACATTGCAGTCGTAGCAAAGTCGCGGCTAACTATGTTGGAATAGATTAAAACTTTGAGGAGGAGAAGAAACCATGTTGGGCGAACCCCATGATCTGTTGCACGAATTTCCCGAATATGCTGAAAAAATTGCTGAATTGCGTAAAAGCAGTGAGGTATTTCACAACCTGATGGATGAGTATGACTGGTTGGATGCACATGTTCGAAATCTTGAAGAGTTGAGCACCCCGGTATCTGATTTCCATATAGAAGAGATGAAGAAGCGCCGTCTACTGTTGAAAGACAGGCTGTATGCCATTTTGCACGGTTAATTCTGAAAGCAGTTGATTGAGGATCAGCGACGTCGAGGTCGAAACTTGCGTACCTGCCTTGCAAAAAGCGGGTATGCCATGTCGGTACTACGAGCGGCGTAGCGTAGCTGAATATAGTGATCGCTAATCCGCATGATCTGTTCTGCCAGATCAGGGCGTCGCCGTGATGCTCGTCTTGCAAAGTCCAATGGCCCCTCATAGGGTCGGCGGCTAATACCCAGGCGCGACAGCCTACGACAGAAGCGATCATATGTTCTTTTTACCCGGGTTTGCTGCTGCTTCCCCTGCCAGGTGATGTGCAGGCCAACAAATAACAAACTGACTGCAATCATGCCAATTGTTATCAGGCCCCATTGGGTTGTGGTAAAGATGTTGAAACCAAAGCTGCGCATCAGGTTGAACTGATGCTCCCTGCTATATCCAATGATCCATCGTTCCCATTGGACGTTGGCACTATCGAAGGCATAGGCAAATTGCTGAACAATAGAACCGACAAACCCACTGCTGTCGATGTTAAACAGTGCGGGTGATCCCTCCTCTCCAAAATTTAATCGAATAGGATAATTCACCCGCTCGGGTGCAACAGCTGCGGTAGGGTCGACCCTTACCCAACCGCGATCTTCCAGCCAGACTTCAGACCAAGCATGAGCGTCATACTGTCGGACTATGAAATAGTCACCGAGGGTATTGTACTCTCCACCCTGATAGCCCAATACAAGTCGTGCTGGAATAGCGGCAATACGCATTAGCTGGGTAAAACTGGTGGCATAATGTTCACAAAATCCCTCTCGTCCTTCAAACAGAAACTCGTCGATGGCGTTATTGATATAGCGTGGAGGTGTAAGCGTATAGACGAATGGTTGGGTATTGAAATAGCGTAAGGCTTCATTGACTATCTGCTGATCATTCAACGACCTTGCCTGCCATTGTGAGACAAGATCCCGTTGACGTTGTGTCACGTTATCATTCAGCTGTAATGCCCGCCTGCGCAAAATAGGGGGTAACTGTGGTGTACGATAGTGAGTTGCAGATCGTCCGTTATAGAGCAGTGGTTGGGTAACCGGCTGTTTTTTTATCAACTGAAAATCTCTGCTTAATCGGCTGTTTGCGGGTGCGGCGATGGGGAGATCAAGACTGTATAGCCAGTGTTTGTTATGTGGCTCAAGAAAGACTTGGTAAACTATGGGATCACTGATTTGAGTGAGCTCTACCGAATCATATCCCACCGGCTGGCTTCTATCTGTATACCAGCTATAGCCATCTGTATCCCAAAGTACCAAACCCCGCCAATAGCGTTGTTCCGTTGGAGGTGGTGGCTGTTTGAACTGGACGCGGAAAGCAACCTCAGATGACTCGATCAGTTGACTGATAGCACCAGGTGTCACTCGATCACTAAAACCGGTTATTGCCGAAGAGCCGGTTGTGAAATTCCATAGGGGTTGCGTGATACGGGGAAAGATGACAAATAGAATAAGCGCGATAGGCAGTGCCTGGATCCCTATGATCAGTGTTTTTAGGATGGGTTCATGTATATGTGATGAAGGTTTTACACGGTTTATCTCCAGTAAAAGTGCAGTAAGACAGATAACGACCATCAATAGATAGAGGGCCATCGCAATTGACTGACTGAAAAGAAATTGAGTAGTGACAACGAAATAGGAGATAAAGACCGAAACGTAGATGTCACGGCGTTTCTTTACCTCAATCACTTTCAGTAACAGCATATTTACCAATAGAGCAACGCCGGCATCCCGGCCTATCAGCGTTTGGTAGTGTGAGTAGACCAGGAAAATGGCACCAAACGTGGCTAACAGGAGTAACCAACGACCGGGTTGCAGGTTGGGTAGATATAAGCTGCTCAATCGCCATCCGAACAGAGCAATCAGATAGAGGTTGATAGGCAGCGATAGATTCATGCCGTGAGGCAGAATTGCCAACCCCGTAAAGAGGCTGAGCAGAAGCATCAATCGAAACGTCAGGGTCTGTTCAAGGGAGTGTTGCATCACCTACCTCGAATTTGGCAAGTAGGGAGAGGCAGTTTTGCCTATGTATCAGCCCGGTGCCATCTGAGATCATCTGCCCGGGTAATCGCAGGCTATAGGATTGCTCTCTCTCCTCTGCTTGCAGGATGAATCGACACAGCTGGCTGAGGCGTTGCTCTGGAGCCTGTTCTGTGAGCAGATCCCAATCTAGCTTCACCTGCTCTGTCCTGTCACCACCAAATTGCTTGCTTAACAAACCACGTTCTCTCGCGTGAGCCTTCCAGTCGATATGTCGTGGTGAATCGCCGGGACGGAAGTTACGCAGGCCGATAAAATCGTCGGCTCCTACCCCGCGATCACCGGCATCACTGGGGCTGTAGACAGGCAATGAAGGGGGTTCTCCCCTGCTGGCAGGTTTCGGGTAGACCAGGCAACTGAGATCGAGACGTGCATAGGTCCACGCATAAAACAGGCCCAGCGGATAGGTGGTATTTAATATAATTTCGGGTAGTGCCAGCTCACCACGTCGTTTTGTCTTGATGGGAAGGTGAAGAAGTGCCTCTTCGTTGGCTGGGATATCCACTGATTCACCAACCTGTTTCTTGCATTTTAAACTGATGCCGAAGTGATCTAATGTTGAAGCATTCGATACCCGTAAATTAAAGTCGGCAGTCTGACCGGCAAATACGGATGCAGCTCCTTCTGGTGAGATGGTCAGGCCCAACAGGTTGCGCCAGGTATGGAGAATAGCGTTGAGCCAGATACCGCCGAGCAGAAAGGTCATCAGATAACCCAGATTGCTGCCGTAATTTATCGAACCTACCAGCATGAGTATCAGCATGACAGCGAGTAATAGACCCTGGCGGGTAGGGAGTATGTAGATACTGCGTGGCATCACCCGGACACCACCCTTTGCATCCGATTTAGCGTATCGACGAAAGTTACCCAGCCATCGCCTGAGTGTCAGGGAAGCCATCTTAGGGAATAGGGACAGCACTGAGCAGGTTCTTCACCATGCCATCTCCCTGGCTTTCACTACTATCTCCTGCAGCCTGCAATCGATGACCGACTGTTGCAGGCAGCACTGCCTGCAGATCTTCAGGTAGTACCAGTTTGCGACCCTCAAGGAACGCCCATGCCCTGGCTCCCTGCAGGATGGCAAGACCGGCACGGGGAGAGAGGCCGTGTCGGTAGTCGGGTGAATGGCGACTGAACGAAAGGATATCCTGGCAATAGTCGATCAACGCATCAGCGACATGAACTTGTGACACCTGATGCTGATAGTCGACCAGATTCAGCTTATTCATGGCGACAGGCATACGTTGCAGCATCTGGCGTCGATCATCTCCTGCGAGAAGCTCACGTTCGGCGTTCCGCTCTGGGTAACCGATGTGGACACGCATAAGAAAACGATCCAGTTGTGACTCCGGTAGAGGAAAGGTACCGACCTGATGACTGGGATTCTGAGTGGCAATGACGAAAAACGGCTCCGGCAATCCATGGGTCTGGCCATCGGTAGTGACTTGTCGTTCTTCCATGGCTTCCAATAAAGCACTCTGAGCTTTAGGGGTGGCACGGTTGATCTCATCTGCCAGTATCAGCTGTGCGAATACCGGTCCCGGATGAAATTGAAAACGGTGTTCATTACGTTCATAAATGGAGACGCCGATGATATCCGAGGGTAACAGGTCACTGGTAAACTGGATGCGCTGGTAGTGAAGTCCCAACAGGTGTGCCAGGGTATGCGCTAGGGTTGTCTTGCCAACACCGGGGAGATCCTCGATCAGCAGATGCCCACGAGCCAGCAGGCAGGCAAGGGATAGCTTAACAACTTCCTGTTTGCCCAGTAGGATATTACTGGCGGCTTCGATGACCTTTTGCAGTTCAGCACTCATACTAATATTTCCGTAGCCCTATTCATATCGGCTAAGATAACCGATTCAATATTTTTTTTGTTCCTGTCTAGCCGAAACCTTCAATGAGGGTAGAGGCAAAACAGAATGCACCACACGAGTCCCAAGGCATGATGATGCCCTTATAAGCGTATGTTTTATACCGAGAGTTTTGATGTGATTGTAGTCGGCGGCGGCCATGCCGGGACCGAAGCGGCCCTGGCATCTGCTCGCATGGGCGCTCGCACGCTACTGCTCAGCCATAATATCGAGACCTTGGGCCAGATGAGTTGTAATCCGGCAATCGGTGGTATCGGCAAGGGGCATCTGGTCAAAGAGGTGGATGCGTTGGGTGGGATGATGGCTCATGCTGCCGATCTTGGCGGGATTCAATTTCGTATCCTCAATTCTCGAAAAGGGGCAGCGGTAAGGGCAACCCGCGCCCAGGCTGACCGTATTCGCTACAAGGCAGCGATTCGCCATGCCCTGGAAAACCAACCCAATCTGCAGCTTTTTCAACAGGCTGCTGATGATCTGCTGGTGGAGCAGAATCGGGTTACCGGGGTTGTTACCCAGATGGGGTTGAAGTTTCGTGCTGCTGCTGTGGTCCTGACAGTCGGTACCTTTCTCGGTGGGCGTATCCATATCGGGCTTTCCAGCTTTGCTGGGGGACGTGCCGGCGATCCCCCCTCGAATGCACTTTCACAGCGCCTGCGTGAATTGCCCTTTCGTGTGGAACGGTTGAAGACCGGGACACCGCCACGTATCGATGGACGTACTATCGACTACGCGCAACTGCAAGCCCAACCTGGTGACACCCCTACACCTGTATTCTCCTTTCTCGGCTCGAGGGAGCAACACCCCAGACAGGTCAGTTGCCACATTACTCATACCAACCAGCAGACCCACGATATCATCCACACAGGGCTCTCCCGCTCACCCATGTACACTGGTGTTATCGAGGGTGTTGGACCACGCTATTGCCCATCGATCGAAGATAAGATCGTACGGTTTGCGGACAAGGAATCTCATCAGATCTTTATCGAACCCGAAGGATTGGATACCCACGAAATCTATCCGAATGGTATCTCGACCAGTCTGCCGTTTGATATTCAGCATCAACTGGTCTGCTCGATGAAGGGGTTTGAGAATGCCCATATAACCCGACCGGGTTACGCTATCGAGTATGACTTTTTCGATCCTCGCGAATTGAAGGCCTCTCTGGAAACCAAACATATAGAGGGTCTCTTCTTCGCCGGGCAGATCAATGGCACTACCGGTTATGAAGAGGCTGCCGCGCAGGGATTGCTGGGTGGTCTGAATGCGGTGCTTCACAGTCGGGAGCAAGCAGCCTGGACACCAAGGCGGGATGAAGCCTATCTTGGCGTCATGGTGGACGACCTGATCACCCGGGGTACCCTGGAACCCTACCGGATGTTCACCAGCCGTGCCGAATACCGGCTGTTGCTACGGGAGGACAATGCCGATCTGCGACTCACCCAGGTGGGAAGAAATCTGGGTTTGGTCGATGACAGGCGCTGGCAGGCATTCTGTTTAAAGCGGGAAGCAATCGAACGTGAGCAGCAACGCTTGAAGGGTATCTGGCTGCAGCCGAAGGATGTCGACCCGGTTCAGGCAGAGGCGATATTAGGTGGGGTGCTATCGAAAGACGCCTCAGCAATCAATCTACTGGCAAGGCCGAATGTTGCCTACCAACAGTTGATGAGTCTGCCAAAACTGGGTCCGGGTGAGAAACACCCTCAAGTGATTGAGCAACTGGAAGTTCAGGCAAAATATGCCGGTTACATCGATCGGCAGCAGGGTGAAATCGAAAAACAGCGAGCCAACGAAGCGGTGGTCCTGCCAGAGGATCTGGACTATGAAGTTGTGCGGGGTCTCTCCTCCGAGGTGAGAGAGAAGTTTCAATACCACCGTCCTCAAACATTGGGACAGGCCGGGCGTATACCTGGTGTTACTCCGGCAGCCATCTCGTTACTGTTGATTCACTTGAAAAAACGCTCTGCCTGATGGGAGCATCACCGTTTAGTGTGTCTGCTTGCCGACAACGCCTGCAACAGGGCGCAATGATCATGGATGTGACATTGAGTGAGCAGCAACAGCAGGATTTGATGCAGTTTCTACTGTTGTTGGTTAAATGGAACAAGGCCTTCAATCTCACAGCTGTACGAGATCCGCTGGAGATGGTGGGTCGGCACCTGTTGGATAGCCTGGCGTTGCTTCCTCATCTGACGGCCACAAGCTGTCTCGATATGGGTACAGGAGCGGGTCTGCCGGGTATCCCCCTGGCGATCATGCGGCCACAGACACAATTCGTTCTGCTTGACGGTAATAGCAAAAAAATACGTTTCGTTCGTCAAGCGGTAATGGAACTGGGACTGAAAAATGTGCAGCCGGTTCATGCCAGGGTAGAGCGCTATCAACCGGGTTCCCCGTTTCAGATCTTGCTCTCAAGAGCCTTCTCTGGGCTGCCGAAGATGCTCGAGCTAACGCGTGAACTACGCGGTCCAGAGACAGAATTGTTGGCTATGAAGGGCAGCGTTCCCCACGAGGAGATAGCCCAGATTGAGGCGGATTATCAGTGTGTCATCATCCCTCTGCAGGTCCCCTTCGATGAGGGTGAGCGCTGTCTGGTGCGGATTAGACAATCTGTGTCAGCAAGGTGAATCAAGGTTTGTAACTTGCGCGTGCCCATCCCTCGGTAGTGACTGGTGAGCGGATCGTCATGGGTTTACGTGTCGGCAAGGCCGCGTCTCTGTTTGTTCTCAATAAATCACAGATGAGACTAATACTTACAGCGTCTAATAGTGGGGCAGGGTCCCCCTCTTTTTGATGAACAAGACAAAGATTATGCGGGCTTGGTGGTTAAATTGCAGATAGTTTTACCAGATGATAGGTGTAAAAATCCGGGCACTGGCCAATAAAATTTATTCTGGACAGTAGCGGATGAAGATCAGGTGCCTGGAAATTCAATAAGTTACTGGATCACAACCTTCGCCGGGCTGACGTGGAACCTGAAAGCTATGTGTTTTCGGACCGACACTGGCCGGTCTGTCTGTTCTACAGATTCAGTTTGAACTGAGAGAAAGGTTACCACCTTGAGTGATACTGCCGTTATGATAGGCAGTCCCTGTCACTGCGGAACGAATAAAGAGCGCCATGGGTTACATCATCTCAATTGCCAACCAGAAGGGTGGTGTCGGCAAAACCACAACCACCGTAAACCTGGCGGCGTCCCTTGCTGCCATGAAGAAAAGGGTGTTGCTGGTGGATATGGATCCACAGGGCAATGCCAGCATGGGAAGCGGCATCGATAAGCACAGCCTGGAAATCTCCAGTTGTGATGTGGTGCTAGGTGACGCCACACTTCGTGATGCCATACAGCGTGCACCAGAGGCCAATTTTGACGTATTGCCCGCCAATGCAGACCTAACAGCGGCTGAAGTCGGTCTGATGAACAGCTCGATGCGGGAGAAGCGTCTCGACCTGGCACTGGCACCAGCGAAAGCGGACTATGACTATATCCTGGTCGACTGTCCACCTTCACTGAACATGTTGACCCTTAACGCCCTGGTCGCAGCGGATGGGATACTGATTCCGATCCAGACCGAATACTATGCCCTGGAAGGTTTGTCGGCGTTGATGAATACGGTTGAGCAGATCCGCTCCCATCTCAACCAGGATCTGCAGATCGAAGGTTTTCTCCGCACCATGCATGATCCACGCAACAATCTTGCGATCGATGTATCCGGGCAGCTTCTCTCACACTTCAAGGATGCGGTGTTTAACACGATCATTCCCCGCAATGTCCGAGTCGCCGAGGCGCCAAGCCATGGTATACCGGTGTTGCTGTATGATAAAAACTCACGTGGGGCAACCGCCTATCTGGCCCTGGCCAGTGAGTTGCTGCGCAGACATCGCCTACGCGATGTTGAAACCCAACCGGCCTAACGGAACAGAAATATGGTGGCAAAGAAAAGAGGATTGGGTCGTGGGCTCGACGCCCTACTGGGTGGTATGCAGTCCGAGACCGAAGAAAAATCGACGGTCTCATCCAAATCGAATCGCGAAAGCCTCAATCGGTTGCCGGTCGATCTGATTCAGCGTGGACGCTATCAGCCGAGACGGGAGTTCGATGCCGACAGCCTGCGGGAGCTGGCCGACTCCATCGCTGCCCAGGGCGTCATCCAACCTGTGGTGGTGCGACCGGTGGAGAATGATCGCTATGAACTGATTGCCGGTGAGCGCCGCTGGCGAGCTGCGCAGCAGGCCGGGTTGGACGAAATCCCGGTGGTGATCAAAGATGTCACCGAAGAAGCCGCCATGGCGATGGGGCTGATCGAAAACATCCAACGTGAAGACCTCAATCCACTGGAAGAGGCGAATGCCCTGAGCCGATTGCTGCTGGAATTCGGCCTGACCCACCAGGAGGTGGCCAAGGCTGTGGGTAAATCACGCACCACCGTAACTAATCTGCTACGTCTTCTGGAACTCAACGAAGAGGTTAAAAACCTGGTTGAGAGCGGTCGTATTGAGATGGGCCACGCCCGCTCCCTGCTGGGTCTGAAAGGAGAGAGCCAGACTCAGGCGGCGAAGCAGGTGGTTGCTCAAGGTCTTTCGGTACGTGAGACAGAACGATTGGTTCGCAGACTACAGAACAAAGCAGACAATCCCAAGCCCCCACCCGTTACTCAGGCCATGGACCCGGACACCCGCCGTCTGGTCACTGATCTATCAGAGAGGTTAGGGGCGAAGGTCGATCTCCAACAGGGAGCGAAGGGTAAGGGAAAACTGGTGATAGGCTACAACAGTCTGGATGAATTGGAAGGCATACTCGATCATATTAAATAGGTACCTGCCTGTATTGCTCACATAGAAGTAGCCTGTTTAAGATCACACTTGAGAGTGCAACATGCTGTCGTTCCACTTTAATGATTTATACGCACTTCGGTCTCTTAGTTTGAGATAAATCAATATAGGAATGCCCTTGCCACGTGTTTGCAGCGTGCTTCTATTTCAGCGAATAGTAGTTGAAATTATCCTTACCTACTTGATGATAACCGGTACGACGCTCGATTTTACCTGCCAGCAAATTACCGTCGATGGTATTAAGTCGAGGTTTGAATGGATTGTTTGAATCGACCTTTTCGATCAGGAAGTGGTGTTGCCTGGTAGCGACAGCACCCATATCCGCAAGTTTGATACCCTGCACGAATTGTGGGCTCCATGTATTCAGAGCAATGGGTCCTTTGGGAGCACCGATAGTAAGATCCCAGCTGATCGATTGCAAACCGGCTTTCCTGTAACAATAGACACAGAAAATGCCACACCAGCTTTTTTTCTGACCGGAGACATAAGGTTGCGGGCTCCATGTGTTGGAGTGTGGCTCCTTAAAGTCAGCATCACTCAGTGAGACATTGGCTGCTTCTTTGAAGATGGTCTGAACCAGATCAATCCCTTTTGGTCTACCACCAATCAGTTGTGAAAAATCCACCATGCCCACTAGTTTGTTTGCCTCTCGCAGAGCGTTCTTACGAATAATCTCCAATCTGTCATGTTGTACAACCGGAGGTACACCCAGTATGTTCTTCAATAGAGCAATCAGTTTTGCCCAGGTTTTGGGTCCGATTATACCATCGGCGATTAGTTGACTGTTGCGTTGGAACTGTTTGGCCCTGGTAGCCGATTTTGTTCCATATATCCCATCCGTAACCAATTCCGGTTTGGTGGATACGGCTTTGTTCAACATCTGCTGAATGTGAACAACATCATTACCTCTACTACCGTAGCGGATGACTCTTTTAAGTGTTGTGTTCACAGATTATTCCCCAATTACGATCCCAAGAATATTAGTTCTGATTAGATTTCTACGCTTATCTATCTTCGATTTTAGCAGGGCACTCAAAATATCAAAGTGTACCCATGTAGATGTATCGTTGCTGCGACTGATACAAATATATACCGATAAAACATAAGATCAGTATATAAAAAACAACGAATATTAATGGTAGGTATCATCTGCCGCGATTAAGGATCTTGTAGGCTATTTTGGTTATGTTTTTCGTGAACAACATAGGATGCATGAGTATATTCTCTGTGATGTTCAAGAGGTAGGTGGGCTAATAACAATCTTAAAAAAATAAACTTGTACTATGATGAAAGTGGCCGAAATAAAATGTACCTTACTATCTAAGCGGCTATTATTTTTTCATCACACGAAACATTTTCGCTGAGGTTTTTGTCAGACTTTTGCCGAAAGGTAACAATCACAATTCTATTTTGAGATCTTGGAGGCGTAATTATGAATAAAAAAGCAACAACAGCTATTGTCGCTGGTGCAATTACAACTGCATTGGCAATGTCCCCCATTGGCGTGGCATCCGCAGGGGATTCTGAAAAGTGTTTTGGCGTAGCCAAAGCGGGAAAAAATGACTGTAAAGCCGGTCCTGGAACCAGCTGTGCAGGTACCTCCACTGTTGATGCCCAGGGCAATGCCTGGATGCTGGTCCTGAAAGGTACCTGTGAAAAAATCGTCGGTGGCAGCCTAGCGGAAAAATAAGCACAGTTCGTTACCGATGCAGGAAGCATTAACAACACACAGTTCAGTCTCTGCTCCGGTTCCACCACGAGCCGGGGCAGGCCTGAAGTCTCAACATTACCAAACCATTATTGATCAACAGCCCGATATTGGCTGGTTTGAAGTGCATCCTGAAAACTATATGGGTAAAGGTGGCCCTCCATTGCGTTACCTTGAACGTATTCGTCGTGACTACCCACTTTCACTACACAGTGTAGGCACTTCGCTCGGTAGTTATCTCCCCTTGGATCAAAATCATCTTAAAAATCTCAAGCAGTTGGTAGACCGCTTCGAGCCTGGACTGGTTTCTGAACACCTTTCCTGGAGCCATGGCTATGAATGGTACACCCACGACCTTATGCCGTTGGTCTACACCGAAGAGACACTGCAATTGATTGTGGACCATATCAATCAGGTACAGGAAACCCTACAAAGGCAGATCCTGATTGAAAATCCATCCAGTTACCTGCAATTTAAAAAAAGCGAAATTCCAGAGCAGATTTTTTATGTCGAAGCTGCCAAGCGCAGCGGTGCCGGTTTACTACTGGACATCAATAATGTGTTTGTATCCTGCAGAAACCATGGATGGAGCATAGAGGAGTACCTGGACGCGGTCCCTGCCGAGTTGGTAGGGGAAATTCATCTTGCGGGCCATTCGATACAGGATCTCGAAGGACAATCCCTTCGCATTGATGACCATGGCTCAACCGTTTGCCCGGAGGTCTGGGAACTTTATCGAAATTATGTCGAGGCCTATGGCGCTGCCCCCACCCTGATCGAATGGGACAGTAATATTCCGCAATTTACCGAACTTTATCGGGAAGTGCGATTTGCCGAAGCGTATCTACAAAGCGCGCATGAATGTATCCGTGATGTCATTAGCTGATCTGCAACGAAGCTTTTGTGATGCGCTTCGGTCACCGAACGCTCCGCCCGACACATTGCTGGATGAATTGCTTGACGATGGCCTTGCGTTGCAGCGGTTTAATGTCTACCGAAATAATTTTATTGTGCTTAATGGCGATGCACTTTCAGAAATGTACCCGGTTATCAAACGTCTGGTCGGGGATTCTGCATTCCGTTTGTTGGCATCTGCCTATGTTCGCAAATATCCACCGATGGAAAGGGCTTTACTTGTCTATGGAAAGGATTTCCCCGAATTTTTGGCATCGATCCCTGAATTGTCAACACTGCACTATTTGAAAGATGTTGCACGATTGGAATATGCATGGACAGTCGCTTATCACGCTGAAGATGTAGAGAGACTGGAAGAACACCAGATTACAGCACTGCCTGCTGAGCATTTTGAGCTGCTTCATCTGCGACCACATCCCTCGATGTATTTATTGCATTCTGAATATCCGGTATACCGTATTTGGGAGGTCAACCAAAGCGAGGATTCTGAGGAGGTAATCTCCTTGGATGATGGTCCAACACACCTTGTCATCATTCGTCCGGGCGCCAGGGTGGAAACAAGAGTGGTAAGCATTGGAGCCTTTACACTGCTTCAAAAGCTTGGATCTGGAGAGACGATTGGTGATGCCTATATTGCGGCAACACGAATAGATCCGGTATTCAACTTGGAACGCTTCTTCGCACAGCATCTGTTCGACGGTACTTTTTGTTCACTTACAGAAAATTAAAAAAAGCCAATCAATTTATTGGAAAGACAAAAGGACCCTTTTATATGAGCACGCTCATCGATGGCCTAGAAAATATCTCAATTATTCTTAGTAAATCCGTACCCGAATGGTTGATAGCACTGCTTGCAAGGGGGACGATAGCCTATACTTTTTGGTCATCAGGACGAACCAAAGTGTCTGGCTTCCTGGACATATCCGAATCCACCTACTTTCTATTCGAACACGAATACAGCGTTCCGGTGATTCCACCGAATATCGCAGCCCACATGGCAACCTATGCTGAACATATTTTCCCCATTCTTCTTGTTCTCGGACTCTTCACAAGGTTTTCTGCCCTATCATTGCTGATGATGACTGCGGTGATTCAGTTTTTTGTGTATCCGGATGCATGGAACGTACACATGTGGTGGGCTGTCGCTCTGCTCTATCTCATTCGATATGGTGGTGGTCTGCTATCCCTTGATCGCTTGTTGTGGAACAGGCCCGGTCAGTAGCATGCCTGGTTAACGAGGTTTGCATGTGCTTATAAATTCTAAGAGTAGGCTTGTCATCATCCTTGTTTGGATAACGCGAGAAACCGAACTCACTGTGACTCAAGAATCAAACTTCCAGCACATCATTGCATGGCACTCATTTCCTAAGGATAGGGCATAACCCTGATTGTGGGATCTGCCGGGTCTCCTGCAGGCCACGGTTACTGTCTTCCTGGCGTCCGGAGCAGTACTGAGCAGAATTAGGGTTGGGCAGCTGGACTGAGCCGGATCAGAAACACTGAAAATAGACGTGAATGTCAGCGTGAAACGCAAAGAATCTCTATAAATCAATGAACTACATATCTGGTTAGAGCAATTATCCAGGTACTTTGCCTGAAAACGGTCTGTATCCTTCCTGATCCTGAATTGGGTTTTATGACACCCTTAATCCCCTGGCCCAGTTGTGTTTACTGATGCCTGGCAGCGCCCTGTTCAGGCAGAGGGTACCCACGGATTTCTGTACTGGGACTCTCTGGACGTACTGGAAGTAATCAGAACCCATGTAAAAGTGTTACTACCTGAAAAAATTTATGCATCTATCCTTTGACCTTATATGCCAGACCCCTTATACTCCTCCCTCCTTACTGGATAGGCTCATATAGGGGCACCGGGAAACCGGCATGCAGCTTACCGGAAACAACCAGATTCGAACCATTGTAGCGCTCCAATTTGGGGCAGCGCTGATCATCGGTATGGTACTTCTGGTGTTCGGTAAAACCATTGCATTGTCAGGGTTTGTGGGTGGCCTGATAGCCGCACTGGCGAATGGCTTTTTCGCTCACAGATCCTTTGCACATTATCGTGCTCAAGATCCTGGAAAAATTGCCGGCCGCATGTTTGGTGCGGAAATCCAGAAGTTGATACTGACAGGTCTGATGTTCGGGTTGACAATTGTCACCATCAAACCACTGAGTATCGGTGTATTATTGGGCTGCTATCTGTGTGTACAAGTAGTAGTTCCGCTGATTGTGTTGGTTTTTCAAGATAGACAGCATTCATAGGTTTTGGAAATATGGCTGGCGACGCCCTTACCTCTAGTGAATACATCAAGCACCACCTGACTAATCTGACCTTCGGACAGCATCCGGATGGTAGCTGGGGCATTGCCCACAGTGCCGGTGAAGCGAAGGAGATGGGATTTTGGGCCATTCACCTCGATACCATGTTCTGGTCACTTCTGTTGGGTGCCCTGTTTATCTATTTCTTCAGTAAAGCAGCGAAGAGTGCCACCCAAGGTGTACCCGGTGGCCTGCAGAATTTTGTCGAATGGATCGTCGAGTTTATCGATACCAGCGTGCGTGGCTCATTCTCATCAAGGAATGCACTGGTAGCCCCCCTGGCACTGACGATTTTCGTCTGGATTTTCCTACAGAATCTAATGGACCTGGTGCCTGTTGACGTTATTCCCTCGATCAGTGGAATGCTCGGTATTCACTTCATGAAAGTGGTGCCCTCAACCGATCCCAATGCCACTTTTGGCATGGCCATCGGCGTATTCCTCCTGGTTCTGTTTTACAGTATTAAGATTAAAGGTATAGGCGGCTTCGCCGGAGAGCTGACCCTGCAGCCCTTCTCCTCCAAGAATCCGATCGTCAATCTCATCTTCATTCCAATCAATTTTGTTTTGGAATTCGTCAGCTTGATAGCCAAACCCATCTCACTCGCCTTGCGTCTGTTCGGTAACATGTATGCCGGTGAAATGATCTTTATTCTCATCGCCATTATGTATAACGCGGGTCTTGTGCTGGGGTTATTTGGTGGCGTTCTCCAGCTGGGTTGGGCGATCTTTCATATCTTGATAATCACACTGCAGGCGTTCATTTTCATGACCCTGACCATCGTCTATCTGGATATGGCACATCACGAACACTAATTTTATTAACTACTAGTTCATTAAACGGGAGACCAATAATGGAACAAGCACTGCTGTACATTGCCGGCGCTATCATGATGGGGCTAGGTGCCCTGGGCGCTGCGGTTGGCATCGGCGTACTGGGTGGCCGATTTCTTGAAGGCGCCGCACGTCAGCCTGAACTCATCCCTATGCTGCGTACCCAGTTCTTCATTGTGATGGGTCTGGTCGACGCTGTACCCATGATCGCCGTGGGTCTGGCTATGTACGTACTGTTCGCTGTTGCCGGTTAATTCGGGCCGTTGAGCGAACTCTCTATCATCTCGTCCAACGAGAGGTAATTCCGGGATGAACATCAATCTGACTCTTATAGGTCAGCTGCTCTCATTTGCGGTGTTCGTGTGGTTCACGATGAAATATGTCTGGACCCCGATTATGGGTGCTCTAGAGACCCGCAAAAAAGAGATTGCCGACGGCCTGGCCGCTGCTGAACGTGGACAGCACGAGCAGGAGCTTGCAAAGGAGCGTGCCAAGGATGTACTGCACGAAGCCAAAGCACAGGCCGCAGAAATTGTAACTCAAGCTCAGAAGCGAGCAGCTGAAATTGTCGATGAATCCAAGGGTACGGCACGCACAGAAGGTGAGCGTATTCTGACAGCCGCCCAGGCGGAGATCGAACAGGAGGCCAATCGAGCACGCGAACAGTTGCGTGAGAAGATCGGCTTATTGGCTGTGACAGGTGCCGAAAAGATACTCAGAAAAGAGATCGGTGCCGATGCCCATCAGGACATCGTCGCCGCCTTGGCAGATGAGATCTAGGGCATAATTATGGCAGGTGAAGCTACCACAATTGCCCGTCCCTACGCTGAAGCGGTGTTTGCGCATGCGGATGAGAGCGGTCATCTTGAGCTATGGTCCGAGATGCTGACTTTTCTCTCATCAGTGGTCGAAGATGAGGCTTTTGCCCCCATCGTCAGCAATCCACTGGTGGAACAGCAGGTGCTGACCGAGCTATTGCTCGAAATTTCAGGTGAACACATCAATGACGAGGGCAGTAATCTGATTAGATTGCTGGTCCAGAACCGCCGTCTTGTCGTGCTGCCTGAAATCAAAACACTGTTTGAAGAACTCAAGGCAGATAAAGAGCGGGTGATGACGGTTCATGTCACCTCTGCCTATGTACTCAAACCAGCGCAGGAAAAACTTATTGCCGACGCCTTAAAGGCCAAGCTGGGACGCGATGTTACCATCACCAGTGAAAAAGATGCCGATTTAATCGGCGGAGTTCACATACGTGCTGGCGACATGGTAATCGACGGCTCCGTCCGTGGAAAACTGCAGCAACTGGCGAACGAATTGGGAATCTAAGCGAGAAGCCATCATGCAACTCAATCCATCCGAGATCAGCGAACTGATCAAAAGCAAGATCGAAAAATTCGATCTTAAGACCGAAGCCCGCAACGAGGGTACGATCATCAGTCTGACTGATGGTATTGCCCGTGTCCATGGTCTCGAGGACGCCATGTCCTATGAGATGCTGGAGTTTCCGGGTAACACCTATGGACTGGCACTCAACCTGGAGCGTGACTCCGTCGGTGCCGTGGTTCTAGGTGACTACAAGCACCTGAGCGAGGGTGATGCAGTCAAGTGTACCGGCCGTGTACTCGAGGTCCCGGTTGGCGAAAGCCTGCTGGGTCGCGTGGTCGACTCGCTGGGCAACCCGCTGGACGGAAAGGGAGATATCGTGCCAGAAGCGACCTCTCCCATTGAAAAGGTGGCGCCAGGTGTAATCGAACGTAAATCGGTAGATCAGCCTGTGCAGACCGGTATCAAGGCGATCGACGCCATGGTGCCGATCGGTCGAGGCCAGCGTGAGCTGATCATTGGTGATCGCCAGACGGGTAAGTCTGCTGTCGCTATCGATGCGATCATCAGCCAGAAGGGCACGGGTATCAAGTGTATCTATGTTGCTGTCGGTCAAAAGAATTCCACCATAGCTCAAGTAGCCAGAAAGCTTGAAGAGCACGGTGCGATGGAGCACACGATCATCGTTGCCGCACCGGCTGCATATTCTGCTGCCATGCAATTCATCGCCCCCTACTCCGGCTGTACAATGGGTGAATACTTTCGCGACAAAGGCGAAGATGCACTGATTATTTACGATGATCTTACCAAGCAAGCCTGGGCCTATCGTCAGGTCTCCCTGCTGCTGCGTCGTCCACCAGGTCGTGAGGCCTATCCAGGCGATGTTTTCTATCTCCATTCCCGTCTGCTGGAACGTGCTGCACGGGTCAATGCCGACTATGTGGAGAAGGCGACCGACGGCAAGGTCAAAGGTAAAACAGGTTCATTGACAGCCCTCCCGATCATTGAGACCCAGGCAGGTGACGTATCGGCATTCGTTCCGACCAACGTAATCTCCATTACTGATGGTCAGATCTTCCTTGAGGCGGATCTTTTCAACGCGGGTATCCGTCCGGCCATTAATGCCGGCCTATCGGTTTCACGTGTAGGTGGTGCCGCTCAGACCAAGGTAGTTAAAAAGCTGGGTGGTGGTGTACGTCTGGCCCTCGCACAGTACCGGGAATTGGCAGCATTCTCCCAGTTTGCCTCTGATCTGGATGAGGCGACACGCAAGCAGCTTGAACGGGGTGAGCGAGTAACCGAGCTGATGAAACAGGCTCAATACTCACCGCTTTCCATAGCAGGAATGGCTGTCTCTCTGTTTGCGGCCAATGAAGGTTATCTGGATGATGTGGAAGCCGTCAAAATAGTCGACTTTGAAGATGCATTGCAGGGTTACATGAAGAGTAGCCAGAAGGCGTTGTTGGACAAGATCAACGAGTCCGGTGACTACAATGCCGAGATCGAGCAGGCTCTGCACGATGCACTCAAGGACTTCAAGGCCAACCATACTTGGTAAGTCAATCTTCGTCCCACTAGATAAGGTTTAGAGTTATGGCGGGTGCAAAAGAGATCCGGACACAGATCGGCAGCATCAAGAACACCAGCAAGATCACCAAAGCAATGGAGATGGTGGCTGCCTCGAAGATGCGCAAAGCGCAGAGCCGTATGGCGGCTACCCGCCCCTATGCGGAAAAGATGCGTAACGTTATCGGTCATCTGTTTCATGCTCATCCTGAGTATAAACATACCTTCATGATCGAGCGTGAGGTAAAGCGTATTGGTTACATCATTGTCTCGTCCGACCGCGGGCTTTGTGGTGGATTGAACAACAACCTTTTCCGCAGGCTGTTTAAAGAGCTCAAAGAGCATCGAGATGCGGGTGTTGAGGTGGATTTCTGTACCATTGGTAACAAGGCGCTTGGTTTTTTTGGGCGCTTTGGCGGAAATATAGTCAGTCAGGCTGTTCATTTAGGCGATACACCGCATATCGAAAATCTGATTGGTACAGTCAAGGTCATGCTGGATGCCTATGCCGACGGCAAGATCGACCGTATCTCTATTGCCTATAATCACTTCGTCAACACCATGACACAGAGTCCGACCTTTGAGCAGTTGGTACCCATACCATCGACGGCTGAGGAAGAACTCAAACACCATTGGGACTATATCTACGAGCCGGGTTCGAAAGAGGTGCTGGAAAATCTGCTTGGGCGATATGTGGAATCACTGGTCTACCAGGCCGTGGTAGAGAACGGCGCGTGTGAGCAATCAGCAAGAATGGTGGCCATGAAGGCGGCCTCAGATAATGCTGGCGATCTGATCGACGAATTGCAGTTGATCTATAACAAGGCTCGCCAGGCCGCGATCACCCAAGAGATCTCTGAGATCGTTGGTGGTGCAGCCGCTGTCTGATGGCAGTAACAGGACAACAGAATTAGTTTTTCATCTTTTGAGAGTCGCCTGGAGCGACAAGAGGAACCAGAAATGAGTTCGGGCAAAGTGGTTGAAATCATCGGCGCCGTGGTGGATGTTCAGTTTCCCCGTGGCGAGATGCCAAAGGTCTTCGAGGCACTCAAGATCGACGCGGCGGATCTCACCCTGGAAGTCCAGCAGCAGCTGGGTGATGGTGTGGCGAGAACTATCGCTATGGGTTCGACGGATGGACTGAAGCGTGGTGTTGCCGTGGAGTCCACGGGCGCGCCGATCAGCATCCCTGTTGGCCAGGGTACACTGGGTCGGATCATGGATGTGTTGGGCAACCCGGTCGATGAAGCGGGTGATGTCAAGTATGACAAGCTGATGCCGATCCACCGGGAAGCGCCTAAGCTGGAAGATCAGGCGGCAACCACCGAGATTCTGGAAACAGGCATCAAGGTTATCGACCTGGTTATGCCGATCGTGAAAGGCGGTAAGATTGGCTTGTTCGGTGGTGCCGGTGTCGGCAAGACCGTAACCTTGATGGAGCTGATCCGTAACATCGCCGTGGAGCATTCAGGCTTCTCAGTGTTCGCTGGTGTCGGAGAGCGAACTCGTGAGGGTAATGATTTCTATCACGAGATGCAGGAAGGTGGTGTTCTCGATAAAGTAGCTCTGGTTTATGGGCAGATGAATGAGCCACCGGGTAACCGTCTGCGCGTCGCATTGACCGGGTTAACCATTGCCGAAAACTTCCGCGATGAAGGGCGTGACGTACTGATGTTTGTGGATAACATCTACCGTTATACTCTGGCGGGTACCGAGGTATCAGCGTTGCTGGGTCGTATGCCTTCCGCTGTGGGCTATCAGCCGACACTGGCTGAGGAAATGGGTGCCCTGCAGGAGCGTATAACCTCTACCAAGACAGGCTCAATCACCTCCTTCCAGGCAGTGTATGTTCCTGCTGATGACTTGACCGATCCATCCCCTGCGACCACCTTTGCGCATCTTGATGCGACCCTGGTGTTGTCCCGTCAGATCGCTGAGCTGGGTATATACCCTGCTGTTGATCCGCTTGATTCCACATCGCGTATCCTTGATCCCAATGTGGTAGGTCAGGAGCATTATAGTGTTGCGCGAAATGTACAGGGTACGCTTCAGCGCTACAAAGAGCTGAAGGATATTATCGCTATTCTGGGTATGGATGAGCTCTCCGAAGAGGATAAACTGGTTGTGCAGCGTGCACGTAAGATGCAGAAATTCCTATCCCAGCCCTTCTTCGTAGCAGAGGTATTTACCGGCTCGCCCGGCAAATACGTCTCACTAAAAGACACCATAGCCAGCTTTAAAGCGATTGTTGAAGGTGAATACGATCATCTGCCTGAGCAGGCCTTCTACATGGTCGGCGGTATCGATGAAGCTGTCGAACGTGGCGGAAAGGGCTAATTGCCCGGGAGTTAAAAGATGGCCATGACAATCCATGTGGACATCGTCAGTGCAGAGGGTGAGATCTTCAGTGGGTTAGCTGAGATGGTCTATGCTCCAGCAGTGATGGGTGAGGTGGGTATCGCACCTCGCCACACCCCGTTGGTGACACAGTTGAAGCCGGGTGAAGTGCGTGTCGATACAGGTAACAGCAAGGAAATGCAGCACTTTTATGTCTCGGGGGGTATACTCGAAATTCAACCCCATGTAGTCACTGTATTGGCAGACACCGCGATCCGTGCCGTCGATCTTGACGAGGCGGCTGCGCAAGAGGCCAAGCGTCGTGCTGAAGATGCGATGTCTGATCGCAGCGCCGAGTTTGAATATGCCAAAGCACAATCTGAACTTGCGGAAGCTGTTGCCCAGTTACGTGCCATTGAGAGAATCCGTAAGGGTAAGCGCTCTTAATTCTCCCCATCTATTTAGGGCCTGGTTTTTCAGGCCCACGACTTCCCGGATATGTCTAAAGAAATCATAAAAAACGGAAAATTCGTTTCCCTTACCTACTCGATTGCGGACCCGGAAGGCAACATTCTCGAACAGAGCGATCTCCCGGTTAGCTATATTCATGGTGGTGAAACGGAGTTGATTGGTGGAATGGACAAGGCCGTTGCCGGAAAATGCCAGGGTGATGCCGTCACACTGAAGATCCCATCGAGTCAGGGTTTTGGAGAGCACGATCCCTCTCTGACCTTTACTGATGCGGTTGAGAATGTTCCACCACAGTTTCGTCAACTGGGTGCAGAAGTACAGATGCAAAACGATGAGGGTGAGGTTAAAAACTTTATTGTCACTAAAATCGAGGATGGCAAATTGACAGTGGATGGCAATCATCCTCTTGCAGGCAAAACGCTTATCGTCAATGTCAAGATCCTGGAAGTCAGGGATGCAACCAAAGAAGATGCTATGCATGTCGGTCTGCCAGGACAGTCGCATACCCTCAACTAATCCTTGGATTTCAATTTTTGACAGTCCGTTTCATTGGCAGGTTTCCCGCCGCATTTATCACAGTTCAGCAAGACAGGGCCCAGGCAGAGGCTACCATCATACCCGTGCATGAAGGGGCGGCATCACTCTCGCTTCAATTGTGAGTGTTGATCGCAGCAGCATAGGTTATGTCTTCAGCGTGATCTTAAGGTATTCTCGTACCTGATAAAGTGATTTCCAACAGTATAGGAGTTAACTGATGCATCTAGGCGTGCTGGTTTTGGCAGCGGGTGAAGGAACACGGATGCGTTCCAATCTTCCTAAAGTGCTACATCGACTGGCAGGCAAGTCACTGCTTGGCCATGTACTTGATACAGCACGCTCCATAAATCCGGATGAAATTACCATTGTTTATGGCCACGGCGGCGACCAGGTCCCCTCATCGCTGGCTGCGGCCGATCTGGCTTGGGTGGAGCAGCGGGAAAGACTGGGAACGGGCCATGCCGTGATGCAGGCACTGCCCACGCTGCAGAGCATAGAGCAGGTGTTGATTCTTTATGGTGATGTACCTCTGATCAGCCGTTCAACCCTGTCAGGTCTCTTGGGCTGTCTGGCTAAGAGTGATCTGGCACTTCTGACGGTTGACCTGCCTGACCCGACTGGGTACGGACGTATCGTCCGTGATGATAAAGCGCGAATCGTCCGCATCGTGGAACAGAAAGATGCCAGTCTGGGAGAACAGGCGATCACTGAGATCAACACCGGTATCATGGCGGTTAACCGCAGTCGACTTGATGGATGGTTGGCGCGACTGGATAACGACAATGCCCAGAAAGAGTATTACCTGACCGATATCATCGCAATGGCTGTTGAAGATGGGATTCATATTCAGGCTTTACACCCAGGCTCAGCAGAAGAGGTGATGGGCGTGAATGACCGTAAGCAGCTAGCTCATCTGGAGCGTTTTTATCAGCGACAGTGTGCCGATGAACTCATGCGGAATGGCGCCTCACTTGCAGATCCTGCCCGAATTGATGTTCGTGGCCGGCTGACAACAGGTAAGGATGTATTCCTGGATTGTAATGTTATCGTGGAGGGTGAGGTCAGTCTTGCGGATGGCGTTTCTATCGGTCCGAATGTCTTATTAAAGAATTGTTCGATTGATGAAGACACTGAAGTATTTGCCAATAGTGTTGTGGAAGATGCAGCGATCGGTAAAGCCTGTCGCATCGGCCCGTTTGCCCGGGTGAGGCCAGCGAGTCAAATTGCTGATCATGTCCATCTTGGGAATTTCGTTGAGATCAAAAAAAGTCAGGTTGCCGAGGGTAGTAAAATTAACCACCTCAGTTACATTGGTGACAGCAGCATAGGCAAGCAGGTGAATATCGGTGCTGGTACGATTACCTGTAACTATGATGGCGCAAACAAGTACCGTACGATCATCGGTGATCGGGCGTTTATCGGATCAGATACGCAATTGGTTGCACCCGTATCGGTAGGTGAAGGTGCGACGATTGGCGCCGGTTCGACGATTACCAAGGATGCACCTCCAGAGAGATTGACCCTCAGTCGATCAAAACAAGTTAACATTGAAGGTTGGCAACGACCTGAAAAAAAGCCAAAACAGTAGGATCTAGGGAGTTTAGCTATGTGTGGCATCGTCGGTGGCATTGCGCAACGTGATATTGTGCCGATCCTGATGGAGGGTCTGAAACGGTTGGAGTACCGGGGCTATGACTCTGCCGGTGTGGCGGTGCTGGATGAGCATCAGCACATCCAGCGTATCCGTTCAGTTGGCAAGGTGGCATCCCTGAAGGATCTGATCGACGGGGCCACCCTCTCCAGCAAATTAGGTATCGCCCATACCCGCTGGGCAACTCATGGCATGCCTGCAGAAAGGAATGCCCATCCCCATATGAGTGGAGAGCGGGTGGCGATTGTACACAATGGCATCATTGAAAATTATGCCGATTTACGTGAGGAGTTGAGTGCTAAGGGTTACACCTTTACCTCAGAGACGGATACCGAGGTTATAGCCCATCTACTGGCGGATGTGTTGCAGTCAGAATCCGATTTTTTACGTGCTATTCGACGGGCATCGAAAAAACTGGTTGGAGCCTATGCCCTGGCTGTTGTCAGCCCGGACGATCCTGATCAGATGGTGGTTATCAGGGCGGGTAGTCCGCTAGTGATCGGTCTTGGGGAGGGAGAGAATTTTATTGCCTCCGATGTATTTGCGCTGCTGCCGGTAACGCAACGATTTATCTTTCTAGAAGAAGGCGATCTTGCCCATGTCTCCAGGGATAGTGTGTCGCTGTTCGATAGTGAAGACAGACAGGTTGAGCGTGAAGTCCGAACCTCTCAGGTATCTGCCTCGAGAACGGAAAAAGGACCCTATCGTCACTATATGCTGAAGGAGATCTTTGAGCAGCCGGCGGTTATTGCAGAGACTTTAGAGGGACGGATTCATAAGGGAAAGCTGCTCGAAGATGCTTTTGGGTTTGAAGCGAAGCAGCTGTTGGATAAAACCCAAAATGTACACATCATTGCTTGCGGCACCAGTTTTCATGCCGGCCTGGTAGCGCGTTATTGGCTTGAGGAGATCGGTGTTCACTGCAGTGTCGAAGTGGCAAGCGAATTTCGTTACCGACAGGTCGTCGTTCCTGAAAACACCCTGTTCGTAACCATCTCCCAATCGGGTGAAACCGCGGATACCTTGGCGGCCCTGCGTGGTGCCGAATCCCAGGGTTATCTAGGTAGCTTGACGATCTGTAACGTCCCTGAGAGTTCGCTTGTGCGGGAGTCCGATGTGGCCCTAATGACCCGCGCCGGACCTGAAATCGGAGTCGCATCTACCAAAGCCTTTACCACGCAACTGGTTGCATTGAGGTTATTGACACTGGCCTTGGCCAAACGCCGGGGAATGACCGTCGATCAGGAACGGGAACTGGTTGAGGAGCTGCATGCACTGCCACGCCAGGTAGAGGTCATTCTGAAATTAAGTGATGCCATCCAGGAGATGGCAAATGCATTTGCCGATCGGAAACATGCACTGTTTCTCGGTAGGGGCAGTTTCTATCCCATCGCCATGGAGGGCGCATTGAAAATGAAGGAGATCTCCTACATTCATGCCGAGGCCTATCCTGCGGGTGAGTTGAAGCATGGCCCGCTGGCACTGGTAGACGCAGAGATGCCGGTGATTTGTGCCCTGCCGGATGATCCGCTGCTGGAAAAGGTGATTTCAAATCTACAGGAAGTACGAGCGCGTGAAGGTGAGCTGTTCTTGTTCAGCGATCAGAAGGTCAAGATCGATCTGGATCATTTCCAGAATCTTACCCTGTCAGATATCTATCCATCGACAGCCCCGATTGTCTATACAATTCCATTGCAGTTACTGGCCTATCATGTCGCGATACTGAAGGGGACAGATGTGGACCAGCCACGCAATTTGGCAAAATCTGTGACAGTTGAATAGGGCAATATTGTAGTTTTGTGGTGTGCGGGAATGAAGTCCGTCACGGCAGTGCAAAAGTAGCATACTGCGGGTAACGGTTTGGCTGATGCTGCGCGCCGGACTATCAGAATAGTGGCTTTCGACGCAAAGCATCATCCCACAACTCTATCCATAGGTCCGCAACACGACCATGCCGGTCATTAGGTGCATCTGTAATGGATTACTTGTTCTGATGCTTTGCAGACCTTCGTTGTAA
The DNA here is from genome assembly GCA_025656675.1 of Candidatus Thiodiazotropha sp. (ex Codakia rugifera). Lineage (GTDB taxonomy): Bacteria > Pseudomonadota > Gammaproteobacteria > Chromatiales > Chromatiaceae > Thiodiazotropha. The sequence continues at coordinate 725,219 of JAHXHN010000001.1, forward strand.
TGGGGAAATCGAATACACACCAGCATTTTTAATTCGAGTAGCATACCTTCATAACTAGACACCTTTCAGCGTTAAACAGCGCGCCAAGTGTCGTTCTCAGAAATACAGAAATGTGGCGGACGTCACACAAGAATTTCCTTATGTTTGATGAACCGCAATTATCTAATCCGATAGTTGTGAAAAAGTAGCCGCGATGTAACGGAAAAGTCATTTTTCCTTGAAAGTTACACATATTTATTGAGGTATCACCATGAGTAACTTGAACAAAACACTGATTCTTACGATTGCCGCAATGCTTGTTTTAAACACTGGGACTACCCTTGCGGGCAAAGGTCGTCATGGTGGTGGAAAACCAAAGAGTACCGTTATTTCAAGCCTAGATAACGTTGAAGCTTCACACCTGACGTTCATGCGCGAAGAGGAAAAGCTTGCCCGTGATGTCTACCTGAGTTTTGCATCTATATACCCAGCCCAACCTGTTTTCAACAATATTGCAACCAAGTCAGAGCAGACTCATACCGATACGATTCGTGACAAGCTGGATCAGTACAATCTACCTGACCCGAACCCAGCTACAAATGATTTACCCACAAGTCTTGGCGTCTTTACAGGCCCAGAATGGGGTTGGTATTTCAACGAAAAATATCAACAACTTACAAAAAAAGGTGCAGAGAGTGAATTAGCTGCACTCTATGTCGGTGCCTTTATTGAAGAACTGGATATGAAGGACATCTCGGTTTGTCCTCAGGTGATGGTCAACAATGGCTATCCAGCGATATGTGGCCTGGAATATACTGATGAAAGTACCTTGGTGAACACCTACAGTTCCCTGATCAATGGTTCTGAGCATCACTTACGTGCTTATGTAGGCCAGATCGAGGCCATCATCGGCACCGGTAACTATGTTGCACAGTATCTCAGTCAAGAAGAGGTGGATGCTATTCTGGCTCGATGACCAAAATGATTGTAAATCGGCCGTTTCACTCGGGCGGCCTTTTACCTTTTATCTCTAAATGGTTTTTCAATGCAGTATAGAATCGGTCCCATCAAGTCGATCCTGATCGCACTGGCGCTGTTTGTGGAGTCATCATGGTTTCAGGTTCAGGCCAGTGAATCACTCATCGATTCGGATCATGATGGCGTCGCGGATAACTATGACAGTTGTTCAAACACTGCACAGTTGAAAAAACTACCAGAGAACTTTCGCTATGCACCGGCAGTTAACCCTGCGCGACTCAAGCCCGGCCCAATGGCTTACCCTGTTGATGAATACGGATGTGAATTTGATACCGATGGAGATGGCATTGTAAACAGCCAAGACTACTGCCCAGAAGATAGCAAAGAGATGCTATCTAAAGGTATTGCAGCTAATGGTTGCTCGAAACACAGTGACTTTGATGGTACTCCTGACTATCGGGATCAATGTCCTAACACCCCCCTTGGTGTAATGACCGATGCTCAGGGATGTCCCGTGAAATGAGTCAATCCTCACCATCTCAAGGTCAACTATCTGCACACCGGTCATTCAAGCATAGTTGGATATGGCAACTTCTTACACGGGCATCAGGGTTCATATCGACCGTTTAAAGGTAGGGTTTAACAATACCATCAAAACCGCTAATCATGTATGGCGAACTCAAAGGTCACCTCTAGATCAACTCCTACCTATTGAGTCGTTCCTATGAATGTCTGCTCTTGGCTGCGGTTTCAACCGGTCGATGCAACATCCAATCTCTAAAGATAGAGAGGAGGATGTTGACAATGAAGCGACGACCAAGGATCTATTACACAGAAGAACAAAAGGCGTTGATGTGGGATCGATGGCAGAAAGGTTAATCCTTGGGCTCGATTGCATCATCGACCTCGCTGCCAATATAGCCTCGGATACTGACGAGTGGACAGATGGGACGAGCCGACAACCTTAGCTTTTTAGTTGGGTTCTAGGAAAATGCTTGAGTTATACTTCCGTCAACTCGATTTGATCCGATAACCTGCCTTGATCACAAAGGCACTGGAGAGATCGGCTGAATTCGGCCTTTCTCTCCTTGTGCCCAACTATAAAGAGGACCCTATGCACGTCCCCACCAAGCCCATTAGGGAATATCCCTGGTTCATCCGTCTATTCTTCTGGAACCAGAAACGTCGTTACGGAAAGGTGCTGGAGCCTGGCATGCTGTGGGGCCGTTCACCGTGGGTGTTCGCAACCCTGGCTTTGTTGTACGGGGCGCTGGATCGGAAACGCTCGCCACTCTCACCGGTGTTAAGATCTCTGATCACGGTCCGGGTCTCCCAGATCAACCACTGCGAGTTCTGCGTTGACATCAACTCGGCGACACTGGTGAAGCGCGGCGTTTCGGAAAACAAGATCGAGGCCCTGTGGGAGTGGAAGGAGAGCCCGCTTTTCGACCAGACTGAGCGAGTCGCACTAGAGTACACCGAGGCCGTAACCCACTCGGAACTCTTTGTGGATGTAGAGTTAATGGCACGGGTGAAGGAACACTTCGACGACGACGCAGTGGTTGAGCTTACCGGCCTCATCGCCTTCCAGAACCTCTCCAGTAAATTTAACGATGCACTAAATGTAGCGCCCCAGGGTTTTTGCCGTCTGCCTCCCGTACCCCCAAGTCACGAATCCTGACAGCCCTCGAACTCAATTACTGGATAACGCGGACGGTAGACGTTACAGGTTGAAGGGCCGCAGTTGACTGTAAGGACCCTACTGCACATTTTTTGCATTATCTATCAGCTGCACTTAGCTTTTACGGGCAATTACCCCAATAAATTCCACATTTGAATTAATAGGTGCTCCCGTAAGATCACTCGTGATTTTGACAACGGTGAATCCAGCATCACTCAATTCTTTCACTATCATCTGAGACGTATAGTGTTGGAACCAGTTGTATACCTGCCATATCTCATTAGGTTCGATGATGACATACCGATCAAGAGAGAGATGGAGATCTTCGTAGATAAATGATTTCTGAATACCCACATAATCCCCCTCAGACCAAAAGCCCCCCATCAGCTTATCTTCGATCAGGGTAACCTCCTGTTTGCCGACTAATAACCCAACTCCTGCGACATCTATTACAATTGTCCCAGACGGATTGAGCATTTTACGCATTTTGCCTAGCAATCTGGCTCTTTGATCAGGTGACAGAACACAAAGATCTGTGTAGATCAGCGTGATAGCATCAAATCCTGATGGTAACTCGTCTTCAAGGTAGTCGGCATGGATATAACAAACAGAATGCTCAGAATGCTTCCTGGCATAACTTAAAGAGTTTTCTGAAAAATCGACCCCCGTTACCCTAGCACCAAGTGCAGAGAACCTTTCTGTATATAGACCTGGGCCACATCCAAGATCGCAAATATTTTTACCTGAAAGTGTAAGCTCAGAGTCGATCCACTCGACAGTGCTTTCGATCATCTCAAATCTACGTGAAGCGAGATCTGTCTCCTGATCTAGATGGTACTTGAGCATCTGACGAGACAGGTGTGGTCTCGTCCACAATGCTTTTGCTGTGTATCTGGAAAAAGGTGTAGGACGAGTAGAAATATCATGAACAAAATCATACATTATAGTAATCCCTTAAAGCTGTCTGGCTTCAATGAGTTGTTGATGGGTGTGGGATATTGCGGGCAACAGGTAGTCGGGCTTCCCCCTTTATCAGAAAAAGCCGAAGTAATGTCCCGCGAATGTAGATTAAATGTTCATAACACGATTATTTTAATGCACTTACACCAGCCCATCAACTTCATGTAGGTGGTTTGTCCGCTCCTGGCCGCGTTCATCCGTAGAAATAAGGACCAACAAATATCCGCTTATGACCGCTATACGATGTATCTGAGGTGTATCGTTCATGTATTTCAGCAAGGAACTGCTGCGGATCAAAATCCATAATCAGTGGGCTGTTTCTGCCAGTCTGCAGTTTTACCTAAGGGCTATCAGTTTTGCTTCATTTTCTTGTAGTTCAGGTACCATATCTATTTTTACTGTTGACCGAAAACAGTAGTGTTCTGAAACAGTCGAAGTCCTTCATCATGTTAGATATAAAAAACGTTCTATTAATGGAACATCGCGTGATGTTCTGAACAATATTTGTAATTTTATTGTATATAAAGCTATATGAAGGAATGGAATCTCTTCTGCATAACTTTGATAAGCTGAAGGTTCGATATTACAGTTTAGGTGTAAGTTAAAAAATCAATGATTTATCTAACAGACATATTCTAGTGAGTATAATTACTGCCGCGAAGGATAGTGACGCGATGGTCAGAATACCCCCGGAATATGAGCAGCCAGATCATCATCAGATAGCCGTTGTTCGAGACGAATCAGATACTCCATTCTCTTTTGCTTGTTACATGCCTGTTGCCGAGTAAGTCTATGTCTCCCATGAGCAGGTATGACGGGTGGGTGTGATGTGTATCACTTAATATTAGGAGTTGTGCCTGAAATAATTCTACCAGTGTAGAAAATATGGCCGAAAATAAAATACCCTGGCCAGTTATGAACCGGTTTCCATCGCTCACATGTTCATATGGCCAGGTAATATTGGCGGGTTATTCAGCCCTAGTTGAAAAGTACATGCATCAATTCTTTTGAAGAGGCATCATTGGCTGCGGCAATCTGCGCTATCGATAAATTTGGATTCTCAACAGTGAAACCGGCAGCCTCGAATTTGGCAACAATACCACCGGCATCCTCATCGAGGAGTGGTGCGACTTCAGTGAGTGGGGAACTTTCGTAGCTGTTAATCATGCTCATCATCGGGTTTCCCCCGGACTGAGTCATTGATGTGGCGATGAAGGCAGAAGTCGCAAGGACTACAGCACCAACGATGTTTAATGTAAGGCGTTGCGAAAAATAGCTTTTAAAAGGCCGCCAGTGGTTCAGTATGTGCAGAAATATTGCAGCGGCAAAGGCCATGCCAATCCATTCATGGGCCAGCTCAAGAGGGTTGTGTACACCCAGGAACATCAACACACCGGATAGGGAAACAAAGGTGCCGGTGCCGATAATAATGGGCGTGGACCATTTTCTTGTATTGAATTTACTCATTTTTTTAACTCTAAGTATGAAGACTTCCAATCGATGTTGACAAAGATATTGTGAATGTTCGGAAGTGATTTAACGACCCACTTTAGCGGGTCGTTTTCATTGGGTGGTCAGGGTGAGTTACTTCTTGGGACCGAAAGGTCCGCGTGGCATACCGTTGTCCCGGTCAACCTCGATCTGGCGAACCAGTGAGTTGTCTACCGTCACGATATCGATCAGATAAGTATCCTGATCCTTCTCGGTTACCTGGCCTACCTTGAGTCGATCATTGCCACGCATAATCAGTCGAGCCTCAACAAGTATCCTTGCCTCATCTGACGTCAGGTCCAGATCACGATCTGTCATCGGGCCTCCTTTTCCCATCCGTTTCATCATCATGCTGTCTCCGCCGCGCATTTCGCCGCGGTCACAGTTTCCACGATGGTCACCCCAGCCGGCTGAAGCACCTACGGCTGTCAGACCGGTTACGGCAGCGACGACGGTAATAGCGGTATATTTTGCGATCTTGTTCATTCAGAATTCCTCATGTTGGAGTGGATGTGTCTCTTCGACGGTGTCTATTTCACGCCTGAAATGTGTTGGGACGTTGTCAAAAAACAGCCTTTTTGTGACGGCGTGTGACAAGGCGCCTGGTTGACATAATCCGTCACAAAGTTCCATGCAGCGCGCTGTTTATATGGGGTAGACTGTCTGCCATGGATAAACAGCCGCACATCCTGGTCGTCGACGATCATTCGGAGATTCGTGAGTTGATAGAGCGTTTTCTCAACGATCACGGCTATCGCGTCACAACGGCCGCGGACGGCGCCATCATGAAACGGGTACTGGACGATAACGCCATCGACCTGGTTGTACTGGATCTCATGATGCCGGGTGAGGACGGCCTGACGCTCTGTAGAAACCTGCGCGCAGAGTCCGACATTCCGGTGATCATGCTGACGGCAATGGGAGAGGAGACCGATCGTATCGTGGGTCTTGAGATGGGGGCCGATGATTACCTGGCCAAGCCGTTTAATCCGAGGGAACTGCTGGCCCGCATCAAGGCGATTCTGCGCCGTGCCGGCAGTGCTCATGAACGGGTACCTCGGGAGGCGCCTGAGCAGATTGAGTTTCTGGGTTGGACCCTACTGCCGAGAGCGCGGGAGTTGATCGATCCGGAGCAAACGCTGGTGCCGGTCAGTACGGCGGAATTCGCCCTGCTGATGGCCTTCGTCAGTCGATCCGGGCGGGTACTCAGTCGCGATCAACTGCTCGACTTGGCAAGGGGGCGGGATTCACGGGCTTTCGACCGTTCCATCGACACCCTGGTCAGCCGTCTGCGCCGCAAGCTTGGTGATCCGCCCCGGAATCCGCAGATTATCAAAACCGTACGCGGCGGCGGTTATCTTTTCGTACCCAAGGTGAAACATCGTCATGCGCCTGTGGCCTGATACGCTTGCCGGGCGCACGCTGTCGCTCCTGATCGGCATGACTTTGGTACTGATCATCGGCAGTGCCTGGTTGCTGCATGACGAACGCCGGGAACGTTTCGACGAGCGCAATCGTTTTCAGTTGCTGGACCGCGTGGTGACCCTGGCGCGTCTGCTGGGTGATGCGGATGATGAGGAACGGTTGCGTATCATCGAGCGGGTTGCCGAGAGGGGCGATGAGATTAGTTTGAGTGACCAGCCTCTTGTGAGCACGCCGCCGAGACACCCGTTGGAGCACCGGATTTCACACGATTTGAGACGCCGTCTTCATCTCACCGATAAGTCGTCAGTTTGGGTTAGCATTGAGTTTGATGTGCATGAGAAGGGATTGCGTGACGAGAGGTATGGCCGGCATGAGCCTAGTGGTCATCCGCGGGGTTTGGACGGTATCAGCTTATCCATTCGTATGTGGGATGGTACCTGGCTTAATATCCACACAGATGATTTTGAAGGGCCGCCACCTTGGGCCGGCAAGACGTTGCAGCTGTTGGCGTTGTTGCTGATATTGGTGATTCTCAGCGGTCTCTTCATCGCCAGGCGGATGGCGCACCCGATGGCGCAGCTCGCCGATGCGGCAAACCGTTTTGGTCTTGGTCAAGCGCAACCGCCTTTGGATGAAAAGGGTCCGCGTGAGGTACGCAATACCATACGTGCTTTCAACCGCATGCAGGAACGCCTGCAGAAACACATCACAGACCGTTCGCAAATGCTGGCTGCAGTCTCCCATGATCTACGCACGCCGATCACCACCTTACGCCTTAGGGCCGAGTACATCGAAGATAGTGAGATGCGTGAGAAGACACTTGCCACGCTGGCCGAAATGGAGACCATTCTGTCCGCCACGCTTGGCTTTGCCCGGGATGAAGCAGCCGATGAAGCGGCACGCTCCACCGACTTGGCCGCGCTACTGACAAGCCTGGTGGATGACCATTCCGATCTGGGTGGTGATGTGAGTTACGAGGGCCCTGACAGATCGATCTTCATGTGTCGACCAATCGCACTGAAGCGTGCTTTGAATAACCTCATCGATAACGCAATGAAGTATGGAGAAGCAACCAGGGTCAGGCTGATTGAGAGTGGCGAAGGTGTCGAAATCGTCATCGATGACAGTGGTCCCGGTATCCCGGAAGAGAGCCTGGAAGAAGTATTCACACCCTTCTTCCGTCTGGAGGCTTCACGTAATCTTGAGACCGGGGGTACCGGATTAGGGCTCGCGGTAGCGAGAACAATTGTGCATGCGCATGGCGGACAGCTCAGATTGTCGAATCGTCCAGAGGGGGGACTACGTGCCGTGATACGTTTGTCTCGGTAATGTCAGTGGAAATAACATTTATTTGGCAGAAGACGACAGTAGCAAATTGGATCCCAGCCAGGTTTACCGAGCTCTTTAAGGCTAATAATAAATAGTCAAGACATCTATGGACACCCCGGGTGCGGGCGGTTGTATAAGTCGAGTTCCCAATAAAGCTATAAATAATAGGGCATCCTCTGATCTCTTATTCCACAAAATTTGCTAACCTTAGTTAATAACCTGAGTCTGACAAGAATGATCAACACGAATGGAGGCAAGGTGTAACAAGTACGACTTAAGTAGGTAAAGAATTGCATAAACTACGAAAAAATGTATGGCTACTCTTCATAGCAGCCGTATTTCTTTCTATCCTTTTGGCACTCGCTATGACAGTGTACACATGGGATAAACACTTTTTCGCCATCAAATCAGACCTTATTCACGTCCATGCACTGGCAGAAAACTACCTTTCCGCAAAATTCGGAAAGCTAAAAAATGCCTTCCAACTCATAGATAAGGCAGATAATAATCAAGATCAAGTCAGTTTGATTCTCAGCACATTCATTGACACGATTGACTTTGATAGAAACTCAGGAACGAGCTTCTTTCAGGGTCACTTGACATTTGACAGGGATTATCTTGAAAAGCAGGAACCTGAACAGGTATTTTTTAAAAATAGCTTCTACTACCCAGCCCATAAACAATGGGTAGCCCCCATCTGCTATCGATTCAATGCTGGTGATACCGGGTGCTTTGCCATTGATATAAAAGACCTAACAGTGCTGTTTACCAAGGGCACGAAAACAACGGGGATTATCCACGTCATATCAACGACGGACTACTGGTTAATACATAACAGTAGTCTTGATGAAGATCAGTTTGAGACATTGTACACAACGAATATGATGAGGGGTCCGCTAGGAAAACTCTTAGAGAGTCATTCGAAAACAATAAAAGAAGAAATTGGATTATCACTAGACGAATTCCTGGCGGGAGAAAATAGTCACAGTTATAAGCAAAGACTGCGCACTGGAGAGCGCGCTTTGTTCAACTTTAGTACTATGCCTGCCTATAAGATTTTTATCGCATCCGGTTATACATATTCAGAGATATGGCGGCAGTTTCTCAACTACACCTATGGAATCATACTATTGACCATAGGGTTTAATTTAGTTCTTTTTCTTTTATTTCGTCGATACGACAAACTCAACGAAATGCACCGCCTCGATCTCGAGTACAAAAGCAAACATGATGGCTTAACCGGTCTGCTTACAAGACGTGCATCAGAGCAGATGTTTATGGAAGAGCATCCTATTAACGGAACCCACTTATTTGCCGCAATCTCCATTAATAAATTCAATCTTATCAATGAGCGTTTTGGACATCATGTTGGAGACCTGCTGCTGCAATATATCTCGAACTATCTCAAGAATTACTGTGCCGACCCTTGTTATTTAATACGCGATATCGGCCCGGATTTTTTTATCATCTCACCAGAATCAGAATCCGATAAAATAGAGCTCGCCATAGAACACTTGCTTGAAAACATGAGAAAACCCATAGCAATGGGTGACGTTATATTAAGACCCAATATTAAGGCTGGCGTCTTCAGGGGGGATCTATCCTCCATGTCCTATAGAGAAGCACTAAAATGTGTCGATCTGGCACTATGGAAAGCGAAAAAGGAGCAAGTCAACCTGTATGCTTACACTGAGGAGACTCATGAGCTGGTATTGCAACGCAGCCGGATAAGAGAGCTTTTGGATGAAGGTATTGCCAATCATGAATTCCACCTTGTATATCAGCCACAAGTTGATCCAAAAACCGGTATTTTAAATGGAATTGAGGCGTTGGCGCGCTGGAACTGTGCAAAGCTGGGGTTCATTCCCCCAGATCAATTTATTGAAATTGCGGAAGAGTCTGGGCTTATCCTGGATTTAGGGCGTGAATTGACTGCCATCGCCATTAATGATTTCAAGGATATATTGGCGAAAACCAACAAAGAATTCACGCTGTCTATCAACTTCTCCATCTATCAATTTCTAAGTGACACCTTTTTAAATGACATTGATGAATTTGTCGGCAATTCCGGTATTCCACCAAAATTATTAACGCTCGAGATCACTGAGAGTATTTTCGTTGAAGAATTAGCTTATATAAAAAAATTATTACTTCAGTTACACGAAAGGGGGTTTCACATTTCTCTTGATGACTTTGGCACAGGCTACTCATCACTAAGCATGTTGAGCAAACTCCCTATTGATGAAATCAAGATTGACAAATCATTTATCGACAACATCCACCGCTCTAGGCCAGATTATATGTTGGTGAGAAATATTCTTGCCATTGGAGAGACACTGGATGTAAAGGTTGTTGCTGAAGGCATTGAGCACAGTGATCAGGCCGATATCCTGAAAAAGCACCATTGCCACTCCATTCAGGGTTACCTATATTCAAAACCACTGCCTAAAGATGAAATCATAGCATTTGCTAACAAGAACAGCATCAATACGAAATAACTGCCTAGTAGAGCTCGACAGCGACCAATCGTAAGCTTCCCCAAAATCTTGACAGTTCATAACTGGAATTTTCTGGTATACCAAGCACAGGGGGGGCACTTATGAAAATGCCAATATTCACAAGAATCGAAAAATTTAGGTTATATCAAACGGGCAAATACCGGAATTAAGGAGTCGAAACTATGTCGTAAAGCATGGCATCTCCGGTGCAGAAGCACCACTTGATACACTAATTGCCAGCAAGTGTTTTTAGCGTTTAAAAAGTCCAACTCCGTAAAAATTGATCATTTGTAATCCAAATATGTAGACCAAGATGATTTCATGCTCCTTAATCGCTACCAGCAATAGAGAGCAAAGCGTTGGCAGGTAATCATCCCTGCAGCTTTGAGGCCACCCTGCTTACCCGATGTACTTTGCGCTAAACCTGAGGCAAAGTAGGCATCGGGACACGGTGTCAAGTTTATCGGGTGCTGGCTAAGAAGCGGTAACGAGATTAGACAAGACACCCACTCTGATGATCTTTCATTATTGCGAGTAAGCTAAACAAGATAACCATACTGCTAGTAACGATCAATCGGGCTATTTGGCCAACTTCAGAGGAGAATATAACATTGCTAAGTTACCGCCAGGCCGCCCCATGCCCGATAAATTTGACCTGTTTCACCACCTTCAACAGATTGAATAAATAATTCAGCCACTTGATCGGCGCTAACCAAGCCCTTACCAACGCTTGCTGGTTCGACGATGGGCGCTGGACTCACTACATTCAACCGTATACCCCGTTGCAAAAGAGGTGCAGCTTGCTGGACAAAGGTGTCAATCGCTGCATTGAATGGTCCCGTTGCGAGGCTATGGGGATTGGGGTAGTGACTCAGAAATCCACTGGTCAAGGTTATTGAGCCTCCATCTGACAGGTATTTCTCAGCTAACAGAACTATTCTGAATTGGGCAACTAATTTCCTTTCAGCGCCATGCCTGAAGTCATCGTCAGTTAATTCATGATAGTCTTTAAATACACTATCCCCTCCCACTGAGACCAAAACGGCATCCAGTGGTGCCGTTTGTTTCAAAGCATTTTCTACTGACGATCCATTGGTGTAATCGACTGTGATATCACCACTTCTGGAGCCTATTCTGACAATCTCATGGCTTTTGTTTTCTAGCTGAGACGCAACCTGTGAGCCAATCTTTCCAGTCGCTCCGAATAGGGCAATTTTCATGATATTTCTCCTGATTCATTCAACATAACGCCATATTAGGTGCTTTAATAATTTTGCAGAATAGGCTATTTTGAAAAAATATTATTCGCATAATACAAAATATGAATAAGTTAAAAGCTATTGAAATATTTGTGGAGATTGCAGATCAGGGCTCTATGGCAGCAGCGGCCAGAAGCCTAGGTGTTGTAAACTCAGTGATCACTAAAAACCTGAATGAGTTAGAGGGTTGGCTAGGCAGAAAGCTCATCTTTCGCTCAACCCGGAAAATGCGTCTTAGCAAAGATGGATTGGAATACCTTGAGGAGTGCCGCCATATTCTGGAAAGTGTTCATAACCTCGAAGCCAAAGGTCGCAAGGATGAGGATATTATTTATGGCGAAGTAAAAATAACCGCCCCCATTTATCTTGGTCAATATGTTTTTGCACCTTTAATCGCGGAGTATCACAAAACTTTCCCTGAGGTTAGTATCAATCTCATCTTAAGCGATGACTTTAAAGATATGATCGATGAGGGGTTTGATATTGCTATAAGAGCGTCTCAAATGCCTGATTCCAGTTTTGTATCCAAACGGTTACAAAAGGCCAGCCTAGTAGTGGTTGCAAATAATCAATATATTGAAAAACACGGTGCGCCTTCGTCCCCCAAAGATTTGCGTAACCATGCATGTTTGATTGAAGACGACTCAGATAACAGACGACGATGGCGGTTCAAAGGAAAAGGTGAAAAACAAAATAGTGTATCCATCAATGGAAAAATTCGCGTTAATTATGGTGGCATGATAAAAGCTGTGTGCAAAAAAGGGCTTGGTATTGCTCAACTGCCCGATTTTATGGTCCAAAATGAAATAAAAAACAACGAGCTTGTTAGGCTTTTACCCGATTATGAATTGGATAATTTCTTTATACACTTGCTTTACCATAAGCGTTCGACAACAAACCGTGCCATAAAATCTGTTATCGACTTCATCTATGGAAAGTATAAAAACTAGTGTCTGATTGGGACAACAATGGGTAAGCCACTTTTTATTCATTATTTCACTCAGGCTGTTCAAGAAAAAATAATGCTTAACAAGCACATCAAGTTGTTCACTATCGTTCTCTGGGAAACAATCACTCCAGCATCCTTTATGTAGGCATTAGGGCTCGAGAGTTTCAGTTAATTTACGCAATATCACAGAAACATTTTTTAAATCCTTGACGTCAAATCCATCAGCAACGGCGTTAACCCAGGGGATTTGTTTTCTCTCCATAATATCGAAGTATTCTTTACCTTTGCCTGTTAATATCTGATATTTCGCACGCTTATGGCCGGGATTAGTTTGAGTGTCCAGTAGACCGTCTTCTTTCATCTCATTGACCAACCGCTGTACAGCTTGTCTTGTTTGCCCCATTGATCTTGCAATATCAGGTACGGTCATTGGTCTGCCTGCCCCTGCCAGAGCACCAAGTACCTTCCAGCGTGCACTGGTCAATCCCAATTCCTTAGTCAGTTGATCTCCTTCCAATACCAATAAACCACTCAGTTTGAATACTTCAAGAATGATCTCGGTCATGAGTGTTCCTGCATCTGTACGGTTCATAACTTCCCTCCCCAATAATTGACAACATATTGTCAAAATGTACTGCTTCGCCTACAATGGTAACATATTGTCATATTCCAGTTGGGAGGTATAGATAGTGGATTATTCTATTTTGAAGTACTTTCATATACTTGGCGCTGTCTTGATGGGGGCGGGCTTAGTCGGCGTATGGCTTGCAGACCTTCGCTCAAGACAGCATAGAGACCTGGTTCGTTTCTCTGAAGCCGTTAGATATATTGCTGTGTTTTATGATGGTGTGGTTGTCCCAGGGGCATTGGTTCTACTCACATCCGGCACCTGGTTTATCATCCAGTACTATGGTGGGTGGGATTTTCTGAAACTATCCTGGCTGACCGGCATGATTGGCCTGTTTCTTTTTGAATTTATTGAAGGAAACACAATTACCAGGCTCTATTTTATGAAGCTCCGCCGTATTACCCAAAATGCACTGGATAAAGGCAAGATAACTGCTGAACTTGAAAGGGAAAGAGCAAAGCTGGTACCAACATTTACGCATTATCTGGATTTGCCCATGTTGTTCCTCATCATTGCACTGGGAGCGCTTAAGCCAACGACATGGACGACGTTTTTTTATGGCGCTGTTATTTCAATAGCTGTTGCAACGCTGCTTACAGTAGTAGTTCCTCGTATATATCCATGGGGTGAGGCACAAAATGATTAGTTATCATACCGAACGCAAAATTCATTTATCGGTAGCTGTTATTGCCACCTTATCTATTGCTACCTTTTTCACATCAACGGTGATTGTTGAGTTATCAGGATCGCATGAGCAGATTGCAACGGTAAAGCGCTTAATTGTAATGCCAGGGCTATTTATTCTTGTGCCGGCTATTGCCATAACAGGTGGTACTGGTTTTGCCCTATCCAAACAAAGAAGCGGTAGTTTGGTGGATAGAAAAAAGAAACGGATGCCAATCATTGGGGCAAATGGCCTGCTTATTTTACTGCCGGCAGCGATATTTCTGGATCAGTGGGCATCCTCCGGTTCGTTTGATGTGAAGTTTTATATCGTACAGACGCTGGAATTATTAGCAGGTGCTGTTAATTTAACCTTAATGAGCATGAATATTCGTGATGGTTTAAGGTTGTCTGGTAGGTTGAACAAAATGTAGGTTTTCAAAACAAATCTTTGCAATACCTGCGGGTGCAGAAATAAATATTTGAGGTGACTTCCATGATTGATACGGCTGTACAGGCCCTATCCTTATGAATAGTTCAAAATAGATTTCCCATGATCATATAGCGGGATGCAAGCTTTATGAATCGGGAACGAGAGAGAGGATGGTAGACGTCTTTGTTACAGGGTTGAGAGAAAAGAAATCGCCTCTGATTCGTGGATTGGTTAATGTCCAGCAGGCGTTGATAGAGCTGTACCCTCCCTTTATCATGAGTCGATAAGGGAGGTGTGTGCTCCATGATTTCAGTGCGGTAATAGTCATCTCTCTCTTCTCGAGAGAGTACAAATAGTGCCAGATAGTCCATAGCGCACACCCAATAGTAAAGATTATCGAAAAGCTTAGTCAGGCGTTTGTGTCAAGAGCAGTAGTAATTCCCCTACCTGTGTATTGGCAATTACCTCTCTTACAGCCAGTGAAAGCCTTTATTAGGTCGATATTCTATTGGGCGGTCGAATGACTTTCAGTAACAGTATATTTTCGGCGCTTTTTGTGTGGACTACTTAGTTTAATCGATGCCCGATCAGAACATTCTCTAACTTATTCCTGTCGAGGAAACTCTGATACATCTCAATCATCTCTCTGTCATGGTCATTGACTGGCGGTGTATGCTCGGAAATCCTTTTTTGATAATACTCACACCGATCCTCAGTTGATACAGCGAAGAATTTTACGAGATCCATATGCGCCTCTTGGTGATTATTGACGTCTGCGAAAAGCTACTAAAGAAATATTAAGGAATGCTGAAGGTTTCCTGCTTTTAGCACGGATGATAGAGGAACAGGCTTAAATTTGTGATGTGCATCACAGAGACTGTCCTTTTGAAAAAGCAGTGATGCCCTGTTAAGCAAAATGATCGGAATGCAAGGCCTGTAACAGGATTGAGAAAATCGGTTTCACTATTGCCATAGGCTTGCGCAGCACAAACTGCGATGAACCGAAAATTTCGCCAACATATCCGGTCATGACAGAGGAAAACCACCATCGAATGAGGTGTATTGGGCATTTGACAGCAAGTGTATGTCTGTTGTGCCCATGCATGCGGTAGCACCCATTTTCGTGATATCGATAGTACTGGAGCAGGCCTGGTTAGCGCCGGGTGGAGTAGCCAGGGGTAGTGAAATATGATCCCTGTA
Source organism: Candidatus Thiodiazotropha sp. (ex Codakia rugifera) (assembly GCA_025656675.1). Classification (GTDB taxonomy): domain Bacteria; phylum Pseudomonadota; class Gammaproteobacteria; order Chromatiales; family Chromatiaceae; genus Thiodiazotropha. The sequence goes on from JAHXHN010000001.1 coordinate 740,692, forward strand.
CGGGTTGTCTTCCTACTATTCCACAGTCCGCTCCCTGAGGGTGAAGGGTCTCGTTACTGGCAGTCGGAATCATGGTCAGGGTGCGGCAAGGCCGCACCCTATGACTCAATCGCTTCAGGGAGTGGCCTGCCGCAGTGGTCGCGGCCGGCTCTCTATCAGTCCCGAATGACGATCTCCACGCGACGATTCTTCAGGCGACCGGCACTGGTGCTATTGTCCGTAACCGGTGTGGTCTCGCCCAGTCCGAGGGTATCGATCCTGGAACCGTCTACACCGGCCTGCATTAAGGCATTCTTGACAGATAGCGCACGTCTTTCTGACAGGTCCTGGTTGTAGGCATCACTGCCTACGTTATCGGTGTGGCCCTCCACCAATACGGTTTTTTCCGGATATTCAGCCAGGAATTTTGCCAATTTATCGATGGTGCTCATGGCGCCTGGCAAAAGCTCGGTTTTTCCAGTGGAGAAGAGTACGTCACCGAGGGTCATGACCATGCCCCGCTCGGTCTTCTTTGCCTGAAGCTCGGCAAGTTCCTGGCGTAGCGCTTCAGCTTTGGCTAGCGCGTTTTCCCGCTCCATCAAGGCTGCCTCCTTATCGCGCAAGGCCTCATCCTTTGCATGTTGTTCGAGCTGAATCTCTATCTCTCTCGCCTTCAGTCGTTCCTTGTTTTTTATTTCGCCCAGCTCTTCGAGTTTCGCTGTGGCCGCCTTACGCGCGGCAACTGACTGAGCAATCATAACCCGTGTCTTACCGACATATGCGAGCGATGTCATATCTTCTTCTGTTTCAGCGGTTGCGGCACGGGTAAGGGCTTTACTGGCACGTTCCAGTTCAGGTGACGCATAGCGGAGTAACTGCTCATTTTGTTTGGCTTCTGCATAGGCTTGCTCAGCATCGGTCAGTGCCTGGTTCTTTTGCATGCTGCTGCAACCACTCAGCAGTAGTGCCAGTGAGGTTGCGGCGATCAGATTGATCATTGTTCGAGACATTGTAAATCTCCCCTTATCATTGGGTGTGTTTATGGTTTACCTACTCCTGGCACGCATGATCTCTTCACGCAACACCTGAATGCTGTTTTGCAACTCTTTTACGGCCTTCTCCGTATCTGTTTTGGCTGCAATGGCTTGTGCCAGTTCAGCATCGGCCTGGGCCTCTTCTGCGAGTCTTCTTGCTTCGTCAAACTCCTCCTTGGCAATAGCAGTTTCTGCGCGTTTCAGTTTCTGTTTGGCACGATCCACAGCGACTGGTGCATGCATCAGTGTCTCTTGACTATCGGCAGCAATAAGCGAGGTTTTTGCTGCTGCCATTTCAGCAACCGGTTCCGGGGTTGAGCTACAGCCAACGAGAGAGGTAAAAATCACAGCAGTGACAAAGGGGAGTGCGCGATTTCGCCTTTGTGGGGGAGTCTTACAGATCATCATGACAATGTTCCTTTATTGGTATGTGTGGCTGTCCAGAATGAGTATTCCCAGGCTGGATATCCTTGATTATTGGAGTGAATGCTAGCTTCGTCAACCAAAGCCTCTAACAGTTGGCAGTTTATCTGCTGCCATCACTTAGGGGTAGGATATTTGTAAGGATAGAGTATCATCTGCCTTAAAGCACACGCTTGGGTTACAACGGGTAGTGTCCCATATTAAGGGTCAGGTCAGAGTCTGCCCTAAATTACCTTGTGGAGCGAGAAAGGCTGGATTGTGATTACAAAATTTTACGATTTTCTATGACCGATTTTTGGTTTTGTTACCCAACGCTATCTCATGCAGTTCAGCTCACCCAGTGCCCCACAGTAAATGGTTTTGGTGTAGGCACTGGGCATTCTGAGTTTAGAAAGTGTAACCGGTCATGATACCAAGTCAGCGTTAATGAAGGTCTTTTATCAACGAATCTCTGACAGGCGATCCGAGCAGTTCGATTGTGTGGTTATAGGCTGGGTGATCAATACCTGCCGATAGGGCTGCCCCCCCCTTCAATGCATCGATCATCGACTGACTCAGTTCGAAGCGGAGAAAGTGTACAGCTGATGTCTTCTCTTCAGTGGTGCGTTGCAGATCTTCATTGGCGATGGGTCTAACCTTTTCGAAACCATCGACTTCAATCCAGATGGCCGTTTCGATGCCGATCAGTCTTGCCAGCGCCTGTTTCCGCTCCTCCACGTCGTGGTACTCCATCATGAAGGTGGCCTTCCAGTTCATTCCATCTGGAATCAATGGGTTATAGACATCTAACTCATCCTGGATGCCCTGTTGCTCAAAGATTCGTTCAATGCGCAACATCTCCTGTACCTGGTACTGCATGGTGAGCTCATCTTCGAAATAGAGGGCCGCATGGGGACCTATAGCCAGCCGCCGGCTCTTCTTGTGGTCGATTACACGAGCCCTGAACTCAGGTCGGATACGGGCATACTCTTCGAGACTGTATAGGTCAGAATGTGAAAGATGGGTCATCAATATCTCCTGCAATGAGTTCTTTCGATTGTTAGGCGCTAATGGGTTTTAGCAGGCCCTATTCGTGCGCAATGGGTTTATCGGTAAAGAGGTAATCTTTGAGCTCTTTGTCAAAACTGGGATCTTGTCGTCTTATCCATTCCAAGACCATTGCAGCATGCTCTTTCTCTTCATCTCTGTTGTGCGCAAGGATAGCCCGTAATTCAGTGTCGCTGCAGGCATCAACGCGTTGGTTGTACCAATCGACAGCCTCCAGCTCCTCCATTAACGAGACGATGGCCCGATGCATGTCCCGGGTTTCATTACTCAGTTGCTCCACAGGTTCGTGATAGCCTTCGTTAGACATGATTTTCTCCTTGATTAAATACCGTAGGCCTTGCGTACCAGGGTGATCGGATGTTCTGGCTGACGACCGTCACGCAGACCGTTTTCAATATGTTGGCCTGCCATTGGGCAATCACTCCCATAGTGATCCGCTTCGGCCTGTATGACCCGGTTGACAACGGGTTTGCCGATTTTCATCGCATGCTGATGGAATTCGCTTTTAACCGCATAAGTGCCGTCGTGACCTGAACAACGCTCAATGACCGTGACCTGCGTGTCCGGGAGCAGCGTGAGCAGCTCCTTTGTTTTGGCCCCAACATTCTGTACCCGCTGATGACAGGCTGCATGATACGCTACCTTGCCCAGACCCTGTTTGAAGTCGTTCTTTAGCAGTCCCTCTTTGTGGCGAATAATCAGGTATTCAAAAACATCAAAGATGGCCTTTGACACCTTTTGTACTGCCGGGTCATCCGGGAACAGCAGGGGCAACTCCTGTTTGAACATCAGTGCACAGGAGGGAACGGGTGCGACAATGTCCCAGCCATCATCGACCAGCTTGGCCAGTATAGGAATATTGGCATTCTTTGCGACCTCCACGGCCTCAAGATTACCCAGCTCCAGTTTCGGCATACCACAACACTGTTCTTTCTCTGCGATGGTGACCGGGATGTCGTTATGTTCGAAGACGGCAACCAGGTCTTCCCCCAGATGGGGTTCGTTATAGTTGCCGTAACACGTACTGAACAGGGCAACCTTGCCTGTGGTGGTGCCGGCAGGTGTACCTTCTGCCGTTCTGTTTTTTCGATCAGCCAGACGCTTTCGTAGCAGCTTGCTGTGAAATTCGGGGAGTTTGGCTTCTGGATGCACACCGAGGGAATGATCCAGAATCTCACGGAAATTCTTAGCCTTGTTGAACCTGTTCACGACACCCGCAACGATTGGGATACCTGCCAGTTTACCAAGGTTATCGGTGCTTGTAAGGAGGCGGTCCCGCAACCTGACGTCACCCTTTTGATACTTGACCGCTTTTCCCCTAAGCATGAGATGTGGAAAGTCGATATTCCACTCATGTGGGGGTACGTAGGGACACTTGGTCATGTAACAGAGGTCACAGAGGTAGCAATGATCAACCACCTGCCAATAATCATTTTTATCGACACCATCGACCTCCATGGTTTCCGACTCGTCAACCAGATCGAACAGGGTTGGGAAGCTTTTACACAGGCTGACACAGCGTCTGCAGCCATGGCACAGGTCAAACACCCGTTCCAGCTCTGCCATTAGCTTCTCTTCGTTGTAAAAATCCGGGTTCTTCCAATCGATGGGATGCCGTGTCGGGGCCTCCAGATTGCCTTCTCTCTGGCCGGTGGGTGCTGCCATTGTGCTATATACTCCTGAATGAGGCATCGGGCGGCCCGCAGGCCGCCCATGGGCTGAACCTGAACCCATGAGCTCAGGTTACCATGCAGTGAACTCAGTCCATTTCGTCCAGGGCTCTCTGGTAACGGTTGGCGTGAGAACGCTCAGCTTTTGCAAGGGTCTCGAACCAGTCTGCAACCTCATCGAATCCTTCGTCACGGGCCGTCTTGGCCATACCAGGGTACATGTCGGTATATTCGTGGGTTTCACCGGCAACAGCTGCTTTCAGGTTGTCACCGGTTGGACCGATCGGCAGACCGGTTGCAGGATCGCCACACTGTTCCAGGTATTCCAGATGGCCGTGAGCATGGCCTGTCTCTCCCTCTGCGGTTGAGCGGAACAGGGCAGCGACGTCATTGTAGCCCTCAATATCGGCTTTGGCGGCGAAATAGAGGTATCGACGATTGGCTTGTGATTCCCCTGCGAAAGCGTCTTTTAAATTTTGCTCAGTATTACTACCTTTGAGTTCCATATCTGGTTCTCCGAAATGATGGTTATTGTGGAAAGAGACGTCGAGCCATAGCGGCTCTTCGCTGCTGTTTAGAATAGTTATAAAATTGATTGGAAGCTAATGGTCTTTTCAATGGTATTGATAGTCTATGCCTAATAATCCCTGGACAGGTATTCAGCTCAGATCAGCGCCTATCGATGACCTTTATCAAATGGCTGCTTTGGTGACCAACCAGAAGCGATATCGATCGATAAATAGGGCTAGCCCTTGGCAATACCCTAGAAGAATACTTATACTCTCCAGATGGAAACGAACATCAGCCAATCGAGACAGCAACAGCAGTGCATTGATAAGCTGCTTAACGCCCATGGGGTCAATTTGACCCGACAGCGGCGTGTTATTGCAGATACCCTCTTCGCACGTGATCAACATGTGACAGCAGACAAGCTGTTTGAGGCGGTTAACAACAATGGCGCCAAGGTATCCAAAGCCACGGTATACAATACACTTGGCTTGTTTGTCAGAAAGGGGCTTGTACGGGAGATCTTCATTGATGCCACCCGTACCTTCTACGATTCCAATACCAGTCGCCACCACCATTTCTACAATGTCGATACCGGTGATCTGATCGATATGAAAGAGCGATTGGCACCACACTTTATTGATCAGGATCTCCCGGATGGAACGGCAATGGATATGGTAGATCTGGTGATCAGGGTTAAAAACAAGGCCCCTTAAAGCCAATCCGGCTTATATGTAAACGGACGGTCATTCCTGTGCAATCAGGTATGACGCCTCATTTTTTTATCACTTCTCTGAATCCTGTTTCTGCAGCATAGCCAATTCGTCAATTTCCCTTCCCTATCAGACGAAACAGTTGATCTGCATCATTGTTCTAGAATTAGACTAATTCTAATATCTACCACGCTATGTGTAGGGTATTTCTGTAGCCTAGCTGACAACAGAGATCGTTGGATCGCTTTCAGAATAGAAAAATCCAATCAAATACCCCAATGGCCTAGCTATCACCTCCTTCAGGTAACGTGATCCAGAAGGGTGTGGTTTAACCAAATGAGGGGATGGTTTTCCAGCCTTATAACTATCAGGTAAAAGGATATGACATTTAAACGAACTGCCATTTTTTCTCTTCTGTTGGGCTTATCTCCAACGCTATTTGCAGTAGATGAACCGATTCAACCCATTAAGCCGGTACAAAGTATCAATCTTGGTCAGGTTGAATTGGGTAAGAAGCTCTATTTCGATCCCCGCCTCTCCAAGTCCGGTTTTATCTCTTGTAACTCCTGCCATAACTTGAGTATGGGCGGAACGGACAATCTCAAGACATCGATCGGCCATAATTGGCAACAGGGTCCAATCAATGCCCCTACTGTACTTAACTCCAGCTTAAATCTGGCGCAGTTTTGGGATGGTCGTGCGGCTGATTTAAAGGCTCAGGCTGGTGGACCGATCGCCAATCCAGGTGAAATGGCGGCCAGTCACACGCTGGCAATCGATGTATTGGCATCGATCCCTGAATATGTCATGGAGTTCAAGCAAGTCTTCGGCACAAATAAGATCACTATTGAGGAAGTGACTCAGGCGATAGCAGAGTTTGAAAAGACCCTGGTGACGCCAAACTCCCGATTTGATCAGTGGTTGCTCGGAGAGAAGGCGGCTTTGACCGCTGATGAGTTGACGGGATATAAACTGTTCAAAGAGAGCGGTTGTGTCAGTTGTCATAACGGCGAGGCTGTCGGTGGCAACTCCTTCCAGAAGATGGGTATTGTTGAAGCATACAGCACCAAGAGTTCAGCCGAGGGCCTGAGTGGCGTAACGGGGAAGGATGCCGATCGCTTTAAGTTCAAAGTGCCAACACTGCGGAATGTGGAGATGACATACCCCTATTTCCATGATGGTGAGGCAGGGACCTTGACCGAAGCGGTTGATGTGATGGGACGTCTGCAACTGGGAAGGCAATTCAGTGATCAGGAGAATAGTCAGATTGTGGCGTTCCTGAAAACCTTAACGGGTGATCAGCCTGCTTTCCAGATGCCGATTCTTCCTCCCTCAACGGATAAGACGCCAGTACCAAGACCTTTCGACTGAAAACCTGATGATCGATCAGGTCTGATACCCTGATCCATATCGGATACATTTGAGTCTGTCATTGAAGCCCCCCTGGCGGGGGGCAATCCGACAACATGGGTTGGTAGCGATGGGTAAGCTGTTACTGCTTCCGGGCATACTGAGCCGCACCATTCAAAGCGGCTTTGTCATTGAGAATCACCCTGACCGGCATTGCTTCCATGATATGGCGCATCCGGCCTTTGGCAAGAAAGGCCTCCATGAACAGCCCCTGTTGCAGAATTGGCAGGATTTGTGGTGCTATCCCTCCTCCCAGGTAGACTCCTCCCGTGGCCATGATTTTAAGGGCGTGGTTACCCGCCTCCCTTGCGTATAAGCGGGTAAACAACTCGAGGGATTCCCGGCACACTGGGTCAGCGGATTCAAGCCCTGCAGCGGATATCGCGGGTGCGGCGCCCATGTCATCCATCTTTTGCTGCAGCCATGTCGGTATCTCAGCCTCATGGTAGTGGATTAGATAGTTGTAGATGTTCTCCAGACCAGGACCCGATACCAGCCGTTCCCAACTGACATGTCCATAGCGTACAGAGAGGGCTTGGTAGAGCGAGAATTCCAGGCTGTTGGAGGGGCTGAATTCACTATGCCCCCCCTCAGACGGGAAGGGGTGATAAGTACGACCATCCCAATAGAGCCCTGCCTCTCCCAGGCCGGTACCGGCGGAGATAATCGAGCGATTGCCTGCTGCATTGTCAGCACCGGGATTGAGGGTGTAGATGTCACTGCTGTCTAGGACCTCAATACCCCAGGCGTTGGCTTCCAGATCGTTGAGCAGCCAGGTGGCTTCGAATCCGAACTGGCGGTTGATTTTCCGGGCAGAGACCTGCCAGGGTAGATTGGTTGTTTCGCAGACCTGGTCGATAACCGGTCCGGCCAGTCCAAAACAGGCCCGGTCGATCTCCTGTGCTGATGGTTGTTTGAGAAATTGTTGCAGTATGGCCTCAATGGCGTCATAGGCCTGACTGGAGTAGGTCTGTTCCAGGATAGGATTGAGGGGTGAAGCGGGGGTTGAGTGATAGAGTGCAAGACGGGTGTTAGTGCCACCGATATCACCAGCCAGAATCTGCATGCTGAACCTCAATTGTTAATACTTTTGGTACTCATTGATTCACGGCCATTAACCCATGAGCGATGCAATCGGTCGATCCATTGTCGCCTCAGTCATGCTGTCCAGCACGGAATCAGGATAATTCTAACGGAAATAGCGGTGAATCGGGTATGGGATGTGGCTTTTCCAGGGCCAGGATGAGTAATATACCGAGTTATGGATGTCTCGCCGATTCTCGATCCCCTGAATGATGCACAACGCGATGCGGTAACAGCGCCAGTTGGCAATCTACTGGTTTTAGCTGGTGCCGGCAGCGGGAAGACCCGTGTGTTGGTGCATCGAATCGCCTGGCTGTTGGCCGTGGAGGCCGCCTCTCCCTGGTCAGTTTTGGCGGTCACCTTTACCAATAAGGCGGCCAAGGAGATGCGTCAGCGCATCGAGGCCTTATTGGGGCAGCCACTCGGTGGTATGTGGGTTGGCACCTTTCATGGATTGGCGCATCGGCTGTTGCGCGCCCACTGGAATGAGGCCGGACTGCCTCAGAGTTTTCAAATCCTCGATGCGGATGATCAGTTTCGTCTTATAAAGCGACTGCTGAAGAGCCTTGATCTCGATGAGGCCCGCTGGCCTCCTCGACAGATACAGTGGTTCATCAATGGACGAAAGGATGAGGGGTTGCGTGCGCAGCATCTGGATGATGGTGGTGATCCCTACCAACAACAAATGATCCGACTTTACAGTGAATATCAGGCCGCCTGCGAACGGGGAGGGCTGGTCGATTTTGCTGAGCTGTTACTGCGTGCCCATGAGTTGTGGCGTGAGCGGCCGGATGTACTGCAACACTATCAGGAACGTTTTCAACATATCCTTGTTGATGAGTTTCAGGATACCAACTCGATTCAGTATGGCTGGTTGAAGTTACTGGCGGGTCCTCGAAATAATCTTTTTGTGGTGGGTGATGACGACCAGTCGATTTACGGTTGGCGTGGTGCGCGGGTAGAGAATATCCAGAATTTTCAGACTCACTATCAGGCAGCAACCTTGGTGCGGCTGGAGCAGAATTACCGTTCCACCGGCAATATCCTGAATGCAGCCAACGCATTGATCAACAACAACCCTTCACGTCTGGGAAAACAGTTGTGGACCGAGGATGGCGAGGGAGAGCCAATCAATCTCTATGCCGCCTTCAATGAAATCGACGAGGCGCGTTTCGTTATAGAGAGGATTCGACAGTTTATCGATGAGGGCAATAGGCGTGCTGAAGCAGCGATTCTCTATCGCACCACAGCACAGTCTCGTCTGTTTGAAGAAGCACTGATTCAAGGGGCTATCCCCTACCGGGTCTATGGTGGATTGCGTTTTTTCGAGCGTGCAGAGATCAAGGATGCCCTGGCTTATCTGAGACTGCTTAGCAATCCGCAGGATGATGGCGGTTTTGAGCGTGCGGTCAATATGCCGCCAAGAGGTATTGGGCCGAAGACCATGGATGCAGTGCGTGCTCATGCCAGAGATTTTTCCTGTTCGCTCTGGCAGGCGGCAGGTGAGTTGCTGAAGGGTGGCGCCATGCCAAAGCGAGCGACCAGTGCACTCCTGGGCTTTCTTGATTTAATCGAGGAGCTTCGAGTGGATACGGCGAATCTCGCACTGCCTGAGAAGGTTGAGCAAGTGCTCAATGCCAGTGGTTTACCCGCCCACTTTGAGAAGGGTCGGGACGGTAAGGGAATCGACCGTAAGGAGAACCTCGAGGAGTTGGTTAATGCCACGCGTCAGTTCGGTTATGAAGCCGATGAAGAGGTAGGGTTGGACGAACTTTCCTCGTTTCTTTCTCATGCTGCACTGGAAGCCGGTGAAGCTCAAGGTGACCCCTCCGATGATTGTGTCCAGCTGATGACCCTGCATTCGGCCAAGGGTCTGGAATTTCCACTGGTCTTTCTGGTCGGTATGGAAGAGGGCCTGTTCCCTCACAGTATGTCGGCTGACGATCCTGCTCGTCTGGAGGAGGAGCGGCGGCTCTGTTATGTGGGGGTGACACGTGCCATGCAGGTACTCTATCTTTGCCATGCAGAGAGCAGGCGGTTGCATGGCAACGATAGCTACCCCCTACCCTCCCGCTTCATTCGTGAAATGCCTTCGGAATTGATGCGTGAGGTACGTGCTGGACCCGCTATCAGCAAACCAATTTATGGTGGTGCTCCCTATCTGGAAACCGGAGAGTTGACTGGCTTTAATTTGGGTCAGCGAGTTCGCCACGCCAAGTTTGGCGAGGGTGTGGTATTAAATGCAGAGGGCCAGGGTCGTAGTGCCCGGGTTCAAGTCAATTTCGAGGATGTCGGCAGCAAATGGTTGGTAGTAGCCTATGCCAATCTATCACCCTGCTGAGGTTTTTTTAATATCTGCGCTTCCGGACGAATCAAGCGCTTGAACGATGCGCCCCGATGAACTCACGGATTCAGGTAAACCTAAAAACCGTAGTTGACCGCTCCACCCTGATGGTAAGGTAATGCATTTGACGGGAATTACATTTGGAAACGCATTCACCCATCGGGTGAGTCCACGCTACAGGGCGGATGGCACGCTTGCGGCAGCGCATGGCTGGGTTACAACGCCTTGGAATAGAATGACTATTCCGCGTCGTTGCGCCTTGCCCCGCACCCCCGTAAACGCACCCTCTGCCTTGTTCAACTGCGGTTTCTAGGTTATTGAATTGGCAGAACAGGAGAGAGGCATGAAACGTCGTGAATTTATTAAGCGTGCGGGTAGCACAACCCTGGCTGTGAGCACCGGTATGGCCGGCGTCAGGGTTGCTGAGGCAAAGGAGACGATCAAGTGGAAAATGGTAACCACTTGGCCGAAGAATTTCCCCGGTCTCGGTACCGGTGCCAACAAGCTTGCTGAGTCAATCAATGAGATGAGCGGCGGCCGCATGCATGTCAAGGTATATGGTGCTAAAGAGCTGGTGCCTGCCTTTGAGGTATTCGATGCCGTCTCGCGTGGTACGGCAGAATTGGGCCATGGTGCTGCCTACTACTGGAAGGGTAAAGTTGAGACTGGGCAGTTCTTCTCCACTGTCCCATTCGGTATGACCGCTCAGGAGATGAACGGTTGGCTCTATTTCGGTGGCGGGTTGGCGCTCTGGCGTGAACTCTATAAACCTTTCGGCCTGATTCCCGCGCCAGGCGGCAATACCGGCATGCAGATGGGGGGATGGTTCAACAAAGAGATCAACAGCGTTTCTGACCTGAAAGGATTGAAGATGCGTATCCCAGGCCTCGGTGGCGAAGTACTCAAGCGGGCTGGAGGGACACCGGTTAACCTGCCTGGGGGTGAACTCTTCACCTCTTTGCAATCAGGGGCCATCGATGCGACTGAGTGGGTTAATCCCTATAATGATCTGGCCTTTGGCCTCTTTAAAGCGGCAAAATACTACTACTACCCAGGTTTTCATGAGCCAGGCACCACCCTCGAGGCGCTCATTAATCAGCAAGCCTTTGAGGCACTGCCGAAAGACCTGCAGGCGATTGTTCTGAATGCATGCAAGATCGCCAATCAAGCGATGCTCGCTGAGTATACTGCGCGTAATCCGGCAGCACTGAAAACCCTGGTGGAGAAACATAAGGTCGATATCCGCACCTATCCTGAAGATGTGCTTGAGACCTTGCGTAAATTCTCGAACGAGGTGGTCGAGGAGTTGGCCAACAAAGATGCATTTGCCAAGCAGGTATATACCTCTTATATGGATTTCCTCAAGGGCTCGAGGGAATGGGGCGCTATCTCGGATTTTTCCTATCTTCAGGCCCGAGACAAGGCTTGATTATGCGATCGTGCTGACGATGGCAACGGGTATGTTTACCCTACTACGCAGTTGCCATCTTCAGCTTGGCCGGCATACCCAACAGTGAGCGTCCTGATTTCAGGTATAACACCACATTGATACAATCCCCCCCGCTCTCTCTCTATATCCATATCCCATGGTGTGTTCGTAAATGCCCTTACTGTGATTTCAATTCACACGCCATGAGAGAAGTGATTGATGAAAGGCGCTATGTCGAGGCTTTGCTAAAGGATCTGAGCGTAGATCTGGAGTGGGCCGGTGAGCGTCCCATCGAGACAATTTTCATAGGTGGTGGCACCCCGAGCCTGTTTTCTTCAGAGGCCATTGGGCAGCTGCTGCAGGGTGTACAGAAAAGGGTTGAATTCGGATCTCAGGTAGAGATCACACTTGAGGCGAATCCAGGAACACTGGAGGCCGAACAGTTCCCGGGTTATCGGGATGCAGGCATTAACCGTCTCTCCCTGGGTGTACAGAGTTTGAATGCAGAGTCACTTCGGGCGCTGGGCCGTATTCATGGAACACAGGAGGTTTACGCTGCTGTGGAGAGGGCCAGGCAGGCGGGTTTCGAACATATCAATCTGGACCTGATGTTTGGATTGCCACAACAAACACTCGCTATGGCGCTGTCAGATCTGGCATCAGCCATTGCATTGGAAACCGGGCATCTCTCCTACTATCAGCTGACCTTGGAGCCCAATACGCCATTTCATCAATCTCCACCGCATCTGCCAGACGAAGAGATCCTTTGGCAGATGCAGCACCAGGGGCAGGCGATTTTGGAAAAGTCGGGATTTATTCAGTATGAGGTGTCGGCATTCGCTCGACTGGGGGAGCGGTGCCAACACAATCTGAATTATTGGCGTTTTGGGGATTATATTGGTGTCGGAGCGGGAGCGCATGGCAAATTGACTACCAAGGAAGGCGTCATCAGGCGGCATTGGAAATGGCGCCACCCAAATGACTATCTTGCCGCTGCAGCTGGCTCTAAATCGTTTACTCAAGGCGATCGAACACTCCAGTCCGATGATCTTCTGATTGAGTTTATGATGAACGTTCTGCGCCTGCGGGAGGGAGTAGAGCGCGGGCTTTTTCAAGCAACAACAGGCTTGCCTCTGGTGGCCATTACTGAACGGCTGGAGCGTGCCATCGATAAGGGGCTGTTGCTGCCGGACAGTGAGCGGCTATGCCCCACTCCCTTTGGCAGGCGCTTCCTGAATGATTTATTGGAGATTTTCGAAGTTAAGGGCTTTAGTTAAATTAAATTTGATATACATACCGTAAGATATTAAATTTGTGTAACTATCTCGGTAATGAGGTATGCTTTACATTCAGGAGTAGTAAAACCCCTCGTCTAATCTGGATACGCGAGCTGTAATGCAGGGAGCGAATCGGACCCTAACACTTGTTCATGAATAGCGTTTTTAACTGAATGAGTATGGCTGTCCAAACCGATTCCAGTCCTAGTGTGTGGGGGCGCGGCGCGATGGGCGCTGCGGTAGTGAAATGCAGCTCAAAAGCAAAGTTGTTGCAGCTATGGCAGCGATATTCTTTTGCCTTTTTGCCGTGGAAGGATACCTGGACTATCGTCAGATCAGTGCAGAGGTTTTGACCCGTACCCATCAACCTCAAGTGGGTCAAACGGATAATCCTACAGCGGCGGCCCCGCTCGGTACGGACTCATTATCCCATATCAAACAGCAGATGATGGCCATCCTGATAGAACGGGCTGTTATCTATGCCGTGGGACTATTGTTAATTTTTATTGCCCTCTCTTGGCTACTGAATAAGAGCCTCCTCTCGCCGGTGACACGCCTTAAGCAAGTGGCGCTTGAGCTGGCAAGAGGTAACTATCTTGCCGCAGATAAATTGCCCGACAATGATGAGCTGACCCATGTTTCTCAGGCATTTAAACGGATGGCAGCTGAAATCGCAAAGCGAGAGCAAGCCGTCAATCGTCAGAAGGGACTCTACGCAGCACTCTCACAAACCAGTAAGACCATTCTACGTAACAGCTCTCCTCAGGTGTTGTTTGAGCGTGTGTGCGATATCGCTGTGACCTTTGGTGGTTTCAACGCTGCCTGGGTCGGTGAAGTGAATACGATTGGCAAAACCGTGCAGCCTATTGCCAGTGCAGGAATCAATCTGCAGACGCTTAAGGCCTGTCAGTTTGATATCGATCTCTCTGATCCACAGGCGGACAGTCCGCTGGCTATTTCGGTATATGGAAAGTGCCCCTCTGTCGTCGATGAAGTGGATGCCGATCCGGGTAAAACCCCTTGGCATCGCTTGGCACGCTTAAGTGGTGGTCGTTCTGCGGCTGTATTCCCGATTGTTGTCCACCAGCAAGTAGTGGCGGCTCTGAATGTCTACGCACAAGAGCGTCATTATTTTACGATTACTGTGCATGATCTGTTAGATGAAATGGTCAATGATCTTGCCTTTGCGATTGAAAACTATGAGCGCAACCAAGCACATCAGGCTGCACATGAATCCCTTGAAGTGTCCTCGAAACAGCTTGAGGATGTTTACAAGCAGATGTCGTTACTGCTGGAGTCTACCGGAGAGGGGATATTTGGCATTGATGAGCATGGTCTCTGCACTTTTATCAACAAAGCCGCTGCAGCGATGCTTGATTATTCCCAGGAGGAGTTGCTGAATCAACCCATACACAAGTGTGTTCGCATGTTTGATGAAGCGGGCAAATCATTTAATCGAGCTGTCCTGCATCGTGGTGAAGCGGTACAGGTCAAGGATGAGTCGTTCCTGCGTAAGAATGAGACCCTGTTTCCCGTCGAGTATTCAACCTATCCGATCCTGGAGGAGGGACGATTCAAAGGATCGGTGACAGTATTTCGTGATGTCACTTCAACCCGTTCCATGATGCGCGAAATGCGCTTTCTTGCAACACATGATTCGTTGACCCACCTGCTCAACCGTCACGCCTTTGATCAACGTTTGCGACAGGCCTTCTCCAATTCGAAGGATCATGGCATACAGCATGTACTGCTGTATATGGACCTTGATCAGTTCAAGCTGGTCAATGACACCTGTGGTCATGTGGCAGGCGATATGATGTTGCGGCAGCTATCTCATCGACTGCAGCGAACTATCAATGGCAATGATATTTTAGCGCGCCTTGGTGGAGATGAATTCGGATTGCTGATGGAAAATTGTGAGCTCGATCAGGCACAACGATTGGCCAATAAGATATGCAGTGTGGTCAAGGACTATAGATTCTCCTGGGAGGGAAGGACTTTCTCAACCGGTGTGAGTATCGGTATTTTCGCAATTGGGCCCACGACGGAGAGTCCCCACAGTGCGCTTAGTTCGGCCGATGCGGCATGCTATGTGGCGAAAGACATGGGGAGAAACCGGATTCATGTATTTCAACCCTACGACGAGGAGATCAATCGACAACAGGGGGAGATGCGTTGGGTCAGCAGAATTGAGAGTGCGATTGATCATCAGCGTTTTTCCCTGTTACAACAACCGATCATGTCACTTCGTAGCACCGCAATTGGTGATGAACATATCGAGGTGCTGCTCCGTATGCAGGATGAGCGGGGAAAGCAGATCATGCCAGGTGCCTTTATCCCTGCGGCAGAACGCTACAATATCATGGGCAGTTTAGACCGGTGGGTGATCGGCCATGCATTCAAATGGCTTTCAGAAAATCCACAACGACTAGAGGAATTGGGGCTTTGTGCAATCAACCTCTCCGGTCAATCGCTGGGTGATGGGAATCTGCACGAATATATCCTGACACAGCTGCGGAAATATGATCTGCCTGCAGAAAAGATCTCATTTGAAATTACCGAAACAGCTGTGGTCAGTCGGCTTGATCAGGCCGCGCGTTTCATCAGTTTATTGAAACGTAGAGGTTTTCGCTTTGCGCTGGATGACTTCGGTACCGGTATGTCATCCTTTTCATATCTCAAACGTTTGCCTGTGGACTATTTGAAGATCGACGGCAGCTTCGTGTGTAACATGCTGAATGATCCTGTCGATAAAGCAATGGTAGAATCGATTAACGAAATCGGGCACTTAATGGGATTGCAGACCATTGCTGAGTATGTTGAAAGCGATCAAATCCTTGAACAGTTAATCGATATCGGGGTGGATTATGCACAGGGGTATGGTGTGGTTAGACCATCGCCTCTACTGGCTGCCGGATCCGGTCCTGTCAATGCCGCGTGATTTCAGCGCCGGAGCCTGAAATTGCCAATGTGATTGTCACTGCCAAGACCATTATTTTGTCCAGCAAGGCACAACAGTGACAATCAAATGAGTGTTAACAGGCCCTGGTCTTAAAGTCGACACTTTTCCAGAAATGCCTCTATACCCATCTCCTCTGCATAGGCCTTAAGCACCTTGGGCCTTGGGCCTTTTTCCTTGACCTCAAAGATCACATCGGGATTATCGGGCAGGTTTCCGTACTTACCAGCAGGTATCTTAATGGTTGCCGTCTTCGCTTTAGCGGATTTACGGCCTCTTCGGGCAACGCTCTTTTTGCTGGATGTCTTGCTTTTATTGGCAACTTCGCCTGTTTCAGCCTCTATTTTATGGATGAAACGGCTCGCCTTTTTAAAGTTGTATCTAATGTAGGCCTCAAAACTGATGCCATTATCTTTCAGGATTTTTTCAATCTGGCCATTAGCCGTACCGAGCGCCTTTTTTTCCGCTTCGGCCTTTTTCTGTTCCTTTTCCAGGCGTGCTATCTTTGCCCGTAGACCCTCTATCTCTTTTTTAATGTTTGCCATAATCCCCAGACCTTTAGCATGTACCTGAATTCAATTATTCAGAATGATTAGAACTTGCTGATTTTACAGCCGTTTTAGATCCAATAGCAAATAGTGTACATATCGCCGAAATAGCTTGGAGAAGATGAAACAGAAAATGACTAATGAACCCTACCAACCCATCTCATGTGCACTACATGAGGCCTATCAATATGCTGTCATGAGCCGGTCGTTGTTAGATCTATGCTGGCGTGACGAAGAGAATAAAGCGCATCATACAAGGGCACTACCCATTGATGTTCTAACCCATGGCAAAGCAGAATATTTGGAATTGGAGCTTAGGGATGGTACCCGGCAGCGCGTGAGGCTCGATCAACTTTTAAAAGTGATTGTGGTCCAAGGTGGAGAACACCTGCTGGGTTGAGTGGCAGAAGTCAAAATATCGTCATTTACGCGGGAATCGCTCTAAATGATTGTAATATAAGGTAATAGTGTTCAGTGTGTCCCCGCTATACTCGAAATTCAGGAATTTCCATCGGGGACAGTTGTGGTTTGCTGTGGTAGTTTTTCCTTTAGAGTCGTAGGAGGTTAGTCGGATGACACAGTTAGACAACCGCAAGTTTGATTTTGATCACCTTCTCAATCTGGCGAAGAGGGATCCGGTACGTTTTGAGGATATGCGACAGGAAGCCATCGATGACTTCATTGCCACGCTGCCGGCAGACAGACAGCAGCGGATGCGACAGCTTCAATGGCGTATTGATCAAGAGCGCAGGAACCGCTCTCCTCTTAGTGCCTGTTTAAAGATCTCCAGCATGATGTGGGAACATATGGTCGGGCCACGTGGATTGCTTGGATACCTGCAAGGCGAGGTAAGGGCCAAAGCGGATCCAATAAGCAAAAAAGGGATTGTTGTGGATTTCCCTATACAGCCCTCTCGCTGATAGAGACTTGACCTTGGCGCGTGTCTTGGCATATCATTCCGCGCTTTCCCTGCCCGAGTGGGTAGATTGTCAAAGATATCCTTCTCACAAGTGAGTCAGTCATGAAACCGGATATTCATCCTCGTTACGAGGAGATCAAAGTCGTTTGTAGTTGCGGTAACGAAATCGTTACACGTTCCACCCTGGGTCAGGAAGAGATCCATGTTGAGGTTTGTTCCTCTTGCCACCCATTCTATACGGGTAAGCAGAAGATCCTCGATACTGCCGGCCGAGTGGATAAGTTCCGCAAGAAATACAACCGCTAAGTTAACTTCACGGCTGCCGTGTGTCGTCATGGCGCTGCTGGTTGAGTTAGTAAAATTATTTAAAAGGGCTCCGCAATGCGGGGCCTTTTTAATGCTGCTGTCCCTATCCAACCTATTCCCACACATTGCCAATGCGACATCATGTACGCCCTGTCGTGGAAAACTGTATGAGGTCACCAGTGTCTATGATGGCGACACGCTCCACCTGAGGGATGGACGAACCATTCGTCTGATTGGAATCAACACCCCAGAGCTTGGACGGCAGGGAGCCGACGACGACCCTGGTGCACAGAGAGCCAGGCTGGCGTTAGAGCGACTTGTCGATCTAAGTGACCGGCAGGTAAAAGTATGCGAGGGAATTGAGAGACGTGATAGATATCGTCGTCAACTTGCTCATCTTTTCACCAAGCAAGGCGTTAACATCAATCGGCAGCTGATTCAGCTCGGCGTTGGTTACGCAATCGCTGTCCCACCCAATCTGAAAAATCTTGCCTGTTATGCAAGTGCGGAGAATAGGGCTCGTGTGGCGGGTCTGGGTGTCTGGCGTGGGCCGATTCAGGACGCATCATCATTGCGTGGGGATGAGACAGGTTTCCACCTGCTCCGTGGTTATATTATCCGGGTTGGTCAGAGTCGCAGTGGAGTATGGTTGAATCTTGAAGGCGGATTAGCACTCCGCATAACTTGGGAGGACTGGAACACTTTTGCGATTGAAGACCCGGACTCACTCCTCTACAGTTTGCTTGAGGTGCGGGGGTGGATCTACCACCGAAACGGGCAGCAACGGCTACGAGTGCGGCATGTCGCTTCGGTCCGCTGGATAGAGCGTTAGTGTGGTAACAGTCAGCATCACACGCCTCTGCGTTCGGCCCGCTTAATTGAGTAGGAGTAGTAATGACTAAACATATCGGAATATTGACCTCAGGCGGGGATAGTCCTGGACTCAATGCCGCCATTCGCGGTGTTGGGAAAGCGGCTTCAGGCTTCTACGATATGCAGGTTATTGGTATACGTGACGGTTTTCGAGGTTTGGTGGAGAACCGGACCATGCAACTGGATGGCACTATGCTATCGGGAATCCTCACTCGAGGGGGAACTATCCTGGGAACCAGTCGGGATAAACCCCACCGAATGCATTTTAACGGCAAACGTCAGGATATGACGGACGTTATCGTGGAAAATTACCAAGCTCATCACCTTGATGCTTTGGTCTGCATTGGTGGCGGGGGTACTCAGAAAAATGCCTTGCAGTTGGTGGAACAGGGATTGAATGTCATTACTCTGCCTAAGACCATCGATAACGATGTAGTGGGTACCGACACGACTTTTGGCTTTGATACCGCATTAGGTATTGCCACCGATGCGATTGATCGTCTGCACAGTACCGCCCATAGTCACCATCGTATTATCGTCGTGGAAATCATGGGTCATCGTGCTGGGTGGTTAGCCTTGGGATCAGGTGTCGCTGGCGGTGCGGATGTTATTCTTTTACCAGAGATACCTTATGATATAGAGCGTGTGGCCGAGGCGATCAGAGGGCGTGCTGCGGGAGGCAAGCCTTTCAGTATTGTTGCAGTGGCTGAAGGCGCGCTTCCGAAAGGTGATGCTGAGCAATATCAAGGGTTACGTGATAATAAAAGCAGGGTTTCGGATAAGAAAGAGCGAAAAAAGATAAAGGCTGAACTGGCTTCATTTGAGGCTGCCCATGCTAACCATACCGTTACCCTGTCGCGTCAGCTCGAAGAGTTGACGGGTCTGGAGTCACGGGTAACCATCCTCGGCTATCTACAACGTGGCGGAACCCCGTCAGCGGCTGATAGGCTACTTGCCACGCGCCTGGGGACAGCCTGTGCCGACCTGATTGCTGAAGGTGTTTTTGGCGTGATGGTGGCTGCACGAGGTGAACTCGCAGTCCCTGTTCCCCTGGTCGAGGTGGCGGGCAATAAAAAGCTGGTGCCACCAGATCATCCGTGGGTAGTCAGCGCAAAAAGGGTGGGTACCAGTTTTGGTGACAAGGGTTAGATGTCGCTGGGCCGGCATTTGCCGAATCGATTAAAACGGTAAAAATTTACCCATACCGTTCATCACCGGACTGACCGTATGTGACATTGCACCCACATCCTGGGTCATTACGCCCACATTGCGGTTCAGGTGATTCATGTTGCCATTCATGCCCTTAACCTGGGTTGTAATAGCCTGCATATTTCCATTCATCTGAGACATCTGCTGATTCATTTCGGTGACACCACCGGACATTGCATGGGTATCTGTACCGATAGAGGCGATGTGACCTTGGATCTGATGTATGTCGGTAGACATGCTGGTCATGGAGCGCTCCATGATATGTACAACGTAGAACAGATAGATCAGAGCAACAATCGCAATCAGTGTGCCGGGTAGGGAAAACAGCTTGATGCGCTGGATCCTGTAGGACTGCTCTTTTTCAATTGCATCCAGTCGCTCTTGTAAAAGCCTCTCCTTCTCTTCAGCTTCCGAGTGGGTCTGCTTGAAGGCCTGGGTCAATCGATCACTGAACTCCTCAATGATCTTCTCCTGGTGATCCTCGCGGACACGGTTATCCTTATGGATCTTATCGAAGACCGACTGAAGGCCTTGCAGCAGTCCCGGTATTATGCGGCTATCGCTAGACTGTTTAGTCGATTTAGCAGGTGATTTTGACGATGTTTGTGCGGTGGATTGCCTTTTTTGAGTGCTCTTTTTACTGACTTTTGTGGTGCTGGCAGAACGCTTTGCTTTGGCAGGCACCGCCTTTTTTTTGCTGGTGTTGTTGGGCATTGGATTGTACTACTTGAGTGAGACTAAATAAGTTTATTATAAATAGCTTATTTATAATTGGATATCTGTCACGCTTTTTATTCGTTGTCACGGGCCTTCTCAGTGGCTCAGCTGAGACAAGCCACTCTGAATGCTTCCTATGAGGCATGCATCGGCCTGATTACCTGCCCCACCCATCACGGCTATTTACTGCTCAGCCAGCAGTGCATCGATGACCTGAACCACCTCTTGGTTATCCCAGTTGATAGCACGGTTGGCAGAGTAGCGGATTCGCCCCTGTCGATCGATAATGAAGGAGCTGGGAAAGCTGAACACCTGCCAGGCCAGGGATGTCAGGCCGTCCCGGTCCATTAATACAGGGAAATCGACGGGTATATCCTTGAGAAAAGCCTGCATCTCCTGTTCCGTTTCGCGGTAGTCGACAGAGACAATACGGAGATCTCGCCCCTCATAATGGGTCTTAAGGCGATTCAATGAAGGGATCTCTTCGACACAGGGTGGGCACCAGGTGGCCCAGAAGTTAAGCAGAATAACCTTGCCATGAAGCGAGCGGGTATTCAAATGTCGACCCTGACTGTCGCTGAGGCTTACTTCAGGGGCTTGTTTTCTCTCATTATCACGCACGAGGGTATGGATTGTACCGGCAGGAACGCTATCCTTGGGGAGTGGTATGGCTGAAGTGGGTTTAGGGTGATGCTCAAGTAACCTGGCCAGTAGTCGGATCTGTGCTGGGAGTCGGGCGACTGCCTGCCTGTCCTCCTCCGTATATTCACCTTCACCCATGATGAACCAATCCCTTACTTCAGGTACCAGGTAGACATAGGCTGGGGAACCTGCCTGCCACAGCGACGACATCACGCTATTCAGTCGCCAACGCTGACTGCCCATTGCCGGTTGATAGATCACCAGTGGCAGATTGGTTGCGGCGAGAATAGGATCGAGCTCAGGAGCTTCACCGGCAACCGGTGGCGGGCCAAACAGGTTTGGATAAAGAAGGATGGCCCCCAGTAGCCGGGAGTCGGGATGTCCTGTCTGCCAATGGTTGACTCCTCGTAGGAGTGGTAAAGGCATACGATCGTAGCTGACCAGGAGTACATGCTTATTGCTGTGCCTATGAGCGGCATTCAACACCGCCATTACACCCACTCCATCCAGTGTGCGAACAGTTTCGCTGGAGCGGGGAAGAAAGTAGGATTGGAGTAGATCAACGCGCCAGACTTCGATCCCCGCCTGGTTGACTTGATGTAACAGGCTGTCGAACAGGGGCCGAGGCTCATCATGATCGACAAGCCAGATTGTCAGTAGATCACCTTCGGCTTCGGCAACTTCGATTTCAATATCGTTGCCATTCTGGTCAGTCACAGAGCGCTCGAGCGCGGAACAGGCGAAGTTGATCAACAGCAGTGATATGAAAAGCAGTATGTGCATGCTGGAGATGTTACCGTTGGTGCAGTGTGAAGTGTAGAGCAAGTATTCGGTTGCCGGATCAATAATCAGTTGAACAGGAGAAGAGGTGAAATGAACAGGCATTTAATAATCTTTTTTATGTGTTTACTTCCCCTTACCACCCACGGTGGGGTGGTTGGTGAGCCGGTGATGTATCGTCAAGGCGAGACTCAGATGAAGGGATACCTGGCCTACGATGATGCTGTGAAGGATAAACGACCGGGTATTCTGGTCGTGCATGAGTGGTGGGGGCACAATGACTATGCCCGGAGTCGTGCTGAGCAGTTGGCAGGTATGGGATATACAGCGCTTGCTGTGGATATGTACGGTGATGGTAAACAGGCCGATCATCCGAAAGATGCCGGTCGATTTGCCGGAGAGGTAAAGAAGAATATGGATAGTGCAGCCGCACGATTCGAGGCGGCAATGAAGTTATTGCAATCCCATACAACTGTGGTGCCGGACGATATCTCGGCAATCGGTTACTGCTTCGGTGGTGGAATCGTATTGGAGATGGCCAGGCGTGGAGTCGATCTCGATCTGGTCGGTAGCTTTCATGGGAGCCTCCCAACCGCCAGTCCGGCAGCAAAGGGAGCGGTCAAGGCGGAGGTTCTGGTATTCAATGGGGCCGACGACCCCTTCGTCAAGGCTGAGCATATCGAGGCCTTCATGTCGGAAATGGATCAGGCGGAAGTGAAATACAGTTTTACGAACTATCCTGGTGCCAAACACTCATTTACCAACCCAGGTGCGGATAAGTTTGGTAAAGCCTTCGATTTGCCATTGCAATACAATCGTGAGGCTGATGAAAAGTCTTGGGATGTGTTATCGAAGGCATTGAAAGCGATTTACGAAGAATGAAGATAGGGTCTGCTGACAGACCCTAGTCATCTTCGCGTTTCACCACAACCTTGAGTATCTGTGTGTCATCGTTGGTGATTTCCAGAGTGAGTGGTCGGCAGCAGACAGAGCAGTCCTCGATGTAGGATTGCTCAGGCAAGCTGCAGTCGACCACTATTTCGATGCTCTCACCACAATAGGGGCAGTTGATGAGCTCGGTTTGCAGCAGGTTCAATCGCTCTGACACCTTAGTCGACGACAGACACTTTCAGCGCGATTTTTGGCATGATTTTCCATGAACATGGCGAAGTGTATCTGCTCTGTATCGATGGGGTCCCCCCGCTCTAGAGAGGTGAGCACATCCTCGGGCAAATGGCGTAGCCAGGATAAGACAAAGCGCTCACGTCCACCCTGAATTTCGCAACGTTCGGCGTGAGCCAACTGGTGTAGGAGTTGCATCGACAGGATGGGTGATTGGGGGTCGGTCCAGGCAATGATTTGACTGTTGTCGGCACAAAATATCTGTCGGCAATCGGTAAAACAACCCTTTGAGAGGGCCTTGCTTTGCCCCAGCTTGATGGTTTCCAGATTGAGTCCGGAAAAAAAGATAGAGAGCTGATTCAGGGATGCCTTAGGCAGGCGAAGTGATTGACCAACCTGTTGTCTTTCAATCTCCTTCATGAGTCTATTGAAATGCTCCAGCACTTGACGTTTCTTTGCGGTGGCCAGATTGCTGGATGATCTGTTCAGATTCGGTGGGCGTTCATGACGTAGATCGCGACAGGCTGAGAAGGCAGTACCCGAATTCCCCTTAAATTGCTGGATAACCTCAAAGCCTCGTGGGCATTTGTTGCGTGAAACAAAGCAGGGCAAGCGATTATTTTCACGGTAGTCATTGCAGACGGTGACAGCCATCTGGCGATTGCTACGCCGATCAGTGTGTGGGTCTGCATAGCTACAAAACACAACCAACAGACCCAGGCAGAAAAGAGCGATGTGCCAGTGGTGCATGGTCAGGTTCCCGGGATAATTAGCTTAGCGTTTTAGCTTTATTGACCCCACCCTGTCTTGTAGGCATTGGGTAGTATCATTACTCAGCATAGACGCTCCATTTTTTTTTGCATCTCGAAGCCGCAGGCAAGTTGCCAAATGAGTATGGGCCGCACCCCATATGACGCACCTGGATCTGTTTAGCGCTTCCCTAAGTGTTTGCGCATCTCGGCAAATCGTTTGGCTTCATCCTTGACGACCTTCGGATATTGGGGATCCATGCTTTGCAGCGTCTTGCGGATTATGCGTGAGACCTGCCAGCGCATATAGGGTTTGTTGTCAGCCGGTATGGCGTACCAGGGTGCCCAGGGCCGGGAGCTTGCAGCGAGGGTTTGATGGTAGGCATGCATATAGCTATCCCAGTGTTGCCGTTCCTCTACATCCTTGAAGGAGAATTTCCAATGCTTACTAGCTTCGTCAAGACGTGATAAAAAGCGCCTGCGCTGTTCTTCTTTACTGACATTCAACCAGAATTTCAGCACCATCGTGCCGTTATCGGCAAGGTGTTTTTCATAGTGGCGTATCGAGTCAAAACGTTGTTGCCAAAGCTGATCGAGATCGGTGGGGATTGTAATGCGTTGTGCCTTAAGGTAGCTGGGGTGGACCCGGACCACCAAAGTCTCCTCATAGTAGCTGCGGTTAAAAATACCGATCCGTCCACGCTCGGGTAGCGCGCGTGTTGAGCGCCATAAAAAGTCGTGATCAAGCTCCTCTTTGGAGGGCTGTTTAAATGAAAAAACCTGACAACCGCTCGGATCTATACCCGTCATGACTGCACGGATGGTGCTGTCTTTCCCGGCAGCATCCATGGCTTGAAAAATAACCAGTAATGAACGTCGGTCCTCAGCATAGAGTCTGCGTTGTAATTCGTCGAGCTGATCGATCTCTTTTGCCAGTGCCTTTTTACAGCCTTTTTTGTCAGGGGTGTCGTCTGGTGGCTGGGTGGTGAACGCGTCGTTCCCTTGCTTACCATCGAACGGCACTAGGTAGGGGCTTGATAGGGGTAGATTCATGGTCATTTCCTTAAGGCCTGTTAACACGCGTTGACCCGGAAAGCTATCTTGTTAACGCAAAGCATGCAAAGAAAACTAACTATAACTAAACCAAAATAATTGATTGCTTCATCACGCTTTACATTGTCAGTTATCGGTGTTTCTGAACAGACGCTAGCGCAGTAATTCAGCCATACGACTACCCATCTCGGCGGGTGACCTGACTACCTTGGCGCCAGCGGCTTCCAGTGCCTCGAACTTGGCTTCAGCGGTGCCCTTGCCACCGCTGATAATGGCCCCTGCATGTCCCATGCGCTTGCCGGGTGGTGCAGTGACACCGGCTATATAGGCAACAACGGGTTTGTTGATGTGAGCTTTGATAAAGTCAGCCGCCTCCTCCTCTGCTGAGCCACCGATTTCACCCACCATAATGATACCATCAGTCTCTTCGTCAGCTTCGAATAGCTTCAGGCAATCGATAAAGCTGGTGCCGTTGATGGGATCACCGCCAAGGCCAACGCAGGTACTTTGTCCGAGACCGGCCAGGGTTGTTTGGTGCACAGCTTCATAGGTCAGGGTGCCAGAACGGGACATGACACCGATTCGTCCAGGCTGATGGATAGCCCCGGGCATAATGCCTATTTTACAGGCACCAGGCGTAATGATGCCGGGACAATTTGGGCCGATCAGGCGGGCATTGTAGGATTTCAGTGCCTCCTTGACCTTCAGCATGTCGAGAATCGGGATGCCTTCGGTGATACACGCGATCACTTTAATGCCAGCGTCCGCCGCCTCAATGATGGCATCCGCAGCAAAGGGTGGCGGTACATAGATCATGCTGGCATCGGCACCGGTGGTGGTTACGGCATCATGAACGGTGTCAAAGACAGGCTTTTCCAGGTGAGATTGTCCGCCTTTGCCTGGGGTTACGCCACCGACAAGGTTGGTCCCGTAGGCAATTGCCTGTTCTGAGTGGAAGGTACCCTGTTTTCCGGTGAAGCCCTGACAGATAACCCGGGTATGTTTGTCGACGAGAATGCTCATAGATATAGATGTCCTGTTAAGTAAGGGCTCAGGCCGCTGCTGTGACCGCCTTCTTCGCGGCTTCGGTAAAATCATTGGCAGTGAGAAAGTCGAGACCGCTGGACTCAAGCATCTCGAGTCCCTGCTGGGCATTGGTGCCCTCTAATCTGACGACGACGGGTACTGGGACACCGATAGTTCGAGCGGCGGTAATGATGCCTTCAGCGATCAGATCACAACGGACAATTCCACCAAAAATATTGACCAGAACAGTTTTTACCTTATTGTCAGAAAGTATGAGTTTGAAGGCCTCTGTGACCCTTTCTGCAGTTGTGCCGCCGCCGACATCGAGGAAATTGGCAGGCTCGCCGCCATGTAGTTTCACCATGTCCATGGTGGCCATGGCGAGACCGGCGCCATTGACCATGCAGCCGATACTGCCATCCAGTGTGATGTAGTTGAGATCATGTTGGCCGGCTGCGGCCTCCTTCTCATCCTCTTGAGTGATATCGCGCAATGCAACCAGCTCCTGGTGTCTGTAGAGCGCGTTGCTGTCCAAATTGATTTTTGCATCCAGAGCGATCAGCTGTCCGGATTTCGTAACGATTAACGGATTGATCTCAATCAGGCTGATATCCTTTTCAGAATAGAGCCGATAGAGCGCCATCATTATTTTCGAAAACTGTTTTATCTGATCACCCTGCAATCCCAGGCCGAAAGCCAACTTGCGGCATTGGAAAGGTAGCATGCCCGTTGATGGATTGACGACGGTGGTAAGGATTTTGTCGGGTGTTTCGGCGGCCACCTCCTCAATGTTCATACCACCGGCGGCAGAGGCCATAAAGGCGATGCGCGAACGGGTTCGATCCAAAAGTGCGCCAAGATAGAGTTCCTGGGCAATTTCACTCCCCTCTTCCACAAGCACATTGTTGACAGGCAGTCCATTAGGGCCGGTCTGGTTGGTGACAAGGGTCATGCCAAGGATTTCACTTGCAGCCTGTTCTACTTCATCAAGGGTTCGGCACAATTTCACGCCGCCTGCCTTGCCCCTGCCGCCAGTGTGGGCTTGAGCCTTGACGACCCATACATGACCGCCGAGTCCCTGGGCTGCTGATCTTGCGTCATTTGGGCTCGACACGGATTGTCCCTGGGGAACAGGAATGCCGTAATTGGCAAACAGCGATTTTGCTTGATATTCATGTAGGTTCATGTTGCAGCCTATGGTGGAATTGATAGAATTTTTGCTGTTGTTTTTGCTTATGGGTATATAAGTTGAATTATGACTGTTGATGAGCATTATTTATAGTGCTTTGCACAAAAAACTCATTATCAGTCATGCGTTGCATGATGGGGGTAAGGCCACCTCCCTGCTATTTTTATATATTTAACAGATGTGTCAATACAGAAAGATTTCAGTATTGCATATTTCAATATAATGTTAAAATCCGCTATAATTTGATATATGCTGCGTAATACTGATAAATACAGTTAAATGCGCGTATTGTACAATAAGATGCTTGGCGGACTTTTTGCTGCTCAGGCAATTGTTTGTTAGGGTACGTCTCCTTCTGCCCGATCCTCTGGATGTTTCGCGAAACTGGATTCGCGACCTGAGTCGCTGCCGACCGCCAGGGCCAAGGGCTGCATTTTCCAACCATTTGAGGGATCCCTGGCAGGTATTTGGATCTCTTTAGGAGCCGACTATGCCGCGGAATTCCCAGTTGACCAAGTCATTGCTTCATGCAGTTGATATTGATTACGCACCACAACGATTTACCGTCTACACGGCGCGGGATCTGGACCGTATTGAACAATTAGAGCAAGTGCCCGAATCCTTGCGTTTTGAGATGAAGGTTGTCTCATCCGTACTGCCCTTTCGCGTCAATGAGTATGTATTGCGTGAACTCATCGACTGGGAGCGGGTACCGGATGACCCGATGTTTCAACTTACCTTTCCGCAGCGGGGTATGTTGTCAGATGTGCATTTCAACCGTATGGCAATGGCAATACGATCCGGGATGGATAAGCAGGGTTTGCAGGCATTAGCGAAAGAGATCCGTGCTGACCTTAATCCCCATCCGGCAGGCCAGCTGGAGCATAATCAGCCGCTAGATGCGAATGGTGAGCTCATAAATGGGTTACAACATAAATACCGAGAGACGGTGTTGTTCTTTCCCAGTCAGGGACAAACCTGCCACAGTTACTGCACCTTCTGTTTCAGATGGGCTCAGTTCGTCGGTGACAAGGCATTACGAATGGCCACGACCGAAGCTGATAAGTTGTATGGGTATCTTCGTGCTCATCCTGAAGTAACCGATCTTTTGATTACCGGTGGCGATCCCATGGTGATGAAGAGCAGGCAGCTCAAGGCCTATCTTGAACCACTGCTGCATCCCGAGTTCAATCATATCCAGACCATCCGTATCGGGACCAAGGCACTAACCTTTTGGCCTCAACGGTTTATCACTGATGATGATGCGGATGAACTGATTGAATTACTGCATCATATTGTGTTGGCAGGTAAGCATGTTGCGATCATGTCCCACTATAATCACTGGCGGGAGCTCAGTACCGATATTGCACGGGCCGCTATTCGCCGACTGCGTGCCACGGGTGCTGAGATACGAAGCCAGGGGCCGTTATTAGCGCATATCAACGATAACGCCGATGATTGGGCCAAGTTATGGAATGAACAGGTCAAGCTGGGTATCGTGCCTTATTATATGTTCGTGGAGCGAGATACCGGGGCACATCGCTATTTCGAAGTCCCTCTCTATAAGGCTTGGCAGATCTATCGTGATGCGATGAAGAACGTCTCCGGATTGGGACGCACTGCCCGGGGGCCAAGTATGAGTGCAGGGCCGGGTAAGGTCGAAGTCCAAGGAATCACTGTGGTGAATGGGGAAAAGGTCTTTGTCTTGCGTTTTATTCAGGCAAGGGAGCATGATCGGGTCCAGCAGCCATTCTTTGCACAGTATGACGAACAGGTGACATGGTTTGATCAGTTGAAGCCGGCATCTGGGCAGGATCCCCGTTTATTTGAAGCAATATAAGACGCTCCTGGGTTAATCGTAGGATTCTACTGCGCCAGGTGTGCCGGTTTCGCCTGTAAGAGCCGCTATAAAGGTGGGGTATCTGGCGGATACCGACAACGGCCTGGTAAAATACAATAGTTATCATTTACATAATCAGGTTGATGTACGACTCCTGCTTCGGGCTATAATTTAGGCCCTTATAAAAAATATATATGCGACTGAATATGATTTTATACCACACGCAGGGTAGGGTATGGGCCTCATGCAGAGGCACAATATCTATCTTACGAATGCCTGAAGTAACTCATGGAGCTCACAATGGCGGATAAACAAAAGACCTATACCTTGACCAATGATGAGACTGGCGTATCGGTCAAACTGCCCGTTCGCGAGTCGACGCAGGGACCGCCTGCAATCGATGTATCATCCCTCTACAAAGATGCTGGCGTCTTCACTTACGACCCTGGTTTTATGTCCACGGCAAGCTGTAAGAGCAAAATCACCTTCATTCAGGGTGAGGTAGGTATTCTGGAATACCGGGGTTACCCCATAGAGCAGCTGGCACAAAGTGGTGATTTCATCGAGACGGCCTATTTGTTGCTTAATGGTGAACTGCCCAGTCAGACGCAGTTACAGGATTTTAATAGCCTGATCAGTCGCCATACCATGCTGAATGAAACCCTGACCCATTTTTTCAATGGATTTCACTATGATGCCCATCCAATGGCGATCATGGTGGGTGTGGTAGGTTCACTTTCCGCTTTTTATCACGACTCGCTGGATATCAACGATCCGGAATTACGTCGTGTTGCAGCCCACCGACTCATCGCGAAAATGCCGACGATTGCAGCAGCCAGTTACAAGCACAGTGTCGGTGAGCCATTCATGTACCCGCGGAATGATCTTTCTTATTGCGCAAACCTGCTGCATATGATGTTCGCCACGCCCTGTGCTGAATATGAGGTTGATCCGGTCGCAGAAAAGGCACTGAATCTGTTGTTTATCCTGCATGCGGATCATGAACAGAATGCAAGTACATCCACAGTGAGGCTTGCCGGTAGTTCACTGGCCAATCCATTTGCCTGCATCGCCGCGGGTATAGCCTCTCTTTGGGGGCCAGCCCATGGTGGTGCGAATGAAGCCGTGCTGGATATGCTGAACGAGATTGGCGATGTCTCACAAATCGACAAGTATATCGATAAGGCCAAGGATAAAGACGATGGTTTTCGTCTGATGGGATTTGGGCATCGTGTGTATAAAAAGTACGATCCTCGCGCCGGTATTATTCGTGAGGTTTGTCATCAAGTACTGGAACGTTTGCCAACTGATGATAATCCGATGTTCGAACTGGCGCAGCGCCTGGAAGAGATTGCACTGAGTGATGAGTACTTTATCGAGCGTAAGCTCTACCCGAATGTCGATTTCTATTCAGGCATCATCTACCGTGCGTTAGGGATTCCAAACAATATGTTTACAGTGATGTTCTCTATTGCCCGTACCGTCGGCTGGGTAGCACACTGGCAGGAAATGATGAATGACCCCAGACAGAAGATTGGTCGTCCTCGCCAGATTTATAAGGGTTATGCGCGACGGGATTATGTACCTGTGGATGAGCGTTAACGCTATTCGGATGAATCGTTAACCTGGATCCGTGTGTTCAGGTTGAGGATCAAGCAGCCATTTTAGTTGTTTGATATTGGCGCCCTGCATGGGTTGGTTGTCAATCGGGTCAAGCGGTCGTTTGTGTGGGTTCCCTGCAGGTAGGACAGTCAGCTCAAATACCACGCCATCTGCGCTGAACAGAAAACTGGGTAAGGTATTACGACTACCATCACTGAACAGGGCTGTTTGTTGTTTTTCCTGCCAAGGGATATGCAGATCACTGAGGGTAAAAAGAATGTCTTCAGGCGTATCAGCGAACAGGTGCAACTTCACACGGCTGTTGCTGTCTGCTGTTCCCTGAAAGACTGAACCGACAAGGATGGGCTGAAATTGCTGTAGTGCCTGCATTGCAGCCAGAGCGCTGAGACGCAGGTTCTGCATGACATCAGGCTGCTGTTCACCACGCAACAATCGCTGTTGCTCTCTTAATGCTTGCTCGACCTCTTCCCTGCTGGGCATCATTTGACGTCTGGTTACACCATATTTGGCCGCGGCCTTTTGGCAGGCATGCGTGACGTTGTCGGAGCGTAGTTCTGTCAGAATACGAGCCGCCTCATAGGCGATACGGCGCTGCAATTCACGTTTGCCTGTTCCCATGTTACGGCTCAGAAGGGATCTTCAATGGGGGTAACGGTCGTTGTGGTATCAGTCCTGCCCCCTCTATTTGAGTTGCGGTCATTGGGTGGTTTGGGTGCATTATGAACCTCGAACACCTCAAAAATCGAATTTGGACTGCCAACCCCAACCGGCTCACCCGTATCCACATCGATGCGCATGGTGACCATATCAGCCGGCATTTCAGGTAAAATCTCCTCGATACCATTGAGTGCTATACGCATGTAGTCAATCCAGGCAGGGAGAGCAGCTCGTCCCCCGACCTCACCGCGTCCCAATGGCTTGACATCGTCAAAGCCGATCCATGTGGTGGTCACTAAATAGTGGTTGAATCCATTGAACCAGGCATCGCGTTGATCATTGGTTGTGCCGGTTTTACCCGCAATATCTCGACGTCCCAGAGCCCGGGCTTTACGCGCTGTTCCATGCTGAATCACATCGCGTAACATCGAATTCATCAGATAGTTATTCTGTTTTGTAATGGCACGTTTGGCACAGTGGGGAATATTGGGTTCAGTACCATCATTTTCAGTATCGGTTGGTGATGTAGAGTTCCCATCAGCAGAAGCTTTGGCCAGTTTGGTCATCTCCTTGCTACAAACCTGCGCAGGATCTGCCTGATAGAGTGTTTCACCCTTGTCATCTCGGATGGAATCGATGACATGAGGGGAAACATAGTAGCCACCGTTTGCCAGCACGCTATATCCTTTACTCATGGCAAGCGGTGTGACGGCACCACTTCCCAGCGCAAGGGAGAGATCACGAGGCAGATCATTTTTGTCGAAGCCGAAGCGACTGGCATAATCGATGGCATGCTTGATCCCCATTTTGCGTAACAAACGTATTGAGACCAGGTTACGCGAGTGGGTTAATGCATAGCGAAGGCGTGTGGGCCCAAAAAATTTGCCGCTGTAGTTTTCAGGACGCCAGGCGGCTTCTAGGGCATCATCATCGAATACGACAGGCGCATCGTTAATCATACTCGCCGGGGTAAATCCTGCCTCCAGTGCGGCAGAGTAGATGAAGGCTTTGAATCCTGAGCCCGGTTGGCGTTTGGCCTGCGTGACCCGGTTAAATTTACTGAGATAGAAGTCGTACCCGCCTACCAGTGACTTGATCGCGCCGTTTTGAGGTGATAGTGATACCAACGCACCGGATACCTCTGGAACTTGAGCTAATCGCCAGAGAGGCTCGCCTTTTTCTGGAGTCTCCTGATACAGGTATATTGTGTCACCAACCGAGAGAACCTCACTGGCCTGTTTGAGTTCACCCTTTTTGTGATCGTGATCGATATAGGCTCTCGCCCAGGAGAGGGCTGGCCAATCGAGTGTTATTTCATCGCCTTGTGGGGTTAGGACCTCTGCGGTCTGCTCGTGTACTGCGGTAACAATAGCCTTTTCCATGCCTGTGACATTGGGTTGGTCCGCAAGTAGTGAAATTAACGAAGATTGTTCGGTAATATCAGTGATATCATGATGTCCCGTGACACCGCGGTAGCCGTGCCGTTTGTCATAGGCCTGAATAGCCTGGCGTAAAGCACTATTTGCCGCTGTCTGCAGGTGGCTGATGATGGTGGTCGTTATTGTGTAACCGCTTGTGTATGCATCCTGGCCAAAGCGTGCAACCGCTTCAGCTCTGGCCATTTCTGCAACATAAGGGGCTTCGACTTCACTGGGTGTAGTGTGAAGTTCTGCAGTAACAGGTGATGCCTTGGCTGTGTCGTACTCAAGTTGGCTGATATAGTCCAGATTGAGCATGCGACCCAATACGTAATTGCGGCGTATTAATGCTCTTTGTGGATCGGATATTGGATTGTAACGCGATGGTGCTTTTGGCAGCCCGGCGATCATCGCAATTTCAGAAAGCTCAAGTTTTTCCACTGGCCTGCCGTAATAGACTAAGGCAGCAGCACCAACACCGTATGAACGGTGGCCGAGATAGATCTTGTTGAGGTAGAGTTCGAGTATCTCCTCTTTGGAGAGCATCCGCTCAATCTTCAATGCGAGTAAGATCTCGTTGAGTTTTCGAGTGTAGGTTTTTTTGCTGCTGAGGAAGAAGTTCCTGGCTACTTGCATAGTAATGGTGCTTCCGCCTTGCCGGCGCTCTCCAGTGAGCAGGAGTTGCGAGGCAGCGCGCAGGATACCTTGGTAGTCAACGCCGGGATGTTGGAAAAAGCGGTCATCCTCGGCAGCCAGGAAGGCTTCGATCATTACGGGTGGGATCTCGTCGAAATCGAGAGGTTCACGACGTTTCTCACCAAACTCTGCGATGAGCAGGTGATCGTTGCTATAGATTCGAAGGGGGACCTGTAGACGTACATCCTTGAGTGTATCAATGGATGGCAACTTGGGTTCTAAATATAGATAGGCGCCAAAAAGTCCGCCGGCTCCTATCACGGATAGGCCGAATAAGAAGTAAACGAGGTATCTTAAGAGTCTGTAAATCGACTTCATGCACTGGTTCACAGAATTAGTTAATCAGGACGGACCAGAATGGTCCGTATGAAAGATCGATAGTCTAGCAAATAAAATGTGAGCTTTTTTAGCTCTTTTGTGAAAAAATGTCTTCACAAAAAAATCATTTGCTGCTATATAGTTACTTACTCTAGTTAAAGAGAATCCTAGTTAAGTTCTGCGGCATAAGGATCGTTTGGGTAAACCGCATGTCACTATTCGGAAGAAAAAAACCGCCTTTAATAGGCATTGATATCAGCTCCACAGCCGTCAAGTTGTTAGAGTTGTCCGCCGCAACTGGGCGCAATGGCGCGATCTACCGGGTAGAAGCCTATGGGGTCGAACCTTTGCCGGGGAACGCGGTTGTAGAGAAGAATATTGCAGAAGTGGATGCTGTCGGTGAGGCAATACGTGCCGCCGTCAGGCGCTCTGGCTCCCGGGCCAAGCATGCATCTGTAGCAGTATCTGGTTCGGCTGTGATCACCAAGGTCATCTCAATGCCGGCATCTTTGTCGGATCAGGAACTGGAAAGCCAGATTCAGCTTGAGGCCGATCAATACATCCCCTACCCGCTTGAAGAGGTTAATCTCGATTTTGAGGTTATAGGCCCTTCTGAAAAAAATGCGGAATTGGTTGATGTGCTTCTTGCTGCATCGCGTAGTGAGAACGTCGATGATCGAGTGACGGCCCT
The DNA here is from genome assembly GCA_025656675.1 of Candidatus Thiodiazotropha sp. (ex Codakia rugifera). GTDB lineage: Bacteria > Pseudomonadota > Gammaproteobacteria > Chromatiales > Chromatiaceae > Thiodiazotropha. The sequence goes on from JAHXHN010000001.1 coordinate 774,943, forward strand.
GGAACTGGCTGGATTGAATGCATCAATCGTAGATGTGGAAGCCTATGCGATGGAAAATGCCTGTTCTCAGTTGATGGATCAATTGCCTGAGCATGGTGAGGATCAAACGATCGCGATCGCGGACATCGGTGCCACCACCACCACATTGAATGTATTGCATAACAACAAGATTATCTACACCAGAGAACAGAACTTTGGTGGTCGACAGCTCACTGAAGAGATACAACGTCGTTATGGTCTCTCTATTGAAGAGGCAGGAATGGCCAAGCGTCAGGGCGGTTTGCCAGATAATTATGTGCCTGAGGTGTTGGAACCGTTCAAAGAGGCCATGGCTCAGCAGGTCAGCCGGTCACTGCAGTTCTTTTTCTCCTCCAGTGCATACAATAGCGTTGATCACATCATTCTGGCTGGCGGTAGTTCATCCATACCCGGTATCGATGATCTTATAGAGGAAAAGCTGGGAACCCCGGCATCTGTAGCAAATCCGTTTGCCAATATGTCGGTTTCATCCAGAGTAAAACCTCAGGCATTGAGTGCTGATGCTCCAGCACTAATGATAGCCTGCGGTCTGGCGTTGAGGAGTTTCGACTGATGGCGCGTATTAACCTACTCCCGTGGCGAGAAGCGGAACGCAAAGAGCGCCAGAAAGAATTCGGACTTATGGTGTTGGCTGGTGCCCTGTTATCTGCATTCGTCGTGTTCGGTATTCATCTGCTTATCCAGAGTCAGATTGAGGCCCAAAACCAGCGGAACGCCTACTTACAGCGAGAAATCGATGCAGTGGAAAAGCAGATCCGAGAGATACGGGATCTGGATAAAACCAAGCAGAATTTACTGGCAAGAATGAATATTATTCAGGAGTTGCAAGGCAGCAGGCCTCAAATTGTCCACCTGTTTGATGAAATTGTCACTACGCTGCCCGATGGTGTCTATCTCGATCAGGTTAACCAAAAGGGCAATACGGTGACGTTTGAAGGGCAAGCTCAGTCGAATGCCCGGGTCTCCTCCATGATGCGTAATATCGATGATTCTGAGTGGCTGGAAAATCCAGCACTAGTTTTTATTGAGAGCAAGGAGAAGACGGGTACGGGTTATAGCCACTTTCAACTCACTGTCAAACAATCCTCCCAAACAGTGGAGGTCGAGGAATGAACTTACAAGATCTCAATGAACTCGATCTGAACAATCTCGGCATATGGCCAATGCCGGTTAAGATAGTTGTGGTTGTTTTGGTCTCCTTGATCGTTCTTGCCGCAGGTTACTACCTCATCATTGAAGATCAGCTGATCAGCCTTGAGGGTGTAGAGAAGAAAGAACTGGAATTGCGCAAAACATTTGAGACCAAGCAGGCGAAAGCTTCCAACCTTGACGCCTACCGTAAGCAGTTGGAAGAGATGAAGCAGTCTTTTGGGACCATGCTGAGACAGCTGCCTGACAAAACTGAGGTAGCAGAATTGTTGGTTGATGTGTCTCAGACTGGGCTAGCCTCCGGGTTGGAATTTGAACTTTTCAAGCCCAAAGCAGAGGTACCCAGGGAGTTCTATGCAGAGCTTCCGATAGAGCTTGTCGTTACTGGAAAATATCATGAGTTCGGTAATTTTATCAGTGGCTTGGCAGCATTACCACGTATTGTCACTATCCATGATATCAAGATAGAAAGGGCCGATCCGAAAGAAGAGGGCAGTGATTTGCTATTAAAGGCGACGGCAAAAACTTATCGCTACCTTGATGAAGAGGAGGGGCAATGAGTATGAGTATTTTCAACAAAATATGCCTACTGCTTCTATCAAGCCTTACACTTACGTTTCTGTCAGGTTGTGCAGATCCAAAGATAGGTGAACTGAAAAATTTTGTAGCAGAGAAAAAGTCAGCGCCACCAGAGCGAATCGAACCGTTGCCTGAGATCAGGCAGATTGAGACATTCCTCTATGATGAAGCTGGTCGTCGAAATCCATTTGTGGATATGTCAGGGGAGCGTGCTGAAACAGCGAGTGTGACCGGGAGTGGTCTTACGCCAGATTTCAATCGGCGTAAGGAGGAGCTTGAGGGGTATCCCTTGGATTCCATCCGTATGGTCGGCACGCTAGAACAAACTGAGGCGTCCTGGGGACTGGTAAAGACCAAGGAAGGTACTGTGCATAAGGTGAAGAGCGGCAATTATATGGGGCAAAACCATGGCCGTATCTTACTGATTTCAGAAGACAGAATCGAGCTGACTGAAATTGTACAGGATGGTTCAGGTGGATACATTGAGCGTCAGGCTTCGCTAGCGTTGGCGGAATAGTCAAGAGGAATTCGTGATGAGGGGTTTGCCAATGGCACTCAGACAAGGTTGGAAGGGGCGTTCTGAAATGGGTAGAGCCAAGAGCTTGAAATTCTATGCAGTATTTTTGCTCTTGATTCTGTGGGGCATACCACTGATGGCCATGGCTGGGGCATCACTAAAATCTATAGATTTCTCAGCATTGCCTGGTGACAGGGTGCAGTTAACATTGGGTCTATCGGGTCCGGTAGATGAGCCGGCAACCTTCGTTACAGAGAATCCAGCTAGGATTTCTTTTGATTTCATGGGTGTCAGTAGCGATCTTGGCTACAAAACCAAGCTGATCGGTGTGGGCCCAGCACATAGCGTTACAGCTTTACAAGCCGGTAGCAGGACACGGGTTGTCATCAATCTTACTTCCATGGTGGGGTACAAAGCAGAGGTGGTAGGTTCAGAGGTGTTTGTAACCCTTGATGTAAGTAATAAGGGGATTGGATCCACTACCGGAATATCTGTCGATGCACCTAGCCAAATGGCTGAGCCAAGTAATATGGCTGAGCCAAGTAATAAGGTGTCAGTCATTCCCACGACGAGCTACGGTATATCGAATGTGGACTTCCGGCGTGGTAAGGCAGGTGAAGGACGTGTATTGGTCACCTTGAGTAATACTGCCACACCTATCGATGTGCGGGAGGAGGGTAACAAGATCATTATGGAGGTTTTCAATGCCGATATTGATGCATCTCTTGTGCAATCCCTAGATGTTTCAGATTTCGCAACGCCGGTATTGAATATAAAAACTAAGCCGGTTGGAGAGAATGTTGTTATTGAGATTAACCCAACTGGAGAGTATGACTACTTAGCCTATCAGGCTAATGAGGTCTTCGCTGTTGAAGTGCGTTCCCTATCCAAACAGGAAAAGGAGGACTTGCTCAAAGAGCGGCTGGTATTTACAGGTGAACGGCTCTCACTCAATTTTCAAGATATCGAAGTACGTGCAGTATTACAGTTGCTGGCAGATTTTACCGGCCTGAACCTGGTTACCAGTGATACTGTCAGTGGTCGTATCACCTTGAGATTGAAAAATGTTCCGTGGGATCAGGCGCTTGACATTATTCTCAAGTCCAAGGGGCTGACTAAAAGACAGATTGACAACGTCATAATGGTGGCGCCAACAGAAGAGGTGGCTGCCCGGGAGCAGTTGGAGCTCGAATCACAACAGAAGATTGAAGAACTGGCACCGCTCCGTTCTGACTTTATTCAGGTTAATTATGCTAAAGCTGAAGATCTGGCAATGTTATTAAAGTCAGAAGAGAATCGCCTGCTATCCGAGCGAGGTAATGTCACTGTCGATATCAGAACGAATACCCTATTAATACAGGATACAGCATCGAAACTTGAAGATATTCGACGTTTGCTGCAGCGATTGGATATCCCAGTACGTCAGGTCTTGATCGAGTCACGAATTGTCATTGCCAATAACGATTTCGCAAAAGACCTGGGTGTGCGGTTTGGTGCCAACTTCGATGGTTCTATCGGCGATAATTTCACCCTTACTGCCGGTGCAATGCCTGGTTATCTTGACAACTCCTTTGGTATTGCGCCAGGTATCGAGATCAATAATGATGTCGGCGACAATCAAGAGGGGCTGATGGTAAATCTACCGGTAAATGAGCCTTCAGGTGGTTTGAATTTCCTGGTGGGTAAGGTGGGTACCTACCTGCTACAGCTGGAACTCTCTGCAATGCAGACAGAAGGACGGGGTGAGTTGGTCTCCAGTCCACGAGTGATCACCTCAGATCAGACCCAGGCTTCTATCAAGCAAGGTGTCGAGATCCCCTATCAGGAGTCGACTTCTAGTGGTGCGACGAAGATCTCTTTTAAAGAGGCACTCTTGAAACTTGATGTAACACCGCATATTACACCGGACGATAGGGTACGAATGGATCTGAATATCAACAAGGACAATCCAGATTTTTCTCGATCCATCTTAGGCGTACCTCCAATTGATACAAGGAGAATCGAGACGACGGTGTTAGTGGATAATGGTGAAACGGTGGTGCTTGGCGGTGTATTTGAGCGGAATAAGTCAAATAATACAGAGAAAGTACCTTTCTTCGGTGATATTCCCTATGCTGGTGTGCTGTTCAGACGTAATGAGAAGCTTGACAATAACAACGAGTTACTCATATTTGTCACACCGAAGATCCTTAAGGAGACATTAACCGTTCGCTAGTCTTCTGCTTCATTCTATTCTAAGGCGTACCAGTTGGTACGCCTTTTTTATTTTGTCAATCACATGGTGTTTGAGATACTTCTGACTAAAAGCATGAACTTAAAGGTTTAGATGCTTTCAGACCTCGCTCTCAGAGTGTTAAGCTGACATATACTTTTTAGAAGAGTTAACAAAAAACTCCATGGTGGATTTCGTCACATCAATGAAAATGCACGTTGGGTAATCTATGCGTTTGCAGAGCCTTTTTCTGATCGGCCCAATGGGGGCTGGTAAGACAACTGTGGGTAAGCAGCTTGCGGAACTCTATCGCATGGAGTTCATCGATTCCGATCATGAGATACAACGAAGAACAGGTGTGGATATCCCCACTATATTTGAATTTGAAGGCGAGAGTGGTTTTCGTCAACGGGAACATACAGTAATTGACGAGTTAACATCTCGTGAGGGCATTGTGCTTGCCACGGGTGGTGGAGCGGTTATTCGAGAGGATAATCGTAAGTCACTGTCAGCAAGAGGAGTGGTGATCTATCTTCATTGCTCTGTCCAACAACAGTTCGAACGAACACACAGAGACAAAAACAGGCCGCTATTGAGCACCGCTGACCCAATGAAAAAACTGACAACACTGATGGCTGAGCGTGATCCGCTATATCGACAAACAGCCGATATACTTGTGAGCACTGAAGGACGTAATACACAGTCCGTGGTACATGACATTCGTAAGCAAATAGAGAAGTTGGGTCAATAACGCCGAGACAGGACAAAGAGTTGATTAAAAGCGAATCTAAATTGGATGTCGATCTGGGTGAGAGGAGTTATCCGATTTTCATCGGTGAGGATTTGTATGCCGATACCGATCTGTTTCGAGAATATATATCCGGTAAACAGGTTATGGTTGTAACCAATGAGACAGTTGCGCCACTCTATCTGGAAAAGACTGTAAAAGCGTTATCAGAGTTTGAACTTAGGACCTGTATCCTGCCGGATGGAGAGGAGTATAAGACGCTTGATATCCTGAATCGTATCTATACTGCCTTACTTAAGGGGCATTATACGAGAAAATCAACCCTGGTTGCGCTCGGTGGTGGTGTAATCGGCGATATGACAGGCTTTGCCGCGGCCACTTATCAACGTGGTGTCGACTTTATCCAGATACCCACCACGCTGCTTTCCCAAGTTGATTCATCAGTTGGTGGCAAGACTGGGGTTAATCATCTTCTCGGTAAGAATATGATTGGGGCCTTTTACCAACCGCGCCTGGTGCTGGCGGATACTTCAACGCTGAATACATTGGATGACCGGCAGTTCTCCTCAGGGTTGGCTGAGGTGATAAAGTACGGATTGATAGTCGATGCTGATTTTTTTACATGGCTTGAGAACAATATGGATGCCTTAATGGCGCGTGATCCAGGTTGTCTGGCCTACGCGATTAAACGATCCTGCCGTTGTAAAGCCGATGTGGTTGAGGCGGATGAGAAGGAGGCGGGTCAACGAGCGTTACTGAACCTGGGACACACCTTTGGCCATGCGATTGAGACGGGAATGGGGTACGGTGAATGGCTGCATGGGGAAGCTGTCGCTACCGGCATGTGTATGGCTGCAGACTTGTCTAGACGCCTGGGCTGGTTGTCAGATGTCTCCTATGCACGGACATGTCAACTTGTCGAGCGTGCAAAACTTCCGACAAAACCACCGAAAGCGCTCTCGCAAGATCGCTTTCTTGAGCTGATGGCAGTCGATAAAAAGGTATTGGATGGACGACTGCGACTTATCCTGCTGAAAGAGATTGGCAACTCATTGGTAACGGATGACTTTGAAATGCAAAAACTGAATGAAACCTTGTCGTATTATGGCAGTTGATTGCCTCTTCGTAGGGGGGTACAGGCATGTCTGACGCGTACGATTATTTTACAACAACAGAGGTGAGCGCACGTCTTGACCTGGTGCGTCACCTGATAGAAAACAGCGAGCTAGTACCGCTTGTTAGAGGGCCATCCGGGATAGGCAAGACTCTGCTTGCCTCCAGGCTGCAGCAGTTGTCACCGGATAACTGGTCAGTGTGCCATTTTTCTGCTGATCCCACCATGCAGCCTGAGCGGTTACTGGCCTATATTGCACGATGCAGTGGTTTGCCGGATATTGCGGGTGAATTATTACAGCGATTAGTCGATCGGTTTGAAGTGTTACGCAAACGTGGTCGCATACCCGTGCTGTTGGTGGACGATGCTCAAATGTTGCCACCGACCAGCCTGATGACACTATTACGGCTTTTTGAAAGGCAGGTGGATGGCGTACGTCTGGTTAGTATCGTACTTTTTGCTGACGAACAGATCGATCTACTGCTTTCAACGCCTCAGCTTCAAGTCATGTCTCCCCAGGCGATTCAAGTTATAGACCTGCCTCCCATGACCCGCCAGGAAGCAACACCCTTCATGTTCTTCCTTCTCAACAACGAGGGACTCACAGAAAAATTAGCCTTAGATGAGGCAAAACTGAGCCGAATTTACAAGGAGACAAACGGTAACCCAGGTTTATTGGCTACGGCGATCCTAAATGCTGTGGGTGAAGATGGAAAGCAAACAGAACAATCCCCATTTTTCAGCGGTTATAGAAAACAGCTGCTGGTTGGAGGTGTCCCCCTTCTGGTATTGATTTTGAGCTTGCTATTGTTTCAGGGGCCTATTAATAGCCTTTTTGAAGCGGATTCAGTCAACGTCTCAGGTCGGGTTGATAAGGATAGGGTTGAGCCTCTACCCGAACCGGGTGCAATGACTCCATCAGATGATCGTGGGACTGATGAGATCGCTATTGATTCACCGCCACCGCGCTTGACCGGTGACAACATCGTCCAGGAGGAGGTGAAACCAGTTTCTGAATCAATCATCCTCGCACAAGAGTCAGAAAAGCTAGAGGTTGTTAACCCTGACGTACCACCGGGTAAGGATGAACCGATATCATTGCCCACAGCAGAAGAATTAGCTCAACATGATAAAAAAGCTCAGTCAACGGGTATATTGTCCGATACAACAGCTGTATCAGAGCCGACATTGGATGAAGGCCAGCTAGAGCCCGATACCAAAGCAGCCAGTACGATTGCAGCTGAACAAATTCACATGGAATCTCCTGCAGAACCCTCAGAGGTAAAAACCAGCGAAGAGCCGCAATTGATCGATAAGGAAGAACCTGTAGAAGTGCAGGTCATTGCAGAACGAGATGTTATCGCCAAAAAGACCTCCTCCGAAAAGCCATTAGAGCAGAAAACGCTGGCCAGCACAGGTGAACAGGATAATGAATTCAATTGGATCGTGTCACGCCCACCAGAAAGTTTTACCCTACAACTCATCGCGGTAGAAAATTTGACATCACTTCAAGCGTTTATTGTTAGAAATCGTCTTGGAGAAGAGGCTTATACATTTAAAACTACAAGAAATGGAGCACCCTGGTATGCCCTGTTATGGGGGGTCTATCCCGATCGTAACAAGGCAGAGAAGGCCGTTGCATCCTTACCCTTGGCAGTGCGTAAGGGCGGTGTTTGGGTTCGCTCTTTCGCTTCCCTGCAACAGACTATCCCTCGTTAACAGGGTTGGTTGCCTGGGCGTTTAATTCCTCATTGAGTCTGTCTCAAGAGATGCAATTTGCTGTAATATATTTGAAATGCATGAATTCCATAGAATTAACCTATTGATATTAAAGATTAATATTAGATGGTTGTGTCTTATTGCTCAATTTGCGATATATTTCACCGCTTCTGGATGGACCCCTGTCAAGACACCGAGCATTTACAAACTAGATTGAGAGCTAATTCTCAAGTATCCTTCGATGTTCTGCGTCTTCAAGTGCCTCGAATCGTGGTCATGCTGCATCTCAAATGGTGGCAGCTTGTGATTATGGGGTGAGGCGCTGGATGTAATCCTGCGGCCTGACAGGCCGCTGAGAATTCCTTATTTCAGGTTATTGCATGACCCTCGATACGGTGCTGACCTAGCGAGGGCGGGCAAAATGAGGTTTGCGTAATGAGCCAAGGTGCTTTACCACCGAAACAGGGACTCTATGATCCCGCGAATGAACACGATGCCTGTGGTGTTGGCTTTGTAGCCAATATCAAGGGTGAAAAAAGCCATCAGACTATCCAGCAGGGGCTGGAGATCCTTGATCGACTTACCCACCGAGGTGCAGTCGGGGCCGATCCAAAAGCAGGTGATGGTGCAGGTATCCTGTTGCAAATACCCGATGCATTTTATCGTGGTGTTGTTGATTTCGATTTACCGGCTGAAGGTGAGTATGCCATTGGCATGGTGTTTCTACCGCAAAATTCGGCAAGTCGCGCTGAGTGCGAAGAGACGATTGAGGCCTTGGTCACCGCAGAAGGTCAGCAGTTGATTGGCTGGCGCAATGTGCCTGTGGAAAACAGCGGATTAGGCTACAGTGTTATACCAACCGAACCGCAGGTCAGACAGATCTTTGTGGCCCGGGGTGCAAATTGTGCCGATCAGAATGCCTTTGAGCGCAAGCTTTTTGTCATTCGTAAGCAGATAGAAAACAAGATTAGACAGGCTGAGATGGAGGGGGGCAGTTCCTTCTATTTCACTTCCTTCTCTTCCCGCACCATTGTCTATAAAGGGATGCTGCTTGCTGACCAAGTGGGAGACTACTATCTCGATCTCCGCGATGAGCGCATGGTCTCCGCTTTGGCGCTGGTTCATCAACGCTTCTCTACCAATACGTTTCCAACCTGGGATCTTGCCCACCCTTTTCGCATGATCGCCCATAACGGGGAGATAAATACCCTACGTGGCAATGTCAACTGGATGCGGGCTCGTAAGAACTCCATGGCTTCCGAAGTGTTGGGTGATGACCTGGAGAAGATCTGGCCACTGATCCCGGAAGGCCAGTCGGATTCGGCCTGTTTCGATAATGCACTGGAGTTACTGGTTGCCGGTGGTTACTCACTGGCTCATGCGATGATGATGCTGATCCCTGAAGCATGGGGTGGCAACAAGCTGATGGATAAGGAGAGGCGGGCTTTCTACGAATACCATGCAGCGTTAATGGAACCCTGGGATGGGCCGGCAGCGGTGGCCTTTACTGATGGTCGTCAGATAGGTGCCACCTTGGATCGTAATGGCCTCCGTCCTGCACGCTATCTGATCACGGATGATGATTTGGTGGTGATGGCATCAGAGATGGGTGTATTGGATATACCTGAACAGAAGATTGTCAAGAAATGGCGACTCCAGCCTGGAAAAATGTTCCTCATCGACCTGGAGCAGGGGCGCATTATCGATGATGCCGAGATCAAGGCTGAACTGGCGGTGACCAAACCCTATCAGGACTGGTTGGATCAAACCCAAATCCATTTGGACTCGCTGCCATCGGATGTGGCGCCAATGTCGCCGAACGACGATGATCTGCTCGATGCTCAGCAGGCCTTTGGCTACAGTCAGGAAGATATCAAGTTTCTCCTGACCCCCATGGTCCTCACTGGACAAGAAGCAACGGGGTCGATGGGTGCGGATAATCCACCCTCTGTGCTCTCGCTCAGGGCAAAACATCTGTCGACCTATTTCAAGCAGAACTTCGCCCAGGTGACCAATCCACCTATCGATCCGATTCGGGAAGAGCTGGTCATGTCTTTGGTCAGTCTGATTGGGCCAAGACCCAATCTGCTGAATATGGCGGATGCCGGTGACCATATGCGCCTGGAGGTCTCTCAGCCGGTATTGACCAATGAGGATCTGGAGCGCATTCGTCATATTGAAGATAATACCGGCGGGGCTTTCCGCACCATGACGCTGGACATTGTCTATCCGTCGATGAGTGGTATCGATGGGATGAAGCCCGCGTTATCCAAGCTTTGCGAACTGGCGGAGAAGAGAGTGCGTGAGGGCTACAATATCCTTATCCTCTCCGACCGCAAGGTTGATGCAGACAATATCAGCATTCCTGCACTGCTCGCGACCTCTGCGGTTCATCATCACCTGATTCGGAAAGGTCTGCGCACGGAATCTGGATTGGTGGTTGAGACGGGAGCAGCACTAGAGGTACACCATTTTGCTACGCTGGCCGGGTATGGTGCAGAGGCGGTCAATCCCTATTTGGCCTTCGATACCATCCAGGCGCTGTTGCAGGGTTTTGCGGAGCCTTTACAATTTCCAGAGGCCCAGGAGCGTTACATCAAAGCGGTCGGCAAAGGCCTGAAAAAGGTCATGTCGAAGATGGGTATCTCGACCTATCAGTCCTACTGCGGAGCGCAGATCTTTGATGCCATTGGCTTGTCCACTGGCTTTATCGATGCCTATTTCACTGGCACCACTACGACCATTGAGGGTGCGGGACTGAATGAAGTGGCTGCTGAAGCTATGAAATGGCATGACAAGGCCTATGGTGATCAATTGATCTACCAAAAGCACCTGGATGTCGGCGGTGACTATGCCTACCGGTTGCGTGGTGAGGATCACAACTGGACTCCGGAGACCATCGCTAAGCTGCAACATGCGGTGCGGAGCAATGATTGGGATACTTATCAGGCGTTTGCCGATGCGATCAATACCCAGAACGAGATTCTACTGACGCTGCGGGGACTGTTCGAGTTCAATCTGGCGAAGCAGCCGCTCTCATTGGATGAGGTTGAACCGGCAAGCGAGATCGTCAAACGTTTTGCCACCGGAGCGATGTCCTTCGGCTCAATCTCATATGAAGCCCATTCCACCCTGGCAAAGGCAATGAACGCTTTGGGTGGCAAGTCCAACACGGGTGAAGGGGGAGAGGAGCCCGAGCGGTTCAACCCACTAGCTGATGGTTCACGCAATCCGGAACGCTCAGCGATCAAGCAGGTGGCATCAGGCCGTTTTGGGGTAACCACCGAATACCTGGTCAATGCTGACGATATCCAGATCAAAATGGCCCAAGGCGCCAAGCCAGGGGAGGGAGGGCAGCTGCCGGGCCATAAGGTCAACCAGCAGATTGCCCGGGTACGTCACTCCACCCCTGGTGTGGGATTGATCTCTCCACCGCCGCATCATGACATCTACTCGATAGAGGATCTCGCACAGCTGATCCATGATCTGAAGAACGTTAATCCCAAGGCGCGTATCTCGGTCAAACTGGTTTCAGAAGTGGGTGTAGGTACAGTGGCCGCAGGTGTTTCCAAGGCCCATGCTGACCATGTGACCATCTCAGGATACGATGGTGGCACAGGTGCCAGTCCTTTGACCTCTATAAAGCATGCAGGCTCTCCCTGGGAGATAGGCCTTGCCGAAACCCATCAGACCCTGGTGCTGAATAAATTGCGTGGACGTATTGCGGTTCAGGCCGATGGTGGTATGCGGACTGGTCGGGATGTTGTCATCGCTGCTTTGTTAGGTGCTGACGAGATCGGGTTTGCTACAGCCCCCCTGATTGCCGAAGGGTGTCTGATGATGCGTAAATGCCATCTCAACACCTGTCCGGTGGGTATAGCCACCCAGGACCCGGAGTTGCGAAAGCGCTTTACCGGCGAACCTGAACATGTGATCAACTACTTTTTCTTCGTGGCCGAAGAGGCGCGCAAGTTGATGGCAGCGCTTGGATTCAGAAGCTGGAGCGAGATGGTTGGTCAAAGCGATCGTCTCGATATGCGCAAGGCGATCAGCCACTGGAAGGCGGAAGGGCTTGATTACAGCCGCCTGCTGCGTAAGCCAGAGGCTGGTGAGGATGTTGCAATCTATAACTGCGAAACCCAGGATCACGGTCTCGACAAGGCCATCGACCTGGAGCTTATCAAGCAGGCCAAACCGGCACTTGAGAAGGCCGAAGCAGTGAAGATAGATATCGATATCCATAACTACAATCGTACATTCGGCACCATGCTCTCCGGTCGAGTGGCTGAACAATATGGTCTTGCGGGCCTGCCTGATGACACCATCTACATCAAAGTCTCTGGTACGGCAGGTCAGTCTTTTGGCGCCTGGCTGGCAAGGGGTGTCACAGCTGAACTTGCGGGTGAGGGAAATGACTATGTCGGTAAAGGGCTGTCGGGGGGACGTTTGGTAATCTACCCACCGGCAGGATCAAAAATCGGTAAGGCGGAAGAGAATATCATTGTCGGCAATACCGTGTTGTACGGCGCTATCAGCGGTGAGTGTTACTTCCGTGGAGTCGCCGGTGAACGCTTTTGTGTGCGCAACTCCGGTGCTTCCGCCGTGATTGAGGGTGTTGGAGACCATGGTTGCGAATACATGACGGGCGGTATTGTGGTCTGCCTGGGTCCCACGGGGCGTAACTTTGCAGCAGGCATGTCAGGCGGTATCGCCTATGTACTGGACGAGGCTGGAGATTTCAGTGAACGTTGCAATATGGCGCAAGTTGAGCTGGAGCCGATCGAGGCAGAAGATATTGCCCTCGAAGAGCTGGATCACCAGGGCGGTGACCTTGAGAGTCATGGTCGGGTTGATCTCAGCAGTGATATGACGCGCTTCGATGCGTTACGACTCAAGCAGCTCATCGAACGCCATCTACACTACACCAATTCGGAAGTAGGGAAGCGCATCCTGGATAACTGGGAGAGCATGCTACCGAAGTTTGTGAAGGTTATGCCGGTTGAGTATCGACGTGCATTGCAAGAGATGCAGGCACAAAAAAGCACTGGCTTGGCAGCCAGTCAGGGGAGTCACTAATCATGGGAAAACCAACAGGATTCAAGGAGATCACCCGTCAGGACAGGACCTATGCACCTGTTGCGGACCGTATTGTCAATTACAATGAGTTCGTTATTCCATTGAGTGACGATAACGTGAGCCAGCAGGGCGCACGTTGTATGGATTGTGGTATCCCTTTTTGTCACAGTGGTTGTCCGGTGAATAATATCATTCCGGACTGGAATGACCTGGTCTACCGTGGTGACTGGCGATCAGCGATAGAAGTACTCCACAGCACCAATAACTTTCCGGAGTTTACCGGACGGATCTGCCCTGCGCCATGTGAGGCGGCCTGTACCCTGAATCTGGATGATCAGCCGGTCACGATCAAGACCATCGAGTACAGCATAATTGAAAAGGCCTGGAGTGAAGGTTGGGTCAAACCCCGGATAGCTGATCACAAGAGTGGAAAACGGGTTGCCGTGGTCGGTTCAGGACCTGCTGGTATGGCTGCGGCACAACAGCTGGCACGGGCAGGTCATGAGGTTGTACTGTTTGAAAAACAGAACCGTATTGGTGGCTTGTTGCGTTATGGCATTCCCGATTTCAAACTCGATAAAAAAGTGATCGACCGGCGCATGGCGCAGATGCGCACAGAAGGCGTCGAGTTCAGGACCAACATCCATATCGGCATTGATGTTCCTGCCAAACAGCTGGTGGAAAGATTTGATGCCGTTGTGCTCACCGGCGGTGCCGAGAAACCACGGGATCTGCCCATGCCTGGGCGTGAGTTGAATGGTGTCCACTTTGCGATGGATTTTCTGCGTAGCAATAGCCATCGTGTACAGGGCGACCAGGTGGATGATTTTATCTCTGCTGAAGGTAAGCAGGTTGTTGTGATTGGTGGTGGTGATACCGGGTCAGATTGTATAGGTACCTCAAACCGTCATGGTGCAGCCTCGGTCACCCAATTGGAAATTCTGCCCAAGCCACCGGTAAAGGAGGAGAAGGGTACCACCTGGCCTGAGTGGCCAAACAAGATGCGCACTTCCAGTTCTCAGGAAGAGGGTTGCGAGCGAATGTGGCAAGTGGCTACCAAGGCATTTCTCGATGACGGCAATGGCAATTTAGCGGCGGTACGCTGTATCAAGGTCGAATGGGGGAAGGACGAGAGCGGCAACTGGAAGATGAATGAAGTTGCTGGATCCGAATTTGAACTCAAGGCTGATCTGGTGACGCTTGCGATGGGTTTTGTGCACCCGGTCCATGAAGGGCTTCTTGATGAACTGGGTGTTGAACTGGATGGTCGTGGCAATGTGAAGTCTGCCACAGAGGGTGCCGATGCCTATAAGACGTCAATCGATGGTGTGTTCACTGCGGGGGATATGCGTCGTGGTCAGTCACTGGTAGTGTGGGCCATTCGTGAAGGGCGACAAGCGGCCCGGGCAGTGGATGAATTCCTCATGGGCAGTACCGATCTACCACGCTGGTAGTTACATTCATGGCACTCGGTGAGGCTGTGCTGCACCGGGTTGATGCCTTCATCCAGTAGAGCCACACCATGCAAAAAAAAGAGCCCTCATCCGCCAGGCCATTGAAACAAGCCTGCAATCCGTTGGCACCACTGCCCCCTCTGGGCATGGATGCAGACGCCATCTCCTTCGACTTTAGACGCTATTTTGCCCATACCCTGGGTCGAGATGACCACTGTACTTCCAGTCACTACCCTTACAAGGCGCTCGCACTTGCCATCCGTGACCGGCTGATCGAGCGCTGGAAGATGACTCGCTCCACCTACGAAAAGGACGATTGTAAACGTACCTTCTATCTCTCTCTCGAATTTCTAATGGGGCGAACCCTCAGTAACGCAATCCTAAACCTGGATGTCAGTGAAGAGGTCAGCCAGGCATTCATAGAATTGGGTATTAATCTGGATGATATTCGCGAAAGCGAACCGGACGCAGGGCTAGGTAATGGAGGCCTGGGTCGTCTCGCGGCCTGCTTTCTAGATAGCTGTGCCACCTTACAACTACCCGTCCGTGGTTATGGTTTGCGCTATGAGTATGGGATGTTCCGCCAGCACATCGCCAACGGCCAACAGATTGAGGATCCCGACCACTGGCTACGGGATGGCAATCCCTGGGAGCTGGAACGTCCAGAATATACCCAGCGGATTAAATTCTGTGGACATACAGAACATATCAATGGCTCTCTGCGTTGGGTGGATACCCAGGATGTGCTCGCTGTTCCTTACGACCTGCCGATACCCGGTTATCGCAACGGTACCGTAAACACATTGCGGCTATGGAAAGCGGCCGCCACAGATGAATTTAATCTAGAGGAGTTTAATGCCGGCAGTTACACCGAAGCTGTTGAGGCAAAAAATGATGCAGAGCATATTACCATGGTGCTCTATCCAAACGATGCCAGCGAAAATGGTAAAGAGCTGCGCCTGCGCCAGCAATATTTTCTTGCCTCTGCCAGCCTTAAGGATGTCATACGTGAGTGGAAAGAGAACCACTCGGATTTTGACCACTTCGCTGATAAGAACTGCTTTCAACTCAACGATACCCATCCCAGTATTTCAATTGCCGAGCTGATGCGACAATTGATGGATGAGCATGGATTTTCTTGGGACAGGGCCTGGCAAGTCACCGGTAGCACCATGGCTTATACCAACCATACTTTGCTACCGGAAGCGCTTGAACGCTGGCCGGTCAAGTTATTCGAGTGTCTGCTGCCAAGGCTTTTAGAGATCATTTACGAGATCAATGCCCGTTTCCTGGGCCAGGTGGCCTCCCGATGGCCGGGTGATACAGACCGTTTACGGCGGATGTCGATCATTGAAGAGGGTGAGGTGCCGATGGTGCGTATGGCCTATCTTGCCATCGTGGGTAGCTTCTCGATCAACGGTGTAGCGGCACTCCATACAGAGCTGCTGAAACAGGGATTGTTCCAAGATTTCTTTGAATTCTGGCCTGATCGTTTCAACAACAAAACCAATGGAGTAACTCCGCGTCGATGGCTCGCAGCCAGTAATCCCAGCCTGCGAAAATTGATTGATGAGACAGTTGCTAACGGCTGGATATCTGATCTGCCTGCCCTGGAGAAGTTGGCAACACTCGCGGACAACAGCACTTTCCAACGCCAGTGGCAGAAGGTCAAGACAGAGAATAAGCAACGTTTGGCAAAGCTGGTTAAAGTCGACTGCAATGTGGAGTTCGACACCGATGCCCTGTTTGATGTGCAGGTAAAACGTATCCATGAATACAAGCGTCAACTGCTGAATATTCTCCATGTCATACACCTCTACAATCGCATCAAGGCCGGAGATACCGATAATTGGACCAAACGCTGCGTGTTGATCGGTGGTAAAGCTGCCCCTGGTTATCAAATGGCAAAATTGATCATTAAGTTGATCAACAGCGTGGCACGAGTGGTGAATAATGACCGTCAGGTTGGCAATCTTTTAAAGGTTGCATTTCTGCCCAACTATCGGGTTTCCGCTATGGAAGTGATTGCACCGGGTACTGATCTTTCTGAACAGATCTCCACGGCCGGTAAGGAGGCCTCAGGTACCGGCAACATGAAGTTTATGATGAACGGGGCGGTGACGATCGGCACCTTGGACGGGGCTAATATCGAGATTCTCGAAGAGGTTGGTGAGGCTAACTTCTTTTTGTTCGGTCTCACCAGTGAAGAAGTTGAAGCGACGCGCACTCACTACATGCCAAACAGTATTATTGAGCAGGACAGTGATCTGAAACGGGTCATGCAATTACTGGAGAGTGGCTATTTTAATCAGTTCGAGCCAGGGATATTCGATCCCATAATCGAGTCAATCCGCAATCCTTATGATCCCTGGATGACGGCAGCAGATTTCCGTGGATATCTTGATTCTCAGGAGCAAGCGGCCATGGCCTATCAGGATCAGAAACACTGGACGCACATGAGTATTCTCAACAGCGCCAAAAGCGGCCGTTTCTCCACCGACCGCACTATTCAGGAATACAATCAGGATATTTGGAAGCTGAAGCAGGTGGTTGCACCTTCGATTAATGAGAGTGGGCAGTGAATGGGATGGGTATGGCTTGCTGGATCTATCGCAGCCCACGTAAGGATGAGATGTATCTCTACATCGCCAAGGAAGATGACTTTACCTGTGTGCCCGGTGTCCTGTTGGAGCGCTTTGGTGTCCCGGTAAGAGTGATGGAGATTGCCCTGAGTGATCGGCGTAAGCTGGCTCGTGAGGATGTAGCTGTGGTGATGGACAATCTACGTAGCCAAGGGTTTCATCTGCAGATGCCACCGAAGATTGATGTGGATTTATACGCGGGTGATTGAGTCGGAATGCCGGTTTTTCGACCTGGCTTATATCCTAACCTAGCGTGCTGCAGACATCTCTTTTTGCTGCCTGTCAGGCTGCAAGATGAGTGTAGTCATGAGTTGACATCTGATTCATTCAACGCTTCAAGAGCCTGTAAGCGCTTCTGTCCAGCAGCGACTGCCATCACTTTTGCAAGCACTTCCGAGATGCTTTTTTCATCAATCTCCGCATCCCCTGCCTGGGCAAGATAGTATTGAGTGCAGGGTTTACAATTCATCGCCAGTGCTGCGGATAATCCCACCAGGATCTCTGTTCTGCGGTCCAAGCATTCGTTGTTATGGGTTGAAGCGTAAAAGGCCTCATAGAGTGCCTGTTGTCTATCAGTGAGATCTGCGATACTCATTCAACCCTCCTGTATCTCTTCCGATATCTAATTGATCACTTCGCTATTGCTAATAGTGAGGTGGTGGTGGTTCCTGTTCATCGGATTGCAGTGGTGATGGATCGAAGGCTTTTATGCGTTCACGCAAGGCTTCAACAGTTCGAGCAAGCGCGTCAATGTGTTGTTGTTGCTCAATAACGGTTTCACTGAGGGTGTTTATGGCCTCTTCCTGAAAGGCCAACCGACTCTCCAGGTCGAAAATACTTTCGTTCATCTCGTTTTTATGTCGCTTATCTTGGATAACGATCATCCAGATTGGCTGGACAGAGAACATTACGCATGATGCCGATCAGCTCCAGCAACTGGGGGTTACGGATGCGGTAGTAGATGCGATTGGCCTCTTTGCGAGAGACGACAATGTTCTTGTTACGCAGCTGCTCGAGGTGTTGTGAGATATTGCTCTGGGATGTGCCGGTCCGCTCTACAATTTCTCCCACTGAGAGTTCATTTTCACCCAGTGAACAGAGAATCTTCCAGCGAAGTGGATGGGCCATGGCCTTGAGTGCGTTGGCTGTGAGCGATGTGTCTTCATCTTCAGTTAGGCGTGGATCGATTGGCTCGTTCATTTTTTCAAGCTCCTTTGGATGCATTCATCATTGCATCCGGCTCGCGGATATAACCTGTCATATCCTTTGCGATACAGACAATATGACTGATTTTGTCGTCGCTGTCTTTGACGGCGGTACGGGAAAACAGTATGGGTACACGGCGTCCGTCTTTAGCAATGAAGCTCGCCTCAATGCGGCTCAATGCACCTGTGCGTATCAATGCCTCCAGCCAAGTGCCGAAAAATGCACCGGCCTGCTCCTCTTCCTCCTCTTCGAAGACATCGCCAATCGACATTTCTAACAGATCGGTTTCACTGTAGTTGAGCATCTTGCACGCGGCCGGATTGGCAGATTCAATCTCACCCTCGGGATTGAGTACCAGGAGGGCTTCGCCCATATGGGTAATGATATTTTCCAGATGATTTTTGGCAGCAGCCAGCTCAGCTGTCCTTTCCGCCACCTTTTGTTCCAGAATCCTGTTAAGTTCGCGCTCTTTTTCGATGAGTCTGAAATAGGTACTGATTTTATTCAGCAGTTGATTGTCATCGATGGGTTTTAGCAGGTAGTCGACACCGCCTACCTCGTAACCTTTTTGCTGAAACTCTTCGGTCTTGAAAGCGGCGGTGAGAAATATAATCGGGATATCTTTGGTCTTTTTTCGAATTTTCAACATGGATGCGGTCTGAAAACCATCCATTTCAGGCATCTGCACATCCAGAATGATGAGATCGATACCCGGTTCTCTGACAGCAATATCAAGTGCCTGCTGTCCCGAAAAGGCCTCCAGAATCTCCACGTCCATGTAGCGCTCTACCAGCGTGCGCAGAGTAAATAAATTGTGCTCGTGGTCATCCACGATCAGCAGTTTGAAACCGGCGTATCTTTTCATTCTGGCCCTAAATGCTCTCTGATGACTGCCTGAAGCTTGTCTGAGTCGACCGGTTTGGCCACAAAATCGTCTGCTCCAGCATCCAGGCTACGTTTGCGGTCTTCAGCCGCATTCTTGGCGCTCAGCACAATGACTTTGAGTGCTTTGAGCTGCGTCGTTTTACGTATATATCTGATCGTATCATAGCCATCCAGCTCCGGCATCATGATGTCCATCAATACAAGACTGAATTCCGGGTCTTCATTCAATGTATCTATGGCTTCCTGGCCGTCACCAGCCGCGGCCACCTCAAAACCCCAGGTTTCCAGTTGTGGTGTAAGCGCGAGAAGGTTCTGCAAGTCATCGTCCACGACCAATATCCGCCTACCGGCGAAGGGAGTATGCGATGATTTTTCTGTAGATCGGTTGTTTTGTCTGGACTTTTGATCACGCAACAATTCCGGTTCCACAGCTTCCTGGAGTTCGACCTGTTGTGGAGAGAGGTTGCTATGATCGAACTCAGGTGGCAGGCACAAGGTAAAGACAGCGCCTGCTCCCTCTTCACTCTCGAGGCTGATTTCTCCCCCGAGAAGACGTGCCAGTTCCCGGCTGATACTGAGTCCTAATCCGGTACCGCCAAATCGACGGCTGGTCGATCCGTCTGCCTGTTTGAATGCTTCGAAGACCAATTCGTGCTTGTTCTTAGGGATACCCACACCGGTATCTTCGACAGCAAAGCAGATCAGATCCACGCCGTTGTCTGAATGTGTATAAGCACGTAGTGTTGTACCGCCCTGGTGAGTAAATTTCAGGGCGTTTGAGAGAAAGTTCTTCAGGATCTGCCGAACCTTCTCCTGATCGGATAGAAAACGTTCTGGTAACGACGGTCCAATTTCGAGAGAGAGACTGAGTCCTTTGGCGTCGAACTGGGGTTTTACCAGTTCAATGAGGTCAGAAACAAGGATTTGCAACGGAATCTGCTGCAAACTGATACTGGCTTTTCCCGCTTCAATCCGGGATAGATCAAGGATATTGTCGATCAATGCCCGCAGGTCGCACCCCGCATCGTGGATCACTTCCAGCTGCCTTTTCTGCTCTGTGGTGAGATGCTCCGGGGTTTCATTGAGCATCTTGGATAACAGCAGGATTGAGTTGAGGGGTGTGCGTAGTTCGTGGCTGACATTGGCAAGAAATTGGGACTTATAGCGATTGGACTCCTCCAGCTGCCTGGCATGTTGACGTTGTGCCTCCGCCTGTTTCGAGTGGGTTTCTGCCAGCTCTGTGAGTTGTTGGCCAAGTTGCTCGATCTCCCGGGATCCCTTCCAATCAAAGCGTACCGGGTCATCCTCACGTAGAACGCGGCCCACACCGTCGCGCAGCTTTTGCCCAAACTGCTCGGCACGTAAGGCGATAAAACGGGCTACTATCAGCAGTATGACCAGTGCGATGAGCACAATGGTCATAACCCGGCTAACCAGCACATTTCGAAACTTATCCAAGGGTGAAGGATCGACTGGACGACCCACCCATAAGGGACCTGATCCTTCAGTAGTGAACAGGGGTACCCAGATAACCTGTCTACCCTGGCCGCCTTCCCAGAGTGCCAGATTCCCCTTTTCGAATAATACCTGCAGACCGTTGAAATCCTCGAAAGCGCGTGCCTTGTCACTCCCACTCAGACGTTCATCCAAATAGGCGCCATCACTGGTCACCCACAGTGTATTGCGGTAGGCGCGTGCCATACCGCCGACATCGATATTGATCACCACAGCACCCAAGGGAGCGACACGTTCCTGGTTGTCAGGTCCAATGATGGGACTGATCATGCGTAAGGTCATGAAACGGCGGGGATCCAGATGGGCAACACCCGGATTGAGACTGATTTTACTGACCGCCACTCGGCCGAACTCTTGGTGTACGCTCTGCTGGAAAAAATCCCAGGATGGCATATCCGGTTTCTTGATGGTCGGTTCCCATTGACGGGTTCGTGCATTCAGTTCCAGCCAGAATCGTGGGTTGCCCTCCAGATCAAGAAACAGAATCTGGAAGATATCCAAATGGTCACGGAGAATCTGGTTGATCCACTCGGTGTAACGAGCGCGGGCATGGTCTATCTGTTTCCTCCCCTCTTCAGCTTCCTGCTCTCCCAGAATCAGGCCTGGTTCCGGGAGTTTTGCCAAAAGCCGCAACATCTCATGGCGGCTGGCTAAATGTTCATCAAGATCCCGAAAGTCTGCGCGTAGATTTTGCAGGTAGGCTTTGTGATAGAAAAATTCCAGTCGATCGAGTACAAATGGAAGATTCGTCAACACCATGGCTGTCAACGGAGCAAATCCGAAGAGGAACAGGAAGATCAGAATCTGGGTTCGGAGTTTCACAGGCTCACTTATACTCTGTGTTTTTTGGGTCAGATGATCTTTTTTACACGCTCAAGTACCTGTTCCGCATGACCTTTTGGTTTTACGTCATAGATGACTTCCTGGATAATTCCACGTTTATCGATGATAAATGTCGAGCGTAGAATACCCATGCGCTTTACGCCATTTTTCTCCTTTTCCCGCCAAACGCCATAGGCATTGCATACCTCTCCATCAGTATCTGCCAGTAGTTGCACAGTAAGTCCGTGTTTGTCGCGAAATGCCGCATGGCTGACACAATTATCTCGACTGATACCAATTACTTGGGTGTCCAGGGATGTGAAATCATCGGTCAGATCCGAGAGTTCCAATGCTTCAATAGTGCAGCCGGTGGTATCGTCTTTTGGATAGAAGTAGATCACCAGATTCTGCTTACCGATGAATTGCTCAGAATTGATGATGTGCATGTCAGAGTCCGGTAATTCAAAGGATGGCGCCTTATCTCCAGCGTTGAGCATGGTTTCTCCTCATGGTCGTTATCTTGTTTGGGTCGTTATAATTAAAGTGTATCCCACCCTGAAATCCTCATTCGTTCTGTCAATCAGAATGGGGTACACAATGGCAAGATAGTTGACTCTAATGAGCTGGGTCAACCATCGTTTGTTTCTGAGATTATTTTCATGGAATGAGTGATAGCCTTTCCAGTTCTGGGAACCGGAACCAATACCCCTTCTCTAACAGCGGTAGGCAAATAGTGAGTTTCAT
The DNA here is from genome assembly GCA_025656675.1 of Candidatus Thiodiazotropha sp. (ex Codakia rugifera). Lineage (GTDB taxonomy): Bacteria > Pseudomonadota > Gammaproteobacteria > Chromatiales > Chromatiaceae > Thiodiazotropha. Next base: position 797,364 of record JAHXHN010000001.1, read on the forward strand.
AGCATAATATTGATTGAACACTCCATCCTTGACCCCTGGCAGTATCAGCAATCAACGTTTTTCACTTTTCATAATTTAGTGAGTGGCTGGTAGCCAGTTCAAGCAGGGAAGCATAGCAATGAGAGAAGGCAGATCGTATGTACGATGATTTTTACAAGCTGGAAGGCAAGCCGTTTCAGCTGACACCGGACCATAAGTTCTTTTTCAACAGCAAAGGTCACAATCGTGCCATGGCCTACCTGCGTTATGGTCTTGAGCAGGGTGAGGGATTCATTGTTATCACAGGTGGGATTGGTACCGGCAAGACAACGCTGGTGCGTAATTTATTCGACGAACTGAGCAGTATGAATGTCATGGCTGCTCAACTGGTCACAACCCAGGTTGACCCGGACGATATGCTACGCATGGTTTGTGCCTCCTTTGGGCTTGCTCATGAGGGGCTCAATAAGGCAACGCTACTGCATAACCTGGAAGCCATAGCGCGTGCCCGCCATGCAGAGGGCAAGCAGATGTTGCTGGTGGTGGACGAGGCCCAGAATCTCCCGCCAAGGTCTGTTGAAGAGCTGCGTATGCTCTCCAATTTCCAGGTTAACAATAAGGCGCTGGTCCAGACCTTTCTGTTGGGTCAGGAGGAGTTTAAGCGAACCCTGCAGAGCCCGGGTATGGAGCAGGTGCGACAGCGGATCATCGCTTCCTATCACCTTGATCCACTGAGTGCGGAAGAGACAGAAAAATATATCCTGCACCGCTTGCAACTGGTTGGCTGGAACCAGGACCCCACATTCAGTGAGGGGGTCTTTCCGATGATCTTCGAATTCACCGGTGGTGTACCTCGGCGCATTAATGCAATGTGTGACAGAATGATGCTGTTCGGTTGTCTGGAAGAGCTTCATAACCTGGAGAAGGATGCGGTGCTCTCGGTGATGCATGAATTGGAACAGGAGGTCAGCTTCGACCCGCCCGTATCCGACCAAGGACAACAACCGCCACAATTGGCGTCGGTTTCACCGCTTCACCCTAGTGGGGCTGCCACAGGAGCCGGCCAGGCAACCGCCCCTCAAACCTCACCTCAGACAGTTGCCCATGCGGATGAGTTGGTCTATCGGATACAGGATCTGGAAAAAGAGATCAGTAGTCTGAAAAAGACCCTAAGAAACGAGCAAAAACTGCTGCGAAAGGCAATTCTGCTGCAAATGGACCTGGATGAGTACGAAGACCTTGACTAAGGAGATGGTCAATCCAAGGCAGGCCCGATTAGCGCCTCAATGGGTTCAAACCCTCTAGCTTCCAGGGCCTCAGCGATATCTTCCCAGCGGCAGTTTTGATTGCTCTCTTCCGCCTGTGCGATGATACCCGTCGCAAAACGATAGGCCTCGTTGCGATCAAGGTCATTTGGGACCTTAACCAGGCGTATCTCATCGTAGCGTGAACTTGGCAAGACCATTAACGTGTCATTCATATCAGTTCCAAAACTTATCGGTATAGCGAGCGAAGTGTCATAGGCTCTTGGCACATGATAACTGAAAACCGCTGAATGGCTATTGTTACACTACACTTTTTAAAGGTATCGGTAGGTTTTCTTGTCGGGCACCGGATTTATAAAAAAGGATGATTGCTACAGGATGTCGCATAGTGCGTTCTGTCCGTGCCTGAAATCATTTTACTTTCAAGGTAGAAAAATAGAGCTTCCTTGAGTCCGTCTGGCCTCAAGGTCCTCTTGTGCCCGGGCTGCTTCAGCGAGTGGGTACTCCTTGAAGATGTTCACCTGAATCGCTCCTTTGCTGATTTTTTTGAACAGTGCGTCGGCACTCCGGAGCAGTGAATGGCGCTCTTTTACATAATCGAACAGGGTTGGTCGAGTCAGGTAGAGTGATCCCTGGCGGCTGAGTTCGGTAATGTCAAAAGGGGGTACTTCACCCGAGGACTGGCCGAAAGAGACCAGCGTTCCACGTGGTGCAAGACAAGCGAGCGAGGCCTGAAAGGTTGCCTGGCCAACTGAGTCATAAACCACGGACACGCCTTTGCCTGATGTGATTTGGTTGACACGCTCTACGATATTTTCCCGTCGGTAGTTGATGATATGCTGACAGCCAGACTTTTTGGCGACCACCCCTTTCTCTTCACTGCCCACCGTTCCGATGACTACTGCCCCGATAGCCGTTGCCCACTGGGTGAGAATCTGACCGACACCACCGGCAGCCGCATGCAGCAGTAGGGTCTCCCCGGCCTTGACCGGGTAGGTTCTGCAGACCAGATATTCTGCCGTCATCCCCTTCAGCATCATTGCCGCAGCCTGTTTTTCACTGATCTCTTCGGGAAGCTTGATTAGTCGTTCTGCAGGAAAGTTTCGTGCCTCGGCATAGGCACCCAGCGGACCTCCGGCATAGGCAACCCTGTCTCCGATAGCAAACTCACTGACACCCTCACCTATTGCCTCGATGATACCCGCTGCCTCCAGGCCTGGAATAAAAGGCAATGAGCCAGGAGGGTAGAGGCCGGTTCGGAAGTAGACATCCACAAAATTGAGACCAACCGCCGTATGGCGCAGACGGACTTCGCCCGGTTCAGGGTCGGAGAGTTCAACATTTTCCCAGTTGAGTACTTCGCTGCCGCCATGCCGGTGCACTTGGATAATGTGAGTCATGGCTATCTATCGCTCCAATGCTTTGTTTAGATAAAGATTAAGTTCCAATTGAACCCTCAGATTCAGGTTAAATTATAAGATAAGGGCTGCGTAGAGATTCAGCGCCGCTACCGAACAGAGAAACATCACCAGGCTATAGCTTCCATTCCATTTAAGGCTGTCCATGCTTTTTTGCCCATATCGCCCCTGCATCGAGAGATTGATGCCGGAGAAGGGACTGCTTGCAACCCCGATGGCCCATGCCGATAGGAAGGTCATGGCCAGTAGTGTGCCATTCGGTTGTAAGGGGGCTAACAGGGTACCAAGCGCCGCAATATTGATCACTGGGTGTACCCCGGCGATGGAGGTGATCAGCATGAAGAACAGTGTCAGACTGGCTTCAATACCGCCGAAACGGGTAAATGGCAGCCAGCCACCAAATCCCTGAAATACGACGTTCAAACCAGCAGCCATCACACCCGCGGCCAGAAACAGGCTCAGCTCATTGTGCATACCAGGCATCTCCTGGGTAATGTGCCGGCGTAGCAATGATAAGGGTTGATGGCCATTGAGTGTGACCACCAGCAGGGCGAGACTGGGACTCAAAAGGCAGATAATACCCAGGATATGCCAGGCCGGTCTGAATTGGTGTAGTACCAACACAGCCAGTGCCAGTATGGCAGGCAGGGCAAGTGCAGAAGGGTGCATGGGATAGCCGACGAAACGCTGCTGGTCTCGACGGTTGAAGCCGGTGATCAGTAAAGCGATAACCGCGAGAGGGATACCCATCAACCAGACCTGTTCGAGTTTGGCGCCAGGTGCATAAGTCATGGCTGCCGCCATGGCAGCGAAGAAGGGGGACCAGAATGCTGCAGAGGCGAATCCACGGGTCAGCACGATGCTCTGTGCTGGACTTAGCTGTCCCGGACCCCTGACACGATCGCCGATGATGAAGACTGACGATAGATTGATTACCGCGCCAAAAAGATGGACGCCAACCAGGGTTGACCATATGGCTCGTCTACCCTGGGGCAGTCGCTCATCTTTGGCAGTCCCGGGGCGGGTGATCAGGCGAAGAAAACTGACCGCTGCCAGCATGGACAGCAATAGCGCGTTGCCTGATAGCATCATCGACCAGTCGGGTGTGAGCTGTTGCATGAACCCCCAGAGCATACACAGCAGACCGATGAAGATGAGAATAATCACCTGACGACGGGTGTGGGTTGGGATTTCACTCCACACCATCACCCCGGCTGACCAGGTCAAAAAGCCGGCCCAGCTTATTGGATGGAGGGGCCAAAGCGTGCTGATTGCTGTGCTGATGACAGCCGCCAGCAGCAGCCACCCGGCAAGGGCGCGGCGTTTGTTCATAGGATGAAGGCCAAGGCGATTGGAATCACAAGCAGACTGGCGAGATTCCCGAAAGCAACCATTGCCGCCACCTCATCTGGAGATTGCCGATAGTTCTCTGCCAGCAGATAGTTCATCACTGCCGGGGGCAGTATTGAGAAGAGGAACAGGATATCGCGCATCTGTTCACTGGGCTGTAACCAGGTGATGGCAACCCAGGCGCCGATCAGGCCACTGAGGGGACATAACAGGGCGCCTACCATCCCGGATTTCCAGTGGCGTAGATCCAGGTGAATCAAGCGAATGCCTAGGGAGACCAGCATTAAAGGGATAGCTACTTCGGAAAGCATGGCCAGGCCTGGCAACAGAAGGCTCGGCGTGTGCCAGTCGAAGGTATAGGCAATAACGCCTGCCAGGGTGGCGAGGAAAACCGGGTTTCGAAATAGTTCGTAGGGGTGAAACCGACCACTGACCAGCCAAATCCCCAAACTGAAATGAAGACTCATCGTAACAACAAAGGCAACAACTGAGAGAGGAAGCAGTTGCTCGCCGAACGCCAGCGCTGCCAGGGGTAGGCCAAGATTGCCGGAGTTACTGAACATCATCGAAGGCAACATGACTCGCGGGCGAATACCCAATAGTCTTGCTACAGGCCATGAGACGATGCCGGAGATAAGCACAATCAGCAGCGTGCCCCATGCAATGGTCTGCCATTGGGAGGTGCCGGGTATTTTTTCAGAGAGTACATAGAAAAGCAGGGCCGGCACGAACAATTGCATATTGATGCGGTTGACGGACAGGACGTCTGTACCGCTGATTCGGCCATAGAGATAACCGAGGGCCGCGATACCGAATACCGGCAGAGTCACCTGCAGAATTTGTAGGAACAGATCCGAATGCATCGCGTTAGAACCGGTTAGAAGGGGAAGACGTTGGGCGTGAGGCCTGTGGAACGGGTTACGCTAACAAAGAGCCGTTCTCCCGTTTCTTCAGCCGGTAGGCCAACTGAGGGCGGGTTATTCCTAGTATACGTGCTGCCTGACTTAGATTGCCCTTTGCTTTTTTTACCGCTGTTTCAAGCAATAGGGTCTCCATCTCTTCAAGGCTGGTCGATTGATCAATGACTTGGCCGACCAGGGATTCCACATCCCCTTCTTCCCTGCCCAACGATGGGTGTAGGGTAGCTGCATCCTTATTGATGTTGAGGCATGGAAACAGGTCTTTCAGATCAATGGCATCGCCGACGGCGACAATGATGACACCCCGCTCAATCATGTTTTCAAGTTCGCGGATGTTGCCTGGCCAGTTGTAATCCTTGAGTGCCTGCAGTGCTCTTTCGGTAATCCCGTTGACACGTTTACCATGCCTGGCTGTGTTTTTTTCAAGAAAGCGGGTCACCAGAAGTTCGATATCATCCTTGCGTTCACGTAGGGGAGGAATGATGACCGGATAGATATTCAAACGATAGTAGAGATCGGAGCGAAAACGACCTGCCGCTACAGCCTCCTGCAGGTCGACGTTGGTAGCGGCCACAACACGCACATCGACCTTGCGGGTGCGTGTATCACCCACCCGTTCTATCTCCCCTTCTTGCAGTACGCGTAGTAATTTGGCTTGCGCGTTCATGGAGAGTTCTCCCACTTCATCAAGGAATAGGGTGCCACCGTGAGCGCGCTCAAAACGTCCGGGACGTGACTGATGAGCACCGGTATAGGCCCCCTTTTCCACGCCAAAAAGTTCGGATTCAATCAGTTCCTCTGGAATGGCCGTGCAATTGATGGCGATGAAAGGACTCTTCGCCAGTGGACTGATGCTGTGTAGAGCGCGGGCGAACATCTCCTTGCCTACACCGGTTTCACCCAATAGCAATACAGTGACATGACTGTCAGCCACTTTACGCAACATATCGCAGGCCTGGATGAAGGGTTGAGAGGCGCCCACCATATCGCCTATACCTGTATCCTCTTGCAGTGAGTCACGCAAATGATTGACCTCGTCCTGCAATGCCAGAAGCTGTTCAGCCATGGGGTCAGGACGGTAGTGGCGGCGCTCCTCTTCCGCATTGTCCCAATCCTCGATGGGTTTGCCGATGATGCGGCAGTGACGATCCCCTTTGGCGCGGCAATCAACCTCCCGATAGGCTATGAAGCGCCCCATGATCTCACTGGTATACCCGGAGGCGTATCCGATCTGAGTCCAGCAGACCGGATCAGGATGGATGCCGAAGAGTTTTAGATGTTCATCGGCTTCATGGGAGTTCTCCCATAGAAATTCACCATAGAAGTGGCGCTGTCGAATATTGATATCGACTTTGATAGGTTTGACGTGTACGACACCCTCCAGTGTGTGCAGACGTGGCCCCATCATGAGCAACTCTTCATCGTTGGATTCCGGCAGTAGCTTACGCGCCAGTTCTGCATCCTTGGCACCGGAAGCATATCCCATACGTGTCAATACACCCCTCGCACGATCCATACCCAGTGTATCCATCAGTTCTTTGCGTAGAGCACCCATCGCATGGGTATGCATTAAAACCATGCGCTGGTCGTTGAGCAGGATGGTGCCTGCATCGAATGTCAGGTGCAGATTGCGGTCCTCTGTGGGTAGGCCGGCAATGCTGATTTGGGACGACATCTCTCCTCCAACCGGTTTCAGTGTTTTCGCCGGTAAATCTAATGACAGTTAAAGATCATCCTTGAAGGGTTATACAGCTATACCCCGTGTGGATAGATAGAGCGTATTACCTTTATAGTTCGGCTTTGTCTTTTTATCAAATCATAAAATACATAATGTTGAAACTGAACTTTCAGGAGATGCGAATATAAATCCACACAATTTTTGTGCTGACCGAGCCAAATAAGAATGCAAGGTTGTCTATTTGGTTAAATGATCAATTTGGTGAACTGTTTTTTACCTGATGGTTAAACAGCCATGTGCTCCATCACAGGGTAGAGATAGATAAAAAACATACATATCAATAAGTTATAAGTTTTGGCACACAATCTGCCCTATTTTCAGGACCAGAAACTGGAGTGAGAAGCCCAGCAGAGGCTTCCAGCCGCTTTTAGGAGGATGCAATGGGAGAGTATGTGCCGGATATCGGCAAGGCCTATATCAGAGTGACTGGAGAGCGACTTCGGAAATTCGTGGAGTTTGAATTCTCCATTAATGATGAAGACCTTACTGTGGAACTGATCCTCCCGTATGAAGCGTTCAAGGCTTTTTGTGCCAAACATAAAGCCACGGTAATTCAGCGACCCGATGAGATTGGTACGTGTGACGGGACAACCGAACATCCCGGCCTCTATAGGGTTCCACCCGATCGGGATCTCAACAGAGGATAATTCGGAGGAGCGATCTAGCATGAGTATCGATATTAAAACTATGAATGTGGAGCCCAAGCGCCAGACCTTTGCGCATGTGGCGCGACGCCTGGGATCGGACGCCACCGCCTCCCGCTATGAGGAAGGGGTCTACGATCTGCAGGCCACGACCCACTTTCACTATCGCCCGATCTGGGGTCCGGAGTATTGGACCTTCGATGAGGGCCGCACGGCGATAAAGATGAAGGACTGGTATGTGTTCAAGGACCCGCGTCAGTTCTATTACGGCACCTACACGGTTACCCGGGCCAATATGCATCAAACCACGGATCGGAATTTTGCCTTCGAAGAGAAGCGCAACATGCTGGCCAATATCGATGAAGCGTGGCGTGAAATGATCGTCAACTACCTGATTCCTCTGCGCCACTATGAGTGGGGCGCAAACATGAATGCCTGTGCCGTCAGCGATGCCGGATACGGTGCCGCCCTGACCTCAGCCATGATTTTCACCACCGGAGACCGGTTGGGTATTGCACAGATTCTCTCACGTATCGGCATTGCACTCAGCGAGGGTGATGGGGAACTGCTGGACCAGGCTAAGCAAGCGTGGATGGAGGCCGATGCCTGGCAGGGTGTGCGCAAAGCGATTGAAGACAGCCTGGTGGTAGAAGACTGGTTTGAAATACTGCTGGCACAGTTCCTTGTCATGGATGGCATGGTCTACCCATTGGTTTACAACCATTTCGATACAGAAGGCCAAAAACAGGGTGCGGCGGCACTCTCTATCTTGTGCGAGTTCATGGTCGACTGGAGTGCTGAACATAACCGCTGGGTGGATGCGGTGGTGAAGAATGCCGTGAAGGAGTCGGATGAGAACCGTGCCCTGCTTTCCGACTGGTATGGCAAGTGGCGGAACATCATGAGCGAAGCGCTGCAACCGCAGGCCGCGATGGTGCTTGGTGATGGCGGTGAGGCCGCACTCAACGAAGTGTGTGAACAACTTGATGCCCGGGCCAGCAAGCTCGGCCTGACCCTGTAAGGAGGCCGACATGGCCGGAATGGTATCCATAACCCTGCAAAACAATGATGAGGCTCGTCCTGTAATCGAGTCCATTCTGCACGACAACCCCAACGCCAACGCCAACTACATGCCCGGCGCGGTCAAGATCGACTGTCCGGAGCGACTGGTGGTCAAGGCGGAGTCGGTGTCCGAGCGTATCGGCCGCGATTGGGATCCCCAGGAGATCCATCTCACCATCGTATCCATGGGCGGTAGCCTGGATGAGGATGATGAAGAACTGGTGCTCTCCTGGGGCGCATAACACTGGAGGAGAAATCGAAATGACACCCCCACGCAAGAAAAAAATGAATCTTAAACAGCGTTATGCGCTGATGACCCGCGGCTTGGACTGGGAGACCAGCTACCAAAAAATGGATGATGTATTTCCCTACGATACCTTTGAAGGCATCAAGATCACCGACTGGTCCAAGTGGGAAGATCCTTTCCGCCTGACCATGGATGCCTATTGGAAATACCAGGGCGAAAAAGAGCGTAAGCTCTATGCGGTACTCGACTCCTTTGCCCAGAACAATGGACAACTGGGTATCTCCGATGCCCGCTATGTCAACGCCATCAAGTTGTTTCTCACCGGCGTGACACCCTTGGAGTATCAGGCGCATCGCCACTTCTCCCATCTGGGACGGCACATTCGTGGGGTAGGCCCACGGGTCGCGGCTCAGATGCAGTCCCTGGACGAACTGCGCCATGCGCAAACCCAGATTCACACCATCAGCCACTACAACAAATATTTCGACGGTTTCGCCGAGTTTCCACACATGCATGACCGGGTCTGGTATCTGTCAGTACCCAAATCATTTTTCGATGATGCCTGTAGTGCCGGTCCCTTCGAGTTCTTTACGGCAATCTCATTTGCCTTCGAATATGTACTGACCAATCTGTTGTTTGTCCCCTTTATGTCCGGTGCTGCCTATAACGGGGATCTGGCGACAGTGACATTCGGTTTCTCTGCCCAGTCGGATGAAGCGCGGCATATGACCCTTGGTATCGAGGTGATCAAGTTTATGCTGGAGCAGCATCCGGATAATCTGCCGATCGTACAGAAGTGGGTGGATAAGTGGTTCTGGCGTGGCCATAAGGTGCTGGGACTGGTCGCCATGATGATGGACTACATGCTGCCGAAACGGATCATGTCCTGGAAAGAGGCGTGGGAGATCTACTTCACAGAAGCCGGTGGGGCACTTTTCGAAGACCTTTCCCGCTATGGTCTCAGAGTGCCCAAATATGCCGATATCGCCACTGATGAGGCGGAACATATCTCCCATCAGAACTGGGCGATCTTCTACCAGTACACCCAGGCGGCTGGATTTCATACGTGGATTCCAGGCGATGACGAGTTGGACTGGCTATCGGAAAAATACCCTAACACCTTCGATAAATACTACCGCCCCCGCTTCGAAATGTGGCGCGAGATGGAGGCCAAGGGTGAGCGTTTTTATAACAACGCACTGCCACAGCTCTGCCAGACCTGTCAGATTCCGATGGGTTATACGGAACCGGGCGATCCGACCAAGATCGGTTTCCGCAGCAGCGTCTATAAAGACGAGCGCTATCACTTCTGTTCCGATGGCTGTAAGGACATCTTTGATGACGAGCCTGAGAAATTCTCCCAGGCCTGGCTGCCCGTGCACCAGATCTTTCAGGGCAATTGCGGTGGAGCCGATCTGAGTGATGTTCTCAAGTGGTACCACATGGATCAGGGCATCGACAACATGGATTACAACGGGTCGCCGGATCAGAAGCAGTGGGATGCCTGGCAGGCAGCCCGTAAAAAGGTGGCAGGTTAAACAGATCATTGAAGAACACTTTGCCATCGTGATTCAGATGGCAGGCAGTGACCAAAAGATTGAGAGAGGAGATGACTATGGCTGTTGTTGCACTCAAGCCCGGCTATGCGGATGCCGTCGAGATCCGAGACAGGAAAGAGAATTTTCATGGCAATCAGGTGGTGTACCTCCACTGGGAGGAGCACCTGAGCTTCTGCGCGGCGACCGCTTTCCCGCTGCCCCCTGAGATGCCGTTCGGTGCATTGACCGAGAAACTGATACCGCAATTCTACGGAATGCATCCCGATTTTAAGTCCCTCGACTGGAACAGTGTCGAGTGGAAGATCGACGGTGAACCGGCAACGCCTGACATGAGCAAGAGTCTGGCTGAAAACGGGGTCGGCCATAAAAGCCTGGTCTGTTTCCGAACCCCTGGCCTTAACGGTTACAAGGGTTCCTGCTCATAAACACAAGAGTCATCCGGGTTAAAAAGCCTGGAGTTATTTAACGAAAAGTTGTCGCCACCCAGTGAGGCGGTGACCATAGGAGGATTGACTGATGGCAATAAAAGGCGTTTTACGTCCGGGGCATATCTCTCTGCGGGTGCTGGATTTGGATGAGGCCCTGGTTCACTACAAAGAGCGGTTAGGATTGATCGAGACTGACCGTGACAATCGGGGGCGGGTCTATTTGAAAGGTTGGGATGAGCAGGATTGGTTTTCAGTCGTGCTGCGAGAGGCAGATACAACCGGCATGGACTTTATGGGTTTCAAGGTCGACAGTTCGGAGACGATGGATGAGCTTGAGGGAAAGCTGAAAGCCTTTGGTTGTAACGTTAAACGCATTCCTGCCAACGAACTGAACCACTGTGGCGAGCGCGTGCGTTTCGACTCGCCGACAGGGCACAATTTTGAGCTCTATGCCGATAAGGATGTGAAGGGTACGGATATGGGACGTTTGAATCCGGATCCCTGGCCCGAAGATCTGAAAGGTATGCAGGTACAGCGTTTCGATCATTGCCTGCTCTATGGTGACGACCTGGACGGCAGTGTCAAAATGTTCACTGAGGTGCTGGGTTTCAGTGAATCGGAAAAGGTGATTGATGGTGATCTGCAACTGGCTTCTTTCCTGACCTGCGGCATGAAGGCTCATGACCTGGCCCTTATCCGCCATGCGGAGAAGGGCAAGCTCCATCATGCCTCATTTCTGCTGGGGTCCTGGGAAGAGGTGTTACGTGCGGCCGATATTATCGGTAAGCATAAGATCTCAATCGATATCGGCCCCACGCGTCATGGTATCACCCGTGGTCGGACTATCTACTTCTTCGATCCCTCGGGAAACCGCAATGAGGTATTTCACGGCTCCTATGATTGGTATCCGGATCATGAACCCATTACCTGGACAGCCGAGGAACTGGGTGGTGCAATCTTCTATCACGATCAAAAACTCAATGACCGGTTTCTCAGTGTGGTGACATAAGCATCTATCTGGATTGTCTGTTTGAATAAAAAAGCCCCAATGTTGGGGCTTTTTTATTGTAGCTGGTACCTGTGCAGAATCAGCACTACTCTTCGACCTGTCTTTCACCAGAGTGATATGGCATTGGTGGGATGTGTGTTTCTACATGGACACTAGCCAGTCAAACTAAGTGCTTAGTGAGCTAGAGGGTATCTCTTCATGTGCTGATGAGTGCTTTTTATAGAAGCCATTTCGCTTATCTTCGGTAGCAAAAATTGGCAATTTAATATGAATGGTGAAGTTGTACAGCATTAACGGGGTGACAACAAATGTTCCAATCAGTGCCAGTAACATGACCAGTGCACTGAGCATGCCAAACAGGGCAACAGGCGGGAAATTGGAGCATGTCAAAGTGGTAAAACCCATTGCAAGTGCAATAGTTGTTATAAAGATAGGACGAGACTCCTGCTGAATGACTTGAGCGAGTGCCTCCATCTCCGATAGACCCTCATTTGTCAGGCGTTGGTAGCGCACCATGAAATGCATGGTGTGGTCGACACAGATACCCAAGGCGATTGCGGCGACCATCGCTGTTCCGGTATCCAGGGCAATATCAAAATAGCCCATAACGCCAAACAGGACGAGGATGGGGAACAGGTTGGCAATGACAGCCACAAGGCCAATCTTTGTACTCATCAGTAGTAGAGTGACGAGTAGAAAAATGACTGTCAGCATCAGTAATAGTGAGCGTGCCTGACCATCAGCCATGTAGTCGACAGCCTGGCTGTTGAGATAGCTGCTTCCTGTCACAACGACTTCGAGTTGTGGATCGATGGATTCCCGGGAGAATTGCATAATATCCTGCACTGCCTGATTGAGCCGGCTTGATGAATCTATTCCGTGCCTGACAATAATCCTGGCGCTACTGAAGTCCGGGGAGACGAATGACCTGGCATTGGCGTGACCTAGCAGTGACATATATTCGATGATGACTTCGTCATTGTCAGGTAGATAGATCCTGTTCGGATGCTCGCCGTCGATACCGCTATGCACCACGCCGATAAAATCCGCAAATGAGAAGCTCTTGTCATAAAGACCGGTCTGCTCAAGATAGTCCTGTAACATCTGTAGCTGTTCCAATTGATGGATTTTCAGGAATGCATCCTTTTTACCGCTTACCACAATGGCAAGGGACTGTATGCCGGATAATTTTTTTTGGATTAAATCGGCCTGATGAGGTAGTTCAGAGTTTGGTTCGAAGTAGTCCAGGACGCTGTTATTGATTTGAATTTGCAGGGTCCAATAGCAGCTTAATCCCATGATAAGCAGAACAGCTATCGTGATACTACGGGGGAATTGAAAAATTACATTAAAAATAGTTGCAGAGAACCTGATGAAACTGGATCCACCCAGCGGGGACTGGGTATCTGATTGCTGAGTAGATAGTTGCAGACAAGCCGGTACCAGTGTGATTGTAATAATGAAATTCAAGGTCAGCCCGATCGCTGTAATCAGGCCAAACTGTTGCAGTAGGTCGATCCGGTTTAGTGAGATTGATAGAAAGCCCATACAGGTTGTGGCAAAGGTGAGTAGGATAGCAATCCCCATGTGGTTGGCCATGAAACGATTGGCAAGTAGACCACGCACACCTCTTTGGGTAGCGGTTTGGTACTCTGAAATGAGATGAATGTCTTCAGTGGAGCCGACAATGATCAACAGTGCTGGTACTATCGATGTCATGACATTGACCGGGATGCCCAGTGTAGCCATTACACCCAGTATCCAAACAACACTCAAGCTGGCAGTGAACAGTGGTATCAGGGTGGCATTCAGACGTCTTAGCATTAAGCCAAGCGTAACTACAAGCACCAACAAAGCAATAGGAAGAATGATCTTTTGGTCAGCCCGTATCTGTTCAGAAATACCCGACCTGATGGATGGGTCACCAAGGTGGAAAACATGTCGCAGGCGCTGCTTCAATGGTGCTATGGCATGATCCAGTGCAGTGGCCACTTGCTCGTCAAACCCCCGTTGGTAGTCGGCAGGATCAAAATAGAGATTGATCGCCATAACCGTGCCGTCATTGGATAGCAGGTTCCGTTCAACCAGTGGGTTCAGTAGTGCGGTATCGGCTACTGAGATTGCTGACTGGTGCGATTTTGGAATTTTTTTTAAATAGGGGTCGCTATAGATATAACCATCCACCGTACGTAGATATCTGACAGAAAACAGACTGACTGCACGATGGATTTGAGGAATTGACTGTATTTGGGCTAAAGCTTGGTGTACTGCGGCAAGATTCTCTGGATTAAACAGGTTTTCATCTTCCAGATATACGACAGTGACGTTTTCACTGCCAAAGGTCTGCATGGTATTTTCGTAGAGTGCAATGGCGTCAGGGTTTCTAACCATCATGCCTTCTGCAGTAATCTCAACCTGTAAATCAGGCAGACGGATGAGTGCGGTTATCGTGATCAGGCCAAGTAGCATGATAACCAGCCATGGATATTTTGCAGCTAACTTGATGATGCACCTCATCTGACCAACTCCTTGTTTTGTAGGTGAATCACATGAACTGGACTAGAAGTATCACATGGGTGGAACCTTGTTCCTATGGCATTGTTTACTAGGCCGGTGTGAACTATTCACACACCTCAATGGGTAATCACTATGATCTATATGAAATAATGATTTCAATCAATTGAGTGGTTTTTTTTTGGAATTAAACGGCACTAAATCCAAGAAAAAAATAGCCAGTCTGAACTATTATCTGTAGAGGCAAGCCATCCCACAGCGTTTGAGATCAATACTGAACTTGATGCAGGGTATATGAGTGCCGGCAAGGAGCTATCTATTGACATATAACCTGCAAGGAATTAACCAGCGAAACACGCATGAATATCCAGGTTGCTCTCTCCCTGCTAGTGCTTGTGTTGGTTATCGCAATTTCGTTGATGCTATTGCTAATCTCAAAGCAAAAAAGACTGCATCAGAATCTCACTAATCGGGAACTTTTTTTAAGATCAATCATTGACGCGCGACAAGAGGGTATCTGGTTGGTAAATGCCCAGGGCGTCACGCTGTCTGTCAATCAATACGCAGCAGAGATCCTTGGCTGTCGTATTGATGAGTTACAAACTAAATCCATCTACGAAATATTAAGTGAAAAAGCTGGATGTGAGATTAAAAGCAAGCTGCAACAGGCCTTCAGTAACAATACAGAAGTTGATGATTTTAAGTTTCAATTCGAAAACAGCGGATTGACCTGGATCAGGATGTCCTTCAAATCGATCAAGGATGACCAAAGCGTGGTTTATGGTGTATTGATCACACTCAGCGATATCACGGAAGCATATCAAGAGCCGTATACGAACAAGGAGCATCACCAAAACTTTCAGCAGTTGAGCGAGTCAATACGCGAGGTTTTTTGGTTAGGTTCGCCAGATTGGAAACAGGTGTTTTATATCAGCCCCGCTTATGAGTCGATTTGGGGTCGGAGTTGTCAGAGCCTGTATAACAATCCCACAAGTTGGAGTGATGTAATACATGAATCAGACCGTGAAATGATAAAAAGTTTTTTAACAGAGTCTGTAAGCAGTGAATGGGAGACATTGAATTTCCCTGAATACAGGATCATCAGGCCGGATGGTGAACAACGTTGGATCGAAGCAAGGGCCTATGCCATAAAAGACGATGAGGGTGTGTGTTATCGGGTGGCTGGCATTGCCGAAGACATCACAAAGCGGAAACAGATCGAGTTGGCGCTCCACTCCAGTGAGGAGTATCTGAGACAGATTATGGACTCAGCTGCTGAGGCGATTTATACCCTTGATGCATCAGGTAACTGTACAAGTATCAATCATGCCGGCATATCACTTCTCGGTTATGAGAGCGCTGACCAATTGATTGGCAGAAACATGCATGACCTCATCCATCACCGTTATCCGGATGGATCATCCTATGCTGCGGAGGACTGTCCAATTTTCAAAGCCTTCATCGACAACCAGAAAATACATATTGATGATGAAGTGTTGTGGCGTAAGGACGGCAGCTATTTTCCTGTCGAATATTGGTCATATCCCCTGAGTATCAAGGATCTTACGATAGGGGCGGTTGTGACTTTTATTGATATTACTGAACGCAAGTTCAATCAAGAGCAGCTTGTATCACGGCTGCGTCTGCATGATTACGCTCAAGACCACACTATGCACGACTTGTTGGTCTATACCCTCGATGAGGCCTGTGAAACGACGGGCAGTCGGGTTGGCTTTTACCATTTTCTCGAAGCGGATCAAAACACCATCTCGCTACAGGCTTGGTCAACCCGCACCACACAGGACTACTGTCATGCCGAAGCGAGTGGTTTGCACTACAACCTTGATCAGGCCGGTGTCTGGGCAGATGCAGTGCGACAGCGACGGCCGATCATCCATAACGATTATGCTGCACTGGAGAATAAGCAGGGATTGCCAGACGGGCATGCCGAGGTGATACGAGAGGTGGTTGTACCTGTTTTCAGAGGAGAGAAGATTGTTGCCATTATGGGGGTTGGTAACAAGCCACTGCTGAATTATGACCAGAGAGATGTGGATAAAGTAGCGGGACTTGCTGACCTGGCATGGGAAATCGTTGAACAGAAAATGATTGAGGAGCAGCTGGAACAGAGTGAGAAACAGCTAAGCACAATATTGGATACAGTTACAGAGGGTGTTGCGTTGTGGGATGAACAGGGCCAGTTAAGATATATCAACCATGGATTTAACACGCTTTTCGGGCAACAGGATAATCGAGGTGGTGATGCGGGCTTCAAGGGACAGAGTCTGGCCAGATTAATGTCTGACGAAGTACCGGCGGAAGCCGATCGACTGCCTTTGAAACAGCTCCTTGAAGAAGGGGGGCCAGCGCAGAGCCGGGTGCTGCAAATCGGCAATCAGCAAGGCGAAAAAAAATGGGTTAGGTTTAATATTCAACCCTTGTTTGATATTACAAAACAGCATGTCACAGGTGTGGTCTCCACAGCAACGGATGTCACTGTGCAGCAGACCCATGAAGAACAACTGCAGCAACAGGCCCACTATGATGCTTTAACACAATTACCGAACCGACTGCTGGCAACGGATCGGTTAAAGCAGCTGATGGCCCATGCAAAGCGGACTGGAAACCTATTGGCAGTTGGTTATTTGGATCTTGATGGATTCAAAGAGATCAATGACAAATATGGACATGATGCGGGCGATGCAGTGCTCAAGGAGATTGCCAGACGTCTAAGTATCAACTCAAGGGATGGGGATACGGTGGCACGCCTGGGTGGTGATGAGTTTCTTGTTCTGTTGGCAGACCTTACCGATCATTTTGAATGTCTGTTGATTCTACAGCGCATATTACATGAGACGGCTGCACCGCATGAAATTGCAGGTTCAACCGCATCTGCTGTTACAGCAAGTCTGGGAGTGACCTTCTACCCAAATGACAATTCAGACCCTGAAACACTGATTCGGCATGCAGACCAGGCCATGTACCTGGCGAAGCGGTCAGGAAAGAATAATTTTAAATTCTACAGTCAAGATTACGAGAGTCGTCTCCATGCTCAACAAAAGACTGAGAAGGAGATTGGGTGGGCATTGGAGCGAGGACAACTCGATATCCATTATCAACCTGTAGTTAACTGTCGAAAGAGAACAGTGACGGAAATGGAGGGCCTTATTCGCTGGAATCATCCAATATTGGGATTGCTGGAACCGGCAGAGTTTTTACCATTGATCCAAAGTGACAGCCTGGTGTTTGCAATCAGTGAATGGGTTATAGATAAAGCCCTGATGCAGATGCGATGCTGGTATATAGAGGGGAGACCCCTGTCGATCAGTATCAATCTCTTCTCCAGGGAGATCACAGATCCAGCATTTCCGAAGATGCTTCGATCGAAGTTAGGGGAGCATGGATACGATCCAGCCTATCCATTGGTTTTGGAGATTTCCGAAACATCGATTCAGGGTGATTCCGAAGAACTGTCCAGATTTGTCAAGCAGTGTATGGCATTGGGTGTGGTCTGTGCATTGGATGATTGTGACGGAAAATTTACCTCTATATCGTATCTGCAAAAGCTATCAGTGAAACGGGTTAGTATTGATCCTTCCATCATCCAACATATCCGGGATGACAATGATAAGCATGCCCTTGCAGAAGCTATTGTGGGTGTAGCTCATGCTTTCGGTATCACGGTAGTAGCAGAGGGGGTTGAAACCAAATCACAAATGGAAGCGCTGCTCTCAATGGGTTGCGAGTGTATGCAAGGTTATTATTTTGCACACCCCATGGATATAGCGACGCTCAGTGGTTGGACTCAAAGTATGGATCATTCAATAACATGGTAAAAACAATTTAGAAAGCCGAGGAGGCTGCTCATGACTGAGCCTAAAAAGGTCCAAAAGCCGATACTATGGAGCGATGATTTCGCTATCGGAATTGAAGTGATCGATATGCAGCATAAGAACCTATTAAACATGGTGAGTGAGGCTTATGCCAGCCTGTCAGAGTCCAGCACACCCATGACGTTACAAAGGATTACCAAGGAGCTCCTCAGCTACGCCATCTACCATTTCGAGACTGAAGAGTCCCTGATGCAGGAATATCATTATGATGTAGAGCATCCAATCGATGCGGATGCACACAAACAGGAGCATCGGAAATTTTCAGCCAAAGTGGTCGCTGCAAGAAAGGAGATGAAACAGGGCGATATACAACAGGTGGAAGCGATGCTGGATTTCCTGCAAACCTGGATAGCCAGTCATACGCAGGAGACAGACAGGAGACTTGGACGCTTTCTCAGTCAAAAAATGGAATGATCAGGGCCTGACCAGACCCAATGGGTGAGAGGATAGGCCATAACTTGGTTTGTCATATCATTAACTTTCGTCAGATTCAGCGGTCAACTGCGCGGAATCTAGGTTTAATCAGGCGCTCTCTTTTTTCTGCAAAGACTCCTCCCTCAAGACCCGCTGAGTGATTTCAGCCGTTCTTAAAATGTGGTGTTCTATCGCATCGCCCGCACGTTTCTGATCCCTTTCAAGGGCTGCGTTCCGCAACTCTTCATGCTCTTGGTGCAGGTCACGGGGAATCTCGGTGCTAAGGGCAATATTTCGATAACGTTTGTGCTGATCGTAGAGGATGCTATAAAAGCGACGTAACCATTTTGAGGTGCAACCTGCTATGAGCGCTTCATGAAAATCATGATTGCGTACCTCCCATTCCGCAGGATCTCGGTCTGTCGATTCTTCGACCTTTTCCAGTTGATAAAAGGCAGCAACGATCTGTGACTCCCAGGCATCATCACCTAACTCGATACTCTGACAGAGGGCCTGTTTCTCCAGCAAAATGCGTAAACGGGTGATATCCGCCAGATCCTCCTCTGACATCGGTGCTACCCGGAATCCTCTCTGCCCTTCAGCAGTTACAAAGCCGTCAGCTGTGAGGCGACTTAACGCTTCCCGCAATGGACTCGCCCCAACACCATATTCCTGGCGTAAATGCTCGACACGCAACTTCTCGTCGGGTTGCAAGACGCCATGAATGATGTCTGAGCGCAATCGCTGATAAGCCTGGTCAGAGAGGGTTTTCGTGCCATTCTGATCGGGTGGTGTGGTGGTTTTTGCCATTTCTGTAGTTCCGTTTGGGTGCCGAGTGCACTTCGTGGATCAAAGTAGCTGTTTTCGATGACCGCGACAGTGACTTTTATCAATATTTTAGGCGTTAAAAAGATAATTACAAAAAATATCGATAAAAAACTTGCAAATCGATAAAATATCGCTATTCTTCAGTTTATCGATATTTTGGAGCGCTACTATGTCCTACCAACTCACCATTGAGCCGACTGGCGATGAGGTTGAGGTCGAAGAGGGTCAGAACATGCTCGATGCCTGTCTACGTGCCGGTATCTGGATGCCTCACGCCTGCTGTCACGGTCTTTGTGGTACCTGCAAGGTGGAGGTGCTTGAGGGCGATGTGGACGTGGGCGATGCCTCCAGTTTTGCACTGATGGATATGGAGAGAGATGAAGGCAAGGTATTGGCATGCTGCGCCACCCTTGAGTCGGACACGGTCATCGAAGCAGATATCGACGAAGATCCCGATGCGCGCACTATTCCGGTCCGGGACTTTGAAGCAGAAATCGTACGTGTGGAGAACCTGACCCATGATGTGAAGGGAGTCTGGCTGAAACTGGACGGTGAGGGTATCGACTTCCAAGCCGGTCAATACATCAACTTCCATGTGCCTGGTGTGGAGGTGCCGCGGGCCTTCTCCCTGGCGAACAAACCTTCCAATCCTCATCTCATTGAATTGCATATCCGTCTGGTCTCTGACGGCGAGGCCACGCCAATCATCCATAACGATCTGAAACCCGGTGACCGGGTCAACATCACAGGTCCTTATGGACGATTCTTTGTGCGTAAGTCCCGTACAGAACCGATGATTTTCATTGCAGGCGGCACCGGTCTCTCCAGCCCGAAATCGATGATTCTCGATCTGCTGGAAACGGGTTGCACCACCCCCATTACATTGCTGCATGGCGTAAGAGCAAAAAAGGATCTCTACGATGACGACACGTTCGGATCCTTGGTAGAAAAACACAGCAACTTCACCTACATCCCTGTGCTTTCCCAGATGGATGATGACGATGAGTGGAGCGGAGAGACAGGTTTTGTCCATGAAGCGGCGCTACGCCATTTCAACAGCCTCTTCTCCGGTAATACAGCCTACTTATGTGGCCCGCCGGTGATGATTGAAGCGGCCATTCGCGCCCTGATGCAGGGACGCTTGTTTGAAAAGGATATTTTCACCGAGCGTTTTCTCACCAAAGGTGAAGAGAATCGAAAGCGCAGTCCGGTATTCAAGAGACTTTAACGATGACGGTCCGTTTTGAAATCTATGTGGAAGACAAGGATGCGCGTTTCCAATGTGCTGAAGAGCAGCGCTTGTTGCATGCCATGCAGGCCCAGGGTCTTGGTTCCATTCCTGTCGGTTGCAAAGGCGGAGGCTGTGGTATCTGCCGGGTGCAGATCACTCAGGGCGAGTACGAGACGCGCAAGATGAGCCGTGCTCATGTCACGGAAGAGGATGAACAGCATGGGATTGCGCTCTCATGTCGAGTCGTTCCAAAGAGCAATCTTTCCCTTCGGTTGGCCCCCAGGTCAGCGGAAGAGGAGAACGAGAGTGCAGCATAGCGCTCCGTAATAAAACCAAACGTACATTATCAACGCATGCGGGGCATATCCCGGTAGGAGGAATTCATGGCTGTAACGAGTGACGATCATGCTGTTCGGTTTATCCAGATCACGCTGGGGGATGTAGGCATCTCTCGTGATCAGGTGAGAATCGACGGCTTTGAAGAGACCGGTTGTCAGGACAATGCCAGGCACTTCATGAAGAGCTGGAGTGAGTTTGATCGCTGTGGCGAAGTGTTGCCTGGCAATGAGCGTAACAACTGAGACATGAGCGGATTGACCGTCAACGAAACGAGTCTTCATTGGCAGTACGCCATGCAGGCCGTGACGGCAGCCAGCCAGCATGCCGAGGGTATCGGGGTGGTGATCAATGTCGCCGTTGTCGATCGGGGTGGCAACCTGCTTGCGTTTCAACGACAGAACGGTGCGCCACTTCACTCTATATCGATTGCCATCGATAAGGCCTACAGCGCGGTGAGCTTTGGTTTTTCAACGGCTGACTGGCTTTCACTCATCGGTGATCAGCCACAGTTGAGAGAAGGTTTGGTTCAACGTGATCGCCTGGTGATCTTCGGTGG
The DNA here is from genome assembly GCA_025656675.1 of Candidatus Thiodiazotropha sp. (ex Codakia rugifera). GTDB lineage: Bacteria > Pseudomonadota > Gammaproteobacteria > Chromatiales > Chromatiaceae > Thiodiazotropha. The sequence goes on from JAHXHN010000001.1 coordinate 818,758, forward strand.
TGGATTGCCTATCCGGGTCGATGGCGAACTGGTCGGTGCGATTGGCGTTTCGGGCGCATCGGAAACAGAAGACGAGGCGTGTGCCCGCGCCGGTATTGAAGCGATCGGCTTATCGGCCTGACAACACAGACTCCCGTATTGAACAACGGGAATTCATAGGACATTGGCGTACATACGGTGAACAGAATGAGAGAAGTGAAACACTTCATCAATGGTGAATTTGTCGGTTCTGCATCAGGCAAGCTGTTCGACAATATCAACCCGGCTACCGGGCAGAAGATCGGTATTGTGCATGAAGCGGGCGCACCTGAAGTTGATGCTGCGGTTACTGCAGCACAAGCTGCTTTGCAGGGTGATTGGGGAAAGATGCCATTGGCGGAACGTGCCGATCTGTTGCACAAACTGGCGGATGGCATCACCGCCCGCTTCGATGAGTTTCTGGAAGCCGAGTGCCTCGATACCGGTAAACCGCAAAAGCTTGCCTGTCATATCGACATCCCCCGCGGTGCCGCCAATTTCAAGGTGTTTGCCGATGTGGTGAAGAATGTCCCCACTGAGAGCTTTATGCTCGATACGCCGGATGGGGCGGGGGCACTCAATTATTCACTGCGTAAGCCCAAGGGTGTGATTGCCGTGATCAGTCCCTGGAATTTACCGTTGCTGCTGATGACCTGGAAGGTCGGTCCGGCGCTCGCCTGCGGTAATACGGTGGTGGTCAAACCGTCTGAGGAGACGCCTTTCACCACAGCCCTGCTGGGTGAAGTAATGAACGAAGTCGGCATACCGAAGGGCGTCTATAACGTGATTCACGGTTTTGGTCCGAACTCCGCCGGTGAGTTTCTGACAAGGCATAAGGGGGTGGACGGCATCACCTTTACCGGTGAGACCGGTACCGGTAGTGCAATCATGAAAGCTGCCGCTGACGACATCACCGATATCTCATTTGAGCTGGGGGGTAAGAACCCTGCCATCGTGTTCGCTGACTGCGACATGGACAAGGCCATCGAAGGTACCCTGCGCTCGGCGTTCGCCAACTGTGGCCAGGTCTGTTTGGGCACTGAAAGGGTCTATGTAGAACGACCTGTATATGACGCGTTTGTCAGTCGTCTCAAGGCCGGTACCGAAAATCTGAAATTGGGTAAGTGGGACGATCCGGAAACCGACATGGGACCGCTGATCAGTCAGGAGCATCGTGAAAAAGTACTCTCCTACTATCAGAAAGCGGTGGATGAGGGGGGCACCGTAGTAACCGGTGGCGGAACCCCCGAAATGTCGGCTGACCTGGCACAAGGCGCCTGGGTAGAACCCACCATCTGGACCGGCCTGTCGGATGACGCTGCCTGTGTCCGTGAAGAGATCTTCGGTCCCTGTTGCCATATCCGTCCCTTCGACACCGAAGAAGAGGCTATCGAATTGGCCAACAGCACCGAGTATGGACTGGCGACCGCCATCTGGACTGAAAACGTCTCTCGCGCCCATCGGGTCGCAGGCAGGATCGACGCGGGCATTGTCTGGGTCAACTCCTGGTTCCTGCGCGATCTGCGTACCCCCTTTGGCGGTGCCAAGCAGTCCGGTATCGGGCGGGAAGGGGGTGTCCACTCCCTGGAGTTCTATACCGAACTGAAAAACATCTGTATCAAGCTTTGAGGAGTTATCGATGCTCAATGAACAACGCATCAAAGAACTGGGTGATGAACTCTTCAATGCCCTGATCAATCGCCAAATGGTCGATCCGCTGACTGATCGGGAGCCGGAGATCACCATAGAGGACGCCTACCACATCTCGCTGCAGATGGTCACCCGACGGGTTGAACAGGGCGAGGCCATCATCGGCAAAAAGATAGGGGTCACTTCCAAGGCCGTGCAGAACATGCTGAATGTGTATCAGCCCGATTTCGGCTATCTCACCGATCAGATGGTGTATGGCAACGGGGATGAAATGCCGATCAGCGAAAAGCTCATCCAACCCAAGGCCGAAGGTGAAATTGCCTTCATGCTGAAGCGGGATCTGATAGGTCCGGGAATCAGTAATGCGGATGTATTGCGTGCCACCGAGGCTGTTATTCCCTGCTTCGAGATCGTCGATTCACGGGTACGGGACTGGAAGATCAGGATTCAGGACACGGTGGCAGACAATGCCTCCTGTGGTCTCTTTGTATTGGGTGACAGAGCGGTCGATCCCCGCAAAGTCGATCTGGCGACGACAGGCATGGTGGTCGAGAAAAATGGTGAGCTTTTGTCTACCGGTGCCGGTGCCGCCGCACTCGGATCTCCGGTGAATTGTGTTGCCTGGCTGGCCAATACATTAGGTCAGTTCGGAATTTCACTGAAGGCGGGCGAAGTTATCCTATCCGGTTCCCTGGTGCCCTTGGAGCCCGTGGTGGCCGGTGATTTCATGCGGGTGGATATCGGCGGTATAGGGTCTGCCTCTGTCCGCTTCACCTGATAGCCAACAGAGGTTTTCGCCATGAGCCGTCTTGCCCCACTGCCAATTGAACATGCACCTGAACTACAGGAGCGGTTCACCTTCTTCGAGAAAACCCTGGGATTCGTACCCAACAGCCTGCTGACCATGCAACGTAAACCAAAACTGGTTGATGCCTTCATTCAGTTCAGTGCGCAGGTCTATGACCCGAATGGGGAGGTGGACCTTGGGTTCAAGCGTTTGGTGGCGAATGTGGCGAGTAGTGCTGCAGGGTGCCAGTACTGTCGTGCGCACACAGCGGTCAGTGCCAAGCGCCACGGTATTGCTATCGAGAAGCTGGAAGATCTCTGGAACTACCGCAACAGCGAAAACTACAGCGAAGCGGAGTGCGTGGCCCTGGATTTCGCACTGGCGGCCGCCTCCCAGCCCAATGATGTGACCGATGAATTATTTGAAGACCTACGCCTGCACTGGAGTGAAGTGGCGATCGTGGAAATCCTGGCGGTGATCGGCCTGTTCGGATTCTTCAATCGCTGGAATGACAGCCTGGCGACGCCGCTGGAGGCGGAGCCGTTGGAAACCGCCCAGGCGCATCTCGCAAAAAGCGGTTGGAAAGCGGGCAAACATAAGACTTGAACAGTCAACGAGGAAATGACCAATGAGCAAGATAAACGCAGCCCTGATCGGCTCCGGCAATATCGGAACCGATCTGCTCTACAAGGCACTGCGCAGTGACTGGATCAATCCGGTCTGGATGGTGGGTATTGATGCCGACTCCGAAGGTCTGGCACGTGCACGCAAGCTGGGCTTGAAGACCACCCACGAAGGTGTGGACGGCATGGTGCCGCATATGCAAGAGGACAAGGTTCAGATCTGTTTCGATGCCACTTCTGCCTATGTGCATGGCGAGAACAATCGCAAGGTGCAGGCGCAGGGCTCGATCATGATCGATCTGACGCCTGCGGCAGTGGGTCCATTCTGCGTGCCGCCGGTCAACCTGAAGGACCATGTGGGCAAGGGTGAGCTGAACGTCAATATGGTGACCTGCGGCGGTCAGGCCACCATCCCTATGGTGGCGGCAGTGAGCCGGGTTCAGCCGGTCAGTTACGGCGAGATCGTGGCCACCGTATCCTCCAAGTCGGCAGGACCCGGCACGCGTAAGAATATCGATGAGTTCACCCAGACCACCGCCGGTGCTGTGGAGAAAGTGGGAGGTGCCAAGCAGGGTAAGGCAATCATCATTCTCAATCCGGCTGAGCCACCTTTGATGATGCGCGATACCGTGCATTGCATGACAGAAGATGAACCCAACCAGGCGGCCATTACCGAGTCGATCCAGGAGATGATTCGAGAGGTACAGAAGTATGTGCCGGGCTATCGTCTGAAGAACGGACCGGTCTTTGATGGTAACCGGGTAACCGTGTTCATGGAGGTGGAAGGCCTCGGCGATTATCTGCCGAAGTATGCCGGCAATCTGGACATCATGACCGCTGCCGGTCTGCGTACGGCTGAGATGTTCGCCGAAGAGATTATTAACGGCACGCTGGTTCTGCAACCGGAAGTGGCTTGAGGAGCTCCCCATGAATCTGAACGGAAAGAAAATTACCATCCATGACATGAGCCTGCGTGACGGCATGCATGCCAAACGTCATCAAATCTCATTGGAGCAGATGATCTCAGTCGCCTCCGGGTTGGATGCGGCAGGTGTGCCTATGATCGAAGTCACCCATGGTGACGGTCTGGCCGGCGCTTCGGTGAACTATGGTTTTCCGGCGCATACGGATGAGGAGTATCTGCGTGCCGTACGGCCCCATGTGAAGAACGCCAAGATCTCCGCACTGCTGCTGCCGGGTATAGGTACGGTGCCGGAGCTGGAGATGGCCGCTGATTGCGGTGTGGATACCATTCGTGTGGCGACCCATTGCACCGAGGCAGACGTGTCGGAGCAACACATCAACAAATCCCGTGAGCTGGGTCTGGATACGGTGGGATTCCTGATGATGGCTCACATGGTGGGGCCGGAAAAACTCATTGAACAGGCCAGGCTGATGGAGGGCTATGGCGCCAACTGCATCTATGTGACTGACTCAGCGGGTTACATGCTACCCGACGATGTGACCCAGCGTCTGATGGCCGTACGTGAAGCCCTCCAACCGGAAACCGAGTTGGGCTTTCACGGCCATCACAATCTCTCATTGGGTGTGATCAATTCGCTGGCTGCCGTCGAGGCGGGTGCCAACCGTATCGACGGTTCAGCCGCCGGTATGGGAGCAGGCGCCGGCAACACGCCACTCGAAGTCTTTGTCGCAGTGACGGAGCGGATGGGGGTGGAGACCGGTGTCGATCTGTTCAAGTTGATGGATGTGGCTGAGGATTTGGTTGTGCCCATGCTCGATCAACCGATCCGGGTCGACCGGGATGCGCTCACCCTCGGTTATGCCGGTGTCTACTCCTCCTTCCTGCTTTTCGCCAAGCGGGCTCAGCAACGCTATGGCGTCTCCTCCCGTGATGTATTGGTGGAGCTGGGCAGGCGCGGCATGATCGGTGGCCAGGAGGATATGATCGAGGATGTGGCGATGGAGATGGCCAATGCCCAGGGAGTACAGCAATGAGCACCTTGAGCAACGCACAGATTGAAGAGCTGGCGGAGTATCTGGAGAGCGCGGAGCTGGCGGCAAAGGACGCGACCAAAATCACCGACCGTTTCCCTGATATGGACTTCGACGATGCCTATGACATCCAGTTTGAGATCCGTCACCGCAAGGAGGCTCGCGGCAATAAGATCATCGGACTCAAGGTCGGCCTGACTTCCCGTGCCAAGATGAAACAGATGGGGGTCGAAACCCCGGTCTATGGCTTTCTGGCCGATTATTTCGATCGCCCGGACGGGGGCGAGATCGAGACCGATCAGTTGATCCATCCCAAGGTGGAGGCTGAGTTGGCATTCGTCACCAAGGCGCCTTTGAAAGGGCCGGGTTGTCATATCGGCAACGTCCTGGCGGCAACCGATTTCGTGATACCGGCGGTTGAGATCATCGATTCCCGTTATGAAAATTTTCGCTTCGATCTGATCAGTGTGATCGCCGACAACGCTTCCTCTTCCCGTTTTGTGCTGGGGGGCCAGATGGCGGACCCGGCGGATGTGGATATGCGAACCCTCGGTGTGGTGATGGAGAAGAATGGTCAGATCGTCGAACTGGGTGCGGGGGCAGCCGTGCTGGGACATCCGGCTGCCAGCGTTGCGCTGCTTGCCAATATGTTGGGCGAGCGAGGTGAGGAGATCCCTGCAGGTACCTTGATCCTGACCGGTGGTATCACGGCTGCGGTGGCGATGGAGAAGGGTGACAGTCTGAATGTGCGTTATCAGGGACTGGGCAGTGTCGGTATGCGATTTGTCTGATCTGCCCACCCAAGAGGAAAACCTATGAACAGCCTACAACAGCGGTATATCAGAAAGGTCTTTTACGCCCTTGCGCTGTCTCTCTTCATGATCGGGTTAAGCGGTTGTGAAGCGCCCTTGGATCTGGCATTGGTGGAGCGTGAAATCGACTTGCCGATTCACCGGTTCGACCAATTAAAAGCAGCTGCAAGCAATCATCGGCAGATCGTGACAGTGGGTGATTTCGGTACTGTACTGACCAGCGTTGACCAGGGCGAGAGTTGGCAGCGTACCCAGTTGCCCAGTAAATCATCTCTGATATCAGTCGCCAGTTGCGAGGATGGCAGCTTTGCCGCCATCGATACGGTACGCAAGGTATGGATAACCGATGCTAAGGGGGATGATTGGCAGGCAGTTCAACTGGAGACCATGGAGAGCCCGATGTCGATCAGCTGTGATCCACAGGGCAGGTTGTGGGTGACTGCAAGCTTCAGCACCTTGATTCACAGTGATGAAACACGGGAGACATGGCAGGAAGTCTCACAGCAAGAGGATATGCAGTTTACAGCAATCCAGTGGCTGGATAGGGAACACGCTATCGTGACCGGTGAATTTGGCTCGCTCTACTTTACTCAAGATGGCGGTGAGAGTTGGGAGCGTGGTAGCGATATACCTAATGAGTTCTATCCTATGGCCACCTGGTTCAGAAGCATGGACGAGGGTTGGGTGGCAGGACTCAGCGGCACCATCCTCCACACCAATGATCGGGGAGTGACCTGGACACGGCAAACATCGGTCAGTAACTCACCCATCTATAATTTGATTCCTCAAGGAGATCGGCTCTATGCCGTGGGCGATAGTGGCACATTGTTGCAGTTGACTGACAACCACTGGGGGCGGGTTCCGAATGCACCACGCCTTTTCTCCTATCTGATTACCGCTGTACCACAAGGTGATGAAAAGTTACTGGTGATGGGTGGTCAGGGAACCATCAGTCCGATACAGACTACGTCTGCCGGGAGTGTCCAATGACCATGCACGCCTTCTCGCACTGGTTGAAGAATATCGATAACCTGGTGTTCAAATACCCTAAGATTTTTCTGGCAGTCATTGCTGCATTAACCCTCTTTTTTGCTATCCAGGTACCGAAGGTACAGATGTATTCCGATTTTGCCGATCTGCTGCCCCAGGAGCATGAGTACATCAAATTGCATAACTCCATCCGCGATACCTTCGGCGGCGCCAACAATGTGGTGATGGCAGTTGTGGTCAAAGAGGGTGATATCTTCTCCGAGGAGACACTGGCGCGTATTCATCGCATTACCCAGGCCGTGGATAACGTCAGTGGTGTGAACCATAATCTGCTGGCCAGTCTTACCCACCGCACCTCGCGCAAGGTCTGGCTTACTGACACCGGTGATGTGAATTCCCAACCTTACTATGACCCACTCAAGGAGCGTTGGTCGGTGGAGGAGCTGGCTAAACTGCGTAACGATGTCATGAGTAACCCTCGTGTTTTTGGTTTGCTGGTCTCGCCTGATCTGAAAGCGGCACTGATCAAGGCACAGTTCAATGAAGGACAGTTGAACTATGGTGAAATATTTAACCAGTTGCAGCAGATCCGGGAACAGGACATGGCTGATGGGGTGGAGATCTACGCGACCGGTCAGCCCATGTTGTGGGGTTGGGTCTACAGCTATCTGGACCAGCTGTTTCTCATCTTCACTACCACTGTGGGTATCATGCTGTTTCTGCTGATCATCTATTTCCGTCGTGCCTACGGTATTCTTCTACCCCTGTTCGGTATCACCATCTCGGCGATCTGGGGTTTGGGTATCCTGTCACTATTGGATTACAACCTGGATCCACTGACCCTGGTCATTCCGTTTCTGATCTCTGCCCGGGCCATGTCTCACGCGATACAGTTAGTGCAAAGGTTTTATGGTGAGTTGGAGGAGGTGGGTGATTCCCGCGAAGCGGCACACCGAACCTTTGACTCCCTGTTCCGTCCCGGCAGTCTTGGTATCGTTTCGGATGCCATCGGATTATTGCTGATTGCCTTGGGTTCGGTACCGATTAATGTGAAGTTAGGTATCTACGCCTCGTTATGGGCTGTGTGCGTGGTGTTTACCGTATTGATCACTGTACCTTTGTTGTTGTCCCTGCTGCCGAAACCGAAATCTGCCGCAGAACGTCCCGCCGGGGAAGATGCCCTGTTCGGCAAAGTGGCAGCGCTGGTTGCCAATCGTCAGGGTGGCTGGATAACACTGGGATTGGCAGGCGTCATACTGCTTGTGGGTGCCCAGCTCAGCAGCCGGGTGCAGATCGGTGAGTCGGAGCCGGGTTCACCGATTCTTTATCTTGATCATGACTACAATGTTTCATCCAAGGTGATCAATGAGCGCTTTCCCGGTTCTGAGGAGCTCTACATTGTTGCCAGGACAGACCAGAAAGGCGGCATGAAACGTCCTGATGTGCTCCAGTCGATTGAGGATTTCCAGAATCATATGCTGCTCGATCCCGAACTGGGAGGAGTCAAGGCGGTGCCTGATCTGGTGAAGCAGGTCAACCGCATTTTTCATTCAGACGATCCACGTTGGGCGATCATTCCCGATACTGAAGCCTATGTTGGCGGTCTGATGTTTGCCTACATGGCTTCCAGTCCTGTACCGGGAGCACTCAAAGAGTTTGTGGATACTGATGATCAGGTTGCCAACATCGTTTTCTTCTACAAGGACCATCAGGCCAAAACTATCCGTCGTGCTATCCATCGCGCCAAGGAATGGATTAACGACCCTTCCAATCATATTGAAGGGCTGCATATCGAGCTTGCAGGTGGATTGGTAGGTGTTACAGCTGCCATGAATGAGTCTGCCTATGAAAGTAATATGTTGATTATACCGCTGGTATTGGCACTGATCTTTGTCTTCGTAACCTGGTTCTATATGTCGCTCCATGCCGGGTTGATCATGTTCCTTGCAATGATGTTCTGTACTGTATCGACCTATGCCTATATGGGACTGGCAGCAATCGGCATTAATGTAAATACGGTACCCATTATTGCTGTAGGTATTGGTGTCGGTATCGACTACTCCATCTACATGATGGACCGCATTCGCGAAGAGACGGCAAAGGCATCCGGCAATTTGCAATACGCTGTACAGCGTGCCATCGCAACCACAGGCAAGGCGATCGGTTTTACTGCGGCTTGTCTGATAGGTGGGGTGATTATGTGGGTCTTTATTTCCGATCTGCGCTTCCAGGCGGATGCGGCAATGTTGTTGGTGGTGATGCTGATCCTTAATGCCCTTGCAGCGATGTTCCTGGTGCCATCCTGGGTAATGATTTTCCGGCCCAGTTTTATTGGAAGTGCCCGCTACGATGAAGATGGTGTCCTTTATGCCAGTGAGGTAAAAGCTACCTAGGGCCGATTGGATTAGTGTTAACAGGCCCTAATACCATAGGCTGATGTTGTACCAGTAAGTAACGTTGATTCTGTCAACGTGTTCAATTCAGTAATGTAAATTGTGATTGACCTCCCTTGTTAGCCGGATAATATATCCGGCTTTTTTTTGCAGTTAACTGGCAGATGATGCGGGTTTATCGGACAGGTTGTTTACAACCTGTCCATGCATCACCAGAGGTTTGAAGAAGTGAGTTATTTAAATGCCAAATTGTAGGTGCTGTAATCAGCGTTATCATGCTCAGGTGCATGAGAATAACCAGACTTGTTAATGTCTGTCACAGTCAATTTGTAAGTGCCTTCAGTATGGGCCGGTATCTTAAAAACCGCTTTGTTTTTTGTTCTGTTGTTTCTGGATTGAGTGACGGAAGAGCCATCAGGGAGTGTCCAGGTACCCTTCACGGTTGCATCATAGACGGGCTCTCCGTTTTCATCCATAAGTCGCACAATTCCCCTGATGAGATCTTTCCTGGATTTATAATCCATGGCATATTCATCGACGGCGATACATTGATAGTGACAGCCCGTACTAACAGTCGGTGAAGGTTCTATCACGCTGATATTGACTGAACTGTTTACTGTTGCACCTGTGTTGTCGGTGATGTTAAGTGTGGCTGTGTATTCTCCGCTCACGCTATAAATATGGCTGATAATCTGTTCATTGGATGTTGTACCGTCCCCAAAATTCCATAAGTAACTTAAACTGCCGCCGTCTGGATCAAGAGAACCGGTTGAGTCGAAATCGATCGTTAAAGGAGCGTTACCGGAGGTGGTATTGGTATTTAAGATCGCAACAGGTAATTGATTGTTTGTACTGCCAGTGTTAATGCTGACAATCAGGTCTCCACCCGTTGTAGGATCAAAAGCATAACCCGACTTGATGGCATCTAAAACTTCAAAACTGTAGTTTCCTGGTGTCCCGCCTGTGTAGAAATTGAAATCTGCGCGTAGTCTCGTACCAATGCGAGCGTATTGTAAAACGGTCGATCCATCAGGGCGTGTCCAGAGACCGTGTACTGTCGATGATCTTGAAGCACCGTTAGAGCCGAACTCATCAACTAATTTAACGGTTGCGCGTATTGAAGTGCCAAGATCAGTCAAATTGTTGCTGTATAGGGATAGGCAGTTGCTTGAACAGTTTGCTGAGTGTGCTTGCAAGGTAACCAGGCTCATGGAGAAAAACAGTATTAATAATAGATTGCGTTTTATGTGGAGGGATAGAGTCATTGAGCACCTCTTGTCTGCATAAAATATGCAGGTATTTAGCTTCTGAAATTAATAGCTGAGCTATCGAACGAATAGCTATATTCAGTTGAGAAGTAGTGACTATCAGGCTTAACAGTTAGGCTGATAGCCGCACATGGAATGTTACTGAGTTGGGTATAATTTAAAGGGCCAGAATTAACATATCCTTAAATGCTCAGATAATTTATAAACAAAGAAGTGAAAGTGAGATACGGGTCAAGTAATTGGTGTGAGCCAAGTCAAACAGGCTATTAAAGGATTACATAATAGATAGAAATTTCTGCGTTGATCAGTTGCCATGCGTATACAGCGCCAACACGATTTCATCCTTTACATGGCATAAACAGAGACCAGTCTTTATGTTGATTAGATTAATCGATAATTTAACTATTATCATATGATAAACAAAAATATCGATAAATTGATCAAATCCTGAATATCCCAAACACCTCCTGATAATAGTTAATAAAAACAACATGTTAAATCGTGGCATGGTTAATGCAAGTAGATGCCTGCATACCATTACTCGCACGCGAGAGGAGGCTAGGATGTTCCTAGAAATAATGACAAAAAGACCGGGAGGCAGCTATACAGCCATACAGGCTGGCATAGTGTCCACGGCACTTGCAGTGGGTCTGGGGAGTGGACCGCTGTACGCATACACTTCAGAGGACGGCAGTGTACAGGCAAGCGGATTTGTCGAGAATGCAAGCTATTCGCGCAGGCACGTTGGTCTGAGCAAGATGCGTAATACGGTGCAGGTTGAAGGATCCAAGGACTACGGTGCCCAGGGGCCATTTTCCAATGTTAGTCTGGTGGGGACTTTTCGCGCGACCTACGACGCTGTTTATGATCTTAATGACGATCAGTTCGGTGACAAGGCTGGTGATGCAATACAACTTGAGTCAGTCGGTGGGTCCGGACAAACGGTTTGGGGCCAGTCGGATATCTCTACCGGTGTTCTTGGTTTTGGTTTTGATACCAATGAGAACCCTAACGAAGGCCTGGTTGGGCTGGGTTCTCATTTGCATGATACGGAAGGGGGCGTCGGTATGGGTGTGCCCGTTCGGCCATGTGACAAAGACTCCCGTGGTTGTATTGATGACTATCTCGATTTTGAAGAGAGTGATCTCAAATACCCCGAGTTCAACGACCGCCTGGATTTTCTGCGTGAGGCCTATATCGATGCCAGCATGCCTACAGCATCGGGTGCAACATGGAACTTTCGAGTAGGTCGGCAGCAGGTGATATGGGGTCGCACCGATCTATTTCGTGTATTGGATGTCATCAATCCGGTCGACTTCTCACGTCACAATATCTATGACGAGTTAGAGGATATTCGTATACCGATGTGGATGGCCACAGGTGAATATCAAATGGGTGCCACGGAAACCTTTGACGATCTCAATTTACAGTTCTTGTGGAACTTCGACAAATTCCGTCCCAATAACCTGGGTCAAGGTGGATCACCCTATGCCATATTGGATGCCGGTAACTTTTTCCGTGCCATGAAAAACTGCTGGGACAATGGTTGTTCGGTGGCAAACTTTGCGGGTGGTGCGCTCTCTACGGACTTTCCCAAACATGTCATCGGTATACGTGATGTGCATCTGCCGGACTGGTCTCTGGATAATACCCAGTTTGGCATTAAGCTAGAGGGTGACTATCAAGGCCTTGGCTTTTCCTTGAATGCACTGACCTATCGTTCACAGCTGCCCTCTCTACGGGCGGTAGTCGACAATGCGGATAATCCCTTTACGCCTGAAATTGAATCTCAGAGCTATGATTACCTGATTGCATTCGACATGCATTTTCCACGCGTCAATCTGATTGGTGGTTCACTGGATTTTTACGTAGATGACATTAAATCGGTATTCCGGGTGGAAACCTCCTACACCCAGGGTGAGGAGTTTGCCAACACCTTGAGACCGGAGCTCTATTCCGATTCAGATGTTTTTCGTTATGTGGTTGGTTGGGATCGTCCCACCTTCATTCCTTTTCTCAACGAAAATCGTGCATTCCTGTTGTCAGCACAGTTGTTTGGCCAATACCTGGTCGATCATGAGAGAGAGAAGGTTAACGGTATAGAAGCGGGCATACCGGATTGGGAGATCAACCATATCGGTACACTTCTGGTTAAAGGTTGGTATAAGAACGATCGAGTCAGTCCACAAGTGATTTTTGCCCATGATTTCAAGGCCCATGCGACAGTTATCGCCCCCTCGGTTGACTGGCTGATCAGCGATAATCTGCGACTCACGGTTGGTGCGAACGTCAAGGTGGGCGACGGTGCACAGGAATTTGATGATTGCCGTGCCTGTAATCCCTTTCCACCCTTTACAGGCCCTGGTGAGCCAGGTGATCTGGCACTGCGTAATCTAGCGGGTTTTGAGCCCCTTGGACGCTTCCGTTCAGGCCCAATCGGTATGGCCCAGGAGGAAGATGAACTCCAGGTCACCCTGCGCTATCGCTTCTAACCGAATTATTTGGAGGATTTCATTATGCGTTTGCTTCATACAACGCTGGCTGCGGCGCTCATGGCAATATCTGTCATGCCTGCCAAGGCCGCTACCAACGAAGATGTGGATAACAGTTTCTTTCCGTACCGTGATGGTGTGCCCGCTCATGCAGGCCTGAAGGCGGGTACGGTTATCGATCAGTCCAATGTTGAGCAGTTCAAGGATGTGCTTGATCCGGCCATGCAACATTTTATCAGCCAGGGTTGGACAACTGTAACCGTGGGTGAGACAACCTCTTTTGATTTGCATCCCAACTATGTACAAGCGACACGAGATGGTATCGGTAAAGTTAAGCTTGGTGCCAAGTCAGGTGAGATCAAGGGCTTTATAGCCGGCAGACCCTTTCCCGAAGAGCCTTCCATGGACGATCCACGCGCTGGCGAGAAGCTGGCTTGGAATTACAAGTATGGCTACAACTGGGGCGACAATGCGGCAATCTATCCTTTCTATTGGAAATATAAGGATATGAACTCGGGCAAGTTGGAAAGAACTATTAAGTTCAACTTTCACTTTCTCAACTACATGCATCGTGTCAACCAGGAGCCCTTACCGGAGATTTCGCCCAACCCGTCCGGGATGTTTCGTGCAATCTATGTGCAGGCAATTGAACCGTTCGATGTTAAGAATACCCAGTTGTTGATTCATCGTTATGAGGATGATCTCAAGCGTGATAATGCTTGGCTCTATCTTGGTTTTCAGAGACGTGTCCGTCGTCTTGCATCCGGTCAGGTAACAGACGCCTTTCTGGGTTCAGATGTCATGATCGAAGACTTCGAAGGTTATAACGGACGTATCAATGATATGGAGTGGACCTTTAATGGCGCAAAGAACATCCTTGTGCCGTTTTATAACCATAATGCACTCACCCTGTCGGAAGAGCACAAGGAGTCAGATGGTTATCAATTTGTCGAAATGGGCGATAAAGGTAATTGCTTCCCCCAAATTACCTGGCAATTACGTAAGGTCTATGAATTGGAGAACAAGCCGAAAGATGCCAATCATCCGATCAGCAAGCGCGTCCACTATATCGATGCTCAGACCTTCACCATTCCCCGTACCCTGACTTACGATAGGAAAGGTGATCTATGGAAAAGTTGGCAGATCGGACAGGCGCATCCGGATCACCATCTGCCGAAAAACAAGGGAACGGGGGTGGCTATCGACGACTCCTTCACCATGATCGATGTGCAGGCCATGCACTGCACTACAGGTCAGTTTAAAGGTCAGGTCGATCCGGCATTAAACCCGGTTAACAAATTTTCAGTACAGAATCTGAGAGCTTCCGGTCGTTGATACCGTGCCTTGCCTGACGGGATACCGTCAGGCACTTTTTCATGTTCACGAAAAAGTTATCCGAATGCGGACGCTGTACAGGTTTCTGTCTGGGTAGTTAGTAGTACCTTGTGCAAAGACGCTATGGTTGTCCTGGTCGTTTAAAAATCGGTATTAACAGGCTCTGGTAACTGCAACTGTTACAACGTTGTTGAGGAAAAGGGTAAATCGATGATTGAATCAGCCGGTGTCTATCTCTATTTCAATTTTCGCAGCCCCTATTGCTACCTGGCGAGTAAGACATTGTGGCAGATTATTGATGATTACAAGGCACATATAGTTTGGCGTCCATTGGGAGGCTGGGATGGTCGGTCTCCACCGGATGTAGCGGTGAAGAAGTTACCCATTGCACGACAGGATATGGCTCGTTTTGCACGCCGATTAGGTATTCCCGTAAACCCTCCACCAAAGACCACTGACCCGACATTAGCGGGGGCTGGCTCGCTTCTGGCTGAAGAGAAGGGGCTGCTGCGTCCCTATATTGTCGAAGTGATGCGCAAGGAGTGGGCTGATGGAATGGATATAGGTCAGCTTGATACCCTGCTTGAGGTGGGTGGCTCGATTGGTTTGGACAGAGACGAGTTGGCCTCTGCCGCTCAAGATCCGGCACGACAGGCGGTACTGACGGAGAACTGGAAAGAGGCTGAAGCGAAGGGTGCTATCGGTGTGCCTACTTTCATCATTGGTGAAGAGATATTCTGGGGTCAGGATCGTATCGAGTTTGTATTAGAGTACCTTAGGGAGCAGAGGCTGTCTCGACTGTGAGTACTGGAAACAACCTCTACGATAAGCCGGAGTGCCCCTTCTGTTGGCGGGTGCGTATGGCTCTGAATCGCTGTGGTGTGGTTTACAATCGATATGCATATGATAATCCTGAGCACGAACAGGCATGGCATGCATTAACACCGAACAAGACGGTACCGGTTATCTCTTTTGACAAACTAGTGATGGTCGACTCATCCGTCATTCTTGAATATTTGAATGATGTTTACGGTATTTTGTTGCCTCCATCCGCTAATGATCGCGCGGATGCCAGAGGTATTGCCAGCTACGCAGATGTCCGGGTAGGTGGGCCGGTACGGGAACTTGTATTCGAGCGACGCGAGCGTCCTCCAAAGGCGTGGGATCAGGAGGCCATTGCCAGAGCGATGAAAACGTGGCATCAGGCACTGCCATTTCTTGAAAAAGCATTATCTGATAAGGACTACTTTGTGCCTTGTGCCGGTATACCTGACTATGTGTTGGCGAGTCGCTTTGGACTTGCCATGGCCTACGGTATGCCTGCTCCTCAAAGCCCGTTGTTGGCCGATTGGTTTGACAGGATGATAAAACGAAGCGAGTTTACGGATACCGCACCAGCGATTGTTATTGAGGCAGTCACCAAGGGTTGGCAGCTATGATCCCTATGCAGTGGATGAAGGTGTTATATAATGAACGTTAATGGATGTTGTTCGATAGATAAAATGGCTCCTCCCCTTATCGAGTGGGTGAGCATGGACATGCTTAGCGGTTTTCTTCAACAGCTCAGTTGAGTGTCCGTAAATGAACGCGAATCAACGCAAATGTTTCATTGATCTCAAGTTACGGTATACAAGTCGCGTGTCATACCGACAATAAGAGACACAGTAAACAATCGTAGTTTAACCTGGAGTCCGTAGCTGAACAGGGATTTGAGGTAATCCCTATACCTATTTGCGTGTATTCGTGTTCATTTACGGACAAATCCCATAAACTGAGAAAGAGTTGTTGTGGTTTGCATGGCTAACCCACCCTATCAGGTGAAGAGCCGATAAAATATACAACCGTAACTATTTGGATTATCCGTGATGAGAAAACGAACACGTGATGGATAATATAGATGACCCGCCGGTCACCGTACTCGTCACCCGTCGTCCCAGGCCTGGCAAGGAGCAGGCATTTGAGGATTATCTTGTCGGTATCACCAATGCAGCCATACAACACACAGGGCACATGGGGACGAATATCTTCCGCCCTTCCAGGCCAGGTGGTGATTATCGCATCATATTCAAATTCGATCACCGCAGTAATCTGGAAAAGTGGGAGAGGTCACCGGAAAGGGCTGATTGGCGTGCCATTGCAGAACAGGTGAGTGAGCCGAGACAGGTTGAAACCATCACCGGCCTCGAGGCTTGGTTTACCCTGCCGACATGCGCGGTGAATGTACATCCTCCAAAATATAAAATGGCGTTAGTGGTCTGGCTGGGTGTCTTCAGTCTGGTTACCGGGTTGGGTGCATTATTAGCTCCGCTGATGTCAAGCTGGCCAAAGGTCGGGCAGACACTCATGCTGACTGCAATGGTGGTGATTTTATTAACCTATGTCGTCATGCCACTCTTGACCCGGCTCTTCTCCAGGTGGCTCTATCCGAAATAGTAATGGGTTGATTTCTATTATCAGCTGGAGATGGGAGTGGAAATTTTAACATCGCTCGGTGGTTTTAGGATCAAGTAGTGTCTTATAGGGTTTTTGGCTTAGCAACTCACTCACCATCTGAGCCGATTGTGGCTCGGAGATAAGATGCCCCTGTACTTGATCGCAGCCCATCTCCTGGAGAAAGCAAAGCTGTCGATGATTTTCGACGCCTTCTGCCAGCACCACTAAGCCAAGACTCTTTCCCATGGCGATCACTGTATGGATGATCGCTCTGTCATCTGCGTCACTTTCGATATCACGGATGAAGGATTTATCGATCTTCAACATATTCACCGGCAGGTGTTTTAAACGAAACAGAGAGGACTCGCCGGTACCGAAATCATCGATTGTTAAAATAAAACCGAGATCGACCATCTGACGCCAAAACACATCATCAAATGCCTTTTCCAGTAAACCGCTTTCGGGTATTTCCAGCTCAACGAGATGGGGACTGATGCCTGTGATTTGGACGGTACGGCCGATCTGGTCGTAGGCGTCGCTGCTGTTGAACGTATGTGCATCGATATTGATGGCGATACGACCGGGCTGCAACCCCGCATCGAGCCAGGCCTGTAGCTGAGTGCAGGATTCTGTAATTACCCAGTTGGTGATATCGCGCATAACACCGGCATCGTGGGCTACGCTGAGAAATTCACTGGCAGTCAGTAGTCCGCGTTGCGGGTGTTGCCAACGTAATAGCGCTTCTATCCCGGTTACCTCTCCACTGCCAAGATTGATTTTTGGTTGGTAATAAAGTGAGAATTCATCATTGAGCAAGGCCGTGTGCAGATCGATTTCAAGCTTAAATCGATCCTCCTCCTTCTCGGCCATTGCCTGGGTGAAATAGTGAAAGTTGTTACGTCCCTCGTGTTTCGCCATATACATGGCTGCATCGGCGTTCTTTAGCAAAGTGGTGGCATCCCTCCCATCTTCGGGAAAGATGGCAATACCGATGCTGGCGGTTATATGTAACATATGTGGTTCAGATAAAATCGGCTGCATCAATAAGCTGAGGATCTTGCGGGCTACCCTGGCTGGAGCATCGCTGTCAGGCACATCCTCCAGCATTACGATAAATTCATCCCCGCCAAGCCGGGCAACTTCATCCTCGTTGCGTATCGCCTGCTGCAATCTTGCGGCAGTCTCAACCAGGACTTCATCACCAACCACATGACCCAGTGTGTCGTTTATTTTTTTAAACCGGTCAAGATCGAGGTAGAGAAGTGCGCAGCGAGTTTCACGTCTTTGCGAACGTGCCAAGGCACGTTCAAACATTTCAAGAAAAGCAGTGCGATTATGCAGGTCGGTTAAGGTATCGTTATAGGCCAATTTTTGAAGCTGTTGTTCGTGCTGACGCTTCTCTGTAATGTCACTGAATGTGGCTACATATTCCGTAATCTGACCATTTGAATCCTTAACGCTGGTAATACGTAAAAACTCGGGATAGATCTCGCCGTTTTTTCTGCGGTTCCAGATCTCTCCTTCCCACCCCCCGGTATGGATTACCTGATACCAAAGTGCTTGATAAAAGGTGTCATCGTGTTGGCCTGACTTCAGTATCCGGGGGTTTTCACCAAGCACATCTCTCTCCGGATAGCCAGTGATTACACTGAATGCCCGATTTACTGCCTGAATTCGCCCCTTGTCATCTGTCACCATCACCCCTTCTGCCAGGCTGCTGAATGCCACGTCACTACGTAGTAGACGCTGCTTAACTTCATATTCTGTGTTGATGTCACGAAACAGAACCACTGATCCCGAGAGCCGATCATTACTCCAGAAAGGTGAGCTGACAACGCTGGTACGTATAATTTTTCCATCTCGGCAGCGGAAAAGCTCATCATCACTTTTGTAGTTGATGCCGTTAAGGGTGTTTTGTCGTATAGAACACGCTTGGTGAGGCAAGGGGTGACCGTTAGAATCACAGTGGAGTAACGAATGGGCATCTTGCCCAAGTAGATCCTGTTTGGAATATTTCAACAACTGGCAGGCAGTTGGGTTGACGTACAGAATTGATCCTGAGGGGTCCATCACATACATTCCCTCCGCCATATGGTCGCTGATTGTGCGTAATCGCTGGTTACTCTGCAACCAGCGATAGAGTGCGAAACCAGCCATTAGAAGGAACAGTCCACCCAGTAGAAAAGCACTGAAATGTGATTGCCGTAAATAGTGAAAATCCTCCATTGGCGTGTAATTTATGATATAGCCTGCAATGCGTTGATTGCTATCCAAAACAGGTTGTAAGCTGATTGAGTAACAGCCTTTTCCATTAAGACAGATCTCGGTTGCACTGCTTGTACCGTTATCCAAGGCTTGTTGGATAGGTTGGTTATTTTGTAATGCTAAATCGATCGCTTCGATATCATTTGATAAATGGCTGTAGAGATGATGTTCAATCAGATAGCCATCACTGATGGTGCTATTTCGATAGAGATTATGTGAGCTTGGATGACTGATAGATTCCAATAAATCCCTTTTTATGATGAAGCTATAGTGACTCCCGGTAACCTGGTTGACGCGGAAAAGGGAGTGACGTACTGCTTCGAAAGAGATGCCGAAGTCGACAATGCCTACAACATCTCCATCTGAAACCAATGGAAAGGCATAGCGATAGCAGGGATAGATACGACCATTTTCCAAAATTCCACCCTGGGCTTTTCCTGTGAGTGCCTTTTTCAGTAAAGGTCGATCGTCGCTAATGGTATCGCCAAACAGATCGGGTCGATTAAAGCGCAGGAATGATTTTCCATTGGACAATACAAACTGCAGTGTGCGTATGTCTTTGTTGTGAAGGTTTTCATAGGTTGAGAAGAAATGGCGATATAACTTGCCACGTATTTGGGCAAGTTGCGATTCATTGGCATGCCTGGCCTGTGCAATTAACGATATGACTTGTGGTGTATTGAATCGCTCTTCGAAGATGACTTCGATCATTTGCTGATAGCTGTCCAAAATACTGGCTACCGCCATCTGCTGAGTGGTTATTAACAATTGCTGATGACTATCGACTTCATGTCTATAGTTGATGAACAGGATCATTCCCACCATGCAGAGTAAAATCAACAGCAACAGAGGGAGTCGAAGGCGTTTCAATTTTCAGTCCCTGGGATGGGTTTGGGTATACGCTCCAGTGCTTGATGAATCTTGATAAAGCTGCATTGTTCAGATGGAACAACGCCATTTTTCAGGGAGCCACCCCAATGTTGCATCATCGCGCTATTCTGAGGATTGTGTTTTGGATCCAGTTTCAATAAGGCAGCCTTTAACCTGTCTATGGTTTCGCTGGATAGGGTCTGGATATTGGCTACTAGAACCATTCCAGGGAATGAATCACTGGTTGAAAGCGTGTGCAGGTTCAGGTGTTGATAGCGACGGGCAATTGATGTTTTAACACCCGCCAGATCGTACTTTCCTCGAACCGCTCCAAGGGCTGCTTCAGTGTGGCTGCCTGCGTATATGAATTTGATATCAGGTTCATCGAGCTGTCTGCCGACAGCATCAAGCATTTGAGAAACAGCAAGATAGCCACAGGTGGAATAGGGCTGGGTCAGGCCAACCTGTACTTTCCCCAGCCGATGAAGGTCAATATCGTTTGCGCCATAAGTGACCAATGAACAGGTGTAATTTGTTTTACCGTCAGGTTCTCGAAAGCAGCCGATGGACGCGGCGCTATCAAATGCCTCAGACAGGAGTGCAAAGGGCAGTGGCCCGAGATAGGCAAGATCGATCTTATTCTGTTTAAAGCGTTGCAGGATCTCTCCGTAATCCTTATAAAAAACCATCTCAATCCGTTGCTGGCTCTCACGGCTCAAGTATTGCACAAGACCGTGAAACTGTTCGTGCATGATGCGGCTGTCTTCGAGCGGTAACGGGGCAAAGCGAATCTCTTGAGAGAGTGCCTGGCTATACCCGACGATCAGTGTAAGCAAACTGGCTATAACATGGATAATTTTACGAAGTAACCTGAGTACGAGCATCCTGTCTCTTGTCCATTTAGTAACTCAATCCGGATTGCCACTGTTTATGCCGGCAACCAAAAAACCCTATTTCCTGTTACAGACCAAAGGCGACAGCAGGGGTTCGCCTGTTGGATATCGCAAAACTATCGGAAGCAACCAATCACTGCGCGAGACGACTGAATAGCTATTCCAGAAACCAATCAATTGTAGCTGTTAAATAAAGCTGTCGGCCACCTTCCCTGGTCCCATTATAACGGCGAGTGCCTGGGGCTGGATCGGGCTCCGCTTATAAATCCTTTGCAGCCGATATCAACACCCCTGCCAAGCATGGATCAAAAATGATCTTCGGCAACTCCCAAGCTGCCTGGCGCCTGAATACCATCAGTATCGGAGAGGCGTATCTTCAGCGAGAGATTGTTACGGGAATCTGCATGTGAGAGCGCTTCTTCCATGGTAATTCTCCCCTCTTTATAGAGCTTATACAGGGATTGATCAAAGGTTTGCATGCCACGCTCGGTACCCTGCTCCATAACCTCTTTGATACCATGAATATCCCCTTTCTGAATCAATTCGGAGATATAGGTGGTGAGCAACATAATCTCAACGGCAGGTATGCGCTGTCCATTGACGCCTTTCACCAGGCGTTGTGATATGACCGCCCGCAGGTTCAGGGAGAGGTCCATATAGAGCTGCTGATGAGCGGAATCCGGGAAGAAGTTGATGATGCGGTCGAGGGCTTGATTGGCATTGTTTGCATGCAGGGTTGAAAGGCAGAGATGGCCCGTTTCCGCATAGGCGATAGCATGCTGCATGGTGAACATTTCGCGAATCTCACCAATTTGGATGACATCCGGTGCTTCACGCATGGCATTCTTCAGGGCATTTTCATAGGAGAGTGTATCGATGCCGACTTCACGCTGATCTACAACCGACTTTTTGTGTGTGTAGAGATACTCGATAGGGTCTTCTATGGTCAGTATGTGTCCATTGCGAGTTTGATTGCGATGCTCGATCATCGAGGCCAGGGTAGTCGATTTACCTGATCCTGTTGAACCCACAACCAGGACCAGACCACGGGGTTCCATGATCAGATCCTTAAGTATGATGGGGAGATTGAGCTTTTCGACCGGTGGTATGACACCTTTGATGTAGCGGACGACCATGGCTGCGTCACCCCGCTGTCGATAGACATTGACCCGGAAACGTCCCAGATTGCTGATTGAAATCGCCAGGTTACATTCGTATGTGGCTTCAAACTCCTTGATCTGGTCGTCACTCATGATCCCGTAGGCAAGCTTCCGTACTTGTCCGCCCTGTAGTGGCGAGGTACCTACCGGGCGTGTTTCACCCTCGGCCTTAAGGTTGGGTGGAGCGCCGGTACTGAAAAATATATCAGATCCATTTTTTTGCACCATCAGCTTCAGATAGGGCACGATATCCATTAACAATTTCCTCCAAGATTGCCGGACAGGTGGCGTCTGGCGATGATATGTTATGCGTTACAAAATTTACTATCGGCAGACATTTGTAGGAATGTAGGTAAAAAATTGTGTTTTCAGAAATAAATTCCTTTCGGAGCAGTCTAGTATTGGACGCTGCACTTGCATGGCTCATATCCGTTTAACAGGTATTCATCTCTATCCAGTCAAATCGTTGGCCGGGATTGGGCAACAGCGTTCACAACTCGACAATTACGGGCTGGAACATGACCGTCACTGGATGGTGGTGGATGAACAGGGTCGCTTTCTGTCACAGCGCGAGCTGCCCAGGATGGCGCTAATCCATGTCAATCTGGTTGCAGGAGGTATCTCTCTGACGGCACCGGGTATGCCGGATATAGCGGTTGGTTTGCCTCAACAGAGCAGCTCCAATCAGCTACAGGTCCGGGTCTGGAATGATGATTGTATGGCCATTTCCGCTGATCCGTCGGCCAATGAATGGCTCAGTCATTTTTTGCAACACACCTGCCGATTGGTGGCGATGGCTGATGGGATGAACCGGCAGGTGGATCAACGCTATGCAGGACCTCTGGACCGGACCGCCTTCTCTGACGGATTCCCGTTATTGCTGACCTCCCGTGAGTCCCTGGATGACCTCAATGGGCGATTGCCTCAGCCGTTGACGATGGATCGTTTTCGCCCCAATCTGGTGGTTTCCGGTTGTAGCCCCTTTGCAGAGGATGAGTGGTCTCTGATCCGCATCGGCGATATAGTGCTGCGGGTGGTGAAACCCTGTTCACGTTGTACGATAACCTGCGTCGATCCGCTGACTGGAGAGCGGGATGTCGAACCTTTGAAGACCCTCGCTGGCTATCGACGCAAAGGTAATCAGGTCTATTTTGGACAGAATTTGCTGCATCAGCAGCCGGGTGAGTTGGAGGTGGGGATGATGGTGGAGATACTGGAGTAGTGATGAGTGGTCAGGCCGCTATCGAGGCAACCCGCTGTTGGGTCAGTGAGACCGTGGTGGGGTTGAATCTATGTCCGTTTGCAGCGTCCCCGCTGAAAGCCGGTCGTATTCGCTTTACCACCTGCGAGGCGGCAGACCAGGAGACTATTTTTCGTACGCTGCTAAGCGAGATGGAGCAGTTGATCAATCTTGATCAAGAGCAGGTGGAAACCAGTCTGGTCATAGTACCGGCAGGGCTGGAATCCTTCGATGATTACTTGATCATGCTGGATCTTTTGCAGGCGGTGATTCCCGAGACAGGGCTTGAAGGTCTGTTGCAACTGGCAAGTTTCCATCCCGATTACCGTTTTGAGGGGAGCGACGGGGAGGATCCGGCAAACTACACGAATCGTTCTCCCTTCCCGCTGTTTCACCTGATCCGGGAAGACGTCCTGGAACATGCCCTGGATGGTTATCCGCATCCGGAGACGATCCCGGAACGTAATATCGCGCTGCTGCGTGAACTCGGGCTGGAGGAGATGAAACGACGCCTAGATGCGTGCCGGCAACAGGGGCGGTAATCGTTGTGACAGGGCCTGTTTCTCCTCCACAAAACGACCACTGATCACAAAGCCCAATAGATCATTGCCAATGCCATGGAAGAGACAGCGAGTTCCTTCATGGGTCTGTTCAGATTGCCAGTCACCCTCTGTTTTCGGATCCGGCGCAGCAATCACAATGGGATGGAGCGGGGTCTTGATGATCACGGGCATGGCGGGATAGATCACCTCGGTAGGTTGTCCTGTCAGGGTTTTGGCCAGTGCCCGCGCTGCATGCATGATCGGCATGACAAAAGGCAGGTTTAATCCAGCCACCTCAGCACAGTCACCCAATGCAAAAATCGAGTTGTCACTGGATTGCAGTAAGCGATTGGTGACCACCCCACGCGCAACGTCCAGGCCGGAAGCTGCAGCCAGTGTTGTCTCCGGGCGAAGGCCTACCGCGGATAGAACCAGGTCGCACGACAGGGTGGTGGCGTCGGTGAGCGTCAGTCGATACCCTTTATCCGCTTTCTCCATGATGGCAGCAGTCTGAAGCAGGCGCCAATCTGCCCCTGCTTTCTGCATGGCTTGCTGCAATGCTTTACCAGTGACTTCAGGGAGGAGGGTACTGATCGGGTGGGGATCCGGGCCTATCAAAGTGACTTGGTAACCGGCACTCAGGAGATCGTTGGCGAACTCGCAGCCGATCAGGCCTGGTCCGATGATGGCGATGTGTGCGGGTGGTGCAGGTAATCTTTGACGGAATAGGGCGTAATCATAGAGGTTGTTGACGGTGATACGTTGATCAGCGGCATCACCACGCATGACAGGCAGGATGGGGCGAGCGCCGACAGCCAGAACAAGGGACCCATATTCATGCTCGCCTATTTCGCTGATGAGCTTCTTTTCTTCAGGGATAATCCTGGTTACCTGGCATTCGGTATCAACGGTCAGGTCATTTTTATCCGCCATCTCGGCAGCGGTTGCATTAATGAGGGTCTCTGCTGTCTTGTGCTTCTGCAGACCCGTAGAGAGCATCGGTTTTGAGTAGAAATCACCCGCATCAGCGGTGATCATATGCAGTGGAATCCCTGCGTCGATGGTACGGATTTCACGGGACAACGAATAACCCGCAAGCCCCGATCCTACTATCAGAATATCATCCACAATGAGAATTAATCCGGCAGCTTTATACTATTCCTCTTCAGGCAACCATCTCCACCATTTCGAAATCAGATTTACTGACACCGCATTCCGGGCATTCCCAGTCATCCGGTATATCAACCCAACGGGTTCCCGCAGCAATGCCCTCATCAGGCAGGCCCTTAGCCTCTTCGTAGACAAATCCACATACAATACACTGGTACTTCTTCATCGCTACTCCCAATTGAAAACTGAGTTGTTGTAATGGTTTTTCTAAAAGATAGCGTTAGACGGGCTTTGACTCCACCCTTTAAAGATTGGGGAAACAGCTATTCGTCATATTCTGAGGCACGCCGGGCATCACCAAAGACCTTCTCGACCGGGTAGCGTGCCTCATTGATGGTCATTTTACGTTCAACTGCCTCAATCAGGTTAATATCCAACCGTTCTGAGCAACGAATCAGGTAGATCAAAATATCGGCCATCTCCAGTGCCACTGCATCATGCTTCTCCTCAGGTAGGTCGATACTCTGTTCCGGGGTTAGCCACTGGAAGTGCTCCACCAGCTCAGCACACTCGGCAATCATTGCCATGGCGAGATTTTTAGGGTTGTGAAACTGCTCCCAGTTGCGGGTTTGGGCAAAGGCCTTCAATCGGTCGTTCAGGTTATCCAGGCTGTCTTTGGGCATCTCAGTTCACTCACGCTAGGTTAATAGTTATGGCCAAAGCTGTACTTTCTTAAGAGGATCTGAATCGTTTATACGAGGATATACGTAAACGTCCAGCACGTTATGGTGGGGCAGGGCCCCACCCTACAGCCCAAGCTATTTGATAGGGTGGGGCCCTGCCCCACCAATTACGGCTGAATAAGGCCGCGTAAATAATATTCGATCTTCTGTGGTCAAGTAAGCACCATCAGTGTTATCAGGTCCTAATACCAGATCCCATTCCGGTGCCAACGGGGGCGATAAGGCTTATGTGCAAGCAGGTTTCGCATATTCTGTGGCGATACAACCACCCCTAAAGTGGATGGGGTCTGATGGGTGAGTGCCAGTAATCGTTCAACCCGTTCTTCGGTAGGTGGGTGGCTACGCAGCAGCGATGGGTCGGGAATACGAGGGCCGGGGTGAAGCAGTCGTTCAAGCAGTCGGTGCCTCGGCGGTTCAAGCTTATTGAGTGCAGAAGCCAGTCCCAGAGGGTCGCCTGTTAGTTCCGCCGCTCCCAGATCAGCCTCATACTCACGACTGCGGGAGAGTGCAAGCTGTGCCAGAGCGCTCAAGGTCGGTGCCGCCAGCATTAACAGAATGGGCAGCCATGGCAGGGTGGTCTGACCAAAGATCATCAACGGCAGATTGATCAATAACAGCAACTGACCTGCAATCGAGAGAAACCCGGTGATTCGACTGGTGAGATCGGCAAAGGCCATCAGTCGTGTATCCTGATTCACTACATGCATCAATTCATGGGCCAACACACCGGCCAGTTCCCGCCATTCCATGCGACGCAGCAGGCCATCCGAGAGGGCAATGGCGGCATCCTCGCGGGTGCCCGTGGTAAATGCGTTCATCACATCCGACGGTAGATAAAAGAGTGTGGGCATCTGTTTCAGTCCGGCGCGCCGGGTAAGCTGTGCGGTTAGTTGGTGGAGGGCCGGGGCCTCTCTGGGTGAGAGACGACGGGCACGGAACAGTCGCATTGACAATGCAGGAGAAGCGACCGGGTTGATCTGATAAGTAATTAGAATCAAGGCTCCCATTGCTACGGCCAGCGGTATGCCGCCGAGAAACCAGGCCAGCCAGGCACATAGCAGTGCCAGACTGAGAATCAGCATGAGGGACTGCAGTGTATTTCTGGTCTTGTGTTGTAGATAGGTTGCCTGTTCCATAGTGGCGCATATTGTTGTGAACGGGTGGTGATTTACGACCGCATAACCCATTTATATAACAGCTATGCCAATTTGTATTGAGCTTCTGAAATAGTATCTATTGACCCTTGTACTAGAGGTTTGTCCGTCTGGATAGTCATAATGATCAGGTATTTTGTGTGACAATAGTGGTTATTCAATGGCCGTTTAACAAAATAGTATTTCCATTTGGGGATGATGATGCTGGGATCTCAGGCTTTACTGACTTGGTTAAGTCATCATGAATATATGATGATGCTTGCAATACTTGTCGTGAGTATTGGTGGAACATTGGTATTTGTTGGCAATCTGTTTGCCATAATGTACGCCTTTGGCCAAAACATATGGTGGGGTATCGGGGTGTTGATTGTGCCGCTGTTTAGTGTTGTCTATTGTGCGCGAAACTGGGATAGAGCAGCCTACCCTGGAAAAATGATCCTTGTCGGACTTGCCATCATCGGCCTGTTCTATCTGTTTCTATCGATTATGGTCATGACTGAAACGGCCTAGGGCCTGCTACAACTGGACAGGCCGAAACATATGCACAAACAGGGTGGGTATTGTATGTATCAGTCCGCTGCTTTGCGCTTCTCGACGGTCTTTACACGACCAAAGCAAGAGCAGTTTCTTGACTGCCATGGCTACACGTCTCGCTTTGGACGCAAGATCAGTTCCACCGCATTCTGATCAGGATCGCGACAGAACAGAGCCTGACGACCTGAGTGGCTGAGTGTGTAATCGATACCGGCTCGGTCGAGTTTGTCCCGCATGGCGGCAAAATCATCTATGGTAAAGGCAGTATGGCGGTCCCGTCCGCCATGGGTTGGGCGATGCGCTATGGGATCGGGATTAGCCAGTTCAAGCAGGTGTATCTGTCGATCCCCCACATTCAGCCAGGCACCGGGATACCCCAAGTCCGGGCGTGAGGTGTCAATTTCCAACCCCAGCAGACCCGCGTAGAAATCGAGAGCACGCTGGGTGTCAGCGACAATCAGGCTGACATGGTGAAGTTGAATCATAATCCAAGACGCTCCCTGGCGCGGATGATGGCAGCCCGCACCTGTTTAGGGGCTGTGCCACCGATGTGGTCACGGGCAGCAAGTGATCCTTCCAGGGTGAGTATTTCGAAGACATCCACTGCAATCTCGCTTGAGAATGTCTGTAGTTCCTGCAGACTCATCTCGGAGAGGTCACGTCCTTCGGCAACACCGAAAGCGACTGCCTTGCCCACTACTTCGTGGGCATCACGAAACGGGATGCCCTTACGCACCAGGTAGTCGGCCAGGTCGGTGGCTGTGGCGAACCCCTGCATGGTTGCACGACGCATCACCTCCTTGCGACAGGTTATGGCAGGCACCATATCGGCAAATACCTTCAGCGAACCTTTCAGGTTATCCACGGTATCGAATAGGGGCTCCTTGTCCTCCTGGTTGTCCTTGTTGTAGGCCAATGGCTGACTCTTCATCAGGGTCAGCAGGCCGATAAGATGGCCAAAGATGCGTCCAGTCTTACCCCGAATCAATTCAGGTACATCGGGATTTTTCTTCTGTGGCATGATGGATGAGCCGGTACAAAAGCTGTCGGAGAGTTCAATAAACCCGAACTGGGCAGAGGACCAGATGATCAGCTCTTCCGAGAAGCGAGACAGGTGCATCATCAGGATACTGGCGGCAGCGCTAAACTCGATCGCGAAATCCCGATCTGAGACTGCATCGAGTGAGTTTTCCGCCGGGCGGGAAAAGCCCAGCAGTTCAGCGGTCTGGTGTCGGTCAATGGGGTAAGTTGTGCCAGCCAGGGCAGCGGCTCCCAGGGGCATGACGTTGACCCGTTTGTTGCAATCAGCCAATCGGTCGCAGTCACGCTCCAGCATCTCGAACCAGGCCATCAGGTGATGGCCGAAAGTGACAGGCTGTGCGGTTTGCAGGTGAGTGAAACCAGGTAGGATGGTCTCGATCTCCAACTCAGCTTTATCCAGCAGGGCGGTTTGCAGGCGCAGGATGGCGATGCGTATGGTCTCAATTTCATCACGCAGCCAGAGTCGGATATCTGTGGCAACCTGATCATTGCGAGAGCGTCCAGTATGAAGTTTTTTGCCTGCATCGCCGATAGCCTCGGTAAGGGTCGACTCGATATTCATATGTACGTCTTCCAGGGCCACCGACCAAGTGAAGTCGCCTTGCTCGATACGCTTGCGAATCAGCTCCAGGCCCTGCACGATGGCATCACGTTCGGCATCACTCAGGATGCCCTGACTGGCCAGCATTGTGGCATGGGCGATGGAGCCTTGGATGTCATACTGGTAGAGTCTTTGATCAAACTCGACCGAGGCGGTGAAGGCTTCGACAAAGGCATCGGTGGGTTGGTTGAAACGGCCTGACCAAAGTTTCGTGGGCGCGTGACTGTCGCTCATGTAGGGCTATCCTGAAATTGAATGCAGGCCGGATTATAGCAGGCGGTGAGAGAATGCAGCAGAGCGAGAAACAACCTGAGCGCAGACGATCGGGGGATTATCTTGGAAAGGTGATCTTTTTGCCTAACTTCTGTGCGCTTCGTGCTGTCTTTGCAGTGGTTGTGATCGGTGAATTACTGGCGATTCTGTTGACCCTGGCTGCGGTAGATCACTTTGAGGAATTCCTTGCCGCGCTGAGTCCCATTTCTCTGCTGGTTCAGTGGATTGGTCTGAGTACGGCGGGTCTGCTTTGTGCCATGCGTGAGCCCTTGTGCCGGTTGGGTAATCAGTGGGCTGGCTTCGCAGCCTTTCTGATACTGATTGGGATGACCCTGCTGCTCTCCCTGTTGGTGGTTTGGATGGATAGCGGATTGGCGCTTGCTGCGTTACCTGAAGAGCGTGGCGGGTTGTTGTGGCGGTCGTTGGGAATCAGTGCCATTGTCGGTGTGTTGGTGCTCCACTACCTCTATTTACAGCACTTGTGGAGAAGGCAGGAAGAGGCAGAGAACAGCGCGCGTTTACAAGCACTCTACTCACGGATACGGCCCCATTTTCTGTTCAACAGCATGAATACCATTGCCAGTCTCACTCGCAGTGATCCTAAGTTGGCGGAAGAGGTTGTGGAGGATCTGGCCGATCTTTTCCGGGTTTCGCTGGGTGATGCTAGTCGTCCGTCCACCTTGGGTCGGGAGCTTGAGCTTGCTCGTCAATACTTGAGCATAGAGCACTATCGGCTGGGGGAGAGACTGACTTTGGATTGGAATCTCGAGCAACTTCCTGAACAGGCTATGATTCCCCCTCTGATATTGCAGCCCTTGTTGGAGAATGCGGTCTATCACGGTATTGAACCCGCCGCCAAGGGGGGGACGATCACCATCACTGGGCATTACAGGCGTAAGCGGATCAACCTGAGTATCCGCAATACGCTACCGGAAGAGGGCGAACGCAGCCATCGACAGGGTAACAATCTGGCGATGGAGAATATCCGAGCCCGCCTTGCGGGCGTGTTCGATCTGGAGGCCAGCCTCACGGAATCGAATGTAGAGGGAGAGCATCAGGTGCGACTGGTGATACCCCATCCATGGTGGGAATAGTGCAGGGCGGCATAATGGGAGATGGCGTGTGAAGATACTGGTTGTGGATGATGAGGCCCTGGCCCGGCAACGATTGGTGGCGTTGATTGAGGAGATTGGACAGCCTTACCAGCTGGCCGGTGAGGCTGCCAATGGCGAGGAGGCCCTGCAAAAGTTCAACCAGATTGGTGCAGACCTGGTATTGATGGATATCCGGATGCCGGGCATGGATGGTCTGGAGGCAGCACGACAGATGGCTGAGAGTGACCATCCACCGGCTGTGATCTTTACTACCGCCTATGAGGAGCATGCGCTACAGGCATTTGAGTCAGCAGCGCAGGATTATCTGTTAAAGCCAGTGCGTAGGGTACGACTGCTAGCTGCCCTGGAACGTAGTCAACGCCTTACCCGCAGTCAACTGGCTGCGACCGATGCTATAGAAACGGAGGTACCGCAACTCCACGCCAGTTATCGTGGAGGGCTGAAGTCAATCCCTTTGGATGAGGTCATCTATCTGCGTGCCGATTCAAAGTATGTTATGGCCCGTCATGCAGAGGGAGAGTTGTTGCTGGAGGAGAGTCTGAAGGGCCTGCAGCACCGATTCGGTGATTGGCTATTGCGGATTCACCGCAATGCTTTGGTGGTACGCCGACACCTGTCGGGATTGGAAAAGGGGCGGGATGGCATTCCCCGGGTGGTCCTGCGTGGCTGTGAGGAGACCTTGGAGGTCAGTCGCCGGCATCTTCCCGAGGTAAGGCGGATATTGCGGGGGCAAGATTAGCAGTGGCAAGAATATGACCCGTGATCATCGAGTAGGTTGGCCCTATCTTCTGCATCTTAAACGACAGCGGTTAGCCTGCCTGTCAGGTTGTTTTTTGTCTCTCCTGCTGAATTTACCCACACTGGGAGTATGTGATGACGCTACCGTTTCAGGGCCTGAGCTGCCTGTAGCAGTACCGGTCTTGGTACAGCACTGTTTTCCCTGTCACGGTCCACAGGGACAGAGTGGTTCCCCGGCCATCCCCTCACTGGCGGGGTTACCTCGGGACTACCTGCAGGGTGTCTTGCAGGCCTATCGCCATGGTGGTCGTTTCGGTACGGTCATGGGTCGATTGATGCAGGCTTACAGCGAGGATGAAATCGAGATCATGGCCGACTATTTCGGCAGCCAATCCTATACCCGGCATAAACAGAAGACAGACTGGCGATTGGCTGACCGGGGGCGAATACTACATCGCCAATACTGTCGCGATTGTCACGGTGACCCGGTAAATCCAGCGAATGCAGGGGTACCTCCCTTGCATGGCCAGTGGATGGATTACTTACGCTGGACCCTGCGTGACTATCTGGTGGGGATCAATCAGGGCGATGAAGAGATGGCAGGCAAGCTGTCCAATCTGTTGCGCAAGCAGGGGCCAGAGGGGGTGGAGTCACTCATACACTACTATGGTAAGGCTATACATTAAGCCGGTATTGCGACTGCGTAGTAATTGCGTGCATCCCCGGCAGGCTTTAGCATAGGCGCCTCATTATTATCGCTGCGAAATTTGAGGCCGCCCAAACATGTCCCAGACCATAAGAATCGCCACCCGCAAATCACCCTTGGCCATGTGGCAGGCTGAGCATGTTGCAGCCGAGTTGAAAAAAGTCCACCCGGGCATTCAGATTGAGCTTCTGGGCATGACAACCCAGGGTGACAAAATCCTCGACACGCCACTGGCGAAGATAGGGGGCAAAGGGTTATTCATAAAGGAACTTGAACAGGGCCTGTTGAATGGTCAGGCGGACATCGCGGTACACTCCATGAAGGATGTTCCGGTAGAGCTCCCTGAAGGGCTGCATCTAGCAGTGATTATGCAGCGTGAAGACCCCCGTGACGCCTTTGTCTCCAATCGCTATCAACATTTCAGTGAGTTACCTCAGGGCGCATGTGTCGGAACCTCCAGCCTTCGCCGTCAAAGCCAATTGTCTGAAAATCGCCCCGACCTGGTGATCAAATCCCTGCGCGGCAATGTAAACACCCGTCTGCGAAAACTCGATGAGGGTGAATACGATGCCATCATTCTCGCTGCTGCCGGGTTAATACGGCTGGGGTTTGAAGCGCGTATTACCGCCTTGATCGGTCCTGAGCAGAGTCTGCCCGCCATCGGCCAGGGGGCAGTAGGTATCGAATGCCGGGCTGATGACCCGCTAGTCAATGATCTGATTGCCCCCCTTCATCACCAGGAGACTGCCTTTTGTGTACTTGCCGAGCGGGCTATGAATCAACGTTTAAATGGAGGTTGCCAGGTTCCGATAGCCGGTTATGCCATGCTGGAGTCGGGTAACCTCTGGCTGCGTGGTCTGGTAGGAGAGCCGGATGGCAGTCGTATCATCCGGGGTGAGGTGGAAGGTACCCCTGAAGAGGCTGAGTCAATGGGCAGGGGACTGGCTGAACATCTTTTGGAATGGGGAGCGGATACCATTCTGAAGGCACTCTACGAAACGCCATAAGTGATTGAGTCAGGTCCAAATCCGTCCAGGTGACATGTTCATGGCAGCGTGCGATTTAAAGGGTAGAGGTATTCTTGTTACCCGGGCCTCCCATCAGTCAGAGGGATTATCGCGGCTGATTCAGGACTGTCGGGGAAGAGCTGTCTGCTTTCCCGCACTGGAGATTACAGTCAGTAGACGCGTCGAGCAGGCACGTGAGCTATTGCGACAAACCTGGGACGTAATGATCTTTATCAGCCCCAATGCAGTCCACTTTGCCGTGGGACTTTTACCCGGTGGTCGAATGCAAGGGCAATTACTGGGTGCTGTCGGTCGGGCCACAGCTGCTGCGCTTGAGAGTGCCGGGTATGGCATCGATCTGTTACCTGCTGACCGCTATGACAGTGAAGGTCTGCTGTTGTTACCTCCACTGCAGCAGTTGGCCGGACAACGGGTTTTGATCGTACGCGGTGAGGGAGGGCGTCCCTTGTTGGGTAATAGCCTGCAGGCGAGAGGCGCGGAAGTAGGTTATGCTGAAGTCTATCGAAGGATCAGACCGAATACCGATCCGGAACCACTGCTAAAGTGTTGGAGACAGGAGATCGATCTGGTGATTGCAACCAGCAACGAGGTTCTGCAGAACCTGATTGAAATGCTGGGAGAAAAAGGATTGCCACTATTGCAGCGTACACCTTTGTTGGTTATTAGTGAGCGTATGCGTCAGGAGGCGAAAGACAGGGGCTTCAAGGCCATTCTGCTTGCCTCGGGTGCTGACGACAAAGCCCTTATTACGGCCATTTGCAACTGGACTGATCATGCCGTTCAGGGGGATCAGGGGAACCTCTCCTGACACTCCCCTTTCTGAGGTAAACTGAATAGAGGCAATTTCCAGTGTTTTCGCAGTATTGTCCATGTTCTGAGGTGCAGTAGGAGTTGGTAAGGAGAGAGAAGAAAATCTATGAGTGAAAAAGCGCAAGAGTCAGGTCAGAGTCAGAATGAGACAGCAGCAGAGTTCGATGATGCCATCGAAGGCGAGGTTGAACGTATTGACGATTCCCGGAGTCGTTCCGGCTCATCCCGCTTGCCCATAGCTGTTGCTGTTGTGGCGTTATTGGCAGTGGCTGCCGGTCTGCTGTTCGGTTATCGCTATTGGCTCGATATGAAACAGACGCTTGCTACACTCAATAACTCCCTGGTCCAGGCCAATCAGGAGCAGGCCCAGCTCGGTCAGCGATTGATGCAGGCCCAGCAACTCTTTGAACAGCAAAAACTGGAGATTGCCACTCAGCGGGATGCTTTGGCAGAGCAGGCTGAAAAGCTCACCCAAGAGAAAGAGGCATCCCGTCAACAGGATGCACAGTTATACCGTTCTCTGGCAGAGATCCAAACCCGGCTGGGCGGGAAAGAGGGACAATGGCGGGTCGCTGAAGCCGAGTACCTGATGCGCGTTGCCAATCATAGGCTAACCCTGATGGGAGATGCGGTGACTGCTTTGGAAGCGCTCAAGTCGGCGGATGAACGTATCAGTGCCAGTGGTGATCCTGTGTGGTCCGGTGTCAGGGAAGTGCTGGCCCAAGAGATGACCCGTCTGACAGCCGTATCCAGTGTTGATGCAGCAGGAATCAGTGCTGAAATAAGTGCGCTTACCGATCAGGTGGATGCGCTCCCACTGCGAGATGAGGGGATTGCCCTGGTGCCA
This sequence comes from Candidatus Thiodiazotropha sp. (ex Codakia rugifera), assembly GCA_025656675.1. GTDB lineage: Bacteria > Pseudomonadota > Gammaproteobacteria > Chromatiales > Chromatiaceae > Thiodiazotropha. Next base: position 853,185 of record JAHXHN010000001.1, read on the forward strand.
TCCTCGGCAGATCGTGGTGATATGCCGGCCCTTGCAGTCAACCAGGGGTTCAACCTTGAACAGCTGCTTGACGATCTTTGGCAGGGTTTTAAGTCAATGATGATTATCCGTCATCATGATCGTCCGGTCAGCGCCATGCTACCGCCGGAGCAGCGCTATTTTCTGGTTCAGAATTTACGCCTCAAGTTGGAGTCTGCCAAAGCAGCGTTGATGGGAAGAAATCAGTCTCTCTATAGTGAGAACCTGAAGGGTGCTACTGAATGGGTCGATCACTATTTCCAGATATCAGACCCCAGCGTAAGCGGATTTATTTCTCAACTTGCTGGGTTGGCTGCACGAGATATTGCACCGGTACTGCCGGATATCTCGGGCTCATTGCGGGCCTTGCAGGCTAAGCGAGAGGCGCTGCATCAGGAGGGTGCCCGGTGAGAACACTAATCGCGGCTTTTTTGGCTCTACTGACAGCCGTTGTTATCACCCTTTGGGTGAAACAGGACAATGGGTATGTGTTGATTGGTTATGGCGAGTGGACCATCGAAGGTAGCCTGGCACTCTTTGTGCTGGCAGGTATAGCGCTGTTTCTCCTGGTCTACGCAGGTATCAGGCTCCTTTCGCATCTCTGGCATATGCCAGAGCGGGTGGCCAGTTGGCGCCATAAGCGCCGTACCCTACGCGCCCAACATGCTCTGACCCGTGGCTTGGTGGAACTTGCTGAAGGACGTTGGAAGGTGGCAGAGCGTCATCTCACACGTTATGCCGTTCAATCAGAGACCCCACTGCTAAACTATCTGGCTGCCGCGCGTGCTGCTCAGTTACAAGGCGAACATACCCGTCGTGATGACTACCTGCATCTGGCTCATGAGAGCATGCCATCAGCCGATGTGGCGGTTGGCCTGACCCAGGCTGAATTACAACTTGCCCATCAACAATACGAGCAGGCACTGGCCACCCTGATGCATGTGCGATCGCTCTCACCGAAACACAATTACGTACTGACACTGCTTAAAAAACTCTATGAAAACCTGAAAGAGTGGCAGAAGCTGGAAGAGATGCTACCAGAGCTGAAGCGTCGCAAGGTGATCGACGAAAAGGCTTATCAGTTACTTGAAACCCGTGTCTATTGTGAGCGGATGAAACAGGAAGCGGCGACACTCGATAGTCTGGTGCAATTCTGGCAGGGCATTCCTAAAGCTGTACGTCAGCAACAGCAGGTACTGCTCGACTACTGTCGGTGTATGATGGCACTGGATGCAGGCTCAAGAATCGAGCCATTGATCGCGGCCGCTCTACAGCGGGAATGGAACAGTGAGCTGGTCTCACTGTATGGCACGATTGAGCTTGCCGATCCCTCTCATCAGCTGGCCGTGGCGGAAGGCTGGTTGAAAAGTCACCAGGATGATCCGGTTCTTCTGTTGGCGTTGGCAAGGCTCTCTTTACAAAACAAATTGTGGGGAAAAGGGCGCAGTTATCTCGAGGCGAGTATAGGTATTGCGCCAACTTCAGAGTCCTATCAGCAGCTGGGTCTATTGTTGGAGCGTCTGGGTGAAACCGATAAAGCCATGCAGTGTTTTCGTGCTGGTCTGGGTCTGGAACATGAAGAACCACAACGTGCTTTGCCCCCAATAACCAATCGCCCTGCATTGACTACAGACCCGAAACATATCACTGCTCCGCTGAGTGAGCCGGTGGGTGTGTAAGTCCGCTGTCAGATACAGAGGATAGTGCGGTAATTTATCCAGAAAGCCACCCTGACATTTAGTAACCGACAAAAATAATAGGTTGAACGATAAGAACAATTCATATATTTATCAGTTGGATCATTGAATCCATAAGCATTTCAGAAGTACTTACTTTTGATAACATTGATGGCTCAAAAGGATTTGTAATCCAGGTTTTTTTGATTCTCAACAGCTAAGGGCTTCAATAGGCATGTGCAAAATGGCGTCTCTCCAATCCATTGCACTCTTTGTTCTCCTGGTAATGCTCGGCTCGGCAGGACAGGCAGGATGGGATGAAGCAAGACTGGAACGGGAAGAGGCGATGCTCCTACCGCCTGATTATGAGCGTGGTAGAAAGGTCTATGAAACCTGTGCTGTCTGCCACATGCCGGAGGGTTGGGGTACGCCAAATGGCGCCTATCCTCAAATTGCAGGTCAGCACCGTTCCGTAATTATTAAGCAGCTTGCGGATATCCGTGCCAGGAATCGCGATAATCCCTCTATGTACCCGTTCGCTATTCCTGAAGAGATTGGTGGCGCCCAGTCCATATCTGACGTATCCCACTATATCGAAACCCTCAAAATGACGACTGCCACAGGTAAGGGTGATGCAACAGATTTGCAGCATGGCCAGCGCCTTTATCTGCAGCACTGTAACAAGTGCCACGGCGATCAGGGGGAGGGCGATTTTGCGAAAGCCTATCCATCCATTCATGGCCAACACTACAACTACCTGTTACGCCAGTTGATCTGGCTTCAAAATGGTAAGCGGCGTAACGGTAACCAGGAAATGGTACAAATCATCAATGAGTACAGCATGCGGGACTTCAAGGCGTTAGCGGATTATATTTCCAGATTGCTGCCGATTGAAAAAAAGCGATCGCCCCATACTTGGGAAGACCGCAATAAAATGAAAAATGAATAACCAGGACAGCCAAATCATAACAAGAGGGAATGAGCGAAATAACGGGTTTTCAGAACAAAAGGAGTTGATGGTCAGTTTCCTGTGGCTCTTTGTTCCCGCTTCTCTGCTGCTGGCTTCTATCTTCTACGCATTCTCTACACAAACTCAACAGTATGAGTTACAAGCGACATTGATTCGTGATGAGTCGGCTTTGAAAAGTGCCGGTGAATTGACCTCACTGTTATTCGAACAAAAGCTTTCCGATCTATTGGTATTAGCAGAAGGTGAGGTACTGAAAAATTATCTTCATGACGAGAGCATGAAGAATTGGATACGTGCTGCACGGGAGTTTTCTCTGTTTGCCCGGCGTAAACCAAAATATTTTCAAATACGCTTTATTGCTACCAATGGCATGGAGGTTCTACGAATCAATAACAGTGACAATGCCCAACAGATCGTGCCAAAAAATGAATTGCAAGATAAAAGCAATCGCTACTATTTTCAGGAAGCGATAAAGCTTGAAGAAGGGAGTGTTTATATCTCTCCGCTTGATCTTAATAAGGAGAAGGGTGTGATTGAACAGCCAATCAAGCCCACGATTCGATTTGCCACACCTGTATATGATGGCTATGGGGAAAAGCGGGGCATTTTGATTATTAATTATACACCGGTAGAGTTACTGCATCGTATTGCTGAAAACTTTAAAGCGCTGCATGGCAATACAGTGATGCTCAACAGTAGCGGTTATTGGTTGGTGGGTGCTCCGGATGAGCAATTGTGGGGTTTTATGTATGGTAATGATAAAACCTTTGCTAAGCAAAGGCCTGATGTTTGGGCGGCAGTCTCTGCAACTGAGAAGGGCACTTTTCTATCTGACGACGGTATCTTCATTTTTCACAAGGCCTATCCCTTGAACAGGGATAATCTTGGAACGGTAGAGAATATTGAAAAGAGAGTAGCGGCAATTGAAAACAGATCCGGAGATCGCTATTGGATCTATCTCTCTCACATCTCCAATAATTTAATTGCCGATCTGACGGCTAAAAGGATGGTGGTTGCCACTGTTACCTATCTACTGCTATTTCTGGTAACTGGAATAATCAGCGTTTTTTTTGCAAGGAATAGCGTCCAGAAAAAACTTGCCTTTCGGCAGCTTCAGCAATACGCCACAACGGATGGGTTGACCGGTCTTGCCAATCGCCGCGAATTGGATAAATTATCGACGCGTGAGTTCAAGCGAGCACAGCGATTCTCTCGCCAATTATCGGTGATGATGCTTGATTTGGACCATTTCAAGCGGGTCAATGATACCTATGACCATACTGTGGGTGATAAGGTGCTTAAGCACATAGCCGGTATCTGTGGAAGTGCTATCCGCGGACAGGATTTACTGGCCCGTTATGGTGGAGAGGAGTTTACTATTCTGCTGCCTGAAACAGATATTGAGGGCGCTGCACAATTGGGCCAGCGAATCTGTGACAATGTTGCCATTACGCCCTGTCAGGTCGGACAGATAGAGATCGCGATCACGGTCAGTATCGGCGCCAGTGAAATGGAGGTGGGTGATGAGGATTTTCAGGATGTTCTTCTCCGGGCTGACAAGGCACTCTACGAGGCAAAGAAAAGGGGCAGAAACCAAGTGGTTGTCTCCCGTGAAGGTTACTATTTGTCAAGTCCTGCCTTTTTAAGCGATGAGTGAGAAAAAACAGAGGCAATCTCAAGTCAAAATAATTGGGTTACCGCATGGCCCACTAGTGTTAGCCACTTTATGTGATTAAGCATCACGCTTCAGGCCAGCTTGAATTGGGATAGGCTTGCGTATGCATCACCGCCACTTATATCAGGCGTAATGGCTAACTCGAGAAGCGTCACTCCCTGGAGTTCGACTTGATGATCTTCAGTTTCAGATATTGACCCCTGAGGGTGAAAGTTCCATTGTTGTCTCACGATTTCCTGGAATGATTGCCCACCATCCGATGAGTAGCGCAATAGGTACTCTTGAGTCCGTTCAATGCGACTCTCCTCAAATTTTATCCAGATTCGTTGAAGGCTTTGCGGGTGGCTGAAAAGAAGCCGAATTATCTGCTTGCCGGATTGTGCGGCACGCCACCCGGAGGTCTCGCCGGGCAATAGTGCGGACTCGATGGGGTGAGTGTCGTCCTCCGAAGAAATTTCTACCTCTGCAATCTCTCCTAGATTTAACCAGAGTTGATCAGTAGGGGATGCTGCTTGCTGTGCTTGGCTGATGATTCGTTTACGCATCGAGGTGACTCCTGAAACCGCATGATGGGTCTAGTGAAATTATAGTGGTGCATTACTTTGTCGGTTTAGGGTGCAGCACTGGATAGTTACTTTTCGGCGCATCCGATACAACGTGTAATCGTCGGATCAACTGAAAGCCGGCGAGTGTCTATTTCATCCCCGCACACAAAACAGTAACCATACTCACCTGTATCGATTCGACGTAAGGCACCCTCAATCATCTGTTGTTGATGGTGCCGCCGTCGAGCGGTTGCTTGGGCCATTTGTTGTGCCTGTAGAGCATCCATGCGAGTAAGCCTGCCAACACGTGTCTGATCCAGTTCAACGGTTTTACCCGCCTCTTGTGAGGCCTCATCGGCCAGTTGCAGTTCATCGCTTAGATGAAGCAATGCTTGCCTGGCGAATTCAATTTTATCTTTATCCATGGCCCTAACCCGCTACTATTGGAAATAAACAATATCGATCAGGATAAATTCACTTTAAGTGTACACCCTAGTTCCAGCTGATTCCGCACCATCTGTTTGATATTGTCAATGGATAGACAATCTGGTTTGGAATCGGGTATTCGCATCATGCATGTCCGTTTTTTTAAAGTAATCTGATAACATCAAATGTGCTGACTGAACAGTGATTTATAGAGGCTGCCCAATGTATAAAATCTTAGTGGTTATACTGCTCAATCTGATGCTCACAGCCTGCACTGCGATGGCGCAGGAAGAGCGTCAGGGGATAGATGCCATGGAGGAGTATTTCGATTTTGTCGACTATGGGGGTGGTGCAATCTTCCCTGAGCAGATACCTGAGAAAGATTGGAATAAATTTTTCATTATTGATACTCGCAATGCTACTCAATATGAAAATGAGCATATTCCCGGTGCTGTAAATATCGAGTGGCGCCAGCTGCTTGCACGTCGTTCCGAACTGCCGCGTGATAAAACAATCCTTGTTTACTGCAATACCGGGACATTGTCAGCTCAGGCAGGCCTTGCGCTACGTCTTGCCGGATTCGATAATTTGAACATCCTTCAGGGTGGAATACGCGAATGGCGGGAAAAGGGTGGTTTTAAAGCTTATGAACGTGCCATACAGGCGCCGTAACATTGATGTGCATAGCCCTCTTCGATGACTTGCTCCATCCTTCAAAGGATGCACGCAAGGTATTTTAGATGATCTCATCGATCGGCTCTCTTTTTTTATGGGAACACAAGTTCCCTGCAATTATTTATGTGTTATGCAATAAAATCATTCGACTTCAGACGCAAATATTTTTTGCTTACCCGCTACAGTGAGTTTATTGCCATATAAACAGCTGGTAGTTTTCCTCAAGTCTAGTCAGGTAAAAAAAGGGGCGGTATGCCCGCCCCAATTGTTTATCTTTAATTTATTCTAGAAACCAACCGGTATTAGAGGAAACTAGGGTTCCATGGTTGCCAAGGATCAGCAGGTGCTGTCGTGCCGGACGGGTCATAGCTGGCCACCAGCGAGATACTGGAGAAGGTGCTGTAACCCTTGATCATGATATGGTAGCGGCCTGCCTGGATGTTGCTGATTGTACAGGTCTCATTGTTACCTTGGAGATAGGGTCTGCAATCGTAACTGTTGTCAGTAGGCTCCGCGTTGAACTTAATATAAAGATCGGCATCACCCATACCTCCACTTATTTTGAAGGAGAGATTTGTAGCACCGGCCGGCACATCGAAGACGTAGTTGAGCGTTGCTCCCGCACTACCTGACAGATTTGTTTTGGCTACCTTGTTTGTCAAGGAATTGTCACTAGGCGGGTCAGCGGGAGGATCAACCGGTGTCGTGTTGCTCAGGTCGTAGCTGGCTTCCAGCGAGACACCGGAGAAGGTGCTGTAACCCTTGATCATGACATGGTAGCGGCCTGTCTGGATGTTGCTGACGGCACAGGTCTCGTTGTTACCTTGCAGATAGGGTCTGCAATCGTAACTGTTGTCAGTAGGTTCGGCGTTGAACTTAATATAAAGATCGGCATCACCCGTACCTCCACTTATTTTGAAGGAGAGGTTTGTAGCACCGGCCGGTACATCGAAGATGTAGTTGAGCGTTGCTCCAGCATTACCTGACAGGTCTGTTTTGGCCACCTTATTCGTCAAAGCGTTGTCACTTGGCGGGTCAACGGGAGGATCAACCGGGGTGGTTCCAGCAGAGGCCTTAGTCACGGCCGCTGCCGCATCCAGGATACCACTGCCACAACCCTGGCAACTGGCAGGGAAGGCCCGTGCACTCTCTTTCAGAAACTGCTCTATCTGGTCAGGTGTTATGTCTGATTTGACTGCATACATCAATGCCGCCACGCCAGCGACGTGAGGGGCGGACATGCTGGTGCCTGTCATGGTGCCGTAGGTGTCGGATCCCGGTGTTGTCTGACCACTGTTATGGGTGGAGAGAATGCTGTCACCGGGAGCGGCCAGGTCGATGAGTGTGCCGAAATTGGAGGAAGATGTCCGTCCACCCTGGCGATTGGAGTTTGCGACAGCGATAACGCCAGTGCAGTTGACAGGGGTAAAACCTGAGGCGTCTTTGGCGTCGTTACCAGCTGCCACCACGATGGATGCACCCTGTTGGCGAGCGGTATTGATGGCCTGCTGATAGGTCTGTGGGCAGCTTGATGAAGCACCTCCCAGACTGAGGTTAATCACCTTAGCCGGGTTTTGGTTGGTGGGAACATTGGCGACGCTGCCGCCTGCCGCCCAGATAATGCCGTCAGCAATGTCGGAGGTGTAACCCCCACATTTGGCCAGTACTCTGACCGGAACAACTTTCGCTTTGAAGGCTGTACCACTGATACCGATACTGTTGTTGGTCAATGCCGCCACGGTACCTGCAACGTGGGTGCCGTGCCAGGAGCTCTGTTGAATACCGCACTGGGGTGATGCATCCCCCATGTCGGTTGCATCAGCATCGCGTCCGTCACCGTCGCCCGCATTGGTGCTGTTGCTGACCATATCGTAGCCAGGGAGAGTGTTACCCATCAGGTCGGGATGGGGACGATAACCGGTGTCCACCACGGCCACCACAACGCCCTCCCCTTGGGTGGTGTCCCATGCGACAGGGGCACGAATGCCGCCTGTTTGGTCATGGTAGCCCCACTGCTCATTGTAACGGGGGTCGTTAGGGGTATAGAAAGGATGCATGATCAGATCAGGTTCCGCGTATTCCACGTCCCCGCTCTGTTCAATTTTATCGATGATCTGCTGCATCTCAATGGGTGTCTTTTCTACACCCAGTTTCATGACCTGTGCCCCGTGAGCGGTGGTTCGGACATGTGAGAAGCTGACCCCAGCACTATCGGTAAACTGTCTGGCCCTATCTGCCATGGCATTGGCGGATGCTGCAGCAGTGCCGGCTTTATATTTTACGATCACCTGGTCTGTAGGAGTCCCTTCAGCTTGCTGGGCGGAATAAGTTGTGGGATCACCTTGGTGATAGCCATCAATCCAACCGGCAAAAGAGCCGGTTGATAGACTGAGGCCGAAAGTCGCCATGCAGGCAGTCAGTGAGAAAGAAAGTCCGTTCTTGAGTCTCATCATGTAAATATGTCCTTCTTTTTTCCATATACGATATGTGTCTATGTCCTTTTCCATGACACACCATGCCTTTCAATCAGCGTCTAATTATCTCCGTTGAGATCCCATTGGGGGATCTGGAGTGCATTGCTCAGACGTAGATCGATTTACAGGCGGGCTGACTATTTCATAAGAATTTGATGGATTCAATGAGGTAAGCAGCCAAAGGAATTAAATTCACAATTGAAGTTGCCTTCGTGACAATATTTAACAGTTTCAGGGAAATCTGAACGGATAATGTTGTACCGCTCGTCGACCTGACACAGAACGGTGTTACTGACTCTCTTTGGTGGCGGCAGCACCGTATTCAAAGGAGTCGGAATAGAGCTCCTCACCCGAGAGTCCATGATCCAAAAAAGCATCTTTACCGGCCTTGATCATGGGGGGTGGACCACTCATGTAGACTTCATGGCTGCTCAGGTCAGGATGATCGGCGACAACGACCTCATGTACCCATCCGGTCTGGCCCTGCCAATCTTCATCCGGTTCTGAAAGTACCGGTGTGTAGTTGAAGTTGTTATGTTCCGTGGCCCACTGTTCCGGCAGTTCGGGGAGATAGAGATCGGCGCGCGAACGTACGCCCCAGTAGAGGTGCATCGGCCGTTGAATGCCTATTTGGAAGGCATGTTCGATGATTCCCTTGAGTGGAGCAAACCCGGTACCGCCACCCATAAAGATAATCGGCCTTTTTGAGGTTTCACGCAGGTAATAGCTGCCGAGTGGTGCCTCTATGCGAAGAATGGTTTTTTCCTGCATGCCATTGAAGAGAATGTCGGTAAATGCGCCCCCTGATATATGACGTATATGTAACTCGATAAAATCGTCGTCATGGGGGGCGTTGGCGATCGAGAAGGCCCGCTTACTGCCATCCTGAAGTATAAAATTCAGGTATTGACCCGCTAGGAACTGCAGTCGTTCACCCTCGGGAAGCTTGAGGTAGAGACGAATGACATCATCATTGAGACGCTCTATGCGGTCTATCTTGCAGGGCATGGTGCGTGTCTGGATATCTTGGGATTGAGCAATTTCAGAGACGCCAATAATCAGGTCGGCGAGGGGTGACGCCTGGCAGGTGAAGCAGAAGCCGTTGCTATTGTCGGCCATCACTGCCGGTTCTCCCTTTGGGTAGTGGATATTGCCGGTTGTCAGGGTGGCGCGACAATCGCCACAAAAACCATTTCGACAACCATAGGGAAGGTTGATACCTTGTCTGACAGCTGCGTCGAGAATGGTCTCATCCCCCTCAACTGAAAATTCGTGGCCACTTGGTTCAACCTGCACTTTATAACTCATGGGGTACCTTGTTATTTGAGCGTGTATACAGTCGGATCGGCGATAGATTATCCGCGATATACTTTTGTAATAGTAAATTGGACGGAATTCTCTCCTATTTTGGTCAGGAATTAAACCGGGAGTCCTTTGGGTTATGGGTGTGACAATAGTTGGTTGCGGGGATATTGGTCATCGGATAGCGATGGAGAGTCTGTCAGAGGGGGATGGTGTAACAGGCTGGGTGCGTTCGGAGGAGAGTGTCAAATACTTGCAGGGCCTGGGTATAGGCACATTGCAAATCGATCTTGATCAGCCTTTGGCCACAATGCCGTCAGTTGAAAATGAACAGCTCTTCTACTTGGCCCCGCCGCCACCTGTGGGTTGTGAGGATACTCGGGTGGCAAACGTGATCGACCACCTGATGGATGGAGGGCAACCGGAGAAGGTTGTCTATCTCAGTACCAGTGGAGTCTATGGGGATTGCAGTGGGGCGTGGGTGGATGAGACCAGAAGACCGGCCCCGAGTGTGGATCGTGCACGACGGCGTCTCGATGCCGAGCGTCGCTGGCAAGCTTGGCGAGAGTGCACGGGTCGGGATCTGGTGATCCTGCGGGTTGCCGGTATCTATGGTCCGGGAAAGCTGCCTGTGCAACGCCTGCAGCGTGGTCAGCCGATGGTTTCCGAGGCGGAATCCCCATTCACCAACCATATCCACTCCCTCGATCTGGTAAAGGTTTGTCTGGCGGCTATGCAGCGAGGCCATTCAGGCGAGATTTTTAATGTCTGTGATGGCCATCCGAACAATATGACCCGCTACTTTAATCAGGTGGCTGACTATCTCCACCTGCCAAGACCGCCACAAATCAGTTTGGACGAGGCTAAACACCAACTCTCGCCAGGGTTGCTTTCCTACCTGGGGGAGTCACGTCGCTTAAGTAATCGTAAGCTGCTGGATGAATTGGGTGTGGTGTTGAGCTATCCGACCTTGGAGCAGGGTCTGCCTGCTTGTCATTAGGTTATGGTGTGGCAATTCTGCACCCCGCTTTAAACGCGTTAACCCAATCGAGTAAGGGTTATCCGGGCAGCCTCTAGATTCACGCTAAGGCTAGGCCCTATCCTTCATTCGGTATGAAGGTTGGGTGTGGTTGTGCCACACCCGATCGAATCAGACCTTCAGCCATTTGAACAGGGGATCCCACAAGACAACATCTTTATAGACCTGGGCGGGGGCCAATTCAAACAGTGCCAGGCCCTTCTCAGCAGATCGGATATAGTTTTGACTCTCGCGAAAGTGGGTAACGAAGGGAATTTTAAGATGTCCCAGGTAGTTCTCCAGGTCGTGGTAGATGCGGGTATGCTCTTTGGTGCGATTGGCGACGATGCCGATACGTGTCTGGTGCTTTGAGACCCGTCCGCTATCCAGCAATTCAGTGAGGAAGCGATTACAGGCGCGCATATCAATAGGAGAGGGCAATACCGGGAGGATCAGGGTATCGACTCGCAGCAGCATCTTATTGATCGTTTTACCATGTGTGCCGGCGGGAGCATCCATGATCATCAAGTCCGTACCTTTGGCGGGTCTGACTGGACTGGCGACCGCATCGATACCCTGGATGTCAGGGATACCTTCGTAGTCCTGTCTTGCTTCAAGCCAGTCGAGTGTTGATCTTTGCGGGTCAAAATCGACCAGCGCAACCTGCTTGCCTTCATCGGCATACCAGGTGGCAAGATTGGTGGCGATGGTGGTTTTACCGCAACCACCTTTGGCATTCATCAACATGATTGTGCGCATTATTATATTCCCTATCCTCTTGATGTTTTTCTGCTAGTTTAGTCGATCCCGAGCTGATCCCAAATCTCATCGATGCGTTGTTTGACAGTTGGGGTCATTGTGATCGGCCGCCCCCACTCTCGGGTGGTCTCGCCTGGCATCTTATTTGTGGCATCAAAGCCGATCTTGGAGCCCAGGCCGGAGACTGGAGAGGCGAAATCGAGGTAGTCAATCGGTGTATTTTCGATCACTGTAGTATCCCGTGCGGGATCCATACGAGTGGTCATGGCCCAGATGACATCCTGCCAGTTACGGGTATTGACGTCCTGGTCGACCACGATGACAAATTTGGTGTACATGAATTGCCGCAGGAAGGACCAGACACCCATCATTACCCGCTTGGCATGGCCGGGGTATTGCTTCTTCATGCTCACTACCGCGAGTCGGTAGGAACAACCCTCCGGCGGTAGATAGAAATCGACAATCTCCGGAAACTGTTTTTGTAAGATCGGCACGAACACTTCATTGAGCGCAACACCGAGAACCGCCGGTTCATCCGGTGGGCGCCCTGTATAGGTGCTGTGGTAGATCGGATCTTCACGATGTGTGATCCGTTCAACGGTGAACACCGGAAAGTGCTCCACCTCATTGTAGTAACCCGTGTGGTCACCATAAGGCCCTTCCGCAGCCATCTCATCAGGATGGATGTGACCTTCGAGCACGAACTCAGCTGAGGCGGGTACCTGCAGATCTGAGCCGACACATTTAACCACTTCGGTGCGGCTGCCGCGTAGCAGTCCGGCAAAGGCGTATTCGGAGAGTGTATCGGGTACAGGCGTCACGGCAGCCAGGATAGTGGCCGGGTCTGCGCCAAGCGCGACGCTGACTGGGAAGGGCTCACCGGGATGCGATGCCTGCCACTCACGGAAATCAAGTGCGCCACCCCGGTGGGCCAGCCAGCGCATAATCAGCCTGTTAGGTCCGAGCAGCTGCATGCGGTAGATGCCGAGGTTCTGACGTGATTTGGCAGGGCCGCGGGTGATGACGAGTCCCCAGGTAATCAAGGGCGCTACATCTTCCGGCCAGCAGGTCTGAATGGGTAGCTGGGTCAGGTCGACTGCATCCCCCTCTTGGGCAACGGCTTGGCAGGGTGCATTGCGCAACTCTTTGGGTGCCATATCCAGTACCTTGCGGAATACCGGGAGCTTATCCCAGGCGTCTTTCATCCCTTTTGGTGGATCCGGTTCCTTGAGAAAGGCAAGCAGTCTGCCGACTTCCTGCAGCGCTTCCACACGCTCCTCACCCATGCCCATCGCAACCCGTTCGGGGGTACCAAAAAGATTGCCCAGTAGGGGGTAAGGAGAGCCTTTGACCTTTTCAAACAGTAACGCCGGACCGTTGCGTCGCAATGTACGGTCACAGATCTCTGTGATTTCCAGATTGGGGTCAACCTCGGTCTGGATACGTTTAAGTTCGCCGCGGGACTCAAGCTGTTGAATGAAATCGCGCAGGTCTTTGTACTTCATGAGGGTAAAGTCGTTAATTAGGGGGTTCCATGAGACATTACCAGAGGGGAGAGCTGGGTCAAGCGGCTTTACGCAGATCCTGTCTGACAGACTGATTCCGGCGAGAAAAACGCAAGCATCGCAATGTGGGACGAAGGCTGCACGCCGTTGTTCAGATCAACTCCCCATCACTCTGATCACGGGTTAATACCGTGCTGCTGTTGGCTGGGCCGAACCTGGGGTAACCCGTCACAAAACCATTCACCATTGATGTATGTGGTTGAAATATTGGGGAGAGATAGTAATATAAGAGAAATCTAATATACTAATCGGAGTCAATCCATGAAACGCTTTTTGCTGATTTACCTGCTGGGCCTGGTGCTACTGCCTGGTCTGTCGGCAGCTGAAACAAGAGCGCTCGAAACGGCAACAGCTGTAAAACGGGAGGCTGCCAGAGAGTTCTGGTTAGACGGGGTGGTTGAGGCGATTAACCAGACCACTCTCTCGGCCCAAACCCAGGGCCAGGTGGAAGAGATCCTGTTCGATGTGGATGATTTTGTCGAGAAGGGCCAATTGGTGGTGAACCTGAAAAATACGGAACAGAAGGCTGGTTTGAACCAGGCCAGGGCCGATCTGAAAGAGGCCGTTGCGCGTCTGCAGGAGGCGGGAGACAATTTTAAGCGGAGTAAGGATCTGTTTGGCCGAAAACTCACCTCCCAGTCCCAGCTGGACAAATCCACCGCTGCCCTGAAGTCTGCTCGTGCACGTAAAGAGGCTGCTGATGCCCGTTTGGCACAGGCGAGTGAGCAGTTCGAATATACCCGGGTCAAAGCCCCTTACAGTGGCATAGTCACCCATCGCCATGTGCAGGTGGGTGAGATTGCCTCGACTGGTCAGAAGCTGATCAGTGGCATCTCACTTGATCAATTGCGAGTCACTGTGGAATTGCCCCAGAGCCTGATTCCTGTGATCCGGGAACAGGGCAAGGCGCGGGTTCTTTTGCCTACCGGTGAAGCCATCGAAGGCCGGGGACTGACCATCTTTCCTTTTGCTGATCAGAGCAGCAACACCTTCAAGGTCAGGGTCGATTTACCAGAAGGTGTCAATGATCTGTTCCCGGGTATGTTCGTCAAGGCAGCCTTCGTTACCGGCGTCAAGCAGGAGTTGGTGGTACCGGGTCAAGCGGTGGTCTACCGATCCGAAGTGACAGCTGTGTATGTGTTGGGTCAGGATGGCCGGGTACATTTTCGCCATATCCGAGCCGGTCATCCTGTGGCGGATGGTCTGTTGTCGATTATCGCGGGACTCACCGAGGGGGAGCAGGTGGCGATTGATCCAATCGCCGCCGCCACCCTGTTGAAAAAGCAATTGGCGGAGAGTCACGATGAGTAAGCTGGGGCTTTCAGGGAGCGTTGCCAAACGCTTTCTGATCACGGAAATCACACCGTTACTTGCATTGGTTGGACTCCTGCTCGGTATATTCGCTGTATTGGTGACGCCCCGGGAAGAGGAGCCGCAAATCAACGTCACCTTTGCCAATGTCTTTATTCCCTTTCCGGGTGCGACTGCAACCGAGATCGAGAATCTGGTTGCGACCCCGGCGGAACAGGTACTCTCAGAAATCGATGGCATCAAGCATGTCTATTCGACATCGCGACCGGGTATGGCGGTGCTGACAGTCCAGTTCCTGGTGGGTGAGAATCGGGAAGATGCCATTGTGCGCCTGTTCAGTAAGGTCTACGCGAATCAGGACTGGTTACCCCAGGGGCTGGGGGTAGGACAACCCATCATCAAGCCTAAGGGGATTGATGATGTACCTATCGTCACGGCCACGTTGTGGTCGGATAATCCAGATGTAGGCGCCTATGAACTGGGCCAGGTGGCGCACGCCATCGAGTCTGAATTAAAACGGGTGCCGGGAACCCGTGATATCTACACCATCGGTAATCCTGACCGGGTAGTGCATGTGTTGCTTGATCCCCAGGCACTGGCTGGTCATGGCATCGATTTGAGTGATCTGCGTACTGCCCTGCAGGCTGGTAATCATATTCGGGATGATATCAGTGTCACTGCAGATAACCGCGAGTTGTTGGTGCAGGCGGGTACCTTCCTCACCTCTGCAGAAGAGATCGGCAGCCTGGTTGTTGGTGTGCATGAGGGTAAAGCGATCTACCTTCGCGATGTCGCGGAAGTTGTCCATAAATCTGACCAGCCAAAGCACTATGTATGGATGGGGGCTGGCCCTCAAGGTAATCTCAAAAAGTTACCCGATGGGGGTAAGTTTCCTGCTGTGACGGTTGTCGTGGCAAAGAAGGCCGGTACCAATGCAGTGGATATCGCCAGGTCAGTGATTGAACGATTCGAGCAACTGGAGGGTATCTTCATACCTGAAGGGGTGCATGTCACCATTACCCGTAACTACGGTGAGACGGCTGAGGCCAAGGCGAATAAGCTGATTACCAAGCTTGCCTTTGCCACCCTCTCGGTGGTTGTGCTGGTATTGTTGACCATCGGTTGGCGGGAAGCGTTTATTGTTGGTGCCGCGGTGGTTGTCACTCTGGCAATCACCCTGTTCGCTTCCTGGGCCTGGGGATTTACCCTGAATCGGGTCTCCCTGTTCGCGTTGATATTTTCCATCGGTATCCTGGTAGACGATGCCATTGTGGTGGTGGAGAATATCCATCGGCATCTGCAGATGGGTTCCAAGCATTTGCTGGAGGCGATTCCTGAAGCAGTCGATGAAGTCGGCGGACCAACCATTCTGGCCACCTTCACGGTTATTGCTGCACTGTTGCCGATGGCCTTCGTAACCGGTCTGATGGGGCCCTACATGAGCCCGATTCCGATCAATGCCAGTACCGGTATGCTGATCTCGTTGATCGTCGCTTTTGTCTTCACACCCTGGCTGACCAATCGGGTGTTGGCCAGTCAAGCTGAGCATATCGCCGCCCATGCCAACAGTGATCAAAGTGCAGCGCTGAATCCCTTCTTTACCTGGGTGATGTCACCCTTTCTGTTGGGTAGCCGCGGCAATCGTATGCGTTGGGTACTGTTGGGGACGATCATGTTGCTGATTATCGCCTCTGTCTCATTGGTGATAACGAAATCTGTGGTGCTGAAAATGCTCCCGTTCGACAACAAGTCAGAATTTCAGGTTGTGCTGGATATGCCGGAAGGTACCAGCTTGGAGCAGACCACCCGGGTGTTGGATGAGCTGGGAGACTATTTGGCCAGGATCGATGAGGTAACCGATTATCAGGTCTATTCTGGTACTGCGTCTCCCATCGGATTCAATGGATTGGTACGACAGTACTACTTACGGGAAGGTGCGCACCTGGGTGATATACAGGTCAACCTGGTAGATAAACACCACCGGGAACGTAAAAGCCACGAGGTGGCCCTGGCTGTACGTGGGCCACTACAAGCGATCGCGCAAGCGTATAAGGGCAATGTAAAAGTGGTCGAAGTGCCCCCTGGTCCTCCTGTCATGTCACCCCTGGTGGCTGAGGTCTATGGCCTTGACTACGAGGGACAGACTGAAGCCGCATGGGAGATCCGCAGTGTGTTTGAAAACACGCCGGATATCATGGATGTGGATGATAGTGTTGAATACCCATCAGCAAAATTTGTGGTGCGGGTCGATCGGGCCAAGGCCTCGCGTCTGGGTGTAGCGCAAAGCGCTGTTGCCGAAGCGTTGGCGACCGTGCTGGGTGGTGAAGATGCGAGTTTTCTACATGGTGAAAATCTCAAGTATGCGGTACCGATAAGGATAGAATATTCCGAGGCGGATAAAGCAGATCTTGACCAGGTGCTCTCACTTCGGGTTCGCTCACAGACAGGCAAGCTGGTGCCGCTCTCTGAAATCGTTCAAGTGATTCCGCGCGTAAGGGAGTACTCTATTCAGCATAAGGACCTTTTACCCGTGGTCTATGTCACTGGCGACATGGCGGGCGGGACTGACAGCCCTCTTTATGGTCTGTTCGATATTTCTGACCAGCTGGAAGGCGAGGGCGGCATTGAACAGTGGTTCCTTAAGCAGCCTGAGAACCCCTACGCCTACAGCCTGAAATGGGATGGTGAGTGGCAGATCACTTATGAGACTTTTCGCGATATGGGCATCGCCTATTCGGTGGGTCTGTTGATGATTTACCTGCTGGTTGTGGCCCAGTTTCGGTCCTATCTCGTACCTCTGGTGATCATGGCGCCGATTCCATTAACCGTGATCGGTATACTGCCGGGCCATGCCCTGCTCGGTGCTCAATTTACCGCAACATCGATGATCGGCATGATTGCCCTGGCGGGTATCATTGTACGGAACTCCATTCTGCTGGTGGACTTCGTCAATCAACAGGTACGGGAAGGTATGAACCTGGAGAAAGCCGTCATCAACTCGGCGGCGGTACGTGCCAAACCGATTGCATTGACGGCAGTTGCCGCCATGGCGGGAGGTTTCTTCATTCTTGATGATCCGATCTTCAGTGGCCTGGCAGTATCGCTGATCTTCGGTCTATTTGTATCTACCGTGTTGACACTGGTTGTGATTCCGGTGGTCTACTATGCAGCGATGCGTAACCGGATTGAGTTCATTCGAGCCGGTGAGTAGTTGCTGATCATCCTGGTTTCAATGATTTTGTATTTATTATCCGCAAATTAACGCGAATTAATGCTGATATCTTTTGTGGCATTCTATGGACGAGAAAATGCTTGCAGGGGATTTATCGGGGTTACCATGTCTTTCTATTAAGGTGCATATGGATAAGTACAGAAACATTGCCATTCGGTAGGCTGCGTTGTTCAAGGTCATAGGGTCTAAAGCCCAGCGAAGCATAGAGTAGCAGTGCCGGTGTGTTGATATTGAAAACTGAAATATGCACTTCGGACGCATAGCGATTGAATATAATGTTGCACATATGACAAATGAGCCGCTTGCCTATGCCCCGGTTTCGATAGGCATCCGATATGACAACATTGCCAATAAATAACTTATCGCCGGATAGATTCCGGTAAAGGTTGGCAAACCCGATGACCTTTTCCCTGTCCAGTACAACCGTGAAGTCGCTACGCTCCTTGCTGAGTTGATTGAGTTGTGCTTTATCGAGGGGCCAGATGCCTGATGGATAGACCAGATATAACTCTTCAGGAGAAGTAATCAACTGCAAGATGCCGCTATAGTGAGATACATCAGCTACTACGATTTTATACTGGTTTGTATGGTTCATATCAGAGAATAAATAGAGTTGATGTATTAGCTTTCTCTCTATGATTGAGATGATAAGAAGTCAATGACTATGTATCAAGCTTTAGCTCATGCTCCGAGTATGATGACATCATTGTTTGATACTATCAGTTAGCTGTAGGGACATGGTACTGGGAGATAGGTGCCTATTTGAGTTTTACATGCTTGAATTCAACCCACTCCTCAGGTTGCATGTTGTTGAGACGGGCCCAAGATTGAAATGTTTCATAAACGAACACGCGCTGACCCTTTTTATAATGAGCCGTAATCTCCTTGGACCGGGGTGCGCTTTTTGCATTAACTGATAAGGCAGTAATAGTGTAGACCTTAGGAAGCCGTAGCTTGGATTTCCGAAGAACTGATTGTTTACGAGAAGAGTTTATAAAGCCGGATTCATTTGATGTACTCTTTTTGTTTCGTATTTCATTGGGATTAATGCGACAGTTTTTGTCTAGTGCGATGCAGCCTTTGCCACAAGGCTTGCCCTTAACGCAATTCTTGGCATGGATGGTAGTAGCGGTGACAAAGAAAAGCGAAACAACAGTAGAGAATATGAGATAGTCCTTTATATTCATATATGATTCCATTCATGGTTGTAAATTTAGGTGGGTTTGGTTATTGCTGCTGAAGTTGTTCTTTCTCTCTCTTGGTTAGCTTGCTCACTACCAGTTTATAGGATTCATTGACTAAATCAATCAGTATGTGATGCGGTAATTCATCTGTCAATGAAACGGTAATCCAGTGTTTTTTGTTCATGTAATAACCGGGGATGATTGACTTATATTGAGCAACCAGTACTTCAGCGTCAGCAGGACGGCATTTAAGCGTTACTCTTGCTGGATCCTCTTTTTGCGAGACAAGTGCGAACATCTTGTTCATGACCTTAAATACAAGAGCCTCGGGCCCGAATGGATAACTACTTTGAGAGGCTGGTAATTGTGAAAGACTCGTTTCCAGTTCAAGTTTATTCATTTTATTGGTCGCTTGGTGATGTAGCAGTGATTGAAACAGTGTTTATGGGAAATTAAAAATTAAAGCGATTTAAGTTTCTATTGCTTGAATATTGAAATCATTTGCTATTGACCGACCAGAATTATAATTGTTCCAGATCGATCGCAACACTCAGCTATCGCATAGATGCCGAATGATACTTAACTTAAAGTGATATGTAATATTATGTAAGGGTTTAGACTTCCATTTCATTATGATGGGACTCTGGGCTCCACCTTACTAAAAAACTGGGGATGTAGGGTGGATAATCAGGAAACTGTTTATCAAGTTATCTGGCCAGCGTCACTATCTGGTTGATTGTGGGTCTAAAGGAATGGAGGTGTTTTTTGCATGACGCTGCAACCACATTGTATGTTTAGTACATCTGCCGTGAACATACAATGTGGCCTGTTATGCCTGCAGCTCAGTCCTGATACGCTCAACCAGCTATACGAAACTGCTTGACTAAATTATTTAAAGTGGACATCAGCTGCGCTATTTCATTACTGGTGCCAGCAATGTCATTGGCATGATTTGTTGTTTCCTCAGCATCGTCACTGATGTTATGGATATTGTGGTCAATCTCAGTGGCTACGCTACTCTGCTCCTCAACTGCACTGGCAATTTGTGTATTAAGATCGCTGATAGTGTGTGCCGCTTCTGTAATGGATACCAACGAGCTGCCTGCAGCTTCAGCTTCATGGACGCTCTTCTCAGCAAGGCTGCGGCCGTTCTCCATCGCGCTAACCGCGTTCGCTGCGCCTGCCTGTACATGTTCTATCATGCGCTGTATCTCTTCAGTGGACTCCTGGGTTCTCTTTGCCAGGGTTCGTACTTCGTCTGCAACAACGGCAAATCCCCGACCTTGTTCACCTGCCCGTGCGGCTTCAATAGCGGCATTGAGCGCTAGCAGATTGGTCTGATCAGCAATACCTCTGATGACATCCAATATGCCTCCAATCTCTTGCGAGTCAGCTGCCAGTTTTTCAATCACATTGGCAACTTGTTGGACTTCTGATGCCAGACTGTTAATCGAGGTGATGGTCTCGGTGACTACCTTCTGACCTTTATTGGCCTCGCCGTCAGAATTCCTTGCTGCTTGTGCAGCACTCTCCACATTTCTTGCGACCTCTCCGACAGATGCGGTCATCTGTGTCATGGCTGTTGCAACCTGACTGGTTTCTCCATTCAGGTGTTGCATATTTTGCAGGCTTTGACTGCTACTTTGAGACATCTGGATGCTGGAAGTTGCCAACCGCTCGCTCGCGGATTTCAACTCTTTAATGACATCATGAATCTTGGTGATAAAAAGGTTGAAGCTCTTGCCAATTTGTGTGATTTCGTCACTGCCGGTAACGTCAAGTTTCTTGGTCAGATCCCCATTACCATGAGCAATATCACGCATTCGAGCGTCAACCGCATCGAGACGTCTGGTAATCGAGCGCATGATTGCAAGTACTGCAAAGATTAACACGATTGCTAGGATGATGGATGTTGTGGCAATTGTAGCTTTCAGCGTAGTACGAATTGAGACTATTTCAGTGCTGAGGTAGCTGTGCATCACTTCAATCTTATTCTCAGCATTGTGTACGGCATTACGTAACTCACCGAGCTTCCCATCCTTGGAAGTGAGTCCTTTTGTTTTCGATGAATCAGCAAATTGGTGGAACGATTTACGGTACAGTTGCATGCTTGTTTGGATGCCTTGTTGAGCTGATTCTCCGATTGATGCGGTCGATAAGGCGTTCAACAGCCTGTTGTAGTTATCATCGAACTGAGTCAAATATTTTGGGTTCATGCGCAGCATGAAATCCTTCTCATTTCGTCTCAGCATCAACATATCGACCATCAACCGATTTTCACCGATCTCCTTGATGAGTCCCTCTGCATTGCGAACTGAATCCCTTAGTTTTCCGTATAGTCCACTCTTTTCATCAAGGCCGATGATCTCTTGAAGGGCTGATACTTCATTGAACAGTGCAGAATATTGCTTGAGATCCTTGACCAGGTTGTCAACAGTCTCTCTATTAAGGTCAAGCGTCTGCACTTCATCAGATAATTCAACCAGTCGCATATCGAGGGATTTCACTCGCTGGTTAAAGGCATCACGATATTTTAAGGATCGTCTGGAGAGAAAGTCTTTTTCACTGCGCCGTAATGAGAGCATGTCAATTT
The DNA here is from genome assembly GCA_025656675.1 of Candidatus Thiodiazotropha sp. (ex Codakia rugifera). Taxonomy (GTDB): domain Bacteria; phylum Pseudomonadota; class Gammaproteobacteria; order Chromatiales; family Chromatiaceae; genus Thiodiazotropha. The sequence goes on from JAHXHN010000001.1 coordinate 874,608, forward strand.
CTACCTTGCCAAGCAGGCTACCGGTATCCCTGAGACCTTCTATACGATTCATGGCGTAATTCATCAGTATGATCATCACAAACATGATCGATGCAATGCTGACGGCAAGGATAGTCAGTCTTTTCTTGATAGTCATTCTAGGGCTCGCAGATTGGCGTATATTTGCCAAAAGTTGCTCTTATCTTGCAGTAAACTATTTCAAGATAAGATGGGTTGTCTCACTACTCAGATGGAACTGATATCGATCCATCGGCAGTCATCCAGGTATGTATATCTTGCAAGGTGTTCAAATAGCCATATCGTTAGTGCAGACCTGTGCAATCATACGTGCTATCGGCACTTTCTAACCGGTCTTTAGGGATATTTCCGTTCTGGATAGATGGGAAATTAGTTGTTCAAACGACGCCATGGCAAGCGGAAGGGTGCCGGTGACGGACCAACAGATAGGTTCATCTCGATGGCATAGGCTTTTTCAAGATTTTGCGGGGTGAGAACCTGATTGGCATCACCCTCTGCCAGGGTGCGGCCTCGATAGAGCAGTTTCAGTCTTTTGCAGAAGTGGGCTGCCAGGTTCAGATCATGCAATACAACGATAACCGAGTGGCCCGCCTCACAGTGTTTGCTGAGCAGTGTCATCACATCGAGTTGATGTGCAGGGTCCAGCGCTGAGACAGGTTCATCGGCGAGAAGAATGTCAGGTTCTGAAACCATTGCGCGGGCCAATACAGCCCGTGCCTGCTCACCGCCGGAAAGGGTATTGAAAGGACGGTCACGATAGGGCAGAAGGTCAGTTTCAGTGATGATTCTTTCAATTATTTCAGTGTCATAGGGGCCGGGGTGTTGCCAGGCTTCCAGATGGGGAATACGTCCAAGCGCCACCAGACGCTCAACACTCATAGGCCAGGCGATTTCACTCATTTGTGGCAGATAGGCGATACGCCGTGCCCGCTCGCGGGGTGTAAAGGTTGAGATTGGTCTACCCTCAAGAGTGAGCATTCCTTTGTCAGCTGTGATAGCTCCGGCAAGCAATCGCAACAGGGTGCTTTTGCCGGCACCATTCGGACCGATCAGCCCCAACATCTCCCCCCCTGCAAGTGTGATATCAACACCGTCAAGGATCGGTTGGGCATCGCAACTGAAGCAGAGGGCCTGTCCACTCAGTAGATTCATAGACCACTCCTTTTGTCCTGTATGATCAGCCACAGAAAGAAGGGGGCACCGATCAATGCAGTGACAACACCAACCTTGATCTCCCCTTGGGCCGGCAACAGACGCACACCGATATCTGCCAGCAGCAATAGCAAGCCCCCTCCCATGGCACTGGGAACCAGCAATCTGCTCGGTTGATAGCCCACTAAAGGTCGCAGCAGGTGGGGTACAACCAGTCCAATAAAACCGATGGCGCCGGTGACTGATATGGCTGACCCTACCGCCAATGCCACGGCAAGAAACAGGCGTCTCCTCAGGCGTGGCAGTTCGGCGCCCATTGAGCTGGCGGTCTCCTCACCAAAGGTCAATAGGTCGAGGGAGCGGCCCTGACGCCCTATCATCATCCACCCTGCCAGGGTGCCAGGGAGCAGGATCCAGAGTTCATTGCGGCTGATATTCGCCAATGAGCCAAGCATCCACAGTGCAATCTCTTGTACGGCATAAGGGCTGGGTGCCAGATTGAGCAGCAGCGAGACCAGTGCCAGGGTAAATGCGTTGACCGCAACACCCGCCAGGATCAGGGTCAGGGTACCGGCATCCCGGCCCGCCAGGAGATAGACCGTCAGGGTGGCGAGTAACGCACCGATTATGCCACCCAGGGGAAGCGCGTAGGTAAACAGCGTTGCGAGACCGAAATAGAGGGTGATGACCGCGCCGAGGGCGGCGCCGCTTGCACTGCCGACAAGGCCTGGACTGGCCAGTGGATTGCGCAGTAGAGATTGCATCACGGCACCGCAAAGGCCGAGAGTAGCCCCGGCCAGCAAGGCCACCAGGGTTCTGGGAATGCGCAGTTCGGTCAGAATCAGACCGTAGATCCCGGCTTCGCCGACAAAGCTTTCATGCAAGGCATCCATCAGGGGTATGGCTTGACTGCCGATCAACAGGGAGAGGAGGGCCGTGAGGACGATCAACCCCCCCAGTGTGAACAGAAGCCTGTGCTGGGTCATGGCAGTTATCATCGGTCAGGCAATTCCGGTCTGTGTATGCTCACTGTTTACCTTTTCCCCACTCTTGCCTCGTACAGCATGGATACCGCCTCTGCCAGCATCGGACCGGGACAGATCCAATACTTATAGGGGATCTGCAGCAGGGGTTGATGTCCCAACAGGCGTTTCAATGCCGGGTGCTCGAGCTGGCGTTCCGCCAGGGAATCGCCACTTACACCATAGTTTGAGGTGAACAGGGTATCGGGTTGCCAAAGCATAATCTGTTCCAGCGGGACCGGTACATAACCCACAATGCCCTGTTCTGCTGCCGGGTTACGCCATCCGGCCAACTGCAGGGCTTCATTTTGCAGGGTGTCGATACCGCTGGTATAGCCACGGGGTTGGTAGAAGAGTGCCTTGGGACGGTCAACATGCCTGACTGATGGGGTAAGTTGTAGACGCTGTTGCATCGTTCTGATGAGCGCCTCACCTCGTGGTGCCTGTCCCAGTCTTGCGGCAAGCTGTCGTATATCGGTAGTGATCGCTTCCACGCTATGGCCGAGTGTCAGCCTATGTGTTTTGAAGCCCAACTTCTCAAGGATATTGAGCAAGCGGGGATTGGTGTAGGGTGTGGTCACTACCAGGTCGGGCTGATAGCTGATGACTTCCTCAATCTGGGCGTGGTTGATTGGGTGGTCTATAGCGAGTTCGACCACGAATGAGCTCCCCAGGTCCCTGGAGAGGTAGCTGACCGATGCCACCTGCCGGGGATCAGCCAGCATGAGCAGCAACTGGTCACTGCAGAGGTTGACCGATACCACCCGTTGAGGTGGATCTGCCGTTGCTGGAAAGACAGTCAGCAACAGCAGCAGAAGGGCTGTGACCATTGCGCTCATTGCTCACTCATAGCCGATAGTTGAGGTTGAGCCAAACGTTTCGCTCTGGTGCCGGGAAGAAGGCAGCCCTTTGGGTGAATGCTGCATCGAAACCGGCTGAGGCTGAATTTGCATAGTGTTTGTCCAGCAGGTTATCGATCCGCAGACTGAGATGCCAGGGTCCGGAACGATAGTGTGAACCGGCATTCACTACACCATAACCGGGCAGGCGTTGCAGCCTGTTGTCAAAGTCACCGCCAATAACACGTTCGCTGCTGAATACGCTTTCGGCAAACAGACGCCACTGTGAAGTGATCTGCCAATCGCCATTGAGTTGGGCTGAACGGTTAGCCACCAATGGGATGTGATTGCCTTTGAAGGCACCGTCAGTGATGGTTGGGTCTGTATAATTAAGGCTCCCACCCAGGCTGAAAGCCGGATTCACCTGCCAGCGTGTCTCCACTATTACACCTTCACGGCGAGTCTCATCCAGGTTGGTATTGGTGAAACCTGAAGCATCGAAACTGATCTCGTTTTCGAGATTGAGTTGATAGATCACCAGCTTGCTCTTCAATGCTGGCTGGTGCCACTCGATACCGGCTTCATAGGAGGTGCCAGTCTGGTTTTCTATACCCACTGGCTGACCGAACACGACATTGGTGTGCTCATCCACGGTTGCGAAGCGGTAATTTTCATCGCGTCGAAGGAAAAGGCGAAATGCCTCCGTGGGCCTGAATGTGAGGCCAAGAGAACCCACGTTGACGCTGTCGTCCAGGCGATCATGTGAGGTATTGGTCTCGATAATATTGTCGATTCGGGCATATCGGAAACCGGCAGTGGCTGAGATCCGACTTGTCATTGGTACCGTAAGCTGAAGGTAGAATGCATCCACCGATTGATCCAGTAACTGGGGTCCGAAGCTGGTGCGCAGGGCGTAGTCTGTACGCTCAAAGTCGGCACCGGCGGTTAGATGGGCATCACCCGATGGGAGAGGCAGAGTGCCTATAAAACGAGGGTTGAAGCCCCTCACTTCTCTCTCCTGGGTAGAAGGTGTGCCCGGGAATGAACGAAAGCTGCTTTGGAATTCCCGCTCATTGTCACGGTAGGTGAACTCCCCTTCGACAGACCAGAGGAGTCCCAGAACCTGTCGTAAGCCAAGGCGGCTGATCTTTGACTTACTGTTGCTGAAGTCCCCATGATAGGCAGTTGCCGATTGATTGCGATCGAGGTCAAGCTCTTCCTTAAAAAGAGAACCGGGGGTTTGTTGATCGTCATCCACCCATTGATGTTCAAAGAACAGGCCGCCGTTTTGATGATCATAATTCAGACGCAGATTGAGGTCATTCCGATCGGTATCATTATTCTCCCGAAAATTGTCACTCTCTCTTCGCTTAGCCGAGAGGCGATAGGAGAGACCGTTTTCCAGTTTGTTGCTGATATCGGCGTAGAGGTTGTAGCTGTTGTAACTGCCTACCCCAACCATGGCCGTGGCTGTTAATTCCTCAGGCTCACGGGTAATGATGTTCACCATGCCGCCAACGGCCTGATTGCCATACAGCGTGCCGGCACTGCCCTGTAGTATTTCAATGCGCTCCACCCGATTCAGATCAATGCTGTTGAGGTCCGGGTCGGCACGATCACTGGCATTGTTCAATCGACGTCCATCCACCAACACCAATGTATTGGCTCCCGCACTGGGACCAAAGCCACGCATGTCGAGGGTTGCCTGGCTGGCGTCACCAAACAGGCTGCTGACCTGGATGCCATGCCGACCGCTCAGCAGTTGCAACAGATTTTGTGCAGCACTTTTTTCTATCTCCTCACGGCTAATGATGCTGATACTGGCTGGTGTCAGCAGGCTTGGCTGTTCGCTACGTGAGGCACTGACGACAAGTGAGGGGAGTTCTGTATCGGCCTGAACGGCCGAATGTGTCAAGGCAATCAGGCAGGCTGGTACCAGCCTGTATCTAGGGTGGATCTTCATAAATTCTCCAAGGGACGCACACCCGCGTCGTCGCATAGGATTGAGGTGTGGTATCGAGAGGAGAAGGTGAAAACTATTTGAGCTCAGATTGGACTGAAACTCATTCAGCCACTGTCGCCCTCCGCAACACCGTGAGTAGCCAAGGCCGGTATCCGGACTTGCAGAGGGGTGTCGCCACCCGATACCGGCGCCTTCCCATGCCTCTCGGCACAGTGGACTATTGCGGTATCTCAATCTGCTTACCGTTGCGGGGGCAGTGCAGGTCTTTCACCTGCTTCCCGTTTCACCCCGAATGGCAGTGGATGCCATGTTGGGGCTGACCCACCGAGCAGGGTGGGCACCTTCAGCAGGCGGGAACGCTACAGGTATGGTGGTGGCAGGTCAATAGCGGATGTGTGTTCAGGTTACACGACGTGCGTGTCCGATTTGAAACGTCCTGTATTGTCAAGGTGCCCTGCTCCGCTGCAAAGGTGTTTCTGGACACTCACTACGCTGACTGTGGAGATCGGTGCCAGGAAGTAGTTACAGCGGTTTTTGTGTGCTTGTCTATCTCCATGGACTCAATAGCGCAGGCATTTCGGGTAAGGCTACAACATTGCGGGAATCGCTTCCATCCATAGTGGTAGTCAGTCCGACCTATCCTGCCTATCTGGCCGGAGAGGCCATAGCGCAATTGATTCATGAACTGTCATGTTTGTGTCAGGAAAAGGGCAATGCGGCTGAACCCCGTGTCCTGGTCGGGAGTTCCATGGGCGGATTCTATGGTGCCTGGCTGGCGGATCGATTGGGTTTCCAGCATTTGGTGATGATCAATCCAGTCCTACAATCCTGGTCACTGCTTAAACAGGTGAGGATAGGGTCAAGCCATTTGCCTCATAAAACAAAAGGCAGCAGCATTGGTTCATCAATTGAGCCATAAACTGACTACAGCTATAAAAATCATATTCGAGTGCTGTTGGTAAGCAGTTGGCTTCGTTCCGTTTGAAGCATCCGTTACCAGTGCACAATGACCAGCACCGTTGCCAGTGTCACCAGGATCAGGCTGTAGATCCGGTAGTCCTGCCAGCGGGCGAGTAGCGGCTGTCGCTCCATCGTATCCGTACTGAACGTGAAGCGGCGCACCTGGTCTCGTATCGGGGGATCGCTCAGCAGGCTGGCAATGACAAAGATCATGCTGGATATCAGTGCCAGCAGGCCTGCGACGATCGTGAAATGCAGCGACAGCAGGTCGGTCAGTGAAAAAACGAAAAGCAGTGCGGATACCAGATGGCCGCCGAGCAACGTGGCTAAGGCGCCCGTGGCGCTGGCGCGACGCCAGAACAGTCCCAGCATGAACACCACGGCAACCGGTGGCACCAGATAGGCCAGCGCCGATTGCAGGTAGTGGAAAAGCCCGGGGAAACTGGCGACCATTGGAGAGATCGATGCAGCGAGGAACATGAACAGTACGATGAATCCACGCCCGGTCCAGACGACACGCCTTGCCGACCAGCCGCGCCGCTCCGGTCGCAGGAAGTCCATCGTCAGCAATGCAGATGCGGCGTTCAGTGTCGAATCGATGCTGGACATGATCGCGGCCAGCAGTCCCGCCATCACCAGCCCAACCAGCCCTGCCGGTAACAGAGTGGTGACCAGGGCCGGGAAGACGGCATCGCCGTTTTCCAATTCTGGAAGAAACACCCCGGCCATGACGCCGGGTAAGACCATGATGTAGAGCACGGGCAGTTTCAGAAAACCGGCAAACAGCACACCCCAGCGTGCGTGCGCGATACTGCGCGCACCCAGAACCCGCTGCACAATGAACTGGTTGGTACACCAGAAATAGAAGCCGAGTATCGGGACACCGACCAGCGTACCCAGCCAGGGCAGGTTGGGATCATCCAGCGGCAACATCAGTGAAAGACTGTCATCAGGTGTGGCATCGACGAGGTTGGCCCATGAGAAATCCAGTTGGCCAAAGCTCAGGTAGGCCACCATACATGATCCGATCAGCAGCACCACGGCCTGCAATACATCGGTGTAGACCACTGCGGCAAGGCCACCCGCCGCGGTATAGAGGCCAGCAAGCAAAGCCAATCCGAGGCAGGCCGTGAACAGATCAATATCCGGGTAGAACACCTGCAGCACGATGGCACCGGCGAACAGCGTGCCTGCGGTATCCACGATCACATTGGAAAACAGCGTCAGCGCGGAGAAATAGAGACGTGAGCGGCGATCAAAGCGCCGTTCAAGAAACTCCGGCACGGTTGTGATGCGTGCATTGAGATAGTAGGGGATAAAAAAAACCGCGAAGAATACCAGCACAAATGCGGCCATCCATTCATAGTTGGAGACGGCGATGCCCCAGGTGTAGGCTGCACCCGAAAGCCCGATCAGTGTTGTGCTTGAGATATTGGAGGCAAACAGTGAAAAACCGATCGGCACCCAACCCAGCCTTCGACCGGCGAGGAAGAGATCCTCTCCGCTGTGAGTGCGTCGCGCCATACGCAGACCGATAAAGATCACCAGGACCAGATAGGCCAGGATGACGACCAGGTCTATGGTACTCAATGAAGGGGCGAGCATGGTGGAAAATACATCCTGTTGTCTACATCAATCATTGGTAATCCGCTACCCGCATGACCCGAGTGCGATTGAATCCTTCGTGGTTTTGTTCCCTGCCGCTGGCAGCATAATATGATGGTGTGTACAAGCATATCCATAATTGTCCAGACGTAGGGTATTGATCTACAAACTGATATTTCAACCAAGTATCACCTGACTCCTCCGAAAGGGTGTTTCTGGACACTATCTGCACTGACTGCGATGATCAGCGCCAAAATAGTATTTTAGAGGTTTTAGCGTGATCGTCTATCTCCATGGACTCAATAGCGCAGGCAGTTCGGGTAAGGCTGCAACACTGCGGGAATTGCTTCCATCCATACCGGTCGTCAGTCCGACCTATCCGGCCCATCTTGCCGGACAGGCCATAGCGCAGTTGACTCAAGAACTGTCACGTTTGTTTCAGGAAGAGGGCAATGCGGCTGTACCCCGTGTCCTGGTCGGGAGTTCCATGGGCGGATTCTATGGTGCCTGGTTGGCGGGTCGATTGGGTTTCCAGCATTTGGTGATGATCAACCCGGCCCTACAACCCTGGCAACTGCTGAAACAGGTGGTCGGCTGGCAATTCAATCAGGCATTGGATGAACGCTACTACCTCTCCTCAGAGATGGTTGCTGCAACCCGAACCTACGCAATGAAACCGATGCCAGGCGAACCACCGACCACCTTGTTGCTCGATAAGGGTGACGAGTTGATCGACTATCGGATTGCCGCAGAGCGCTATGCAGGGATTGGTGAGGTGCACTGCTTTGAGGGAGGGAGCCATACTTTTGAACATATGGACCAGGCAGCGACAATCATTGATCAATTACATCGGGGGCTAGAATAGGGTACTACTTAGTACTCCATCAAGCTGAATTGAGAATGCTCCGGTGAGGCCTTCTGCACCGTTTTCGATCAGCGGTTACAGCAACTACTCCTCGTGAGGTTCACTGAATGAACAATCCTTTTGCGGGCAGACCTTCTCCGTGCCCCTTTTCTTGGTGGTCTTGATTGTCAATACCGGCCAGCCGCAATTGGGACAGGGTTCAGCGACAGGTTCGTTCCATACGGCATAGTCGCAATCCGGATAGGTGGAGCAGGAGTAGAAGATCTTGCCCCTTCGTGATTTCCGCTTCAGCAGGTTGCCTTTATGGCATTTTGGGCAGCTGACACCTGTGTCTTCGGGCTTCTCCAATGGTTCGATATAGCGGCACTTGGGATAGCTCGAACAGCCGATGAATTTCCCGTAGCGGCCACGCTTTATCACTAATTCGGAATTGCATTCAGGACAGCTCCGTCCCTCCACAACCTCCGGCTCCTCTTTTTCACTGGAATCCGCATTCAGATCACGTGTGTAGTCACAGGTAGGGTAGTTGGTGCAGCCGATAAAACGTCCGTGACGACCCAGGCGAATAGAGAGCTGCTCGCCACATGTGGGACATTTCTCATCCAAGGCTTCATGGGTGACGTCACTTCGCTTGACATTCTCCTGGGTATGGTCGATCTGATCCTTGAATGGTCCCCAGAATTTACTCAGCAAGGGTACCCAATCCTCTTCACCACGAGATACTGCGTCCAGTTCATCTTCCAGGTTGGCGGTGAAATCGTAGTCGACATAGCGGGTGAAGTACTCTGTCAGAAACTTGTTGACCACACGTCCCACATCGGTGGGTTTGAAGCGCTTTTTATCGAGCACGACATATTCCCGGTCCTGCAGCGTGGAGATGATGGAGGCGTAGGTCGAAGGGCGACCAATACCATACTCTTCCAAGGCCTTTACCAGGCTGGCCTCACTGTAGCGCGGTGGTGGCTCGGTAAAGTGTTGCTCGGGCCGGATAGCCGTCAAGGGTAATACCTCGCCCTCTGCCATTGGTGGCAACAGCTTCTCATCGCTGTCGCTCTTGGCACCATCATCCAGCCCTTCCTGATAGACGGCAATGAACCCGGGCTTGGCAATGACCGAGCCATTGGCCCGGAACAGGTTTCCTTCACCACATTGCAGATCGGCCGCCACGGTATGAATCGTGGCATGAATCATCTGGCAGGCTACTGAGCGCTTCCATATCAGCTCATAGAGCTTGGCCTGATCTTTGGTCAGGTGATTTTTGATCTCGTCCGGAACACGTAATACAGAGGTTGGGCGTACAGCCTCATGGGCTTCCTGGGCATTTTTTGCCTTGGTTTTGAAGTGGCGCACATTGCTTGGGAGCTGTTGGGCACCATAGCGCTGTGTGATGAGGTCGCGAATTTCGGCAGTTGCCTCATCGGCCAGATGGACAGAGTCGGTACGCATATAGGTAATGAGACCTACGGTCCCTTGACCGACATCAACGCCCTCGTAAAGTTGTTGGGCAGTACGCATGGTACGCTGGGTTGTAAAGCCTAACTTGCGGGCCGCTTCCTGCTGCAGGGTCGATGTGGTGAACGGGGGGGCTGGATTACGTTTTCGTTGCTTTTTCTCGACCTTGATGATCAGTAAACCATCACTACCCGCTTCCAGTAATGATTTTTCAGCTTCTTGGGCCGTTGCCTGATCGGTAATACTGAATTTTTCGAGCTTGTTACCCCGGTAGTGAGTGAGTCTGGCCGAGAAACGTTGATTATCTTTGCTTGAATCCGCCTCAATGGTCCAGAATTCTTCTGCCTTGAAGGCCTCAATCTCCAGTTCTCGTTCAACAATCATCCGCAGTGCAGGACTTTGCACACGCCCGGCTGAGAGGCCTCTGCGGACCTTCTTCCAAAGCAGTGGTGAGAGATTGAAACCAACCAGGTAATCGAGGGCACGGCGTGCCTGCTGAGCATCCACCAAGTGATGAGACAGTTCACGGGGATTTGCGATGGCGTCATTGACCGCTTTTTTGGTGATTTCGTTGAACACCACCCGGTAGACCGGTTTATCCTTGAGTTTACCCCGTTGCTTAAGCAATTCAGAGAGGTGCCAGGAGATGGCTTCCCCTTCCCGGTCCGGATCAGTCGCGAGATAGAGGGCATCTGATCGCTTCAGGGCCTTGGTGATGGCCTGCACATGGCGATCATTTCGCTCGATGACCTGGTATTTCATGGCGAATGCCTTATCCGGGTCGACTGCCCCTTCTTTGGGTATCAGGTCCCGCACATGGCCATAGGATGCCAGTACCTCAAAGCTGCCGCCGAGGTATTTTTTAATGGTTTTCGCCTTTGCTGGCGATTCTACAATTACCAGGTTCATCAGGTTTTGGTCGTTTCAATAGAAAAACGCGGGACAGTGAAACGTCCCGCGCTAAAGAAATCAAGTGTTTTTAATGTTTACAGCTACTAATGCAGAAATACCGGAACTTCGTTGTAGACCATATCCTCCATGCGGGCAAATGCCGCTTCCTGGCCGGGTTGGTTCATCAGTACCAACAGAATGATCCATTTCAACTCCTCTTCCGTAATGATCGCGGTATCGAGCGCCAATGCCCGGTCGATGACCAGTTCCCGTGCGGTCATTGTGAGGATATCGTTCTGCTCCAGGAACAGCAGCAGGCCACGGGAATCCACATCCAGACGCGATATCTCTTCATCGGTGAAGATCCGCAGTGAGTGAGATTGATCAGCTTCCCCATGTTGTGTCTGGGCATTGTCGGCGAGTTCATCCAGCCAGTCGAAGGCTTTATTGATCTCGCTTGATGGGAAGCCGGCTTGTATCAACTCATCACGAAGTTCGTGTTGATCTGAAGGGGGAGCGTGTTCACCGTCCATGTAGTTTTCATAAAGGTAGATCAGAATGTCGACCACGTTTTCGTTCATGTGCTCTCTCTCCCGCTTTAACGGGATGCCAATGTGTCTGTGCGGCAGTAGTAGCCGCCGGGAGCCGATGATACATGACCTTCAAGCTCGAGCAACAGCAGCATGGACGAAACTGCCTCTGCGGTCAAACCGGTTCGGGTGATTAATTCGTCAACTGAGATCGGATCATAGCCCAATGCCTGGTGTAGCAGGGCATACTCAGGGTCATTTTTCTCTGCATCCTGATCCACTATTTGTTCAGACGGTGTGATCGGCGATTGTAAACTAGCGAATAGGGCGCCCAACTCCTCAATGATATCCTGAGCCGACTCGACCAGTTTTGCGCCCTGTCTGATCAGTGCATGGCAGCCCCGCGCCTGTGGATTGTGTATGGAACCTGGAATGGCGAATACCTCTCGACCCTGTTCCGAGGAGAGTCTTGCCGTGATCAGAGAACCACTCTGCAGTGTCGCTTCTACGACCAATGTGCCTAGAGCGAGGCCGCTGATAATACGGTTGCGACGGGGGAAATTCTCTGGTCTTGCCTGAGTGCCAGGTGGAAATTCACTGATTAAAAGTGCGCTTTGGGCGATTTCATGTGCCAGATCCCGATGACTTCCTGGATAGATACGATCAAGCCCGGTGCCCATCACCGCGATCGTGGAGCCACTTTTCAGTGCACCGGTATGGGCAGCGCCGTCGATACCCTGGGCCAGTCCGCTGGTAATGCAAAGTCCGGCGCCGGCCAGACAGCGGGCAAATTCGCGTGCATTGTCGAGACCGGTGGTCGTTGGGTTGCGACTGCCGACAATGGCCAACTGAGGCCGGTGGAGTAACGCCCTGTCCCCCATCAGAAAGAGCAGAGGAGGGGGAGTGTCGGTCTGTCGCAGCAGATGGGGATAGTCTTTGTCCGTTAAGGTGATCAGTTGATGCCCGGGCTGCTCCAGCCAGGCCAGAGAGGGTTGGATGGCCTTCCGGTCTTGAGCCAATAGCGCATTGATGGCAGGTTGGGGGATGCCGATTTCTGCGAGTTCCTTGCGGCTGGCACTGAGGATCGCTAGAGGGTTTTCAAACCGGCTCAGCAGACGCTGGAAATAGCGGCTTCCGATACCGGAAGCCTGGCTGACCAGCAGCCAGGCCTCCATGTCGGAAGCGGGGGACGCAAAGGTACCATCCATGATACTTGGGCAGACTGAGTCTGGCTCAGCCTTCGGGTGGGCGCACCCAGTCAAGTACATGCAGGGCCTTTGTGGCATCCATGACGAGTGCGAAACTGACCTTCTCAAAGGTACGAAAGACCATCAGGTGACCGGCTTTTTCCAATGGTAGAGTGACTTTCTCACCCCGTCCTTTGACGATATCGCGTACTTCATAGCCACCCTGCAGTATCTGCAGGACATGTCCTGGTTCAAGGCCGGCGTTGGCGCCTTTGTTAAGCACCACGACATTATATTGGCCTATCTGTGTGACGCCGTTGAGTACTGAAATAATGCGCCCTTCGATGGGGGTGTCCGGTACCCGTGGTTGAAAATCGATCAGTGGTTCATCCTGCTTGGCCTTGATCAGGCGGTCACCGATAATAGCCTCCATCTCAGATGACGAGATCAGCAGCTTAGCCGGGTCGCCGGTTCGCTTGAGATCGGACGTGCCTACATAGAGGGCTTCATAGCCGAGAATCTCACCTGTATCAGGATCTTTGTAGGGCTTTTCAGGTCTAACCACCGCATATTGAGTAGGGTTTGCATCCATTATGCTACGTGCGTAGTAGCTGATACCGGCTCCACCGACAATGTGGTCATCCAGGAAATGGACGATATAGGGTGCCTTTTCCAATTCCTCTTCATCGACCACATAGGGGCGGGTGAGAAATGGGGCAATGGCGTCTATCGGAATAGTCGGTATAGCCTGGTCCAGGGGTGTTGCGCGGATACGGGGTGAAAGTCTGTTTTTACGATCCAGCCTAAGCACCGGCTGACCGTCACGGTAGGTCAGAACAATTTCGTCACCCGGGTAGATCAGGTGCGGGTTTTCGATTTGCGGATTGACATACCAGACTTCCGGCCAGAGCCAGGCATCACGTAAAAACATCGATGAGATGTCCCACAGCGTATCGCCCTTCACCACGGTATAGCGTTCCGGGTGAGAGGGATTGAGAGCGACAGGCCCTGCCGCAAGCGTTGCAAAGGAGAACAGCAGGCCGCTGATGACTCCGATGAGTTTATTGTTAAGATATGACATGACTATTCCCTTGGGTACGAAGCGGAAATTCTTCGGCTTGGCGCGAGATCAATGCCGGAGGTTATCCCTCGTGAAATGACCGGTTCTTTTCTCGATTTTGACGCTAAAAGAGTATAGGACACTACACTAGTTTCCAGTATGATCATAATGTTAGCGCAATTTCTTGCATTTGTACTATAGATTTTGGAAAAACAGATGGCGATTCTAGACATACTCCATTTTCCCGATCCTCGACTGCGCAACAAGGCTAAGCCAGTTGCGCAGGTCGACGACTCTATACGTCGGCTGATTGATGATATGCTTGAGACAATGTATCAAGCGCCGGGTATTGGGCTTGCTGCAACTCAGGTAAATGTGGCCAAACGGGTGGTTGTGATAGACCTTTCCGAAGAGAAGGATCAGCCGCTTTGTCTGATCAATCCGGAGATCCTGGAAAAGGATGGTGAAGAGCAGATGGAAGAGGGTTGCCTCTCTGTGCCGGGTGTCTATGAGATGGTGAAACGAGCCAACCATATCCGTCTGCGGGCGCTCGGCCGGGACGGGAACGCCTTTGAGATGGAAGCTGACGAATTGCTGGCTGTCTGCATTCAGCATGAACTGGATCACCTGGAAGGTAAATTATTCGTGGACTATCTCTCCAGTCTGAAGCGCCAGCGCATCCGCAAGAAACTGGAGAAAGAGAGCCGTCAGCAAGATACACCGCAAGCGAGCGCTCACCAGGTTATCTGATTGTCTTGTGGAGTCCTGCCTTGGTCCAATCTTCATCCGTCATTGCAGGTTTGTCTGAGACTTCGTTCCCAAACCGGCCAACTACCTGTCATGAGAGTTTCTGGATAACATCTAATGTCTGAACCCCTGAAGATCATTTTTGCCGGTACACCAGAGTTTGCGGCAACCGCCCTTGCAGCCCTATTGACCACTCAACACACAGTGGTGGCTGTCTACACTCAGCCTGATCGTCCAGCCGGTCGAGGCAGAAAAGTACAATTAAGCCCGGTCAAACAGCTGGCATTGGAAAACGGTATTGAGGTACGTCAGCCACAGACGCTTAAGGCGGTGGAGGCGCAACAAGCACTCGCGGCGCTGGATGCCGATCTGATGGTTGTGGTTGCTTATGGATTGTTACTGCCGCAAGTGGTGCTGGATGCACCGCGGTTGGGTTGTATTAATATTCACGCATCCCTACTGCCCCGCTGGCGTGGTGCAGCGCCGATCCAACGGGCCATATTAGCCGGTGACAGGGAGAGTGGCGTAACCATCATGCAGATGGAAGCGGGCCTCGATACAGGACCTATGCTATACACGCTGAAGACGCCGATTGAGGGCGATGACACGGGGGGTAGCCTGCATGACCGCCTGGCTGGATTGGGCGCTCAGGCGTTGTTGGCCTCACTGCCGGGTCTGGCTGATGGGACGTTACAGGCCGAACCTCAGCTTGATAAACTGGCCAATTACGCCTCAAAACTCGATAAGCAGGAAGCGATGATTGACTGGTCGCAGCCTGCAGAGATGATTGATCGGCAGGTACGTGCCTTCAATCCCTGGCCGGTGGCTCAGTGCCGTTATGGTGACAAAGTGATGCGTATCTGGTGTAGCCAACTTCTATCAGGAGAGCATTTAGCTGAACCAGGCCAGGTCATATTAAGCGGGAAATCGGGTATCGATGTGGCGACAGGACAAGGTGTGTTGCGCATCACCCAATTACAGATGCCTGGCAAGCGAGCCATGTCTGCAGCGGATTTTCTGAATGCCCACTCACTGGATGATGTGGTGTTGAGCTGATGCCGGATGAGGCACGACATTCCTCATCGAGATCTCCGCGGCTGGTTTCAGCTCGAATTATTCAGAAGGTGCTTGCGGGTCGCTCTCTTTCGGAACTCATACCCCAATACCTCAATGGGGTAAACGATTCCCGTGATCGAGGTCTGGTACAGGCGATCAGTTTTGGCGTGATGCGGACCTATCCAAGGCTGCAGCATCTTCAGCGCCAGCTGATGGAGAAACCACTGAAGCCCAAGGATCGGGACATCGAGGCACTGATCCTGATAGGGTTATACCAACTGCTCTATCTTCGGGTGGGCGATCACGCTGCTGTCCATGAAACGGCCGGAACAGCGAAACAGCTAGGCAAGCGCTGGGCTGTCGGTCTAGTCAACGGCGTGTTGCGCAGTTTTATTCGACAACGCACTGCATTGTTAGAAGGACTGCAACAAGATGGCGAAACCCACTACGCCATGCCCAGTTGGCTATTGTCAGTTCTGCAATCACAATGGCCCGATAGTTGGCAGCAGCATGCGGAATCCCTCAATAAGCACCCACCATTGAGTATCAGGGTCAATCAACGTTTAAATTCTCGCGAGGCCTATATTGAACAGCTGAAGGGGAGTGGTATTGAGGCGGTTCCAATCCCAGTGGTGGCGACAGGCATCAATCTAATTCAGGCGATGGATGTGACGGCCCTGCCGGGTTTTGCAGAGGGACGATTCTCTGTACAGGATGGAGCGGCACAGTTAGCGGCTGAATTACTTGACTTGGAAGCGGGTCAACAGGTGCTTGATGCCTGTGCGGCACCAGGAGGTAAAAGCTGTCATATATTAGAGACCGAGCCCGAGGTAAGTTTGACAGCGTTGGATAGTGATTCGGATCGATTAAAACGGGTTGCGGAAAACTTATTGCGATTACAACTTCATGCCCATTTAAAGCAGGGGGATGCCGCCAATCTCAACGGATCTTGGGCGAATCAGCGGTATGATCGAATCCTGCTGGATGTGCCATGCTCCGCTACGGGGGTGATACGGCGCCACCCGGACATAAAATATCTGCGGCGAGAAACAGATATACCCAACCTTGTGAAGCAACAAGCAGCCATCCTGGATGCAACCTGGTCTTTGTTGAAACCGGGTGGCGTTATGCTCTACGCCACCTGTTCAATGCTGCCGCAAGAGAACGAACTGCAATTAGAGGATTTTATCGCCAGGCAGCATGATGCGGTGGAGGATGTAATCGATGCGGTCTGGGGGGAATCTCGAACGGTAGGGCGTCAGATTGCACCTGGAGAGTGGGATCTGGACGGTTTTTTCTATGCGCGCCTGGTAAAAAAGCCAGCATGAACAGAGGCCCAACCTGGCTTTTGTTGCTCTTGCTGTGGTCAGCAGGGGTTGAGGCGGCCAGTTTTGCTGTCAAGGATATACAGATAACCCTTGCGGGTAACGACTATTTACTGAATGCCCGTATCGATTACCAGTTGAGCGATCAAGCCCATGAAGCGCTCAGCAATGGTGTACCTCTGACCTTGAAGGTGCAGTTGGTAGTGGAGAAGGTTTGGCGAAGTTTTTGGGAGCAGGGTCCTTTTGAGCAGACGTTGAGTTTTCAGATTCGCTACCATGCCTTGACGGAACTTTACCGGGTCGTGGATAAGCAGACTGGAGAGGAGCAAAGCTTTGTCACTCAGGATGCTGCATTATATGCATTGGGAGAGATAAACAATTTGCGTTTGGTCAGACAGACCCAGCTGACAGCCGGTGAGGCCTACCAGCTTCGACTGCGCGCAGATCTTGATATTGAATCTTTACCCTTGCCGCTGCAACCACTGGCCTATTTAGGTCAGGGTTGGAAATTGACAACAGGATGGTCCCTATGGCCCCTTCAACCTTGAGTCGATTGCGATTAGGCGGTCTCTCTGTTGGCCTGCTGCTGATTCTATTGTTGGTGAGTCTGCACCTGATGAGCAGTGCGGTGCAGAATTCAGCAGAATTGAGCCGCTTTTTTGTCCCCCTGTTAATTTTTAACCTGGCCGGCATGTTCGTTTTGTTCGTGTTGATCACTTACAACTCGATTCGTCTCATTCGCCAATATCTACGACACAGCGCGGGTTCCCGTCTGACCCTGCGTATGGTCATGATATTTACCCTCATTGCACTGACTCCGGTCGGGGTTGTCTACTACTACTCTTTCAGCTTTCTGCAAGGGGGGATTGACAGTTGGTTTGATGTGCAGATCGACCAGGCCATGGAGGATGCGCGAGACCTGGCTCAGGCCTCGCTTTCACTCAATCAACGGGTTTGGCTGAAATATACAGAGCAGCAATTGTTGAGTATTGCTGATACGTCAGAATCCGCCCTCTCCCTGACAATTGCAAAGCTACGACAACAGTCGGGGGCATTGGAACTCTCTCTCAGTGATCTGAGTGGACAGATTATCGCCTACTCCAATGCGGTGGCTGATGAGCTTGTACCGGCCAAACCGGATGATTACATCATGCAACGCCTGCGTGAAGGAAACAGTTATGTCGGATTGGCGAGAGAAAAAGATGAACTGATGATTCGGGTGGCAGTGGCCGATCCCTTGGGACGCCCCTTAATCATACAGGGGCTCTATCCTGCTTCCGAGCGCGTCAGTGCTCTATCAGAGAAGCTTGAACTGGCCTACAACCGTTATAAAGAGCTCTCCTTCCTGCGCCAATCGTTAAAGCGTAACTTTTCATTGACACTCTTTCTGGTATTGATGTTTGCTGTTCTCTCCGCCGTCTGGGCGGCCTTTTTTTCAGCCCGGCGTATGGTGGCGCCTATTGCAAATATTGCGGCTGGCACCAAGGCGGTAGCAGAGGGTGATTACGATCGCCAACTGCCGGTTCCCAGACGGGCCGATGAACTCGCGTTTCTGGTCGCTTCGTTCAATACCATGACCCGACGCATTCGTCAGGCCAGAGATCAGGCTGGGCAGAGTCAACGGGAGGTCGAGGGGCAACGGGCCTATCTGGAAACGGTATTGGCACGGTTATCATCCGGTGTGCTGACATTCGACGCGCAACATAAAATGCGTACTGCCAACCCGGCATCGGAGAAGATTCTGGGAATTGATCTGAAGCGTTTGGTTGACGTGCCGGTGCAGTCGTTAGCCCTTGAATCGCCGATTCTCAGACAGTTTGTCGAAGGATTGGAGATCCCGCTACGTCAGGTCGACGAGGAGTGGAGAGGTGAATTGATCCTGTTTGGCGGTGAAGGGCGCAAGGTATTGATCTGCAGGACTACACCGTTTGCCCAACCTAATGGGCGTAAGGGCCATATTGTACTGATTGATGATGTCACGGCATTGATCCGTGCCCAGCGGGATGCGGCCTGGGGTGAAGTCGCGAGGCGCTTGGCCCATGAAATCAAGAACCCTTTGACTCCGATACAGCTTTCGGCTGAGCGTCTGCGTCATAAGTATTTAAAGCACATGGCAGAGCAGGATGCGGAGGTGCTGGATCGTGCAACCCATACAATTGTGCAGCAAGTTGAAGCGATGAAGAGTATGGTCAACGACTTTTCAGAATATGCCCGTCCATCGCAAATGGATGCGAAACCGCTCAAGCTGGATAAACTGATTGGTGAGGTTGCAGATCTCTATCGCGGTAACCGGAATGTCAAGTTTGAGATCGAGTTGATGGCAGATCAAGCCAGGGTAGAGGCCGATTCATTGCGTATCCGCCAAGTTGTGCATAACTTGGTAAAGAATGCGATCGAAGCCCTTGAGGGGAGCAAAAAAGGAAAGGTATCACTCATCTCCCGGGTATTGAGTAGAGATGACCACCCCTACTATGAGGTTCGTGTACAGGACAATGGTCCAGGCTTCCCTGAGGAAATGATGCAGCAGCTATTCGAACCCTATGTGACCTCCAAACCAAAGGGGACAGGACTCGGATTGGCCATTGTGAAGAAGATTGTCGAAGAGCATAGCGGTATCATCTGGGCGGAAAACTGTAACAAAGGGGCCTGTATGGTCATGCAATTGCCGATGCTATTGGACCTTGAGGAGAGTGAAGTATGAGTCGCGCCTATATCCTGGTTGTGGATGATGAGCCGGATATCCGCAATCTGGTCAAAGAGATTCTGCAGGATGAATCCTATGAGGTGGCGATGGCCGAAGATGGCAAGTCGGCACGTCAAGCTCTGCGTGATCGCAAGCCTGAGCTGATTCTGCTCGATATCTGGATGCCTGATGTGGACGGTATCACCCTGCTTAAGGAGTGGGGCGAAGATGAAGGCCTGCCCTGTCCTGTGATCATGATGTCGGGGCATGGTACGGTGGAGACGGCCGTTGAAGCGACGCGACTGGGTGCATACGATTTCCTGGAGAAGCCCCTCTCCCTCGCCAAACTGCTATTGACTGTCGATCGTGCCCTTGAGGCTGAACAGCTGAAACAAGAGAATGTCGGGTTGAAGCGTCATGTCCATGCGGTGCATGAGCCTACCGGCAGGAGTCCTGTGATGCAGCGACTGCGTGAACAGGTGAAACGGATTGCGCTTCACGACACCTGGGTGCTGGTAACCGGTGAGCCGGGCAGCGGACGTGAAACCCTGGCGCGTTATCTCCACTCCCAGAGTGTGCGTCGTGATCGTCCCTTTGTAGAGGTCAATGTCAGTGCTATCGTCAAAGGCAACGCTGCGCAAGAGTTGTTTGGCAGTGAGAGTGACGGACGTATTCACTATGGTCGATTGGAACAGGCCGTGGGTGGCACGCTGTTTCTTGACGAAGTTGCCGATATGGATCTGGAGGCCCAGTCTCAACTGGTCGGGGCGCTGGATACCGGGCGCTTTTTGCGTGTTGGTGGCACCGAACCGGTCAGTATTGATGTGCGTATCATAGCGGCTACTCAGCACATGCTGGAAGAGGCGGTACAGGAGGAGACTTTCCGTGAAGATCTCTTCTATCATCTCAATGTAGTGCCACTACATGTGCCTCCCCTGCGTGAACATGCAGAAGATGTACCGGAATTGTTGAATTTCTACATCGACTGGTATGTGACCCATGAAAAGCTGCCCTATAGACACTTTACAGTGGGGGCGCAGAATACACTGCGTAACCACCCGTGGCTTGGCAATGTTCGTGAGTTGAAAAACCTGGTGCAGCGTCTGTTAATCCTGGGTGCTGGCAACGAGATCTCTCAGGAGGAGGTGGATGCTGCATTGGGTGCACCGGATATGGGCAGTGCCCTGGGCGGATTGGAGTCCCTGGTCTCTTTTGACCAGCCGCTGAGACAGGCAAGAGAAGAGTTTGAAAAGGTCTACCTGGAGTATCAATTGCGCCAGCATGAAGGGAATATCTCGCGTATGGCCAAAGAGGTCGGCATGGAGCGCACCCATCTGTACCGTAAACTCAAATCCCTGGAAATCGAGTTTAAGGATAAACGCTAGTGTATCTCGTCATGGATGCTGTACCAATTCAGAGCAACGCCAATGCGCCAGACCAAGGTGAGGCTCGGTAGATGAAAATAATTATCCTCGGTGCGGGTCAGGTTGGGCGGTCGGTAGCTAACGCGCTGGTCAGTGAAGCCAACGACATTACCGTGGTTGATCAGAATGCTCAGCTACTGACGGAGCTGCAGAATCGACTCGATCTCGGTACGGTCAGAGGGCATGCCGGCCAACCGGATGTATTGCGTAAGGCAGGTGCGGAGGATGCCGACATGATCCTTGCCGTGACAAACAGTGATGAGACGAATATGGTTGCATGCCAGGTTGCTTATACCTTGTTTCATACGCCGACCAAGATCGCCAGGGTCAGAGCTCAGGGCTATCTCGACTACCCCAAATTATTCGATCAGAGTGCTGTCCCGGTGGACGTGCTGATCAGCCCCGAACAGCTGGTAACTGACTATATTCTCAAACTGATTGAATACCCGGGTGCCCTTCAGGTGCTCGATTTTGCTGACGGTCGTGTGCGCCTGGTGGCGGTCAAGGCCTATCATGGCGGACCATTGGTCGGCAATGCATTGAGTACGCTTTATGAGCATATGCCCAATGTGGATGCCCGGGTGGCGGCAATCTACCGGGAAGGGGAGGTGATACAGCCCAGGGGCGACACGGAGATCAAGGCAGAGGATGAGGTTTTTTTCATTGCCGCAGCTGAGAATATCCGATCGGTCATGAGTGAATTGCGCCGGATGGAGAAGCCGTATAAACGTTTGATCATCGCCGGTGGCGGCAATATTGGCAGACGGCTTGCCTCATCATTGGAACAGAAATACCGGGTCAAACTGATTGAGACCGAGCAGGTCAGGGCGCGAGAAATTGCCGAGCGACTCGATATGACAATCGTGTTGCACGGTGACGCAGCAGATGAGGATTTGCTGTTGGAGGAGAATATCGAAAACACAGATGTGTATTGTGCAGTAACCAACGATGATGAGGCCAATATTCTGTCCGCCATGCTGGCAAAGCGACTCGGTGCAGCCAGGGTGATGGCGTTGATCAATCGCCCTGCCTATGTGGACCTGGTGCAGAGTGGCATCATCGATATTGCGATATCACCACAACAGGCAACCATCGGTACG
The DNA here is from genome assembly GCA_025656675.1 of Candidatus Thiodiazotropha sp. (ex Codakia rugifera). Taxonomy (GTDB): domain Bacteria; phylum Pseudomonadota; class Gammaproteobacteria; order Chromatiales; family Chromatiaceae; genus Thiodiazotropha. Next base: position 896,487 of record JAHXHN010000001.1, read on the forward strand.
CTGCTGACCCATGTACGACGTGGTGATGTGGTGCAGGTTCACTCACTGCGACGTGGTGCTGCAGAGGCCATTGAGGCCGTTGCACATGGGGATCGCAGCTCTTCGAAGGTGGTTGGCCGTGCCATTGAAGAGATCAAGCTGCCTAAAGGCACTACCATCGGTGCCGTAGTGCGTGGTGATGAGGTATTGATAGCGCATCATGACACCATGATCGAGCGTGATGACCATGTCATTCTCTTTCTTGTGGATAAACGCAAAATCCGCGAGGTTGAAAAGCTATTCCAGGTTGGTGTGACTTTTCTTTGATCACGAAATTGATGGATTAACCGGCTTTTTCCGGTTATTGCCTGAATTAAGAAACGTACGCGGATAAGCGATAAGATCGCAAAGTGTACAAAAACATTCATAACAGCTTTGCGCATTGCTGTGCGCTTGGCGCTACATAGACATGTTTCTGCATGGATATTAAGTAGCTGACAGTAGGCTGAACAACATGCATCTGTTTGTAGTCCAACGAATTCTGGGTGTTTTGCTGATGGTGTTCAGCCTCAGTATGCTGCCACCCCTGGCGATTTCACTCTGGGTTGACGATGGAGCCCTGGTTGGCTTTACCGATGCATTCATTCTGACACTGGGTTTGGGACTGGCCTTCTGGGCACCCGTTCGCAACCGCCACCAGGATTTGCGTGTACGTGATGGATTTCTGGTTGTGGTGATGTTCTGGAGTGTGTTGGGTCTGACGGGCGCGCTTCCTTTTCTATTCACAGAAAATTCCAGCATGACCATTACCGATGCGGTGTTCGAATCGGTATCGGGTCTTACCACCACAGGTGCCACCGTGATTATCGGTATCGATCAGCTACCTATGTCGATACTCTATTACCGTCAGCAGTTACAGTGGTTGGGTGGTATGGGCATCATTGTGCTGGCCGTAGCGGTACTACCCATGCTGGGTATAGGTGGTATGCAACTTTACCGGGCAGAAACTCCCGGACCGGTTAAGGACAACAAGCTGACACCACGCATTACTGAGACAGCCAAGGCACTCTGGTATATCTATCTCGGTTTAACCATCAGTTGCATGCTGGCCTATTGGATGGGGGGTATGAAACCTTTTGATGCACTTGGGCATGCCTTCTCTACTGTAGCGATTGGTGGCTTTTCCACCCATGATGAGAGTATCGGTTACTATGACAGTACCCTGATCGAGATGATAGCTGTAGTCTTCATGCTGCTTTCGGGCGCTAATTTCGCGCTCCATTTTCTTGCAGTGCGACGGCGGTCACTGAAGACCTATTTTGAGGATTCTGAGTTTCGTGGCTATATAACAACCCTGGCAGTGGTGATTATCTCAGTCTCTGTGGCCCTCTATCTGATGGGCGTCTATGGGACCTGGGGAGAGTCTATTACCCGTGGTCTGTTTCAAGCTGTATCGATTGGCACAACCACAGGTTTTACCACGGCTGACTACTCATTGTGGCCTGGTTTCATATCTATTTTGTTATTGTTCTCAAGCTTCGTTGGTGGTTGTGCCGGCTCTACCGGTGGTGGCATCAAGGTGATTCGGTTTCTGTTATTGATCAAGCAGGGAGTGCGGGAGATCAACCGACTGATCCATCCGAATGCGGAGATTCCGATTCGTATTGGGACCAAGACTATTCCCTGGCGTGTCGTAGAGGCAGTATGGGGTTTCTTTGCTCTCTATGTGGCAAGTTTTGGGGTGATGTATCTGGCATTGGCATCAACCGGGTTGGATCTGATGACCTCTTTCTCGGCAGTGGCGGCGAGTATCAATAACCTGGGCCCGGGACTGGCCGATGTGGGGGTGCACTACGCCAATCTCAACGACCCTGCCAAATGGATTCTATGTTTCGCTATGCTGCTGGGTCGACTGGAGATCTTTACCCTGTTGGTGTTGTTGACCCCTGCATTCTGGCGTAAGTGATTCTCAGTAGCTGAAGGCGTCGTCCTATACAAACGTATATTCAGGCGCTGTAATCAAAGCCTTGAATCATCTATCTGACGAGTCCAATTCAAAAAACCAAATTCTGGTTGCCGCTGTCTCGGACGCCATCGCAGGTAGGCTTGTACAACTGATATGCAGATATTCAGGTGAGCAATGCAAGGAGTGGCCGCCTAGAGTAACAGATGCATAATTCATTGGTTATGATAGGAAAACCCTGACGGCTTATAATTGGTTTCCCCATTCGGGAAACTGGTATCCAGGTTCTCGCCACATCCTAGGGTAAGTTGACGGCTGTCTGGTGACCTTGGGATACTCAAGGGACCTGGAAAGGGGGTGTTTATGCTGCTTATAAATTTTCTGTTCTTCAACGGTGCTGAATCTGGGCGTCATGGGCAGGTCGATAGTCGATTGAATGGGAGTGGTCGTTCTGAAACATGTTTGGTCTGATCAAAAACAAACCGCTGCTGAATCAGGCTTCCACGGATTGGTTGCATGAGGCTTTTGGCTGGTCATTAAGAAATTTTAATGCCGATTATTTTCATGCGGATACCCAACTTGTGTTGCCGACCAACGAGTACTTTCCAGGTGTGGTGGATAGCACTGAAGGCATGGCGAAACTGATCTTTGAACAGATTAAACAGTATGCCGGGGTCAGCCACTGGCCAACCTTGGTTATCGATCAAAACCAGTGTCCACTGATGGATCGGACACCGCTATTGTTACAAGGCGCTATCAGGGGCGGGGCTGAGGGGAGCGTTGTGACAGATCAGTCGCAACCTCTATCGATTCCCTATAACCCCCAGCAGATCAATAACCCGGAAGGGATGATTGCAAGTTTTGCGCACATTCTTGCCTACTATCTGGGACAAATGAGTCAGGAGCCGCCTCCCGGGGGTGCTGATCATTGGCCGGAAACCACGGAACTGTTAGCCATCTTTATGGGTTTCGGTCTGATGTTTGCCAACAGCGCTTTCACCTTTAAGGGTGGGTGCGGTAGTTGCTACAACCCAAACGCGGTTCGTCAGGCAGCGCTCAGTGAGTATGAGGCGACCTATGCGCTGGCACTCTTTGCGGTATTGAAAGAGATCCCGAACGCAACGGTGAACAGGCACCTGAAAAAGCATCTACGGGGGTTCTACAAAAAAGCGGTGAAGGAGATTCAAACCAGCCGGGAGGGTTTGTCGGAGTTGATGAGCATCGGGCGGGAACCGGCACCCCAGGCAGAAACCGGGCTGTGAGGCTTGCCTGTGCCCTATTCGGGCACGCCACCTGAAGCGCGCGTTTATCAGCGTTATAGCGTCATGCCAGTTCCTATATGATTATATCCGTAGCCCCAATCAGCAAGGCATAGCGTATGGCTTTGCCAATCCCGATAAACAGTATTGCAGGCAGTATTCTGACGCCACTCCAACCAGCTGCCAGACAAAGGGGGTCTCCTATCACTGGTAACCATGAGAAGAGTAATGCGGGACTGCCGTAACATCCTATACGATCCAGGGCCTGACGCTGCCGTTTATTGTGCAATCCTTTTCCAGGAAACCGTCGGGCCAGCCACCAGCCGATCAGCCAGCTACTGAGTCCACCCAAAGTGTTGCCGAGACTGGCTACCCCCCATAGCAGTACGGCCTGATCCGGGGTCTTTTGCAGCTCCCACAATAGTAGGGCCTCCGATCCGCCTGGCAGCAGGGTGGAGGCGAGAAAGCTGCCGATGAACAGCCCTGTGGGGCCGCCAGAGAGGTTCAATAATTGCGAAAAATCCAACATCGATGGGCAGGGTGGCGGTGAAAGTCTTCCGGCAGGGTATGGCGGGTTATCTCCTCACACTGGGGCATGGTTTCGATGGCCGGGTCGAGTTTAAATCGGCGTCGGTTGGTGGAAAAGAGCAATTCACCATTAGGCGTCAATAGTTTTAAGCAGGCCTTGATCAGTCGAGGATGGTCTCGTTGTACATCGAGTATCTCAAGCATCTTCTTGGAATTGGAGAAGCTGGGCGGGTCCAGCACAATGAGTCCGAACTGCCGTCGTTCCCTGACAGCCCGCTCGAGATAGTTGAACACATCGTCTCTTACCCGTTCATGTTCTGGATTGGCGAAACCGTTGAGCTGCAAATTACGCCGGGTCCAATCCTGGTAGGTGTTGGAGAGATCGACACTGACGCTGGCATGGGCTCCGCCGGCAGCGGCATAAACAGTGAAGCTGCCCGTATAGGCAAAGAGATTGAGCATCCGTTTGCCTGCTGCGCGTTCGCGCACCATCGCGCGCGTATTGCGATGGTCGAGAAACAGCCCCGTATCAAGATAGCTGCCCAGGTCCACTTCAAACCGCAAGCCGCTTTCCTCGACAATCAATGGTCGGCCGGCTTCCCTGCTTTTTTCATACTGAGCCAATCCTCGCTGTCGCTGTCGGGTTTTGAAGGCCAGTGCATCGGCCTGAATCTGCAACACCTCGCAGATTATTTCACCCATGTGCTGCTGCTCCGATTCATCCAGTGGCTCGATACCCTTCCGGGCAAATAGCTGAGCGTGAACCTGGTCTTGATACCAGTCGATCGCAACAGGAAACTCCGGAATGTCACGATCGTAGAGGCGATAGCAGGTGATCTTTCTGCGCCGTGCCCATTTGTTCCAGTGACGCTGGTTTTTGCGTAGTCGATTACTGAACGCCGTTAAGTCCATCAGCGGGGTAGGCGCCAGGCTGCCAATACGAGGGTAAGCCAGCCAGCAATAAAGGCAGTACCGCCTAGCGGGGTCAACATGGCCAACCCGCGCTGACCGGTGAGGGCCAGCAGATAGAGGCTACCGGAAAACAGTAGAATGCCCGCGGTAAAGAACCAACCGGCAAAGCGCAAGGATCGGCTCGGATGTTGGAGTGCGAGAAGGGCAGTACCAAAGAGGGCCAGGGTGTGTATTCCCTGGTAGCTCACTGCCTTTTGCCACCACACCAGATGGGTTGAGGGTACCCTGGTTTCCAGGGCGTGCGCCCCAAACGCACCGAGTAGCACCAGCAATAGGCCGCTCATGGCGGCTATAATCAGAAACTGTCTGGACATCGTCTATTCCTGCTGCAGATGCTTCAATTCTTCAAGGATACCCAGTACAACCGCCTCGGTACGACTATCCATCTGTTTGCAGAGTTTTTCAGGGTCACGTTCACCATTGATGAGAGGACGAATGACTGAGGCCAATTTGGCCATTGGTCCACCGGCCCGGCTCATCTGATCTGCCATGCCGGCAATGATTTGTAGGGCCTGGGAATTACCGCTGCCTGCCGCATGGATCATCGAGGCAAGTCCCGGCGCAGCCATTGCCGGATCGGGCTTTGCATTCGGGTCCGGCAGGGTACTTGGATCCTGCAGGCCCTGCAATATCGCTTCGGTAATTACCCGGTCCTCTTCGTCCAGGTTGTTTAGCAGTTCGATATCGCGGCGTCCTTTGTGAATGATCTTGCGGATGGCCGCAACCAGGTCATTCCAACCGCTTTCAGAGGCCATATTCAGTAGTTGTTCGAATTCATCCTGGTGATCGGGTTGAGGCCCGGTCATCACCACCTGATTGATGAAAGTGGCGTGAGCCGCCAGTATTTGCGCCTTCCTATCCATCACTTCGTCTCCACTTGTAGCAGTTTCAAAGAGTCAGCTGCAATCTCTCTGACATCAGGGTTTTCATCATTGTGTAATTCACGTACCCGATCAATGGCTTCGCTGGAATGGGTCAAGCCCAGGTAATGAGCGGCATCAGCCCGGGTACTCGCTTGCGATGAATGACTTAACGCAATCAGGGTGGGTAGGGTGGATTGAAGCAGGTCACTGCCCTGTAGCGCTTCCAGGACCACGCCCACACCGATCCTGGCCGCCATCGGCGTCTGATCAGATTCAAGCAAACCAAGCAATAGCGGCAGTGTATCCGGCCTGCTCTTCACCCAATTCATCACTTTGTCGGGTCTTTGGGTCTCTAGCAGATGGCTGAAATAGGCATCAATCCCCTTGTTTTGACTTGCCAGATCGACCCATCGACTCAGTTCGGCAGGGGTTAGCATGCCTTCCAGTTCAAATGCCCCGATTCGGGTCCAGGGCACACTGCGTGTACCGACCTTTTGTGCGACCTCCGGATGCGCAACAATATTGACTGCCTCCAGGCGACTGATCTCACCCTGTTTGAGAAGATGGCTCAAACTCTCCAATACGGATGGGCAATGCGCGCAGCCGGTGGCCAATAGAAATAGAACTTCTGGGGCTTCTCTGTTTGTCATCTATACACTCGAAAAGCGGCCACTTTAACCGATGATGATTGTTGTGCAAGTATTGGATGGGTGTGAAATTATCCTAAATATCGGAAAAAGCGCTGGAATTTCCAGGGAGATGCATATCTCCCATGGGATAGTGGAGGCGGATTAAAGGGGGTAGAAGAGGATCAAAGCCAAAAGACCATTCTTGCATAGTTGGTAATTTTGTTCGTATAAAGAGGAGGTTAGCAAACCGACTAAAATGCTTGGTTTTGCAACAGCTTAAGTCAATAAGCATATTTTATGCGCCCTCATTAAAAAATTGTCTGGATAAAGCAGGTGCAACCCATTAATGTTTGTCGCCCTGATTCCAGCTTGCGCGCCTGCGTGCGACGGAATGCCCGGCGATGTCGCCTGGCTGAATCGGGTTCGAATCATGGTTCGGGTGCCATAGGGCACGGATCAGGATAGAAACAATGAATTACGCCGGGTGTTACCCGGTTGTGCTTCAAAGTCGCGGCATCTAGCGGCGGCTGAATCACTGCAGTGAAACCCTTAGGAGATTAACACCATGCCTACATTTGTGCGTACTGAGAAGTGCGATGGCTGTAAAGGCCAGGACAGGACAGCTTGCATGTACATCTGTCCTCATGACCTGATGAAGCTGGATAAAGACGGCTCTGAGACCGGTCATGCTATGAAGTCATTCAACCAAGAGCCTGAGCAGTGCTGGGAGTGCTACTCCTGCATCAAGATCTGTCCTCAGCAGGCCATCGAAGCACGCCCTTATGCTGATATCGTACCTTTGGGTGCATCTGTCCAGCCTCTGCGTGGTACCGATTCAATCATGTGGACCATCAAGTTCCGCAATGGCACCATGAAGCGCTTCAAGTTCCCGATCCGCACCACACCTGAGGGTTCTATCGATCCTTACGGCGGCAAGCCTGCTGCCGATATGGCGAAGATCAGTGAGCCCGGTTTCTTTAATCACAATGAGCAGAACGGCTACCGTGTCGGTGATGCCAGTGAGCTGATCCGTAAATAAAACGGATTCAGACAGAATTTTAGAAACTAACGATAATTTGAGGAATTTAAAATGGCTGAATTCGGAAATCCGGAAGTCGTCCAAGAAGAGGTAGACATCCTGCTGATCGGTGGTGGTATGGCCTGTAGTGGTGCCGCCTATGAGATCGGCCCTTGGGTAGATGCTGCCGGTGGCAACATTAAAGTAAAACTGGTTGATAAGGCTGCTATGGATCGCTCTGGTGCTGTTGCCCAGGGACTGTCCGCTATCAACACCTATATCGGTTCTGAGCAGGATCCTGCTGACTATGCTCGCATGGTCTCAAACGATCTGATGGGTATTACCCGTGATGACCTGGCTTATGACCTGGGTCGTCATGTTGATGAATCTGTTCACCTGTTTGAAGAATGGGGTCTGCCTATTTGGAAAACTGACGAGAACGGTGAGCGTCATGATGGTTCTAAAGGTATGGCACCTCTGAAGGACGGCGGCAAACCCGTACGCTCCGGTAAGTGGCAGATCATGATCAATGGTGAATCCTACAAGTGGATTGTCGCCGAAGCTGCGAAGAAAGCGCTGGGCATGGATAACATCCAGGAGCGTATCTTCATCGTCAAGCTGGTCAACGACAAGAACGATTCCAACCGCATCGCTGGTGCTGTCGGTTTTTCTGTTCGTGAGCACAAGCTGTATGTCTTTAAGGCAAAAGCTATCCTGTTGGCAGCCGGTGGCTGCGTCAACATCTTCCGTCCCCGCTCTGTCGGTGAGGGTCAGGGTCGTGCTTGGTATCCTGTCTGGAATGCCGGTTCCACCTATGCCATGGCCGCTGAGGCTGGCGCAGAGCTGACCATGATGGAAAACCGCTTCGTACCGACCCGTTTCAAAGACGGCTACGGTCCTGTTGGCGCCTGGTTCCTGCTGTTCAAATCCAAAGCCACCAATGCTTTTGGTGAAGTCTACATGGACCGCAACAAGGAGATGCTGGACGACTATCCTCCTTATGGTCAGGCTGCTGTTCCTGCATCCTGCCTGCGTAACCACTTGATGCTGAAAGAGATGAAGGAAGGCCGTGGTCCTATCTGGATGGACACTGTCACTGCGCTTGCCAACCTGCGTGAGACCCTGTCTCCTCGTGAGGTAAAGCATCTGGAAGCTGAAGCCTGGGAAGATTTTCTGGATATGTGTATCGGCCAGTGCGGTATCTGGGCCGGTGAAAACATCGAGCCAGAGAAGAAGAACTCTGAGCTGATGCCTACCGAACCCTACCTGCTGGGCTCTCATTCTGGTTGTTGCGGCATCTGGACCTCCGGTCCTGATGATGTTGGTGCACCGACTGACGAGACCGAAGCTGGCGTTCCTGATCACCTGCCAAAGGGCTGGAACTGGGGCTACCGTGGTATGACCACCGTTTCCGGTCTGTTCACCGCTGGTGACGGCGTGGGTGCTTCCGGCCACAAGTTCTCATCCGGTTCTCATGCTGAAGGCCGTATGGCCGCCAAGGCGATGGTCAAGTATGTCATGGATAACAAGGACTATAGCCCTGAGCTGGATACCGATGTGGATACCTTGATCGAAGAGATCTACCGTCCAGTCCGTAACTACCTGGAGCATAAGGACTACTCCACAGCAATCGACGTGAATCCTAACTACATTACTCCACGTATGCTGCAGTTCCGTCTGCAGAAGGTCATGGATGAGTACGTTGCCGGTGTTGCTACTTACTACACCACCAACGAGCATATGCTGGATCTGGCTGAGCAGAAGCTGGAAATGTTGAAGGAAGATGCATTGAAGATGCGTGCCAAGGACCTCCACGAACTACTTCGTGCGTGGGAAAACTATCATCGCATCCTGACTGCTGAAGCGCACATGAAACACATTCAGTTCCGTCAAGAGTCTCGTTATCCTGGTTTCTACTACCGCATGGATAAGAACTTCGTTGACGAAGAGAACTGGAAGTGCTTCGTGAACTCTGTCTACGACAAAGAGGCCAAGACCTATAAGTGCTTCAAACGTGCACATGTAGACATCGTGGATAAGGCAAAGCTGTTCAAGTAATACTTGATAGCCTATTGGCTTAGAAAAGTCCGGGTATCGAAAGGTGCCCGGACTTTTTCCGTCTTAACTAAGTGGATTTAATACAGTTTTCAAATGAACGGGAAGGGTTGAGCTGGATCAAACGGTATGATATCGGAGGAATACCGGTGTCCTAATCTATAGTTAAGCCACGGTGAACCATTTTTTAGTTGCTGTTGTTTGACTATCAGAAAGCAGATCATTGCATGACCATTTTCATCCATTTGAAGATTGATACACCCATCAGCCGATACTGATATCGGAGGCAAATCATGAGTGAAAAATTCGATATTCCTTTTAAAAGCAGCTTTGTACCGGCCGTTCTGGAGCCAGGTGCCAAGATTAGTTTCAACTGCCATAAAGGGATCTCCTGTTTCAATGCCTGTTGCAAACATGCTGACATCCAACTGACTCCCTACGATATTCTGCGGTTGAAAGATAACCTGGGAAGCAGTGCGACCGATTTTCTGAAAAACCACACCGTACCTTATGAAATGGATAAGGACGGCATCCCGGGTGTGAAGCTTCGTACCGATAATGAAGGCGCCTGCCTGTTTGTTACCGATGAGGGATGCAGTGTCTACAAGGATCGGCCGACAGCATGTCGATACTATCCAGTTGGCCACATGGCTATGCGTGAAGCAGGGGCTAGTGATGATGAAGCACGCTACTTTTTGGTCAAGGAAGATCACTGTAAAGGGCATGAGGAAGATCGGGAGATAGCTGTCGATGCTTACCGAAAGGAGCAAGAAGTAGAGGTCTACGACCAGATAAACAGGGAATGGCTTCAGTTGATGCTGAAGAAGAAATCGGCGGGACCTACCATTGGTCGCCCCTCGGATACCAGTCTGCAGTTCTTTTTCATGTGTTCATACGACGTAGACCGATTACGCCGCTTTGTATTGAATGATTCATTCAAGGCTTCCTATGATCTGGACGAAAAATTCTATGAGACCATGGAGAAAGAGGATCTGGCGTTGATGCAATTCGGTACCCGTCTGTTGAAACAGGTCCTGTTTGGGGATGTCACTATTCCTGTCAAGGAACATGCCGTGGAGCAACGCATCGAGGAGCGTAAAGAGGTTCTGGAACTACGAAAAAAGGCAGAAATCGAGATTCACAAGCAGAAACAGGAACAGCAGATGAAGGATGCTCTTTCCTGATTTTTACTTCACAAATTAACCTGAAAACAGCTGATAAGAAGCCTGCAGGGTGTGGCTAGCCACACTCTGCACCGGGGGCTATAGCAATGACGGTCCCACATCAGCTGTAGATCTGGTCCGTCTTGGCAGACATGATAAAATCATTGCGGTGAAGGCCTTTGATTTTATGCGACCACCAGGTCACCGTGGTTTTACCCCACTCGGTCAACAGGGATGGATGATGGCCTTCTTGTTCTGCCATTAAGGCGACCTTATTGGTGAAATCGAGTGCTTCTACGAAGTTCTTGAATTGATATGACTTCTCAAGTTGCATGACGCCGTTGCGTACCTCAATGTTCCAATCGGGAATGGCGCGTATCAACTCAGCCAGCTCATCATCAGTGACTTTTGGCGCGTCAGCGCGACAGGCCTCACACTTTTCTTCTATCAGTGCAGTCATATCGGTGTTTCCTCTATTCGAATATGTCGGATATAGTTATCTACTAGAATTATCTTTCAGTTAGCTATAAATGCATACACAGAAACAATAGGGGATAGCGGCACATCAGTGCGGCCATAGGATCAGTGACCAAACGCGCGCTCATTGTTGACGACTCAAAAACCGCACGACAAGTACTGTCGGGCAAATTATCCAATTATGGTATTGCCGTGGATGCATTGGAATCAGCAGCGGCAGCTATTGATTACCTCTACGAAAACGCCCCCGATGCCATCTTTATGGATTATGAAATGCCGGGAATGGATGGTTTTCAGGCACTTAAAGTCATAAAGTCCAATCCCCACACTGCACTGATCCCGGTGATGATGTACACCTCAAAAGAGGGCGGACTTGCACTTAGCCAGGCAAGGGCGCTTGGTGCTGTGGGGGTTTTACCCAAACAGCTTGAGGCACAGGATCTTGAGGGGGTATTGAATTCACTTCATTTGATGCCGGAGCAAGAGTCTCTGGTGCACGGTTTCAAGGATGATGTACTCGATGGTGTGAGCACCCTCCGCAGGCGGGGCAATATTCACCCGATTAACGAGCATGACCGGCGTAAAACGACACCTGCTGAGCCAGTCAGCCTGCCAATGGATAATTTCCAGGATTCTGCAACCGGTGTAGAGTCACTGAGACGGTTTATCCATCGTGAGCAGGGCCAGTCAGAGGAGCGTTTACAGCTGACACTTGAAAAGCAGTTTGCAGAGTTGCAAGGCGAGCTGTTTGAGTTAGAAGCTGTGCAGGAGGAGTCGGGAAAGCATGCCAGGCGTGGGCAGCTGTTGGGGATCTTAAGCATATTGTTTCTATTCGCTGGATTCATGCTGATCTACTATTTCTTGATGTTCTCTCCGCTGGCCCAGCAAAGTGGAAATTTTTCCCAGAATGAGCTCAGTGAAGAGGCGGTTGGGCTGATTAATGCGCAAAGTGAAAAGATTGAACTGCTGACAGAGGCGTTCAATGTAGGCGGTTTTGGTCGTCAAGCTGATAATATTTCGGTTGTCCCCGTCAAGTTGATCGAGTGGGCAGCGAACCAGGGGGCTGAGTTCGACTATGGTGAGAGGCCCTTCAACGATCAACGTGCGCTGTGGCTCTCAGAACTGGTGGATCAGCTCAAGGATGCAGGATTTCGCGGTACGATCGAATTGCGCGCGACCCATGGCAACTTTTGTCTTGAGAAGAGTGGAGCAGGGGAGTTATCAATAGCAAATGAGGGACTTGATGTTAATGAGTGTCTTTTTGCAGCGGAACTTAGAGGGAACAATGAGTGGTTGAATGATCAATCAGTCGCCTTTGCCAACTATTTGAATGTGGAGTTGGCCAGAAGTGGCGGAGAATTGGAAATCCTTCTCTTCAGTAGTGGTTTTAACGATCCATTGATTACCTATCCAGCACTCTATAATGTCAAGTCAGTGAATGAATGGAATAGGATTGCAGCACAGAATCAGCGGGTTCGGGTTAGCCTCTATACCAACCAGGAGTAGTGTTTGGCTGTAACTGATCATTACAATATCCCAGAGCAAAAAAAGCCCGCATGATGCGGGCTTTTTTAATCACCGTGACTGTTTGGTGCTGCTGGATTATTTGTTGGCGATCTCTTCCAGCTGCTTTGCAGGAATAACCTGACCATTCAGGGCGGCATCTGCACCGCTACGCCCAAAGGCGACACTCATCAATGTGGAGTAGTAGACCACCGGCATGTTGAACTTGGTGCCGTAGGTTTCATTGATGTTGTCCTGATAGATCTCCACGTTGGCCTGACACAAGGGGCAGGGTGTGACAATCATATCAGCACCGTTATCGTAGGCGGCTTCAATGATACCTTTGATCATCTCCTGAGACTTTTCGGGCTCGGAGAAGGCCAGTGCACCGCCACAGCATTGGACCTTTTTCTCATAGGTAGGAATCGAGTCGGCGCCCACGCTCTCAACAATCTTATCGAGGTACAGCGGGTTTTCGAAAGATTCACCTGCGATACCGAAAGGACGGTTGGTCTGACAACCGATATAACCGGCAATCTTGATCCCCTCAAGGGGTTTCTTGACCTTTGATTTGATGCCGTCGAAACCGATATCCTCAACCAGTACCTCCACCATGTGGCGGACATTGGACTCACCTTTGTATTTGAGACCAGCCTCTGAAAGCGCTGCATTGGCATCTTTGAACATCTGCTCATCTTCGTGCAAACGCTCTTTCGCTTCACGTGTGGAGAGCCAGCATGCAGCACAGGTGGCCACGATCTCCTGGCCGGCATTGTGTTCCTCTGAAAGAGCAATGTTACGCGCAGAGAGCGTCAGGCGTGGCAACTCGCCACCACCGCCGTAGCCAATGGAGGCACCACAGCAGTTCCAGTCCGGGATCTCATTGAGCTGAATATCCAGCTCCTCGCACATGGTCTGTGCAGAGACGAGGTAGTTTGAAGAGGTTGCACCTTTCTGTGAGGAGCAACCCGGGTAGAATGAAAGTTCTATCTTAGCCATGTTGGTTTGTCCTCACTTGAATTCCTTGATGTTGCCTGCTTCGATCTCCTGGGCTTTCTTGATGATCTTTTGAAAGCCGGAGAGATCCTTGACGCTGTGTCCACCGAAGAATTCCATCGCATTCATGCGTTTGGCCTTCATCATGTTCTGCCCCAGTTTCTGGTTGGCCATGGCATTCTTGATGCCCTGTCCAAAGCCGTCTTTGAAATACATGGAGAGCCCCAGTTTCAACTCGTTGACGCGACCCTTCTTCATCAGATTGTCCCAGAAGATCTGTGAAAACTCAGCGGTAGGCTGTTTCTGCGGGGTCAGACCGAGGCGCTTGGAGTAGACTGCCAGGCCATGCATGATGTGGGTGATCGGCAGGCCGCGTGGGCAGCGTGCGATACAGTTGTAGCAGGAGGTACACATCCACATCGAGTCTGAACTCAGGACGTCTTCGCGCTTACCGGCACGAATCATCATGAAGATCTCTTGGGGTGGGTGTTCCCAGTGTTTGCCGAGTGGGCAGGAGCCGGAGCACACGCCGCACTGCATGCACATCTTGACCCATTCGCCCTCCTCTACATTCGCCTCAACTTCCTTGAGGAAGCTGCTGCGGTATTTCTCAATCATTGCGGTGTTTAAATCACTCATTTTTACTCCCCTTTGTAGGGTGCTTAGGGCGGTTGGCCAGGGCCACCCTACAAAAAGTAAAGTTGTTCAGGCCGTCTATCAGCTGCGGGGCCTGTGTCATCAGGCCCCGTAGTGCCATATATCAGAACTTGAATGGGCTCAGACCGATCTTCTCCACGGTCTCAGCCATGTCGTTGATCAACTGAGGCGCACGCTCAACATCGGTGATGGCAACCTCGTGCAGGATTACACGCTCCGGTTCCAGATTCAGCGTATCGAGGGTGTCACCCACTTTGCTCATGCGTTCTGCCGCCATGGCCGAACCGCGTACAAAGTGACACTGATAGTCGTCATCGCGACGACAGCCCATCATGACGATCCCGTCGTATCCGTTGTTCAGCGCATCGGTAACCCAGGACAGGCTTACAGAACCCAAACAGCGGACCGGTATGACACGAGCCCATGGATTGATCTCGACGCCAGCCTGGGCGGCTTGATCAAGTGCCGGATAGGCATCGTTCTCACAGGCCAGTACCAGGATACGGGGTTTTTCATCCCACTCCTCTGGGATCTCGACGTTCTTGATTTGCTGGTTGACGGTCTCAACCGAGTAGTTCTCGAACGAGATGACGCGTACCGGACAGGCACCCATACAGGTGCCACAGCGACGACAACGTGACTCGTTGTACATCGGGTAGCCTTCCTCATCCTCATTGATAGCGCCGAAGGGGCATTCCACCGTACAACGTTTACATTGTGTACAACCTTCCTTGCGAAAGCTTGGAAAGGAGAGGTCGCCGGAACGCGGATGCGCCGCCCGGCCGAGGCTTGCATTTTCAGCTGCTTGAATGGCTTTCAGCGCAGCACCGGTTGCATCGTCACGGGCCTGCTGTATATCCATCGGACGACGTACAGGGCCGGCGGAGTAGATGCCGGTGCGACGGGTCTCATAGGGGAAGCAGATAAAGTGTGAATCGGTGAAACCGTTCTTCAGATGAGGCAGATCGGTACCCTGACGATACTGCAGGTTGAGTATCGATGGGGGGGCGTTCTCCAGTATTGCCTGGGCCTTGGCTTTCTCTTCCTCATCTTCCGCCTCGTCTACCATCAACTGGGCGTAGGGATCGGGGCCTGAGTTGGGCTCCATGCCGGTCGCCAGGACTACAAGGTCACAAGCCATTTCGGTCTGTTCATTGAGGATCTTGTCCTCAAACTTGACGGTGAGACTGTCGCCGGGGACTACTTCAGAAGCAATACCCTTGGAGAAGGTGACCATCGCATTCTGACCGGCGCGGTAGAAGTCTTCTCCGCCCGCACCCGGCGTACGCAGGTTGTCGAACAGAATGGTGGTATCGCACTCACCGTTCAACTCTTTGAAGTACATCGCCTGCTTGATGGAGACCAGGTCGGTAACGCCGGCGAAGTAGGTCAGATGTCCATCCTTATCCGAGCATTGCCCCGCATTCTGGATGAAGCAGACCGATTTCACTTCCTTACCGTCAGAGGGGCGCTTGATGGGACCGCCACTGGCTGCCACTGCCAAAGCTTCCAGCTCATGGTTGGTGACCACATCCTGGCTCTTTCCATAAGCGAATTCGGGCAGTTGGTTGGCATCGTAAGGCTTCCAGCCGGAAGCCTGAATGATGGCACCAATTGAGACGGTTTCGGTAGTGCCTGATTCGGTGGCGATATCGACACTGAAACGGCCGGGTGCGCCATCGGTTTTGGTGAGGGTGCTATTGAGGTGAACGGTAATGTTACCGTCTGCTTCAATGGCCTCACGCAATGCAGGTATTGGGTTCTCAGCCGGAGCGTCGTAGGGTGAGCGAGTGGGGATTACTTTGTAATAACTGCCCACTGCACCGCCCAGGGTACCGCTTTTTTCCACCAGGTGGACAGGGTAGCCAGCCGCCGCTGCCTCGATGGCTGCGGTCATGCCGGTGATACCGCCACCCACCACGAGAATGTTTTTGTTCAGAGACTGTTCACCGGATGCGCTGGGCTTGGCCATCGACTTCAACTCAGCACAGGCCATACGAATGTAGTCGTCTGCCATCTCCTGGGTGGTCTCTTTGTTCTCGTCCGTATCAGGTCGTACCCAGATGACACCCTCACGCAGATTAGCGCGGGTTAAGGCCACATCGGTAAAATTGAAGGCCTCCACCTTGGCACGGCGGGAGCAGGCGGCGATCATGACGTGGGTGACGCCGTCATTGGCGATGTCGTCTTTGATCATCTGCACACCTTCTGCAGAGCAGAGCATCTCATGCTGTTTGCAGCTCTGCATCTTGCCGTCACGGGTGGCGGTGGTTTCAAGCTGACCGGCATCCAGGCGCTCGCCCAGACCACAGCCGGAACAGACATATCCAGCAAATTTCTTTTCGTCAGCCACTCTCTTATCCCTCCGTCGCTGCTACGCGATTGACCACTTGGATGGCGCGCATTGCGGCGCCGGTGGCATGTTGAACGGCTCGGTTGACATCCAGTGCATCGGATGAGCACCCGGCAGCGAAGACACCGCCGTTTTCTGGTGCCGGCTCGATGAAACCCTCTTCGTTGATGGTGATTTCCACCGGGAAGCTGGCTTTATCGACACTCGGTTCCATACCGACGGCCAGGACCACCAGGTCGTGTTCGTCGGCATAGCGGTTATAACCTTCAGTATCGACGCCATGCAGGGTTGGATTACCGTTCTCCTTATTCTCAACGATGGAGGCAACCTTGGACTTGATGAACTTGACGTTCTCTTTTGCCTTGACCTTCTGGTAGAAATCCTCGAAACGGTCAATGGCCCGGATGTCGATGTAGTAGATACTGATTGCCACCTCGTCGGCTGGGTAGGTGGCCTGCTTCAGAGAAGCCATGCAGCAGATGCGCGAGCAGTGCAGCAGGTGATTCTTGTCGCGGGAACCGGCGCATTGAATGAAGGCGACCGATTTGACCTCTTTGCCATCGGATGGACGTGTCAGCTTGCCGCCGGTCGGGCCATTAGGATCGGCCATGCGCTCAAATTCGACACTGGTGATAACGTTGGCGATGCGATCATAGCCGTAAGGCTGAATCTTGTTGGCATCATAAGGCTTCCAGCCGGTTGCCCAGACGACGGCGCCGGCCTTGAATTCGATCACCTCTTCCTGCATATCCAGATCGATAGCGTTGACCTTGCAGGCGTCTTTCGCTTTCTGTGCGTCATCGGTACCGATGATGGCCGGATCGAGGACGTAGCGCTGGGGATGGGCCATGCGATGGGGGAGGTAGGCACCCTTGCGCTTACCCAGACCGTAATTGTATTCGTCATCGAACTCTGCTTCGACAGCTTTGGCGCAATCGCCGCAAGCGGTGCAGTTTTCGTTAACGTAACGGGGACTGATCTTGACCGTGGCGGTGTAATTGCCGGCCTCACCCTTGATGTCTGTCACCTCAGCCATCGAAATGATGTTGAGGTTGGGATTCATCTTCGCCCGACGCTGATTGATCTCCAACCCACAGGTTGGAAAGCAGAGCTTGGGAAAGTACTTGTAGAGTTGGGTGACGCGACCGCCGACATAGGGGCGCTTTTCAACCAGGACGACCTGCTTTCCCGTTTCGGCTGCTTCCAGCGCAGCGGTCATACCGCTGATGCCGCCACCGACCACGAGAATAGTCTCATTGGTTGCGATTACTTCCGTCATGGATTGTCCTCCGTTGCGGAATGGCTTTATAAAAAAATGGTTAACCGGCGGCACTCAATTATTGACTTGCCAGCTTGGTTATTTCATTATCTAGGGCGCGCACTTGCACCCAGGATTCTGGATTCGTTACCTTACCCGTCTTCTCGCACGCCTTCTATATCCCAGCTGGGAATAATCCATCGAATTTTCGAATGAGTTGATAGAATAGGATTATGATTTATTAGCTATTGCTAATGAAAGAATGGGTATGTGGGGTCTTTCAAATCTAGGCTATGCGCAGAGCGCGCACGGATATTCACCACTTCGAGCTCGACTATCTACCGTAATTGGAGAAGTGATGGTGAAATGTCCTTCTTCCTTCCAGTAGCATCTCTTCGAAGGTTTCTGCGGGCACCGGGGGGCTGTAGAGGTAGCCCTGGCCCTCCTGGCAGCCCATTTTTTGCAGCAGTGACTGCTGGGCCATGGTCTCAATCCCTTCGGCTGTGATTCTCAATCCCAGGTTCTTGCCCAGTGAGACGATTGCCTGGGTGATGGCTACGGCATCACTGTCGTGTGGCATGTCACGAATGAAAGACCGGTCGATTTTGAGTTTATCGATGGGCAGCTGCTTCAGGTAGGAGAGGGATGAGTAACCTGTTCCAAAGTCATCAATGGCTATCGATACGCCCAGTTTTTTAAAGACATCGAGTACCGGTACCGAATGCTGCATCTGTCCCATAAAGATGCCCTCGGTAACCTCTAGCTGCAACATGGTTGGAGGGCATCCGGAATCGGCTATGATCTGCTCGAAACGAAGGATTAAATCAGTCTGCATGATTTGTCTGACCGAGAGATTGATAGCCATTCGTCCCTGAAACAGTCCCTGTTTGTTCAAATAGCGGGTCTGTGCACAGGCTTCCCGTAAGACCCAATTGCCGATCTCATGAATGAGACCGGACTCTTCGGCGAGTGGAATAAAGCGTGCTGGAGGAATAATGCCAAGGCGTGGATGGTGCCATCGCAGAACAGCCTCAGCACCAGTCATCTCTCCATTATTGAGAGAGATTTGCGGTTGGTAGTAGAGTAGCAATTGATCTTGACGCAGTGCACTGCGAAGTTCTGTCTCCAGGAGCAGGCGTTCAAAAGCAGTTCGTGTCAATTCTGAAGTGTAGTAACGATAGTTGTTACGGCCCTGTTCCTTGGCTTGATACATTGCTGCATCTGCATTTTTGGTCAGATCTGCGACATCCTTACCATCCTCCGGATAGATGCTGATTCCGATACTGGTGGTTACATGGAGTTCTCGACCGGCTATCTTGAACGGTGCTTTGAACTTTTCCTGAATCTTGGCCGCAACCACGGCAGCCTGACTGGGGTCGTCGATATTCTCAACCAAAACAGTAAATTCATCCCCTCCAAGCCTTGCCGCCGTGTCATCATCGCGGAGGATTTTTTGTAGACGGGCAGCGACTTCTTTAAGCAGTTCGTCACCCATCGCGTGGCCAAGGCTGTCATTGATGTTCTTGAAACGATCCAGATCGAGAAACAGAACCGCCAGTTGACGTTTTTGGCGTTTTGCCTGGGCGATTGCGTGTTCAAGCCGATCTTCAAAAAGCAGACGATTGGGAAGATTTGTCAGGGAGTCATGGTGAGCCAGATGTTCGAGTTGAGATTGGGTCTGTTTGATACTGGTGATATCGGAAAAGACGGCCACATAGTGCATGACGCTTCCCTGCTCATCTCGCACGCAGCTGATGGTCATCCACACCGGGTAGACTTCACCATTTTTTCGTTGATTCCATATCTCGCCACGCCAGGAACCCGTATTGCGAACACTGTTCCAGAGTTCTTCAAAAAACTCGGGGGGGTGTCTGCCTGAAATCAGTATCTTTGGATGCTGGGTAATAATCTCCTGCTCTGAGTAGCCTGTGATCTCAGTAAATGCTGGATTGACGGAATCGATGACGCCATTGCTATCAGTGATCAGTACCCCTTCCATGGTATGTTCAATTATCTGAACCGCCTGCTGTAGCTTAGCATCGGACTCCTTGCGCTGAGTGACATCTGTAAATACAAGTTGGGTGGCAGGTGCCCCCTCATGCTCGACCGGACTGACGAAGACTTCTACTTGAATAATGATCCCGTCAGCGCGACGAAAGGCGGCCTCGTAGGGTTGACTGTTATGGTTTCGCAGTGATTTTATCTGTGCCTCTAGAAGTTGTGGTGAAGCATCATGAAACAGTATGTGGGCCTGTTTGTTAATCAACGGTTTCTGGATAGATACTGCAAGGGTTTGTTTGGCAGCTTCATTGAGAAATACAATCTTATCTTCTTGTAGCAAAAGAATAGGTGTCGGTGAATCATCAACCAGCTGGCGATAACGATTTTCACTACGACGCAGGGCAACCTTGGTTTTTTCCGCCTCTCGACGTACTGCGGCCTCTTTGAGTTCACGCTCGATGGCCGGTACAAGGCGGGGAAGATTGTTAAAATGTACAAAGTCGTTGGCGCCCGCTTTCAGAAGAGATACAACTTTCTCTTCACCGATATGGTCGGATATCAGTATGAATGGGATATCCAATTGGCGGTCTTGCAGCAGTTTGAGGCTTTCGTGAGGAGAGAATCTAGGTATGTCGGTTTCTGACAGAATCAGGTCCCAGTTGTGAGACTTGAGGGCCTCCTTCATGGCTTCCAGTGTATCTATGCGCAGGGGAGATACATCCAGGCCTCCTCGAAGGAGTGTCCGGCAAAGCAGCTTGTGTTCACGTTCGGAGTCTTCGATTACGAGAACCCGCAGTTGTCCTGGCATCAACTTTCCCTGATGTATCTCTTAAAATTGACTATTGCGGAAAAGGACTCACCTGCCCAGTTGTCGATGCTGGCCCTCAATACGCAATTTCCAGAGGGGTATCGTACTGCGATTCTACTGTAAACGCAGTGGGTATTACCTCTGATTGAGCTAAAAGTATAAACAGTATACCTCTCATGTGTTCCCTTAACCTGCTGATATATAGGCTTCGATGAGGCATGAAGTCTGAATTTTGCAGACTACTTAACACTCTTTATGGTTTTCTTGGGAACTAATTCCCTGTGTTATTTGAGATTGATGGGTTGCGCTTGTTGCGTTGCCCAGTTAACTTTTACGGCCGATATGTTGAAAACTTTAAAATCAGTACATTGAAACCAGAAGAATACTATTTCCATCAAGAACCCTACTATGAGTCGGTGAGTGACGAGATTGCAATATTCGAAGCCGCTTATCGAAACCAGTTGCCGGTACTGCTTAAAGGCCCTACCGGTTGTGGAAAGACACGTTTTATGGAGCACATGTCCTGGCGGCTGAAACGTCCCTTGATAACGGTTTCCTGCCATGATGACCTAACCGCCTCCGACCTGGTTGGACGCTTTCTGGTTAAGAATGGAGAGACAGTGTGGGTGGATGGTCCCTTGGCAGCAGCTGTCAGAGTAGGGGGGATTTGTTATCTCGATGAAGTGGTGGAGGCACGTAAGGATACAACCGTTGTGATTCACCCATTGGCGGATGACAGACGTGTATTGCCAATGGAAAAGGTTGGCGAATTGCTGGAAGCAACCAAGGATTTTTGTCTTGCCATTTCATTTAATCCTGGCTATCAGAGTGTTCTCAAAGATTTAAAGCAGAGTACACGCCAACGTTTTGTTGCTTTGGAGTTTGACTATCCTGAGCCGGGATTGGAAAAGAAGATCATTCAGAACGAAGCATCCATTGAAAGTGAGATGGCTGCCAGATTAGTCAAATTTGCCCACATGACGCGAAATCTTAAAGGGAGTGGTTTGGATGAAGGTGCTTCTACTCGATTGTTGGTGCATGCGGCTAAATTAATTGCCAGTGGCGTAGAACCTGTAACGGCATGTCGATCATGTGTCGCTCAGGCTTTGACGGATGATTCTGATATGTTAGTCGCAGTAAATGAGTTGAGTGCATCTCTGTTTTAAACATAACTCAATATGTGTGTTCAGAGAGAGTGCGCCGTGCAAGATATTGATTCGGATGGGCTAATGAAAAATCGCAGCCATACACTTGAGTATGGCGATTATTTTGTATGGCCAAATGGATCAAGAGCTGGCGCGATGCACCCCTGATGAACGCATAGATTCAGACAACAATAAGAATATGAAGCCAATACTTGACCAAGAGCAGTTACAGGAATTGCTCGATGATTATTTCGAGGTTGAATACAGCTTCCGAAATACCCTTACGATCAGTGAAAAACTGGTACAGATGGGGGGTGATGAGCAGGCCTTCATTCTGGATTGGATAAGACGTACGGCAAGTACGCACATTGAAATTGCTTACCAGTTTGCACTGCAAGCGAGGCAGGCCTTGCAGCTTATGGATGATGCAATGATTGAGGCCTGGTTAGTGCAGGCTATGGATGTCTACGATCTCTCTGGACTGCATGCTGCATTGACAGTGATTCGGGAGATGGATGTATTTGTACGACAAGGACGTGAACGTGCATCCGGATCATTATTCGCTGAACAGGTGAGTGTGCTTTTACCTTTTGTGCAAGGGCTCTCCGGGCGAAAATTGAAGCTTGAGGAAGATGACAACCTCTATACCGATGGTGAGGTCATTTATCTACCCTCTGTTATGGCCCATCTGCCGCACAAGAGAGATAATTTTTTACTCTATAAGGTTGCTGTAGCCTATCAATGGGCGCAGGTTCGTTTTGGTACCTTTCGGGTGGATCTGGTCGGTTATCTCGCCACTCATCCGTCACCGGATACAGCCTTACGTTATTTTCATGCTTTTGAAACTGAGCGCCTGAATGGTTGTATCAAACGTGAATTGCCCGGTCTCTACCGTGAGATGAAGCAATTGAAAAAAAAGCTGAATCAGGATGAGGCGCCCTCTGGATGGGATGATCAGGTTGCACCTCTGCATAAGCGCGCGGCAACAGCAAAAGACGCTTTAAACCTGAGCAAAACTATGTTTGGTGAAGCAATACCTAAAACTACGGTATTTCATGGCCATTTAAGACCGAAGCTGGTTATGGCTGTAATGCAACGCCGGCTTGATCGAGAAAAGGCTCAATTGCGAGTGGCATTGAAGGCAATTGCAGATGATCTCAACCAAGGAAGGGATGATGAAAATGAACCCTTGGAGCGGTTCATGATGGAACCTGTGGATGAAATCGAATTGAACGAAGAGATGCAAATGGAGCTGCAGGTCAATGGTAAATCGGTTCCGATTGCAGAAGATATCAAAGGTATCATGACATCAATCATCCTCGATCTGGGTGAAATTCCTGATGACTATTTGATTCCAGCAGGTGCAGGTGAATACGATTTGAGTGAAGTCGATGAGAAGATCTTGAAACCGGAAGAGGTGTGGAGTGGCGCCTACCATGAAGATGGTGCGTTCCTCTATAAAGAGTGGGACTATCGTCGTAAACACTATCGTAAGAACTGGTGCGTGGTGCGGGAAATGCCTGTTAAGCAGGAGGATGACGGGTTTGTCGGACAGGTGATGGTTAAGTACCGGAGACTCCTCTCCAGTCTGCGTAAGACATTTGAAGCAATGCGCGATGAGGACCGGTTGTTAAAGCGCCAAGCGTACGGGGATGGAGTGGACATCGATGCCTTTGTGGAAGCCTGGGCGGATATGCATACAGGTTTAGAGATGACCGACCGCTTATTTACCCGTATGCATCGGGAAGAACGCAACATTGCAGTCATGTTTATGGTGGATATGTCCGGTTCCACGCAAGGATGGGTGAATGAGGCAGAGCGTGAAGCATTAATACTATTGGCTGAATCACTGGAAACCTTGGGGGATCGATACGCTATTTATGGTTTTACCGGAATGAGTCGTAAACGCTGTGAGGTGTTTCCGATCAAGACCTTTGACCAATCCTATGATGCAGAAGTTAAGGCTAGAATCAGTGGTATACGTGCTGGTGATTATACTCGAATGGGTGCGGCAATCCGTCATTTGAGTCATCGCCTGAACGAAGTAGAGGCCAGAACCAAGCTTCTGGTTACACTATCGGATGGCAAGCCAGATGATTATCATGATGACTACCGTAGCCAATATGGAATAGAAGATACACGCCAGGCCCTTTTTGAGGCGAGGCGGGAAGGTATTCACGCCTTTTGTATTACTATAGATGAACAAGGACAGGACTATCTACCGCATATGTATGGCGCCGCAAATTACACAGTCATCAATGAAATCGAAAAACTGCCACTGAAAGTTTCAGATATATATAAGAAAATAACCAGTTGATGTAAGTAACCGCTGATCTAGGTTTGGATTTAAGTACTTTTGAACGTCATGCCTTCTCTTTCTTTGTGGGATTGGCGAGTGCTCTACTCATAGGCAGTGATTCTGTTTCTTTCGTTTTCAATTACTTACCACAAATAAAAATCTAGGCCTGTCTGTCGGTCGAGAGCGTGGGCGAATGACCGGCCAGGGGATGTGCTTGATTTTACCGTCAGGCGTAGGCAACCTGACTATGAGGCCGCAAAGACGACCCAATTATCCTAATGGAGGAAATATGAATAGAACATTGATTACCATCGCTGCAATAACTTTGATGACATCAACAGCAATACAGGCAAACCCAGGCTATAACTATCCTCAACCTCAGTTGCGTGCACCCCATCATCAGGAGGTGGATCCAGGTACTGTATTACGTGAGGGGATGACCAATTTGTTGGGCTTTCTGCGACAGTCGGAAGAGCCAAACCCACAAATGATTTCAGCCTATTTAGAGCAGGAGATTGCACCCTATTTCGACTTCGATTATATGGCCATATGGGCAGCAGGTCCCATGAATCGACATATGAATGATCAACAACGTGCGGAGCTGGCACAGAAAATTAAAGTCATGCTGCTCAGTACGCTGACTGAAAGGCTTGCAAAGTACAACAATCAGGAAGTGCGCTTCTTCCGGCCGCGTCGTGCGGGTGAAAATGAGGTTAAGGTTAGGGTTGGCATACTGCAGTCAGGGGGTTATCCGGCTAATATCGACTTTCGCTTTTATCGCAGTAAAGCGGGTTGGAAAGTCTTTGATGTCTCAGCAAACGGCAATAGCGCTATAGCCTTTTATCGCCAGCATTTCGTTAACCAAATGCGCTCTCAGACAGCCAAAAGAGACTTCCGTCGTTAATAAATAACTTGCTAAAACAGTAGTCAGGTCAATAGCTGAGTTCTTTGGTATGAATGAACAGCAGAAGTTTGGGCGTTGGATGGTAATCGGCGCTTGGCTTCTGTTGTTAGTGCTTTTAACACTGTTTTTTTCGCAGTGGCTCGAGCGACAACGGAATCCCAACCGACAGCTATCGGTTACGGTAAATGCTGAAAATGATGTAGCTGTGGTACTGAAGAGAAATCGAGCCGGACACTACATCGCTCCCGGTCTTATCAATGGCATTGCAGTGACTTACTTGCTGGATACAGGAGCAACATTTGTGGCTGTATCATCTTCGTTGGCGGAAAAGGCGGGTCTCGAAAAGGGTATGCCTGCTCATAGCCGGACGGCGAATGGGGTGGTACGCAGTTGGTTAACGGAGATTGATCAACTCCAATTGGGACCTATTGTCATGCGGAATGTAAAGGCATCGATTCTGCCAAGCATGCCGAACGACGAGGTGTTACTTGGTATGAGCTTTCTCAAGCATCTGTCATTGAAACAGCAGGGTGGTGAATTGGTGATTTCCCTGCCGCAATGAAGCATAGTTTATAGGCATTAAGTACTACGGAATTAAGGTGTAGATATGGAAACAGGTGCTGCCACTACAAATCTGTAGTGGCAGCAGGATAGTATCAGCCAATTTTATCTTTTAAGGCCTTCAGTGCGGTAACTTTAACAACGGTTTTGGCTGGCTTTGCTGCAATCTTGATGGCTTCGCCAGTGGCTGGATTGCGTCCCATGCGTGCTTTAGTGCGTGGTTTGATGATGCGCCGGACCTTGATGCCGCTGTCTGGGATAGTGATTTCACCTGAGCCTCTACGTTGTAGATGACGTGAAATCAGGGAATTCATCGAGGCGAAAACAGATGCAACCTCTTTTCTTGTCAGACCTGTATCTTCAGCAATATCACTGATGATTTGGGTCTTTGTCTGTTTGGTTGTAATAGATTTGAGGCGGGGTGCTGCAACTGTTTTTTTAGCAACTACCTTCTTCTTTGCTGCTTTCTTTGCAGTCTTTTTTGCGGTCTTTTTGACGGCCATATGGTTTGCTCCTTCTGAACAAGATTATTGTGCATCTTAAAAATAACACAGATTTTAAATAGTTAAACAAGAAATGCAGGTTTTTTCATTGTTTTTTTATGATCTCGATTAGTTTCTCCTCTGTTTTATTAAAGATTTGACGATGGATACTGTTACGAATTGATCGGCATCTTGTTTATCGGCAGACTTTTTTCACGCTGTTCTGTACGGGGTGTCATGAAAGTCAATTGACAATCACTCAGATCATGTTCGATATTGAATGACTAAATCACAGAACACGATGTGAACCTGAGTAAGCTATGCTGTGTGAGCATATGTTGAATTTGTTCTATTGCTAAGGTTTGATACTTATCAAGATGTCTGCAATCTGGAATTTCGTTGCTAACGGCCGATTTCTTAAATAGTTGAGCATAAGGATGGAAATGATATGAAAAACATATTTATCGCCTGCATATTCATATTCTGTATAGCGGTTAGCGAAGCCAGAGAGGTTGCCGGAGTCTCAATACCGGATCAGATTGTACGTGATGCTGATAAGGCTGAATTGGTATTGAATGGAGCGGGTGTCAGGAAAAAGTTCTTTTTTAGTGTCTATCTTGCCTCACTCTACCTACAACAGCCGAGCAGACAAATTGAGGCTGTCATTGATGCAGACAAACCAGCTCGTGTACAGATGCGGATACTCTACTCAAAGATTGATAAAGAGAAGTTCACCAAGGGTTGGGATGACGGATTCAGTGCGAATCTTTCTGCGGAGCAGTTACAGGCTGTGCGTCAAAGACTTGATCAGTTCAATGGGATGTTTCAGTCCTTGGTAAAGGGCGACACGATCGAGCTTGATTACATTCCTGGTGAGGGAACACATGTGACAATTAAGGGAGAGAAAAAAGGTATCGTACCAGGTGGTGATTTTTATCAGGCATTACTGATGGTCTGGCTAGGTGAGTCACCGATCAGTCAAACCCTTAAACAGGAGCTGCTTGGCCAGAAATAGAGGTCATGCAGTTTGACTGACCCCACCACGTCGCTCATCTCCGATACCGGTCAGCCTTCCTTTGCTGTCCAACATAACGCAATGGGCGCCACCAAAAAAAAGATTCTTGCTGTGCCAGTGTTGCTGATGGGGGAACTCGTCTTGCAGAGCCTGAGCAATCGAACCATTGATACCGGGTTCAAAACTCAGTAGATCATTTTCAAAGTGGATGCGAGGGTGGGATACTGCTTGCTCCAGCGGCATATTGTAATCGAGGAGATTTACGATTACTTGCAATATGGCACTACGGATTCGGTTAGAACCCCCTGACCCGGTTACGATTGAGCGGCCATCACTGGTGAGTATCAGGGTGGGCGCCATCATTGATGCAAGGCGGTGGTTATTCGGCCATTGATGGAATCCCGACGGGTTTAGGTCCTCTTCACCCAGCATGTTATTCATCATAATGCCTGTGCCTGGGATGATATAGCCACATCCCTCGCCATTGGACAAAGTCATACTGGCAAGGTTACCTTCGGTATCGGCAATGCTGATCTGAGTGGTTCCACGGGTAGAGAGGCCGCCTTTAAGTAAGCGCTCACGGTATCGCGTACCAATATCTGAGTTGAGCACACGGTCCATGGACAGATGGTTTTCACCTCTTACATGCTGGGTGAGATGCATGGTGCGCGCCAACAGCCGTAGATGTTTCTCTTTACCGGCGTTTGTGGGTTGAGCAGTTTGGGATGCCAACAATCCAAGAGAAAAGGCGATCAATGTTCCGCCGAGTGACGGTAGAGGGTTGGTGACTAATTGTGCATGGCGGTATGTGCGATGGAGAGGGGTACGCATGGCTACCTGATAGTTGGTCAGGTCCTCCATTCGTAGATGGCCACCCTTCTCGCAGCAGTCCCTGATCAGCTGAGATCCTGCTTCCCCCTCATAGAAAAGTCTGTCTCCCTCATGCTGCAGGGTGTCCAGAAAGCTGGACAGTACAGGCTGTTTATGACGTTCATCCATCATGATCAGCTGACTGGGATCTTGTGGGGAGGCATTGATAGCCAATGCCTCTGGGGTTGCCCGCAGAATCGGGGCTACTATCGTTGTAATCAAATGCTGGAATGGGTTGATACTAACTCCGTCGCGAGCCAGGTGGATGGCCGGTTGGAACAGTGTCGAGAGGGGAAGTCGGCAGTGATTCCGGTGTATGGCGTAGAGTCCTCGAATAAATCCGGGGGTGGCTATCGATCCCATGCCAATATGGAAGGTCTGACTGGCGGTGCCGAAATCGGCTTCGATTGGATAGAATCCTGATGCGGCCCCGGTCATTTTCTGCCGGGGTGTCTGGGCAAAAAAATCGTATACCAAGGGTTGTGCTTCGGCTGGTCGGGCAGTTAGAAATCCACCGCCTCCCAGTGAAGCAAGTACCGGCTCTGCCACGCATGCAACGAGCATGGCAGCCACAGCGGCATCGAATGCATTCCCTCCGGCCTTAAGTATTTCGCAGGCCGCGTTGCTGGTTTCATGATGGCCAGTGGCGGCGATACCTTTAATGTGTTTCACATTTCACCAATAGGATGTTACATATAGTTGATATCGGGCGTTGCATTAAAACCTCAATATGGTTATGGTTTCTGCTCTCAGAGAAAGTGCAAACCTGGTCAAGAATCAATCACGATATAGGTAAAATATCCGTTCAGCTTTTATAGTATGTGCCGTTACATAAGGAGCGATGTGACCCTATCAAAAAAGGATCGAAATTCCTGAGCATTGAAAGAATGGCCGTGCCAAACAGTAAAAACGATGATGTCCTTCTCAAGAATCTGGTTCCGCTGAATACCCTTTCAGAGGAGCAGCTTGGACATCTACTAAGCCAGATTGTGGTCGAAAAGGCCAAAAAGGGCGATTATCTCTTTCGTGAAGGAGATACCGATCACCAGAATATCTATCTTCTCTCTGGGACAGTTGCACTGCTCTCCGGGCAGAAAGAGATGGATCTGATCAGCAGTGGTACCCCAACGGCCCGCTTCGCCCTGGCTCATCAGCTACCTCGTAAACACTCGGCTCAGGCGAGAACCGGGGTCTCCTACGTACGCATTGATAGTCGCATGCTCAGCGATATGCTAGCACGCAGCCATAGCGCCAGTTATGAAGTGAACGATCTTGAACAACCGAGCAGTGATGACTGGATGAGCCTATTGCTGCAATCCCCGGTTTTCCAGCAAATCCCCCCTGCAAATCTACAGCGTGTGATGATGCGAATGGAGGAGATTACTGTCAGTGCGGGGGATATCATCATCAACCAGGGGGAAGATGGGGACTATTTTTATCTGATCAGCAAGGGTGAGTGCAGCGTCTCACGAACCCCGGAGGCGGGTCATGCACCAGTAGAACTGGCTAAACTACGTGCCGGAAAGGGATTTGGTGAAGAGGCTTTGATCTCAGACAAACCGCGAGGCAGTTCTGTTGTCATGGAGACAGACGGGGTGTTGGTTCGTCTGAGCAAGAGGGATTTTATCGAACTTGTCAAACAGCCTCTATCCCGCTCGCTCAGTTTCGATGATGCCACTGATATGATTGAAAAAGGGGCGCTTTGGCTGGATGTCAGGGCACCGGAAGAGTATGAAGAGGGCCATCTACCTGGGGCGATAAACCTGCCATTCTTTTCACTGCGTTTTCAGGCCTCCAGTCTTACCCTTGATCGGGCTTATGTCGTTTATGGTGAGGAGGTAGGTCAATCAGCCACTGCAGCTTACCTGTTAACAGAACGAGGTGCAGAGGTTTTCGTTGTCGATATCAGTTGGGTTCAGATTGCTGAGCTGGTTGGACTTCGACAACAGGAGGATGGACACCAGGCAGACAATGTTATTGATTTCAATCGAGAATCTGATGACGATACCTCGTCGTTAGCCGATTCATCAGATGAGCAGCGAGCGACACTCAACCGGTTGAAAAAAGAGCTTGCTGAGAGTCATCGTCAATTTGAACAGGAGCTCGAACAAAGACATACCGAAATCAAGTTGCTACGCCAGGCCCTGGCTGTGGCGAAAAGTCGGATGCAAACCGGTGAGGAGGGGGCACAAACTGCGCAGGCACTACAGCTTGAGGTCGATGAGTTGCGCGCTTCACTGGAAAAGGCTGAGTTCAAGGTATCTGTTGGGAGTGACCTCGAGATTGAAAAGAAGAGGCTGATGGATCAGGTTGCTGCATTGGAGCAGAGTCTGGATATTACCCGGGATGAACTCAGTAGTACCAAACAGCTTAACGATGAAGCCAAGCGGCATGGTAATGAGTTACGGGACCAGATAGATCAACTGCAGACTCGTCATGAACAGAGCGAGGGACGCCTTAAAGAGGAGATAACCGGTTTACAGATCCAGCTTGAGAGCGCCCATGAATCCTTGCAAGGAGATCAGGAAAAAAGCAGTCAACTAAGCACTGAGTTGGAAACGCTGCGCAATGAAGTGAGTCAACTGCAACAAGATGCCGAGGCTTCCCGTCTGCAGGCCGCAGAGGATCTGAGCCTGATTGCTCAGGAACGGGATGAACTGCTAGAGGCGGGCCAGAAGGCGGAGATAGTGCATCAGGAGCTGTCTAATGATCTGCAGGGACTCACACAAGAGCGCGATGAGTTACTGCAGCGCTACCAGGATAAGGAGAACCAAAGCCAACAGCTCACGAGTGAACTGAAGGAAATCATCGCGGAGCGTGATGAACTGACCCAGACTTTGCACCAGCAACAGGAATCACAGGTTGCGGATGAAGCTGAACATCAACAGAAGATCGAATCGATACAGCAGTCATTGTCCCAGACTCAGGCCGAATTGGATCAAGAACAGTCACTTAATCAGCAAGCGGTAGCAGATCTCCAGAGCCAGCTTCAGGAGATTACACAACAGTCTGAGAAAAACGCGCAGCAGGCAAAGGATGAGATTGCGATCCTCCAGCAAACACAACAGGCACTCCAGCAGCAATTAGAGAGTGCGGCGTCGGCGCAGGCGAATCTGCAGACTGAACGGGACGAATTGGAAGAGCATTTCAATCAGGAGCATGCCCAGGCCACATCCTTGCAACAGGAGCTGCAGGCATTGGAGGAGCGCCGCGCTGGACTGGATAAGGAGTTGGATGCAGTTCGTCAGGCAGGCAATGACGCCGATGCGCAGTATTCGAATGCAATGGAATCGTTGCGTACCGATCTGGAGCAAGCCAGAGAAGGTCTCGATCTCCTTAGGCAGGAGAAGCAGCAGAATGAAGAGATGCTCTCTCATCGTGAAAGCGAGCTGAGCAACGCAGAATCCCAGTTGAGTGAGCTGCAAGCGGCGCTACAGTCCGAGAAAGAGCAATCCTCTGAAACACTGGCGGGTTTGCACAAACAGTTGGAAGACCTTGAGCAGGCTCAGACCCAAGCCAGGGAGAGAGAGGAGCAACTGGTTCTTGCCCTGGAAGAGTCCCAGAGCTGCAGCAATGATGAGCAGTTTCGTACAGCAGAGGCATTGACGTCACTCAGAAATCAGTTACAAGAGTCTGAGGTAGAGATCCGTAAACAGAGCGAAAAAAGGGTCGAGCTGGAGGCACTTCTGGAGCAGGAGCATCAGACGGCGAAATTTCTGAGGCAGTCCTTGGAAACCGCCGAGCAGGCAGTAGAGCTGACCAGCAGTGAACAAACTGAAGCAGAACAGCTGCGGCACTCTTTGGTAGAGCAGCTGAATGAACGTGAAGGGTTGCTACAAGCGCTTGAGCAACAGAAGGAAAGTTTAGAACAACAGCTGACAGAACAGCAGGCTGAATGGCAGGATCGTCTGCAGGGTATTGAAAGGGAGCTCAACGATAAGCAGCAATTTAGCGAACAACTGGGTCAACAACTGGAGGAGGCCAGCGACTCGCTAGAGACATTGGGTCAATCCAAGTCCGACCTGGAAGCCAGTCATCAGCAGCTGCTCTCTGTTAAAGAAGAGCTGGAGCGACAACTCAGTGAAACCCAGGCGGATCTAAAGCAACATCAGCAAAGCCAGGAAGCTGCTTTAGCAGAGCAGGTTGTCGCTGTTGAGAAGCTGCAGCAAGAACTGGAAAGGGAAAAGGAGTCCTCCCTTACAGCCACCCAAGCCCAGTCAGCATTGGATGCGACACGACAGGAATTAGAGTCAGCCAAGTCGGATTTGGAAAGACAGTTGATTGATTTGCAGGCCAGTCTCGACGATCGGCAGCAACGTGAACAGGAACTGGACGATACTGTTGAGCAGCTACAGCGGCAATTGGATGAGTTACAGACATCACAGCAGCGCGTACAGCAGGAATTGGAAGAGACTCAAACCGCTTCTCAAGAGCAGACTGAAAGTCAGCAACAACGTGAGCAGGAGCTGAGCCAGACCATCGAGCAGCAACAGCATGAGATGGATGAATTGCATATTGCATTGGCAGCTGCTACTGAAGCCACAGAGAACTCGGTTGACAAAAATGAGTTGAAAGCGAGTAACCGGGCTCTGAAAAAAGCTGAGCAGAAGATTGCGGAATTGAAAAACAAAGTCCAGGGCTTGCGTGAAGTCCAGTTGGAGATGGAAAGTCAGCTGACGGACGATGTCGACACAGAGTTGTATGCTTTGCGAATGGAGTTGCAAAAAGAACAGAAGAAACGGGAAAAGACGGAGAAGCAGGCTCGCCAGGCGGATGTATTACGGCGTGAACGCCAGGTACAGGAAACAGCAATTGAGATGCTGGGAGAGGATCTTGAAACGCTCACAGCAGAGAAGGATCAGATGGCCAAAGAGCGCGATAGTCTGGCCAAACAGTTGGCAGAAATGCGCGACCAGTATACTGATCTGATCAACGAGAATGGACATCTTCACTCTGAAATGAGCGGTATGCGTGAGCAGGTTTCAGACTCCAGTCTGGCTGACGATCTTCTGGTGCAGATGGAGGAGCTGCGTTACAAGGCGGAAAATTTCGAGATCGAGCGTGATGAGGCCAAGGCTGAAGCAGCCAAAATGCGCCGTGAAGTGAGTGAATTGCGTAGCGTTATCGAGACCTATGTAGAACAGATTCAGGATGTACAATCATTTGGTGTTGACGATCAGGTGAATGCACTTCGCACCGAGTTGGATATGGTTCGAAGACAGGCAGCTCAGGACCTTGAACACATGCGTACCGAATTGAGTACGACAAAATCCCGTTTAGAGGCCACCTCTGATCGAGATGTGGACGAGGTTGCGGCGCTACAGGCCAGTCGTCAGGAGATGGTATCCATGCAACAATCTGTTTCTGAAAAAGAGCACTTGTTACGGATGTCACAGAGTCAATGTCGTTCTCTGGAAGATGCCATTGAAGACCGTGACAAAGAGGTAGACCAGCTGAAACGCAAGTTGGAGCTTTTACTAAGAAAGACGGGTGGAATGGACCATCCCTCAATGCAGCACAGTAACGATAATTCAATTGATGACTCGCATTTTAAAGTTAATTCACCCAGTTCCAGTAGAGATTCTCAACCGGCTGATACAGATCCCAAACGTTCCTCGCTGGGTCGACTGTTCCGTAGAAAATAAGTATCGACCCGGTAGTCTAATACGTTGTATTTAATCGATATGTGCGGCCCTATAAGGTGTGGCGAATAGCTTCTTGTCGTGTTGGTTCGTCAAACAGCATAGGATACTAAACAAGTTATGCGGGTGCTGGCGGTTGGTGTTGCAACCCTGGATATAGTCAATAATATTGCGGCCTATCCCCAAGAGGATGATGAACTGCGTGCATTGTCACAACGTTGTTGTCGTGGTGGAAATGCTACCAATACCCTGGTGGTACTGAGCCAGTTAGGACATCGTTGCAGTTGGGCCGGTGTGCTGGGCGATGATCCTGCCAGTCAGCAGATCCAGCTTGATTTGAAAAGCCACCAGGTGGAAACCCAATGGGTATCTGTGCATCCCGGTGGCATTACGCCAACCTCCTATATACTCTCCAGTATGGCGACAGGTTCACGCACTATTGTTCACTATCGTGATTTGCCTGAGTATCAATCAGCTGCCTTCGAAAAGATAGACCTGGCATCCTTTGACTGGATTCACTTCGAAGGGCGAAATGTGCCGGCCTGTGAAGCCATGCTCAAACATGCCAGGCAGGCCACTCAATCCGTTACCATCTCCCTCGAGATTGAAAAACCCAGGGAGAATATCGAGCGTCTTTTACCCTATCCCGATGTGGTGATGATTTCGCGGGCCTACGCTATAGGCAGTGGGTATCAAGATGCCGGGCAACTATTCAAGGGCATCAGGCCTGTGGCTGAATCGGCCTTGTTATACGCTGCTTGGGGGGAGGCTGGGGGATGGTTGCAGACAGCTGACGGTATGAGTATGCATCAGCCTGCTTATCAGCCCCCGGTTGTGGTCGACACACTCGGTGCAGGGGATGTTTTCAATGCTGGGGTGATAGATAGCTTAATGACAGGCCGGAAACCTGTAGAGGCTTTAGCTGCCGCCGTTTGTTTGGCCGGTAAAAAGTGTGCCAGGCAGGGGTTGAAAATTGCCTAAGCGCCATGTTGTGTGTGAATTGAAATCCCTGGCAAACCCAGGCAGTCAGGGATTTACCCTTAAATATAACGAGGGGATAAAAGAGATTTTTGTTGTGCGCTGCGGGGAAGCTGTATATGCCTATCAAAATGAGTGTCCGCATACAGGTGTGAACTTAGAGTGGCTGAAAGATCAATTTCTTGATCTGAGCAACAGCTATATACAGTGTGCTACCCATGGTGCACTGTTCCGGTTGGAGGATGGATATTGTCTACGTGGTCCCTGTGCAGGCGAGTATCTAACCTCTGTGAAGGTCAAGCTGGAGGCAGGGCAGGTTGTGGTTTTCCTGAATAACTGATCGATGACAGCGACCCTGCCGGACCTGATAATGTAGTCAAGATGCAGTCAGGATTTGCAGAATACAATAAAAAAACCGGGTCCTGAGACCCGGTTTTGACATGCACACGAAAGAGTGCCTTAGCCCATCAGCTCATTTTATCGAGGAAGGCGGTTAGGTCCGCCATGACCAGCTCGGGCGGAATCTCTCTCTCTGTGCAGATTTCTGGGCTTACCCGCTGCAATTGCAGTTCAGGCACGGATGTATCAGGCGCTACAGGCTGAGTGGCTTCTTTTGTCAGACCAAATTCAAGGATCTGCCCAGAGCCCATATCATAGACTGTTTTCATCATGCACCTCCTGCATCCTCGTTCTGTGTGGGGGTAGCTGTTACTCACTTTAGCGGCGATTTTTCAGCTAACTTTAACCTGGCTCAAAGATGCGCTTTAAACCTCAAGTATTCTGTTTCCTTACAAAGATTTACGTGTGTAGGTCTGAGTTGGTTTCATTTTCCAGTTAAGGTTGGGACGAATCAACGTAGGAAAATAGAGGATTAGATGCCGGTGCGACCATCGACAACCGGTAATATTGGAGGTGGTGAAGATGGATGAATCGGTGCTATTTGGATCATACCTTATGAGGCGGCAGTCTAGCGCTGTGTGATGCCGTTAGTGATGATATCGGTTCACAAGACGTCTAATCGGTATCCTCTATATGGTCCAGTGGATTAGGAATTGTCTCACCCGCCGGATGGTCCAGATCAACCCCATAGTCGTCCCGCGACAGGTCGTATGAGCCTGACCAATCCTCTGGTGGTGCGATGGGTTTTACCTCCAGTGCTTCCCAATCCTCCAGGTCATACTCTTCGACAGTTCCATCATAAAACTGGACTTCCACGGTGCCTTCATCGGCATCGAATGCCACCACTTCAAGGTTATCGCCATCGACTGTTTTAAACCAGCCGCCAATACGGATTTTTGGTGAGTTCATACTTTTGCTTCTCCGTTTGTTGTTGGTAGCATCGAGTACCTCTCGATTATGGTCCCGTTAAGTGGTCTTTACCAATACCAAAAACACTTTTTTTACAGAATCCTTCTCAACTGAACGCTTACTGAGTTCCCGTACTAGGGCCTGTTAACACTCATCCAATCAGCCCTGTTACCCCTGAAAAAGCGTCAATTAAGGTGCGAGGAGTGAGGTTTGGTTAGTCCAAATGAACGACAAGCAACGCTGAGTGACGCTTTTTCAGGGGCACCCCAAGGGCACTTCCTTCGGTGCGTAACCCGATGGGCTGGGGTTATTTTTCCATCCAGCGGCGTTATCATTTGCTCATGTAGAATAACTACACATCGCTCATTCTGCCTTGCCGGACGAAAAAATAGTCCCAGCAGGGCCGATTGGATGAGTGTTAACAGGCCCTAGTGTAGGACACTACACGCGTGTTTTGCATAGTCTGACGAGTCCTATGGGCTGGGATTCGGTTGTTGTCGATGGATTGCCTCGATGCGCTGAAGGGTTTCGTCAGGCAATGTCATATGGATACTCTCAATATTCTGATCCAATTGTGCCAGCGTGGTGGCACCTATGATGTTGCTGGTCACAAATGGGCGGCTTGTAACGAATGCCAGGGCCATTTGTGCGGGACTTAAATCGTGTTCTTTGGCTAATGCAACATACCGTTGGACTGCTCGATCCGTTTCGGGATTGGAGTATCGATTGAACCGCTCAAAGAGGGTTAGACGCGCCTCTGCTGGTTTTTGGCCATCCAGATACTTGCCTGAAAGGACTCCAAATGCCATCGGAGAATAGGCCAGTAGACCGCAGGCTTCCCGATGGGCGATCTCAGCCAGTCCTATTTCGAAAGTACGATTCAACAGATTGTAGGGGTTCTGTATGCTTACAACCCTGGGTAGACCCAACTCTTCCGCGAGCTGCAGATAGTGCATCAACCCCCACGGGGTCTCATTTGAAACACCGATATGGCGTATTTTTCCAGTCTTTATTAGATCACTTAAAACCTGCAGGGTTTCCAGGATTGGTGTGGTCTGCTCTTCTTTTGCGGGTCTATAACCGAGTTCACCAAAATAGTTGGTATGGCGGTCGGGCCAGTGCAGCTGATAGATATCAATGTAATCTGTCTGTAGCCGTTGCAGACTCTGCTCCAGTGCCGCTTCGATGTTGCTTTTGTCGAGGTGTAGATTGCCGTCTCTGATGTAGTTTAACCACTCACCGGGACCGGCAACCTTGGTGGCGAGAATTACCCGATCACGTCTGCCCCGGCTGGCCAGCCATGTGCCTATATGACGCTCAGTCAACCCCTGGGTTTCTGCACGTGGTGGAACCGGATACATCTCTGCCGTGTCGATAAGATTGATACCGGCATCAAAGGCTTGGTCGAGTTGTTTGTGGGCTTCGGTTTCACTGTTCTGCTCGCCGTAGGTCATAGTGCCGAGACAGAGGGCGCTGACTTTAATATCAGTATTGCCGAGTGGACGGTATATCACTGGCATCCTCCCTGGGATGAATTTGATTCAATCAACTATTATCAGCATAACTGAAATTACATGTGTGAAAAGGATTAAGAAGAGATGGAACTGGATGGTGACCTGTTCTCCGCTAGCGTGCTGATTTGGCTGGCCGGTCTCTATATCGTAGTGACACTCTCTGCACTGCGCATGGCCCCTTGGAAGCGTCTTACCCAAAAGGGGCAGTTGCATGTCTTTCTGGGTGCGATTGTAGTGCTGATCGTGCTTTGGCATATACGGGGGCAATTGCAGCCAGGTCTCTCTTTTCACCTGCTTGGCGTCACGGCTATCACATTGATGTTCGGCTGGTCGATGGCAATGATTATCGCCAGTGTTGCCCTGGTTGCAGTGAGCCTGAACGCAGGCTATGGATGGCAGGACTATGTGGTTAGTTTTTTAACCGTCGCCCTGGCCCCGATAACCCTCTCACAGATTGCCTTGGTGCTCATACGCAGTTGGCTGCCCAAGCACTTTTTTGTGTACGTTCTGGGTAATGGCTTTTTTACGGCCTGGTTGGTGGGTTATGTCAGTGGCTATCTGGCGATGCAGCTATTGGTTCTGTGCGGTGCCTATACCATGGCTGAACTGCAGGTCACGATCATACCCTTCTTCCCTTTGATGTTCTTTCCGGAGGCCTTGATCAATGGCTGGATCATTACCCTGATGGTGGTGTTCTTTCCTGCATGGGTCTACTCCTTCAGTGACGAACAATATATCCACGGAAAATAGATCCCTGAAGATTCACTGTGGAGTTTTTGCCGCTTCATCCACCCTGAATCCACTGATTCAGGTATAGTGTCAGACAATTTTATCAATCAGTTAGCGTATAGAGGGGTTACCTTTTGAGTTGGTGGGGAAAATTGGTAGGTGGTGCATTTGGCTATATGCTGGGTGGGCCGTTGGGTGCCGTGCTGGGTGCCGCCTTGGGTCACCGTTTCGATAAGGGGCTACAGGGCCTGCCTGAAGGTCAGGTCAGTTGGGGGCCAGGTGATCAGGAACGGGTCCAGACAGCCTTCTTTACTGCAACCTTCTCTGTCATGGGGCATCTGGCCAAGGTGGATGGCCGTGTCTCCCCCGATGAGATCAAGCTTGCCGAAGCCCTGATGGCGCAGATGTCGCTCTCCAGTGAGAAGCGCAAGACAGCCATTCGCCTGTTCAATGAAGGTAAATCGGATGACTTTCCCCTCGATGAAGTGGTGGAACAGTTCCGTCTGGAGTGTCATCGGCGCCAGACCCTGATTCAGATGTTTCTGGAGATTCAGATCCAGGCCGCCTACGCAGATGGGCAGATGGACAAGGCGGAAGAGTTGCTGTTGTTGCATATATGCAGCCTCTTGAATGTTGCTGAATTCACTTTCCGACGACTGGAACGGATGGTACGCGCGCAGACTCACTATGCCGGTGGTGGTCGGGGTGATCGTGCCCCTTCCAGGACCCAGGGGCTGTCGCTGGAAGATGCCTACGCCATCCTCAATGTTTCATCGAATGCTTCCGATAAAGAGGTCAAACGAGCCTACCGCCGTCTGATCAGTCAACACCATCCCGACAAGTTGGTTTCCAAAGGTCTTCCCGAGGAGATGATGAAGATGGCAGCGCAAAAGACAGATGAGATCAAGAAGGCCTATGAACGGGTAAAGGAGGCTCGGCGTATGGCCTGATCCCCTTTTGTATTGATGAGCTACCTGTAAGACATTTTTATATTCCTTTTAGCACCTCTTTTTCACGCCTTGGAGAGGAAATATGACTGACACTATCGATCCCATTATTCTCAACTTCATCTATGTCATCTTTGGGGGTGCATTGACAATCTTTTTTATGTGGTTTGGTTGCAAGGTTTTCAGTCATATCGTGAATTTTAGTATTCCTGACGAGTTGCAGAAGGGGAATATCGCCGTAGGCATCATGATTATGGGGATCTTTGTCGGTATCGGTACAGCCCTCGGGTTGGTGATAGGGCTTGGACTTAACTAATGTTTGTTTATCGTCCCTGAACAAATTCATGTTGACCCTGCGTTGGTTTCTGCTGTTGGTGTTAATCCCCGGATTGGCGTTTGCGGGGGTGTTTAAACACGTCAAGGACAACCACTGGAGCGATCAATATGACAGCCACTTCCGTAAATACACAAAACACTATTTCGGGCCCCATATCGACTGGCACTGGTTCAAGGCTCAGGGTATAGCCGAATCCGGGCTTAAACCCAATGCAAAAAGCCCGGTTGGTGCAAAGGGTATTATGCAAATCCTACCAACCACCTATGCTGAGATACAGGAAGACAATCCACACTTCACCCATATCAATGATCCTCGCTGGAATATTGCAGCGGGTATCTACTACGACAGAATGCTCTACAGAAAATGGAAAAAAGGACTCCCCACAGAAGAGCGACTGGCCTTTGCTATGGCAAGTTACAATGCCGGATACGGTAACGTTCTAAAGGCCTATAAAAGGGCAAAAAAGCTCAAAGGTGAAATCAGGAACTGGGTACAGGTTGAATCCCATGCACCTGGAGAAACCCGTCACTATGTCAGGCGGATCAAGGCACTTATGGGGGATGGATGAGTGGTGTAGGGATTATTCTACTCGTTCTGTACCAGGGGTTGTTCCGTTTAACCAGGCACGGACTCTGATCAACAAGTTTTCCTGCAGACCTGAAAAATAGTGATCGGCACCGGCAACCCGGTCCTGTCGGTATTTATTACGTTCAGCTTCCCTGGCAATGGAACGGCGTGCCATGGCACTTCTAACGACTGATGTAAGATCCCGGCTGCCATATAGATCGAGTAGAGGAATATCCAGGCTCGATAATGCGAGTTGGACAGGATCCTGGCTATCATCCAGTGTCATTGGAAGACCGATCATTACAGCAGCGTTAAACGGTTCGGGTTGTTTTAGCAGATGGTTGAGAGCCATAGCAGCACCCAGACCGTGGCCGATAAGGGTAAGGTTCCTGTTCTGTTGGCTGGTGAAGTAATCGATAGCTGCCTGAATGCGGGGTGAGGCATCAGCGATCATCTGTTTCATCATGAGTTGGTCCGGCAGCCTATCTGAGACAGGTAGCTGCAGCGACAGCGTATCCCAGCCATGTGCGGTGAGCTGGGTTCTCAGCGGATTGATTACCTCACGCCAGTCAGCATGACCCCCTGCGTCATGCAGGAGAACGATGCCACCCTGTTTTTTTTTAGCCGTTGTCTCCTTGAGTAGGGCAAGAAACCGTATCGGGCCGGCATCGAGCCACACGGCCTTGCCGTCCAGGGTATCAGTATCGATAGTTTCGGAAATTCGCGCTTCAAGACTCAGGTTGGATGCATGAATCAAGGTAGCAAAACAGGTGATCAGAAACAGTATTAATCGCATCCGGACAGTATAGGCCACTACGCGGGTACGCTTTCAATCTTTTATTGAAGGCGTATCTGAACAGTGCAATCACCTTTCAGGGTTGTACAGTTATGAGGGTATAAGATTGATTGGTGATGTCGTTAGCCACGATATTGCTGAAAACAGAGAGACTTTGGGTTAAAGTGACCTCCCTTTTTGACACAGGCGTGAAACTGGTTTTCCGCCGAATCCCGAGCCGCAAACGGCCGGGGTTGAAAACAGTAGGAGATAATCATGGCCCGTCAATCCGATAAGATCGCACCTTCTATACTATCAGCGGATTTTGCCAAGCTGGGTGAAGAGGTGGATAAAGTCCTCGCCTCCGGTGCCGAGATCGTTCACTTTGACGTCATGGATAACCATTACGTGCCCAATCTGACCATTGGCCCGCTGGTCTGTGAGGCGTTGCGCAAACATGGTGTTACTGCAGATATCGATGTCCATATGATGGTTAAGCCAGTGGATCGCATCATTCCCGATTTTGCCAAGGCCGGGGCTACCTACATTACCTTTCATCCAGAGGCTTCCGAGCATATCGACCGTAGTTTACAACTGATTCACAATGAAGGATGCAAGGCCGGCCTGGTGTTCAATCCGGCCACGCCCCTGTCTCATCTCGACTATGTGCTCGACAAGGTCGATATGATCCTGCTGATGTCGGTCAACCCGGGGTTTGGTGGCCAGAGCTTCATTCCTGCCACGATGGATAAACTGCGCCAGTGTCGCAAATTGATCGATGATTCAGGTTTGGATATCCGTCTTGAGATCGATGGTGGCGTAAAGGTTGACAATATCGCCGAGATCAAAGCCGCAGGTGCAGACACCTTCGTTGCCGGGTCAGGTATCTTCGGTTTTCCGGAAGAGAGTGACGCTAATCGATACGACACCATTGTGGGTAAGATGATGGCGGAGCTTGCCAAGGTTTAATCTGTTTGAGGGAATAACAAGTCCGCAATTAAACGCCAAGGAACACAGATGGTCCATCGGGTACAGCAGGCTGTGCCCTGCTTGAAACTTCATCTGTTTCAGTTGCGGAAGATGAAAGACCTAGGCCTGCAGGCGAGAAATAAACATGATCAATAAACCCGAAATGATTCTCATCGATGTGGACGGCACCCTGGTTGACAGTGTGCCAGACCTGGCTTACTGCGTGGATGAGATGATGAAGCAGCTGGGCCGTGCTCCCCATGGTGAGACCAAGGTACGTGACTGGGTCGGCAATGGTGTGGAACGCCTGGTGCGACGTGCCCTGATCGGTCAACTGGACGGTGAGCCTGAAGAGGCTGACTTTGAACGCGCCTACCCGATCTTTCTTGATCTCTATGCAGTGAACACCAGTCAGCGCTCAGTGCTCTATCCTGGTATTCGGGAAGGATTGGACTATCTCAAGCAGCAGGGCTACCGGCTGGGTTGTGTGACCAATAAAGCAGCCCAGTTCACCCTACCGCTGTTACAGGATCTTGGCATTCATGACGATTTCGAGATCATCATTGCCGGTGATACCCTGGCGAAGAAGAAACCCGATCCAATGCCACTGCTGCATGCGGCTGACAATATGGGTGTAGACCCGACCGCAGCCTTGATGGTTGGTGACTCTCAGAGTGATGTAAAGGCGGCCCGTGCGGCTGGTTTTCAGATTGTCTGCATGAGTTATGGCTACAACCATGGTGAGGATATCCGTCAGTACAATCCGGATGTTGTTATCGATTCGTTGACCGAGATCCGCACTATTCTGGAAAGTGCTGCTTGAGCACGGGTGTGGTTTTCGATTATGGTTAGCACCAACATTTGATACAGAACATAGCGAAATGACCCTACTTTCACACAACAAGACCTTGATGAACGGCGCACGATGGCGTTGGTGATTGCCAACCTAGTCAATCACGTCGTTTGGTCTATTGTGTGGAGAGGAAAATGACCCCCCAAGCATTCGCCGCCCTGGCGCAACAGGGCTACAATCGCATTCCTGTAGTTTGTGAAGTCCTGGCCGATCTCGAAACCCCCCTTAGCGTCTATATGAAGCTGGCGCATGGTCCCTATTCCTATCTCTTTGAATCTGTACAGGGTGGGGAGAAATGGGGACGCTACTCGATCATTGGTCTACCCTGTCGTACACAGGTGCATGTTAAAGGGCTTCAGGTCGAAGTAGTGACCGATGGTGAGGTTATCGAATCCCATCAGGTGAATGACCCGTTGGCCTGGATAGAGCGCTTTCAGCAGCGTTATAAGGCGGCCGAGGTTGATGGTCTGCCACGTTTCAATGGTGGTTTAGTCGGTTATTTCGGTTATGACATCATTCGATATATTGAGCCGAAGCTGGCTGATTGTTCCAATCCCGACCTGCTGGGAACACCGGATATCCTGCTGATGGTCTCCGATGAGGTTGTGGTTTTCGACAATCTCTCGGGACGGATGTTTGTCATCATACATGTTGATCCCACCCAGGGCGGTACCCTGGCTTCAGCTGAACGACGCATACGCGAACAGATTCAGGCCATGCGTCAGCCGGTACCCCGCGACACCTGTGAACATGAGCGACAGATCAGCGAGTCCGACTTTGTCTCCGGATTCACCGAACAGGGTTACAAACGGGCCGTCGAGCGAATAAAGCAATACATACTCGAAGGCGACTGTATGCAGGTGGTGGTCTCCCAGCGTCTCTCAATTCCTTTTCAGGCCCCGCCGCTCGATCTCTATCGGGCCTTGCGTGGACTCAATCCCTCGCCCTATATGTACTACCTCAATCTGGAGGATTTTCATATCGTCGGCTCCTCTCCGGAAATACTTACCCGGTTGGAGGATGGTGTGGTCACTGTGCGGCCCATCGCCGGTACCCGACGGCGCGGTCATAACGAGGAGGAGGACAGGATCCTGGAGGCTGAGTTACTGGCCGATCCCAAAGAACTGGCTGAACACCTGATGTTGATCGACCTGGGGCGCAACGATACCGGCCGGGTGGCAAAGATCGGCAGCGTTGAGCTGACCGACAAGATGATCGTAGAGCGTTACTCCCATGTCATGCATATCGTCTCAAATGTCACGGGGGAGTTGCGCGACGGCATGAGTGCCATTGATGTATTGAGAGCCACCTTTCCGGCGGGTACCGTCAGTGGCGCGCCAAAGATCCGTGCAATGGAGATCATCGACGAACTTGAGCCGGTTAAACGGGGCGTCTATTCCGGTGCGGTGGGCTATCTCTCCTGGAACGGCAATATGGATACCGCGATCGCGATCCGTACCGCTGTCATCAAGGATAAGACCCTGCATATACAGGCGGGTGCCGGGGTGGTTGCCGACTCAGTCCCCGAACTGGAGTGGAAGGAGACGATGAACAAAGGACGGGCCGTGTTTCGTGCTGTGGCCCTGGCTGAAGCCGGTCTTGACCGACATGCCTGTGATGAGGAGGCGTAATCATGCTGTTGATGATCGATAACTACGACTCCTTTACCTATAATCTGGTGCAGTATCTTGGTGAATTGGGCGTTGAGGTCAAGGTCGTGCGCAATGATGAGATCGGGGT
The DNA here is from genome assembly GCA_025656675.1 of Candidatus Thiodiazotropha sp. (ex Codakia rugifera). Classification (GTDB taxonomy): domain Bacteria; phylum Pseudomonadota; class Gammaproteobacteria; order Chromatiales; family Chromatiaceae; genus Thiodiazotropha. The sequence goes on from JAHXHN010000001.1 coordinate 940,604, forward strand.
GGCCGATATCGAAGCCATACAGCCCGACCATATCGTTATCTCTCCCGGACCCTGCACACCTAACGAAGCCGGCATCTCGGTGGAAACCATCCGCGCCTATGCCGGACGGATTCCCATTCTCGGGGTCTGTTTGGGACACCAGTCCATCGGCCAGGCATTTGGTGGCCAGATCGTCCATGCGCGGGAAGTGATGCATGGCAAGACATCACCTATCCACCACGCTGACACAGGCGTCTTCAGCGGACTGGAAAACCCCTTCCAGGCCACCCGTTATCACTCCCTGGTGATTGAAAAAGAGACCCTTCCGGACTGTCTGGAGATTACTGCCTGGATCGCGTTACAGGATGGGATGGATGAGATCATGGGTGTGCGCCATAAGACGTTGGCAATCGAGGGGGTGCAGTTTCATCCCGAATCGATTCTCACCCGGCATGGACACGATTTGTTGCGAAATTTTGTGGAAGGCGTTTAATCCATCATTGAACACATTCTATGTCGGGTGCGACCCTGCCGCACCCGACATTATCTTTGAAAATGCAGGATGATTTGTGATCATTGGCGGACTGAAATAGATTCCGGGTACACAGATAGAGGAGACTTATCCGTGGAAATGCAGCAAGCCATCAATAAAGTACTGGCCCGTCAGGATCTCACGGCTGATGAGATGACAGGCGTCATGCGCAATATCATGACCGGCTGTGCCACGTCGGCACAGATTGGTGGATTTCTTGTCGGCCTGCGCATGAAGGAGGAGACCGTCAGTGAAATTACCGCAGCTGCTTCGGTGATGCGTGAGCTGGCATCCGGGGTCTCTATTTCCGGTTTGTCGCATACGGTCGATATTGTCGGTACCGGTGGCGATTCATCGGCAACATTCAATGTCTCGACAGCCAGTATGTTCGTCGCTGCTGCAGCCGGCTGTCATGTTGCAAAACACGGTAATCGTTCTGTCTCTTCCAAGTCGGGTAGTGCCGATGCGCTGGAGGCGGCTGGTGTGAGACTGGACCTGTCTCCTGACCAGGTTGAGCAGTGCGTACGTGAGTTGGGTGTCGGTTTTATGTTCGCCCCCGGCCATCACAGCGCCATGAAACATGCCATCGGCCCGCGCAAGGAGATGGGGGTGCGTACCATCTTCAATATTCTTGGACCCTTGACCAATCCTGCCGGTGTGCCGAATCAGCTACTCGGTGTGTTTAGCAGCGACCTCCTGGAGCCGTTGGCAGAAGTGCTGCAGCGTCTTGGCAGCCGCCACGTCATGGTTGTTCACTCTCGCGATGGTCTGGATGAGATCAGCATCGGTGATGTCACCGATGTGGCTGAGTTGAAAGAGGGTCGGATTAGACGTTTTACACTCCAACCAGAGGATTTTGGACTGAAGCGCAATTCACTCGACACCATTCGGGTGAAGGATGCAGCCGAGAGTCTGGCAATGATTCGTGGGGTTCTTGAGGATAACCCGGGACCGGCCCGTGACATCGTGGTGCTCAATGCCGGTGCAGCAATCTACACTGCTGGATTGGCAACTGATCTGAAGCAGGGGCTTGAGAAAGCCGACCAGGCTATCGCCAGCGGTGAGGCGCGCAACAGGCTCGATCGGTTGGTGGTCATGTCACAGAGTTTTGATTGAATAATCCTGGATTCCGCAGTTGACCGCTGTAATCTGACATAAGGTAATGAAATGCCGTATCAAGTGATTGATTTTTACCGTATCCATGTTCAACTGTGGATTCTGGGATAATGACAAATATCCCCGATATCCTGCTCAAGATCACCCGCCGTAAACGGGAAGAGATTGCTGAAAGGGAAGCTTTGCAACCCGTTGAGAATCTGAAAACACTACTGGCTGAGGCTTCTGCTCCACGTGGCTTTTCAGCGGCAATTGCCCAGAAAGTAGCGATAGGAGAGGCCGGGGTGATTGCTGAAATTAAAAAAGCCTCACCCAGCAAAGGCGTTTTAAGAGAGGATTTTCATCCCGCCAAAATAGCACAAAGTTATGCTGAAGGGGGGGCTGCCTGTCTCTCTGTATTGACCGATATCGACTTCTTTCAGGGGCATGATCGTTATCTGCAGCAGGCGCGGGAAGCCTGTAATTTGCCGGTGATCCGTAAAGATTTCATTATCGATCCCTATCAGGTCTATGAAGCGCGGGCCATCGGTGCTGACTGCATCCTGCTGATTGCGGCTTGTCTTGATGATAAACAACTCAGTGCACTCAACGATCTGGCCCATCGGTTGGGCATGGATGTGCTGATTGAAGTACATGATGCCGATGAGCTGGACCGAGCACTGCGGGTGAATAACCGCCTGATTGGCATAAATAACCGTAACCTACGTACCTTCGATGTGCGTCTCGAAACCACATTGGAGCTGTTGTCGAGGATACCTGCTGAAAGGATCGTAGTGACTGAAAGCGGTATCCTGGCACCTGAGGATGTTGCATTGATGCGGGCCCATCAGGTGAATGCCTTTCTTGTCGGTGAGGCCTTTATGCGGGCTGATGAACCGGGGGCAAAGTTGGCACAGCTGTTTGCCTGATGTGATGCGTCGGGCCGACCGTCTTTTTCGTATCACGCAAGAATTGGAAACTGAACGCTATCTGACTGCCCGTACACTCGCGCAAAGACTGGAGGTCTCGCAACGCACGATTTATCGAGACATCGATGATTTGTCTGCCTCGGGTGTACCCATAGAAGCGATGGCGGGGGCCGGGTATCGTCTCTGCAAGGGTTTTCGTCTGCCACCGCTGATGTTCAAAGATGAGGAGCTGACTGCGCTGCTGCTCGGTATGCGCATGGTGCAAGGCTGGTCGGATCGGGAGCTTGCCGCTGCGGCGAGTCGGGCCTTACGTAAGATTGAGGCGGTTCTGCCGGAACGGTTAAGACCTGTGCTTGATCGGGAAGCATTGATGGTGCCCGACTATCACGTGCCAGATGAGGTACGTGAGCATGTGGCCTCATTGCGTAAGGCCATCACTGAACAACGCAAGGTATGTATCGCCTACCGTCGTGTAGATGGTGTCCCGTCAGAGCGGGTATTGTGGCCTCTCGGACTGTTTTACTGGGGACAGAAATGGACCCTCGGTGCCTGGTGTGAATTGCGTGGGGCTTTTCGCCACTTCCGACTCGACCGTATCGAGACATTGGTGATGACCGGTGCCCGCTATGAGGCGGTAGCTGGACGCACATTGCATGATTTTCTGATTGATGTAGGTGCCGATTCCATCTAGTGTTACCCGGTAAATTATTGGGACTAAATTTTCGGTGCCTGATGCACTGTCAGTGTGCGTTTGATAACCGGTTGCTTCATGCCGTCGATGCTGAGTTGTAGTCTGTGCTCTCCTTCCGGTAAGCCGGCAATCAAAACTTGCGGGCTTTTCCCCACGCACTTTCCATCTACACGCCATCGCAGTGCAGCGGGGAGGCTGCGATCTCCCTGGGGATCATCCACCTCGGCCACGAGGGAGATCGGGGCTCCGGCGACCAGTTTCGTTTCCTCGCGGGGCTTAAGCATCCTGAGATGGGGTTTGAGCGGTGCCAGCGTGAAGGATGGACTGACCACAGTCTTGCTACGGAATCCGACCCTGTAGGTTACAGACAAGCGGCAGTTTTTACCCCCTGGCAGATTCTTTGGGTCGAAAGACAGTTTCTCGGACACCTCACTGACAGCCACCACACGATAGTGTTGAGCTCCCCAGTGGATGGCCAGGGTAAGCAAGGCATCATTTCCTTTTTCCGGTTTGGACAGGTTCAACGAGAGACGGTATGACTTGCCCCTTTGCAATCGGCCCTTTGGCCATTTCACCTTGAGTTCAGGACTTTTACCGATCAGGCAACGGTAGATCTCACGCTCCTGTCGAAGTATCACGACAATCGCTGCACCCGGGAGGAGAGGGAGCCTGCCCATCAGTACTTTATGCGCTGGTTCAAACTCATGACAAACCACTGGGGTATGTATCATAGGGTGATCACGCATCAGAGTTTCACCCTCCTCATCGAGAAGGAGCAGACTATACTCGCTGGTTTTCTTGGCGCCTTTAGGCTTATGCGCTGATACCAGTTGTTGGCTGCGGCTGCTCAATAGGGAGAATTTTTCACCAGGGTCAATCAAGCCTTCAACGATCAGCCATTCAGATCCGGTACGCAGTTTTTCTTTGATCATGGTGGTCCCACAAAGTCGAACATCTGTTGCCAGCGTTGTGCAGATACCCAGCGCCTGTCGCAGTAAGTCATCAAGTCAAAGATGGTGCCATTGAGGGCGCTATTGTTGAGGATATCGAAGGGAACTCCGGTGACCATGCCACTGTTTTCGAAGTCAGCCGGGTCGGATCCACCCGGTGCCTCACTGCCGTTGGGACACTGTACAGCCAGGTGTTGCTGGTTGAGGCAGTGGGCCAGTTCGTGGGCAGCTGTAACAGGGCGGTAGGGTGTCAGGTATTCCAATCCACCTATATGAGCCCGCCCCCAGCCACCGGTTGTCGGGACAACAATTGCCCAGTAGGCATCATCATCCTCCGGGCATAGAAGGCCGGTGATGTCGATGAAGGCGCAGATGCGGATGAGTCGAATCCACTCAAGATGGCTGTTGCCGAAAATGTCATAGCCGAGGGAGCGGGAGAAATCGCCGAATGGCGTTTCGATGATGGTACGATCCAGAGAGATACGGATGGAATAGCTATCATGCCGGGAGATGGATTCAGCGGTTGTGGGTATCTGTTGTAGTGATTCCTCGATCAGGTCACGGCACTCCTGATCGGTGGGTGGGTTGCTGATTCCTTCAGCCATATTCAGGGTACCTGTTGTATCGGGATCAACGGTGACCGGAATATAGCGTATACGGACCGACTTCCGTTCCTCAAATTCGAACCCATCAAATCGCTGGGTGACTATTTCACTGAATCCCTCAATATCATCACTGCCGCCAGCCCCCTGGACCCGTAATTCCACCTCTATATCGAGCACGTCGTGACAGAGCGCTTCTGGAATGAGGAAGTTGACTGTGTCGTTTGTAATCCCCAGATTGGGACTGGTGGGGAGATCGATTCTTGCGTCGAAGTCGGCCTCCGGAGGTCGCTCACTCGAGTTGTTGATGGGGGCATCCCATCCAGTGCCGGTGGGGAATTCCTCATTGAAATAACGTATCCGGCCCCAAACGCCGGGTAAAGCGGGTTGGTTCATCTCGGCCATGGAATGGGTTCCGATGAGGCGGACCACAGTTGATTTCCCTGCTACCAGCACCACATCGTCTTCTGGCGTCTGCATCCCTTGGGTGACTTCTATACCGATTATTTCCAGTTCAGGGGGTTTCGATAACAGAAACGTGACCCATTGATCCACCTGACCACAATCATTCTCGGCACGCAGGCGGTAGGTGGCGGTCGTAACAGCGGTATGGCTGCTCGGTTCGAGGGTGATGCTGTTCGTGCCTGTCACTGGAAGAAACTGCTGGAACCCGAACGGGTTACTGCCAGGAATGTCAGGACCAGCCGCCGTCTCACGGGAGAGGGTTAAACTTTCCGCATTCTCGACCTCCCATGACAACTCGAGCTGATCGCCGGGACCCACTACACCAGTTTGTGCCGCGTTACCTCCAAGGCTGCCCCGGAAATAGCGTATAACGGGTGGTCCGACGGCTATGACATTGACCGCGGTTTGTGGCGGGCAAGGTATTGCCAGGGTTGTCTGCAGGGTGGGGAAAATCAGTGGCCTGCCAAGACAGGTACTGGCAGCCAGGACCTGGGCAGCGGTTGTATTCATATCACCGACCCAGCTGTTGAAGGCATGCGTCGCCAGCTTGTCGTAAAATCCCACCGCCCCGGAAATGAGCTCATTCGGCATCTGCACACGGATTTCAGTTGAATGCCAGTTACCTGGATCGACTTCGAGTGCCCTGCAACCGTTCAGGGTATGTGCAATCAACGCGATATTGTCAGGCTGAGGGTCACCGAAGCCCTGGCCCTGGATGACCATCCAGTCACCATGACAGGGTCCCTCCAGCACGATGCTTTCAATGTTATCAGCCCAGGCCCTGAGGCGGCCGAACACCTTCAGGCTGGGTGCTTCCGAGTTGAAGATGTCGATCAGCAAGCCTTCGCAACCCAGTCGGAGGACGTTGTCGTCACCAGGGAGAATGGGCCATGCGGGTTCATCACACGTTTCAGGGTCGTCCGGCTCAATCCAGCCCCCAGGTAGGCCGCCCCAAGGATCACCTTCAGGTTCGCCACCCCAGGGGTCTCCCTCAGGCCCTCCACCCCAAGGGTCACCTTCAGGTCCGCCACCCCAGGGATCACCTGAGGGATCAATCTCAGGTCCACGTCCAGGAGAAGAACCGCCGCAAAATGGTCCCCTACCGGCAGCAACACCCCAGGCAAACTGATCGCCCAAGGCGGCCTGCCCCCCACTTCCCAGGGTGTGGTGCAGGGATTCAAGGGTCTGCTCGGCATGACTGAGTGAAGCGATGTACCCAAAGGCCTCATGCATGATCTCGGTGTGGCCGCCACTGGCGAGGAATGCGGCTTGATAGAGGGGGGCAATAGCCTCGAAGGAGACCAGCTGAGACGATGGATATTTCCCGCGACCGCTTCGCCTTGTTCTGATCACCTTATCCATATTTGCCAGTGAGGCAGAGGGTGCTGGAAGGTGCTTCCGTAATGTGCGTAGTCCCTCGATAAAGCGATCAGGCGCGGTTGGTTCATAGCGTAAAACCGCATCGGCTTCCTTACGCATGAGAGTAAGCAGACGCAAGGGAAAAAACAGTCTGTTATGAACTGTACGGGCATAGCTGCGGGAAAGACCAAGATGGTTGGCTGTGATGCCCAACATCAAGGATAGGCGCTTGGCTGAATGTGGGTTATACAAAGGTGGCGGGGGAATGACTTCTTTGTCTGGTTTGTCATCCAGCGCTTTTTTGGCGGCCACTGATTTTTCTTTTTTTAAGTACTTCCTTTTCTTCTCCACCAGAGTCTCCCGTATACGCTTTCAAGATGGCTTTACTGGTGAAGCTGCCCTATGTCCAGATAGCGATTTCCCCTACACCTTCGACAACAATACCCACATGGAACGGCTGGAGGATGTAAAAACATTAAAAATAATACATATGGGTATACAAAAAAATAATAGAGTTCATTTCCCTATTGTCAACGCTGTAAACAACTACTGTCTGCGCGGTCTTTGTCCAGGAGGCGCCGGCATTAAAAATGATGTCTGTCACTGTTTTTTTCTGTTTTTTACCTGAATCCGCAGGTTGGTGCTTATTGATATAAGGCCATCACGGCTAGACCTACGGATTCAGGTTTCAGTCATCGTATCTACTTACGTCGCTTAACAGCCTTCAAGCGGCGTTGCAGATCTTCAATGGCGGTTTCAGCCGATTTCCGCTCTTTCATCTGTTTGATTGTACTCTCCAGGGTGGAGACCGCTTTCTCTTTGTTATCGAGTTCCATATGGCTGTCTGCAAGCTGTTTGATCAGTCGAGTCTCGGACAAGACGTCAAATGCAGCGTCTCTGCCATAACCACTGGACAATTGAGATGTGGCAGCGGTCAATTGTTCAACCGCAGTCTTGTGATCAGCGCAGTCTGCCACAATCACTCGCTTACCCTTTTTGATATCGACACGTTTGTGGATGCGTGCTGCGTTACGACCGAGTGCTGCCGCGATGTGTCGAACTGCAATCGGATCTGTGTCTGCATATCGCTCAGTTGCTTCGGTCAACTTGTCGATGACAGCCGGATCTCTTCGTGATCCCCCATAGTAGAGAAATTTTGCGGCTTCCGGACTGGTCATAAGATGGACGAGCTCTTCACTACCTCTGGATAGTGGATAGGCAATCCGGATACGTTGGGTCGCAGTGGCAATGAAACCAATTGGGAAACAGGGGTAATAGACCCTGAGCAGATACTCGCCAGGTTCGGCAAACTGATGTCCTTTGGCTCCGAAGCTGAGACTGATACTGGTCAATGTCGAGGCGCCAGGCGCAAGCTCGAATGGCTTCGGCGGTGCCATCAGACGTCTTACCGGCGGGATAAAAGTAACAATATCACCGTTTGGCCGTTCAATGATGACCCTTAGCAGACCCTCTTCCGGTTGGAGGCGATCGATGACATGGACTGGCTGGGTAGAGCTGTTGATCAGCTTCAGCCCGAGATTCACCGGAACCCCGACATCAAACACATGAGGTCCCTGCAGTTCCAGAGTGACGGGGGTCTGGAGCTGTTCGAATGAGGGCTTAAGCTCAGCACTGAGGTTGTTGCCTATCCAGTCCCTGCCACCGAAGATGACATCGTTACGGTCGGCATGACGCATCCAGATCAGTTCCGGATCGTCGAATTCCCAACGGAAATTTGACCAAAAGTTAGTTTCACCGCCGCCATTGTCGGTATACCCCCATGGGTAGTTCATGAAGGATTCAGATCCACTATCCGGATTGACCGATCTGGACCAGGAATGCGGTAGGTTAAAGGCGTGACCGATCTCATGGATCAGCGTCTGCAGGATCAGCCGATCCTTTTTATCGGAGGTGTCGTAGAGGCTGTCGACCTCCCTGCCCCGGATGGCATCTTCTGCAATGGCAGATCCTTGACGAAGGAAGGTGTCACCGGCCTGCCAGCCACCCCAGTCAAACATCGTGCCGTAGTAGCCGGCGTTGTAACCGGGGTCGCCAAATTTCGGCACGATGACACTGTAGAGGTTCCACTGCAGTGTATTGGAGAACTGGTCGAATCTGGCCTCCATCAGGTCATGCAGTTCAGCCTCACTCCAGTTCTCTTCTGCATCATTACTGTCCGCATCATTGAGCAAGTCATCATGGACCACAGTGAGATCAATTCCGGAACGTAAAAATGTTTCACGGATATTCACCGAGCTTGGTAATCCACTGGGTGATGGATCGATATCCGGATCGAGAGTCGGTGGGAATACGGTCCCTTGAAAACGGTCGACTTCCAGCGTTGCAGTACGGAAATACTCGGATATCTTGGGGCAGATATAGGATTGCACCAGGTTGCCGTTACTGAGCCAGCTGACACAGGCTGCTGCTGGTGAGGCAAAATAGCCGACACGAGGAATACGCACCTCAATGGTATCTGCATTGTTGCCCGGATCGGCGTAGTAGATAACCGGACCCGAAAGAACCAGGGCAGAACTGTCTCCTGTCTCGGTAACAGCTTCCACAACGAAGGAACCGGTATAATAGGTAATCGGTATGCCACAGAACGTAAAGTGGGTGTAAAGGTCGCCACTTAGACGCTCCTGGGGACGACGCTTATCTACATCAACGCGTAATTCGAGGATCGAACCATAGCCAGCGGGTGTGACATTGCGGTAGCTGCCGCTTACCGGCCGCTTTAGATACGCAACGATCCAATCGGGATTAAGTTCAGCAATCTGTTCGATGTTGAGCTGGGTAAGATCAGTAGGCATAGCTATCTCCTTTTGCTATATCAATACGCCTGCCGCGTTACTGCACCCGGACAGCAAATTCGAAATACTGTCATCCTGCAAGGCTTGGTTTGAAACTTAATGCCGCCAAACCTATCAAGGCTTGCGCCAGATGTCCTGATGGATACAGGACTATTTGCTTTTTGGCCTATTTAGACTGCTGTTAATGGCCCACACTTGATATGTAAAAAGTCACATCCGTACTATGAACTATTTACCTTATCTTCCCTCTTTTTTCCCGATCCTGTTGATGGTTTTAGATAGGGTTATCGGGGAAACAGGGCAGGGGCTCCTGACACCCCGGTGTCAGTAAAGTATCGATAAACTTCTCTTCGCATAAAAAATTGAAAGAGGAGAATGCCTGTGAGTCTGCTTTCTTTTATCGAGCCCGATCAGGAGTATGATCTAATCACTGGAATCCATAGTGAGGTCAAGTCTGTCTTTGGTCTGAGACACAACCCGATGACACTTCATAGCATGAGTCCCAAGGGACAGGAGGGGATCTGATTATGCAGCCAAGAATCAATCTGATTACACTCGGCGTGGGCGATCTGTCGAAATCCATGGCCTTCTATGAGGCACTTGGTCTATCGCGCTATCCCTTTGACAGTGACTCGATCGCCTTTTTCGAGTTACAGGGTAGTTGGCTGGCCCTCTATCCCCGTGAGGCCCTTGCCGATGATGCAGGTGTGCCTGCTGGAGGTTCGGGATTTAGCGCTTTTACCCTGGCCCACAATGTCACAAGTCGGGAGGCGGTAGAGCGGGTCATGGCAGAGGCCCTGGCTGCCGGTGCGCGGCAGGTAAAGCCGGCTCAAGAGACCTTCTGGGGCGGTTATTCAGGATATTTTGCGGATCCTGACGGTTTTCTTTGGGAGGTTGCTCATGTGCCGCAGTTTTGGATAGGTCCGAAAGAGGGGGAGGCGACATGAGCGGTGATCCCTGTCCCTGGTGCCTGGGACATGATGAGTATGTCCAATATCATGATCAGGAGTGGGGCGTCCCCGCTTATGATCCGCAACACCTGTTCGAGATGCTTATCCTGGAAGGTGCCCAGGCCGGCCTCTCCTGGCTGACCATCCTGCGAAAGCGAGAAGGGTATCGAAATGCCTTTGACAATTTTAATGCAGAACGAATCGCCAGCTATGGTGAACGTGATGTTTCACGTTTGCTGGCCGATCCGGGTATAGTGCGCAACCGACTTAAAGTGGCTTCAGCAATAGGAAACGCTCAGGCCTTTCTGGCACTGGAGGCGGGTGAGGGTTTTTCAACACTGCTCTGGTCGTTTGTCGATGCCAAGCCAATCCAAAACCAATGGCGCACTTTGCAACAGGTACCGGCCTCGACAGCGGTTTCGGATGCCATGAGTCGTGAACTCAAGCGGCGCGGTTTCCGCTTTGTCGGAAGTACCATCTGCTATGCATTCATGCAGGCGGTTGGTATGGTCAATGACCACCTGCTGAGTTGTCCTCGTTATCAGCTGGTTGCCTCTCTGGCCTTGACAGGAAAATCGTAGAGAACGCCGCACCCGATGGTGCAGTTCTCTATTGATTTCATAGCGGATTCAGCGTGTACCGAATACCACAATGGTCTTGCCTTTGACACTGATCAGTCCCTGCTCCTCCAGGTTTTTCAATACCCTGCCTGCCATCTCCCGTGAACAGCCGACAATGCGTCCGATCTCCTGGCGCGTGATGCGGATCTGCATGCCGTCAGGGTGGGTCATGGCATCCGGTTCCTTACACAAATCGAGCAGCGTGCGGGCGATCCGCCCAGTGACATCGAAAAAGGCAAGATGTCCGACCTTGTCGCTGGTTTGCGATAGACGCTGGGAGAGCTGTGCACCCAAGGCATAGAGGATATCCTTGGTGTACTCCTTGAGGTCATGGGTAAAGAGCTGTTCCAGCCGCTGATAGCTGATCTCTGCAATCTGGCAGGATGCGCGGGTGCGTACCATGACACTGCGTTTTGGTTCGGGTATGAATAGGCCCATCTCACCTACGAACTGCCCCTTGTTGAGGTAGGTGAGAATAATCTCACGACCGTCTTCATCTTCGATGTAGACAGCTACCGAGCCTTCCGTGATGTAATACAGGATGTCTGCCGGGTCACCGATATGGATAATCTCGGTGTTCTTGGGATAACGCCGACGGTGACAAAAGGAGAGGAATCGCTGAAGATACTCAGGATCCTGTGGTGGCGGTTTTATGATCGTCATGATCTTGGGACTCTTAAGTGTTATGGGGAGAGATCAGCCTGCAGAGTGATCCAGCTATCTGCCAATCGGCAGCCTCCGGTGATCTTCATCGCAGTTTTTCTGAGCCCTCTATTGTCAATTATATATGATGTTCGCTATTACAGAGTTTAGGATCAAGTTTAGCAACCCTTTTCAACTTGTCGAATTTACAGCCTTCTGTAGACTCAACTGTCACATAGTGTAACAAAAACAAGAGTCCATTAATTTAACGCAATTCATACTTATCAACTATCCCGGATCGCACATCCCTGTGGTCTGGTGGGAAAACATTTGGAGCAGCAGATGAAGGCACGGGTCGTATGGGTGGAGGCAACCACCATGATGGGGGAATCTGGCAGTGGCCACGCAGTGGTGATGGATGGGCCGCCAGAGCATGGAGGACGAAATCTGGGGGTCAGGCCAATGGAGATGTTATTGCTGGGTATGGGCGGGTGCGCTGAATTCGATGTGCTGGCCATATTAAAGAAGTCTCGTCAGCAGGTGACCGGTTGTGTGGTGGAGCTGGAGGCACAGCGGGCTGAGCAGGATCCAAAGGTATTTACCCATATTCATGCCCATTTTATCGTCACCGGAAAGGCATTAAGTGAAAAGCATGTAGCCCGTGCCATCTCCCTGAGTGCGGAAAAATATTGTTCCGCCTCCCTGATGCTTGGCAAGAGCGCCAAGATCACCCACGACTACGAGATATGTGATGAGCAGTGAAGCCGCTACCTTTGATGAACTGGTAGCCGAGTACTATAGGGTCTGGTTCCGCTTCCATCCGGTGGCTGCAGTGTATGCCTCGGTATCGGGCTATGAAGGGCTTCTGACTGCTGATGGGGATGATGACATGGGCGCCCTGGCAAGCCTGATAAGCAGCTTACTGGTCAGTCTCAAGGAGCTTGACTACGATGCCCTGGATGCTGATCGACAGCTCGACCTGCAGCTGATCTACGGTGCTGCACTGGTCGAACATCGTATGCTGCTCGAACACGACTGGCGCCACCGAGACCCGGCCAGATATATCCCATTGCATCTGCTCCAGGAACTGGTTGTACGTCAGTCCGAGAGGTTGTGTGAGGCCTTAATGGGCGTATTGGAGAAGACTCCCAACTATCTACGGGATGCGCGTGGCCGACTTGCGGAGCTACCTGGTCTGGTCTCCACCCTCTGGCTTGCCGATGCCCTCGAGACAGCGGAAAAGGGGGTGCCCTGGTTGAAGCGCCTCGGCAGGGACCTGCCGCAGACCCATGAATGCTGTGCCGACAAGGGGCGCCTGCAGGCACTCAGCAGTCAGGCCGCTGAATCAGTCGAAGATTTTAAGCAGGTATTGATCAAGGAGCTGGCACCAGCGGCCACGGGAACCGCAGATTGTGGCAAGGCGTTACTCAATTGGCTGCTGAGACATCGGGATCAACTCGAACTCTCTGTGGATGATGCTTTGGTCTATGCTCGAAAACGCCTGCGCAAGACCTACGAAACGATGGAACAGCAAGGCTTGACACTGCAGACAGTGAAACAGTCCGGTGGCGAGCCACTCAGTGGTGATACCCGCCTGCAGGCCTACCACGAGGAGGCCCATACCCTAAGGTCGTTTCTGCAACAACATAGGCTCCTGCCCGATTCTGAACAGCCCCTGGAGTTTCGTATTACAGACAGCTGTTTCAGACAGCCGGATTGCGGCAGCTATCTGCGCAGTGAGCAGGGAGGTGTCTTCCTGATTCCCCATGATCAGCAGGTGGGTGGTGGAGAAACCCGCTCAGCTATTCGTATGCGCAACCTCTATAGCAGCTGGGCAGGTCGTCACTATCTGGCTTGGGCCGGAGGGGTGTCGGCGCATAGTCTGGTACGCCAGATCAACCCCTCAGCCGCATTCAAGCGGGGTTGGGCTCACTACATGAGCCGGATCCTGGAGGAACGAGGCTACTTCAACGAGCAAGACCGTTTATTGCTTCATCAACGACGCCTCGCGCTTGCGGAGCAGGCCACCATCGATCTGGAGTTTCATGCCGGTGAGATCAACAGTCGCCAGGCCCTTGAACGGTTGAAAATGTTGTCAGATATCCCCTGCTGGGCTGAGGTCAGTCTGACCGCCATCTCAAGACGTCCAACCGACGCCTTCATGGCCCTGTTGGGTGCCGATCTGATAGAACATCTCACCCAGCAGCTGCTTGCACAAAGGCCCGGTGTGACCCTGCACTCACTCCACGAAGAGCTGCTGGCCCATGGTGCAGTCGCCCTGCCGTTGGTTGTTCAACGGGCATGCGGTCAGGAGACCTGGGAGAATGCGATACACGAGGTGCTGTCGTGAAACGGCCGGAAGGGCATCTGGGAATGCGCCATGTAGCCCTCAATGTCAGGGATCTTGCCGCCAGTGAACACTTCTACGTCACCCTGATGGGTATGCAGATCGAGTGGCGACCCGATCCGGATAACCTCTATCTCACCTCGGGACCGGATAATCTCGCACTGCACAAAGCGACTGGTAACAGCTTTGATGAGGCTGCCCAGCGCCTCGACCATATCGGTTTTTTTCTTACCCATCCTGAGGCGGTGGATACCTGGTACACCTACCTATCAGCGGAAGGGGTGAGGATGCGAAATGCCCCACGTACCCATCGGGACGGGGCAAGAAGTTTCTACTGTTTCGATCCGGACGGGACCACTGTACAGATCATCTACCATCCTCCTGTAGCGAGCCATGAGGCGAATCGGTGAAAATGAAAAAACCAGGTTAAGCAACATCACCTCTCATGGATTGGCGGATTCTCTTTGACATCAAAAAACCCGCACTAGGCGGGTTCTTTAATGTTGGCTGGGGATGGAGGATTATTCGGCCCATTGGGCCTCACCCCTTTGGGGCCAGCGCTGCCGCTGTTCGCCTTCACTTCGTTCAGACGTCGAACCTCGGTGGAGCTTCTCATCCTCCATCTGGCAGATTCTGACAGGTACAAAAAAACCCATACAATGACGGGTTCTTTGGTGTTGGCTGGGGATGGAGGATTCGAACCTCCACATACGGAGTCAGAGTCCGTTGTCCTGCCGTTAGACGAATCCCCAGTTGCAGACTCGGTGCAGGCAGAATCTCTGCCGGCAAGCTCGAGCCAGACTTAACGTTTGGAGAACTGAGGACGCTTGCGGGCCTTGTGCAGGCCGACCTTTTTGCGCTCGACAGCACGCGCATCGCGGGTCAGGAAGCCGGCTTTGCGCAGGGTGCCGTGTAAAGCGTCGTCATAGGCGTCAAGTGCGCGGGAGATGCCGTGACGTATGGCGCCTGCCTGTCCTGTGGTGCCGCCACCGCAGACCGTGACTTTGATATCGACCTTATTGCCGGTCTCGGTCGCATCCAGCGGCTGACGAACCACCATACGGGCGGTCTCGCGGCCAAAGTACTCGTCGAGAGGGCGATTGTTGACGATGATGTTTCCGCTGCCGGTGGTCAGGAAGACGCGAGCGGTGGAACTTTTACGGCGTCCGGTCGTGATGTGCATATCTGCCATATTCTTAAGCTCTAAGTGTTTTCTCAGATTTCCAGCGGCTGTGGCTGCTGGGCCTGATGGGTATGTTCGGGACCGGCAAAGACACGCAGTTTCTTGAACATGGCGCGGCCGAGCGGGTTTTTAGGCATCATGCCCTTAACTGCGTGCTCGATAGCACGTTCCGGCGTGTCCTTTAACAGTTTGTCCAGACTGATGGACTTCATGTTACCGATGTAGCCTGTGTGATGGTGATACATCTTGTCAGTCAGTTTATTACCGGTTACACGGACCTTCTCAGCGTTGACCACGACGATATAGTCGCCGGTATCCACATGAGGGGTATATTCCGGTTTATGCTTGCCGCGCAGGTGTCGAGCAATTTCGGTGGACAGACGACCCAGGGTTTTGTCTGTTGCATCCACTAGATACCAATTGCGGCGTACCTCAGCCGGCTTTGCGCTTACAGTAGTCATCCGATGTCGCTCCAATGGAGAACTAATTATGCCTCGAAAAAGACGGCGGATATTACATGATCCTTGAAAGGGGTACAAGACCTATCCTAGATAATTCATTCAGGGAAGTCGCTCTCACTTGGATAGGGATTTTAGGAGAGCGTAAAAAAAAAAGCGCGACAGGAGATGTCGCGCTTAAATATATACCACCAAAGGAGGATTACTGTTACTCAACGTATCAGTATGTGTGAATTATCTAATATACTGACTTACTTGTCAAGTCAATTCATATTGCTTTCTGCTATTATCTCAGCCCTTTACACCACCCGCTATCAGGTGATCCATTGACATAAAAACAAAGCGATCCTTTAAATGACGGTTTTAGATTCCCGTAACTTATTGATTATATAGAAACTATTAATGCTTCTCTTTAGTATTGCAATATTGGCCGGTCTTGTCATTCTGGTTTGGAGTGCGGACCGTTTCATCAGTGGTGCAGCAGCCCTGGCTGATAACCTGGGGGTCTCCCCTATGCTGATTGGGCTCACTGTCGTCGGTCTTGGCACCTCTGCACCCGAAGTGTTGGTTTCCACCATGGCGGCAGTGAATGGTAATCCGGGGTTGGCAATTGGTAACGCCATTGGCTCGAATATCGCTAACATTGGACTCATTCTCGGATTTACGGCCTTGATCATTCCTCTTTCTGTACATTCAAGCGTGTTGAAAAGGGAGTATCCGATACTGCTTGCAGTCTCACTTCTCTGCTTGTTGCTGATGTGGAATGGGGAGCTGAGTCGGTTTGATGGTGCCGTTTTGGCTATTACCCTGGTGGGGGTGCTAGGTTGGATGATCTATACCGCCAAGACAGGTGCTGCTGATCCTATTGCCGGTGAATTTGACGCAGAGATCCCCCACGATATACCAACCCGTAAGGCCATTGTTCTGTTGTTGGTAGGATTGACTTTTCTGCTAGTGAGTTCCCGTCTGCTGGTTTGGGGGGCGACCAACGTGGCGGTTGCACTGGGGGTCAGCGATGTCATTATCGGTTTAACGATCGTTGCGATCGGCACCAGCCTGCCTGAATTGGCCGCCAGTATCACCAGCGCCATGAAGGGTGAAGACGATCTGGCCATTGGTAATGTGATAGGTTCTAATCTCTATAATATGTTGGCAGTATTAAGTATTCCGGGTTTAGTGGCCCCGGGACCCTACACCCCCGAGGTGTTGACCCGTGATCTGCCTGTGATGTTGGGTTTGACGCTATTCCTTTTCTTTATGGGCTATGGTTTCGGAAAGCCGGGACGTATAAACCGAATGGAGGGGGCGATTCTGTTATTGGCCTTCGTCAGCTATCAGTCCTTTTTATTCTTCAACCTGGTCAACACCTGATCTACCTGTGTTGTGAAAGTATCTAGATGACAAAACCGATTAACCCTCCAAAAGAAGTGATGAGCCAGATGATTGAGCTGGGTAGGGCGGTGATTGAGACTGAGGCAGATGCCGTCACCGCGCTCATTCCACGCCTGGATCGGGAATTCGCCCAAGCCTGTAGTTATCTGCTCCACTGTAAGGGACGTATTGTTGTGATCGGTATGGGTAAGTCGGGTCATATCGGCAATAAGATCGCAGCAACCCTGGCAAGTACCGGTAGCCCTGCCTTTTTTGTCCACCCAGGCGAGGCCAGTCATGGTGATCTTGGCATGATTACCTGCCATGATGTTGTGCTTGCGTTATCCAATTCCGGAGAGACCGGCGAGCTGCTGGTTATCTTGCCGCTGTTAAAACGTTTGGGTGTACCGCTGATCGCTATGACCGGTAAACCGCATTCAACCCTGGCAAAGGAGTCTGAAGTGCATATCGATGTCAGTGTCGAGAAAGAGGCTTGCCCATTAGGACTGGCACCTACTTCGAGCACTACCGCAACGCTGGTGATGGGCGATGCGATGGCTGTGGCTCTGCTTCAGGCACGTGGCTTTACGGCCAAGGATTTCGCTTTATCGCATCCCGGTGGCAGTCTTGGCAGGCGCCTCTTGCTGCATGTTAGCGACATTATGCATGTGGGAAAGGCATTGCCTTCTATCGATCTCAATGCCACCCTTCACGAAGCCCTGGAAGTGATGTCAGTCAAAGGACTGGGTATGACGGCGATTGTCGATCGGGAAGGGATTGTTGCCGGTGTCTATACAGATGGTGACCTGCGGCGTACCCTCAATAAACCCATCGATATTCACCAGGTAAAAGTCAGTGAAGTGATGACAAAAAACTGTCTGACTGTGCAGCCGGAGATGCTTGCTGCTGAGGCCTTGCAGATGATGGATGAGAAAAAGATAAATGGCTTGCTTGTTGTCGATCACGAACAGCAATTGATCGGTGCATTCAATATGCACGATCTGTTGAGAGCCGGTGTAATGTAAGGGGAGTTTGATGCAGGACATTCATACCAAAGCCAGTGGAGTCAAACTGGTGATCTTCGATGTGGACGGTGTGTTAACTGATGGCAGTCTCTATCTGGGGGATGACGGCCAGGAGTACAAGGCCTTCAACTCCCGGGACGGTCATGGCATGAAGATGCTGCAGAAATCGGGTGTGGTTATCGGCATCATTACCGGCCGTACCTCGGAAGTGGTGCGTATCCGTATGGAAGGCCTGGGGATTGAGCACGTCTATCAGGGCAAACATGACAAGCTTCCCGCCTATGAGGAGCTGCGCGAAAAGTTGGGCCTGGCAGATGATCAGATCGCCTATGTGGGCGATGATGTGGTGGATCTGCCTATAATGCGGCGGGTCGGTTTAGCTATAGCAGTCAACGATGCCCATTCTTTTGTTATCCAGCATGCGCATTGGCAGACGCCCCATGCCGGTGGTCGGGGTGCGGGCAGGGATGTCTGTGAGATGGTGCTTGAGGCGCAGGGCAACCTACAGGCTGAGCTGGAAGGTTATCTTTGAAGCGTCGGCTGCTCGGTCTCTTACTCATGCTTGCGGCACTGCTGAGTTTGAGCTGGTGGATGAATGAATTGACCTACTCCCCTGAAACCAGGCCGCCGAGTGGCAAACGATTTCCGGACTCCTATGCCGAAGGTCTGGTGGTGCGAACGTATAGTGAACAGGGGACACTGAAGCAGAAATTAGTGTCAACCAGGATGCAGCACTACCAACAAACCGGAGTGACAGAGTTGCAGCAACCGGTCCTGTGGCAATTCAGTGAACAGACTCAGCCTTGGAAGATGCAGGCTGAGGAGGGATTGGTACGACGTCGTGAAGAGACGATTTATCTGCCTGGTAAGGTGGTCATAGACCGTTCAGGCGATAAAAATTTAGCGCCCTACCATATTCTCACCCGGGATCTTACCTTGCAGTTCAAAGATTCATTCGCTTCTACCGAGCAACCGGTTCGAATTGAAAGTGGCAGTCAGTGGATTACTGCAGTGGGTATGAGGGCCTGGTTAAAACAGCCTATGCGTCTAAATCTGCTGCATCAGGTGCGTGGGTACTATGATTTTAATTAGAAATACAATTGGATTGGTTTTTCCATTATTACTCTATTTGGGGTCCTGCCAGGTATTTGCGCTAAGCAGTGACAGTGATCAACCCATGCACTTGGAAGCTGATAGCTTATCTGTCGATGAGGCTACGGGCGTGATTCTCTACGAAGGGAATGTGGAGATATCTCAGGGCAGCCTGAAATTATGGGCCGATCGCCTGTGGGTTTTTCGCCGTCAAGGCAAGACTGAAAAGCTGGTCAGTGAAGGAACGCCGACCCATTTCCGTCAATTGATGGATGATAGGGAAGAAGAGGTTCGCGGCGAAGCCCTGAGGATGGAGCTGTATGTCGATCGTGATGAACTGTTGTTGATCGACGAAGCCTTGCTCGAGCAAGGGAGCAACCAGTTCAGGAACGACCGCATAATCTACAATCGCACCAAAGCAATGGTCAAGGCGGGTACCAGTGCTCAAGGCAAGCAGCGCGTGCAGGTTGTGATTGAGCCCAATCAGAAACCGGCTCCATGAGTCAGTTACGGGTCGAGGGGCTACAAAAGCAGTACCGTAAGCGGAAGGTGGTGGACGGTGTCTCGCTTGTGGTCAACAGTGGCGAGGTGGTTGGGTTGTTGGGACCGAACGGTGCCGGGAAGACAACCAGCTTTTATATGATCGTGGGATTGATCCAGGCGGATAAGGGTGAGATTTTTCTCGACGGGGAAGCATTGACAGACCTGGCAATGCATAAGCGGGCCCGTATCGGAATCGGTTATCTCGCTCAGGAGCCATCGATTTTTCGCCGACTGAGTGTTGAGCAGAACATTCTGGCGATTTTGGAGACACGCGCAGACCTGAGTGAGAGTGGACGTCGTGAGCGGTGTGATCAGCTTTTAGCTGAGTTCGGCATCGATCACTTACGGGAAAGCCAGGCGATGAGCCTCTCCGGCGGTGAACGCAGACGACTGGAGATTGCCCGTGCACTCTCGATCCAGCCCCGCTTTGTACTGCTGGATGAGCCATTTGCTGGAGTTGACCCAATTGCCGTGATAGATATCAAGAAAATTATTCAGCATCTCAAAGGTTTAAAAATAGGCGTTCTGATTACGGACCATAATGTCCGGGAGACCCTCGATATCTGTGATCGGGCCTATATCATCAATAGTGGCGAGGTTTTGGCTGAAGGCACTACCAGCGAAATTCTGCAAAACAGCGAGGTTCGTAGCGTATACCTTGGTGAAGACTTTTCAATGTAAATTATTAATGGTTGCTAACCCCATTGAAATATAATGGATTCTTGGAAAGATACTGAGTCTGGGTGGGAATGAAATGTGCTAAAAAACGGTCTCTCGACAAGAAATTTTTACCTCGGGCCTTTTTTTTAGCTAGAATGAAGTTAAAGACATACAAATAACATACCAGGTCTAAAGATATCTCTGCGATGAAGCAGGCGCTGCAACTCCGACTCGGACAACATCTCACAATGACACCACAGCTGCAGCAGGCTATACGCCTGTTACAGCTTTCGGCGCTCGACCTCAGTCAGGAGGTACAAGAGGTGTTGGAAACCAACCCCATGCTGGAGGGGGAGGATGACTATGGGCATAATGGCGCTGGACCCGATGGTGAGTCTCAAGAGACCGCATTGGCACAACAATCGGCCAAGGATGATGCAAAGACCAACGATATCAACAATGAACGTGAGATCCAGACGGATACCCCACAAGTCACAGAGGATTTGCCGGTAGACAGTGAATGGACCGATGTCTACGAGAGCTATTTACCCAGTACGGGGGGTGGTGGAGAAGCGGCTGACAGTGATTTTCTGGTGCAGAGCAGTAGCGCAGCCACCCTGCATGATCACTTGATCTGGCAGATGAATCTTACGCCATTTTCCCCGCAGGATATCATTATTGCCACTCATCTCATTGATAGTATCAATGAAGACGGTTATTACACGGGTGATTTAGACGAGGTCCTCCATTCACTGGATGACGAAGAGGCGACGCCCGAAGAGATCCAAGCTGTATTACACCGGATTCAGGCCTTTGATCCTCCGGGTGTGGGGGCCCAGGGACCACAGGACTGTCTGCTCATACAGCTACGTCAACTACCGGACACGACACCCTGCCTGGCGCAGGCAATCAAGCTCTGCAGGGATCATTTCAATCTTCTGACCACGCAAGATCAGAATCAGATCATGCGTCGCATGAAGATTGACAAGCAGGTACTTACAGCTGTCATGCAACTGATTCGTACACTCAACCCTCATCCAGGAACGCTGATTGCCAGCAGCGAACCGGAATATGTTGTGCCTGATGTATTCGTTTCCAAGCGCAATGGTCGCTGGGTGGTGGAGCTGAATGGCGAGGTGACACCCAAGCTGCGGGTCAACAATGATTATGCAAGTCTGATAAGACGAGCGGATCAGAGTGAAGATAATACGTTTCTGAAGAACCATCTGCAGGAGGCGCGCTGGTTCATTAAAAGTTTGATGAGCAGAAACGAGACTATTCTACGTGTGGCGAGTAAAATCGTAGAGTATCAACGTGGTTTTTTTGAACATGGAGAGGAGGCAATGAAACCCCTGGTGTTGAGGGATATTGCCGAGGCACTGGAGATGCATGAGTCGACCATCTCCCGTGTTACAACACAAAAGTACATGCATACGCCACGGGGTACATTGGAGTTTAAGTTTTTCTTTTCCAGTCATGTCAGTACCAGTGCCGGTGGTGAGTGTTCATCCACGGCAATCCGTGCATTGATTAAAAAACTGATCGCCGCTGAGTTGCCCGCAAAGCCGCTTAGTGACAATAAAATTGCCGCCATACTGTCCGATCAGGGCATCGAGGTAGCCCGCAGGACAGTGGCAAAGTACCGTGAGTCGATGAGCATTCCGCCATCGAACGAACGTAAACGTCTGATGTAAATAGAGAGTGACAATTCAGGTCTATTCGTTGTCAACCATCGAACCACTTGCGGATGCTGCGACGCACAAGGCAAATGTGGATTTTGTGGGCAACATGCACTGGATGCATTAGATCTGTACCGTTTTCTGATGTCAGGCAGGGTGATGAGTAACTTCATCTAAGATAGGAGAAAATTATGCAAATAAGCGTGACCGGTCATCATGTGGACGTAACAGATGCCTTGAAGAGCTATGTTGATAGTAAGTTCGAGCGCCTCGAGCGCCACTTCGATAACGTAATCAACGTACACGTTATCTTGAGTGTGGAGAAAATGAGGCAAAAGGCAGAAGCCACAATGCAAGTGAACGGTGCGAGTGTTTTCGCAGATTCAGTACAGGAAGATATGTATGCAGCCATCGATGTGCTTACTGATAGGCTGGACAGACAAGTGCTCAAACACAAGGAGAAGATGCAAAGTCACCGCGCCGGTAGCGGTGTGAAGTACGCAGCAACTGAGTAATACTGGCTGAATGAATTGGTGAGGTCTCCATGTTTCCAGACGGATATCTACAAGAGGAACGGATCGGCTGCAGCGTGGAGGCGGCCAGTAAGAAACGCGTATTGGAGCAGCTCGGCCAACGACTGGCCGAGTCTGCTCCCGGTCTCAACCAGGATCTGGTTTTCGATGCGCTCCTGGAGCGTGAACGACTTGGTAGTACAGGCCTGGGCAAGGGAATTGCCTTACCGCATGCGCGCATGTCACAAATCTCTCAAGCGGTGTCAGCTTTTGTTCAGCTCCCCGAGGGAATCGATTTTGATGCTATTGACAATCAGCCGGTAGATCTTGCCTTTGCCATGCTGGTACCTGAGGATGCTACGGATGAGCATTTACAGTTACTGGCTAAATTGGCCCAGATGTTCGATGACAAAGGCTTCTGCACGGCACTACGGGAGGCAAAAACAGCGAATGAGCTTTTTCTACTGATTCAACAGCGGGAAGCTGTGATATCAGCTTAATGAAGCCCACTTATACCATTCGGGATCTCTACGAGGAGCTTGCGACAGAGCTTTCTCTGAATTGGAATGGCGAGGGGGGCGATGCAGGCATCATCCTGGATGTAGAGTTGCAGGGGGGTATGCAGCCTGCAGGGCCACTCAACTTGATCCGTCCCAATCAGATTCAGGTCATTGGGCCACCGGAGCGGGATCATCTGTTGAATGAGGAAGATGATGTCTATCATGACTATCTACAGGTGCTATTCAGCGCCTCGCCAGCCGCTCTCATATTCACTGATGGGCTGAAGCCCTTACAGGATTGCCAGGAACAGGCCCTGGAAAAAAATGTTGCGCTTTTCTATACACCACAACCTGACAATCAGATCATACACCGTCTGTTGGAGCGCTTCAGCCAGCCGATGGGGGAAAAGCTGCTGGTGCATGGGGTCTATATGGAAGTACTCGGCAAGGGCGTGTTGCTCAGCGGTGATCCTGCAATAGGTAAAAGCGAGCTTGCTTTGGCCCTGATCTCCCGTGGTCACTGTTTAATTGCCGATGATGCTACAGAGCTGTACAAGACAGGTAGTAATACCTTAAGTGGCCGCTGCCCGAATGTATTGCAAGACTTTTTGGAAGTGCGTGGACTGGGTCTTATCAATATCCGTGCGATGTTCGGTAACAGTGCCATCAAGCCCAATAAACAGCTACACTTAATCATCGATCTGTTGCACTTTGACGATAAAAAATTACATAACATGGACCGTCTTGAAGGTTGCCATTCAACACGTACCCTAATTGGGGTCGAGATTCCACAGACCAGTCTACCCGTTGCTGCAGGTAGAAATCTGGCGATCCTTGTCGAAACCGCTGTACGGCAACATATGCTGATGCTAGATGGTTATAACGCAACCCAGGACTTTACGGATCGTCAGCAGATCTATATCGATCAGGAACAATAAAATACTATGGCTGAGGGGATAAAACTGCAAATTGTCAGTGGCCTGTCTGGTTCTGGCAAGACGATAGCCCTGCATACCCTGGAGGATATGGGCTACTACTGTATTGATAATCTGCCGGTCTCATTATTGGATTCAGTCGCTGATCATTTGATGGGTGACCCGGAAGAGATTTTCTGCAAGACAGCCGTTGGGATTGATGCGCGTAGCCAGCCCAACCAGATCTCACATTTGCCAAGCATGGTGGAGAATATTCGTCAGCGGGGTCTCAGTTGCAATATGCTGTTCCTGGATGCCCAAGCCGATACGCTGATCAAGCGCTTCAGCGAGACCCGGCGGAAGCATCCACTGACAAATGACCAGCGTTCCCTTGCTGAAGCCATCCTGCATGAACGGGAGCTGCTTGAACCGCTAAACAAAGCGGCCGATCTTCAGCTCGATACCACCCATACCAACCTGCATGAATTACGCGACCTGGTGCGACACCGTATCGGTGGTGAAAGCGACCAGGTTTCGATTTTGTTTGAATCATTTGGTTTTAAGCATGGGCTGCCTCGTGATGTAGACTTTGTCTTCGATGCCCGTTGTTTGCCGAATCCCTACTGGCAGGTAGATCTTCGTCCCTATAACGGGTTGGAGAAACCGATCGTGGACTTTCTCTCATCGCTCGATGAGGTGACCAGAATGCAATCGGACCTAATAAACTTTTTAACCAG
This sequence comes from Candidatus Thiodiazotropha sp. (ex Codakia rugifera), assembly GCA_025656675.1. Classification (GTDB taxonomy): domain Bacteria; phylum Pseudomonadota; class Gammaproteobacteria; order Chromatiales; family Chromatiaceae; genus Thiodiazotropha. The sequence goes on from JAHXHN010000001.1 coordinate 965,252, forward strand.
TTGGATACCGGTATTTGAGAAAGATGGTCGCAGTTATCTTACTATCGCCGTGGGTTGTACGGGAGGTCAGCATCGCTCTGTCTTTTTGGTGGATAGGCTCGCAAAACACTTTGCCAAAGCAGGTTTCCATGTCATGAGTCGCCATCGGGAATTGGCATGACTATCGGTCTGCTACTTGTAACCCATAGCAGAATTGGGGAAGCACTGTTCGAGACGGCGCGTAAAATGCTTGAAGGTCCTCCACCATCTGTTGAGACCTTACCCGTCAGTACCGATTGTAATCCGGATAGACTGTTAGAAGAGGCCAGAACAATTGTAACTCGGCTCGATCAAGGTAACGGTGTGCTGGTGCTTACAGATATGTACGGATCCACGCCGAGTAATATTGCCTCCGGTTTGGCAGAGAATGGTCGGGTCAATGTGATTTCAGGGGTTAATCTTCCGATGCTTATTCGTACGCTCAACTACCAGACCCTTGATTTGGTATCCCTGACTGAAAAGGCGGTCAGTGGTGGTAAAGAGGGTATTCTCTGTTATGAAAACCCAAACAAGCAGTAGCTATTGAAAATGATGGATGAAGAGGTAGAAATAATCAATAAACTGGGTCTGCATGCCCGCGCTGCGGCAAAGCTGGTGAGCTGTGCCAATAGCTTCTCCAGTGATGTCTATTTGCATCGAAACGGTCAGCGAGTGAATGGTAAAAGTATCATGGGTGTGATGATGCTGGCAGCAAATCAAGGTTCCATCCTGAAACTCGAAATCAATGGCAGTGATGAGCAGGAGGCCATGCAGGCACTGACCTCACTCATCAGTGAACGATTCGGAGAAGAGCAATGACGCTCTCCTGTCAGGGGATAGGTATCAATACCTCACGTGAGGTTGCCATTGGCGAGGTCTATCTGCTGCAACAGGGTGTTCCTGAGATCACTCATCGTGAAATCGATAAGGGTTCGGTTGCGAGTGAAATAGCACGTTTCGAGAATGCACTGCACGCCACTACCAACCATCTCCGTTCGGTGCGTGAACAGATTCCTGCCAATACAGCATTGGATATCAGTGAGTTTATCGATACCCATCTGCTGATGTTGGAAGACAATGCCATCAGTCAGGCGACGATTACTCTTATCAAGGAGAACCTGTATAGCGCCGAGTGGGCATTGCAGGTACGTCGGGATGAGTTGGTCAGGGTGTTTGATGAGATGGACGACCCTTATTTACGCACCCGTAAAGACGATGTTGATCATGTCGTCGGTCACGTGCAGTTTGTCCTCGCAGGCGGTCAACCGGAACAGCAGGGAGATTTGAGTGGTCGGGTCGTGGTGGCCCGTGATCTGACGCCTGCTGAAACCATCATGATGAAAAACCAGGGCGTGGCTGCATTCGTTACCGAATTCGGCGGTCCTCTGTCTCACACAGCAATTCTCGCACGCAGCCTGGGTATACCGGCAGTTGTCGGTATCCATCAGGCCACATCGCTGTTTCGTCATGGCGAACAACTGGTAGTGGATGGTGCACAGGGTGTGGTCCTGGCAGATCCCACGGATAGGATACTGGCCCACTATCGGCAACGTATTGAAACCAAGCGTCTGAGAGAGGAGGAGCTGCTACGCCACGTCGATCTGCCGGCAATGACCACCGATGGTGAGCAGATCTTTCTGCATGCGAATATCGAGTTACCTGAAGATATCGGGATCACGCTCAACAACCGGGCCGATGGCGTTGGTCTGTTTCGCACCGAGTTTCTGTACATGAACCGCCCGACTCTACCCACCGAGGAGGAACAGCTGGAAGCCTACCTCTCAGCTGTCCGTGGACTTGGCGGCATACCCCTCACAATTCGCACCCTCGATCTGGGTGTGGATAAGACCACAGGGAACATCTCCGAATCGGGTTGTATGCCTGCCATCAATCCTGCTTTGGGATTACGTGCGATACGTCTTTGCCTGAAGGAGCCCGAATTGTTCGTCCCACAGCTCAGGGCCATTCTACGTGCCTCAGCCGCGGGCCCCGTCAGGTTGATGATACCGATGCTGTCCGGAATCCAGGAATTGAAGCAGGTAATCAAGATCATCGACAGGACCAAAGATGAGCTCTCCAAAAAGGGCGTGCCTTTCGACGCTGAGATACCTATTGGCGGTATGATCGAAGTGCCTGCAGCAGCCCTTGCCGCTGAAAGTTTTGCACGCTACCTCGATTTTCTTTCAATTGGTACCAACGACCTGATTCAGTACACATTGGCAGTCGATCGTATGGATGAAGAGGTGAATTTTCTGTTTGATCCCCTGCATCCCGCCGTACTCCATCTGATTCAGCATACCATCGATGCAGCGAATAGAGCAGGCATCCCGGTCAGTATGTGTGGTGAGATGGCGGGTGAGCCGCGTTATACACGATTGCTGATCGGCATGGGTTTACGCGAGTTGAGCATGCAGCCAAGCGCACTGCTTGAAACAAGAGAGTTGATACGTCAATCAAGCCTGACTGAACTCCAGCAACGGACCAAAACATTCTTTAAAGAGCTGGAGGAGAAGGGGGAGAGTCAGTCGTTCGATACCCTGTTTGATTGAGCCTTTTGATCAGGGCCTGTTTGCGATAGGTGCTATCACCAGTTTCATCCAGTCAGTCACTGAATTCTCCGGCTCCTGGCATATACCGGGATCACTAAGTGCAGAAACAGCGCTGCACGCCTGGACCGACCTTAGCTAGGGTCTTTCATGGCAGAGGGTGCAACTCACTTCTGTTCCTTTGGCGACGAATAGGGTGTCGTCACCATCATCATCTCGCAGAAAGATCCGATCAGCAGCCGTCATTGAGAGTACTGTCCCCTCCAGGTTCAAGCCATGACAACTCTGACAGGCGCTGGGATTGTCCTCGTAAAAATCTTCATGTTCCAGGTTCCATCCCCGACTGTTGACATTGTGCATACCATGGGGGCCATCGAGGGTTAGCGGCAGACTGGTGTGGCAGGTGCTGCACTCACTAAGGGTGCCGGCATGGCCCTGAAGTTGAATGGCGGCCAGATTGTCATTCGCCGAGGCCAGAGCATTAGGCCAGATGGCATGGGTCGATCCATGGCAGCCCTCACAGGCCACATTCCCATGTCCCAGGCTGTTGCGATAGAGGGTGTCGCTATTTTCGGCAAAGCGCTGGTTAGAGGCCAGGCGTGGTGTGGCACTATCGATATCACCTTCCCAGGCCTGGGTCAGGCGGAGCGTGCTTCCCAGGTGGTTGACCGCATCACCGGTATGGCATGACTCACATCTGGGTTCATCCAGCCAGGGCTCCCGGTTGCTATTGCCGACAGCGAGCATACTGCCATGACAATCCTTGCAAACGATACCAGCGCCTCCCATGGCGCCTCTGAGACACTTTGTGACCTTACCCGGGTGGCATTGATAGCAGGTCTCCTCGAGGGTACCTTCGGTTGGGAACAGTCGTTCATTGGTGGATGGGTCAATCAATTGCCCATGGTGGCCGTGCATGACCTGAGACATCTTGTCCAGATTAAGTTGCTGACCGGTTGGGCCGGTGCCGTTCAAGTCCAATGCGGCAGAGTAGTGACAACCGGCACAAAGCACGGGTGTCGTATTAAGCAGATTGGTAGTGTGCTTAGCATCATGCAGTGCCAGGATATTCTGTTTTGCTGCCTGCAATACACTGTTGGGATCGTTGATATCCTCAGGCAGGACAAAATCTATGGTGCTATCGAGTGGGGCGGCAATTTCACCTGTGGCATGGCAGTTCTGGCAATCGGCTTCCGCAGCAACAGGCAGTACGACATCCACACTGGCCAGATTTGCCCCACTGGTTGGGTGCGTTGCCGTAACCCGCATCAACGGATAGGCATTGAGTTGACCGGCATCATCAATGGGAAGAATAGGTATTCCATCGGCCGCAAACCACCTTTTGTCCTGATCGAAATGGTTGAAGGACTGGGGGTCGTTTGAAATGTATGGATTCAGTATGCCGGGCATGGCCTGGCCAAAGAGCAGACCCTCGTCAGGGGGAGGTGCCAGGCCGAACAGGTCAGTGACATAGGCATTGCCACTGGCGGGATTGATATTCCAGAAATTGGTCTTGTTGATGCTGCCTGTCTGATTCTGACTGGTCGTGTTGATCGAACCGCTACCATCCATAACTGCCCTATAGTCGACACGGGCCTCGGTGGTGTTAAGAATGCGTGGTGTTGCCCCCCGTTCAATGACCTGGGTATGAACCACATTGAATGGGGGAAGAATGACGAAGGTTGAATAGTCCAGGTCAGCGCAGTGCATACCCAGGTCATTGAATGCCAATACTCGATGGGTGCCTGAGACCGTTGTTACACCAGGGCCATCATCATCGTCGTCATCGTCACCTCCACCCCCGCCACAGGCCGATATTGAGAGGACGATAATCAGTGCAGTCAGCCATTTACGAGTCTCATTCATTGCGTACGCTCCCTGCACCTAAGCTTGAGAAATGATGTATATTTGGGAATATTATCCTAAATATACAAAGTTTGCATAAACTTTAACCTTCCCCAGTCAGCTGTTCAGATGCCCTGAATCGACTATCGCGGCACAGGCTTCACATGCCAAACCTTTTCTGCATATTCACTGATGGTACGGTCGCTGGAGAAATATCCCATGCGGGCTGTGTTGAGGATCGCCATACGGTTCCATTCTGTTGGATTGTTGTAGATTGTGTCGGCCCGATCACTGACTCCCATGTAGTCCTTAAAGTCGGCCAGGACTTTGAAGTGGTCGCAGTTGAGGAGGTTGTCGGTGATCATCCGGTAGCGTGTAGGTTCTTCAGGTGAAAAGAAGCCGTTGGCGATCATGTCGATGATCCGCTTCAGGGATGGATCAGATTCGTAGTAGTGTCTTGGCTGGTAACCTTGACGGTTCAGTCTGTCGATATCACCTGTTGTCATGCCGAATATAAATATATTGTCTTCACCGATATTTTCCAGCATCTCTACATTTGCGCCATCCATGGTTCCCATTGTCAGTGCACCATTCAGGGCGAGCTTCATGTTACCCGTGCCAGAGGCCTCCATACCCGCAGTGGATATCTGTTGAGAGAGTTCAGCGGCAGGGATGATATCGGATGCCGTAGTGACATCGTAGTTGGGGATAAAGATGATTTTCAGGCGATCGCTGACCGCCGGATCATTGTCGATAACATCGGCCACATTATTGATCAGTCGAATGATCAGCTTCGCCATCGCATAGCCGGGAGCGGCCTTGCCACCAAACAGAATGGTGCGTGGCACACAGGGCGCGTGAGGATTGTCCAGCAGGCGATTATAGAGGGCGATGGCACGGAACAGGTTGAGTAATTGGCGCTTGTACTCATGGATTCTTTTGACCTGCACATCAAACAGGGTGTGTGGATCGATCTGTTCACCCATGAAGTAGCTGATTAGATTGGCCATACGGGTCTTGCTGGCTAGTTTGGTGGCTATAAACTTGTCCTGAAAAGCGCTGTCTTCTGCAAGGGGTTCAAGCTGTTTGATCATGCTCAGATCATTGATCCAATCAGAACCAATCGCACTGCAGATCAATTTTGAGAGTCCTCTGTTGGATTGATAGAGCCAACGACGGGGGGTGACACCATTGGTGATATTAATGATCTTGCCAGGATAGAAACTATTAAAATCTTTAAAGGTTGAGTGACGTAATAACTCGCTGTGCAGAGCAGAGACACCATTGACTTTGTGACTGCCAATGATCGCTAAATGGGCCATGCGAATACGTCGACCGCCATTTTCATCAATGATGGAAAGTCTACGCAGGATATCCATATCGCCTGGATAGAGATGGCCGAGCATCAGTAGAAAACGGCGATTGATCTCCAGAATCAACTGCAGATGGCGAGGCAGCATCTGTTCAAAAATATTCAATGGCCAGGTTTCCAGGGCTTCCGGCAAAAGGGTATGGTTGGTGTAGGAGAAGATACGGGTGGTGATTTCCCAAGCAGGTTGCCACTCCAGATGGTGTTTATCCATCAGCAAACGCATCATTTCAGGAATGGCGATAGCCGGGTGGGTGTCATTGAGTTGAATGGCGACCTTCTCAGGTAACTCGTGTAATTCGTCGTGATCGGTAAAGAAACGCCGTAAAATATCCTTCAGCGAGGCACAGACAAAGAAGTACTGCTGTTTCAGGCGTAACAGTTTGTTCATCGTCGAGCTATCGTTGGGGTAGAGTACCTTGGAGATGTTTTCGGATAGGGTCTTACCAACGACGGCTTCTGTGTATTCTCCCTGATTGAACCGGTTTAGATCGAAATCTTCGTAGGCCTTGGCGCTCCAAAGACGAAGATTGTTCACTGTGTCGTTGTGAAAGCCGGGTACAGGGGTGTCATAGGCCTGGGCGATGACAACATCACCCTCAATCCAGTCAAAATGTCGCCGTCCTGTACTATCCTGGTACTCCATTACCCGGCCGCCGAAGCGAATGCGGTAGGAGACCTCTGGGCGGGGAAACTCCCAGGGATTGTCGTGTATCAGCCAGTTTTCCGGTAATTCGACCTGGTTACCATCTTCGATCTTTTGTCGAAACATGCCATATTCGAACCGAATGCCATAACCGTACCCAGGTATGTTTAACGAGGCCATAGAGTCAAGAAAGCAGGCTGCCAATCGTCCCAGCCCACCGTTCCCGAGCGCAGCATCGTGCTCAAGGTTGCGCAACCTCTCCAACTCAATGCCAAGTTTGTGCAGGGCTTCAGTGCAGGCGTCATGGATGTCCATGTTAAGCAGGCTGTTGACCAGACTACGTCCGATGAGAAATTCCATGGAGAGGTAGTAGACACGTTTAGCGTCATGTTTGTAGTAACTTCTCTGGGTCTCCATCCAACGTTCGATCAGACGGTCACGTACCACATGACTGAAGGCCATCATCCAGTCGTGTTCAGTGGCGGTATAGGGATCTTTGCCAATGGTGTAGACAAGGTGGTTGGAGACCGATCTCTGGATGGCTTTCGGGTCAGAACCTAGATAATCATATTTAAAAGCACTATGTTTGACTTTGCTCATGATTCTCGTGAGATTGTATGGGGCCGGGTAAATAAAATATAACGCAAACTGCGCGGAGCAGTGCAAAGTCATGCCCGAAGAGCGTCCCGGAGCGCTGAATATCGTTTATTCTATTTTTGGTTGGTATCTGTCGAAGACGTCTTCGCAGAGCTGTTGTAGCGAGACTCGAAGATATGTATTTGTAGTAGCAAAGGCAAAATCAGAGGGTAGCAGAGCAATCCCAATACATCGGCTGCCAGATCCCATAGGGAGAAGAGGCGATTGGGCAGAAAATACTGTACAACCTCTATGAACAGTCCGTAACAGATCAGAGCAGCGATCTTGGGTAGATTCCATTTCGATTTCGGCCATGAAAAATCGACCAAAAAGGCAAGACACAGAAATGCCAGGATATGGGACACCTTATCGTTCAGAGTTGTGACGATAGGGGTTTCGATCGGGGAAAATGCCAGATAGTTGATGATCAGCAACGCCAGCGCCAGTAGCACACGAAATAGCAGGGGGCTGGCCAGGATGGCAGATCCACTGCCAAAGGTCCGCATCAGTTGGCTTGTTCCCTGGCAATGGCCCGGTAGCCAATATCAGTGCGAAAATAGACGGCATCCCAGTGGATGGAGCGGGTTAGTGCATAAGCGCTCCGTTGCGCCTGTGTGACCGTCTCGCCCAGCGCGGTGGCACAGAGCACGCGGCCTCCGGCAGTGACGATCTGATCGTTATCCAGGGCAGTTCCGGCGTGGAATACCTTGGCCGTTTGGGTTTCAGGCTCCGGTAGGCCGCTTATGGGTATACCCTTGTCGTAATGGCCGGGATATCCACCAGCGGCGAGGACGATACCGACAGAAGCGCGAACATCCCATTCTGCGTTTTCCTGGTCAAGTGTTCCGTCTAGCGCAGCCAGACAGTGCGCAACCAGATCAGAACGCATGCGCAGCATGATCGGTTGAGTCTCGGGATCGCCAAATCGGCAATTATATTCGATCACTTTGGGTGACCCGTCACTTGCAATCATCAATCCGGCATACAGAAATCCAGTGTAGGGTAGACCCTCATCAGCCATACCCCTGATGGTCGGTAGAATCACTTCCTGCATGATCCGTTGGTAGACGGTTTCCGTAACTACAGGTGCGGGTGAGTAGGCGCCCATGCCGCCGGTGTTCAGACCTGTATCACCATCCCCGACCCTTTTGTGATCCTGACTGGTGGCCATCGGTAGAACATGCACACCATCGGCCATGACAATAAAGCTGGCCTCTTCACCTTCCAGGAACTCTTCGATAACCACACGATGGCCAGCTTCACCAAAAGCGTTTCCTGCGAGCATGTCGCGCACTGCGGATTCAGCGGTCGATGAATCCATAGCAACAATGACACCTTTACCTGCAGCCAACCCGTCGGCTTTTATGACAATGGGTGTGCCGACCTGATGCAGGTAGTTCAGTGCAGCGTCCACATCGGTAAAGGTCTGGTAGTCACCCGACGGAATCTTGTGACGAGCGAGGAAGTCTTTGGTAAAGGATTTTGAACCTTCCAGTTGGGCCGCTCCCTGGGTAGGGCCGAAACAGCGTAAGCCAGCACCATTGAAAGCATCGACAATACCGATCACAAGCGGCACTTCAGGTCCGACAATGGTCAGGCCTACCTGTTTCGCTTGGGCGAAGGCAATCAGTTCATCGATGGACTCGACACCGATATCCACGTTTTCAAGTTTGGCTTCAAGTGCGGTGCCTGCATTGCCAGGTGCAACATAGACCTTGTTGGCCAATGGTGATTGTGCAGCCTTCCAGGCCAGGGCATGTTCGCGGCCGCCCGAACCGATGACTAGGATATTCATCAGTGACGAAAATGACGCATACCGGTAAATACCATCGCCATGCCATGCTCATTGGCAGCCGCAATGGCTTCATCATCACGCATTGAACCACCCGGTTGGATGACGGCTGCTATACCCACTTGGGCGGCATTGTCGATACCATCACGAAAAGGGAAAAAAGCATCCGAGGCCATTACTGAGCCATTGACTTTTAATCCTGCATGCTCAGCCTTGATGGCGGCGATGCGTGCAGAGTTGATCCGACTCATCTGACCTGCGCCGACACCGATGGTCATACCATCACGGCCGTAGACAATTGCGTTGGACTTGACGAATTTAGCCACACGCCAGGTAAACAGCAGATCACGCATCTCCTGTTCTGTTGGCTGTCTTTGTGTGACAACCTTTATCTCATTGGTCAGTTGCAGGTCGGCATCCTGCACCAACAGGCCACCATTGACTCTTTTATATTCGGTACGGTGGATCATTTCACTGAGCCATTCCCCACACTCCAACAATCGGACATTCTTCTTACTGCTGACATTTTCAATGGCAGCAGCTGAGACCTTTGGTGCAATGATCACTTCTACAAACTGGCGTTCAACAATGGTTTTCGCTGTCTCGCCATCCAGCTCGCCATTAAAGGCGATAATGCCGCCAAATGCCGATTCTGGATCTGTACTGTATGCACGTTCATAAGCCTCCAGTAAATTCGCACCATAGGCCACACCACAGGGATTGGCATGTTTAACGATGACACAGGCTGGACCTTCATCGAAACTTTTTACACATTCCAGAGCGGCATCGGTGTCCGCTATATTGTTGTAGGAGAGCTCTTTTCCCTGAAGCTGTTTTGCTGTCGCGATACAGGCTTCATCAATGCGTTGTTCAACAAAGAAGGCCGCCTTCTGATGAGGATTTTCTCCGTAGCGCATAGTCTGGGCTTGTTTGAATTGTAACGACAGGGTACGTGGGAAATCACTGACCTTTTCACCGACACGTGCGCCCAGGTAGTTGGCGATAGCAGCATCGTAATGGGCGGTATGTTCAAAGGTTTTCACTGCCAGATCGAAGCGAGTTGCATCACTCAAGGCGTTGTTGTTATCCGCCATCTCCTGAAGTACCCGGTCATAGTCAATGGCATCCACAACCACTGTAACATCTTTATGATTTTTAGCTGCTGCGCGTAGCATGGTGGGGCCACCGATATCGATATTCTCAATGGCTGTTGCGAGATCACAGTCCGGTTTTTCGACCGTCGCTTCGAATGGGTAGAGATTGACTACGATCAGGTCGATGCCGCCGATACCGTTTTCTCTCATGACGCTATCATCAATGCCGCGGCGTCCAAGTATGCCACCATGGATTTTGGGGTGTAATGTCTTCACCCGTCCATCCATCATTTCTGGAAAGCCAGTGTATTCAGAGACTTCAATGACAGGTATATCGCTTTGGGTTAACAGTTTTGCCGTCCCACCAGTGGATAGGATCTCTATTTTTTTATCAGCCAGACTACGGGCAAATTCTACAATACCGGTTTTATCAGAGACGCTGATCAAAGCGCGTTTTATTAATGCCATGGTGAAGTTTCCAAAAATGTAAATGCAGGTTTCAGTCGAGATCGTAAAGTGAGAGTTTTTTACGTAAAGTGCTTCGGCTGATCCCCAGAATGGATGCTGCCTGAGTTTGATTGCCGCCTGTATGCTTCATGACACTCTCCAGTAGTGGAGCTTCCACTTCGTTCATTACCAGGCGATAGAGATTATTGGCGCCATGTCCATCGAGGTTATTAAAATAGCGCTGCATGGCGTCACTTACACATTGGCGCAAGGGTTCTGATTTCTTGCTGTGAGTCACTGTGAGACACGCCTCATTCTCTTGGTTAGATAGTACAGCCTCAATCATCATGCCGCCAAATCCCCTTTGTTTTGTAGGCACTCAAAATAGTCGCGGATTGACTGTAGCTGCTGGGCTACGGAGTCCGAGTAATTTATTTTGTTCCTGAACAATGCACCCCCAGGGTGCCCTTTGCTATACCAGGCAATATGCTTGCGTGCAATACGTACGCCTAGGTACTCCCCATAAAAATCATATAGTTGCATGACATGCTCTGTGAGGATGTCGGCAACCCATGCGAGATCCGGTTGCGGCAAGTTAGTACCGTTTTTTAGGTAGTGATCGATCTCTTTGAATATCCAAGGACGACCTTGTGCGGCGCGACCAACCATCAAGGCGTCGGCACCGGTTTGTTGCAGGACCATGGCCGCTTTTACTGGTGAATCTATATCGCCGTTTGCAATGACTGGGATCCTTACAGCTTGCTTGATATCTGCAATGGTTTCGTATTCGGCTTGACCTGAGAATTTACAGGCCCTGGTACGCCCATGTACTGCCAGTGCTTGAATGCCTGACGCTTCGGCGATCTGTGCAATACGTACGCCGTTGCGATTGCTGGGGTCAGTGCCAGTGCGGATTTTTAGCGTTACAGGTACATCGACTGCATGGATGACAGCATCTATAAGCGCGGCGACAAGCTGTTCATCCTGCAACAGTGCTGATCCAGCTGCGCGATTACAAACCTTTTTAGCGGGGCATCCCATGTTGATATCAATAATCTGTGCCCCGATGGCAACATTGGCACGAGCTGCTTCTGCCATCTTGTGCGGTTCCGAGCCGACAATCTGTACACTGATCGGAGACGTCTCCCCTTCATGATCAAGACGTTTTATCGTCTTTCTTGTGCCTCGAAGCGAGGCATCTGCAGAGACCATTTCAGAGACAGCAAGCCCAGCACCCATCCGTCGGCAAAGTTGCCTGAATGGTTTGTCTGTTACACCAGCCATAGGCGCCAACAACAGATTGTTCTCTATTTTGTAGGGTCCAATTTGCATTCAAATCGCCCCTCTTCAGGAGGCTGTTCATGGGGTGTGGAGGGGTTGGGATACTACCTGTAAATGTAGGCGGAATCAAAGGCAAAATGGCCTTGAATTGATCTGGTCCTGAATATGATTGGAGTCCAACTTGTGAATTGGCTGGAAGGGTAGTGAATAAGCTATTAAATCTTGGGCAGATATGTCGAAGTGAGGGATGGGATGCACCGTATATGCAAAAATGTAAACTTTTATGCAGAATTAAATTCCCTGTCTATGAGTGTAGTTATTGTGAGGCGAGGCTTTTATGGGAGGCTGAATTGGATCATTATAACGAAACGATTCTGTTGAGGATTACCCACCCGGTCTTCTGGAAGATATATGATTAGCCTAAAAGTTGATGTTGAATCGAGTAATGGTAATGCCACCATCGGTGTTGTTATCTGATGTTGTGGCTTTCCTATGAACCTGTCATAGGATATTCGATCTCTTAAGCTCAATCAGATTGCCCAATACTTATTGGTTAATAAGGATAGGTTGTAGGTATTGCGGCTATAAAAAATCGAATTTAAAACCGGTGACATCGTTACCAGGATCAACCAAATCAAGTTGAGCATGTATAGCTTGCAACTTAGGCATCATATCCTGGGATTGGTATTGAGTGGCCTTATATTCACTGGGTGAAAATGTACGCCGTGCAATAAGTTTACCTATATCGTTATAGAGACTTAACTGCAGCTTTGGGTAGGGTTGTTGGAAGGCAGCGGTATTGACCATTTCAAGCTGAAGTGACAGGACATTCTCTTTGTCGGGATGAGTGGTCAGTGTACGCTCACTGATAAGGATCTTATCGGTTGCCCGGCGAATCGGCATGTTGCAACCTGCTATGCGGCACACTCCCTGCAAGAGTTGCCTGCCGGTATCATACTGAATGAGGGAATCCCTTGATTGCCAGATGACTTGGCCGCCAAGGGGCAGCAGTAATATAAAACATCCCAAAGCCCAGTACCGTCTGAAACGACTGGGAGGTGTCGCTTCATACTGTTTTTCGAAGGTAAAGGGAGCTTCCTCTTCAGGTCGAGTTTGGGTGGTAGGCTGATCATCGGTAAGCGATGAGGAGAGGGTGTCCATTTCCGATAGGATCTGATCCGATGACAGTTCATCAAGTGGCTGATCGGTATCTCTATCAGCGTCCTCGGGACTCTCTGAAGCAGGAGGGAGCTTTTCATGAACCTCGAGCTCGATAACTTCAGCCAATTCTCTCGGAGTGTTTTGCTCGTTAAGTAGCAGCGAGGCTGAGTCCTGATCGAGTAAAGCTGACATCTGCGATTCGGTCCCGGCAGCGAAATAGTCAGGCTCGGTTTCGAGACCGTCGTCCTGTTCCAGAATATATTGGTTGTGGCTGTCAATCTCCGAGGTGTTCTCATCCACCTCAAGAATGGAATCCTCCATCAGCTGATGGATGGCCGGATCGTCATCTATCAATGCGTCAAGTGACTTTTCAACCTCGCTGTCGCTGACCAGACTGGATTCTATATCGACAGCAGCAGAGGTCGCCTCCTCCTCGGTGAGATGTTGTGCGGCCACATGGTCTGTTTCTCGACGCCGCTCTAGCGATGGTGAACCCTTTTGGTCTGCCATTGTATTATCGAAGGCAGTGGGGGATTCCAGTAGGTTCAACAATGCGTTAAACACATTGTTGCATTGACAGCAGCGGACTTTTCCCTCAGCGGCCTTGAGTTGTCCCGGTGTTATGCGGAACAGAGTCAGACAGTGTGGGCACTGGGTAAACATAGGTCAGGTTGCTGTCACTTCTCGTGTTTCACTACATTGTAGCCATTTAGCCGTCTTCTATTGAGGAGACTAATGGCTACTGCCTTTGATATTAGTGTCTCAGGAATGGAGAGTTCGGGTTCTCCCTGCTGGTCTCCATTTGGAAACCTATGCGTTCTGATGATTCCATAAGAGATTACCTCTACGTTAGACCGAAGCCAAACGGCAGGCAACCCTTTTTTAGCCGACTGTCGACTGGGTTACTGATTCCGTTAAGCTTGCCATTCTCAGTTGAACACCGATGAAGGATCAATTCCGCGAATGGAGGTCATTCCGCTGATCAGTATCCACTCCTGACGCTGTTTGGGCTTTGTCAGGCTGGCAAATGACTGATAGCGGACGGCCACCTCAAGCTGCTGCTCTGCGAGTATACCAGAGAGGGCAAAATGTCCACCTGGAATGATCAGTTGGGCGAGTTCGGGGGCCAATTGAATCAATGGCCCTGCAAGGATGTTTGCCACCAGTAGGTCATACTGCTGGTCAGGTGTATCGTTCGGCAGGTAGGTCTTGAGGCGATCTGCCACACCATTCTTTTTGGCGTTATTTTGGCTGGCCTCTAAAGCTTGCGGGTCATGATCGACTGCAACGACAGAATGCGCACCAAGTTTCAGGGCGGCAATGGCAAGAATGCCGGAGCCGCAACCATAGTCGATGAGTGTTTTTCCCTGTAGATCCTGAGCATCCAGCCATTCCAGGCAGAGTGCCGTGGTGGGATGGGTGCCAGTGCCGAAGGCCAGTCCCGGATCGAGTTGGATGACTGTGGCATCCTCTTGATCGATAGACTCGCCCTCAGGACAGATCCATAGTCGATGGCCAAAAGACATGGGTTTGAAATGTTCCAGCCAGACACGTTCCCAAATTCGGTCTTCAATGCGTTCCCAATGCAGTCTTTGTATGAGTCGTTCATCAAGGGTTACAGCAAGGGCGCTGCGCAATGTCAGCGGGTCCTGGTTCCCTTCGAACAGGGCAGTCACCCGAGTGTGTCGCCACAACTGTACTGATTCAGGGGGAATTTCCAGAAGTGGCTGGTCGCCTGCGTCACCCAGGGTTACTGAGAGTGCACCGAGGTTTTCGAATACCAGCTCCAGTAAAGGAGCCTCGGTTTCACTGCTATCGATGGAGAGCTGTAGCCAAGCCATGAATAATTTTGAATGATGAATTGTGAATTTTAAATGAGTTATGCGCACGCGAAGCGTGGGTTAATCCACCATTCAAAATACTGTTAAAGTCCCAGCTTCTTTTCCAAGTAGTGGATATTCGCACCACCTGCTTTGAAGGCACTGTCACGCATGATGTCGAGATGTAGCGGGATGTTTGTCTTGATACCGCTGATCACCATCTCCTGCAAGGCGATTCGCATCCGGGCAATGGCTGATTCACGGGTCTCGCCATGGGCGATCAGTTTACCGATCATGGAGTCGTAATAGGGTGGAACTCTGTATCCGTTGTAGATGTGGGTGTCGACACGGATACCTGGTCCACCTGGGGTATGCAGTTGGGTTATGGTGCCGGGACAGGGTAGAAATTTCTCCGGATCTTCTGCATTGATTCGACATTCGACAGCATGGCCCTGCAATTTGATCTGATTTTGTTGGTAGCTTAAGGGCTCACCTGCAGCAATGATAATCTGCTCTTTAACGATGTCGATGCCGGTAATCAACTCTGTGACCGGATGCTCTACCTGTACCCGGGTATTCATTTCGATGAAGTAGAACTCCTCATTCTCATACAGAAATTCAAAGGTGCCGGCTCCTCGATAACCGATCTGTCGACAGGCCTCTGCACACCGTTCACCGACATCGCTGCGTTGCTTCTCGGTAATACCTGGTGCGGGAGCCTCTTCCACCACTTTCTGATGGCGGCGTTGCATGGAACAGTCGCGCTCTCCGAGGTGGATCGCATTGCCGTGGGTATCGGAGAGAACCTGAAACTCGACATGGCGCGGATTCTCTAGAAACTTCTCCATGTAGACAGTGCCGTTACCAAAGGCAGCTTCAGCTTCCGCCTTGGTCATCGCCACCGCATTCAACAGTGTGGCTTCTGTATGTACGACACGCATACCTCTACCACCACCACCACCAGCAGCTTTGATGATTACCGGATAACCGATTTCATTGGCAATCTCTTTGGTGCGTTTCGCATTCCCGTCGAGTGGTCCATTTGATCCCGGTACTGTTGGAACATTGGCTTTACGCATGGCTTCAATGGCAGCCACTTTGTCACCCATTATGCGAATTGTATCTGCACTTGGTCCAATAAAGATAAAGCCACTATTTTCTACCCGCTCAGCAAAGTCTGCATTCTCTGAGAGAAACCCGTATCCTGGGTGGATAGCAACCGAGTCGGTGACTTCAGCGGCACTGATAATGGCCGGTACATTGAGATAGCTTTCGCTTGAAGGTGCGGGGCCAATGCATACCGATTCGTCGGCAAGCAACACATGTTTCAGGTCGCGATCAGCTTCAGAGTGAACGGCAACGGTTTTAATTCCGAGTTCTTTGCAGGCACGTTGAATGCGCAGTGCGATCTCACCACGATTGGCGATTACAATCTTGTCTATCATGGTTTCACTCAATCAATGATGAAGAGGGGTTCGTTGTATTCGACAGGCTGGCCATTTTCTACAAGTACTTTCTTTACCGTGCCGGCCTTGTCGGATTCTATCTGATTGAGGATCTTCATCGCTTCGATGATGCAGAGGGTGTCACCAGCAGAGACTTGCTGGCCCTCTTCCACAAACGACTTGCTGCCTGGAGAGGGCGACCGATAGAAGGTACCCACCATGGGTGATTTAACCACATGACCCTCAATTTCATCGGTTGCCTGAGGCCCCGGTGGTGCGGCAGCTGGAGCGGCGGCAGGTGCGGGTGCAGCAGCCGGCATCATCGCTGCCTGTTGTGCCATATTGGGCATAGCCATGGTGACGGGCATCGAGCTATTGCGGCTGATCCTTACCGACTCTTCACCTTCGTGGATCTCAATCTCCGCGACGTCAGACTCCTCCAGTAATTCAATCAATTTTTTTACTTTGCGAATATCCATGTTGTTCAATCTCTAGAGTATTTGTTTGTTGAGCCGCGCAACGGCGGCCTGCAAGGCGAGTTCATATCCCTGCGCACCCAAGCCGGTAATGACACCTTCGGCTTTGTCGGAGAAGAAGGAGTGTTTTCTAAACTCCTCTCTAGCATGCACATTGGAGAGATGGACTTCGATGTAAGGTATTGCGGTGCCGAGTAGGGCATCCCGCAGGGCAACGCTGGTGTGGGTGAAGGCTGCGGGGTTTACAATTATGAATGAGACACCGGATTGGTTTGCCTCATGTACCCACGATAGCAGTTCATGTTCGGCGTTGCTTTGGCGGAAATCGATCTCATATCCCAGTTCTTGACCTTGGGTTACAAGTCGTTGACCGATGGTTTCAAGTGTTTCCTGGCCATAATGGTTAGGCTCTCGGGTGCCGAGCAGATTCAGGTTCGGGCCATTAAGTACCAGGATGGTTGCCATTTTTCGATATTTCCAAGGCCGTGGATAAATGAACAGGTCCCCGTTTCCTCACTCATGTCATCGATATTGGGGACATGGAGGGGGGCTGAACAAAGAGTCGTTAGATTCTGCAAGATAAGCGCGGTTTTGTCCAGTTTCAATGCAGTACTTATCAAGATCGTTGCAACTTTTCAGTATCTGTTTCGCCTTAATATCCCTTTTATCGGCTGTTTAGGCACCATCCTTGTGTATTGAGTACGCTGTTTTTTGGGCTTACTGGATGGCCCTTTTTACATGTGCGGCAAATTCATCGGCTGCTTTAAAGCCTACCAAGCGATACCGTTTGCGCTCGTTGCCGTCACGGCCGTAAAAAATGATGGCTGGCGGTCCAGGGAGTCCGAAATGTTTCTGTAACAGGGCCTGGTCTGTCTTGTCATTGGCTGTGACGTCAGCCTGTAGCAGTTGTGTGTTGGAGAGTGAGGCGATCACTTGTGGGTCGGAAAAGGTGTACTTTTCCATCTCTTTGCATGAGACGCACCAGTCGGCGTAGAAGTCCAGCATGACAGATTTGCCCTGACTGCTGGCAGTGGCGACTTCCCGTTGCAGATCATCGACACTTTTGATGCGTTTGAATTGTAATTCCTGGTGACCCTGGGCGCCGCCTGAGCTACCTGCGATAGCAATACCTCTCAGTGGTTGCAGGGTGTCTTTGCTGCCGGAAGCGGCACCGACCAACATCAGGGTGCCGTAGACCAGAAATACGAAACCAAGTCCCTTCCACAGTTTTTGCCAGCCGCTTGCTTCTATCTCAAGGTGACGTAATGCCCCCATATAGATTGCGGAGACAATCAGTAGGATACCCCACATCAACAAGGCCACATCAGCTGGAATTATCCGCTCGAGCAGAATGATGGCCACACCCAACAGGGCGACACCGAACACCGCTTTTACAGCGTCCATCCAACTGCCTGCACGCGGTAGCAGTTTACCTGCAGAGGTACCGATGGCGATCACAGGCGCACCCATACCCATACTGAGTGCAAACAGGGCCAGTCCACCCAGCAGGGCATCGCCCGTTTGGCCGATATAGATCAATGCCCCGGCCAGTGGTGGTGCAACGCAAGGGCCGACAATCAAGGCGGAGAGAAAACCCATGATGGCGACGCCGGTTAGAGAACCCCCTTGCTGTTTATTGCTGACATCGGTGAGTTTGCTTTGCAGACTGCTCGGGAGCTGAAGGTCATAAAAACCAAACATTGATAGAGCCAGTAAGACAAAAACCAGCGCAAAGCCACTCAGTATCCATGGGTTCTGGAAATAGGCTTGCAGGTTCTCACCGAACAGTCCGGCCAGAACCCCGGCAATGGTGTAGGTAATCGCCATCGCCAAAACGTAGACAAGGGATAGGATAAAAGCTTTCTGGGTTGTGATCTTATCCCCCTGGCCCGCAATGATGCCGGAGAGGATGGGGATCATTGGAAAGATGCAAGGCGTGAAGGCCAGACCGAGACCCAGCAGAAAAAAGACACTGAGGATGATAAAAGTGGAGCCACCCTTGAGGGTGTTGGCAATCTCGTCCAGTTCAGAAACGGGTTCGTCGAGCGCTGCACTGGTTGGGTTGTCAGGGGGGGCAGGGAGCTCACCGGCCTCCACCTGAGAGATGCCTGGCAGGGCGAGTGTGTACTGCTTGGTCATCGGTGGGTAACAGACCCCGATCTCTGCACAGCCTTGAAACCTTGCTTCTAAGGTGATCTCCTGGGCATCGGTTGATCCGCGTACTAAAGGTACGGAGAGATCGATCTCATTGTGGTAGACAGCAACATCACCGATGGTACCGTCTGGGCGAATTGAGTCTTGTTTGATCTCAGGCTCAGGCAGCTCAAGCGTACCTATGGCTACATCTTGAGCCTCAGGCAATGAGAGTTTTATTTTATCATGATAAAGATAGGTACCTTCGGCAATGCTCCAGTAGAGGCGGAGATGAGTGCCATCCTCTACTGTGGCAGAGAGTTTATAGGCCTCCTCTGGGTCCAATAACTCGTCTTCTTCATTATCGAAGAGGGTGTTGATCCCTGTATCGTTTATGGCAAGCTTGGGTTCTGCAGTTGCTTGGGATTGGACCGACTCCTGCATAGGTTGCAGCGCCAGGCGGATCTCCTGGGTGTGCGGTGGAAAACAGATCCCCTGGTCGGCACAGCCTTGTGAGCGGGCCTTGAGTAGAAGGGTTTCCTGGGATCCCTGCATGCGTTGTATCGGGATCTCAACATTTGCTGTGTGACGGTATACAGCGACATCACCGAAAAACTCATCGTGCTTGATCTTGGCTTCCGGTAGGAGTGGCTGGCCCATTTCGATGCCGATAGTGTCGCTATCGAAATGGATCTTGTCCCGATACATATAGTATCCGTCCGCAATCCGCCACTCGATGATCAGTTTGTCGCTGCCGTCAGTACGACCGGAGATCTGAAAGGCCTGGTCCGGCATCAGCAGTTCTTCTTCGTTCCAGGCAGCCTGGGTTTGGCAGGTGAGCCCCACCAGAATCAATAGCAGTGTTATCAAACTTTTGTATTTGTGCATCTCTCCACCCAGTTGAGGTAGCCGTTCAGCCCCTGCTCTACAGGGACTGCGATGATTTCTGGAAGTTCATAGGGATGTTCTTCCCGGAGTACCGACTCAACGCTCTGATACTGTTTTTTAGTTGTCTTGATCAGTAGCAGGATCTCCTCAGATTGCTCCAGTTCCCCTTGCCATTGGTAGATTGATGTGACGGGTGGGGTGACATTGACACAGGCTGCCAGTCCCCGTTCCACCAGTGACTTGGAAAGTGTGAGTGCTGTCTGCCGGTCAGGTACTGTGCAGAGGATCAAGAGGAGTGGTGTCGACATTGGCGGAAAATACACTATCCGCATTCAGCTGGCAAAGATTGCCGGTTGGGAAAAGGGCTTAAAAAAGGCGACCGGTAATCCGGTCGCCTTTTTAGTGCAACGCAGGTCGGTTTGAGCGGCGAGGCTACTGACCGACTTTCAGACGTCCACCCTTACCCAGGCCGCCTTTGACGGATTGGGCCTTGTAATTTCTCAAAGCACCTACCATCTGGTTGTAGGAGTCGGCAAACGCGGCTGTGACGACCTTGCCTTCAGGCGTATTGCTGAAAGCGCCGGCACCACCTAATGCACCACCACCGAACAGACCTCCGAATAGGTTGTAATCAAAGTTCTTGGCATTACCGACAGCTGCAGAGATCTGGACACCTGAGCGGTTATCGACCAACAACAGAGTGGTAGCCGCCTCGTTGGATTTCAAGCCACCGGCCAGTGCGCCGGCTACGGACCCGAACAGTCCACCAACAATTCCTTTAACGCCCCCCGTGCCTTTTGCAGAGAACTGGATGCTTGGATTCATGGTGTAGTCGGCCGCCACCATCTGGCCTTTGCCAAAGTTACTGCCTTGACGCATCTCGCCTGAGTTCATCAGGGCCCGCTCCTGCATCATGTTGTTCATGGCTCTGCCACGCTCAACAACGACGAAGCAGTTTGATTGCTGGATCATCATACGAAGTACAGGGACAGTCGTACCGAGCGTTGGGTAACGGTGTCTGTAGGTGGCCCACCAGGGAGCAGACTGGTCCTCGACAACCGCTAGTGTGCCAAGGGTTTCATCACAAGACTCGAGTGCACTGTTGGCATTTTCAGCCGTTTCGCCTCCTGCTGCTCCGGTTACGGTGTTACCCTTGGAAGCACCCATTTTTGGCATAGTGGCATCACAGCCACTCAGGCCAATCACTGCGGCAGCCAGGACACCGGCAAGCATAGAGAACCCTGGGGTTCTGTGTTTATCTGTCAGATATGTCATTTTCATCCATTTCCCTTTATATATTCAAGTTGAGTGGTGACGTGGCATGCGTGTTGTTAATCATCCGCAAATCGTCAACCCTTGATATGAACATGATTGTTCATGGATTTCAATCGCTTTGCGATCCGCTGAATCTATTGAATCAGCTGCTAGCAAGCCGATTTGTGTGGATAGTGTAGTGACGGTAACGGGCCTTTATCTTGTGCCCATGTATTGTGCAGCGTAAGCTTCCGTGATGAATCCTTTACTCATTTTTTTACTGTTATTTGTCGGTATCCCCCTGGTGGAGATCTATTTTTTGATTAAAGTGGGGTCACAGATCGGCGTCTTACAGACAATTTTTCTTACCCTGTTTACAGCCGTTCTTGGAGGCTGGATGGTCCGTGCTCAAGGTTTTGCCACCTTCGCCAGGGTACGCGAGGCAATGGATCGCAGTGAGGTGCCTGCATTTGACATGATGGAGGGGGCGGTTTTACTGATTTGTGGTCTCCTGTTGTTGTTGCCCGGTTTTATAACCGATGTCGTGGGCTTTCTGTTTCTGGTGCCCCCCTTTAGGCGCTGGCTAATGGCTGCGGGTTTGCAGAATGGGGGCATCATGAGGCCGGTGCAGCAGAATTCGAAGCAGCCTCAGAAAAATGAGACCCGTGTTATCGAAGGTGAATTTCAACGTGAGGATGAGAAAGATAGCGGCTAATGGTCCCATCCCGGCGAAGACCGGGATGGCTTGGGATTCAATAGTTATCAGCTTCTGGATAACGACTGACTAGGGATAGATTTCAGGTATGAATGTCTGGTCAGTGATGGGTGGCCGAACATACCCGATATCTGCAGCCCGGTGGGGCAGCTCAATGGGTTCAGGGGTTAGATCCTTGTAGGGGATCATGCTCAGCAGGTGTGCAATACAGTTAAGCCGTGCATGTTTTTTGATGTCGGAGTGCACCACATACCAAGGGGCCTGCTTGATGTCTGTATGAGCGAACATTTCGTCCTTGGCCTTCGAGTACTCCATCCAGCGTGAGCGTGATTCCAGATCCATCGGACTCAGTTTCCAGCGTTTGTGGGGCTCTTCCAGCCTGCTCTGGAAACGACGCTCCTGCTCTTCGTCTGAGACCGAGAACCAGTATTTGATCAGGATGATACCCGATCGTACCAGCATACGTTCGAACTCGGGACATGAGCGCATGAATTCCTGATACTCCTCATCGGTGCAGAAGCCCATGACTTTCTCCACCCCGGCGCGGTTGTACCAACTACGATCCAGGAGCACCATTTCGCCAGCAGCGGGCAGATGAGGCACATAGCGTTGGAAATACCACTGGGATTGCTCCCGTTCTGTCGGTGCCGGTAGGGCGACGACACGACAGATACGAGGATTGAGGTGCTGATTGATGCGTTTGATGACGCCACCCTTGCCAGCGGCATCGCGACCTTCAAAAAGAACAACCACTTTCAATCCTTTGTGCTTAATCCATTCCTGCAGCTTGACCAGTTCCAGTTGCAGATTAAACAGCTCTTTTTCATAAACTTTATTATTGATTTTTTTTGGCTTTTTCGGCTTTTTTATGTTTTTTGCTTTTTTGGCTTCAGCCATGGATGCCTCCCGGTCTAGGTGGTTTTAGTTAATTTAATGATCCAACGAAAGCGTGGAGATCTATAAGATTAGACTATTTCGACCAGTTCGAGGTCGAAATTAAGTGCCTCGCCTGCCAGTGGGTGATTACCGTCGATCGTCGCAACTTCGTCCGAGAGTGCGGTGACAACCACATTGAAGTGCTCTCCATCAGGGCTTTGTGCCTGTAGATGCATGCCCACATGGAGTTCCAGGTCGTCTGGAAAGCTCTCCAGGGGAACCTGTTCGACCAGGGCGTCATTGTGTTGGCCATAAGCCTCATTGGCAGGGATGTTGATGGTCTTTTTGTCGCCCACCTGCATACCCTCCACGCCGGTTTCAAATCCCGGGATTACTGCTTTTTCACCTAGGGTAAATTCAATGGGATCACGATCTGCGGATGAATCAAACTGGGTTCCATCGTCCAGTGTGCCGGTATAGTGAAGTCGGACGGTATCACCCTGTTTGGCTTGCCTCATGTTTGGCCTCTTTTGCTAGTGAATTGTTGATTAATCAACCATTATCACACAGATCGCGTGCAGTTTGCTGATAAGGCCTCTCTTTTTCGTCGATAAAAATCTCTGTGGATAGCCTTGACTAACCGGTTTTTCGCTCTATTATTAGCACTCAGTTCAGGTGAGTGCTAACAGCCTCGCCCGGTAAGAACCAAACATAGATTTTTTGACAAAAACCAATATTGAGGAGAATCAGTCGATGAATATTCGTCCGCTGCACGATCGCGTGATCGTTCGTCGTATGGAAGAAGAGCGCACCAGTCCTGGCGGCATTGTGCTCCCCGATGCTGCGACCGAAAAGCCTATTCTGGGTGAGGTGCTGGCTGTCGGCAACGGTAAGATTACCGATAGTGGTGAGGCCCGTCCGCTGGAAGTCAAGGTCGGAGACAAAGTGCTGTTCGGTAAATACTCCGGTACTGAAGTGAAGTTGGGTGGTGATGAAGTTCTCGTCATGCGTGAAGAAGACATCATGGGTGTGATCGAGGGTTAACCTCGCACATTGTAATCACAACCAGTCACAGGCTATGCCTGGTGAAGATTCTCAACATTTACCCAAGGAATTAAGACATGAGTGCAAAAGAAGTACAATTTGGTGATGATGCCCGTCAACGTATGATGAGGGGCGTCAATGTTCTGGCCAACGCTGTTAAAGTAACCCTTGGTCCCAAGGGCCGCAACGTAGTGCTGGAGAAGAGCTTTGGTGCGCCCACCGTGACCAAAGACGGTGTCTCCGTAGCGAAGGAGATCGAACTCTCCGACAAATTTGAAAATATGGGTGCACAGATGGTGAAAGAGGTCTCCTCGCAGACCTCTGATGTTGCCGGTGACGGCACCACCACTGCTACTGTGCTGGCTCAGGCCATGGTGCGCGAAGGCCTGAAAGCTGTAGCTGCCGGCATGAACCCGATGGATCTCAAGCGTGGTATTGACAAGGCAGTGATTGCTGCTGTGGAAGAGCTGAAAGGTGTCTCCCGTCCCTGTTCCGATGATAAGGAGATCGCTCAAGTCGGTTCAATATCTGCTAATTCTGATACCAATATTGGTGACATCATTGCCGAGGCGATGCAGAAGGTCGGAAAAGAGGGTGTCATTACCGTAGAAGAGGGTACTGCCCTGCAGAATGAACTGGATGTGGTTGAAGGTATGCAGTTCGATCGCGGTTATCTCTCTCCCTATTTCGTCACCAATCAGCAGAGTCAGTCTGCCGAACTGGAAGCCCCCTACATCCTGCTGCACGATAAAAAGATCTCAAATATCCGTGATCTGCTTCCGGTACTGGAAGGTGTGGCCAAGGCAGGTAAACCCTTGCTGATCATTGCCGAAGATGTGGAAGGCGAAGCGCTGGCTACCCTGGTGGTCAATAATCTGCGTGGTATCGTCAAGGTTACCGCTGTCAAGGCCCCGGGCTTTGGTGATCGTCGTAAGGCGATGTTGCAGGATATCGCTATCCTCACCGGTGGTACCGTCATCTCTGAAGAGGTCGGTCTGTCACTTGAGAAGGCGACGCTTGACGATCTGGGAAGTGCCAAGAAAGTGACCGTTACCAAAGAAGAGACGACCATTATTGACGGTGCCGGTGTTGAGGGTGATATCAAGGCCCGCGTCGAACAGGTTCGTGCACAGATTGAGGAGACTTCCTCTGACTACGATCGTGAGAAGCTGCAAGAGCGCGTAGCCAAGCTGGCGGGTGGCGTGGCCGTGATCAAGGTTGGTGCTGCAACCGAGGTCGAGATGAAAGAAAAGAAAGCGCGAGTGGAAGATGCATTGCATGCAACCCGTGCCGCTGTTGAAGAGGGTATTGTCCCTGGCGGTGGTGTTGCTCTGGTGCGTGCACTGCAGGCTATCGATAAATTGACCGGTGAAAATCACGATCAGGATGTGGGTATTGCTATTGCACGACGTTCGATGGAAGAGCCGCTGCGTCAGATTGTCGCCAATGCGGGTGGTGAGCCCTCGGTGGTGCTCGATAAGGTGCGTAACGGTGAAGGCAACTATGGCTTCAACGCTAGCAATGATGAGTATGGCGATATGATGGAGATGGGTATCCTGGATCCGACCAAGGTAACCCGTTATGCACTCCAGAACGCCTCTTCCGTGGCAGGTCTGATGATCACCACTGAGTGCATGGTGGCAGAGGAGCCACAAGATGAGGCTGCTGCACCACCAATGGGTGATATGGGTGGTATGGGCGGTATGGGCGGTATGGGCGGTATGATGTAAAAACTGTCTTTCGTCTTCGTTCTTCCCGTGAAACCCCGTGCCTGATCAGGCACGGGGTTTTTTACATTTCAGAGGTTCATTTTTTACTGTTATTGCCGTTACGTTAAGTGGTTGGAGTATTTTCCAGACGGAGGGAATCGTCTCTGTATCGGGGAAAGAATCATGTTCAGGAGTATCGGCATCTCTCTACGCTTTGTCATCGCAACAATTATTGCAGTTTTTGTTGTGCTTGCGGTCACCCTTTCTACCACCTTCAACTACATGGGTGGCATTCTGCAGACAGCAGAAGAGAATGAAATGGGAGAGATTTTTGAGATTGTAGTGAGTGGCGTTGAATCTGAGGGACGTCTTGCCAGGGCGATGAGTGCTTTGGTTGCGGGAATCCCGGATGTCCAGAAACATTTTGCTGAGCGTGATCGGGAGGCGCTTGAATCACTGTTCGTACCAGGATTTCAGGCTTTGAAAAAAGAGTACGGTGTACGTCAGTTCCAGTTTCACGAACCTCCAGCCACCTCATTCCTCAGAGTCCATAAACCCGCCAAGTTCGGTGACGACCTCTCTTCGTTTCGTCTGACGGTTGTAGAAGGGAATCGCAATAAGCGTGCTATTCAAGGCTTGGAAGTGGGTGTTGCCGGTCTTGGTGTGCGTGGGCTGGTGCCGGTCAATCATGCTGGCAAGCATGTGGGTACCGTTGAGTTTGGCATGTCCTTCGGACAGTCATTCTTCGATGAAATGTCCAAACTACACGATATAGAGCTGGAGCTCTATATCGATCGTGACGGCAAGATGGACCGTTTTGCAACGACTATGGAAGGTAATAACCTGGTCTCTATGGATAGGTTGAACGACATTGCTAAAGGTCACCACCTCTATGACAAAGGTGAATTAAACGATATGCCTGTCTCATACTATGCGGCCCCTGTGGAGAACTACTCCGGGGAGCCCATCGGTGTACTTGTTGTGGCTAAGGACCGTTCTGCATTTGCCACTGCGATCTCCAATCTATTGCTGTTGGTGTCAGGTTTGGGTCTGCTTTCGGTGTTGATTATTGGTGCCATGGTGTGGCTGATAAGTCGTGGGGTGGTGAAACCGATCTGTGACGCAGCCATGGCTATGGAGGGTATAGCCTCTGCAGAAGGTGATCTTACAGTACGTATGGATGAGTCTGGGACAGATGAGGTTACCCGTCTTTCCCGGGGTTATAACCGTTTTGCCGATAAGACCGAAGGGATGATAAAAAAGGTCTCCAGGGCCACCGGCAATCTGAGCATCAAGATAGGCGATTTTGCTACGCTGGCGGAACACACCAGGGACGGCATCAACAAGCAGCATGAGCAGACAACTCAGGTAGCGACTGCGATGACGGAGATGTCAGCAACGGTCCACGAAGTGGCACAGAACACCACTCAGACTGCAGAAGCGGCGAAGCAGGCCGATCTGCAGGCCAATAGCGGACGCGATGTTGTCAATGCAGTCACCCGCAGTATCGATAGCCTGGCCAGTGAAGTGGGTAAGGCGGTAGAGACCGTGCAGCATGTGGAGCAGGATAGCGAACGGATCGGCTCGGTACTCGATGTGATACGTGGGATTGCTGATCAGACCAATCTGCTGGCGCTGAACGCGGCCATCGAGGCGGCACGGGCCGGTGAGCAGGGACGGGGCTTTGCTGTCGTGGCCGATGAGGTCAGAACCCTGGCCAAACGCACTCAGGACTCCACCGAGGAGATTCAGGAGATGATCGAGAGCCTGCAGACAGGCGTGAGAGAGACGGTCACAGTAATGCAGACCAGCCAAGAGCAGGCGGCAGAGAGTGTCGATCAGGCCGGTCGCGCCCACGAGGCCCTCGGGGAGATAACCCGGGTTATCGACACCATCTCGCAGATGAGTTCGCAGATCGCCACGGCTGCCGAGGAGCAGAGTGCGGTGGCTGAGGATATTAACCGAAATATCGTCGAAATCACCCATGTGGCAGAAGAGACATCACAGGATTCAGTCAATAGCTACGAAGCCAGTGAAGTGATGTCAAATGAGGTCGACCAGCTAGGTAAACTCCTGCAGCAGTTCAATACTGGGGATGCGCATGCCAACCAGTTGCAGCAGGCGATGGCGGCGCATCTGAGCTGGAAGACAAAACTCCGTGGATTCCTCGATGGTAAGGGTTCATTGGATGAGCGGGTTGCCTTCAACCACAAAGCCTGTGGATTTGGTAAATGGTATGAGGATGTCGGCCGAAAAGAGCTGTCCCACATCAGTGAAATGAGCCAGATCGAAAAACCACACAGGGAGTTGCATGAACTGATTAAGACCATCGTTGATCTTAAGCATCGGGGCGACATGCAGGCTGCTGAGAGAGAGTACCAACGAGTCGGTCCCATGTCCGAAGAGATCGTTCGGATGATGCAAACGATTCAGGGTAAGATCAATTAGGGGTTGAAACCCGGCTGCCTGTTAGATTGCCGGGTAACTAAGACTCAAATAATCGCCTGACTAAACCCATTGAATCATTGATAGCATCATCAATGGGTTTTTTACTGTTCATGTCTGCGGCGCTCTCCCTGCCTAGGATTTTTCCAGGACAGGGGCAAACAGGTCTGAAACCTTGGTGTAGCATGGACTTTTCATGATGTATCTTGAGTGGGTTCCTGTTCAACGACAGGTTGATATTCAGGGCGTGTCTGTTGGGGTGGGTAGAGTTCATCCAAAGAGATCGGTTGAGTATTTGCCTGGATAATCTGGCAATGGTGGCGGCGCAGTGCCCGTGGATGGGGTACCCCGCAGGAGTGAGCGATCAGTCCGCTGCCGTAATGGATTTTGTCAACGAAGTTTTTGATCCGCACAGCCTTCTGTTGTGGATCAAGTCCCTGCTGCAGGCGTTTGTTATGAGTAGTGATACCTGTAGGACAGGTATTCTTGTTGCATTTCAGTGCCTGGATACAGCCCATGGCAAGCATGAATCCACGGGCGGAGGTTACAAAGTCAGCGCCGACACAAAAGGCCCAGGCTGTCTCAGAAGGTGTGATCAGTTTGCCGGAGGCGATCACCTTGATACGATTGCGCAATCCATGTCGCTGCAGGATATCCACGACTTTAGGCAGTGCCGCCTTGATGGGAAGTCCTACGCTGTCCATCAATGGCATCGGAGCAGCACCTGTGCCGCCGTCACCGCCATCGATGGTGATAAAATCCGGGGCACATGCGGTGCCGCATTGATGGATCATTTCGCACATCTCCTCCAGCCATGTATGGGTACCCACAACGATTTTGAACCCCACCGGCTTACCCGAGATGTCACGTATACGATTAATAAAACTCAACAGTTCCGAGAAGTTCGATATTTCAGGATGGCGATTGGGTGAGATTGAGTCCTTACCTGCAGTAATGCCCCGTATGGTGGCAATCTCTTCGGTCACTTTCGTTCCCGGCAAAATGCCGCCCTTGCCTGGTTTGGCGCCTTGGCTCAGCTTTATTTCGAACAGCTTCACCTGGGGAATGGCAGCAATCTCACGCAGTTTCTCTTCACTGAGGCTGCCATCCGAATTACGAATACCATACTTGGCAGTGCCGATCTGAAAAACCAAATCGCAACGACCCTCAAGATGGTAGGGTGAAAGGCCTCCTTCTCCAGTATTGAGCCAGCAATTGGACTGCTTGGCCCCGTGTGACAAGGCACGCACCGCTGGAATTGAGATAGCGCCAAAACTCATGCCGGAGATATGAATCAGCGAGCTTGTCTTATAGGGTTCGCGACAGCCCGGGCCGATTACTAGCGGGGGAGTGCGGTAGGCATCTTCGTCCAAGGTGGGAAAAGGGGTGTTTACAAACAGCACTGTACCTGGTGCATTCAGCGGTTTTGTTGAACCGAAGGCAACGGTATTATCGATCCCGGCAGCCGAATGGTAGACCCAATCCCGCTCTGCCCGGTTGAATGGCATTTCCTCTCGATCCATGGCAAAGAAATATTGGCGGAAGAACTCGCCGAGGCGGCTAAACAGATAGCGAAAGCGTCCGATGACAGGAAAATTATGGCGTATGGCATCCTTGGTTTGGGATATATCGATAATGAATAGGGTGATGACCAGCAGCACACCCAGCCCAATCAAAAAGATAAACAGTGCAGAGAGCAGTGCCGCGCTCTGCATCGAAAAAAAACTTAGCCAGTCCATTGTTTATGCCTGTTAATGAATGTGGATACCGTCTTGAAATGATACGAGCGACTGTTTTGTTTAGATGCTTTGATTGGGTTAGTAGAGTAGCATCTGCAAGGATCTGTGTTGGCACAAGTCTAAAAACCTAGATTTTGCTGTTGGCCTCTGATATCGAACGTAAGGTAGTTATATGCCGAAATAAATATTGCAGTTTGCCCGCATCCATCGGGTGAGTTGTGGAACGTTACATGAATTTGTTAATGAATCCTGACGAACCCTGCTGCATTCTCGTACTTGGTTAAGGGGATAGCCATCGACTGCGAACGATGCCTTACCGGTGTACCGGGATTTCCCTCAAATCCATGTTTAACTGCCGATGCTAGGTTTAACAAAAAAAATCACAGTTCAGTCAATTCAATACACGGAAAAAATGTTTAGTATCCATCCAGATGTGAGAGCGTAAGTGAATCTGCAACAAGTGACAGAAGAGCAGTATCAGCAGTGGTGTGAAAATTTGGCGGATGCGGGATTGCCTGTACCGCAATGCGAAAACTTTCATCAGAATCTGATGAAAGTATGGGAAGCGAGTGACTACGTGGCACAAACCGCTCTTCGTTATGTCGAGTTACTCCACGATCTCTATCAGCAGGGACTACTCGACCGGAGCCTTGCTGATGAAGAGATGGCGCAAAAGCTGAAGCAACAGCTGGATGATGTGGAGAACGAGCCCTCTCTCTCGCTCCACTTAAGGCGATTCAGGCGATACCAGATGGTGCGCATCATCTGGCGAGATCTGGCAGGCCTTGCATCCCTGGAGGAGACACTTGAAGATCTCTCCGCACTGGCGGATGCCTGCATCGAACAGGCATTGATTAAGCTTTATGACTGGGGCTGCAAGGAGATGGGCACCCCGCGTAATGAGGGGGGGGAAGCCCAATCACTGGTCGTGCTTGGAATGGGCAAGCTGGGCGCCAGAGAGCTCAATCTCTCATCTGATATCGATCTGATATTTGCCTATCCCGAAAGCGGACAGACAGATGGACCCCGGCGACTGACCAATGAGCAGTTTTTTATCCGTCTCTGCCAGCGTCTGGTTCAGGCGCTGGACAATCACACCGGAGAAGGTTTTGTTTTTCGCGTCGATACACGTCTGCGCCCCTTCGGCAGTGTTGGTCCAATGGCCATGAGCTTCCCTGCAATGGAGAGTTATTACGGCTCCCAGGGGCGTGAGTGGGAGCGTTACGCCATGATCAAGGCCCGTGTGGTGGCTGGTGACAAGGCAGCGGGTGATGTGTTGATGGCGATGCTGCGTCCCTTTGTCTATCGTCGCTACCTCGATTTCGGTGCAATCGACTCATTGCGAGAGATGAAGCAGCTGATCAGCAACGAGCTCTATAAGAAAGGGATGGAAGCCAATATCAAGCTGGGTCCCGGTGGTATCCGGGAGATCGAATTTATCGGTCAGGCCTTTCAACTGATCCGTGGGGGGCGTGACAAAGCGTTGCAGATACGTCCTATTCTGCGTGTCTTACAACATCTGCATGAAAAAGATCTGATGCCGGAATATGTGGTACGGGAACTGAGTGAGGCCTATCGGTTTCTGCGACGGGTGGAGAACCGGATCCAAGCCTGGCAAGACAGGCAGACTCACCTGCTGCCATCCGATGAAGTGGGTCGATTGCGATTGGCCCGGTCGATGGGGTATGCCGCCTGGGATGACTTTTTCCCCGATCTGGCGCTCTACCGTAAACGTGTCCAGGGACACTTTGATATGGTCTTCGCCGCTCCGCAGACAGAGAGTGACCAGGAGAGTCAGCCACTGACCGGTGTTTGGCATGAAAGCCTCGACCATGAGCAGGCGATAGCCACCCTTGAAACGGCCGGGTTTCGTCAAGGGGAGAAGGCACTGCAACAATTGCTGACTCTTCGAGGTAGCCATGCCTGCCGTCGTCTCAGTACCAAAGGACGGGAAAGACTCGATCAATTGATGCCGCTGTTACTGGAGGCGGTCGGTCAATCGGATTGGGCAGATGCTGCCTTGCCGCGGATTATTCGTCTGCTCGAGGCAGTCGTTCAGCGTACCGCCTATATCGCCTTGCTGATAGAGAATCCCCTGGTCCTCTCTCAGTTGGTGAAGCTGGCTGCCGTCAGCCCGTGGATTGCCAATATGCTGACTCGACATCCGATCCTGTTGGACGAACTGCTCGATCCGCGCAGGCTCTACTCTCCGCTTAAGCGAGATCAGCTTTGCGCCGATCTGGCCGATCAACTATCACGGATTGACGAGGATGATCTGGAGAGCCAGATGGAACGGTTGCGCCAGTTTGCCCAGAGCAACAGGTTGCGGGTGGCGGCTGCGGACATCGCTGATCAGATACCTCTGATGGTGGTCAGTGACTACCTCACCTGGATCGCAGAAAGTGTTATCGAACAGGTGATCCAAATTACCTTTCGGGAGATGGTTCGTCGCCATGGCCGTCCCCCAGGATTGATGAATGGCGAGACCGGTTTTGCTGTTGTTGGTTATGGCAAACTCGGTGGTATAGAGCTGGGTTTCGGGTCTGATCTCGATATGGTTTTCCTGCACGGTTGTCCAGACAGGAATGCTTTTACCGATGGTGGTAAACCGGTCTCTGTGGACGTTTTCTATGCCCGAATGGCACAACGTTTCATCCATATCATGACTACCCGTACACCCTCAGGCATCCTCTATGAGGTCGATATGCGGCTGCGACCCAACGGTAACTCCGGGATGATGGTCAGCTCTCTCGATACCTTTGAGACCTACCAACATAACAGTGCCTGGACCTGGGAACACCAGGCCCTGATCCGGGCTCGTGTGGTTGCGGGCGATCAACAGGTAGAAAAGCGCTTCAAAGCCATCCGTCATGCGATCATCAGTCAACAGCGCGATCCGGACAAACTGCAGGGGGAAGTGGTGGAGATGCGTGAAAAAATGCGCACCAGTCTGGATAAGAGTAATCGGGATCGATTTGATCTCAAGCAGGGCGTTGGTGGTATCGTCGATATAGAATTTATGGTTCAATACACGGTCCTCCGGTGGGCGCATGACCATCCCGATCTTGTGGTCTGGACAGATAACATCCGCTTGCTGGAGACCTTGTCGAAGCTCGGTTTGCTCAATGATTATGCAGCAGAGCGGATGATGGGAATCTATAAAGTGCTTCGTGCGGCCTACCACCGCACGGCGCTGCAGGACCTGCCTGCCTTTGTGAGGTGTGAGAAACTTGCCGAAGAGCGGGCACTGGTGCAGGACATCTGGTCCTGTCTGATGCAAAACAAAAAAACTGAACGAGAGATGTTTCAATGATGTCGACAATGGCAGACCGTGACGGGGTCATCTGGCTTGATGGCGAGATGGTCCCTTGGCGCGAAGCAAAGACCCATGTCTTAACGCATACCCTGCACTACGGCATGGGGGTGTTCGAGGGCGTTCGGGCCTACCACGCAGAAAAGGGAACGGCCATCTTTCGCCTGCAGGAGCATACTGACCGTTTGTTCCGCTCTGCACACATCCTGAATATGCCAATGCCCTATGATAGGGATACCCTCAACAAAGCACAGATGGCAGCGGTTCGGGAAAACAGCCTTGACTCTGCCTATATCCGGCCCATGTGTTTCTACGGTTCCGAGGGGATGGGTCTCAGGGCCGACAACCTAAAAGTTCACTGTATGGTGGCGGCTTGGGAGTGGGGTGCCTATCTGGGGGCTGAAAACATGGAGAAAGGGATCCGTATCCGCGTCTCCTCCTTCACCCGTCATCATGTCAACAGCACCATGTGCCGGGCAAAGGCCAATGGCAACTATATGAACTCGATGATGGCGCTGCAGGAAGCGTTGCACGATGGTTATGACGAAGCCCTATTGTTGGATGCTGCCGGTTTTGTCATGGAGGGCTCCGGTGAGAATATTTTTATTGTGCGGGATGGTGTTATTTATACCCCGGACTTGACATCGGCGCTGGATGGCATCACCCGTAAAAGTGTCATCGAGCTTGCTGAAGAGCAGGGATACAATGTGGTCGAGAAACGCATTACCCGGGATGAGGTGTACATCGCGGATGAAGCCTTTTTTACCGGTACCGCTGCTGAGGTCACCCCCATTCGGGAAGTGGACAATCGTCCTATCGGCAATGGCGGTCGTGGCCCGATCACAGAACAATTGCAAAAAAGCTATTTCGATCTGGTTCATGGACGCCTGGCATCTCATCCCGAGTGGCTGGCGTATGTCTGATCAGGAGAATCGACGATGACACAGGCAGAGACCAACTATCCGAAACAGGAGCCCCAAAAAGTCACACGAAATGACTTGCCCTTGAGCTGCCCACGACCCGGTGAGGCATTGGCAGGGCTGCATCCCCGTGTCTATTTACCCATTGAGAAGACAGGCAGTGCAACCTGCCCCTATTGCGGTGCGCGTTACCAACTGAGTGATTAGAGGATTGGGCAGGTATCCATATGCTCTCTATGCTTGAATAGACTCCTGGCTCTTTTGGTTGTGTGGCTGATTTTGTATTAGAGGCAAATACCTTGGGTTGAGTGCCGATAGGACCACCCCGTGGTCCTGAGAAATCTTGTTTGCCTGCTGCCGATGCCGACATTGTGATTGGCATTCAGTCGGAATGCTCGTTTGCACGGGGTAAGCGAGTGAGTTGCAAGGTCGATGTCCGCCCTCCGTTCGAGAAGTTTCAGCGCCTGATCGCACGGATCAATTGTCGTTAGCATCATACTCACTGTTAAGCCAATCCTATCCCGGGTATTTATATCCAGATCCTGTTAGCAGGTGGTCGGGTACCTCTCCTATGTGGGCAGACAGGGGTGACGGCCGCCATTTTTTTCGATATCGATACATACCTGTCTTTAACAACGAATTCCTCTCGAGATGGCAAAATCATTGGGTGTGTTGCCGTCCGTTGTCCTGGTAAAAGGTTTTTTTAATACAGCTGACATGCTGTCTGATTTGGGGTTGATGTACTGTTCGCCCTGGGCTCCCCGGTAGGTATCTATTCATCGTCTTTATCTTTCTGACAGCGATATATGCGGTACTGAGTCCCACTATTAACCGTGATCTAGTCAGTTGATTATACTTTCATTGAAAGGCTGGTTGGTTTGAGCGCATGGGAGATGCTGTGGCTAACACTGTTTTTCTAAGTTATCGCCGGTCTGATACTTCCGGCCATGCCGGTCGTATCTGTGACGATCTCGAACGGTATTTCGACCGCACACTGGTGTTCAGGGATGTCGAGTCGATCGATGTCGGTGCCGATTTCGTCGCAGTACTGGAAAAGGCGATTGCTGCTGCGAAGGTTGCGATCGTGCTGATCGGCGACAATTGGCTGCAGACCCGGTCTGCCGATGGAAGGCGGCGTCTGGATGATCGTGAGGATCATGTGCGTCGGGAGATAGAAACAGCACTGAAGAATGTTGAATTGACGGTAGTGCCTGTGCTGGTTGAAGACGCAAAAATGCCCACTGAGGATGAGTTGCCAGAGTCATTGCGTCGGCTTGCACGACTGCAGGCCATAGAGCTGTCGGAGGATCGTTGGGATTTCGACATATCCCGTCTGGTACGAGTCCTCGAAAGGGCTGGTGTGGAGCACCAGGGTTTCAACGCTCTACCGGTCTGGGTTGTGGCATTGATTGGGGTGTCGTTACTCACCGCAGTCGGTATGGCAGCTTGGTATGGCTGGGGTTCAACAGCAGGCATCGACCAATACACCGGTTTGTGGCATCTGCCGAATGGAGGTTACTGGACGATCACGGAAAGGGATGGACAGCTATGGGTCGAGGAGACGCACCATCAGAGCCAGCAGGTATGGAAACGGGGAGTAGGACTCATCGAATACGAGGGGATGCGGGTTGATCTGGAACCGGTTTTCGGCAAAGTCGATTTCAGTTATCGGCACCGGCTTAGATTGAGTGATGATCATAGCAGCCTGATCGGTTTACAGGGGCGTACCGATCGAGAGTCACGCGTGTCGATTGTTCTAACCCGTCAAAAATAGTAAAGACGTGTATTGGTTTTCGACTTCAAGAACATCTCTACTGTATATCGATACATGATAAAGCTGGCACCATCTGAGATAGGGCCAGCAAAGCAATGATCAGCAAATCAGAGAAAGATCACGCAGACGCCCGAGTCTGTTTTGTTTGTCATGTCGAGTAGACAACCGATGACCGCGAAGCGAGCGTGTGTTGAGATAAAATATGCGGCTGGTGGTGATCAATTCATACGTCGAATTCTCTGAAGTGCTCTCAAGGAAAAGTGATTCAGTAGTTGGAATATCAGTACAGATAGCGTAATTCTGATCTGCAATATCTTGATGATGAAGCCGAATAAATTCCAAGACACTTGCCATTTCTAATTGTTTTTCATTGCAGTCAACACCATAAGCGCATATTCAATAAGCATCTCATGGGCAGTATCGCAATCATCGATTAAACCCAATATGGACATGTCTATATACCATTCGGGTAGATTTTATCTGGTCTATACTGAACCTTTTTGATAATTGTATTGGTATCAGTGTTCTACATAATGAATAACAGAGAATCGTGTAGGGTAACTACACTTAATGTTGACTTTATATCCAAATGCTTGCGAATGGTTATCCCGATAACAATATTGTTGTCGGGTTGTCAGTCGGATAACGAAGAACGTCAATCAACAATTCACTCAAGTAGTTCCTCCAAAACATCTGAGATGGAAGTGACTGTGCGCAGACATGCGCAGCCCGTCACGGTTAACTATCCTGAAGCCGGTGTCGATGTGGGTTGGGGGTGGGATTCTGAGGAGGGTATACCCCAGCCGAATGTCTGTATCGAATACGCTATCGAAGAGGATATGGGTCAGACAAAGTATATGACCATGACTGAGGTCTCGGATAGCCGTGAGTTGATGCAGAGTATGAATATTTCTGCGGCCGCATCGATCAAAACAATAGCCTACAGTGCAAGCGGCAGCGCTAACTTTGCTAAAAACACAAAAATCAACAGTTTCAGTTCGAATTTCGTACTCAATGTTTCAGTCGATAACGGTGTCCGCTATGCAACGCCCTTGTTGCCTGGCAGTCGTGGCGATATCAAAAATCCGGAGACGAGAAAGACAGTACCTGATGCAGGTTCCATCAGACTCACTTCGGACGCACTACGTCTCGCAAAACAGCGTGACTTGACCAACTTTTTGAACCTTTGCGGTGACTCATTTGTTGCAGCACTTTACGGTGGCGCACGCTTGACCTCAGTTATTACAGTGACAAGCAGTTCAAGAGAGGAGAAAGAGCAGGCGTCAGCCGAGTTTTCCGGCTCGGGATGGGGAGTCAATGTCAAGGCAAGTGCCAGTGGATCTTCCGAAGCCAAGATAGCAAGCAACAGGGTTAACATGCGTTTTTTTCAGACCGGTGGACGAAAGGATAAGATACCTGCATCCAAGGGTGATTTGATTGAAAAACTGGATAGTCTGACTACTGAAGCCAGTGATTATCCTGCCTATTACCGGGTTACATTGATGCCCTATACAGTGCTTGCCAACTGGCCGGAAAAGAGTATCCAACTCGATCTTTCCGAGCAAGACCAGTTAGCTGATCTTTGGTCTCGTTATGCCGGGCTCTATGAGGATATTGAGTATATTTTTAAACATCGACAGAAATTTCAAATATTAAACAGTGAATTGAAATTCATACCTTTGCAGGATGAGCATATAGGTGCCTTGGAAAAGCTCCAGGATCAAGTACAGGCAGGATTGTCTCGACTGCAGGACGAAGCATTGCGGTGCAGTGTGCCTGAAGAATTGTGTGAATTTGATGAAAACTTGTATCTGTCACCCTTTGCATACCTCATTCAGTTACCGCTGCCGATAGATATGACTGAGAAGAACAAGGAATGCCCCTGTGCAGATGATTCACCAAAAGGTGAAAGGGAGACCAATATTGCCGCATTAGTCGATTACTATATCCGAAATCCGGTAAAAAACCGGTGTATCAATAATCCGGTTGATCGAGGCTGCCTCAGTAATGCCCAAATCGATCAATGGATGAATAGAGTTGATAAGCAACTGATAGAATTGCCGGATATCGAAATGGCAAAAAAGTTAATTCAGCATATCGGTAGGCAGAGTGATCAAACCTTGGCCTGGCTGGATGTCATCGATAATCCACCCCATGCGTGGCTCGATCCGAGTCAAATTGAAGAGGGAAAGATGCCACTCGATACAGTACAGGCCTTGCTGGAGTAGAGGATTTATCACAGGCAGGCAAGTGATAAAACGTTCTGTGTAAGTTGATACTTCTCACATTTTATATCACCCGCATTTACTGCTATGTACCTGTCCAGTAATAT
The DNA here is from genome assembly GCA_025656675.1 of Candidatus Thiodiazotropha sp. (ex Codakia rugifera). Taxonomy (GTDB): domain Bacteria; phylum Pseudomonadota; class Gammaproteobacteria; order Chromatiales; family Chromatiaceae; genus Thiodiazotropha. Next base: position 1,002,970 of record JAHXHN010000001.1, read on the forward strand.
GAAGTGATAATTATTTTATATGCTTACTTTTAGTAAGTTAAATAAATAAGCTATTGCAATGTTATTTTGTAAGCAAACACCTGAGTCTACCGATTCAGGTAATTATGAAAATGAAACTTTGTATTTTCTACTGATGGTCGTATCGATATGCCGAAATTAAGTATTTTGACTTGGGTGGTTATTGTTATTGCTCAAATAACCTATGGATTAATGGTGTACGCAATCACTCGTAGCTATTATCAGGATTCACGCGTGGTCGTTAATCAGGAACAGACCACGGCTACGCCAGCCACTACTGCTCCGCATCCGAAAGCAAGTACATTTGACAATACCTTGCAGCCCTCAATGCAATATCAACCGTCAGCTGATGATCTGGCAACCGAAGACCCTGCTTTAATCGCGCGTCTTGCAGATAACTATTTTCAAGAGAGGAATTATCAGCAGGCTATAGAGCTTTATAATCGTGCATTGACGATAAACCCGGATGATGTCGAGTCTTACAATGATCTTGGACTCTCATTATTCTATATCGGTCAGTCAAGTCGGGCTATCGACGTCTTACGAACAGGTGTTTCCAAGCAGCCGGACTTTCAACGGATCTACCTGACATTGGGTTTTGTACAAGCTCAATCGGGTGAGAAAGATGGAGCGATCGAAGCATTTGAAAAGGCGATAGAGTTGGATCCTGAAAATACGATCGGCTTGGAGGCTAAACGCATGATGAGTGAAATAAAGTAGTCGAGTAAATCAGATTAAGAGATGCCCTCGTTACAGCCTGATGACTGTATCCGGATGCATGTTAATCTCACCATTCTCTTCCAATATGCCAATCTTATGACCTGAAGGGCTGGAAATGACAGGTACCACTTCCTGAAACAGCGGTCTACGGACAAATTCCAGTTTCCAGCCAAATCCTTCGGCCTTTTGCAGTGCCAGTATTTGTAGATGATTCAGTACCTCATCCAGATTCTCTGGAATTGGCACCTCGCCTGTGCGGTTCTCTACGGACATTCGATACGCTCCTTGATAATTCTATTGTTCGATTTACTTCGAAAGGGAATAGTTCAATCTATCTGTGTATCCTGGTCGATCCCTGATATTGAGTTACGCAGTGCTACAGTTTGTTCAGCGTTCAACGACCGGCAAGCCTATAGTCGAGAGCGTCTAATTGTTGGTTTCCTCTGACCTTTTACTCCATTCTAAAGCAAACTCCCGGTGTGAATGTGTGACAAAATCACCTTGTTTCTGTGAAACTGTTGTCCTTTGCTGTATTGATTCTGTTGTTTAGCAGTGTTAATAGCGTGAAATTGGTGGCTTAATTTAATGATATTGAAGGATTCGATTCTCCCTGCCAGGGTGCAAGTTGGCCGTTGTTATCAGGAAGGTTGCCTAAGCTACTTTCGAATCAGCAACATTAAAAATATATATATAGTCAACACTGCCTGAAGAATTGTTGAGAATATTGTGAATAATCAGTTCCCTCTGTTGTGAATATTCCCTAATATCTTGAAAGAAAAACGAACTACCTGGATTTCATAGAGAAATGCACAAGCTCCGGAACGCCACTCCACATGTCTGCCTGTTTATTCTGCGATTTGGTGATGGTGGTGTTGAACGCATGATGGTCAATATTGCAAGGGGATTGGCTTTAATCGGTGTCAAGGTGGACTTTATCGTCAAAGGAACCGACGGTCCTTTTTTACATCGGCTGCCTCCTGAAGTCCGGGTGATCACCTTTCAGATTAAAAGCCAGAAGGCGGCATTGCCAAAATTGATTGAATACCTGAAGCAAAACGATCCTGATATCGTGCTTTCAGCGAAGATCATGGATGATCAGCTGGCCCTCAAGGCCAAACTCAGTCATACAGGGCGGACCCGCTTTTTTCTGCGTCCAGGCACGGCATTGATTTCAAGAATGAAAGCCCGTGGTACCCATGCACTTCGTCGCTGGTTGAAAGCGCGGCAACTGGTGCAACTCTTTACTCAGGCTGATGGTGTTATTGCCGTATCTCAGGGTGTGGCCGATGAGGTTGTCCAGCTGAGCGGTATTGCTTCAGATAAGATCAATGTCATCAAGAACCCGACCATAACACCCGAAATATATGAACAGGCAGAGGCTGCCACGCCAGACCCATGGCTGGGACCGGGTCAAACACCGTTGATCCTGGGTATAGGTGGGTTAGGACGGGCAAAGGATTTTCCAACCCTGATGCGTGCCTTTGCGTTGGTTCGGCAACAGCAGCCTTGTCGTCTTATTATTCTGGGGAAAGGCAACAAGGAGAAATACCTGTTGAAACTGGCACAGGAGTTGGCGTTGGGTGATAATTTTCGCCTAGCAGGTTTTGTTGAAAACCCTTATGTCTATCTGAAGAGGGCAAAGCTCTTCGTGCTCTCATCGCGTTGGGAGGGATCACCCAATGTTTTAACTGAGGCCCTGGCACTCGGTACCTCTGCAGTGAGTACCGATTGCCCATCCGGGCCGTTTGAGATTACCCGTGGCGGCGAGGTGGCACCATTGGTGCCTGTCGGTGATGTGGAGCGGCTAGCAGAGGCCATGTTGCATACATTGAAATGTCCACAGGACCCTAATCTGCTTCGTGCGGCAGTCAGCGAGTACACGCTTGAGAAGAGTGCCCGTAGCTACCTTGCGGCCTTTGGTTTGAATCTGCCGCAGGAAGCGCATGAATAACAAACCACGTATTGCCTGTTTTCTGGCCACCTCAGGTCATAGTGGTGTGGATCGAGTCGCTCAGAATCTGCTGCCGGGTTTGGCCCTGGCGGGCTATCCGGTGGACTTGCTGAAGATTCGCAATCATGGCCCCAACCTGTCTGAAGAGCGGCCGGCAAACCTGCGAGTGATTGAGCTCAATGCACATCATGTCTATTCAGCACTGCCGGAAATCATGGGCTATTTGAGGCGCAACCGTCCCTTCGTGCTGTTGAGCGATAAAGACCGGGTCAACAGGACGGCCCTACTGGCAAACGTATTGACCGGATCAAGGGCCCGTATCGCCCTGCGCAGTGGTACAACGGTCAGTCTCAATCTGGCCAGCAGGGGGCGATTTGACCGCTTTGTGCAACGCAATTCAATGCGTTATCTCTATCGGAGGGCTGATGCCATATTGATGCCATCCAAGGGGGCTGCGGATGATTTTGCATCTTCCATCGGTCTACCCAGAGCGCTTGTGTCTGTGGTTCCCAGTCCGATAATAACACCCGGATTTCTGGAGCGTCTGAACCAGCCCATTGACCATCCCTGGTTCAAACCGGGAGAACCCAGTGTCATCCTGGGTGTGGGTGAGCTTTGTCGACGCAAGGATTTCACTACCCTGATCCGTGCTTTTGCAAAACTGTCTAACAACTATGATTGTCGTTTGTTGATACTGGGCGAAGGACGAGCCCGGCAGCGCCTGGAACAAGAGGTCAGTCAACACAAACTGGGTCATCGTGTCAGCCTTCCTGGTTTTGTAAAAAATCCTTACCCATATATGAAGCATGCAGGCCTGTTCGCACTCTCTTCTTTATGGGAGGGGATGCCGGTTGTCCTTATCGAGGCATTGGCTGCCGGTACCCCGGTTGTCGCTACAAACTGCCCCAGTGGCCCAGCTGAACTGTTGGCGGGTCTGCCTCACGATCTGTTAGCGGAACCTGGGGATGTCTCGGGACTTGCTGAAGCTATGGCACGACAATTGGAAAATCCGGTGTCGGCAGCCGAACTGTCAGCGGCGGTAGAGGCTTACAGCGTTGAAAACAGTGTCGCCAGTTATCTGGCTGCGATGGGATTGCCAGAGGAATCTCACTCAAGAAAAACTTGCCGCAAATAAACGCCAAATATAAAAAATACCTTGTAGGGTGGGGTATCAGCTAGGATTATGGATCGAAGCGGTATCCCAGCGCATCAATATCCCTGTGAAAATAGTCACCCACCAGTGATGCCAGTTCATCCGAGTAGTAGCTGCGATAATCTTTCTTCCGATCGGTTGCCTTGCGTTTGTGAGGTAGAGAGAGATCCTTCATATTGATCCGATGGGCTATCTCCCTGAAATCCTCAGCCAGGTTTTCATAGTGACCAATGAAGTCGACCACGATATTGCCATGCAGATCAATCAGGTAGTCAAGTTGTGACTGAATAGAGGTGTCGACGTGGTATTGGTACGGCCTTTCCGGGTCAAGTTTCCAGCGAATGAAATGGTCGAAGTCACTCACATGGGCTATCAGGTGCGGACGCTCTCGACGAATATGGTGGTAGGAGCTGACCTGTAGGTCCCAGGGGTTTCGTACAATGGCAAACTTAAAAAGGTCATTGAAAAATGATTCGGGTAGTAGCTCCTTGGCGGCGACAATACGTGAATGTCTGGGGAATTTACTACCCGTCCGATGGCCGCTGAGATGGCTGAAGCGAGAGCATATCGCCATGGGGTAATACCAGGGATCGCGCCAACGTAAGGGTTGCAGGGCGGCACGCACGCTGGTGCCGCCAGTCTTGGCGATATGTACAAACAAAAAATTGTATTTAATCGAAAGCAGCATCGGTGTGACTCGGTGATAATCCCATGATTTCGAGGTAATGAGTGGCGCTTCTCTGTGCAGTATATTCTTGTACGGCTTCACGTAGAACGGTTTTATCCGGTCCCTTGTCGAGCACCGACTCCATGGCCTCTGCGAGTGCCCGCCAGTCTCCCACTGGCACCAGTGGACTGACGCTGCCATGGTCCAGTATTTCACTTGGGCCACTGGGGCAGTTTGTCGATACGACCGGTGTACCAAGGGCCATAGCCTCTGTTAGGACATTGGGAGAGCCCTCCCAGCGTGAGGAGAGTACAAACAGATCGGCCAGTCGCATGTAGATATAGGGATTAGGGGTAAAGCCTGGCAGTGCCAGATCCGCTGTAATACCCAGTTGTCGACTCAATTCGAGGAGATCATCACGCTGTCGGCCCTCACCAAGAATGATCAACCGGCATTGACGGGTTGAGCGGAGTTGTGCAAATGCTCGTAACAGGCAGTCGAAGTCCTTCTGTAGGGTGAGACGTCCCACACCCAGGATGACCGGGAAGTCCGGATTGCCTAGCCAGGGATGTGGTGGGGGAACAGTTGCTGATGCCATGAGGTGGGGGGTGATGACCGGATTGCGTACGACCGTCACGCGTTCAGGATCGATGCCAGAGACTGCAAGGGTGTCTTGCCTGACACCCTCGGAGACGGCAATGATTCTGTCGATTCGGGGATAGAGCAGACGAATAGGCAGTTGACGCAATCGCATTCGCCAGGGTGATTTGTGGGCAAGGGCCGCAGTGAGATTGGTGCCCAGTCGCAGTATCAGACGAGTCTGTGTCGCGCCAGCCAAAGCCCGAGCGATGACAGCCATACGGCCAGCCCTGTCTTTCGCAACCAAGAGGCATGGTGGGCGGGTCCGTTTCAGGTACCGGGTGAGTGGCAACAGACTGGTTGCCGTATGGCGAGTGCCCAGTTCAATGAGATTGACAGCCGGGTGAATCTCCTGGAGATGTTTGCTCCGGGTCTTGATGAGCAGTAAATCAATTTGCAGGCCACGCTCAGCAATGGCATTGACCAAATTGAGCACCATCCGCTCAACACCTCCCTCTCCGGAGAATGAGACCAGCATCGACAGGTCTGGTTGGCTGTCTGTTGGGTTACTCATACTTTGTCCGCATCGTTGTTAACAAGCCTGAAGACACAGTGATTCACGGTCGATCACTGCGTGACCTGGGAGGTGACGAATTATAGGTCATTAATGCGAATGCATAGGTTACACCAGCGATGATCAGCCAATAGAAACGCCAGTTCCAGTGAAGATGTCTGAAGTCAGTAAAGCTGTAGACGGCAATCAGGACGAAATTACTCAGTAAAAATGCCAGATAATAGATCGAGATCCGCTTCAGCCGGAATCCTTCCATGAGTTTTGAAAACATCAGTCCGCAGATCAGGGCAATGAGGAAGATTCCGACCAATCCCAGTTGGAAAGCAGCTTCCAGGTAAGCGTTGTGCAGGTGGTCAAAGCTTGAGCCGGGAGCATTTTGTAATGAGCGATCATTTTCCGCTTCCACCAAGGTATGGGTTGTGCCCGGTCCCCAGCCTACGAAGGGCCTCTCCAGCCATTTATTCAGGCCGAACCGCCAGAGGTGGAGGCGGTATGTCGATGAACCCAGTGGAGCTTCCTCAAGACCTTCAGTAACAACAGCGTTCCACTCATGGCGCTCGCTGAGAACACGCTGAGAGATGGTGCTCCAGTTCATGGCCAGAATTAAAGCGATCATTACCAGGATACCGATCAGGGGCAAGCGAAAATTGATTGCACTATGATGACGGGTCTTCCTGGCAAATCTCAGGGTCAGGAATATCATCGGTATGGCAAACAGGATCGCCAACCAAACCCCTCGAGACTGACTGATAACGAGACCCTGGGTGAAGAACAGCATGGCCAGGATGGTCAATCCCAAGCGGATCATCAGGGTGGCACGATTCTGTTCAAGTTGGGGATTGAGCCAGAACATCGTCAATGTTATCAATCCCAAAATAGCAGCGGCACAATCAAAGCCCAAGATAATCGGTTTGCCAAAGTGCAGTCCTGAACGAACCCCTTGAAGGATTTGCGACAGCATCTCACCATCCAATGCACTGATGATGCCCAGGCCAAATCCACCGAACATAAGCGTCAGGGCGGTTGGTATGCGATGTGGGGCCTGGCTGAGCCACCAAGCCGGAATGAAAAAAAGAAAGAGCTGCACCCAATCCCTGGCCTGATTGATTTGAGTTTTCTGTTCAGCGGCAATTTCTGCCGTTGACCAGACAGCCCGTAGCGCGATATAGCCAATAATCAGGAGGCAGGCCCACCATAACGGTTGCCGCAACAGTCTGCGCCAAGCCTCAGCTGACATGATCAATGCGATGATCATTAAACCCAGGCCCAGGTTAGCGCCCGCTATACTCAGCAGAGAGAAGAACGAGAATAGATAGAGGCCGACGATACCGATCCAATCACTGACCTGCTCAATCTTCGTTGAGGGGGGGCGGGTTGGGACAAAGCTGGCCCTTAATTTTTCCAACATATCTTGTGGTATTCCCCGTTGATTATTGGCGACTCAGACCGATCGCACGGGCAATACCGGCTGCTCTATTGGGCCAGCTGAATGCAGTGACATCCTGCTTTGCCTGAAGCGCCAGATTATGTGCGAGTTGGTGATCATGGATCAGCTGTTTTACCGCTTCTTCCCATGATACCGGGTCTTTGGGGTCCGCCAACAGTGCATTATGACCATGCTGCAAAATCTCTCTGAGCGGAGGAATGTCGCTGGCGATAATCGGTCTGCCAGCCGCCATGGCCTCGAAAAGTTTCATTGGACTGATGCTGTCTGCGTGGGTCAGGTCCGATTGATAGGGTAAAACGACCAGTTCACTCTCTGCATAGAGATTTGCAACGTCTCGATGGGGAACAGCCGGCCTGTGTTGCAGGTAGGGAACGTCTGGAACCTGATCATCGCTGTCACCGACCAGAAGCACCTCTCCCAGTGTGGATGCTGCCAGATGCGTCAGTATTTGCAGACCTCGATCCTTGCTGACCCTGCCCAGGTAGACGATCCGGGGTTGGGAGAGTCTTTTCGTATCGAGGGGAGGGATATTGTTGAAAGCGCCCAAGTCAACACCGGATGGGCTGATATGAATACGTTGCTCATCGGCGCCCGCTTCAATCAGGGCTGCTGCTGCACTGTGACTGATTGGGACAAGGTATCCGATGACGCCCTGCCGATGGTAGTCGATGATCTCTGTCAATAGGCCTGATTGACGCATGGGTTGTAGCGTATGTACCTCAAAATGATGGGATATTCCCTGTGAGGCCAGACCCTGGCTCAGTTCAGGTGAACGCACATAGACTGCCTTGGCATGACAGAGCGCTTTTTTATTGAAGCGTGCAAAGAGAGAGGTTGGCCAGCGACGGTGGAGCAGTTGAGAGGCCCTGATGTCAGGGCGGATAGGGATGCCCATCTCATCCAGGCGCCGGTCCGGCGATATGTGACCGTGCCAGGGTGGCAGATAGAGACGGGTCTTGACCCCGATCTCAGTCAGGGCGGCTACCGTATGCAGGGTCTGGATCAGGTTGGCGCGATTTCGGTGCAGCCTGCTGCGGCCAAGGTAGATCAGCTCGGGGTTGTCAGTTTTCGGCATGGGATAAAACATGAAGATAACGGCTAACACTAACATAATCACTTGTCAGCTTGTACTATTAGCCGATTGACTGAACCCCTTCCTTCCAATGACGAGTAGGCAGTTTTTAATTTGATGATCGACCGCCCTTCCCATGACTGCTGTGAAACTGCCTGATTTAGATAATCCCTCGATCTTGATCGTTCGCTTGAGTGCGATTGGCGATATTGTTTTTTCAACGCCGCTGATTCATGCCTTGCGATTGCGCTATCCGACAGCGCGCATCAGCTGGCTGGTACAGCCTGAATCCAAGTCCTTGCTGGAACACCATCCGGAGTTAGACGATGTGATTGTCTGGCCGAGAGGGGATTGGGAGCGGTTGTGGAAACAGCGTCAGTGGTCAGGGCTTTGGCGTGGCATTCGTCAATTCAGATTGCAGCTGTGTCGCCACAATTTTGATATTGCGTTAGATATACAGAGCCTGATGAAAAGCGGTTTTCTGACATGGCTTTCTGGGGCAAAGCACCGTATCGGCCTGGGATCAAGGGAGGGGAGTCAGCGGTTGATGACCCAGGTGATCAGGAAGGGTGGAGAGCCGAGACGTATCAGTTCGGAATATCGCTATTTTGCACAACAGCTCGGGTTGCCAGTGGACGTATTTGAGATGCATGTCGGACTGACAGATGAGGACAGTTCCCAAGCGGATAGCATGATCCAGACAAAGGGTTTGGAGAAGGGGTTTGTTGTCATCTGCCCCTTCACCACCCGGCCACAAAAGCATTGGTTCACTCGCTCGTGGAATGAATTGATTACAGCCATTGAACAACAGTGGGGGCTGCCTGTGGTTATGTTGGGTGGACCGGGTGACAGGCCTGCTTGCGAAGCGATTCAGGGGCTCCGGCCCGCGCACCTGATCGATCTGGTGGGGGAGACCTCGCTTCGGCAGGCGGCTGCAATCATTGCACGGGCCGCATTGGTAGTCGGCGTCGATACCGGTCTGACCCATATCGGGATTGCCATGAATCGCCCTACTCTTTGCCTCTTTGGTTCGACCCGCCCCTATCTGGAAACGAACCATGCCAATGCGCGAGTGATCTATCATCAATGGTCCTGTTCACCCTGTAAACGCAACCCCACCTGCCATGGCGCGTTCGACTGCATGGCTGCCATAAAGGTGTCTGAAGTAATCAACGAGTCGGCCACACTGCCCGGTTTTGAGAAGGCGGTGATATGAAGGTATTACATGTCGAGGCGGGTATGCATCTGTATGGGGGCGCCAGGCAGGTGGTTTATCTGTTAGCCGGCTTGCAGCATCAAGGGGTTGAATCAATTCTGGTCTGCTCAAATGGCAGTGCTGTGGGGCAGGCAGCGAGAGAGGCAGGTATTGTCGTGCATGAGCTGCCAATGGGGGGCGATCTGGACCTGGCATTGATTTGGCGTCTGAAACGGATTATTCAACAGCAACAGCCCGATCTGGTTCATCTGCATAGTCGTCGTGGTGCCGATATCCTGGGCGGGCTTGCAGCATGGATGAGTGGAGTGAAAACAGTGCTGTCACGACGTGTCGATAATCCGGAATCACCCTGGGTGGTGAAGTGGAAATACCGTCTCTATGACCGGGTTATCGCCATCTCCCAGGGTATTGCCAAGGTGTTGCAAGAAGAGGGTCTGCCGACACGGAAGCTGGTGTGTGTTCGCAGTGCAGTGGATGTGGAGGCGTTTCAGCAGGCGTGTGATATGCGCGGGTTCAGAAAGCAGTTTGAGTTGGCTGACGATGCACTGGTGATGGGTGTCGTCGCACAACTGATCCCCCGTAAGGGACATCGCTATCTGTTACAGGCAATGCAACAACTGGTCAGGGATTTCCCAATGCTGAGGTTGTTGATATTTGGCAAGGGCCCGCTGAAGGAGGAGCTGGAGGAACGGATAGTGGCAATGAATCTCCAACAGCATGTGATCATGGCCGGGTTTCGTAAAGATCTGCCGATCATACTGCCCTGTCTTGATCTGCTGGTCCATCCAGCCCTGATGGAGGGATTGGGTATCGCTTTGCTGCAGGGGGCCAGTGCAGGGCTGCCTATTGTTGCAGTGGATGCAGGGGGAATGCCAGAGGTGGTAGAGGATGGGGTGAATGGTTTTCTTGTACCAGGGGGGAGTGCCGAAGCGTTAGGCGATGCCTTGCATCGACTACTGGCTGACGAACCCCTGCGTCGTCAGATGGGTGAATCTGGTCGAGAAAGGATGCGTCGCAGCTTCTCTGTTGAGCAGATGGTGGAAGGGAACCTGCGAGTCTACCGGGATCTATTGTGAAATATGACTTTGAATAGAATGAACAGATGAGCAATATCCACTCACTGCAACTGATTGGCAGTAAATCCTTTGGTGGGGCCGAGCGTTGGTTTCAGCGCTTCTCTCTGGCACTTGCAGAGATGGGCCATCCAACGGAGATCGGGGTACGTCGAGACCATGAACTGGATGGGGATTACTGGTCAGCGCTGAATTACCATGCGCTAGCGATGCGTACGGTTTGGGACCCGCTGTCTCGCCTGGAAGTGGGTCGATTGGTGAAACGGCTGCAACCCGATATTGTACAGACCTATATGGGTCGTGCGACGCGACTTACCCACTTGACCCATACGGATGGGGCCGTCCATGTGGCAAGATTGGGTGGTTATTACAAGTTGGATGGATATCGCCACGCTAATGCTTGGATTGGAAATACAAAAGGCATTTGTGACTATCTGTTGCAGGCCGGATTTCCTAAAGAGCGGGTTTTTCACCTCTATAACTTTGCCGAGTTGCCTGAACCTGGCCCTGCACCGGCTGATCTGAAGGCGCAACTTGGTATTCCTGACGATGCCTGGGTGCTGATGACGCCGGGACGTTTCGTACCATTTAAAGGCCACCGTTTTTTGCTGGATGCGCTGGCAAGATTACCGGCTTCCGTAGCAGGTCGGCCTGTGTGGCAAGTGATATTAGGTGATGGTCCCTTGAAGGATGCATTGCATGCGCAAGCAGAAGGGATAGGTGTAAATGCTCGTATTGTTTGGACGGGCTGGCAACTTGATCCGGATAGTTACTATCGTCTCGCTGACCTGGTCGTATTTCCCTCTACCTATGCCGAACCTTTTGGCAATGTCATCATAGAAGCCTGGGGATATGAAAAGCCATTGGTAACTTCTGCCTCAATGGGGGCCAGTGAAGTGGTTAAAGATGGTGAAGATGGCCTACTTTTCGAGTGTGAAAATGCCCAGGCCTTGGCAATGGTCATCGAACGCAGCTTGAAAGAGGATGAAATGAGAGAAGCGATGGCGCTGTCTGGGTACAAGCGGGCATCACTGGAGTTTGGCAGGGAGCCGATCATGCAGGCTTACGTCGAGTTGTATCGCTATCTTCTGAATCACCGCTAGTTTTCATTCGCCTTATTCGCAGTGCAGACTATCCATTGTCTTTTTTCTGCGAACACATTTTACTAATTTGCGTTAAATCACTGTTCGCCTGAGGGAAAACCCTTGGTGTGAATCGGGTGTTCATGTGGTTTGAAAGGGTATGTATCTCTTATTTCTAATCAAGAAAGTAACTTTATTCTGATTGAGAGATGAGATAGGGGTGAATTATGGATAGCAAATGTGATGCTAGTGACACTATAACAAGGTAGTCATTTAAGTTTTTCTGCTGTCATCCGTTAAAAGCAGTGAACAGGAAGTCTATTTCATATAGGAAATTGGACGGATATCCGATAGTGGAGGGGATTATGACTATAAAAAATCAATTTTTCATACTTATAGGTTTTGTTATTGCAGCGATGCTAATGCAGCTTGCGCTTAATCGCAGTAATGCAGACTCTCTCATAAAGTTGAATCAGCAAAGCGTCATTCTTGCAAAAATCGAAACAGGCATGTTGATGCTGCGTCGTAATGAAAAGGATTTTATGGCGAGGAATGACTTGAAATATGTCAATAGCTTTGAAGAGAATTTTTCATCATTGCTTTTACAAGTCAGGGAATTGCGGGATCGTCTAGCATCAAAAGATTTCCCCGTCGAACGTATTGAAGAAGTCGAGGCAGTATTGAATACATATGCTGAGAGATTTCGTGCTCTCGTCAGTGTGCAGAAGATGATCGGTCTCTCTCACAAGGACGGTCTATATGGTGGACTGCGTACAGCAGTGCACGGTGTTGAGAAACTTGTTAAGCAACAGAGTGAATATCAGCTTTTGAGTGACATGTTGATGCTGCGCAGGAATGAGAAGGACTTTATGTTGCGTAGTGATGAAAAATATGTGGGAAAGCACAGTAAAAATCTTGCTGAATTTGAGCATACCTTAAATGGGAGTGCCATCTCAAATGATGCAAAGGAGCAGATCAGGCAGGCACTGGGTCAATATCGTAATGATTTTCTATCGCTTGTTGATGGTTATAAGAAAAAAGGCTTGAGTTCCAGTCAAGGACTGCATGGTGAATTACGACAGGTTGTGCATCAGACGGAAACATTACTCAAACAAATTGATGGGGAGATAACTGAGGAAATTTCTAATCAGGTGGCACTGGGAAATGTAAGAACATTGGGTGTTAGTCTATTGCTTATTATCACTCTGGCAGGTGTGTTGCTGTGGCTGTCAAGATCAATCAGAGGTCCTTTGGATAAGTTCCAGGCTATTTTTATTCAGGCATCAACTGATCGGGACTTAACCTTGCGTGCGGAAAATGACAGTGACAGTGAGATCGGAGCAATGGCAAAGGGATTTAATAAGATGATGGGAGAGTTTCAATCACTGTTGCAACGAGTAATCGACTCTGCACAGCAAGTAACCGCAGAATCTGACCGTGTAATCAAGATAGCGTCTACCACAGCTGCCGGTGTAGAACAGCAACGGATTGAGAGCGACCAAGTGGCGACTGCACTGACACAAATGTCAGCAACGGTTGAAGAGGTGGCACGCAATACGGCTCAGGCAGCAGAGATATCGCGTAAAGCAGATGAGGAAACCGGACAGGGTGCAAGTGTGGTTGCGCAATCTGTTGAAGGTATACAAAGACTTGCACAGCAGGTTACAGAGACTTCATCAACGATTGATGAACTCGCTGTGGAAAGTGACAATATAAATACCGTATTGAGCGTGATTACCAGTATTGCCGAACAGACCAATTTATTGGCATTGAATGCTGCTATTGAGGCGGCTCGGGCAGGTGAGCAGGGACGTGGTTTCGCTGTTGTTGCTGACGAGGTGCGTACATTGGCACAGCGCAGCCAGACCTCAGCTGGGGAGATTAAACAGATTATCGAGCGTCTTCAAAGCAAAGCACAAGCAGCAACAAAAGCAATGGAGGCGGGACAAGAGCAAAGTAGTGTCTCCGCCATGCAGGCTCAACAGGGAGAGTCCTCCTTGAAAAGCATATCAAGTTCAATTTCGGGTATCAGGGATATGAATGATCAAATTGCAACTGCAGCAGAAGAACAGTCACAGGTTGCAGAGAGTGTCAGTGAGAATGTCGTACGTATTGCCAGGGTGGCGGATGATACTGCAAAAGGCGCTGAAATCATGACGCAGTCAATCACTGAATTGACGGGATTGGCTGAACAGTTACAAGCGAGTGTCAAGCAGTTTACTGTGTGATGAACCTGAGTTCTATAGATAATCCGGATCTTTGACTAATAGGGATCCGGTATCACTTTGCGTTTTTTAAACCTTCTGTGGATCCACAGATATTGTGCTGGTGCATAGGCAATGGCTTTTTCGATCAGGCCGTTGATACGTGTGGCATCTTGATGGGTGTCCTCGGTGGGGAAATCCGCCAAAGGGGGATGTATGATCAGTCGGTACCCACTATTATCCATCTTCCTAATGCCACTGAACAGGATCACCTGTGCGCGACTGATCTTAGCCAGGCGGGAGGTGGCTGTGTTGGTTCCGGCAGGTTCACCAAAAAAAGGCGCCAGGGTGCTGTTGGGTCCTTTGAAACTTTGATCAGGGGCATACCATACGGGTAGACCCTGCTTCAGGGTACGAACCACTTGACGGATGTCATTCCGTGGTATTGCGGCTTCAAAACGTTGTCGACGGTTGCGATTGAAGGCCCATTCGATGACCGGGTTCTCATGGGGTCGATACATCACTGCGATGGGCTGAAACAGACTCAGCAGTCGACCGGTGATCTCCAGGTCGGTAAAATGGGCGCTAAGCAGAATGATCCCGTTTCCCTTTTCCAGGCTTTGGTGCAGATGTTCCAGTCCTTCGATCTCAACCAGGGATTTCAGTTTTGCATCCTTGGCCCACCAGGCAAAGCCTATCATCAGAATGCCAATACCTAGCGAGGTAAAATGTTCTTGCAGTAGCTTGTCGCGTTCTGCATCGCTCTTCTTGGGAAAACAGATATTTAAGTTGACTGCGGCGATATGCCTGCGCTTAGGTGACAATCGGTAGATAAGTCTACCGATAAGTTGACCTGCAGAGCGTGCCAGACGATAGGGTATCAACTGACTAAACAGCCATAGCATGCCCAAACCTAGCCAGGTGGGCCAGTAGAAGGGAGAATAAAGGGAGTATTTTCGCTTTTTTGCCATCAATGGGTGTGAGTTTACTTTTAGGTACGATTCAGCTTGTTACTGTCATAGAGCATCCCTAAACTAGGGGCGTCGTAATAATCATGTTAACTGTTTGATGCAATTTCATCTTCCCAACTTTAGTCAGGCACGGGTTCTGGTGGTGGGCGATCTGATGCTGGATCGCTACTGGCAGGGTGTCGCTGCCAAGATTTCACCCGAAGCACCGGTGCCGGTTGTACATGTGCATGATACCGAAGAACGTCCGGGTGGTGGTGCCAATGTAGCCCTCAATATGACTAGGCTCGGAGTGCAGGTAGCTCTGTGCGGCCTGGTGGGAGAGGATGAAGCAGGGGATTCTCTGATTCGTCAGCTGCAAAAGGCCGGGGTGGATTGCCATCTTCAGGTGGATGGGTCTGTACCCACGATTACCAAACTGCGTGTGATCAGCCAGCATCAGCAACTGATTCGGCTCGATTTTGAGCGGCAGATGTGGCAAGTCGAATTGTCTGAGCTGGAACAGCGTTATCGACAACAACTTCCGGGATCAGACCTGATGATCCTGTCAGACTATGCCAAGGGTACCTTGCAACAGCCGCAACGCCTCATTGAAGCAGCCAAACAGCAGGGTGTGCCTGTGTTGGTGGACCCCAAAGGGAGCGATTTTGCCAAATACCAAGGTGCCACCCTACTGACCCCCAATATGAAAGAGTTCGAAGCGGTGGTGGGAAGCTGCGAGACTGACCAGGCACTGAATGAGAGGGGCGTGGCGCTGCAACGCGATCTGAAACTGAATGCACTGCTGATTACGCTCAGTGAACGGGGCATGCTGCTGATTCAGGAGGGTGCAGCGCCACTGCATCTACCGACGCGGGCACGCGAGGTATTTGATGTGACGGGTGCTGGGGATACGGTGATTGGCGTACTGGGTGCCGGTATGGCCGCTGGTATGCCGATCCAGGAGGCGGCGGGACTTGCGAATGTCGCCGCCGGTCTGATGGTGGCGAAATTGGGGGCAGGCAGCGTTACCCTGGGTGAGCTGAAGGGGGCACTACGTCGCCAGGGTGATTTCAACACCATTCTGAATCGTGAGGAGTTGTGTGATGCGGCCGACGAGGCGCGCTACCAGGGCGAGCGTATCGTGATGACAAATGGCTGTTTCGATATCCTCCATGAAGGTCATGTGCGATACCTCCAACAGGCCAAACAGCTGGGTGACCGGCTGGTGGTGGCAGTCAATGATGACGATTCGGTAAGGCGCCTGAAAGGTGATGGAAGACCGATCAACGGGGTTGAACAGCGAATGGCGGTGCTGGCAGGGCTCGCTTCTGTGGATTGGGTCGTACCCTTCAGCGAGGATACGCCAGAGTCACTGATCTGCGCGATCAAACCCGACCTGCTGGTCAAAGGGGGTGACTACCGACCAGAAGAGATCGCCGGTTACGACTGTGTGGTGAACAATGGCGGCGAGGTGAGGGTGCTTGATTTCCTTCCCGGCGTTTCGACAACCCGTATCGTGGAGGCGATGCGCGATGCCGACTGAGAATGGATCCTCTTCCGGTACTGGAATGACAGGCCGGGAACTCTATTTTCGACTTTTGCGGCGAGTGCGGCCCTACTGGCGTCAGTTCGGTGGTGCCTTATCGGCTATGGTGATACTGGCGATGACTGAGCCGGCCATTCCCATGTTGATGAAGCCGATGTTGGATGGCAGCTTCGTTGACAAAGACCCGGATTATATCTTCTGGTCACCTATCCTGTTGATCCTGCTGTTTTCTATCCGTGGAATCATGACTTTCATTACCAATGTGGCCTTTGAGTGGGTCTCCGGTAAGGTGGTGCTGGACCTTCGAAAAATGATGATTGAACGCATCCTGACCATGGGCACGCCCTATTTTGACAGTCATGCAACCGGCACCTTGATTTCTAAGGTCACCTTCAATGTTAATCAGGTGACTATGGCGGCTACCAAGGTACTGACGACTTTGGTTAAAGACACCATTATTATCATCGGCCTGCTGGCCTATATGTTCTATCTAAATTGGTTATTAACCCTGGCTGTATTTTTGGCATTGCCGATTATTGTGATCGCTGTGCGGCTGCTGGCGGTAAGACTGCGTCGTGTTAATCGTGCCCTGCAGCAGACCATGGGAGTAATGACCCAGGTGCTTGAGGAGTCAATTCGTGGGCATAAGGTGATTAAGATTTTTGAAGGCAAACCCTATGAGCAGAATCGGTTTTTGGAGAGGGCCAACTGGGTGCGCCGATATAATATGAAAAGTAAGGTGGCCGGTTCTGCTCATATGCCACTGGTTGAGTTTGTTGGTGCTGCAATGATTGCAGCGTTGGTCTATGTCAGTACCCATCAGACTGCCGCCGGTGAGCTGACCGTAGGCGGCTTTGTCTCGCTGATGGTGGCCATTGGGTTGCTGTTCTCGCCCTTGAAGCGGTTGACGGGTATCAATCAACCCCTGCAAAAAGGGCTGGCAGCGGCTGAGACTGTTTTTGGCTTGTTGGATGAACAGCCTGAAGCGGATAGCGGTAGCGGGTCAATCGAGCAGGTAAAAGGCAGAGTGACCTTTGAGCATGTTTCATTTCGCTATCCCGGCATGGATAAGGATGCCCTCAAGCCGATCAGCTTCGAGATGGCACCGGGATCCACCGTGGCACTGGTCGGGCATTCCGGAGGTGGTAAAACCACCATCGCCAATCTGATACCCCGTTTCTATACACCGACAGGGGGGCGCATTCTTGTCGATGGCATCGATATTCAGGAACTGAGCCTGCTTAGTCTACGCAGGCAGTTGTCCTATGTCGGGCAGGAGTCGGTACTGTTCGACGATAGCGTGGCAGCCAATATTGCTTATGGTGCCATCGGGGATGTCAGCCAGGAGCGGATCGTTGAGGCTGCAAGGAGTGCACATGCACTGGCATTCATCAAACAGTTGCCTCAGGGATTCGATACCGTGATCGGGGAGGATGGGGTGCGCCTCTCTGGTGGACAACGTCAGCGCCTGGCTATTGCCAGGGCGTTGATCAAGGATGCCCCCATCCTACTCCTCGATGAAGCCACCTCGGCACTGGATACCGAGTCAGAACGTCATGTTCAGGCCGCCTTGCAGGCCTTGACCCAGGAAAGAACAACATTGGTTATCGCCCACCGCCTCTCTACAATCCAGCATGCTGACCGGATTCTGGTGATACATGATGGAGAGCTGGTTGAAGAGGGTGGGCATCAGGAATTGATTGATCGAAAGGGAGCCTATTATCAGTTATGTCGTCACCAATTCAACGATCAGTTAGAAGCGACTGAATAGACGCCCCAGGCCGGTCTCCCATGCGCTATCTCTATACCCTCCTCTTCACCTTGCTGGTTCCCGTCTATCTGTTGCGTCTCTATTGGCGTGGTTTCAGGGCGCCTGCCTATCGTGAGCGCTGGCTGGAACGATTCGGAATATTTGAGCAGCCGCTCGACCAGAACGGCATCTGGGTACATGCTGTCTCAGTCGGCGAAGTGCAGGCTATTGCCCAGTTGGTAGGACGCCTGCTGGACCGCTACCCCGGTATGCCCCTGTTGATTACCACCACAACGCCTACGGGTGCGGAACGGGTTCAGGCACTGTTCGGAAACGATGTCGAACATCATTATGCGCCGATAGATCTCCCATGGGTCGTCAGGCGGTACCTGGTTGCCTTTCAGCCACGTCTGTTGATTCTGGTAGAAACAGAGATCTGGCCCAATCTCATCCATCACGCTAAGTTGGAGGGGGTTCCGACACTGCTGGCCAATGCCCGACTCTCAGTGCGTTCTGCACGGGGTTATCACCGGCTTGCGGGATTGACCCGTGAGGCACTGCGTAACCTTACTCTGATAGCGCCTCATGCCGAAGCGGATGCAGAGCGATTTCACACCCTGGGTGCAAGGCCTGAGAAGATTGAAGTGACAGGCAGTATCAAGTTCGATGTCCACCTGCCTGGCAGTCTGCGGGAACGGGCTGATGTGATGCGTCGTGAGTGGGGTGGGCAACGTCCGGTATGGCTTGCGGCGAGTACCCATGAAGGTGAAGATGAGATCATACTGCAGGCACATGTAATGATTCGTGAAACAATACCTGATGCCCTACTGGTATTGGTTCCACGTCATCCTGAGCGTTTTGAACGTGTTGCGCAGTTGATTGAGGAGGCGGGCTTCAGTTTGGTGAAACGTAGTCAGCAACAACCCTGTGGAAAGGAGGCAGGTGTCTTTCTCGGCGACACTATGGGTGAGTTGACCCTTTTCATGGGGGCATCAGATGTTGCTTTTATCGGTGGAAGTCTGGTGCCGCATGGTGGTCACAATATCCTGGAGGCGACTGCTCAGGGTGTGGCTGTTGTATTTGGTCCCCATATGTTCAATTTCAGTGAGATCAGTGAGCTGTTTCTGCAACATAAGGCAGCGGTTCAGGTGGATTCTGTAGAGGTTTTGGCAGGACAGGTTACCCGTTGGTTAAGCGATGCCAGTGAGCGCAGTCGGATAGGTGAAGCGGGCAGGGAGCTTGTGGAGCAAAACCGTGGGGCATTGGATCGTTTGACCCGGTTGGTGGGGAGACTGCTTGATAGCTGAAGATTCTTTAAATTTTGGCTTGCCCGCTATGTTTTCCGGCTTATCGCGGGGCAGGGTTCTGATGTTGGAGGGGTAATGCTTGAGCCGGAATATCGAGTGGTTACTGAAATTCTATCTTATAGTCATCACCATTTTTAACAGCCCGGATCTCTCAAGTCAGTTGAAAGTAGAGGCTTCAACATTTATTCCCCCACTTTCACAATACAATGATGGTGTGCAGCGACATGCATAGAATATGCATCATTTTTGGTATCTGCTGAAGCACGATCTAGTGCTGCTCGCCTTTGGGATGAAGCATTGCATGCTCGACAACCTTTTGTACTGCCGCTTCAGGTATTTCGTCTTTCATGCGAAAATTGATACAACCTTTTCCCGTTTTAATTCCTGGATGAGTCCTTCGGAACTCTTCCAGGTGTTGCGCACTGCATGTATACAGCGATACATAATTTTTCTGATTCGCGATTGCAACCCAGCCTTCTCCATACCTGTAGGTTGGCATTTTATACTGCATATCGACAGTGGCTTTCGGAAAACACTTCAATATGAGTGAGTGAAGTTTGTTGACTTTCTTCCGCCGCGCTTCAGGGATTCTGTCTAAGTAGTCTTGAATTAACGTATCCATATCATACCTGTTTGATGTTTCGGTTAGTTAATCGTCCATCAGAGTGATGCTAGGCACTGTTAACACTAATCCAGCTAGATCAGGTCCGGTGATAATCCTAGTCAGTACGGATTCATCGCGCCATACTGGCTCACTGTTAAATGTTCTAGACTCCGGTATTCGTTCACTATCGCCAGGAGTAAGTAAATTCGGTAGGGCATAACCCCAACCCTGCATCTCAAAATGGAGAGTAGTGGGTTTATGCCGGATCGATGAGATCACCGGTATCTACAGATCAACTGCTCAGGTGGCATCCTGTATATAACTGAGCCTCGAAAAAAGTGCGGCGAACTAGTCCTGTACTACCCATTCTTTCAAGAATGTTAGTGTTGTTCTTCATTCAAGATTGTCCACAAAACATTCTAACGAGGCTATATGTATTGTAGAGTCTGTGCCTCATTTACGGCCACTTTCAAGCAGAGCCGTTTTTCAGCGCTGGAGTAAGGTGGAGAAGCCAATGGTGTGTGTTACCGATATCCGCAAGATCAATGCTGATCGGGTTGGACTTTTGATCGATTGCTGTATACAGGCCTACAACGCCTTTATTGGTATCAATGCATCCCAGTGCATCCGTGACAGAGTGACTTCCCCCGAGGGATTCGAACTACTGGATTGCTGGAGTGGTGTGGATGCTGTGTTTGGCCGGGATAAAACAGTTGAGACATATGGTCTGGTCTTTCGCTCAACAACGGCCCCATGGTGTTATATTTTCTCATTTCGAGGGACCGACAGCGCGCTTGATATGCTCGACGATTGTGGTGTTGAGTCACAGAGGTTTGCCCCATTCGACCCGAATATCGGGATACCTGCCGACGTGCGGGTTGAGTCTGGCTTTAATGACATATACAAGAGCGGTGACGGAGCTGTTGCCCCGATGCAACGCCAGCTGTTTGCCTTAATCGACAAGTATCAGGCCTCCACAAAACCAATCAGTGAAATCTATATCACGGGCCATAGCCTGGGAGCTGCACTGAGCCAGCTGTTTACACTGGATCTTGCACTCTCCAGACCCGCTGTTCCAACCGTAAATATCAATTTCGCCTCACCTCGTGTGGGCAATGGAACATTTGTAAGTTTCTTTGAAGAGAAATCACCATACCCCCTGCTGCGTGTACAGAATATGTATGATGCGGTACCACATCTGCCCCCAACAGAGCTTGGGTTTGAGCATATGCCATCGGTCTATCTCATCGCTTTTTACGGTACCGACATGCTTGGAAAAACTGATCTTAAGGTGAGCCATTCCAGTAATAACTACAAGGCAGTATTAAAGTGCGCAGGGGAGAGCAGCGAGGGAGTATGTTCCGCCAAATATTTATTGGTGGATGGAAAAGAGTCAATTTGCTCTGAGCGACCTAGTGTACCAATAGACAGAAAGGCTTGATTAAACTATCTGCTTCACCGGCCGTTAATTGAACACGGCAGCTAGTATCGATCAATAGGGCCGAGCAGATGGTGCCCGACAGTAACAAGCATTTCAGGGGAGATGACATGGATATAATGAAGGGCGTTCTGGAAGAGGCTGAAGACATTGCGATTAAATTGCATAAAAAGCCGGAAGACTACAATCAGTCTGAGATTAGCACACTCGACGAAATCGCTGATACCATCACTTGTGGATCTGTTTTGTTGTGTAGCGGAACAGCCGCAGAGAGCCGGCTCATCGAAGAGGTCGATCATACAGACTTCAGCCATTCGGCGATGATTGTCCGTTTCCATGGCGACGCCAAACTCTACCTCTGGACCGCAGATACCGTAGACAAACTGGAGGATCAGATTCATAAGGAATCAAACCTGGACCATCCCGGTACCCACCTTCTGGTTCTCAAGGACTACCTCACCAATCTGGATAAGTACTACCCCTCACCCGATGGTTCTACGTACCGTTTCGCTGTTGCCAAACTTCACGGAGTCGATGTCGATGAAAAGAACCTTTGGTCGGTGATGTACGAGTACGACGGTACACCTTTTCCTCCTACCAAACAGGAGTTCCTGCACTGGATGGAAGGGCAGGTGGATATCAACAGTGGGATGCTGAATTCATTCTGTGCCCAAATGGTAGCCAACACATACCAGAAAATGGGTTGGCTTAAGCTTGACCATCCAGCCAATCACTATAACCCGGGCTCGTATGCGCAGACCCGGAAGATAAACAATGAGATGAAGGATGGTGCCTGCCTGGAAAAACCCCAGTACTTTAAACTCTGACTGTATGTGGCGTCAGAGTTGTTTCCCAAGTCTGCTCGTCTTCGCACAGCCAGCCGGGACGGGATTGGGATTAACCAAACCTTCCTGCAAAATATCCACCATTGGCTGTGCGTTCACCATTCCTGTTCATGTTCTTGCGTTTCATCTATCATGAAACGGGGCGAGGGAAGCGCATCCATTTTCGAATTGCGTT
The DNA here is from genome assembly GCA_025656675.1 of Candidatus Thiodiazotropha sp. (ex Codakia rugifera). Classification (GTDB taxonomy): domain Bacteria; phylum Pseudomonadota; class Gammaproteobacteria; order Chromatiales; family Chromatiaceae; genus Thiodiazotropha. The sequence goes on from JAHXHN010000001.1 coordinate 1,025,341, forward strand.
CATCAATAGCTATTTTTTAGAGTTGCAGACCCTCGCATGATACTCGACATACCTACCATGTACTTTGTCAGCGTCGTTACCAATGTGGCAATGACCATGGCGGTGATGATTGTAGCCCTGCGTCAGTCCATTCCTGGTCTCAAGCTGCTTGCCTGGGGACTGCTCGCCAACAGTGGCTACTACCTGGTGTTAGGTGCACGTGGCACGCTCCCGGATATGCTCGCCATTGGCGTGGGTAATACACTGGGATCACTGACCTTGACCCTGTGTCTGCTGGCGGTGCTGTACCACAGCCGTGCCCGCATGGCCTCTGTTCTCTATATCGTGCCCATTGTATTGATGGCAGTCGTGAGCCTGGCACTGATTCATGACAGGGAGTCGAGACTCATTATCGCATCGTTTATATTGTGCTACCAGATTGCGCTCATTCTCTGGGCGCTACGGCAAGGCGGTAACGTCATCGTTGGACGCGGTCGTACGATAATGGTGGCAGCCGCGGCCGTGGCAACGTCCATGATGGCCTACCGGGCCCTGGCGCTCTGGTTTGGCTGGCATGAAGTCACCCCCTTCCAGTCCAGAGATACCCTGAATACCATTTTCTACATGATTAACTACCTGGGCATGTTCTTTCTCGCCTTTGGATTCGTTTTAAGCACGATTGAGCAGGTAGCCGATCAAAACCGCCGTTTAGCTTTGGAGGATCCACTTACCGGGCTGTCTAACCGGCGTGCCCTCTTCGAGGCAATGGATAGATTATTTGCCAGCGCTGAGGTGGCTGGACAGCCTTTGAGCTTGATGATCATAGACGTTGACCTATTCAAACAGGTCAATGACCGTTTCGGGCACCAGGCAGGTGATACTGTTTTGCAATTAGTGGCGACGACTATCAAGCAACGTCTCCGCAAAGACGATATCGTAGGCCGATTCGGCGGGGAAGAGTTTCTGGCAGTGCTGCCCGATACACCACCCGACGGAGCGATACAGGTAGCAGAAGAGTTATGCCAGACTCTGGCTTCAAAGCCGGTGTTTGTCGACGGACAGGAGATCGAGGTAACCATCAGCATTGGTCTGTTTAGCTCAGCCTGTTTGGCATCCTCACAGACCCCCGATGCTGTGATTGCCACAGCTGATGAGGCACTCTACAGGGCTAAGGAGAATGGTCGTAACCGGGTTGAGATTATGGAAGTACCGATAGCTGTATCGGCATGAACAGAAGTCGTAGAATCATCATCAGATCAGTTATTATTCACTGAATTTCAACTGTATAAATCCACCCTTTTCAGTATAGAAATGTTCAGGATGATTATATTGTAGATCTTGACGGGTAGAGTAATAGAACAAAAAACCGGCCGTGATTTTTTTCTGTACAGGGAATGAAGCAGACAGTGTCCATTTGTCTTCTGTGCGTTTATTGTTAAAAGGGCCATAGCCACCCACTATAGCGGCATAGGTTGGATGGGCTATCGCAGCATGCCCTGTGTGTGTAGACTTTGAATGTTCTAATTTGGTATTCCAATCATCCTTTTTGAGACCAAGTGAAACCGTTATCGTGTCTTTATGTTCAGTAAGCTTCTCTGTTGCGGGAAGGTAGGGACGACTGCCTTCACCCTCATGACGCACGATGTCCAAATCAATCATAAATCCATCGACTTGCCCTGCAAGCTGAACACCTTTTAAACCGGAATCGCTTGTTAGTGAGTTAAACGAACCACGATAGGAACCTTCGCCAAAGATTGGTGCGATTAAGATTAAGCCATTTCTCTCAGGTTCGAGGTTAATGCCAAAGGCAATATCGGTGTAGGCATAGTGGAACCTGTTTGTAGGAAAAAGCGGCGTTGTATAGACGTTATCTTTATTGCCACTGACATGTTTGGCATTGAGATATAACTTGGTATATGTACCTGATGTGACATAGGTATCTTCAGTCACATCTATTAGACTGTTGTAGTTCCCAAATGAAGTTTGGTGCTTGAGCGTGTAGTCATGAATTTCCCGTTTCCACTCCAGCTTTACATCGAACCTTTCACTCTCATAGTCAAGTAGTGCACCTGCACCCTTGATGCTTATATCTTTTCCTCCTGGCTCATTGGCTGTCTTTCCCAGATAGTCACGAAGTCCAAAACCGGCCTTGAAAGTACCCTCAGCAGCCTTCCACTTTGCACCGTAGCGACATTCAATATCGTGAGCGGAGAAACGTTTCCATTCAGCTTTCCGTACATCGGATATCCCAACAATGTTGTTAAATGAGTCAATTCTACTCTTACCTTCAAGAAATCCCGGTATACAGCGAAACAGCCCAGCCGGCGTTATCAGTGAGGCAGTAACACCAAATGTATTTAGATGGTAATCGATATCCTGTCGTGTCTTTATAAATACATCGATTGACGAACCTTTATTGGCTAGTACATTGGTCGTTGAGAGAAAAGAGAGAAGTACTATAAAAAAACTATATCTTTTTATCATGAGAACAACTACACATTGATATGGGCAAAGCGATCATATAACAATTTTTAAAAAAAATAATTCAACTTTAAGGAGGCTCTGAACAAGTCATGGCCGGCCATCTTATGGTCAAAAACTTCTGCCTCTGCATTGTCAATCTTGGTAATAGACAGGCTATCATCTGTAAATGATGCCTTGATGCAAAAGTTTTATGACACACAATCTGACTTGCCCGGATATGTTGAGAGCTTCCTTGATAATATTATTTTGCAGGGGGGAAGACGACAGGTGACGGTTTCACTCCTGTGCCTGTTGTTTCTGCAAATATTGTCTTGGCATATGATTGCCCAAGCTCGAAGGCCTGTTTCTGATCCATCTCGGTTGCAGTTTCTGATTCCGCTATCTCTTGTTTCATGTAAAGGGTCTGGGTCGGAAAGGCAAACTCAACCCCAAGTTTTTGTGCCAAACGTAATATATCAAGCATAAAGCGATGGCGCTCACGCAGTTCTGTATTCCACTCTGGTGTCTCCCAGAAGACATACAACAGTACATCGAGTGATGAAGCGGCGAACTCGTTGAGATAGACATGATAGTAATCTTTTCTCATATAGGGGTGCTGACGCACCAACTCTCTGACACCTTCACAAAAGGCTTCTATACGATCAGGGGGCGTGTCGTAAGTGAGCGACAATTTACATGACAGACGCCTAAACCGACGCTCACCCATATTATCCACAGTAGCTGTAATGAACTTGGAGTTCGGGACTGTAACCACTGAATTGTAGAACGTGCGAACACGTGTACTGCGGAAACCTATTCTCTCGACACTGCCTTCTGCACCATCGACAATAATCCAGTCTCCTACCGAAAAAGTGCGGTCCATTAGTACGGTTATGGAGCCAAACAGGTTCTGCACCATATCCTTTGCTGCCAAGGCAAAGGCCAGGCCACCCAGACCAAGACCTGCCAGTAGACTTGAAATGTCAATATTCAGGTTGTCGGCAATAAAGACGAAGCCAATGACCGTTACAAACACCTTCAAAGTCCGGGGGATGAGAGGAACCAGGGCATCATCTAGCTTGTTACTGGTTAGTTGCGCTTTTTTGTGAAGATAGGCAGAAATCAGATCAACCATGCGGTATGCGGCCCACACACCTGAGATACTTGCCAGAAATTTGACGGCAAGCAGCAGGACCAGCATGACACTTTCTGAAAGCCCCATCAGGTTGATACTGACCCACCAGATAATGGCCATCGCCATCAACCCCAATGGACGCAGTATATCCTCTGAAATCTCTTTGAACTCATCATGGTCGGTCCTGCTTCGCCAACGGCGTACACCGCTTCTGAGGAAAAATGAGACCAGTTTATCGATGACCACACCGACCAGAATCATCAGCAGCAAACCAATCCATTGCCAGTTCTGCAACTGAAAAGTTGACTCTTTCAACGATGCGGGTATCTTTTGTCGAAAGCGAATGTGCCAGGGAACATAGGAGGCTTCATTGTCTTTTCCACTTACCCGCTCTGCGGTTGAGACTTCATCCAGGATGGCGGGTAACTTGGTTATCGTATCTCGGTCAAAAAGCCAACGTCCGGATTCGGTACGGGAGATGGTTACATTACCGTTCTCATAGCTATGGAAAAGATAGGATGAGCCTTCACTTCGAGCCGGTATCTTTTTTACATCGATGATCTTTGTATGATCAAGCACCTCCAGCAGTATCCAGGCCAGGTCTTCACCTCTCTCGGTCCTGACCAGTGAGTTGATCTCTGAGAGATCAAGGGTCGATACTGCCGCCTCGATTCTTTCTGCAGAACCCCGCTTAATATCATTCATCGCATGGAGAAAGGTCTCCATGGTGGCACGAGGGGTTTTCAGGCCTTCCGGAATGATCTCTTTCAAAGTGCCGGTATCATCCGGCACATTCTGTACAGCCTCTTCCGCCCAGCCAGCCGAGATAGAAAGGAAAATCACAACGATGGAAATGAAACGGAGCAAGATCGGTCTGATGGTCATCGCCTACACCCTATTGTTCAACGCAATGGGCGGCTATTTTAGGTCCCTGACAAAAAATAATCATCTACTGCAGTGATTAAGTTCCTGATGTACAGGCCGATAATAGGGATGGAACTTCGGGTTTTAACTTATCTGGTTCATCATAGAGTCTGATAGGAAGTCGCACCTCTATGACGAATTGCCCTTAGGTTTGAACATCACCTGGCGAAAAGCCCGTAGCTTGTAGTTTCATACATTTCCCATTTTATTTGCTGTCGCGTGACTCGCTGCAGCAAACCTGGTTTAAGCGGGATTGAAATGAGTGATTCAGGCTTTACGATGCAAACCTTTCTTATCGGCACCTTAGAGGTCTTCTCTTTTATTTTGATTTTACTGGTTGGTGGGTCACTTATAGCGGTGATCATCACCTATGTTTATGACGTGACCCAGACCAAAACGGCAATTCGCAGAAACTATCCTGTGATAGGCCATTTCCGTTATTTTTTTGAACACTTGGGGGAGTTCTTCCGTCAATATTTTTTCGCTATGGATCGGGAGGAGTTGCCGTTCAATCGCGCACAGCGAGCCTGGGTCTACCGGGCCGGTAAAGACCTGCCTAATACAGTCGCTTTTGGCTCTACGCGGGACATCCGTCGGCCGGGCTCGATTCTGTTTGTCAATTGTCCCTTTCCTACCCTTGGTGAGGATGCAGTACCTCCTGGGTATATCACCATAGGCGAAAGCTGTCGTTACCCCTATACGACTGATTCACTGTTCAATATCTCGGGTATGAGCTATGGGGCGCTGTCGAAACCAGCTGTATTGGCACTCTCAATGGGTGCGCAAAAGGCAAGTTGCTGGATTAATACCGGTGAGGGTGGTATTTCACCCTATCATCTTGAAGGAGGCGCTGCGATCGTATTTCAAATTGGAACAGCAAAGAACGGCGTACGTGATATCGCTGGAAATCTCAGTGATGAGAAGCTGCGGGAGGTCTCATCACTCTCTCAGGTGAAGATGTTTGAAATCAAACTAAGCCAGGGGGCCAAGCCCGGTAAGGGAGGTATCCTGCCTGCCAAAAAGGTGACTGAGGAAATCGCTGCAATTAGAGGGATAGCTGTCGCTGAAGACGCTATCAGTCCTAATCGCCATACGGATATTCGTTGTAACAATGACCTGATGGATATGATTAAGCGAGTGCGGGATGTTACGGGTAAACCGGTAGGTTTCAAAACCGTGATTGGTGGACCGCATTGGTTAGATGGTTTGTTTGCGGACATCAACAAGCGGGGATTGGATTATGCTCCGGATTTTATCACCTTGGATGGTAGTGATGGTGGTACCGGTGCCGCACCCATGCCGCTGATCGATGCAGTTGGCCTGTCACTGAGAGAGAGTCTCTATGTGCTGGTGGATAAACTGAATGCATATGGCTTGCGCGAAAGAGTCAAGGTTATTGCCTCCGGTAAGCTGATCACGCCTGCGGATATCGCCTGGGCACTCTGTGTGGGAGCAGATTTTGTCACCTCTGCACGGGGTTTTATGTTTGCCTTAGGTTGTATACAGGCATTGCAATGCAACAAAAACAGCTGTCCAACCGGCATCACAACCCATGATCCTAGTCTGCAAAAAGGGTTGGTACCTGAAGTGAAAGCTGAACGGGTCGCCAACTATGTTGGTCATCTGGTGCATGAGGTTGGCGTGATCGCACACTCATGTGGTGTTAAATCACCTCGTGAGCTACGTCGGCATCACGCCAGAATCGTAACGGCGGATGGCCCATCTGTCGGGCTGGATGAGCGGTTTCCGCCAATACAGTCCAGAAAGCCTGAAGTTACTATTTAGGCAGCACCGTTTTGGGGCCATTTTCTGTGCCAAGTATCAATACATCAGCACCGCGCAGGGCAAAAATGCCCGTTGTGACAACTCCCGCAATGGCATTGATGTTTTGTTCCATCTCCCTTGGCTTCATGATCTCCAGGTTGTGGACATCCAGGATAGCGTTACCGTTGTCAGTGATGAAGTTTTCCCGCCATACGGGTGTCCCGCCTAATTTGACCAGCTGTCTAGCCACATGACTACGTGCCATGGGGATGACTTCAACAGGTAGTGGAAAGTTGCCGAGTATATCCACCAATTTACTTTCGTCGGCAATGCAGACAAACTTTTTACTTGCCCCGGCAATGATTTTCTCCCGGGTCAAGGCACCGCCGCCACCTTTGATCAAGTTCAGGTAGTGATCAGATTCGTCAGCACCATCAATATAGATTTCGAGCTCACCAGCGGAATTAAGCTCCAAAACGGGTATACCATGACTTTTCAATAGCTCGGTTGACGCCTCAGAGCTGGAGACAGTACCGTCAATCTTGCTTTTGATGGTGGCAAGATAGTTAATGAAGTGGTTAACCGTAGAGCCTGTGCCGACGCCTATAACGCCACCTTTGACATAGCTAAGAGCAGCTTCAGCGGCCTGTTTTTTGAGTTCGTCTGCATTCATCATATTTCTCCTGCTACGGCTGCATTGAACAGCTGGTGCGAATCGATGCCCATCAAATAAATCTTTAAATAATCAGATCGGTATCTGAAAATGCGGCTTCCGGGTACTGACCATAGGGGAGTGTAAGACATTACCCTATTTGGAAGCCCCATATGTTGGGGCTGGTAAATTGTTACAAAAGCTTTTCTTCAAGCGTGGGTAATAATACCCATACAAGTGAAGAAAGTCAGGTTTACTGAGGTGCCAGACTGATAAGCCAACAATACCTATTGAGTCGCGCTGAAATCGTTGAACAGTATAGGACACTACACTGGTTGATAACGTCATCCTTGCCGAGGACCTCTTCAATGGGTAATGTTGAGTAATCAACTATCCCGTTGGTAATAGTTATTGGATGGGTTCATGCCTCAACGTTATATAGAAAAAATCCTGCGAGCACGTGTCTATGATGTGGCAAAAGAGACGCCCCTTGATAGAGTGAAACTTCTCTCTGAACGCCTGGATAATCATATTTTCCTTAAGCGAGAAGATCTACAGCCTGTTTTTTCCTTCAAGTTACGCGGTGCCTATAACAAGATGGTTAATCTGCCTGATGACGTTAGAAAACAGGGTGTTATAGCAGCGTCAGCGGGTAATCATGCCCAAGGAGTTGCGCTGGCGGCAAAAAAGTTGAAGATTCAAGCGCTGATAGTGATGCCTAAAACAACGCCTCCTATTAAGGTGCAGTCAGTAAAGAATCTTGGCGCAAAAATTGTTCTGGCCGGTGATTCCTATGATGAGGCATACACCCGCTCTCAACTCATTGCACAAGAACAGAACCTGACGTTTATCCATCCTTTTGATGATGCGGAGGTTATTGCAGGACAGGGCACCATCGGTATGGAACTGTTGCGTCAGCACCCAACTCCTCCGGAGGCGATATTCGTACCTGTTGGAGGAGGAGGCTTGATTGCCGGTGTGGGTGCGTACGTAAAGTATGTTTACCCTCAGGTGAAGATTATTGGTGTTGAGCCGGAAGATGCACCATCGCTTCATAGTGCATTAAATGCAAATCGTAGAGTGAAACTGAAGCAGGTGGGTATTTTTGCCGATGGGGTAGCGGTAAAACAGGTCGGTAAAGAGACTTTCCGTCTGGCGAGGCAGGTAGTGGATGAAGTGGTATTGGTGACCACTGATGAAATCTGTGCCGCAATCAAAGATATCTATGATGATACCAGGACAACTGCAGAACCCGCGGGTGCACTATCTGTGGCAGGCATGAAACGGTACATCAAACGTGAAGGTGTCACGGGTAAGCAGTTGATTGCAATCAATAGTGGAGCCAATATCAATTTTGATCGGTTAAGGCATGTGGCTGAACGCGCAGAATTTGGTGAACGTAGAGAAGCTTTGTTTGCTGTTCAGATTCCAGAGCAACCTGGAAGCTTCTTGAAATTCTGTAAACTGATAGGTAAGCGCAGCATCACAGAATTCAACTATCGTTATAGTGATGCAACGCAGGCTCAAATATTCGTTGGTATCGAATTGAGTAATGGCGATGAGGAGAAGAAGGTGCTGTTTCAACGTTTTGTTGATAAAGGCTACTCCATTGTGGATATGACGGATAACGAAACAGCAAAATTACATATTCGATATATGGTGGGTGGTCATGCACAAGGCCTTAAGCGTGAAAAGCTGATACGTTTTGAGTTTCCAGAAAGACCCGGCGCACTGCTCTATTTTCTGGGTCATCTGGGTAAGGAGTGGAACATCAGCCTGTTCCATTATAGGAATCATGGTGCTGCTTATGGACGCGTACTGATGGGTATTCAGGTATCAAACGCAGATAGAAACGCGCTTCATAAACGACTGAAGAAACTGGATTATCCTTTTTGGGATGAAACAGAAAACCCAGCTTACCGCCTGTTTGCTGGGGTTGTGTAACTTATTGTAATATCAGGAAAATACTTGATATGGCTTGGTAGGTTAGCGATGAGTTCAGTGTCCCTGAAAACAACAAACCCCGCATAGCGGGGTTTGTTGTTCGTGCCTGCTATCAACAGTACTACTTAGCAGGTCTTTTCTTGCGAGGTGTCACTTTCCTTGGACGTGCCGGTGTTTTTCTCACGGCGGTCTTCTTCTTCGAAGCGGCCTTTTTCTTGGTAGCCTTCTTCTTCGCAGCTACCCGCTTTTTAGCAACCTTCTTCTTGGTTGCTTTTTTCTTTGCTACTCTCTTCTTTGCAGAGGCCTTCTTCTTGGCAACCTTCTTCTTGGTTGCGACTCTCTTTTTAGCTACTCGCTTTTTTGCTGCCTTCTTCTTAGCAACTCTCTTCTTCGTTGCTACCTTCTTTTTTGAGACTCTTTTCTTTGCCACGACTCTCTTCTTAGTCGTTGCCTTTTTCTTAGCAACCTTCCTTCTTGCGGTTACTTTCTTGGTTGTGGTTGAACGTCTAACTGCTGCCTTCTTTTTGGCGGCCTTTTTCTTCGCCATGTAACTTCCCTCCCGAGAGAACTGCTTGATAGATGAACTGAGTATAATTCAGCTTTTAAAAAAATCCAGAATAGATGTCAATCTTTTTCCAATTAATTCAAATCGTTGTTGTAGATTAATGTTAGCTAAGCGGTATTAATGGTGTTGTTTTGTTAAACAATGACATCACTCTAATCACATTCAACTGGTTAAGACGATGTAAACTTGTGAATAGATTCCTCAGTTATGACAGCATCGAGTGGAATATCCCAAGGATTGCTAGATAGCTTGAATACTTGTTGGAATTCATGTGCTAAACCAATCAGTTTGGGGCCTTGCAGTTGAGAACGCAGCTTACGATAAGCGAAGGTACGGTCATAATAACCACCTCCCATACCGACCCGGTGACCCTGTCTGTCGAATGCAATCAGAGGAACAAACACCATATCCAAAGCCCATGGCCTGATCAGTTGTCGATGTTTGAAGCGGGGTTCGGGAATACCAAAACAGTTGTTTGTGAATTTTGTGCTATGCGAATACGGGGCAAACCATAATCGGTTTGCAGGGCGATGGCTTAATATCGGTAGAAAGGTTGATTTGCCAGCCCGTAGTGCAAGTTGCAATAAGGGTGCAGGATCCATCTCACCACGCATGGCATAGTAGAAGGCAATCCGTTGACTCTGCCTGAATGGCTTGTAGTTACACGCTAGGTGGAGAATTTTCCGGCTATGATATTTGAGTGTTTGTCGGCTTAGTTGTTGCCGCTGCGTTTTGATCTGCCGGCGAAGTCGCTGTGTTTCCATGGCATAGGATGAGGTTGGATAAGAGACATCCCCCACATGTGCCGTCGCGTACCTTTGTTCTTGAACCAATTGGTTCAAGTGGGAACAACAGAGGTGCTTCAGGCTTTCCGCATGGAAGCGGACATGCACACGACACTTTCGTTATGTTCCCAGGGTAGATATTAGGCTCAAGAAAATACCCGGGTTGCTTACGAACACCGCAGGGGATGCCATAACTCTAGGCTAAACCTATTTTGATCAAAGTTCCAGTTGATTGGTTGTATTTAGGGCAATCTCGATCTTTTCCTGCAGACTTTTGATGCGGCGTGTGATGTTTTGTGTGCCGTCTTCTTTGGTTTGCTGTATGAGGAGTAGATCGTTAGCGATATTGAGTGCAGCCATGACAGCCACCCGTTCTGTACCGATGATGCGTCCACCTTGACGGATTTCACGCATCTGGCCGTCAAGGTAGGCCGCTGCCTGTAAAAGGGATTCTCGTTCTTCCGCCAGGCAGGAGATGCGGTACTCTTTGTCGAGAATATTGACAGTCACCGGCAGTTGATTGCTATTCACTGGGGTGCTTCCATCGACTTGAGTCGGGTTATCATGGCTTCAACACGGGTGCGAGCCAGCTCTGTCTTCTCGATAAGGGCGGCACGTTCGGTAACCAGGTTGTCCTGTCTCACGCGCAGGGATTTATTTTCATCTTTGAGGTAGGAACAGGCACGTATCAGTTCTTCAACGCGAATTTCAAGTGCGCGCAGATCCATCTCTGCAGGGTTTTGTGTCTCTTTCTCAGTCATGGGCATCAATATAGTGGTCAGAATGTGGTGGGTCAATCTCTACAGCTGCATGTTATGATTTGTTCCTAATCATAGAGGAAAAATTGCATGATAGAGAATAGTCCGATGCCAGATTACTCACGCCTTGAAGGCGCGATGAACGCAATCGGCCTCGATCTTGGTGCCAGTGAGATCCATGGCGTGATTTGCGGCTTGGTCTGTGCCGGGACCAGCCAGAGCCATATAGACTGGATGGAAGCGCTTTTTGAGGATTGGCCCACGGAGGATCTGTTGGCACGTGAAGCCAGGGAGTTGATTGGCCAACTCTATTTCGCTACTCGGGACCAGATCGGCCATGAGAACCTCTCATTTATGCCATTTCTACCGGATGATTCTCAACCTATTACTGAGAGGGCTAAGGGGTTGCGGGATTGGTGTGAAGGCTATCTGTATGGATTGGGATTGGCTGGTGTCTCGGATCAACAGTTAGTTGGCGATGCCAAGGAGGCCCTGCAGGATATCACCCATTTCACACGGCTTGATTATGCATCCCTTGATGATAGTGAGGCGACCGAACAAGCCTATTTGGAATTGCAGGAGTTTCTAAAAGTTGTGACCTTACTCATTTGGGGGGATTTGGCTGAAATCCGGGAGAGCGTTCATGCTAGCGAGTGAATTCAAACGTCGCCGGCGTGAGTTAATGCGAATGATGGGGCCTGACAGTATTGCCATATTACCGACTGCACCATTGCTTATTCGCAACAGGGATGTGCACTACCCTTATCGACCAGACAGTGACTTTTACTACCTGACCGGGTTTCCAGAGCCTGAAGCGGTACTGGTACTGATACCGGGCCGCAAGCATGCAGAGTATATCCTGTTCAATAGAGAACGTGATCGGATAAAGGAGCAATGGGATGGTACACGGGCAGGGCAGGAGGGTGCTTGTATCGAATATGATGCCGATGACTCCTTCCCTATCGGTGATTTGGATGACATCCTTCCCCGCATGCTTGAACAGTGTGAACGGATCTTCTATGTGATGGGTTGCAATCCGCAATTCGATAAACGCTTGTCGGAGTGGCTCAATGCTATTCGTTGCGAGTCCCGCAATGGCATGCAGGGACCTGTCGAAATCATCGCTCTGGATCATTATCTGCATGAAATGCGGTTATTTAAAAGTCGCTCTGAATTGAAAGTGATGCGGCAAGCTGCACGCATTTCAGCCAAGGCGCACAAAAAGGTGATGCAAGCTTGTAAAGTGGGTATGTGGGAGTATCAGCTGGAGGCTGAATTTGTGCGTGAATGTGCCCATCAGGGTGCCAAGGCTCAGGCCTACCCGCCGATTGTGGGTGCTGGAGCGAATGGTTGTACGCTTCACTATATTGATAATAAGGATAAGGTGGAGGATCAACAGATGGTGCTGATCGATGCGGGTTGTGAGTGGGACTATTATGCTTCCGACATCACGCGCACCTACCCTGTCAATGGAATATTCAGTACACCTCAGCGGCAGTTGTACGAACTGGTGCTTGCTGCACAGGAAGCCGCCATTGCCAAGGTCAAACCCGGCAATCATTGGAATGATCCTCATGATGCGGCCGTACGTACCATAACAAGAGGTTTGATCAAGTTGGGTATCCTCAAAGGTTCATTGGCAAAACTGATTCGTGAAGAGAAATACAAGACCTTCTTTCCACACCGGACCGGTCACTGGATCGGTATGGATGTACATGATGTGGGTGACTATAAAGTGGATGGCACCTGGCGCTTATTTGAAACTGGTATGGTATTGACAATCGAACCAGGCCTCTACATTCCTGCAGGCACCAAAGGTATTGCTAAGAAGTGGTTGAACATCGGTATTCGTATTGAAGACGATGTCGTTGTGACCAAGGATGGATGCGAAGTATTGACCAAGGACATCGCCAAATCTGTGGCAGAAATTGAGTCAATTATGGCGGCATGACATGTCAGATACTTTTGATATCTTGATTGTCGGGGGAGGTATGGTCGGTGCCAGCTTGGCCCGCTCAATCAGTGGACAGGGATATAAGATTGGTGTCATTGAAGCCTGGCCGCTGGAGTCTGTGACTCAACCAAGTTTTGATGACAGGGTCATTGCGCTCTCCTGGGGTAGTCGCGTCATTCTCCGGACAATGGGTGTATGGGATAGCGTACTCCCCGCAGCGGAACCTATTCTCGATGTACATATCTCCGACCGCGGTCATTTCGGTTTTACCCGATTGAGTCATCAACAGGAAGGTGTCGATGCGTTGGGTTACGTGGTGGCTGCGAGAGCACTGGGTCAGGCCTTGTTAAAGGATCTGCAAGCTCAAGCGGATATTGAATTGATCTGCCCCGCACGATTGAAAAGTTTTGCTGTAAATGCAACGGAGACCGAAGTCAGGCTTGAACAGGATAATGCACTGCGGTGTGTTAAAAGCCGTCTGTTGGTAGCTGCAGATGGTGGTGATTCTCAAGTCAGGAGGTTTCTATCGATTCCTCTGAAGGAGAAGTCATATGGGCAAACAGCCATCATTGCAAATCTGCGTTGTGAGCGAACTCACCAAGGTGTCGCCTATGAACGCTTTACCGATACCGGTCCACTTGCACTCCTACCCATGACTGAGGATCGTCTCTCCATGGTATGGACTGCGAAGGATGCCCAGGTAGGGGAGTTGATGGCCCTTCAGGATGAGCAGTTTCTTGCCAGGCTGCAGGATCGATTCGGTTATCGTCTGGGGAGATTGTTTGGGTTGGGTAAAAGAGTCGCTTATCCATTGTGTTTGCGCCAAGCCACCGAACAAGTGCGTCCCCGTGTGGTGTTGATCGGTAATGCAGCGCACGCTATTCATCCTGTAACAGGTCAGGGCTTCAACCTTGGGCTAAGGGATGTCGCGGTACTTGCAGATTTATTGTGCGGTGCTGCGCAGACAACGCAGGATCCGGGTGAACTTTCATTGTTGAAAAGTTATGAAAAATGGCGCCAAAAAGATCAGGACGCAGTTGCCATGATTACTGATGGCCTAGCACGTCTGTTTGCCAATCCGTTTGGTCCATTGCGATTGGTCCGTAACCTGGGTTTAGTCAGTCTCGATGTGGCGCCCAGCCTTAAACACCTGGTGGCACGTCAATTCATGGGCATCAATGGTCGTCTACCGCGGCTGGCACGGGGGGTCTCACTTGACCAATCCTGAAGTTATTGATCAGTATGATCTGCTCATCGTTGGTGGCGGCATGGTGGGATGCGCATTGGGTTGTGCAGTTGCTGATGCTGGACTGCAGGTCTGTTTGTTGGAGGCAAGGGAACCACAACGCGAGTGGTCATTGGATGAAGTTGACCTGCGGGTCTCCGCCCTGACACGGGCTTCGCAACGCATGCTTGAAAATCTTCAGGCCTGGCCACGTATGGCTGAGTTGCGCGTCAGCCCCTATACGGATATGGAAGTGTGGGATGCAGGGGGCGATGGTCGCATCCATTTCAGTGCGGCGGAGATCGGTGAAGCCAATCTGGGGCATATTGTTGAAAATCGTGTTACCCAGTTGGCGTTATGGGAGCGGTTGGAGACGATGTCCAATGTTAGCTTGCATTATCCCGCGAAGGTCACTGAGTTGCAGTTGGGGGATGCACCTGCCGTTGTTTTGCAAGGTGGTGACCGACTGACCGCAAGGCTTATCGTTGCCGCTGATGGACGCGATTCACAGATGCGCCAGATGGCAAACATCGGTACCCGAGGCTGGGATTATGATCAACATGCCATCGTCGCCACGATCAGACCTTCTCTGCATCACCAGCAGACGGCAAGGCAACGTTTTATGAAACTGGGTCCATTGGCGTTATTACCCATTGATGATGGGCGCTGTTCCATTGTCTGGTCTACATCGCCAAGCCACGCAGAAGCGTTGATGGCACTGAATGATGAAATGTTCTGCCATCAGCTGACCGGGGCTATTGAAGCGACACTGGGAGAGATCCTGGAAGTCGGGCCACGCGGTGTATTTCCTTTACGTCTTGGACATGCTGATACCTATATAGGACCTGGACTGGCATTGGTGGGAGATGCCGCCCATGCGATCCATCCGCTGGCGGGACAAGGGGTCAATCTGGGTTTCATGGATGCGATGACCCTGGCCGAGGTGGTGATCGATATGCATGCAGCAGGCAAGAAGATAGGGTCAACTGCTACATTGCGGCGCTATGAACGGGCACGTAAGGGACCGAATATGGCTATGCTCGGGGCCATGGATGCCTTTAAACGCATCTTCAGCAATGAGGTAGTGCCACTCAGGCTGGTGCGAAACATTGGCCTGAATGTGGCAGATCGGTCGGGTTTTGTTAAGCGGCAATTAGTGCGTCGGGCAATGGGATTGAGTGGCGAGTTACCACGCTTGGCAAGATAAGCTGACCACGATAGGTTATGTAAATTATGTAGAAAATGGGAATTCTGTCCCGAATACACAATATATTTGTTGGCCTCTTTTCGGGATTGATGTAGGTAATACCTAATAGATCCGTACGTTACCAAGCAGGACAGAGGCACAAATGAAATCTCTACTTTCCGTTCAGACGCTCAATCAGCTTTCGGTTATCTTCGCATTCGCTCTTCTCGCTGCCTGCGGCGGTGGCGGTAGTAGTGACAGCAATCCGCCTCAGATAACCGCTGACAGGACGGGGTCTGTCGGTATTATGTTGACTGATGCGCCAGCAGACCCAGCACTGTTCTCATCCATCAATGCGACCATTGAACGTATAGAGTTGATCGGTGGAGATGCGGGGCGGATCGAGATCTTTAACGGTCCTGCTGAGACGGTCGATCTACTGAGTCTGCGCCATGAGTCAATGCCTTTCGCTTTCCAGGATGATGTGCCTGAGGGGACTTATTGTAAAATCCGTTTGACCCTTGCCAATCCTGATGGGCTGGAGTTGGTCCTCGCTGAAGATGGGACAAGCCACTATCCGAGACTCCCGGGTAATGGCAAGCTCGACCTGCAGGCCCGTGGCTGTTTTACCCTGTCTGCAGGTGATTCGATTACCTTACAGCTCGATCTTGATGCCGGCAATTCCATTCATATTGTACGACGGGGTAATCGGGATAGCTTTAATTTTCGTCCGGTTGTCTTCGTCGATGTTCTGGATGCCGAGTTCACTGGCCGGTTGGTTCGTCTGGATGGCGTGATAAGTGGAGTAGACAGGGACACCAACTCACTCTTGCTGTGCGATGCCTTCCCCTCTGATCAGTCTCATGACCGGGACTGTATAACGATTTTTCTGGGTGCGGACTCAGCCTTCTTTGATAATATCGACGCTGCTTATCAAGGTGATGCTCGTCCTTTGAATGAGTTACTGAACGAACTCAATGTAGGTAATGTGGCCTCTGTGGTCGGACTCTACCGTTCGTTTGATTATCCCTACGAGGATCTCGATATTCCCTCTGACGCCTATCCCCCTTCTGGAGAATGCCGTGTCTGGTTAGCGGGTGTTGAAGTGATCGATCAGCCTGATGCCGGACTTTGCAACGAATTGGAAGCATCCCTGCCAACCGATGCAGTATTGATTGATGATGAGGGCGTGATCGTACGGGATCATCGCCCGCGTATGGCGATTGATGGGCTTGCTGTGGAAATGGGGGAATTTTCACAACACGAGGGAGAGGTCGCCTCCAATGCCGATACGCCGGGTTTTACAATGGAGGCAGAACCTGCCGATCTGTTGAGTGTTGAACTGCAAAGTCCGACAGGCTTTAACGGTACGCGTATTCTCGCCAAGAATGGGACGTTACTTGACTACACTGCGATCATTGTGCCCCGCCTGCTTCAGGTCGATGGGGTAGCATTGGCTGCAACCGATTCGTTCAGGGCCGCAGTAGTTATTGTGGATCAGTCAGACAGCAGCAGTCTGGCAGTGGCAGAAGGGACTGTCGCCAGCCTGCAGACAGACGGGTTTATCCTGTCACCAGAGGCGGGTACAACCCCCTGTGGCCTGGTTGGTGACCTGGTGGTGAATCTCGCGGATGATGTCACGGTAACAACAGTGACCATTACCGATGACACTGCAGATGTTATGCCTGATGGGGTGCTTGCGGCAGGACAAACAGTGGCCCTGAATGGTGTTTGTGAAGCGGGGGGGTTGACTGCAGATAACCTTGTGATCGTCGATGACCAACGATTGTGAGGTTTTTCACGATTGGCAAGTAGAGGACGTCAGGGTATAGTCGTCTCCTCGATCTCACCCCCCGTGGGAGAGTCCGGTAACAACCGGCGCCGAAGGCGCAATTCCGCCCGGAATCGCTCAGGCAAAAGGACCGTGGGGGGAAGTCCGACAGGACTTAGGTCGACTCTGGAGAGCGGTGTGACAACACCCACCGAAGGGGCAGGCGCTTGATTGACTGTTGGGATTGTTAGGGAGTGCTTACTCACTGACATACTTCAGGGCAAAGGTGCCAAACTCTCAGGTTTTGGACAGAGGGGCGGCGCAGGTGAGTCTTCACCTGCGCCGCCCTTTTTGCGTTATGGACCGGGAGAAATTAATGAGTAAGCAGACAGTTCTATATGAGAAGCACCAGGCCATGGGTGCTCGGCTGGTTCCCTTTGGTGGTTGGGATATGCCTTTACACTATGGTTCGCAGTTGGACGAGCATCATCAAGTCCGACGTGATGCGGGTATGTTCGATGTTTCACATATGACCGTGGTCGACCTGAAAGGTGATGGGGCAAAGTCCTACTTGAGGTATCTGCTGGCCAATGATGTCGGGCGATTGAAAGAGAGCGGCAAAGCACTCTATTCATGCATGCTCAACGAGCAGGGTGGTGTCGTCGATGACCTGATCGTCTACTATCTGAACGATGCATGGTACCGTATGGTGGTCAACGCCGGCACGACAGAGAAGGACCTGGCCTGGCTGGATCGAATGTCTGCTGAATACGAAGTCACTATCACACCCCGACGTGATTTGGCGATGATTGCAATACAGGGCCCCAATGCACGAGGCAAAGCAATACCCCTGTTATCCGCCAATTTGCAGCAGAATGGGGCAGATTTGAAACCCTTTAATGCGGTTGCAGATGATGAATGGTTTGTTGCTCGTACCGGTTATACCGGAGAAGACGGTTTTGAGATCATGCTGCCGGGTGATCAGGCCGCAGATTTTTGGCAGCAATTGAACGATGTGGGTGTAGCGCCCTGCGGGCTTGGCGCCCGCGATACGCTGCGTCTTGAAGCGGGCATGAACCTGTATGGCTCTGATATGGATGAAGAGACTTCCCCACTGGAGGCAGGGCTCGGGTGGACTGTTGCCTGGGAACCTGAAGCACGTAATTTTATTGGCCGCCCTGTCTTGGAACGACAACGTAATGATCCACAAAAAAAGCGTTTTGTGGGTTTGGTCTTGACCGGACGTGGTGTGCTGCGTAACCATTTGAAACTGTTTGACGGACAAAAGGCGATCGGTGAGATTACCTCTGGAGGATTTGCCCCCACCTTGGAACGATCCATCGCCTTGGCCCGTGTCGAAGCAGATATTGGTGAGACCTGTGAGGTTGAGATTCGTGGTAAACGGGTGGCAGCACAAGTGGTCAAGCCCCCATTTGCTCGCAATGGTAAGGCCACTATCACCCTGTAAAGCAAATAACGCTTATCAAATAGGTTTCAACCTGTAACTAATTTCCTAAAGGATAGAAAAATGAGCAATACACCGACTGACCGCCGTTATGCAAAATCTCACGAATGGTTAAAAGATGAAGGTGATGGCAGTTTCACTGTCGGGATTACCGATCATGCCCAGGGGCTTTTAGGTGATCTGGTGTTTGTAGAACTGCCTGAGATAGGTACCGCAGTCGAAGCCGGTAATGACTGTGCAGTTGTGGAGTCGGTAAAGGCTGCCTCTGATGTCTATAGTCCTGTGACGGGTGAAGTTATTGCTGTCAATGAAGCACTGGATGGTGCACCAGAAACCATCAATGAGGATGCATTCGGTAAGGGCTGGATGTTCAAGGTCAAGGCAGCCGATGCGGGTGAGTCGGATAGTCTTCTCGATGCAGCCGGCTATGATGCCTTGGTTGCCGAAGAAGAGTAAGGCCCGCATTTTTTTCTGCCATCTATGACGAGACAGATATGCCATTTATCCCCCATACAGAAAATGATATCAGAGAGATGCTTGCTACCATCGGGGTAGATCAAATCGATGCACTTTTTGATGAGATACCCAGTGAATTGCGTTGTGGCGAGCTGGATGCGATTCCGCCCGGGATGCCTGAAATGGAGGTTTCCCGATTGATGCAGAAGCGTGCTCGCACAGATGGCCAGCCGCTCTGTTTCATCGGTGCGGGTGCTTATGATCATCATATTCCGGCTGCTGTATGGGAGCTGACGACCCGCGGTGAGTTCTACACCGCTTATACCCCTTACCAGGCGGAAGCGAGTCAGGGTACGCTGCAACTCTTATATGAGTACCAGTCAATGATGACTGCCTTGACCGGCATGGATGTCTCCAATGCCTCCCTCTATGATGGGGCTTCAGCTTTGGCCGAAGCAGTTTTGATGGCGGTTCGGGGGAATCGAAAATCGAAGTCAAAACGTATTCTCATGCCACGCAGTTTGCACCCTTCCTATCGACGTGTGGTACACACAATAGTACGCAATCAGCAGATTGAGCTGGTTGAAATCGGTTATGACAGTGATATCGGCTCTATTGATCGTACAGAATTGGAGCACTATAGCGGTGAGGACTTTGCCGCATTGGTTATTCCGCAACCCAACTTTTTCGGCGTCCTGGAAGCGGTTGATGAATTGACTGACTGGGCACATGAGAATGGCATGTTGGCCATTGCTGTGGTGAATCCCACGACAATGGCGATCCTGAAACCTGCCGGTGAGTGGGGAGGACTGGGGGCTGATATCTGCTGTGGTGAAGGGCAGCCTTTGGGTGCGCCGGTGGCGTCAGGTGGACCCTATTTTGGTTTTCTCTGCAGTACAGACAAGTTGGTCCGCCAGATGCCCGGTCGTATCATCGGTAAGACGGTGGATCTGGATGGTAAAACCGGTTATGCCCTCACATTGCAAGCGAGGGAACAACATATTCGCCGCTCAAAGGCGACATCCAATATCTGTACTAACCAGGGTCTGATGGTCACTGCCGCCACGATTCATATGACCTTGATGGGAGGAGAAGGATTACAGCGAGTTGCGGCTGTCAGTCATGCCAATACAAGTAAGCTGACGCAGGCACTGACCTCATTGCCGGGTGTGGAAACCGTTTTCAAAGGGGCTGTGTTCCATGAACAGGTTTTACGTCTGCCGATTGAAGTCACAAAGGCACTGCGGGCTTTGGCGGCCCACAATGTTTTGGGTGGTTTTGATTTAAGTGACGACTATCCGGAGCTGGGTGATGCGGTTCTGGTTTGCGCCACAGAGTTGCGCAATGAAGATGATATAGAAAACTACCGGGGTAAGCTGGAGCGAGTCATCCAGTCGCAAGTACAGACACCCTGCCAGTTGAAACCGGATTGGTGACAGGAATAACATGATCTACGAACACTCACGAGCTGGTCGTCGGGCAATGGCTCAGGCACCGTCGGAAAAGGTTGAATTGGCAGGTATTCCAGATGCTATGCTGCGTACATCACTGCCACCTCTTCCCGAGGTTTCTGAGATGCAGGCGGTGCGGCATTTTACCCGCTTGTCACAGAAAAACTTCTCCATTGATACCCAGTTCTATCCTTTGGGTTCATGCACCATGAAATATAATCCGCGGGCCTGCAATACCCTGGCAAGCCTGCCAGGGATGCTTTCCCGCCACCCTCTGGCGCCGGAGACGCACAGCCAGGGGTTTATGGCCTGTCTCTATGAGCTGCAGGATATTCTCAAGACCGTCACAGGTATGCATGCTGTCTCACTGACGCCGGCTGCCGGTGCCCAGGGTGAGTTTGCAGGGGTAGCGATGATTCGTGCCTACCACGATGCCCGTGGTGACAAGGAGCGCAGTGAGATTCTTGTGCCTGATGCGGCTCACGGTACCAACCCCGCTTCAGCGGTAATGTGTGGCTACAAGGCAAGGGAAATTCCTACTGGAAGCGATGGCGATATTGATATCGAGGCCTTGAAGTCTGCTCTGGGGCCGCAAACAGCCGGCATAATGCTCACCAACCCATCCACGGTTGGGGTCTTTGAACGACGTATCAAAGAGATTGCCGACCTGGTGCATGCTGCCGGTGGCCTGCTCTATTACGATGGAGCCAACTTAAACGCGATTCTGGGTAAAGTTCGTCCAGGTGACATGGGCTTCGATGTCATTCATATGAACCTGCATAAAACCTTTTCCACGCCACATGGTGGCGGTGGTCCGGGTGCCGGCCCTGTGGGCGTCAGTAAGCGGCTAGAGCCCTATCTGCCCATACCTATGGTCGATTTCGACGGCAATGACTATCGTTGGCTGACAGAGCGGGATCGACCCGACTCCATAGGGCGACTCTCTGCCTTTGCCGGCAATGCGGGGGTGCTGATACGTGCCTATATCTATGCCCGCTTATTGGGTCGAGAAGGTATGCATCGTGTATCAGAATATTCCACACTGAATGCCAACTATCTGCTGAAGCGTTTGATGGAAGCAGGCTTCGACGCGGCCTATCCTGAACGCCGTGCCAGTCACGAATTTATTCTGACCTTGAAGAAACAGGCCAAGGAGTTGGGTGTCAATACCATGGACTTCGCCAAACGGTTACTTGATTATGGCGTGCATGCACCGACCACCTACTTTCCCTTGTTGGTGCCGGAGTGTCTGTTGGTGGAACCGACGGAGACGGAGGCAAAAGAGGATCTCGACCGGTTTGTCGAGATCATGCAGACGATTAAACAGGAGGCGGAGAGTCAACCCGAAATGGTTAAACAGGCACCGCATACGATGCCGGTGAGGCGCCTCGATGATGTGCGTGCAGCGCGTGAACTTGATCTGGCCTGGAAGCCTGGTGACTAGCCTGGCATGAATGCCTGATAGTGCATAGTGAAGATCATCCGCCAATGAACGCAAATAAACACGAATAGGATCTGATTTGATCCACTGGTTGTCGGGTTAAGCATTAACTTGGTTGGTCAGTGGATCTTCATCAATGGCCGCTGACCCCAGGGAGCCCGAAAAAAGTGAGCGTTTCTGGACGGTTCTGGCTAGGGCCTGTTAACACTAATCCAATATGCCCTGTTGTGCCTGAAAAAGCGCCAATCAAGGTGCGAGGAGCAGGGTTTGGTTGTTCCAAATGAGCGATAAGCAACGCCGAGTGTCGCTTTTTCAGACGCAACCCTTAGGGCTGAGGCTGTTTTTGCGCTCAGCGGCGTTATCATTCGCTCATGTAGCTGGGCTACACCACGCTCATTCTGCCTTGCTGGGCACAAAAACAGACCCAGCAGGGCGTATTGGATTAGTGTTAACAGGCCCTAGGGACTTACACACTCCTTTCAATCAATAGCTATTGTGAATAACTGAAATCGACAAGAGGTAACTATGTCGGCCTTAATCTGTGGCTCTTTCGCCTTCGATACCATCATGGTCTTCCATGACCATTTCAAGCATCACATCCTGCCGGAGCAGGTACATATTCTAAATGTATCCTTCCTGGTCCCCGATATGCGGCGAGAGTTTGGAGGGTGTGCCGGCAATATTGCCTACAACCTGAATATGTTGGGTGGAGAGGGGAAGCCGGTGGGTACTGTGGGTGAGGATTTTGCGCCCTATGCCAAATGGATGGATGAGTGTGGCGTCAGTCGCGAGCAGTTGCTGGAGATACCGGGCAGCTACACTGCCCAGGCCTACATTACAACTGACAAGGATGATAATCAGATTACCGCCTTCCATCCCGGGGCAATGAACCAGGCTCATCAGATCGATGTCTCAAAGATTGATGGCTGCACACTGGGTATGGTCTCACCGGATGGACGACAGGGCATGATAGATCATGCGGCACAGTTTGCCAGTAGCGGGGTGCCGTTTATATTTGACCCCGGTCAAGGCATGCCTATGTTCGACGGCGATAGTCTGCTGACATTTGCCGAGCAGGCAAGTTGGCTGGCTTTCAATGACTATGAAGCGATGTTGATGCAGGAGCGCACGGGCAAGAGTCTGCAGCAACTGGCACAGATGGTGGAGGGTGTCATCGTTACCCGCGGTGGTGAGGGCTCTGAGATCATTACCCGTGAGAAAACCTATACTATTCCTACTGCACCGACAAAAGCTGTGGTTGATCCAACGGGGTGTGGTGATGCTTATCGCGCCGGGCTTTTATATGGTCTGATGAACGATATGGACTGGGAGACCACCGGCCGAATAGCGGCACTGATGGGTGCTATAAAGGTTGAGCAGGCAGGCACACAGAACCACTTTGTATCTGCTGAGGAACTGAACCACCGCTTTGAGAAGGCATTTGACTATAAATTTTGAGTTTTGAATTATGAGTTTTGAATTGTGGTGTTCGCTTTGCTCACAAACTATTTTCGATTTGAGAAAGCCGCACACGTAGCATGCGCATAACACATACGCATAACTCACGTATGAATCCACCGAGAGAAAACCATGTCCGGACATTTTAAAGAGAGTGAATTTGTTCCCCTCAATCTAGCTGTGCTGACTGTTTCTGACAGCCGTACCGAAGAGACCGACAAGTCGGGTCTGACCCTCAAAGAGAGGGCACTCGAGGCAGGACATCATGTGGTAGAGAAGTCCATCGTGCCGGATGATATCTACCAGATGCGGGCTGTTGTTTCGCGCTGGATCGCAGACACAGACGTACACGTGATTGTCTCCACCGGTGGCACCGGTATAACAGGACGCGACAGTACTCCGGAAGCACTGCAGCCACTGTTCGATAAATCAATCGAGGGGTTCGGTGAACTCTATCGCACGATTTCCCTGGAAGAGATCGGCACCTCCTCTATCCAGTCCCGGGCTATCGCCGGATTGGCCAATGGTACCTTGATATTCTGCCTGCCGGGATCTACCGGTGCCTGCCGTACCGGCTGGGACAAGATACTCAAGTCGCAGCTCGATATGCGTACCCGACCCTGTAATTTCGCGCAGATGTTTCCCCGTTTGCTGGAGGTTTAAGATGGCTGATTGTGATTGCGATAGTCATCAACAAACGCTGAAACCGGTAGATGAGGCACTGACTTTTCTCCTTGATCAGGTTAAACCGATTGTACAGCGGGAGACGGTTCTTCTCAGTGAAGCATTGGGACGGGTGTTGGCGGATCCTGTCAGTAGCCGGGTAGATGTCCCCCCGTGGGATAATAGTGCAATGGACGGTTACGCCGTCAATACTCAGGATCTACTGAGTTCAACGACCCGATTACAAGTGGGGCAGCGTATTCCTGCAGGTTCAGCAGGCACTGAACTCCTGCGTGGGACTGCCGCACGGATCTTTACCGGTGCGCCGGTACCGATCGGTGCCGATGCCGTTGTCATGCAGGAGGTCTGCAAAGCTGAAGGCCAGGATGTCTTGGTAACTGAAAAGCCAATCCCAGGTGCGAACATTCGAAAGGCTGGTGAAGATATTCTGCAGGGAGAGGAGATATTGGCGGCCGGACTGCGGTTAGAGCCGCAACACCTGGGCCTGGCCGCATCGGTAGGTGTGGCTAAGCTATCGGTCTTTCGTCGATTGCGGGTGGCTGTCTTCTCCAGTGGTGATGAGCTGGTGATGCCCGGTGAGGAATTAGGGTCTGGACAGATCTATAATTCCAACCAGTTCACGCTGACCGGCCTGTTAGAGCGACTGGGTTGCGAGGTGGTGCAACTCGGGATAGTTGAAGATACCCTGGAGGCAACCTGTGAGGCCTTGTCCCATGGTGCCGAAGAGGCTGATCTGGTGCTTGCGTCAGGGGGAGTCTCAGTTGGTGAGGAGGATCATGTCAAACCTGCTGTTGAGCAGCTTGGTTCTCTGGATTTATGGAAGATTGCCTGTCGTCCTGGCAAGCCTTTGGCATTTGGTCACATCAGCGGTACACCGTTTCTGGGTGCACCGGGCAACCCAGTCTCCCTGTTTGTCACTTTTTCGATTTTTGCCAGGCCGTTCATCCTGCGAATGCAAGGTCTAACCCAGGGGATTCTGCCAACACCGATCAGTGTCATTGCAGGGTTTGATAAATCAGCCACAGATAAACGTCAGGAATATGCGCGAGGGCACCTTGAGCTGGATGACCAGGGACAGGCCGTGGTTCGTCTCTATCCCAATCGCTCATCGGGGGTTTTGAGCTCAGTGGTCTGGGCCAATGGGATCGCTGTATTACCGCCACTGACAGCCATCTCACCAGGCGATCGGGTAGACTTTATTCCATTCAATGAGTTGATGTCATGATTCAGGTCCTTTTTTTTGCCCGTTTTCGTGAAGAGCTTGGTGTGGCATCGGAACAGCTTGAGATTGAAAACCTGGGCTGTGTTGGAGACCTGCTTGATCGCTTGCAGCAACGCGGTGAGGCTTGGGGGCGTCTGTTTGCAGCGGATCAGCGGGTGATGATGGCGGTTAACCAGGCGGTGGCTGACAGAAAAACACCGCTGGAGGAGGGTGACGAAGTGGCGCTGTTTCCTCCTGTTACCGGAGGCTGACTGGTGAATAACATACGTGTACAAAGCGAACCGTTCGATCCGAATCAGGAGGTTGATCTGTTACGTGACAACGACCCCTCAATCGGTGCCGTAGTCACCTTTATCGGGCTTATGCGTGATATCAATGAGGGCGACAAGGTCAGTCGCTTGTTCCTTGAACACTACCCTGGAATGACGGAGAGGGCCCTGCAGGAGATTGTTGCTGAGGCCAATGCTCGCTGGGAGTTACAACACTGTCGGGTGGTTCACAGGGTGGGTGATTTACGACCGACTGACCCCATCGTGCTGGTGGCTGTCGCAAGTCTTCATCGAAAGGAGGCCTTTATGGCCTGTGAGTTCATTATCGATTATCTGAAGACAAAGGCGCCGTTTTGGAAAAAGGAATCGACGCCTGATGGGGAACGCTGGGTCGATGCCAGAGAGAGCGATGATAAAGCGACACAGCATTGGCGTGCTCAATAACTGAACCCGGCCTGAGTTATTGGGTTGGCGGAGTATTGTTCTAAGGGAGTACCGGGATACGCGGGGCATCCCGGCCGGAAGAGAGCTATTTCTTATTTGAGTTCAGTAAAACCTGTTCGAAGATATTCCTTTTGATGCGACTACGAATCGGCTCAGGCAGATTGTGCCAGGCCTTGGCAACTTCTATTGCCTCGTCGTCCATCACCGTGGGTGCGGTTTCACCGAACATCAACCACGCAGGATTGACATCCAGTACTTGGGCGATTTCATCGATCTTTCTGGGGCGGAGGCTTTTGCCATTCTCAATCTTCTGAATAACAGCCTGATTGGTTCCGGCACGAAGCGCCAGTTCTTCCTGGGTCCAGCCTCTTTCCCGTCGTTTCCTGCGTAATCGAGAGCCTAAAGTATCCATTTCCCGCGGTATGTATGTTTCAAATTTTTGTGCGTGTACGTAGCTCATGGTCCTTCCCGTTGGATGCGTTGTGGGTTTGCATCGTCTGTACGTGGTAGCGGCGCAGTAATCAAAAACTTGACACTCTGTAGAAGCCCGTCACGACGCTTGCGAAATAAATTCCAGAACCAACGGTAAATGTGACCTAGTTCACACTATACTATCACGCTGTAAGTGTCATGAAATTGTTGAGTTACATTTTTCTGTCACATTGGCGAATGCCGTTCCTGTGATACCATCCTTCGCCATGATGACCTACCCGAACATAGACCCTGCCTTACTGACCCTGGGGCCAGTAACTGTTTACTGGTACGGGATGACCTATCTGATCGGCTTTTTTGGAGGCTGGTGGTTAGGTCGTATACGGGTTGGAAAGCCGGGTATGGTATGGGGAGCCAATCAGGTAGACGACATCGTCTTCTATATCGTACTCGGTGTCGTCCTGGGCGGACGTGTCGGTTATATTCTGTTCTATGATTTTGCCACTTTCCTGGTGAATCCACTCTCTTTTTTCAAGGTCTGGGAAGGGGGGATGTCTTTTCACGGCGGCCTGTTAGGTGTGCTGCTGGCAATGTGGTATTTTGCGCATAAGGAGGGACGCACATTCTTTGATGCCACTGACTTTATCGCACCGCTTGTCACCATTGGTTTAGGCGCTGGACGTATTGGTAACTTCATCAATGCAGAGCTGTGGGGTAGGGTCACTGACTTACCTTGGGGAATGCGTGTTCCCTGTCATGTTGCAGAGGGTTTGTGTGCGAGATTGGGCCTGCCTATGAATGCGCAGCACTCGCTTCCGGTGCACCCCAATCAGCTGTATGAGGCTTTTCTCGAAGGGGTTGTGTTGTTTTTGATCTTATGGATCTACTCGGCCAAACCCAGACCCAAAATGGCGGTTTCGGGTCTGTTTTTAGTCTGTTACGGACTTTTTCGTTTTGCGGTTGAGTTTGTGCGTTTACCAGATCAGCATATAGGTTACATTGCCTTCGGCTGGGTCACCATGGGGCAGCTGCTGAGTCTGCCGATGATCCTGTTTGGTAGCTTGCTCCTCTACCTGGCTTACATCCCTAAAAACAGTCATTGACCATTGTTCTCAAAGGTATTCAATGTATGCAAACAAAAGTGTTTTTGTTGTTCTTCCATGGCCGGTTATTTTATTACTCACGCAGTAAAACAGCAGTGACAACATGAGACAGTATCTCGATCTAATGCAGCATGTGCGCGATCATGGCGTCATCAAAGAGGACAGGACGGGGACGGGTACCCGAAGTGTATTTGGCTATCAAATGCGTTTTGACCTCGGAGATGGTTTTCCCTTGCTGACAACCAAGCGGTTACATCTGCGTTCCATCATTCATGAGCTGCTCTGGTTTCTGAAAGGGGATACCAATATCCGCTATCTGAAGGAGAATGGGGTCAGTATTTGGGATGATTGGGCAGATGAAAAGGGTGACCTTGGACCCGTCTATGGCTATCAGTGGCGCTCCTGGCCGGCACCTGGCGGCGGACAAATTGACCAAATCAGCCAGCTGGTGCAACAGATCCGGGAGAATCCCGATTCCAGGCGACTGATCGTCTCAGCCTGGAATCCTGCACAGGTTGAACATATGGCACTACCGCCATGCCATTGTCTGTTTCAGTTTTATGTCGCCGAAGGCAGGCTCTCATGCCAGCTCTACCAGCGCAGTGCCGATATTTTTCTTGGCGTGCCTTTCAACATAGCATCCTATGCGTTACTGACCATGATGATAGCTCAGGTAACAGGATTAGAACCCGGTGAGTTTGTCCATACATTCGGTGATGCCCATCTCTACAGTAATCATCTTGAGCAGGTTGATCTGCAGCTTACCCGCGAGACCCGCACCCTACCCGGTATGCACATCAATTCACAGGTCAAGGATATCTACGGTTTTCGCTTCGAGGACTTTGAGCTGATCGACTATGAACCGCATCCCCATATCAAGGCGCCTGTCGCAGTCTAAAGGTAGATGCTATGCCAATCATCTCGCTGATAGCGGCAATGGCTCAGAACGGTGTTATCGGGTGTGATAACCGTCTACCCTGGCATCTGCCAGCCGACTTGAAACACTTCAAGGCTTTGACACTGGGCAAGCCCATTGTCATGGGACGTCGTACTTGGGAATCGCTGCCTGGGGTACTGCCAGGGCGGCAACATATTGTTGTAACCCGGGATCAGGACTACCGGGCGCAGGGTTGCAGGGTTGTCTATTCTGTGGATGAAGCAATGCAAGCCGTCGGTGAAGTGTCTGAAGTGATGATCGTGGGCGGCGGTGGCTTCTATGAAGCGATGATGCCTCGAGCAGACCGCCTCTATCTAACCCTGGTAGAGGCCGATATAGAAGGTGATACTTACTTTCCGGAAATCGACTGGGATGTCTGGCAAGAGGTCAGTCGCGAGCATCACCCGGCCGATGACAGAAATGCCTATCCCTATACATTTCTTGAACTGAATCGTTCATCGTCCGATTAGCGTTTGACTGGACACGAGAGCTGAATTGGCTTGGGCTGTTTTTTCTTGCGTAGACGTAACGCCGTTAGTTTTCCTCCCCAGAAACAGCCACTGTCAAGGCAACAGACATTGCCTGTCTGCCTGTAACCTAAGGTCGACCAATGGCCAAATAGAATACGGTCGTTTTTGGTCAGGCGTCCGGGGGATTTAAACCAGGGTACAGCGCCATTGGTTTGTACGTCAGGCGACCCCTTGTCCTGCATCGACAGCCGTCCATCCCGGGTGCAGTAGCGCAGACGAGTGAAGCAGTTGGTAATGAAGCGCATTCGATCCATGCCGCTCAGATCGTCACGCCACAGATCAGGTTTGTCGCCATACATCACTTTGCAGAACTTTTGGAACTTTGGTCCACGCAAGATCTCCTCTAACTCACGGGCACAGGCCATGGCAGTGTTGAGATCCCACTGGGGTGGCAGTCCGGCATGCACCATGCAGTACCCTTTTCTCTTGTGGTGTACCATCATCGGTCTATGACGTAGCCAATCGATAAGTTCCTGGCGGTCAGGCGCTTGCAGAATATCTTTCAGGGTGCCGAATTTATCGTGGCTTCGATTACCTTGGGATAGGGCAAGCAGATGCAGATCGTGGTTACCCAGCACAGTGATCGCCCGGGAACCAAGGGATTTTACGAAGCGGAGCACCTTAAGGGAGTCGGGCCCTCGATTGACCAGGTCACCTGCAAACCACAGCTTGTCCTTGGCAGGATCGAAATGGATCCGCTCAAGCAGTCGTTGCAGCTCGTTATAACACCCCTGTACATCGCCTATGGCATATATGGACATCAGGCCGTCTCTGGTTGGGTCAGTTGACGGTCATGGACTTTCGATAATAGCAGTAGTGCGCTGATGGCACCGATCAGGGCGAGAAACATATCGGTTTGGGTATCCCAGGGATCGCCCTGGGTACCCAGAAAAGCGTCAGCAGCCTCTTCACTCAATAGGGCAACCCACCATTCAATCAACTCATAAAAGGCACTGAAAGCTAGACAGAAACAGACACAAAGAAAAAATAGCCAGCGCCCCTGATGCAGAGGGGAACGTCTCAGCAGTATTTCACGGGCCAGCATGGCAGGTACAAAGCCCTGAACGAAATGCCCAACCCTGTCGTAGTGGTTACGGGAGAGTTCCAGACTATCCCTGATCCAATTAAAAAGAGGCACTTCCGCATAGGTGTAGAAGCCACCGATAATCAGGATGACAGCATGAAGTGCAAGTAATCGATAGACCAGGATGGTCAAAGGAAAGCCTTGCCTGGTGAAAAAAAGAAGCGGTAACCCAATCATCACGGGCAGTGTCTCGAGGAACCAGGTGTAGCGGTCTGCTACCGGATCGATGCCGCTGAGTGCAAGCAGTATCACGACTCCGGCTCCGAGCCAAGGCAATTCAGCCTGACCTTGCGACATCATTGATTATTATCTCCACTATTGGTTCAGTAATTCGTGTTCAACCCAGAATCCGTAGTTGAACATGGATTGTTTACAAATTTATGTAGAGTTCCAGCGTTCAACTCATGAGTGCAGGCATAATGCATTAAATAATTCGGCATATGACTACCTTTGGTTAGATATCAGCGGTCAACGGGTGAATCTGGGTTTAGTGCAAGCTACCCGGGCGGGCTAGCGAGAAGGGTGGGATCAAGGCGTCAAAATGGTTTCCCTGCCCGTCAATCATATCGTAACTTCCCTGCATGCTGCCCACCGGTGTATCGAGGATTGTGCCGCTGGTATAGCGGAAGGTTTCTCCTGGGTGTAGATGGGGCTGTTCACCGACTACACCTTCACCGCGTACCTCCTGGATCTTGCCATTGGCGTCTGTGATGATCCAATGGCGATTCAGAAGGCGAGCGGAAGAACTGCCATCATTGCGGATGGTTACGGTATAGGAAAAGACAAAACGACGCTCATTCGGCAGTGATTGAGACTCTACATAGCGCGTCTCAACCTGAACATCAATATGGTTTAGTGATCCCTTATCCATTTTTTTATGTGGTAGCTCTCGTCATTATAATTAACCCAACCTGGTGTAAAGGTTACTGAGGGGTTGCATTAAGTGCAATGGGTTCAGAATTAAAAGCAGTTGCCGCTAAGGAGTTTAACGCATCAATTAAATTCATAGGCGCGTAATGAGAATTGGATTGACAACCCTGCTGTTGTTGCTGATGAACCCTATCAGTTGGGCTGCTGACGCTACCCAACAGACCCAGGCCCTGGTCGCAGCAGCCACGATGGGTGAGGTGATGCGGGTTAATGACCTACTGGCTCAAGGTGTTGATGCAAATAGTACCAATCCATCCGGGCGAAGTGCACTACATATTGCGGCTTTCAACGGTAACCTGCAAACGGCCAAGGCCTTGTTGGCGGCTGGCGCAGATCCAGGGTTGGCTGATGGTAGAGGAAGTACACCCATTCTGGAAGCCGCTGCCTTCGGACACCTTGAGGTCGTCCGTCTGTTGTTACAGCGCGGCGCTGATGTCAATGCAGCCGACCAGGCCGGAAATACCCCGCTTGCGTTGTCAAACAGAGGGAAACATACCCTGGTTTCAGCGTTGTTAAGCGAGATGGGTGCTGTTGAGGACGCTGTAAAAGACGAGAAAAAGAAGTAGCGGGTGCTGGTAGTCTGTTACTCATCGGGGTGAGAGGGGCAATTTAGCCATATCGACTGATTTCTGTACAGCAACGTGAACGGGGTCAAAGATAAGCTAGAGAACTACGCGAATAATCTTAAATAAGTCATTGAATGGGCTTGCAAGGCAAATGAACAGACATCACTCACATCGTAAACCTGACTTCTTTGCTGTGATCTTGGTTTTGGTCATGATTGGCTTTGGTCTGACACTCGCTGTTCAGGTCAGTGCCGTGGGCCATCATCAAGTTGTCGACAGCGAAGAGATCAAAGTAATGCCCAATGCGGGTTAACTGAGTCCCTAATCAACACAATGTTATCAGGGAGCGCTATAGGTAATAGACCGACTTCGTCATGACTTTTGAGGTCAATTTCATGGCCATTTTGATCGGTGCAGGTAATGTTGCACCCCCCGCCTCCAAGGCCACCGTCGCGTGGTGAACCTCATCCTCTTTCATCTGTGCAAGTATGGCGTGACTCTTTTCATCTTGACCAGGAATTTGCTTCATATGGTCATTCAGGTGAGCCTCAACCTGGTGCTCAGTTTCTGCAACAAATCCTAGACTCCACTTATCTCCCGCCAGTCCCGCAGCCGCGCCTATCATGAATGAGCCGGCATACCAGAATGGATTCAGCAGGCTCTTACGATTATCCAGCTCATTTAGGCGTGTTTCACACCACGCCAAATGATCATTCTCCTCCTGGGCGGCACGTTCCATGCCGTCACGGATTTCAGGTAGTTTTGCGGTTAACGCCTGACCTTGGTATAGCGCCTGAGCACAGACCTCTCCCGTGTGATTGATCCGCATCAGACGGGCTGTCAGATTCCGCTCCTGCTCACTCATGTCAGCTTCGGCGAAATCGGAGGCGGGATTGGAGCGCTCGGTTATTTGCGGGCGCCCAAAAAGTGTGCGTAGCGCCTTATCAAAGCCGATCATGATACGGTCGGCCGAGTTGAAATTTCGTTCAATCATAACCAAACCTTAGCGCCAATCGTGTCATTTATACAACTACTCATTCCAGGACACTGTCATTTTTACGTGTAATACAAATTAAGCCTATCATTCGTTAACCCGCTGCCGGTTAATGAGATCCACAGGGTGCATGACCTGGATAGGCAGGCCGGCCTCTTCGACAAGCTGGCGAAATTGCATGGCGCATCCGGTATTGCTGGTTGCGAGAATGTCAGGCCGACAGGCCTTGAGTTGCTCTATCTTTGCCTTCCCCAGTGAGATAGACAGGGCCGGGTGCGTGAGCATGTAGCTTCCCGCTGCACCACAGCATGTTTTGTTATCTGGCAACTCAATGATCTCAGCCTGGGGTATTTTCTGCAGTAGTTCGAAGCTGTAGTCATTGCGGGCGCTGCAGGGTATGTGTAGCGCCACTCTTCCTGCATACGGTTTCAAGGGGGGGA
This sequence comes from Candidatus Thiodiazotropha sp. (ex Codakia rugifera), assembly GCA_025656675.1. Classification (GTDB taxonomy): domain Bacteria; phylum Pseudomonadota; class Gammaproteobacteria; order Chromatiales; family Chromatiaceae; genus Thiodiazotropha. The sequence goes on from JAHXHN010000001.1 coordinate 1,058,352, forward strand.
ATTCGTTTGCTGGCAGTTTGAGCAGAAACTCGGTCAAACTGACTATGGGCAGGGCGCTGGCATGGTGCTCAACTAATTCAAGTTGGCAGGCACTGGCGAGCGTAATCATGGTTTGGGCAAGACTTTTATCTGTTTGCATTCGATTGGCCGTGCAATAATTCTCTGCGGCCGTTTCAAAGCCGTTGTGGCGATGCATCGCGCCACAACAGACCTGTGTTGCGGGAATTTCAACGGCGTATCCCAAGCTGCGTAGCAGAGTCAGACTGGTTTGGATGAGGGGTTGTTCTACCTGGGTAGCGACACACCCGGTGAAAAGCTGCACCAATCTACCCTTGGGTAGATCGGCTGGATAGAGGCCGGCCTCGGTTGGGGCAGCCCTGGTCAACTGTTTGGCCAGTACTAACAGGCGTTTCAACTTTGATGAGGGCAGCTTTGCAATGATGGCTAACAGCCCGGTTCGTTGAAGGGCGTGGTAAATCTGATTTAAATGATCAAGCCGCTTAGGGTTTGCCAACTGGTTAAGCAGCCAATGAAAAATGGGTTTTCCATTGCTGCGATTGGTGATGGTTGTGCGACTGGCGTCTAATAGCAAGCTGTATTTGACGCCGGAAGGGCAGGCTGATTCACAGGCGCGGCAACCTAAACATCGATCCAGGTGCGTCTCGATCTGACTGTTGAGATCGAGCTCACCCTTTGCAAGGGCCTGCATTAAACTGATGCGGCCTCGAGGCGAGTCGGCCTCATTGCTGAGCACCTGATAGGTTGGACATTCAGGGAGGCAGAGGCCGCATTTTACACAGCGGTCCGCTTCGTTAAGCAGCTGTTCGGGGGTCACGGTTTAATTGAGCAGGAGTGGCTTTGGTAAAACAGATCCTATAATAGCGGTTAATTGCTGTTGTAGCATCGCTGGTTAGGTATCTTCTGAGATGTTTTTTTGAATAAACCATGAATCCATGGGTTGACGAACGGGTATGCCGCTATCCAAAATCCGTATGCTTAAAGTTAAATCTCCCTGTTGAGCTTGTCTCGCTGAAGGAAAAACATGTCCTTTTATCGTCACCACCTCTTTTTCTGTATCAATCAGCGGGATGATGGGCGTGCCTGTTGTGCTCAACATGGTGTGAAGATGATGCGTGACCATATGAAGGCCAAGGTTAAGGCGCTGGGTCTCAGTGGGCCGGATGGGATAAGAGTCAATACGGCGGGATGCCTGGATCGATGCGATAAAGGGCCCGTATTGGTCGTTTATCCTGAGGCTGTCTGGTACACATTCGTCGACCTTGAGGATCTGGATGAGATCCTGCAGCGCCATCTGATCGAGGGGGATGTGGTTGAACGTTTGCATATCGACTGAGGAATATGTGATCCTCTCCCAAAGTTTTTCCATGATTTCCTAAAGCGGTCAGTAATGCTGCCGCTATTTTATTGACGCCGTGATCTCAGGGATCTCGGGCCGTTCTCAGCTCCTTGGTAAAAAGCGTGAAGTGCGTTTGCAATGAGGAGAAAAAATAGCCGGGTGATTGCTTATAATCTCTTGCAATACCCGAGTGATTGTATACTATTAAGAAATTAGTCTAAGTTTCTGCCCTTAATGGACTGTTTCATATGGGATTTTGGAGTTTGCCATGTCAGGTTTAGCCCGGTTCTTGATCGCCTTTTCAATGTTGTTCCTGCTAGCTGCCTGCGGCGGTGGTGATGCTGATGCACCCTGGGATGGCTCATCAGTGAATAATTCAAACAATTCAGATGATACAGCGACCTACACATTGGGTAATGGCTCTGGTGCTGGGTTTGTGCCGGGTGTGCTGAATATTGGGGTAACCTCTCTTTCATCAGGTGGCCAAACCTCGGTGATTGCGACCTTGGCGGATAGCGATGGGAATCTTTTTCCAGGTAGTGTTGATATCTTTTTCAACTCTAACTGTTCAGTTCAGGGACTGGCTACGCTTGAAAGTCCAATTAGTGCATCTGGCGGTGTTGCTACCACAACCTATGAAGCGCAGGGATGTACTGGAAACGATGTCATTACCGCAACGGCCAATGTTCAGGGGGGTGTAGTTACAGCAACAGGGAGTGTAACGGTAGCTGGATCACAATTGGGCTCAATGCAGTTCGTTTCCGCGGAACCTTCCACTATCGGCATCAAAGGGTTTGGCCTGATAGAGTCCTCTGATGTTACATTTAAGGTACTCGACACCAATGGTAATCCGGTGTCGGACCAAGTGGTTAATTTTGAGCTTAATACCACAGTCGGCGGTGTCAGTATGACAGCCACCTCTGGTGTTAGTGACGCGAATGGTTTAGTACTGGTGACGGTTGTATCCGGCACCATCCATACTTCTGTCCGGGTTACGGCCACTTTGGCATCAAATCCGTCAATCTCGTCTCAGTCGGATGGCATCGCAGTTTCCACCGGCATATCTGATCAAAACAGTTTTTCTCTGTCACTTTCTAATCATAATCCAGAAGCCTGGATACGGGACGGGGAAGAGGTGAATGCCAATATCTACGCCGCAGACCATTTTAATAACCCCGTACCTGATGGTACCGCTGTTTCTTTTACAACGGAGGGCGGGCAGATTGAGCCCCAGTGCCTGACTGTAGCCGGACGTTGCACTGTGGTTTGGACAAGCACTGATCCGCGCCCTGTGGATGGGCGCATAACAATATTGGCTTCGATGCTGGGTGAAGAGTCGTTCATTGATAGTGTGCCCAGCGATGGTGCCCTGGATAATGGTGAGACATTCTTTGATCTACCTGAGGCCTTTAGGGATGATGATGAAGACAATCTCTACACAGCCTTTATTGATGAATTTCTCGATTTTAATTCAGACGGCCAATACACGGCCGCTGATGGCCAATATAACGGCATACTCTGTAATCAAGGTGGGCCTTGCAGCAGTGATAAGAATATCCATGTTCGCGGTAGCCAGGTTCTTGTCATGGCGCGGTCTAATCTGTCTCTCGATTACCAGGGTCCGACGACATTGAATGGTGCAGGGGAGTCCGTTGATGAAACTATACTCATCATCTATGGTGTTCATGCGGATGGGAGCTGGCAGGTGCCACCCTCTGGAACCAAAATCGAATTTGAAGCAACAAATGGCGTTCTGGAATCTAGCGATGAGGTGATTGTGCCGAGCATGAGTGATGGGGCACCGGGAACCCAGGAGGGTTTTTATTCTTGGAGGATCAGGTGGCGTGGAGATGATGAGCCTTCATCTGGGTCATTGAAGATTGTGGTCACCGTCCCTAGTGGTTTAGTTATAGAGGACTTTCTTGATCTTAATGACTAATATTCCGGTATCGCAGCAACCTTGCCCGCTTATTGTACCTTCAGGTAAGAAGTAATTTAGGTAATATGCCCACAGATTCATGATTCTCTGTAATAGGTAAGAACTTCTTGTGAAAAAGCTGTTCTATATAGACGTGTTGTTTGGTTGAATCTGTGGGCAACATTCTATGAATCACTGCAAAGCATCCACCATAGGCTCACTCCGTACATTGTCAAATTTTGTTCATTCTTAACTGCTGTCAACTTGATGGCTGGTCTTCGTCATTTTGTAGGGACACAATGGATTACTTGACGCTACTCCTTTAGGTCGACAGAATGCACGGATCTTTGTTCCTCTGCCAGGAAAGCAGTGCATAAATCCATTGTGAATGACCAGAAATCTCTGATTAAAATCCGCGATCTCCACTTTTCCCATGGAAACAGGAAGATATTCAATGGTGTGAATATCGATATTCCTAAGGGTAAGGTGACGGCCATTATGGGGCCCAGCGGGACAGGTAAAACGACACTGTTGAAGCTGATCGGCGGCCAATTGCGGCCAACCAGGGGTTCGGTCGAAGTGGATGGCTTGAATGTCCACAAGCTCTCTCGAACGGGACTCTACAAGCTGCGTATGCGCATGGGTATGCTGTTCCAGAGCGGTGCGCTGCTGACCGATCTCACCGTTTACGACAACGTGGCCTATCCCCTGCGCGAGCATACCAATCTCCCTGAGTCGATGATACGACGCCTGGTGCTGATGAAGCTGGAGGCCGTCGGATTGCGTGGTGCCCGTGAGCTGATGCCCTCCGAACTTTCCGGCGGTATGGCCCGCCGGGTTGCACTGGCCCGGGCGATCGCCCTCGATCCGATGATGGTTATGTACGATGAGCCCTTTACAGGGCAGGACCCGATTTCGATGGGGGTGTTGTCTCAATTGGTCAGGCGCCTGAATGATGCCGCCAGACTGACCAGTATGCTGGTCTCCCATGACGTGGAGGAGACCGCCGGCATCTCCGACCTGATCTATGTGCTTTCCGGGGGTAAGGTGATCGAGTCCGGCACCCCTGAGGAGCTTGGGGTCTCCGATTCACCTGCTGTGAGGCAGTTTATGGGGGGGTTGCCGGATGGTCCGGTCGGTTTTCACTACAGTGCACCATCGCTGACTGAGGATCTACTGAGTATGCGGGGTGCAAAATAGTGCTGGACGCTTTAGCCAGATTTGGACGTATGGGGCTGGAGGCCTTTGAACGTCTTGGACGCGGGCATCTGCTTCTGTTACAGATTCTGGCCGGTATCAGCAGCCTGCTGACCCGTCTGGGTTTGTTGATTGCGCAGATCCACAGCATCGGTGTCAGAACCACCACCATTATTGTTGTTTCCGGTCTGTTCGTCGGTATGGTGCTGGGTCTGCAGGGCTACTACGTACTTTCCCAGTTTGCCGCAGAAGACAGCCTGGGAGTGATGGTTGCGGCCTCTTTGGTGCGTGAGCTGGGACCTGTGGTCACGGCACTGCTGTTTGCCGGACGTGCCGGCTCAGCCCTGACTGCGGAGATCGGTCTCATGAAGGCCACTGAGCAGTTGTCAGGTCTGGAGATGATGGCAGTCGATCCCATTCGGCGTATTCTCTCACCCCGTTTTTACGCCGGTTTCCTCTCCATGCCGTTGTTAGCCGCGCTGTTCAGTGCAGTGGGGATCATTGGGGGCTATTTTGTGAGTGTGGGACTGCTCGGGGTGGATGAGGGGGCATTCTGGAGTCAGATGCAGGCCAAGATAGATTGGAACGAGGATGTCATCAATGGCGTGATCAAAAGTCTGGTGTTCGGTTTTGTCTGTTCCTGGATCGCCCTGTTTCAGGGGTATGATGCGATTCCTACTTCCGCCGGTGTGAGCCAGGCGACCACCCGGACCGTAGTCCACTCCGCTCTGGCGGTACTGGTGCTCGATTTCGTCCTTACTGCGCTGATGTTCGGAGAATAGTCATGAATACAAGAGGATTGGAGATAACTGTAGGCGCTTTCATGGCCGCAGGACTGGTAGCACTTTTTTTTCTTGCGATGCAAGTCAGCAACCTGGCCAGCATCACGGGTGGGGAGGGCTACCAAGTGACAGCCCGTTTCGACAATATTGGTGGACTCAAGGTGCGCTCGCCCGTATCAATGGCCGGGGTACGCATTGGTCGAGTGGTTGATATCAGTTACGACCAGAGTAGTTTTGAGGCTGTCGTTTTGCTATCCATCGACCCAGCCTATAGTCAGATACCGGATGACAGCATTGCCAAGATCTATACTTCAGGGCTGTTGGGCGAGCAGTATATCGGCCTTGATCCCGGCGGTAGTCTGGAGAGTCTGCAGCAGGGCAGTGAAGTGATGATGACCCAGTCCGCACTGGTGCTGGAGGAGATTATTGGTCAATTTTTATTCAGCAAGGCAGAAGAGAACGCTATCTCTGAAGAACCGATTGGGGAATAAAGGATTATGAGTATTACTAAAGTTGAACGGGATGGAACCTGCCGCTTTCATGTTCAAGGTGACATGACCTTTTCGAGTGTGAAGGAGTTGCTGCAGCGGTCAACGCCTCTTTTTTCCTCAGAGCAGGAGTTGGAGATTGATCTGACTGAGGTCGATCACGCTGACAGTGCCGGACTTGCGCTGGTCTTGGAGTGGATGGCGCAGGCTGCCGAACGTAAAGCCAGGGTTGTTTTCACTGGCATGCCCGAATCGATTATTTCAATTGCTCGCCTCTGCCAGGTTGAATCGTTGTTGGATGGAAGTGATCCATCTACCCTTTGAGTCCTGGCAACCCTTTTCTACAACAGACATAAAATGCCCTATAGCGGTATGTTTGATTAAGAACGGTTCAAATCAGCCGTTGTAAAATGGCTAAATGGTGAATAGATTCAGATTTATTTTCATTTAGGTCTTGAATTATGATCGGTTTTGGGCTTGAATAATCAATCCTATCCAGATGCCCCCCTCGATGTGTCTTAAAGCTTGTCTCACGGTGTCGTTCTGGATTCATACTTGATGGTATAAAATAAAAGCGGATTGCATCCGTTTAGTAATCCCCAATCATGCAGTTGGAGATCCTCAATCAATGAGTGAGCAGATTGTTCATGTAACTGATGATTCATTTGAATCTGAAGTAATTCAGTCAAATCAGCCGGTATTGATCGACTATTGGGCCGAGTGGTGCGGTCCCTGTAAGATGATTGCACCCGTGCTCGATGATATTGCCAGTGATTACAACGGCAAACTAAAAGTGGTCAAGCTGAATATAGATGAGAATCCCAACACGCCACCCCGTTACGGCATACGTGGAATTCCCACGTTGATGCTGTTTAAAAATGGCGAAGTTGAGGCAACGAAAGTGGGCGCTGTCTCGAAATCACAGCTTGTAGCATTTATTGATAGTAATCTATAAACAATCTCAGGCGCCGGATGTACCGTCGCTGTCTGCCAAAATCTGTGCTCTGTAGACTTCCTCGTATCGTCCTGGTCGAGCCTGAATAGCAATTCAACAAACAACCCCAAATCGCCTTATATGGCTAATCTCCTTTCAAACCCATATTCCCAGAAAACAACAACCCTAGAATTACTATGAACCTGACTGAACTTAAGAAAATGCCAGTGCCCGCACTGGCAGATCTCGCCACCGAAATGAAAATCGAGGGCATGGCACGGACCCGAAAACAGGATCTGATTTTCGCCATTCTCAAGGGACATGCAAAAAAGGGTGAAAGCATCTTTGGTGATGGGGTGTTGGAGATCCTGCAGGATGGCTTCGGTTTCCTCCGTTCAGCAGACAGCTCCTATCTTGCAGGACCTGATGACATCTACGTCTCTCCCAGCCAGATTCGCCGGTTCAGTCTGCGAACCGGTGATACCATCTCCGGTAAGATACGTCCTCCCAAGGATGGTGAGCGTTACTTTGCACTGCTCAAGGTCGATGAGATCAATTACGACAAACCGGAGAATGCAAAGAGCAAAATCCTGTTTGAGAATTTTACGCCTCTATTCGCCAATAAGCGCTTTCATCTTGAGATCGGGAATGGCAGTACAGAGGATATCACTGCACGGACCATTGATCTCTGTGCTCCCATAGGCAAAGGTCAACGCGGTCTGATCGTCTCCCCGCCCAAGGCGGGTAAGACCATGATGCTGCAGAATATCGCTCAGTCGATCACCAATAATCATCCTGAGTGTTATGTGATCGTACTGCTGATCGATGAACGGCCTGAAGAGGTTACTGAGATGGCTAGATCGGTCAGAGGTGAGGTCATCTCCAGTACCTTTGACGAGCCCGCCACCCGACATGTTCAAGTTGCCGAAATGGTTATCGAAAAGGCCAAGCGTCTGGTCGAACATAAGCGTGACGTCGTTATCCTGCTCGATTCGATTACCCGTCTTGCAAGAGCCTACAATACTGTCGTGCCGTCATCAGGCAAGGTATTGACGGGTGGTGTGGATGCCAATGCACTGCATCGTCCGAAACGATTTTTTGGTGCTGCACGTAACGTTGAGGAGGGAGGTTCTTTAACTATCCTGGCTACCGCATTGGTAGATACCGGTTCACGTATGGATGATGTGATTTATGAGGAGTTTAAGGGTACCGGTAATATGGAGGTCCATCTGGACCGCCGTATCGCAGAAAAACGAATCTTTCCAGCCATCAATATCAACCGTTCAGGCACCCGTCGCGAAGAGTTGTTAATGAAGCCGGATGAACTGCAGAAGATGTGGATTCTACGCAAAATCCTCCATCCCATGGATGAACTCGCCGCAATGGAGTTCCTGTTTGATAAAATGAAGGTGAGTAAGACCAACGATGAGTTCTTTGAATCCATGAAGGGTTAATCCTAAAAAATCAGTTGACCGCTCCATTCTGTGATTAATTTACTAGGGCCTGTTAACACTAATCCAATCGCCCCTGCTGGGTGAGATACGCGACAGAGTCAATTGCACGCCTGTGGCGGCACATGGCGGCGTTGTACCACCACAAGCATACACTTCACTCTGTCCTACTGATCTTTTTAGGTTAAAAAAACGATCCATTGCAATTCAGCTGTAAAGGGGCCATGGCCCCTTTTCTTTTACCTAGATTTTTTTGTAACCCGACTTGGTGTGGACGTGTACGACAACTCGAGGTACCAAGGGTGCGTTTGGACTGATAACCGGTTACATTGTGTTCTTGATTTAACAGCTACTGAAATGCAATGAAAGCCATGATTCTGGCCGCTGGCCGGGGCGAGCGTATGCGGCCATTGACAGATAAGCTCCCCAAACCACTTCTCCCGGTAGCGGGCAAGCCCCTTATTGTTCACCATATCGAACGGCTCGCTGCTGCTGGTTTCCGTGAGTTGGTGATCAACCATGCACACATGGGGGAGATGATCGAAGACCGGTTGGGAAGGGGGTCGGAGTGGGGTGTTGAAATCCAATACTCACCGGAGGAAGTGGCCCTGGAAACAGGGGGAGGTATCTTTCGTGCGCTGTCTTTACTGGGAGACGAGCCTTTTCTTGTGGTTAACGGGGATGTCTGGTGTGAGATCGACTTCTCGAGCCTTCACCTGTCTCGGGGGGATCTGGCCCATCTGGTATTGGTACCCAATCCGTCACACCATCAACAAGGTGACTTTCTGTTACAACAGGGTAGGGTCAAACAGGGGCATGATGAGCTGCTGACTTTCAGCGGTATCGGTGTCTATCATCCACATTTGTTTGAATCTTGCACACCCGTTGTGTTTCCTCTTGGGCCTCTGTTAAGGGATGCGATGGATAAGGGATTTGTTTCTGGGGTCTCATTCACAGGCCTCTGGATGGATGTGGGTACACCACAACGTCTTATGCTATTGGAGAGAATAATTAAACATAATCTGAGTGCTAATGGGTGAACCATGGGACAGGAGATAGATTCAAGGGAGTTCACAACAGAAGATTTTGATGAGTTTCTGCGTCGTCTTAAGGCAGAGACTCAACTATTGGCAAGCTGGTTTAAGGAGGGGGTGTTTGTCTCTGGAGAGGCCATTGGAGGATTGGAGCTTGAGGCTTGTCTACTTGATCGAAATGCTGATCCCGCGCCCCTGAATCAAGCCCTGTTGGAGGGGCTTGATGAGTCCCTTGTCGTTCCGGAACTGGCTACCTTCAATGTGGAGATCAACAGTACTGCAAGACCCTTGCGGGGTGATGTCTTTGAGAGGATGGCCGGTGAACTGCAGTGTGTCTGGGATAAATGTAACCGGCTTGCTGGGCCGCTGGGTGCCAGAATGGGCATGATAGGTATATTGCCGACTCTGCAGCAGCATGACCTCAGTCTGCAGAATATGTCACCCTTGAATCGCTATCAGGCACTTAATGACCAGGTATTCAGGTTACGCCAGGGCAAGCCCTTGGAATTGCATATCGATGGCAGGGAGTCTCTTGATCTCTGTCATGATGATGTCATGCTCGAATCAGCAGCCACCTCCTTTCAGATTCATATGCAGGTTGATGGGCGACGTGCTGCTAAACTCTATAACCTGTCGAAAATCGCCTCTGCGCCAATGGTGGCGGTAAGTGCCAACTCGCCTTTCTTGTTTGAACATGATCTTTGGGATGAAACACGTATCCCCCTATTCGAACAGTCCATAGCAGTGGGTGCCTCAGACCTGACTAAAAGAGTCAGTTTCGGCATTCGATATCTCTACGAGTCGATGATGGAGAACTTTCAGGCCAACCTGTTGCGCTATCCTGTGTTGCTGCCATTGCTGATGGATGAGCCAATTGAAAAATTGGCTCACTTACGTCTCCATAACGGTACCGTGTGGCGTTGGAACAGACCACTGATCGGATTCAGTGAAAGCGGTAATCCGCATTTGCGCATAGAACACCGGGTTGTACCCGCGGGTCCAACGGTGATCGACTCAATAGCCAATACAGCTTTTTACTTCGGATTGGTGCTCGGGATGGCAGAAGCCTATGAAGAGCCTGAAACGCAAATGGGCTTTATTCGTGCTCGGAGTAATTTTTACAATGCGGCGAGGTTTGGTCTAAAGGCGGATCTGTTTTGGTTTGGCTGGGAGAACCATAAGGCGGATGAATTGATCCGAGACCAACTGCTTGCCGTTGCCCGGCAGGGGCTCACCTATCTCGACATCGAAGCGGCCTCCATAGATTACTGGCTGGGTATTATCGAACAGCGGGTAGTTCGAGGTATCAATGGTGCTATCTGGCAAAGAGAGTGGGTGGCCCGACATGGAAGAGACTTTCGGGCCATGACTGATGCCTATCTCGAACAGCAGGAGAGTGGTAAACCCGTGCATGAGTGGTCTCTCTTGTAAGGCCTGAAATCGATGATGAGGCTCGCCAGGATTCAGGTAAGATAAGGGTATGTTGCAGGAAATCGAGTATTTACCAGAGCATCTGCTGGGCTTGAAGGCGAGCCAACTGGCTGATCACCTGGCTGGCCCAACCCTGATTCATCTACCTGGCCGAAGAAAGGAGCCGCTATTCGTCTCCGTGTTGATGCATGGTAATGAAAATGTGGGCTGGGAGGCGATGCGTACGCTGCTTGCCGGTTATCAGGGAGGCAAGGACCTGCCTCGCTCATTGAGTCTTTTTATCGGCAATGTAAAGGCGGCTGCCCAAGGATTGCGATTGCTGCCAGGTCAACCTGACTTCAACAGAATCTGGAGTGGCAGCGAACTACCTGTAACAGCCGAGCATCAGATGATGGCCCAGGTGGTGGAACGCATGCGTCCTCGCAGGCCGTTTGCAAGTGTTGATGTGCACAATAATACCGGTCTCAATCCCCACTATGCCTGCCTTAACCGATTGGATACATCATTTCTTCATCTCGCACTGCTGTTTTCCCGAACAGTGGTCTATTTTCTACGTCCAAAAGGGGTTCAGTCGATGGCTTTCGCGGAACTCTGCCCTTCAGTGACGCTGGAGTGTGGCAAGGTGGGGAGTACCTATGGCGTAGATCATGCCCGGGACTATCTGGATGCCTGTCTGCATCTGGCAGAACATCCGCAGCATGCGCTAACTCACCTGGATATAGACCTTTTTCATACGGTGGCACAGGTCAAGATCTCACCCAATGTCAGTTTCGGTTTTTCGCCGGGTGAGAGCGATATCGTTCTAGCCCCTGACATCGACCATTTGAATTTCAGAGAGCTGCCCCCCGGGACTCCGTTTGGCAGGATTAACGGCACGGGACTGGATGTCCTGGATGTCAGAGACGAGCAGGGTCAGGAAGTGGCAAGAGACTATTTTACCATCGAAGAGGGGCAGCTTTGCCTTCATCGTTCAGTCATGCCCTCCATGTTGACCAAGGACCTGGATGTCATACACCAGGATTGTCTTTGCTATTTAATGGAACGTTATGAGTCGCACCTTTAAACGGTATTAGGTCTCATCGCAACAGTGGGTTGGCCTGAAGGTCGGCATGGTAGGAGGAACGGACCATCGGGCCACTGGCAACGCTGGAAAAGCCCATCTCTTCAGCTATTGTTCCGAGTTGTTCGAACTCTTCTGGAGTAACGAAACGGGCCACCGGCAGATGGTCTATGGAGGGTTGCAGGTATTGACCGAGAGTCAGCATCTCGCAACCCTGTTGACGCAGTGCCTGCAGGACTGATAGAACCTCGTCTTTTTTCTCCCCCAAGCCCAGCATCAGGCCCGATTTTGTGGGCACATCGGGTTGTAATGTTTTGAATCTTTGTAAAAGTGTCAAAGAACCCTGGTAGTCCGCACCAGGCCGGGCCTTACGATAGAGTCTCGGAACTGTTTCCAGGTTGTGATTAAAGACATCGGGAGGAAAGTTCGCAAATGCTTCCAGTGCCCGATCCATACGACCCCGGAAGTCGGGCACGAGAATTTCAATCTTGGTTTGTGGTTTTTGCCGGCGTAGAGCGGCGATGCACTGGGCGAAATGGCTGCCTCCCCCATCACGCAGATCATCCCGGTCCACCGAGGTGATGACCACATAATTGAGGCTCATTGCAGCAATGGCTTCGGCAAGTTGGAATGGCTCTTTCGGGTCGAGAGGTTGAGGCTTGCCGTGGGCCACATCGCAGAAGGGACATCGACGGGTGCAGATATCCCCCATGATCATAAAAGTTGCGGTCCCCTGGTGGAAGCACTCACCCAGGTTGGGACAGGCTGCCTCTTCACAAACAGAGCTCAATCCTTTTTCTCGCAGGATACGGCGGATGCGACTGACTTCCCGGCCAAGTGGTGCTTTGGCACGTATCCACTTCGGTTTACGCAGGGTTGTCTCCTGTTGCTCCACCTTTACCGGAATTCGGGCCAGCTTTGATTGCCCGCGCTGATGACTTTCGGGTGTGGCGCGGGATGGTGGGAGAATCTCTTTACGGGAACTCATGGGCCTGCTTCTGTATCGATGAAGGTCAGAGTGTAGCCCAAACTACGGGCTAAGTGGTGGGACAATTCCCGTCCGAGTGTGGGTATATCGGTTGTTACCTTCTGATCTGCCAACTGAGTAACCTTGAGTCCCGGGTAGCCACAGGGGTTGATTCGCTTGAAGGGATCCAGGTCCATATCCACATTCAGGCTCAGTCCATGAAAACAGCAGCCTCGACGCACCCGTAGTCCCAGGGAGGCAACCTTGCACGCTTCGATATAGACACCTGGAGCATCCCGGCGGGCAGTTGCAGATATGGCATGCTCAGCCAGAAGGGCGATTACAGCCTCCTCAAGATGACTGACCAGCGTACGGATTCCAAGATGCGCGCGGCGTAAATCGAGTAGCAGGTAGGCAATCAGCTGTCCTGGACCATGATAGGTGACCTGACCGCCTCGGTCCGTTTTTACGACGGGGATTGTGTCGGGGTCAAGAAGATGTTCAGCTTTTCCAGCCTGCCCCTGAGTGAAGACAGGCGGGTGTTCGAGCAACCAGAGTTGGTCGGGGCTGGCTGAATCTCGTGCGTCGGTATAGTCCTGCATGGCCTGCCAAGTGGTGGCGTACGGCTGCAGACCCAGTTGTCTGACCAGAAGTTTGCCGGACAATGTATAACGTCTCTAAAGCGCCATGACCACTTTTTCGTGGGCACTTAGATCGAGATAGATGGCATCAAGCTGATCCTTGCTTTCCGCACGCAGGTTGATGGTGATGGAGACCCACTTACCCCCTTTGCTGAGTCGACTGTTAACAGCCGTTTCGAGAACCTCCGACGTATGGCGACTGACCAGTTCCACAATCATTGCTTCAAATCCGGGTTCAGCCTTACCCATTACCTTGATCGGAAAATCGCAGGGAAATTTCAGCAGTGTCTCTTGTTCTTGGTCCATTTGTGGGCCTCTGAAATCGTCGAGCAGTATAGGGCGCTACGCCAGATCACTCCAGCCAGAGCAGGGCGCTGTCTTTCACCTGTTGCCATATATTGCCATTAGCAATGCTCTTGAGAGCAACCAGTGAGGCTTCAGTGATCGACTCACCATTCAATGTAACACTGACATGGCCCAATACCTCGCCCTGTTTGACCGGCGCCATTATTCTGGGCTCGATCTCCATGCGGGCATCGAGATTTTGATATTGGTGACGAGGGATGGTGATATTCAGATCCTCAGTGAGGCCAAGCGGTAACTTCTCCCTTTCGCCCTTCCAGATACGGGCACGATTGAGCACTTCGCCTGCACTGTAAAGCTGGTGGGTTTCATAAAACCGGAAGCCGTAATTGAGAAGACTTTGGCTGGACTGCGCCCTGGACGCTTCACTTTTGGTACCCATGACGACCGAGATAAGGCGCATACTCTCTCTTTGTGCAGAGGCCACCAGACAATATCCGGCGGCTTCTGTATGGCCGGTCTTCATGCCATCCACACTCTCGTCACGCCACAACAGTTTGTTTCGGTTGTGCTGCTCGATACCATTGAAAACATAGGATTTGTCACTGTACCAAGGGTAGTACTCAGGGAATTCACCAATGGTGGCAGCAGCTACCTTGGCGATATCAGCGGGTGTGGTGTAATGATCATCGTCGGGAAGCCCGGTGCTGTTGGTGAAGTGAGTATCTGACATACCGAGACGCCTTGCATGACTATTCATCAACTCAGCAAAGGTGCCTTCGCTACCGGCGATATGCTCTGCAAGTGCCACGCAAGCGTCATTGCCTGACTGGATGATCATACCTTTAATCAGATCGATCACCTTGATCTTTTTGCCAACCTCAATGAACATCCGCGACCCGGGTGTTCGCCAGGCCTTCTCGCTGATGAGTACACTCTCCTCTAAATTGATATTGCCCTGTTTCAACTCCCGAAATACGGTGTAGGCAGTCATGATTTTAGTGAGACTTGCGGGTTCGAGCCGATTCCCTGCACCTTTTTCAGCAAGTACCTTTCCACTATGGAAATCGACCAGGAGATAACCTGTTGCCGCGACTTCCGGTGGTGCGGGTAAGGGCGTGGCTGCCTGTAAAGAGAACGAAAGGAGAGCACAGAGCCAGATCAGGTTGAATTTAAAAAAGTGTGAGGATAAATGATGCATGGGTGTCCATTCTGTAGTTATCTTAATGGTGCGCTATTTTATTGATCCGCTAGCGGATAACAACATGCGGATCTGGAATGCCAAGCTGATCCAACCGCTGACTGAGATGGTCTGCCAACTCAACACTGGCAATGGGTCCTACCTGCACCCGATAGACTGGATGTGTCTTGTTATTGTTGTCTTCTATGAGTACTGCGGCCTGTAATTGTTCCTCGAGTTGTTTCTTCAGACGATGGGCGTTCGTCGAACTGCCAAAAGCACCAACTTGTAAAAAGAGTTCAGGGAGGCTTTTACCTTTTTTCTGCTTGACCGGTTGGACTTCAGGCGGTGGGGGCGGTCTGTCTGGGTCGAGGCTTACGACCTCAACCAGACCTGTACCCTCTCCGATGATGCCAAGCTTCCAGGCCGCTGTGTAGGAGAGATCAATCAACCGATTGTCATGGAAAGGACCTCGATCGTTGACCTTCACAACAACGCTGCGGTTATTCTTAAGATTTGTGACACGGACATAGCTGGGGAGCGGGAGCGTTTTGTGTGCAGCGGTCATTGCATACATGTCGTAGGATTCACCGCTGCTTGTCCGTTGACCGTGAAATTTGCTGCCGTACCAGGAGGCGATTCCCCGTGAGCTGTAATCCCGATTGTGAGGCAGGGTGTGATAACGTTTTCCGAAAACCACATAACTTTCCGGATTACCGTATCGGCTTTTTGCTTCAACCTTCGGCACAGCATCGGGGATTGCATGCATATTGGGTGGGGGTGGATGGTGACGGCTGACACCATCCTGCTTGCCGGGGCGGCTGCTTTTATCTGTACCAGTACTGCATCCAGCGGTCAGTAGTATGAGCGTTACTGAAAAAATAACGAATACTACCCGCCAGTCCCAG
Organism: Candidatus Thiodiazotropha sp. (ex Codakia rugifera); assembly: GCA_025656675.1. GTDB lineage: Bacteria > Pseudomonadota > Gammaproteobacteria > Chromatiales > Chromatiaceae > Thiodiazotropha. The sequence goes on from JAHXHN010000001.1 coordinate 1,074,003, forward strand.
ACCCGTCTGCAAGGCTGTATCTGAATAGGCACAAAATAGCGGGAGGGGTACATCGGTTATTGCACGGCCTCAGTCGATTGTTTGGCCTTCAGGATCTCCTGACTCAGTTGGTAAACCGCCATGGCGTAGAGGTTGCTGTGGTTATAACGGGTAATGACATAGAAATTATGCAGACCCAGCCAGTATTCATCTTGTTCACCGGCATCCAGTTTTACCAGGCTGGTCAATGCCTGTGGACTCGGTGATTCAGCATTGACTGGACGGACACCCCGGGCCAACAGTTTTTCAACCTTGATGGTCGGTTTCATGCCCGCGTCAACGAATGGCTGTAACTCATCCCCTCCTTCAGTAAGCAGGGTGACAGGCTGATTTGGCTTCCAGCCATGTGTTTTGAAATAGCTGGCCACACTGGCAATGATATCCGCATTACTGTTCCAAAGATCACGTCGGCCATCACCGTCGTGATCCACTGCATATTGGCGATAACTGCTTGAGATAAACTGAGGCTTGCCCATGGCGCCGGCATAGGAACCCTTGGCACTCTCCAGGTCCACCTTCTCTTCCCGGGCGAGCAGCAGAAACTCCTGCAGTTCTCGGCGAAAGAAATCGGCCCGTTTCGGATAACCAAAAGCGAGTGTGGTCAGGGAGTCGATGACCCGGTAGCGGCCTGTGTGACGCCCGTAGCGTGTCTCCACACCGATGATGGCGACGATAATTTCTGCAGGCACGCCATATTTCTGACTGACAGCCTCCAGCAGGGTCTCGTTCTCCTGCCAGAATTTAACCCCACCTGCGATTCTGTCCGGTTTGAGGAATATTGGACGATACTCATGCCATGCTTTTGATTCTGCCGGACGGGTAATGGCGGCGATAATATCATCCCTGAACTGAGTGCCGTTTAGCAGGTTTTCAACCTGATCAGCCTCAAAGCCATGTTTTTGCTCCATTTCCACGGCAAATTCCCTGAACGCGCTGGTCTGCTTCTGAGTGTACGCACAGGCAGCAGTGGTCAGTGTGAGGGTGGATAGGAGTACTAATTTAGTCGTTATTCGCATCATCATTATGTGGGCAGTAGTTTCTTGTGCGTGTGGATAGACATCAGCATACCGAAGCTTGCCAGAATGGTCACCAAGGATGTTCCTCCGTAGCTGATCAGTGGCAAGGGTACACCGACCACCGGTAACAGTCCTGTGACCATACCGGCGTTGACAAAAAGATAGACGAAAAAAACCAAAGACAACGATCCGGCAAGGATTCTTCCGAAGGTATCCTGTGCCTGGGTGGCGATATAGAGTCCCCGCAGGATGATAAACAGATAGAGACTGAGCAGGGCCAGGATACCCACCAGTCCAAATTCTTCAGAAATCACGGCGAATATGAAATCGGTGTGGCGTTCAGGCAGAAACTCTAAATGTGACTGAGTTCCGTTTAACCACCCCTTGCCACTAATACCTCCTGAGCCAATCGCTATCTTCGACTGGATGATATGGTAGCCGGTGCCCAGGGGGTCGCTTTCAGGATTGAGAAAGGTCAAAACCCGTTGTCGTTGGTATTCATGCATGAAATACCAGGCCACAGGGCCGAGAGCGGCCATGACCAGCCCGATTGAGGTGATCAGTCGCCAACTGATGCCTGCCAGGAAAAGGGCAAAGGCGCCACCCGTACCTACCAGCAATGCGGTACCTAGGTCAGGTTGTTTTGCGATCAGCAAGACGGGGACTAAGGTGAACAGGCCGGCCATTATCAGCCTGGTAGGATTTGGAGGCAGGCGATGATCAGCCAGATACCAGGCGATCAGCATAGGCAGGGTGAGCTTAAACATCTCTGAGGGTTGAAAACGTAAAAAGCCGAGGTCGAGCCAGCGTTGGGCACCCTTGCCCGTTTCTCCAAACAGAATCACAGACAGCAACATGACGATACCGACACTGTAGAGCAGGGGAGACCAGCGGCGGATATTGGCTGGGTGGATTTGAGCCAGTGCGAAAAGGGCAACAAATCCAAAGCCCAGCCTAATCAGTTGCTTTTGTAACAGTACCATTTCCCTGTCACCCGCACTGTAGAGGATCGATAGACCAATCCCTGATAACAGCACTAAACTGGTCAACAGGGGAAGATCGATGTGCAGCCAGGCCAGCAGTCCGCTGGCCTGGGCTGGTTGCGACTCGTGAAAAGTAAGCTGGGCTTTAGCCCGCATCACTCACCACCATTCGACTGGTGCCTGACAGATAGCGATCCATGACCTTGCGTGCGATAGGTGCGGCAACAGAACCACCATGACCACCATTCTCTACAATGACAGCGATGGCGATGCGTGGGTTTTCAATGGGTGCAAAGGCGATGAACAGTGCATGATCCCGCTTGCGTTTGGATATCAGCTCTTCGTCATACTCCTCATCCTGTTTAACGCTAAAGACCTGTGCAGTACCCGTTTTGCCGGCAATGCGGTAGTCGTTGCTCCGGATCGAGCGGGCAGTACCACGGGTTCCTTCGACAACCAGCGACATCGCATCGATGATCTGGCTCCAGTGATCAGTATTGAGTGGTTGTAGTTCATCGATAATCATTGGGCTCTCTCGCATAGTGCCATCCGACTGTTCAATGGTTGCGACCACCCGTGGACGGATGCGATGTCCCTGATTCGCCAGGGTGGCTGTGGCTGAGGCAAGCTGCAGGGGAGTCGCCAGAAAATAGCCTTGGCCGATTCCGACAATCAAGGTTTCACCTGGATACCAAGGTTCACGCCGTTTTTGCTGTTTCCAGTGACGACTTGGCATCAGGCCAGACAGTTCGCCGTCCAGATCGACCCGGGTGGGCTGTCCGAAACCAAAACCTGAAAGAAACTCATACAGTCTGTCAATCCCGAGGGTACGTGCCAATTCATAATAGTAGACATCACAAGACTCTACGATTGCGCGTTGCAGATCGACCTTGCCATGCCCCCATTTTTTCCAGTCCCTGTATTTGTGCTCTTTACCCGGTAACTGATAATAGCCTGGGCAGTAGGTCTCTTGATGGTAACCGACCACATCGTACTCGAGACCGGCCAGACCAATGAAGGGCTTGACCGTTGAGCCGGGTGGGTATTGGCCACGAATGGCGCGATTGAAGAGGGGATTGTCCAAGGAGTTTTCCAATGCTTCATAGGCCTTGGTACTGATACCCTCAACAAAGAGGTTGGGATCATAACCTGGCTTACTGACCAGGGTCAGTATGCCACCGGTCTGGATGTCGATAGCGGCCACAGCACCGTTATATTCACCAAGGGCCTCGAGTGCTGTGGATTGTAAATCCATGTCCAGAAACAGATGCAGGTTTTCACCTGGTTGCGGTGGCTGGTTTTCGAGCACCCGCAGTACCCTGCCTTTGGCATTGACCTCCACCTGTTGTAGTCCGACTTCGCCATGTAGCAGGCTCTCGTAGCTCTTCTCTACCCCGTTTTTACCGATGAAACTGGTGCCACTGTAGTTGGAAGTGTCGATAACCTGAAGTTCCTGCTCATTAATGCGACCGACATAACCGAGCAGATGGGCGGTCTTCATATGTTGTGGATAATCGCGTAGCAGGGCTGCCTTGACATCAACGCCGGGAAAACGGTGTCGATTGACAGCGATTCTGGCAACTTCTTCATCTTTTAAACGAACCCGAATCGGAATACTGTCGAATCGACGACGCTGTTTCCTGAGTCGATGAAAACGACTGATGTCATCTTCGCTGATGGCGATGATTTCACTCAATTGCTGAATAGTGCTATCCAGGTTAGTGATCTTCTCCGGGATGATCTCCAAGCTGTATGCCGGTAGGTTTTGAGCCAGTATGGCCCCGTGCCTGTCATAGATCAGACCCCGGGTCGGAGGTAGGGGCTCCAGTTTTACCCGGTTGTCTTGAGACAGGGTGGTGAAGTGATCGTGGTTTTCCACCTGCAGGTAGAACAGACGTCCAATCAGTGCGGCCAGAATCAGAATGACCAGGGTGCCCGAGACAATGACCCGTCCCAGAAAAAGCTGGCTCTCATGCAGATAGTCCTTGATCGAGGATTGAGGCACCAATTTCTCCTGTTCAGCTGATATGAAATCGGCGTCTCATATCACGCAGAATGATGTAGATCCAGGGCCACAGCAGGGTACCGATCACAGGTGTAACCCAATACCAGAGCGAAGGTGTCGGGTAGCCGGCAGCCCCTGTCGACCATAGTGCCAGGAGACGTTCGACGAGTAGCAGCACGAAGATGGTGAATACTTGCTGTCGCAACGGCATGACCCGAACCCGAAGATGCAGTTTCAACATAATATAGGCGATCACTGATAATCCCAAGGCATGCTGACCGAGTAATGTGCCGGTCAGGACATCCAGCAACAGACCGGTTGTCCAGCCAATGCCGACACCGATTCGCTCAGGGATGGCCATACACCAGTAGATAAGGATCAGCGCTACCCATTGGGGGCGGTAAGCTACTGCCCACTCGGGAAGTGGCATGATGGTGAGGATAAATCCGACCAGTAGGGTCAGATAGATAATGTAACCGCGAGATTGAGGTTGGCTGATCATTCAATGATCTCCGTCGCGGATTCCGTTGTTACATCAGGTTCAGGATTTTCCTCATCGATCTGAGTATCGGGTCGAATGTCTGGGTTGAGTGTCCAGACCAGAAGAACTTCGCGTATACGGTCCAGATGGGCTGTGGTTTGTGCAATCACTGAAGCAAACGGCCGTCCCGGTTCGCGTCTCACATCAATCACTTCGGCGACCGGGTAGCCGGGTGGAAATCCCCCTCCAAGGCCTGAGGTGATCAGCAGATCGCCCACTTTGATATCTGCATTATTGGGAAGATGAGGGAGTTCCAGTCGATTAATCAGTCCAGTTCCCAAGGCGATGGTGCGCAGGCCATTACGATTGACCTGTACCGGTAAGGCATGAGTGGCATCGGTAATCAGCAACACACTGGCAGTAAATGGATTGATATGGGTAACCTGACCGACAACAGCATTGGCATCAAGGACAGGTTGTCCTTCGAATAATCCTGACGTCTCGCCCTTACTGATCAACACTTGTTGGCGAAAGGGATCCTGTTCGACGGCGATGAGTTCTGCAATCAATACCCGGTCACCGACTTTGAACGAGGAGTCGAGCAAGCCGCGTAGACGCATATTTTCTGCTTCCAGGGCCTCGAACTTTTGAAGCCGTGCCCGCAATTGCAGATTTTCATCATGGAGTTTGTCACGTTCAGACTCCAATTCACCACGACTGGTGATGGCCTGACTGGCCGATTCGCTCAACAACAGAGGTAGTCCGGCGAGGTACTGTACCGGATAGAGGAGGACTGAGAGGCCTGAACGCAGCGACTCCAGGTGGTTGTGGCGGTGGTCCAACACCATTACCGTGATTGAAAGGAGCATAGCCACCACCAGTCTGGTGGTGATCGACGGTCCCTGTGTGAAGATGAGTTTAATGGCTAGTCAACCATAAAGAACTCGCCACCTCGTTCATCGATCAGCTCCAGTGCTCGCCCACCGCCACGAGCCACACAGGTGAGTGGGTCCTCGGCCACAATCACAGGCAGACCTGTCTCTTCCTGAAGCAAACGGTCGATATCCTTCAACAAGGCGCCACCACCGGTCAGCACAATGCCTCGTTCCGCCACATCGGCTCCCAATTCAGGGGGGGTCTGCTCCAGTGCGGTTTTTACTGCGCCGACGATACCGGAAAGTGGCTCCTGTAAAGCCTCCAGGATCTCATTGCTATTGAGCGTAAAACTGCGTGGGATGCCTTCAGCCAGATTTCTGCCTTTGATATCAATCTCTTTGACTTCGTTACCCGGATAGGCAGAGCCTATCTCGTGCTTGACTCTTTCTGCTGTGGCTTCACCAATCAGTGTGCCGTAGTTACGACGTACATAGTTGATGATGGCTTCATCAAAACGATCACCACCCACTCTGACGGAGTTGGCATAGACAATGCCGTTCAACGAGATGATGGCTACCTCGGAGGTACCGCCACCGATATCCAACACCATGGAGCCGCGAGCTTCATCCACTGGTAGACCGGCGCCGATGGCGGCAGACATCGGTTCTTCAATGAGATAGACCTCGCGGGCGCCAGCACCGGCAGCCGATTCTTTGATTGCGCGACGTTCTACCTGTGTGGAGCCGCAGGGCACACAGACCAGTACCCGAGGACTGGGGCGGATGATGCGGGTCTCGTGGACCTTGTGAATGAAGTACTGCAACATCTTCTCTGTAACGGTGAAATCAGCGATAACACCCTCTTTCATAGGTCGGATGGCCGTAATATTGGCCGGGGTACGGCCAAGCATTTTCTTGGCGTCTTCGCCTACTGCGACCACCGATTTAGCCCCTCCCGGTCCCCGGTCCTGGCGAATGGCGACCACAGAGGGTTCGTTGAGCACAATACCCTGGCCGCGGGCGTAGATCAGGGTATTGGCGGTACCCAGGTCAATGGAGAGGTCATTGGAAAATATGCCACGTATGCGTCGGAACAGCATGGATCTCTTTGTCTTTATTAAAAATGTTGAGTAAAGGTCTACCGGAGGCTCGGGACGGCAGTAAGCTGGAGGCTACGCTTGGTTCGAGGGCTCAGGTGAAACCGAAAGTAGGTTAATCTATCAATGGTACAGGAGTTGGGCAAGAAAGGGGATGGGATTCGAGCACAATTTTCTGTTTGCAGGCCATGGTGAGGCTGAGATGATGACTGGCTTGGTGCCGTATCCTAGCCATGACTGAGAAAGACGACTGCCAGGTATTCCCGGTAAGGGTGACTCAGGCGTAGGGTATGGCCTGCCGCACTGCGCCGGTTATCTTTTAGTCGTCCTTCTTAATGTTGTCGGCAATCAACACACCATTGACAAAGTTACCCTTCACCTCAACAGGTTGGGTATCGAAGCTGTAATCCTCGACAGAAGAGATATCAACTGTGACACCGAATATCCGGATTGTAGACCCGTTAACAAATTCCGGTATACCTTCAACTGTCGCGTCGTGGTTGTTCGGTGGCAGATCCAGCTCAAGCTTGCTGGCCACAAACATCCCGTTGCTGTCCCGGTAGACCTTGGCCTCCAGGAAGTCAGAGGAGATCAGCTGTGACAGCGTGAAGGTCGACTCATTCTCCCGATCACTCTCCATGATGGTGGAGTTGTCCACATGAATAGTCTGTCCCAGCAGTGTAACGGTACCGGCAGAGGTATTCACATTGCCTATACCCAGGATACCGCCAATCTCGCCTCTCTCTGATGCTGTAGCCTGTAACTCAATCTCTTCGGCAAGCAGAATAGTGCCATTCATGACGCCTTCTACCTCGGCGACACGTCCAACCGTGAGTTGGGATGTGGCGCCGCTAAGGGGTGTGGATGAGGCATCAACCACCTGTCCATTCAGTGTGAAGTGATCACTCGCATCGAGGGCTGCAGTTATCTGTCCTTCGATTTCGACCTCTTTACCGTCATCGGCTACAACACTGTTGCTGTTGCCTTCAATCCTGATGGAGTCGGCTATAAAAGTTGTTCCTGAAAAACTGTTGCCTTCCACCTCCACAAAGCTCCCTTCTGGTGGTATTGGCAGGGCACCGGATGCGTCAATGGTGAGGCTGCCGATGTGGAACTGATTCCCGGAGATGGCACTGACCACGCCAGAAACTTCCAACTCATTACCTGCCCATGCAAGGGAGTCGACTTCAATACGGGTCGCCAGAATGGTGCCGTTTCCATCGGTGAAGCCACTCACCTCAACCTCGCTATTGATTGGAAGGTCGGCCAACAAGGTTGCATCGAAAGGATTTTCGTAGACGGTGTCTGCATCAATCGTTATGACCTGATCCATAATGGTGAGGGTACTGTCGAGGGTGATATTGTTGCTTTGGATCAAGCCTTCGATCAGGCTGTCATACTCTACCGATTCCGCACTACCGGTAGCCGTGGTCTGATCGCTGCTGCCATTGATACGTACGACCATGCCGATAGCGATGTCACTCTGGGTGCCATTGACGTCGTTGACAGTAAAACTGGCGTTGTTTGTTTCAAATTCAATGCCATTGACAAAGATGGAACCAAAACCGGTAACCCTGCCCATAGAGACGCCTGTACCGCCAATGCCGCCATCAGCCACTTGTGAGCCACCACCCCCTCCACAGCTGTAGAGCATGGCAATCAAGGCTGCCGTCGAAACCGATATCAGGAGTTTGCCTAATCTATCCATCCTGTTTTACATCCTGTTCAAAATAGTAGATACCGATACCGGCCTGTTTACACCCTGTGCCTTTGACATCAGGATTAATGTCGCGATCGTGTTGAGACAGGTATTTATCGCAATCAACCAGCAGTGCCAGAGATTTTTCTGCGCTCATATTGCGGAATTCCGACAATGCCTCTTCCGGTAAGTTGTCATAGGAGACTTTGCGCTGAAAAAAAGGTGTTTGTGAACCGTACTGGAGATTATGATCGATGGTGGAGAGTAGAAGTTGCACATCCGTACCCAGAATGTGCAGCTTTCCAGTTTCACCGGTACGCGGGACATAGCCATCGCTAAGAAGGGTAATTTTCCCATTTTCATCTTTGGCGATCGTGCCAACCCTGAGCAGTTCGTCATAGATGGCACGGGGCGGGACATCGCCACTATGCTCTTTCACCAGTTCGCTGAAGCTCTCTTTTCCTTTATCAAAATGGAGTGGCGCAGGAACGCCTTTCTTAGTCTGAAAACGGGGATCTCTGAGCCATCCGGAAATGACCCTGGCGGCACGGTTGTACTGATGAGCAATTGCGGTGTCGTCCGGGGTATCGATCTTCTGTAGTCGGCTGACTTCCTTACGGGTCAGGCCAGTAATTACGGAGACTCTGGATACCGTCTGTTTGCGGCCGGGAATACCAAACTCCTTGGAGGCTACATCCATAAATATCCATTTACTCAGGTCGGCAAAATCACCATAGGTAAAGCCGTTGCGGAGCAACAGCCTGACAAGTGGCCTGAGCAGTTTCAGGATTGAGGCAGTGAGTGTTTTACGGATCTCGTCCATGCGCTTTTTTCTACCGGCTAAGCTGTGGCTACGGGGTGCTCTCTGTCTACTCTATATCCCAGTCTTAGCTGGATGTCTTTGATATTTATCGCTTCACAATCGGGTCATAAAAAAATGTGAACTGTTATTTAGTCTGGCCAGGTCAATTCCTTCCTAATATTAGCGAAGATCATTGATCTTTTAGTCCTTTAATGTGGGAATTATATCCCAATGCGATACTGAATTGAATTATAGACCTAATTTCAAGAAGTAAAAATGAATTAGGATCACACTTTAGCTTGAGATATTAACTCGCTGTTTGTGGGCGAAAATATTTAAACCTATCGGATCAGGGATGATATTTCACTGGGTTCCCGCTGACTGACAGTTGATCCAGGGAGGTATCAATAATCTGATGGACACTTATATGAACCTTGATATCAGCAAAATATTCTCTAAATAACATAAAGATAGATGAGTTCTTCTCGATTGTATCCCAACCATGCAATCCCCTGGTCTGCAAATTCTGTTTATCAATACAGCTCTCTCAGCATGTATCGAGAAATCATAATATGGTAGATTCCCACCTTTTTTGGAGCAGGAGCCAGGCGGATGTCTCTAGATCATTCGGATATTACAAAAATTGCCCATCTGGCGCGCATGGCTCTGGATGAGTCACAAGTAGATGCCTATGCCGAGGATCTCAGTAATATTCTCGGTTTGGTCGAGCAGCTGGAGGCTGCTGAGACCGATGCCATCGAGCCGATGTCACATCCTCTCCATATGGCGCAGCGTCTGCGTGCCGATGCGGTGACTGAAGAGGATTGCCGCGATGAAAATCAAGCCGTAGCGCCAAGTGTCGAAAACGGCCTCTATTTAGTGCCCAGGGTCATCGAATGATGGGTATTCAGCTGAGGACGCATGAATGATACACAATAAATCCATTGTTGAACTGGGCGCAGGACTTCAAACCGGTGAGTTCTCCAGTGTTGAGTTAACCCACCATTTCATTCAGCGCATCGAGCAACTTGACAAGGATCTCAATGCCTTTGTATCCACCACTCCTGAACAGGCGCTGGCAGAGGCTGAATCTGCAGATCAGGCCATTAAAACAGGTCAGGCGGGACCATTGACTGGCATTCCCATCGTGCAGAAAGATATCTTCTGTACCCGGGGAGTGAAGACCAGCTGTGGCTCAAAAATGCTGGATAACTTTATTTCGCCCTATGATGCTACGGTGGTGGAGAAGCTCAAGCGTGCCGGTGTGGTCTCCCTGGGTAAGGCCAACATGGATGAGTTCGCTATGGGATCATCCAATGAGACCAGTTTTTACGGACCTGTACACAATCCTTGGGATAAGGGACGGGTGCCTGGCGGCTCCTCAGGGGGGTCTGCAGCAGCCGTAGCTGCACGATTAGCGGTCGCTGCCACCGGTACCGATACCGGCGGATCGATTCGCCAGCCTGCTGCCTTTTGTGGTATTACGGGATTGAAGCCAACCTATGGGCGAATATCCCGGTTTGGCATGATCGCCTTTGCATCCAGTCTCGACCAAGCTGGGCCAATGACACGCGATGCAGCAGACGCTGCGCTGATGTTGCAGGCAATGGCCGGTTTCGATCCCAAGGATTCGACCTGTGCCAATCAACCTGTACCCGACTACTCAGCGACGTTGAGTGACTCGCTTGAGGGACTGAAAGTAGGCCTGCCACGTGAGTATTTTGGTGAAGGTCTCGATCCGTCAGTAGCTGCCTCTGTTGACGCAGCTATCGACCTCTACAAGCGACTGGGCGCCGAGGTGATCGATATCAGTCTCCCCAATTCCGGCCTGGCAGTCCCAACCTACTATGTGGTTGCGCCAGCGGAGTGCTCTTCAAATCTGTCCCGTTTCGATGGGGTGCGTTTCGGTTATCGTTGCCAGCAACCAAAGGATCTGGAGGACCTCTATAAGCGTTCCCGTGGTGAGGGATTCGGTGCAGAGGTAAAGCGTCGTATCATGATAGGGACCTACGCCCTCTCTGCCGGTTACTATGATGCCTACTATCTGAAGGCACAAAAGACCCGGCACCTGATATCCGATGATTTCAAGCAGGCCTTTAAAACGGTTGATGTCATCATGGGGCCAACCACCCCAACACCGGCATTTGGGCTGGGAGAGAAAGTGGATGATCCGGTGACCATGTATCTGAATGACATCTACACCATTGCCACCAATCTGGCAGGACTTCCCGGGGTCTCCATCCCGATAGAGCCTGTCAGTGGATTACCGGTCGGATTACAGATAATCGGAAACTACTTCACCGAAGCGAAACTATTGAATGTGGCTCATCGATTCCAACAGGAGACTGAGTGGCATAGGCTGGCACCAGAGGATTCCAGGTTGAATCCATAGCTTCAGACTGAACAAAGCAAACAGAGTAGAAATATGCAGTGGGAAACCGTTATCGGGCTTGAGATTCACACCCAACTGGCCACCAAATCGAAAATCTTTTCCGGTGCCTCCATTGCCTATGGCGCCGATCCCAATACCCAGGCCTGTATCATTGATCTGGGATTTCCCGGTGTCCTGCCTGTGCTGAATGAAGCCGTAGTCGATATGGCGCTTACATTTGGTCTTGCGATTAATGCAGAGATCGGCCCTCGATCAGTGTTTGCACGTAAAAACTATTTCTATCCCGATCTGCCCAAAGGGTATCAGATCAGCCAGTTTGAGCTGCCTATCGTTGGTATGGGGTCACTGACCATCGATCTGGAGGATGGCAGCCAGAAAGTGATTGGGATCACCCGGGCGCATCTGGAGGAGGATGCAGGAAAATCACTGCATGAAGATTTCCACGGTATGAGTGGTATCGATCTCAACCGTACCGGTACACCACTGCTGGAGATCGTCTCCGAGCCGGATATGCGAAGCATCAAAGAGGCAGTGGCCTACGCACGAAAAATCCATCAATTGGTCGTTTACCTGGGTATCTGCGATGGGAATATGCAGGAGGGGTCTTTTCGGGTTGATGCCAACCTCTCTATCCGGCCGTTTGGTCAGGAGGCATTCGGTACCCGTACCGAGTTGAAGAACCTCAACTCCTTTCGTTTCATGGAGCGTGCACTCAACTTCGAATTGGAGCGTCAGATTGATCTGATTGAGGGTGGTGGGAAGGTGGTTCAGGAGACCCGCCTGTATGATGCCGACAGGGACGAGACCCGTTCCATGCGCAGTAAGGAAGAGGCCAATGACTACCGCTATTTTCCTGATCCTGATCTGCTGCCGGTGGAGATCAATGATCAGCAGTTGCAGCGGGCCAGGCAGAATATGCCGGAACTGCCAGATCAGAAGCGGCAGCGTTTCGAGTCGGACTACAGTTTGAGTTCAACCGATGCACTGATGTTGACACAGAGCCGCCAACAGGCCGATTTCTTTGAAAAGGTGGTCAGTAACGGTGGGGATGCCAGGATGGCGGCCAACTGGGTCACTGTTGAGCTGACGGGTGCGCTGAACAAGGCGGGAATCCCGTTGTCACAATCACCTGTCACGCCTGAGCAGGTCGGTGGTCTGCTGAGACGTATTGCCGATAACACCATTTCAGGCAAGCTTGCCAAGCAGGTTTTCGAAGCGATGTGGAACGGTGAAGGTGATGCGGATAAGGTGATTGAGGCAAAAGGACTCAAACAGATTACCGACAGTGGACAGATCGAAACAATCATTGATGAGATCATTGCTAACAATCCCAAGCAGGTTGAGCAGTTCAGAGCCGGCAAGGATAAACTGCTTGGTTTCTTTGTCGGACAGGTGATGAAGCAGACACAGGGTAAGGCCAATCCCGGTCAGGTCAATAAGATACTGCTCGGCAAGCTCAAAGGGTGAGTTCAAGCGTGCATTAGGATCCCTGATAGCCAAGGGGGTTTGGTGTTTCGGAAATATTCATCTCCAGAAAAAAAAGAGAGAACAGCGATGCAGGCGATATCAGTCAGATGCTTGAAGTGGATTCTCTCTGCACTGGCGATTGGACTTCCCGCTATTTCTTCAGCGGACATCTGGCATGATCTGAATGCCATTGGACTTGCTGCAAAGGGGAGTGGTTCCAATCCTGACTACTATCGATCACTCCAGGCAGACATCGTATCGTTGGATCAGTTGCTTTCTCAGGCACCGCTGGAGTTTACCAGCAGTGAAGGTAGAGAGCTGGAGCTGCCTATGCCTTATGGGGCGATGCAACGTTTCCATGTTGAAGTGTCACCGATCATGGCTCAACCGTTGGCGGTACGCTATCCCGAGATACGTACCTATAGGGTCAGGGGGATTGATGTGCCTGCCAGTAGTGGACGGATTGATCTGACGCCACACGGATTCCATGCCATGCTCTCAACCCCTGCGGGGACTGTATTCATCGACCCGGACGAAATGGGACGATACCGAAGTTACTACAAGCGGGACTATGCGTTATATAAACAGGGAAGGCTCAATCCGCACATCTGCAGCCAGTTTGACAACGAGCAGATGGATCAGCCGCTACACACTGAAGTCTCTCAATGGACAGCAAGCCGGGCAGTCAGTGGTGATCAACGACGCATTTACCGACTGGCTGTGGCGGCAACAGGCGAATATACTGCCCATTTTGGCGGCAATGTGGCCAGTGCATTAGCCCAAATAGTCACAGCGATAAATCGTATCAACCAAATCTACGGTCGGGATCTGGCAATTCAGTTTCAGTTGGTCGGTAACAACGATCGTATTATCTATTCTCACCCTGACTCTGACCCCTATACTCACACATCCAGCAGTATTGGTTTAATGTTGATTGAGAATCAGGAGAATCTGGATTTTACACTGGGAGCGAACAATTACGATATCGGCCATCTGTTTGGTACAGTTGGGGGGGGCTTAGCCAGCGTAAGCTCTGCATGCAGCAGTTTCAAAGCGCAAGCCTATACAGGTACGCCAATACCTGATAACGATGTTTTCTATATCGATTTTGTTGCCCATGAACTGGGTCACCAGTTAAGCGCTACCCACTCTTTCAATGGCACCTCGGCAAATTGTGGCGGAATTAATCGTGTTGCTTCAGCCGCTATGGAGCCCGGCAGCGGATCGACCATTATGAGTTATGCCGGAATCTGTGCCGAAGAAAATCTGCAGGCTAATTCAGATCCCACTTTTCATGCTATCAGTATTCAACAGATACAAGCCTTCGTTACATCGGGTGAAGGGAGTCAGTGTGGGAGTGTGGTGAATACAGGAAACAGTATACCTTCAGTTGATGCCGGCAGTGCCGGAGGGGATGCTATCTATAGCATACCCGCATCGACACCATTCAGATTGAGCGGTAGTGCCACGGATGCAGATGGAGATAGCCTTTCCTACCAATGGGATGAGATGGATGCCGGTGGTGTCAATGGAGCAACCGATGTATCGACTATTGGTACGGATATTCCCAATCAGAATAATCCACTGTTCCGATCCTATCTGCCAAAGAACACGCCCATACGCTATTTTCCCAAGCTCAGCCACTTAATCAGTAATCAGAGCGATATAGGAGAGACGCTGCCTGAGACCAGCCGCACGCTTAATTTCAGATTAACTGTTCGGGATGGAGAGAGCGGTGTTGCCGATGATGATGTCGCCCTTCAAGTCGATAGCACACAAGGACCGTTTCGGATTAATGGCGGTGATCTGAATGCGGCGGGCAGCTATGTGGGTGGTACATCCCACTCAATAGAATGGGCCACGGCCGGTACCGAGTTGAGTTGCCCGACTGTGCAGATCAGTCTACTCAGCCTAAGCCCGGGTGAATCGCCAGCTACCTTTTGTGACATGAACGATTCAGGTTTGGAATTCCTGGCACTGGGGAATTTTCCGAATAATGGGACCGCGATGGTTGAGCTACCTCGCGCCAGTATTGAACATGCCCGTGTGATGCTCGCCTGTATGGATAATATCTATTTCGATCTCTCTGATGCAGCACTTCAAATCGATGCAGAAGATACATTTGCTGCAAATGACTGCAACTCACTGGATGGTGAAGATCTGGAGCATGGGGTGGTCTTCAACGATGCAGGTGGAGCAAAAAAGTTTGATAGCCCAGGAGGAGGGGGACAACTACTGTGGTTGGTTGGACTTCTGAGTCTTCTTGGCATATTTAATCTTCAGCGAAGTTCCGCATAATTGATAGCAACTTGAGTTGTTTGCTATCACCTACGCTCAGGTGAGTAGTTTAAGGAAGTTCCATACAGTGAATCTGAAGCGATCCTTTACTGGTATCCTGTTTTTGTATCCTATATTTATCTGCTAATCCCTCCTATAGCCAACCCCTATGGTGTCAATCAGAATTAGTTCTTGGACAAGACTATTTGCATGGTAAATAGTTAGCGAAGAGTGATGTCAGGGGTTACCGGTAGTTGAACATTGGGAAGCAGGTTTATGCTTCCGATGCGTCACGGGAGCCTGTAGTACGCTCCCTCCATAGCAATAATAAAAAAGCTGAAGTTCACGCATAACGAGTTGCTAAACCATATTGTCTGAGGAGGAAAGAGCATGCAATTATTCAAGTCCGCTTCATATCTGGTGGCGGTTATCGCTTTTGTCGTCGCGCCGAATGTCAGTGCAGTGGGTCTTCCCAATGTTTCAAATGTACACCAAGGTAAAGTGTTACCGGAAACGGGTGAATTCAGCAGTGCATTCACAACAGGTAAGCCTGACGTGTGGCTCCGTTTGCGGTATGAGGATGTCGAGGATGATATCCCTGCAGGGTCCCCTTTGGCTGGTACCGAAGATGCAGAGCTATTGAGTTTACGTGCCGCGCTGGGTTATACCACAGCCCGTTTTCATGGCTTCTGGGCGCGTTTAGAGTTAGAGGCAAGCAGACGGTTAAACAGTGATGAGGCGCTCAATGTCGATGAAGACCTGACCTTTCCGCCAGGACCGGCCGGTTCCCGTATCGCTGAAGGACATGCACTCATTCCGGATAACAACTTCGAAGAGATCAATGAAGCCTATATCGGCTGGCGTAGTGCATCAGGTGGTTGTCCGAACGCACCGGGCGCCTGTAATGGTCACACCTCTTTCAAGCTGGGTCGACAAGCGATCATCTATGACAATCATCGATGGGTGGGTAATATCATTTGGCGGCAGAACCTTCAGTCATATGATGCCTTTCGGATCGATAACAGCTCAATCAGTAACCTTAGTATCTCATACGCTTATCTCAACCGTGTAAACAGGTTGTTCGGTGATGATTCGGCATTCAGAGAGTATGAAATGAATAACTCTCACCTCATCAATGTTGCCTATCAGCTACCCATCGGCAAGTTGACCGGTTACGGTTATCTGTTGGATTACGATGACAACACACGTACGCCTTTTCCGGAGGGTGTCGGTGTTGGTCCGGGAATAACCAATTTCGATTCGGATACCTGGGGTCTGCGATTCGTAGGTAAGCATCCGGTTGGTGACGGCTTTACCCTGTTGACTGAACTGGAGTGGGCTAATCAGGATCCCAGTGGCGATGCCGTTTCAGCACTGGATGATAATGACTATATTAACATCGAGATAGGTGGTGCATTCGAAGTGGCAGGTAAGCCGGTTGTTGTAAAGTTAGGTCATGAAGTACTGGAGGGGAATGGTATAAATGCCCTGCAAACACCCCTTGCCACCGTACATGCCTTCAATGGTTGGAGTGATAAGTTTGTGGGCGCACCCGGTGGTTCTGCAACACCGGCCGGTGGGCTCAAGGACACCAGTGCAACAGTGGTGGTCAAAGGTCTATTAGCTGGACTGATAGGGCCGTCCAAGCTTGTATTCCAATATCATGACTATGAAGCAGACAAGGCAGTCGCTGGTATCAATGACTATGGCGACGAATGGGGCTTGCTGTTTGCTAAGCCATTCACAAAGCAATGGTTGGGGTTGGTGAAGTATGCCAGCTTCGACGATGGAGGCGATGGTTTTAGTATCGATACGGACAAGTTCTGGTTGTTGGCCCAGTATCGATTGAAATAACAAAGTCGGCTTTTGCTGCAGCAGCAGCAGCAGCGGTAGGCTAATAGCTATCGAATATGACAATCTCGATTGGGGGCGTAAGCCCCCTCTGCTTTGTCCTATAAAGCATCGCAGTCTGGCTTGTCATTCGAGTTTTTGTCTTCTCCTGACAGTTATCTGTGATGTCTTTGCGCGAGGGATGAATCTTACCCGGTATAAAATTTGCTGTTGCCAGTACCTCCTTTTAACCAGTCACCTGTATAGGCATATTCGGTTATGTTCGAAGCGATTAAAAATCAGAGGTTTTATAGATAATCATATGCTTAATGATATGAAATAGTGATAACGACACGATGCTGTGAAACTGCCGATCATAATTAAGTGGGTTTAATAAAAGTCACGGAGACAGTGTCAGCTTTAAGGCATAACGAGCTTCTGATGCCAAGTTGAGTTGTGCTTTTTGTGTTGGGAAAAGGGTCATGGAACATTCAAATGAAGGGAGAGCATGTTATTCATCACTTTGAAAATACAGTCATTCCCATGATTGAGGGTGTTCACTCTGTGGTGTGCAGAACTCGGCTGCATTGAAGCTGTTTTTTGGTGTCAATGCGGGAGTGTTTTGGCGATATTTTTACTTCTATAGTCAACTCCTATGGAGTTAATCAGAATTAGATCTTGGACAAATAGGGTTGTGTGGTAAATAGTTTCACTTAATGATGACTTGTTTGATTTCTATCAGAAAGCGTACAGGAACCTGTCGTCTAATAGCGAACTGAATCGATACTTTGAGTTGGTGAAGCCTGTTCATCCTAATCAATAGGTATCGTGAAATATAGTCTCAACCACCACCAGACCATCGTTTGGTGACATGATCACACTTAATTGTGAGAGGAGAGGGGGTACAGATGCATATTGAACCAGGTGTCGTTGAAGGCGCAAAAGTGGCGCTAAGCTTTGTTACGGCTGCAGGTGCGATTGGGTTTGCGGCTAAGCTTGCGTGGGGTACAGTTAAACAGGTTGGTATCGCCCCGCTTGCTGTTCGCAGTGTAATTGCAGCAATACTCGTGTTTAGCTTTTTTCAAGTTTTGCCGCACTATCCGGTAGGTGTGTCCGAGGTACACTTTATTCTTGGTGCAACGCTGTTTCTGATCTTTGGTGCTGGAGCCGCTGCTATTGGCTTGGCAATTGGCTTACTCGCCCAGGGACTGTTTTTCGCACCGACAGATTTACCTCAGTATGGTATGAATGTAACCAGCTTGTTAGTACCACTGTTACTTGTTGATACATTGGCTCGTCGTGTTATTCCTGAAAAGACGGCCTACAAAGACGTAAAATATAAACAGGCCCTTGCATTATCGACTGCCTACCAGGGTGGTGTTATTGCATGGGTGGCTTTTTGGGCTTTTTATGGCAATGGATTTGGAGCGGAAAATCTTGCGCAGGTCGGTACGTTCAGTGCTGCCTATGCGCTAGTTATTGTTGTTGAACCACTTCTGGATATGGCAATTCTCGCCACAGCCAAATCACTGCATCAACTCAGAGACAGCAAGATCTTCAATGCTCGTCTCTATCGGGCTGCTGCTTGATCTTTAAGTGTGAGGTCTCCGGATCATATACCGGAGACCTCATGTCGAGGTACCAGCTGTATTCCGTTGATGTAGTTACAGCGATGTTATGAGGCATTCCGATGGCATCATGCGTGCTGGCGACTTTTCAATGGATTCCGACAAGCAGGAAGATCCGAAATGCGATCGGGTGGTGGTAACACTGAATGTTAAGTTTCTAACCTACAGATCATTGCGTTGGCTTAATTAGAAGGATGCTGCATGCCCACGATCTGTAGCTGTTAGCCAGGCGTGGTAAATCACAATCGAGTGAGGCAGATAGTGAGGCATGGTAGCACGTGATCCACACCGTTTTGTCAATGAGCTGGATGAGACAGCAATCGAACGCCTTATTTCTCGGCTTGAAAGTCGTGCCAAAGATAAAGTGTTCACAAGCTTGTTTGATAAGTATGCAGCTCAGTTGATACTGCCGCCATCAGCTCAGGTGTTGGAGGTGGGCTGTGGGACAGGTGCGATGCTTCGGTTTCTTGCAAGTCGCAGTGACTTTTCAGGCAAGGCTTATGGCGTTGACCAAAGTCTTCCGTTCATTGAAGCCGCAACCAGATTTGCGCGCCTGGAAAACCTCAGTGACAAAATAGAATTTCAAGTCGGTGACGCTCATAGGTTGGATTTTCCCCCGTCAAGTTTCGATGTTGTTATCGCAAACACACTGATCAGTCATGTCACTCAGCCAACCACCGTGCTTGAAGAGATGGCCCGTGTTGTTCGTCCAGGCGGTACGGTGGCTATCTTTGATGGCGATTATGCCTCTTTGACATATGCCATGCCTGATCATGATTTCGGTCACAAAATGGATGTCGCTTTAGCAAAGGCATCATTCAATAATCCGCGCATTATGCGCGATCTCCCAAGACTTTTCCCGGAGTTCGGATTTGAATTGATAGATGCCTGGGGTGACGCAATAGTTGAAATTGGTAAGGGTAGTTATTTTAAGTCTTTTGCTGAGACCTATGCGCCTTATGTGTCCAACGCGGGTTTACTTTCGGAAGAGGCGGTTAACAACTGGTTGACTGTCCAGAGACAGGCTATGGAAAATAGAACATTTTTTGCATCCTGCACCTATTACACTTATTTGGTTCGTTGCGCTTAGAAATAGAATTCACACACGCATCTTTGGGTATGCAGGTCATGCCTGCGCCATCTATTTATGCTGACATTTGATCCCTAAACATCCATGGCTACAGTTGAAATGAACCTTTAGGCATTTGGTCTACTGACTATAGTCATTTCCTATAGCGTGCATATGAAATCGGTCTTTGACTAATAATGTTGATTGGTAAATATTAACTTAAACACCAGGAGTTTTGAGTGTAATAAATCAATAATTACTGGAACAGTAGAAGAATATGAATTATCTGCAAATCGAGCACATAGTTGATGGTCGGGGTGGGGTAATTTGTGTGGCTCGCATAAAGGTTCAACGCTATTTAGTGGCTGTAATATTACAATTAACAATTATCTACACCCCGCCTGGCTATGCGGAGAAGATGGAAGAGGGCGGTGTCTCGGGAAATATCAGAATTGGTTTTATCGATGCTGAAGATGAGTTAGGTGAACACACCAAAGGATCGGCAATTGGAGGTAAGGTCGGGTTTTTCAGTCAACGCTGGAATGGCCTGAGTGGAGGTGCAACTCTCTATACAACACAGAAATTATTTAATAATGAAAATGGAGATTTCTTTGCATCTGATCATTCAAGCTATTCAATATTCGGTGAAGTATTTTTACAAGGTTCTTATGGTAATACCCAACTGATACTGGGTCGATTCGAGCTGGACACCCCGCATGCTGATACAGATGACATACGTATGATCCCGAATACCTTCCAGGGTGGGCTGTTAAGCAACAGCGATTTGCCGGATACGATACTGTATTTCACCTATCTTGATGAGTGGGCAGGGTTCGATGCAGAAACACCTGAAAAATTCAAGGATATGAATGGTGAGAATGGTATCGCAGCCCTAGGTATGGTTTACAATGGATTTGAGACTCTCAATCTACAAGGGTGGCTTTATCAAGGTAAGTCTTATGCCCAACTGTTGTATCTTGAAGGTGTTTACGAGACAGACAGATACAGTTTCAGTCTACAGTATGGCGCTCAGTCGGATAAGACCCGGGATAGGAGTGGTCCCGACGGTAATGTTTACGGCGTGGCTGCGAGCTATTCCACTAACGGTTTTACCGTGTTAACGGCATACAATAATGTTTCCGGAACAGTAACTGACGGCTTTGGTGGAGGTCCCTATTTTACCTCTGCTGATGACCATACCATTGGTGATGTTGAAGATCAGACGGCTGCAGCTCTGGGGCTTGAATACAGTGGTATCCAGGGGTTAGTGCTTGGTGTACTGCATGTCGATTTCAATATTGGTTCACACGATACGGACTATTACGCCAGCTACCACGTCAATGATAGCCTGGACCTTGAACTGATCTATACAGATATGCATGAGGATGGCCATTTTGTTCGGTTAATGGGAAATTACTCGTTTTAAGTATGCTTAGAGGCATGTCATGCAAACCAATTTCACGCAACAACAACTGCTGGTACCTGCTATAGCCAGTTCAGATGTGGAGTTGCGTGCCTGTCTCCAATGTGATTACTGCACACCGAATTGTCCAACCTATCAACTGCTGGGTGATGAGTATGACAGCTCCCGTGGACGTATCTATCTGATTAAGGAGCTGTTGGAGAGCAAAGGCGTGCCAAAAGTGAAAACGGTCAAACATATCGATCAATGTCTTTCCTGTTTGGCTTGCATGTCCAGTTGCCCATCGAGTGTGCATTATTTGCATCTATTGGATCATGCCCGCGAGACGATTGAGGAAAATCATCAGCGTAAATTGAGTGATCGAATGCTGCGATGGCTGTTGGCGAAGCTTCTTCCGTATCCTGATCGTTTTCGGCTGGTTATGCGAGGTGCTCAGTTGATAAAGCCATGGGTCAATGTGGTACCGCGTAAACTGCGTCCAATGTTGTTATTGACGCCTAATAGACTGCCGTGTCCAAGCGCAAATGACAAACCACAGGTATTTCCTGCGTTAGGAGAACGTAAACGCCGTGTGGCACTGCTGGTTGGTTGTGCACAACAGGCGCTGAATACGGATATCAATGATGCAACAATTCGAATCCTGCGTCGCCATGGATGTGAAGTAGTGATTGCGCAAGGTGCAGGTTGTTGCGGGGCGTTGACCCATCATATGGGTAAGACGAAGGAGAGTCGTGAGGCAGCGGCAAGGAATATCTACGCCTGGATGAAAGAAGCGGAAGGTGCCGGGTTGGATGCGATTGTGATCAATGCAAGTGGATGCGGCACTGTGGTCAAGGATTATGGCTATATATTCCGAAATGACACGCTGGCAAATGATGCTGCGACAGTTGCTTCGTTGGCAAAAGATATTACTGAATTACTGGCGGATATAGCTTTGGACTACAAAGTGAAACCAGGATTACGTGTTGCCTATCATGCCACCTGTTCCCTGCAGTATGGACAACGGATCAGGTTCAAGCCGAAGAAACTACTGAGGGCGGCCGGTTTCACTGTACTGGAGCCACGTGACGCTCATGCATGTTGTGGTGCCGCCGGTACCTATAATCTATTGCAATCAGAGATCGCGGAGAAGTTAAAGGCGCGTAAGGTTAAGACGCTGGAAGTGGGTGCCCCGGACATTATTGCTGCAGGAAATATCGGTTGCATGGTGCAGATAGCATCCGCAACAGGATTGCCGGTTGTGCACACTGTTGAGTTACTGGATTGGGTAACAGGTGGTCCGATGCCGCCTGTATTGCACGATGTGAATAAGCTGGCCGTGTAAAGGCCGCTGTATGATATGAGGGTAGGTTGGCTTGGAGTTGGTCCACATGTTGCGGCGAAGCGGGGACCCTACGTGCAAACTTAATCTTTGCCTCGGTGTTTCGGTTGAGTGCTAGCCATGATCATTTGGCGTGCAAACTTCCGACATCGGACAGGGCCCTGTTCTTTTGACAGGTGTATCGTGACACCCATCAACACCCCATTCGGCCGCCAGATCCTTGAAGGCCATGGAAGCCGGACTCTTGTACGCATCTTTGCGACAGATCAAAGTGATAGTGTGGTGGGGTAGTGCAGGTATCAGCATAACCGGATGAATCTCATGCTGCTGGCAGGCGATGGTGTTAGGAAGTATGGTGGCAAGCCTGCCAAGACGGAGCACTTCTATGATGGTACTGAGTGAGTTGGTTTCAATCGCAATGTGCGGTGTGATGTCATGTTCCAGGCAATAGAGATCTATATGACGTCGTAACGCAAAATCACTGTTAAGCAGTACAAGCGGTTCCTGTTCAAATGCATGTTCGCTCAATGGCGTGTCTTGTCCGGCATAGTGATGCGCTTTACCGACCGCAACATTGAGCGGTTCGATAAACAAGAGTTGCATTTCAATACCGTAGGAGCGTGCCTCATTCGAAAGAATATTGGTAAATGCAATACCTATGTCGATGTTGTCTTCAGCAACACCCGTCTCAATGTCATCTTGAGGCATCTCCAGCGTACTTACTGTAATGCCAGGGTAGCGTGTATTGAAGTTGTCAATTAATGGGGCGGCCAGATAGTCAGTGATAGGTGTCATACCCAAGCGGAGTGAGCCGCGACTTAGATCCTGTAATTCGTGGATAGCACGCTTTCCCGCATCCAGCTCGCCCAAGGCACGGCGTGCGTAGCCCAAATAGACTTCACCTGCATCGGTTAGACTCACGCTCCGCCCTGAGCGGTCGAGTAACTGTACATCCAGCGACTCCTCCAACTGCTTGATCTGTTGGGATAGAGTCGGTTGCGACACATACAGCGCCTCGGCAGCCCGAGTGAAACTATGGTACTCCGCGACTGCAAGCAAATAGCGAAGCGATCGCGGACACATTATATTTCTATCCATAGCCAACCCCTATGGAGTTCATTGAAAATCAGTTATTAGACAATAATTGTTGTTTGGTAATTCAGTGTAGCTCAATTTTTTGGTTCTTAGTCAACTTCTGTATGTTTTTTCAGAATTAAGTGCCTGTATAAGGGCGGTTGAATGACCAACAGTTAAGCGAAATAGCTTCAACCATAGTCATCGCCTATAGAGCTAATCAGAATTTGGTCTTGGACAATTATTATTGCGTAGTAAATAGTTTGACATAACACGAAGGAAAGTAGAGAGGCTTCGTGAATTATTAAGAAAAGCTTAGGTCTTTGAACTTTCACTTAAAAAATCTGTAAGTGAACTGCACCGGATTAAGATCTATTTCAGTATATGCGAAAAGTTTAAATCATTAGGCGTAAGACAATTTGTTAGAAACCTAATTTGAGGAGGTCACCAGGCCATGTCATCAGCCACCAGACAGAAAGTAATGCGTCATCTCGATATTGTAAAGCAACTACAGCCTTCGCTGCATGTAGAGACGCATGCCCCCGCTCCAGATCAAGTTGATAACGAACACTACAGAGCGTACACAAGAATGTCGCATGATGTTGGCGGCGAACCCGATGTGCCTATCACTTGGGAAGAGAAAGAAGAGGAGGTATGGGAGCACAATACCTTCGTGACTTGTGAAGTTCTGGCATGGCGTGGTGTTTGGAATGCAGAAGAGCGGCGTCGTCGTCAAAATGTTGATGTGGGGCAGACGCAGTATCTGGGGCTTCCCTACTACGGTCGCTGGCTGTTGACTGCAGCGAGGATTCTGGTGGACAAGCAGTACGTCACACTCACTGAACTGTCCGATAAGATTGATGAGGTCAAGAAACGCTATGAGTAAACCACACTACGATAGAGAGCACCATGCCAAGAAAGCCACTGGAATCGGTGATCCTCAGTGTTTTAAAGGTGAGGCGGGTCCTGCCAAGTTTAAAGTAGGCGATAAGGTACGAATCAAGGATCTGCCGGATATCTTTTATTCACGTACTCAAGTCTATACACGCGGTGCGCCTGCTACGGTAGCTGAGTTGGTCTATGAAAGCCCTGCTGCAGAAGATGAGTCGTGGGATAACACTGACAATCCCGTATGGTTCTACAGTGTGGTTTTCAAGCAGAAGGATCTTTGGCCCGATTATCCCGATGCATTTGCAAACGACACGGTAGAGACCGAGTTGCCCGAACGTTGGTTGGAGCCACTGTAACCGACAGGTAAGCATATGTTTTGCAGATCATATGGAACATAAATCAGAGAGGATAAGAAAATGGCGGAGAAACATAAACCCGCACCGATGGTTGATGAAGTCAGTGAATTTGAAGTACTTGAAATTGCTGTTCGTGAACTCGCGATTGAGAAAGGTCTTTTCACTGCCGAAGATCATCAGCATTGGACAGAATACATGCACACCCTTGGCCCATTACCTGCGGCACGACTTGTCGCGAAAGCGTGGCTGGACCCTGAATATAAGAAGCTTGCTGTTAAAGATGGCGTCAAGGCAAGTTTGGATGTTGGTATTGACTGGGTCAACAGTATGCCAACCAAATTCGGTACACCAAGTGACTACTGCAACCTGCGTGTCCTCGAAGATACGCCCAAGTTGAAGCATGTTGTTGTGTGCACTTTGTGTTCGTGCTATCCACGGCCCATTCTAGGTCAGTCACCGGAATGGTATAGGACCCCTAACTATCGTCGTCGTCTCGTTCGCTGGCCGCGACAGGTACTTGCCGAGTTTGGGCTTCAACTGCCGGAGGATGTTGAAGTAAGAGTAGAGGACTCTAACCAGAAGTCTCGTTTTATCGTACTACCTGTACGTCCCGAAGGTACTGAGGGTTGGACAGAGGATCAACTGGCAGAAATCGTTACCCGGGATTGCCTGATTGGTGTCGCAGTACCAAGGCCGGGTAAGACAGTGAATGATCCACGTCCTGTACGACCAGCTATCAACCCTTATAAGCATTAAGGTGATCCCATGACTGACATTAACCCGGACAAGCTTAAATTAGATGGAGAAATGGAGAGTCGTAATATGGATGACTCGCCCATTGAACTGCTTGAGAAAATCAAGCATGAGGGAAGAGTCTGGGACGAACTGAGTGAAGAGTATGGTGTGGATAATCCTGATCCGCCGTGGCGTATTACGCTAGAAGCAACGTGCGATATGCTTGCCGATGGTTATTGGACCACATTCAATATCTGTAAGCCTAAAGAGGAGCGTAATCCGGAAGAGGAAAGTCAGAACCTCGATGCAGTTGAGCGTCGTTGGGAAGAAGATCAGCTTGTCAGTCAACACTATACTGATGTCCCGTTCCCAGAGAGTCAGTTATTAGCGCTGGCCCATACATTGATTCGGCGTGGCCTACTGAATGAGCAGGATCTTGCTAATCGTATGGCAGAGGTTGACCGGCGTCTAAACAGTGCTTAGTGAAAGCGTCGGCACTCGGTTATCAGATGCGCGACGCTACTAGATGCCAGAATCTTCTGTTTGTTTCATATTGAGAAATAAGCAGACCGATGAGGTGGGTGCCGGATTGCAACGTGATAATCCCGGTAGGTGAGAATTGACTATCGAATGATGTTCTAGCGCTTGTGGTATGTCTGGCTCTCGCAAGTCAGAAGCCTTAACTAATTATTGCTTACAGAGGATATGATTAATGTCTATACGCGGAGTCCGCATCAAGATCCAAGCGCTTAGCCATCGTTATACACCTAAGAGTCCGGTGACATTTGACAAGGTCAACCTGGATGCCAAACAGGGAGAAATTATTGCCATCATTGGCCGGTCGGGTTGTGGTAAATCAACCTTACTGCATATCCTGGCAGGTCTTCTGCGTCCAACTGACGGCACGGTATACCTTGATGACACACTGGTCACAGCGCCCTCACCGCAATGGGTCATGATGTTCCAGGCACCCCATCTTTTTCCCTGGATGAAGGTGTCACAAAATGTTGGTATCGGTCTTCATTTTGCCGGATGGCATGAGGCAAAAATGAGTGACCGGGTTGCCGATGCGCTCAGTCTTGTCGATCTGCAGGACTATGCGGACAACAATGTACAGGACCTTTCAGGTGGTCAGCAACAGCGTGTCGCGCTAGCCCGTTCACTGGTGATGGAACCCGAGTTGCTGCTGTTGGATGAACCTTTCTCTGCGCTTGATGCCTTTACCCGTGCATCTTTGCAACACGATGTCCGCTCCATCGCCAAGCGTCTCGGATTCAACGTAGTTATTGTTACCCACGATATCGATGAAGCCGTGTTGATGGCCGACCGTGCGCTGATCATGGCTGGATCCCCAGGCAAGATCTACGATGAACTGGAAGTCAATCTCCCCGATCCTCGTGAACGTCAGGACCCGGCTGTACAGGCGATGCGCGCGCGCCTGATGACAGCCTTTCAAAATGCAGCAAATGAAGACCCCAATGCTTCCAGCAAGGATGTTGGTGATGAATCCAAACCACACAGCGTCACGCAGCATGCCTGACCGTGCAAAAGTCGGATTGCCCGACTGCCTAACGGAGGATACCGAAGATGAAGAAGCAGAAGCAGCAAATCGATAAGTATGGCGAGGGAATAGATGATCCTCAACTTGTCTTGGACTATGATCCGCTTTTTAAGAATGTGTTAGGTAGTGGCGTAGACCGGCGTGATTTTCTAAAGATGGGTGGTCTTGCGGCAATGAGTAGTTTGATACCTACAGCTGCAACTTTCGCCCAGGAGCAAAAATGGGATCCGGTAGTACGTATTGGCTATATTCCGATTACTGATGCGGCTGCGCTACTGGTCGCGCATGAGTTGGGTTTTTTCAAAAAAGAGGGTATAGATTCCGTTCGCCCAACCCTCATTCGTGGTTGGTCGCCACTCGTTGAAGCCTTTGCTTCGCATCGCTTCAATCTCACCCATATGCTGATCCCAATTCCAATCTGGATGCGTTACAACAACAAGTATCCATTGAAGATCACTGCCTGGGATCATACCAACGGTTCAGCAATCATCGTCCACAAGGATAGCGGCATCAATACCCCAAAGGATTTTGGTGGCAAGCAGTTTGCTGTACCTTACTGGTACTCGATCCATAATATCGTATCCCAGAAGATCATGAAGGAAGCTGGTATCACACCAGTGATACGTCCACAAACCGCGAAGCTGGGACCCAACGAGTGTAACTTCCTGGTACTGAATCCACCTGATATGCCACCGGCTCTAGCATCGAAATCGATTGATGGCTATTGCGTGGCCGAACCGTTTAATGCTTTGGGCGAGATCAAGGCAGGTGGCAAGGTATTGCGTTTTACCGGCGATGTCTGGAAGGGGCACCCCTGCTGCGTTGTGGTTATGCATGAAGCCGATGCTATGGACCCGGATCGTGCAGCCTGGGCTCAGGGTGTGCACAATGCTGTAATCGCCGCACAGATTCATCTGGGTGAGAACAGAAAGGAGATGGCGCACATGCTGTCTCGTAACGGTAAAAAGTACCTGCCATTTCCAAAGAAGATAATCGAACGTGCGATGCTCTTTTATGATCCTGCCTACTACAACAACCCGGTAGCGATCAAACACCCGGAATGGGGTATGGATCGTATTAATTTCCAGAGCTGGCCATACCGTTCGGCAACCGAACTGGTTGTCTCCGATCTGAAGAAAACGGTGCTCACAGGCGATGCAGGATTCCTTGACAACCTGACGCCTGAACATGTTGCTGATGATCTGGTGAATTACACCTTTGTCAAGAATGCGCTGGAAGCGAATCCAAAATGGAAAAATGATCCAAGCGTTCCATCTTCAGGTGATCCTTATAGCAGAGTTGAGGTGGTCGAATTGTGAGTAACGGCGCTTCCACTGTCGGCGCTGGCGATTCTCGATCGCTCCGTGCCCTGAAGTCTTCAGGGCGCGGTCTGTCAAACTTTTTTGGGGGATTGGCGATCCTGTTTACATTGTGGTGGATCGGAGGTTATTTCATCTCTACCAATCCTTCTACAGAACATTTTGCAGCCTTCGGTCCCATCCCGACATTTAAGGCATTTCCAGAGTTGTGGTCATCAGGGACGATACAAAGTGCCATTGCTGCCAGTGGCTATCGTTTAGGTGTTGGACTCCTGATTGCCATTTTTCTCGGTGTGCCGATTGGTATTCTCATGGGCCGCAGTAAAAGGTTCCGCGAGGTGAGTAACTCGCCATTCCAATTGCTGCGCATGATCAGTCCACTGGCTTGGACGCCGCTTGCGGTGGTTGTGTTCGCGACATGGAATCAGTCGATTATATTTCTCATCGCCATTGCATCGCTCTGGCCAGTAGCATTTGCAACTGCCGCCGGTCTGGCTAAAGTGGATCCGGCCTGGTTCAAGGTTGCTCGGAATCTAGGTGCCAAGCCTTGGCACATGCTGACAAAAATTATTTTACCTGCAATCAGTTTCGATGTATTCACCGGGATTCGACTCGCCCTTGGTGTGGCTTGGATTGTACTCGTCCCTGCAGAGTATCTCGGCGTAACATCCGGTCTTGGCTACTCCATCGAGGATGCACGCGAGACACTGTCATATGACCATCTCACAGCAATTGTACTGGTTATTGGAGCGATTGGTTATATCCTCGATAGCTCCTGCGTATTGCTCATCAAACGATTCAGTTGGCACCATGCGGAATCATGAGGCAAGGGATCAAATCAATGAGTGATGGTTGGATTAAGGCTATGCGTTTTGTTGAAGAGGTTATAACGCTATGAGCGATGACACCGCGTCTGTCGGGGTGGATGTAATCAACGCCAAGACTGAAGATACCAAATCAGCCCACGCACTGAAGTCCTCATGGCGGGGACTATCGAATTTTTTCGCGGGCCTTGCAATTCTGTTTGTCGTCTGGTGGTTTGGTGTCTACCTGATCTCTTCCTCGCCATCGACTGAGCACTTTGCCGATTTCGGGCCCATACCGGCACTACAGGCGATGCCTGAACTGTGGGATGAAGGCACGATTCAAAGTGCGATTATGTCAAGTGGCTATCGTCTGGGTAGCGGGCTCCTCATTGCTATCGTTATCGGCGTACCCATCGGCATATTGATCGGTCGCAGCAAGCGGTTTCGTGAGTTGAGCAACTCCCCATTCCAACTGCTACGTATGATCAGTCCACTCTCCTGGGAGCCGATTGCAGTGATTGTATTCGCTACCTGGAATCAGGCCATCATTTTTCTGATTGCAATGGCCTCGGTCTGGCCTGTCGCATTTGCAACAGCAGCCGGTCTGGCCAAGGTGGATCCTGCCTGGTTCAAGGTAGCTCGAAATCTTGGTGCCAAGCCTTGGCATGTAGTGACGAATATTATTGTGCCGGCAATCACTTTTGATGTGCTCACCGGTATTCGTCTGGCCCTTGGAGTGGCGTGGATTGTGCTCGTCCCGGCAGAATTCCTCGGTGTGACGACAGGGCTTGGTTATTCAATTCAAGACGCACGTGAGGGGCTCTCATACGATCATCTCATGGCGTGGGTACTCATTATTGGCGTTATTGGTTATATCCTCGATAGCTCCTGTGTATTACTGATCAAACGCTTCAGTTGGCATCGTGGAGAAAGTTGAGGTGTGGAAACAAGTGTTTTGGTGTATTCGATTTGAGCGGTTTGATGCCGATTTTGATTCATGTGCTGGGGTGGTGGTGTTGCCATCCAAGCGTATAAGGCTCTGTACTCTGCGAGTGGCGGGGCTTTAAAAGCGGGGGGTTAAGGCACACAGAGAATATATGCCCTCTCGGAACAGTGGTGCGTGAATGCGAGGTATGTGTGATGACAAAATCACGATTCACCGAAGAGCAGATTGTAGCTGTGCTAAAGGAAGCCGAGGAGAGCGGTGTAAAGGTCAGGGAAGTTTGCCGCAAGCATGGTATCTCGGATGCCACGTTCTATAAATGGCGTGCGAAACACGGGGATTCAACACTCACCGAGTCGAGACGTATAAAACAACTTGAGGAAGAGAACCAGCGGCTTAGGTCTCTAGTTGCCGATTTGTCGCTCCGTAATCAGGCGTTGAAACAGGTGGTATCGAAAAAGTGGTAAGTATGACCTGTCTGTAAAGTACGCCGGTACCTTTTAATCCTTATGTCGTAACGAAAGTGCGGCACAGAGAGAGGCGAAAACAACATGTCCCAACATTTGCACATAATCTGTGTTACGGGAACACGCGAAAAGTTACAGATGGCTGCGATGTTCGCGTCGGTCGCAGCCGCAACAGGGGACCAGGTTTCGGTTTTTTTCTCAATGAATGCCCTGCCATTTTTCGTCAAGGATAGTACGGACGAGGTACCGGTGGAAGGCCGGTTTGGTGAGCTTATGGAACAGGAGGTAGGCGTCCCCCCTTTTAAACAGTTGTTCAAGCATGCGTCGGAACTCGGTGACGCTAAATTGCTGCCGTGCTCAATGGCCCTCGATTTACTGAAGATCTCTGAAGAGGCACTCGATCCGGAGCTTGGTCCGCCAACGGGACTGACCCGCTTTCTGAGCGATGCCGAGGGAGGTCAACTGCTTACGTTTTAAACAGGGCTATGAATCAAACAACTGTCAGCAAGAGGATATGAGTAATGAGTGAAAGCAAGACCATTGATGCACGAGACACGTTCTGCCCTGGGCCGCTTATGGAGCTTATTACCTACATGAAACAGGCTAATGTGGGTGATACGCTCGAACTTCTATCGACTGACAATGGCACGGCATCGGATGTGCCGGAATGGATTAAAAAGGTTGGGCACGAGATGGTCAGCAGCGAGAAAGTCGGAGAGGTCTGGCACCTTACGGTACGCAAGACCAAATAGTGGGCTGCTTGTGAGATTGTGATTGTGGACCGTGACCAGAAACGTCTTAACAAATTTTGATAGGAGAACAGAATGAGAATCTTAGTCGTCGGTGGTGGCTGCGGTGGTACCATATTAGCCAATAACCTCGCGCGGCGGCTGGCCAGCGAGATTCGCAGCCGTAAAGTCCGAATCACTATGCTATCCGCCTCGGATAAGCACATGTACCAGCCTGGCCTGTTGTATGTCGCGTTTGGACAGATGATGCCGGATGAGTTGTATCGGGATCAGGTGAGTCTGCTCGAACCCTGCATTGACTTTCACGTGGACCCGGTTGAAGAATTTTATCTCGATCAGAATAAGGTAAAGACCAAGAGCGGCAAAACCCACGAGTATGATACGCTCATCATCGCAACCGGTTCACGCATTGTGCCTGAGGAAGTCCCCGGTTTAATTGAGGGATCAGAGACCTTCTATTCCGAAACATCAGCAGTGAAGATGTTCAAACGTCTGCGTGAGTTCGAGGGGGGGAAGGTTGCCATTGTTGTTGGGGTTCCACACAAGTGCCCAATCGCACCCGTCGAGATCACCTTTGCCCTGCACGATTATTTCAAGGCACGTGGTATCCGCGATAAGGTGCACATTAAGTATCACTACCCGATTGGACGTATCCACACGATTGAAAATGTGGCTATATGGGCCAAGCCTGAGTTTGACCGTATTGGTGTCGAATATGAGACCTTGTTCAATGTCAAGGAAGTGGATGTAGAGAATCAGGTTGTAAAGAGCGAGGAGGGTACGGAAACCGAGTATGACCTGCTCATCTCCATTCCTCCGCATCGTGGTATGAAAGTGATCGAGAAGGACAAGCTTGGCGATGGAGGCTGGATTCCGACTGATCGATATCAGCTCACCATGGAGGGCCACGATAACGTCTATGTGTTGGGCGATACGACCAACCTGCCGGTGAGTAAGACCGGTTCAGCAGCGCACTTCGAGGCTGAGGTGGTCGCTGAAAATATCGCGTCTATCATCAAGATTGGTGCCCCGGTACGCGAATACGACGGCAAGGTCTACTGCTTCATTGAGGCGGGCCATGATCGTGCGACTTATGCGATGTTCAATTACCAAAACCCACCCAATCTGAAGTCGCCCAATAAGTCGATGCATTGGTTCAAAATGAGCTATAACAAGATGTATTGGACCAGTGTGCGCGGTTTACTTTAACCTGGAAAAAGCAGTTGACAGACGAAATATGCTCACTTACATGAACAACAACATCATTCTAATATCACCTGGATACGTAATGGGTGAGCTTCGCACTTTCCGGGTATAGGAGGCCAGGTTATGACTACACAGACTGAAACACCCCCCACTGTAGCAACAGCTGCGGAACGCGAGGAATTCGCCCGTGATCTAGAGCAACTATCTGAACTGGCAACACTGGTAACCTCGGCACGGGATGCCATGTCGGATGAGATCGTTACGCGTTTAGCCTCGGCGCTGAGCGAGGGTATAACACTACTCGATCGTCTCACGCGTAATGAAGGCTTGATGCGTTTGCTGCAGGTGCTGGATCGCCCTGAGACTCAACATCTGTTGCTGGGCCTGTCAACGGCACTCAGCCAGATGAGTCGGGATATTGCAACGGCCCCGCCAGCCAAAGGTGGTGTCGCAGGGATTGTGAAATTGGCCCTTGAGCCTGGTACTCAGGAAGGTGTCCGGTCACTTTCCTTACTTGGCCAGTATTGGAGTGAAAGCATGCGTGAATTACACCGGACAGGTGGGCGTTGAGACTGTAGCGTTTTCCATTGCAGCAAACGCTTCCTATGCATGCGAGATCTCGATCTGCAGATGCTAATCGGTGGCGAGCTTGAGGGGCTGCATCTCTTTATACATGATGATCAGCGGTTTCTTGGTGGCAAAGGTAAGTATCCGGGTGCTGGAAGGGTAGAATAGGTGGCTGCATAGAAACATATGCAACTCTTCTCCCTGGAGCAGGAACTCCTTAAATCGCAATACATTTTTTGTATCAATTGCGTCTTGCGTACGATAGTTGAAGTGGTTGAATCCAACGGTGTTGTTAGACAGAAATAGCTGAGGTATTGATTCGTGGTGCCCCAGTAGTTCGTGCTGGGCCTTCTTAAGTAGCGATGCTGAGAGAATCAGGCCAATCCTATCCTCACCGAATAACCAACTGATATCCCTCTCTTCATCATAATCGGCCGTGTGTTCACCAAAGGCAAGACACCAGCCCTTGTAATAGGCGTTGTATCGTTTAATGATCCGTGAATCATTCATCAGTGGATGTGGCTGCTACCGTACTAATTGTAATAATGGCAAGTGAAACAGTCGCTTATTGTTTTTGTAGCTCGCATGGCACTGAGAGGATGTGTGTTGCAACCGGTCATGCTTCAGTAATATGCGCCACATCAATAGTACTTAAAACGGTGTTCTCATACAAATATCCCCGCCGACGGTGGCAGTCACACAAGCGCTAGCAGGCACCAGTAGTGATTCGTAGACGTTCAAGTCTGGTAGCCGTCAAGGGAGGAGCCCCCATTAAAAAATCAGGTTGATCACGACCATCATGACAGTCAAAAACAGTACAGTCATGATCCCTCCGGCACGCATGAAATCCGTGACACGATAACCGGCGGGGCCCATTATCAGGGCATTGACCTGATGGGTGGGGATTAGGAACGAGTTAGATGTTGCAATCGCAACGGTGAGCGCAAAGATAGCGGGATTGGCACCCGCACCAATTGCTATATTGACTGCCAGCGGTACCAGAAGAACGGTCGCACCTACGTTGGACATCACCAGTGTGAAGAAGGTGGCCAGTAGGGCAACGGCCAATTGAATAACCCATATCGGCATATCACCGACAACCCATAATACCTGTTCAGCTATCCATTTGGCTGTACCTGTGGTCTCTACCGCAAGTCCAAGCGGTATCAATGAGGCGAGGAGAAAAACAGTCTTCCAGCTGACGGCTTCATAGGCCTCTTCAATATTCAACACGCCCGATAAAATCATCCCCATGGCGCCGGTCAGAAGGGCGACTGAAAGGCGGATATCCGTGAACAGGACCATGAACAGGGCAATTGTGAAAAACAGCACTGCCCAGCCCACCTTGTGAGGACGCAGCTCCTCATGGGGATATTCCGTGGTAACCACAACAAAGTTCTTATCTTTTTCTATTCTTGGCAGTACATCCCATTGGGTATGCACAACCAGGGTATCGCCTGCCATGAAAGGCTTGTTACGAATATCATCGCCTTCCCTGAGGGTCTCGCCGTTGCGATGCATACCGATCATGGCAAGACCATAGGTCTTTCTCATCCAGACATCACGGGCACTTTTCCCGATCAGGGAAGATCCCGGTGGGATAACCACTTCGGCTATACCCGCCTTACCGGCGGAGAGATCGTTGGCAAAGGTGCGTAAAATGGGACGCTTTTTCAGGTTAAATGCTTCAACAAATGCCACTAGCGACTCCGGGTCTGCAACAACCCCCAGTACCATACCTGCCTGTATATCGACATCTCTGGCCAAGGCGCCAGGCCCGATGCGGTTGGCTTCGCCTGAGAGCTTGCTTGCGATGATCCGTACGCTGTAGGCTGTTTCGATATCATCCAGCTGTTTGCCGATTAGGCTGCTGCCATCGGTGACAACCATCTCCGAAAGGTGGTAACGCAGACCGTATACATCCTGAAAGTATTGCATCGGATCTGTACCGCTGGTACTGCTCTCACTGATGGTCTTTGGTAGTACGAAGCGTCCAGCCAATACGAAATAGATAATCCCGGTGACGATCAAAGCAATACCAATCGGTGTTACTGAGAAAAGACCCCAGGCCTCCATCTGCTGTTCGGCAGGCAGTGCCTTGTTTGAGGTGAGGATTAGATCGTTAAGGAGTATCAGTGGACTGGAACCGACCATTGTCATTGTGCCGCCCAGGATCGCAGTGAATCCCATTGGCATTAGCAGACGTGACATGGAGAGGCCGGAACGGGCGGAAATACGAGAGACAACCGGCAGGAATAGCGCAGCAGCTCCCACGTTTTGCATAAACGAGGAGATAAACCCCACCGTAGCGGAGATGATCGGAATGATGCGTCCTTCTGTTGTGCCGCCCACCTTCAGTATGAAGGTGGCGACGTTGCCCATAATACCGGTTCTGTCGAGACCGGCGCCGATAATCATCACTGCAATGATGGAGATAACGGCATTGGATGAGAAACCGTCGAACAGGTGTTTGTTGTCTACCAGGCCCTGTTCAAGCCCCATCACAGGTGCGAATAGTGATGAGAGCCCCAGCAGCACCATGACACTCGCAGCGGCTACATCGACACCGACAACCTCAAATGCGAAAAGATAGATAGTCAGCATCAATATTGCACCAACCCAGGCAATCTCGATAGTGGGTGAGATATTGGCAAGTAACAGTCCGCCTGTCAGGAAAACAGCGCTCGCAATAAGCTGCTTAAGAGGGAGATTAGGGCCGCTGTTCGGTGTTGTCTGCTGTTCGTTCAAAGCAATCACTCATCTACTGGGTTTTAAGGACAAGCCACGGTGCGATAATCCTGCAGCACTCAATAAATCGATCAGCCTGGATAGGCAGGACAGGCCATCCTATTCAATGGCAGGTCATTCCATAATGGAAAGCAATTCAGTAGTGATAAGAGCTGTGATCAGCCTTAGATATAGCCATGTAGCCGGAAAAGCTGGGCATATTGCCTAATATGAATATTGTTTTCAAATAAATAATAATGTCGTAATATTCCGTTATGGAATATAGATTTCTACCGGACTTGAAGCACCTGGCGACATTGAGAGCAGTCGTTGAACGTGGCGGTGTCTCTGAGGCTGCACGCGCGATGCACATTGGGCAGCCGGCGGTGACAAAAAGGCTGCGAGCCCTGGATGGCTGCTATGGCGTAAGCTTGATGCAACGGGAGGGGCGTCGACTGGAACTTACGACGGCAGGTACCAAGGTCTATAACTACGCAAGATTGGTGCTCGACCATCAGGTTTCGCTGTTGGATGATCTTGAATCGCTTCGGGCAGGTAAAAACAAACTGCGTGTCGAAGTCACCTTTGCGATCGGTGAGCATATGTTACCCAATCTATTGTTGGGTTTTGCTGAAAGCTATCCGGCCTACAGAATTGAGAGTCGTATGGGTTATAGCCGTCGTATCCAGCGGCATCTTGCCACAGGCCTGGCGGATCTTGCGTTGCTGGAGCAAGCACCTGACCACCCTGATATTCTTGTACAGAAATGGCTTGATGATGAGTTGATCCTGGTTTGTGGACCGGGCCATATGCTGTGGAACAGTGACATGATACCCATGTCCGAATTGGGTAACTTGCGCTATGTGTTGCGTGAATCACAATCATCTATGAGACTCACACTCGACAAGGCACTGACGGATATAGGTATTGATCAATTGCCGATAACCATGGAAGTCGGATCGACCGATACGATTGTAGAGATGCTGCAACGTGGTCGGCATGTAAGTTTTCTGCCGCGCTTTGCAGTGGATGATAGCTTAAATTCAAATACCCTCTATCATATAAAAATACAGGGGCTACGAATTAATCGAACCTTGTGGATTGCACGCACACGTTCGAATCTGAACAGTGCCGTTGCCGAAGCATTTATTCAACTGCTGCGCGAGAATTCATGTCAAACCATACAATAGCAAGTGGGAATTGTCTCTGTGAGGCAGTGAAATTTGAGGCAGAAAAAGTCAGCAATCATGTGGGGGCATGCCATTGCGGCATGTGTCGAAAATGGGGTGGTGGACCGCTGATGGCAGTTGAATGCGGCACAGCAGTATCCTTTGAAGGAGAAGATCAGATCAGGATCTACAACTCATCCGATTGGGCAGAAAGGGGATTTTGTAGGCAATGCGGTAGCCATCTGTTTTATCGATTGAAAGAGAACGGTCAGTACTTTATTCCAGTGGGATTGTTTAATCAGCAGGAATCGTTTGTTTTTGATCATCAAGTATTCATAGACCGAAAGCCATTGTTTTACAGTTTTGCCAATAAAACTGAAGATATGACCGAGGCTGAGGTCTTCGCCAAATATTCATAGTCAACTGAACGAGCATGTTGTACTTTGTCAGTGACATTTTGTCATTTCAGTATGACTTCTTGTCAGAATAGTTCATTATTTTCTCCCGGCCTTCTTTTCTGTCCTCCAACACTCTGAAATATTTGAACAATAAAAATTTCCCAACTACCCTTTGGTTGTGCACTCACTTTATTCCATCTGCAGTCTTGGGATTTATAGTGTGTTGATCACAACAATCTTCTACACCAATTCGAAATAATCCAATCAACCTTGGTACTTGGTTGTGCTAGGTGGGTGTGTATTTGTACAGTCAATAATCATTTGATCTTTGTCTGGGTTATAGGGGTTGTAGCTGGATCAGCGTAGTTGAATTCATATTATTTTAAGCATTAGGTGAGATGGGAAGGAGAACAGCATGCTCAGGTCTCTTTTGATAGATGCAGATAAATGTACGGGGTGCGTTCAATGCGAATTAGCGTGTTCCTTTGAAAACGAAGGGGTATTCAACCCTTCAAAATCACGTATCCGTGTTTTTACATTCCACCATGAAGGGCGGTTTGTACCTTATACATGTACACAATGCGCCGAAGCCTGGTGTATGCAGGCCTGTCCTGTTGATGCCATTGCCCTCGATGTTAATAGCGGGGCGAAGGTGGTCCATGATTCAGTCTGTGTCGGTTGCAAAGTCTGTACTATTGCCTGTCCTTTTGGGACGGTGAATTACAGCAGTGATAGCGGCAAGGTTATTAAGTGTGATCTCTGTGGTGGAGATCCCGCTTGTGCCAAGGCCTGTCCAACGGCTGCGATCACTTATGTGGACGCAGATCAGACCGGATTTGAAAAAATGCGCGCCTGGGCGGGTAAAACCGATGCCAGCAGTGCAGCAAGCGTATAACCTGGAGGTAATTAGCTATGTCATGGGCTGGAAAAATTCTTCGCGTCAACCTCACTCAAGGGACGTGTACAGTCGAGGCGCTTAACCGTCAATGGGCACAGGAGTATCTCGGGCAGCGTGGGCTTGCAACCAAATACCTGTCAGAAGAGATCGATCCTCGCGTCGATCCGCTCAGTCCCGAGAACAAGATGATTATGACCACCGGACCTCTAACCGGCACAATGGCCTCGACAAGTGGACGTTATTCAGTAGTGACCAAGGGGCCGCTGACGAACTGTGTGGCCTGTTCGAATTCTGGTGGTTTCTTTGGTGCTGAGATGCACTTTGCCGGTTGGGATATGTTTATTTTCGAAGGGAAATCTCCGAAACCTGTTTACCTCTCTGTCAAGAATGACAAAGTGGAACTGCTCTCTGCCGAAGAGATATGGGGAACCAGTGTCTGGCATACCGATGAGTGGCTGCACACCAAGCATCAGGACCCGATGATTCGGATTGCCGCAGTAGGACGTGCCGCAGAGGCGGGTTGTCTCTATGCAGCAATAGTTAATGATCAACATCGAGCGGCCGGTCGTTCCGGTGTTGGTACGGTAATGGCCTCCAAGAATTTAAAGGCCGTAGTTGTACGGGGTACCAAAGGGATCGACAATGTGAAGGATCCCGCCAAATTCATGAATGCAGTCAATGCCGGAAAGAAAGTGCTAGCCGACAATGCTGTCACCGGCCAAGGGTTACCGACCTACGGCACCCAGGTACTGATGAACGTGATCAATGAAATCGGCGCCTTACCGACGCGCAATATGCGTGAGGTACAGTTTGAGGGCGCTCAAAGTGTTTCAGGTGAGGCGATGCACGAAAAGCGGGCCTCGGATGGTAAGCCCAACCTGACCACGAATGCCGGTTGTTTTGGTTGTACCATCGCCTGCGGGCGCATCTCAACAGTAGACAAGGGTCACTTTTCAGTTGAGAACAAACCTGAGTACTGGGGGAGTTCGGGGGGGCTGGAGTATGAGGCGGCCTGGGCGTTGGGCCCGGATACCGGTGTTGATGATCTGGACGCCCTGACTTATACCAACTTTCTCTGCAATGAGGATGGTTTTGATCCAATCACCTTCGGTGGCACACTGGCAGCAGCCATTGAGCTTTTTAAAATGGGCGCACTTACCACCGAACAGACCAATGGTAGGGAATTGAATTTCGGTTCTGCCGAGACACTGGTTTGGGCGGTTGAGGCGTTGGTCAAGGGAGAAGGGTTCGGTAAGGATCTTGGATTGGGATCGAAAAGACTGTGTGAGAAATATGGGCACCCGGAGCTCTCCATGACGGTGAAAGGTCAGGAGTTTCCTGCTTATGATCCGCGTGGAATCCAGGGCATGGGTCTCGCTTATGCAACATCCAATCGTGGTGCATGCCACCTGCGAGGTTATACCGTCGCATCAGAGGTCCTGGGTATCCCTGAAAAGACCGATCCTTTGGAGACTGAGGGTAAAGCGGGTTTGGTCAAGGCCTTTCAGGATGCCACTGCCGCAGTGGATTCGAGTGGACTCTGCCTGTTTACGACATTTGCCTGGTCGTTGGAAGATATTGCACCGCAAGTCGATGGAGCCTGTGAGGGCGATTGGACGGCAGAGCGGATGCTGGAACTGGGTGAGCGCATATGGAACATGGAGCGGGATTTCAACATGAGAGCAGGATTGACAGCGGCTGACGATACCTTGCCAAAGCGTTTACTGAAGGAAGCGGCAAAAACCGGTCCTGCACTAGGGCGTGTCAATGACCTGGATAAGATGCTGCCTGAGTATTATGAGTTGCGTGGCTGGACTTCGGATGGCGTCCCGACTGAATCAACCCGTCAACGGCTCGGTTTGTCCTGACATCTGCGTGGAGATGTTAGATGCATTATATTGTCATTGGTGCTGGACCGGCAGGCGTAACAGCCTGCGAAACCTTACGTGAGCTGGACCCTACCGGTCGCATTACCTTGATCGGTGGGGAGCCGGAGCCACCCTATTCCCGGATGGCCATACCCTATCTGTTGGTTGAGAATATCGATGAGCAGGGTACCTATCTGCGGAAATCAGCTGGCCACTATAGTGAAAGGCAGATTGAATACCTGAGTGATCCTGTGACACAGGTGGACCCGCAACAGAAGTCGATCACCCTGGCTGGGGGAGGTCGTCT
Organism: Candidatus Thiodiazotropha sp. (ex Codakia rugifera); assembly: GCA_025656675.1. Taxonomy (GTDB): domain Bacteria; phylum Pseudomonadota; class Gammaproteobacteria; order Chromatiales; family Chromatiaceae; genus Thiodiazotropha. Next base: position 1,114,448 of record JAHXHN010000001.1, read on the forward strand.
TGACTACGATCGTCTATTGATCGCCACAGGCGCAACACCCCTAAAACCACCGATTCCCGGGATCGATTTACCGGGTGTACACAATTGTTGGACCCTGGCTGATGCCCGCGCCATTGTTGGACGCGCCAAGCCTGGTACGCCGGTGGTGCTTATCGGAGCCGGTTTCATCGGTTGTATCATCCTTGAGGCCCTGGTGGGACGCAATGTACAACTCACCGTGGTGGAGAAAGCAGACCGTATGGTTCCCCGGATGATGGATGATGTAGCGGGCGGGTTGTTGAAAGCCTGGTGTGAAAATAAAGGCATCAAAATTATCACGAACTGTGGTGTTGCCAGCTTTGAAAAGGACAATGCAGGAGTGTCCGTCAATCTTGATAATGGTAAAAGTTTGTCTGCCGGATTGGCTATTACTGCCATGGGCGTTCGCTCGAATATGGCGTTCCTGGCTGGATCGGGAATCGATCTTGATCAAGGCATCCTGGTTGATCCTTATCTGGAGACCAATCTAGCGGGAATATTCGCTGCTGGCGACGTCGCACAGGGGCGAGACTTTTCTACCGGCAGCAACACGATGCAGGCAATCCAACCCACATCTGTAGAACACGCGCGTATTGCAGCAACCAACATGGTTTTTGCTAAACGCATTGCTCACCAGGGTAGCCTCAATATGAATGTGCTGGATACCCTCGGTCTGATTTCAGCCTCATTTGGTCTATGGATGGGGGTGGAGGGAGGTGAGCACTCAACCCTGCTGGATGAGGCCCATTACCGTTATTTAAAACTGCAATTTGATGGTGAATATCTGGTTGGTGCAAGTAGCTTGGGACATACCCAGCATATCGGAGTACTCAGGGGATTGATTCGCAGTCATGTTCCATTAGGCGTGTGGAAGGAGCGGTTGATGAATGATCCGACCCGCCTGATGGAGGCCTATCTTGGCTCGGTGCAAGGTGTGCACTAGGCTACCACAAGCGCACACCTTCACGGTGTACAACTGAGGATTCCAGGTTAAATTTGTGGTTACGGTTGAATTCAAACTGTTCGCAACGTTGATGGAGTATCTGCCTGCAGGTGCTCAGGAACATAGTGTCAGGGTCGAGTTGTCTGAGGGCGCGACTATTTTTGACCTGATGGATAAGTACCGTGTACCCCGTGCTCAAGCTCATCTTGTGGTACGCAATGGTGTATTCGTTCCACCTTCACAACGAAAGACTTACCAGCTGCAGGATGGGGATGTGATTGCGCTGTGGCCTCCTGTCGCTGGTGGATGATAGAGGCGACATGCCGGCCAATATACGAAGTGACCGCCGGACCATGTCGATAACACATACAGAGTTCCTGCGCAGCCTTAAGCCGCTGAAACACCACTATCAGGTGACAATCGGTAATGCTGGAAAGCGGGTGGAAATTTCAGATCAAAAACTCAGTGTCGTGTTGCAATTGGGTAGCGAGAAAACCGTTAAGTTAGGCTCGCTGACCATGCCATCGATGCAAGTTGATTCCACTTCCCGATATGTTGACGATCATGAGATAGTGCTGTTTTGGTCCCGGTTTGATCTCTGTTTCAGACGAGGGGGTGGTTGACATCTTATGCGTATGTACAATTTTTTGTGTTGATTTACCCAGCCTATTCACGTTTATTTGTAATCTACATATAGCGCATCATGCAGCGTGTTTGAGGCACCACTCAAAACTGGTTTCGACGTTTAGGGTCAGTGCTATTAATTAATATAATATTCATGTGCCTGTATTTTTACTCGGGCAGGATAAATAGAATAAAAAGACTTATAGGAGGAAGTGCCATGAAGAGAAAACAACTAAAAAATGGATTGCTGGGCATATTTACCGCATTATTACTCATACCCAGTATAAGCCTTGCCGATAAACCCTTCGAACGGATTGTTGTGTTCGGTGACAGTCTGTCTGATCCAGGCAATGCATTCTATCTGACAGGCAGGAAGCTTAAACCACCCTACGATACGCTGGATGCCTTTTTAATACCCGATGCACCCTATGCAAGAGGTGGTAAACATTTTAGCAATGGTGCTACCTGGATTGAGCAATTGGCAAACAAGCTGGATCTGAGAGATAGCGTAAAACCTGCATTCAAGGGAGAGAACGAAGGCAAGTTGAAAAGGACGAACTACGCAGTCGGTGGTGCACGAGCCTATGAAGACGGGATCAATATCAATTTAACAGCGCAGATGAACGCTTTTTTTGCAGATGCTCAGGGTGTGGCGTCTGAGGATGCCCTGTATGTCATCGCGCTGGGGGGCAATGATGTAAGGGATGCAGTGGCTGCATTGTCAATCGATCCCGCAGGTGTTGTCAGTGGTGAGATCCTTGGCCGTGCACTGATAACAATATCCGATAGTGTCTTTGCACTATACAATGCCGGTGCAAGGAAGTTACTGGTTGCTAATTCTCCTGATCTTTCATTGACACCGGGAATACAGTTACTTGATGTGCTTTCACCGGGAGCCTCGCTGGCGGCTGCACTTATCTCCCTCCAGTTTAATGCGGAACTCGATACGCTGCTTGACACCCTGAGTGCCGCATTTCCTGATTTGGAGATAGCCCGGTTGGACGTATACCAGCGTGTGCATGATATCGTGGAAAACCCTGATGAATTCGGCCTGAAAAATGTTAAGGATGCCTGTGTGATGCCGAATCAACCGCCGTTTGCCTGCAAGAAGCCAAAAAGATACCTGTTTTGGGATGGTATCCATCCGACCAAAGCAGCGCATCGTATTCTCGCTGGTAATGCAGCAGAAATTCTGAGGGTGAAAAAAGATTATCATTGTGAGCGTGATGAAGATCATATCAGGCGCTCAGACAGGTGTAGATAGGGCCGCACTGGATGCCGCACTGGCGTGCGGTATCCAGGCCGGAGGATGGTGTCCGCAAGGTAGATTGGCGGAAGACGGGACAATTCCTGAAAACTATCCAGTCAGGGAGTTAGCCAATGCAGGGTATAAAGAGCGAACGCTGAAAAATGTCGTAGACAGCGATGGAACAATGATTGTCTATTTCGACAGCCTATCTGGAGGTACAGAACAAACGCTGAGTGATTGTCTCGCTCAAAAGAAACCCTATCTCCTGATCGATGGGGAGGAGGTTATCATTCAACGGGCAGCGAGCAAGATTCTCTCTTTCATCGAGAAAAACCATATTACCGTTTTGAATGTGGCTGGGCCGCGTGCCAGTGGAGAGGCCAGAGCCTACGACTATACAAAGCAGGTATTACAACAGGTATTGAAAGTATAGTTCTTTTCCTGATCTGAGCGGGCTTCCCTTCGGACGAGACGCTAAGCGGCCATCCACGTTGTTGCGCTCCTTGGAAAGGGCCTGCCATTCCCTGCGGAACGCGCCTAGCGGCTAGCCGCTTAGAGTCTCGGTATAATCGTCAAACAATATAAGACACCACACTAGTGGGTAAGAACGAACAAACAGCGGCTTTATTTGGAAAATAGTATAAGTGTCCGCAAATATCTTATTTTTACTTTATAATTCAAGTTTCGGTTCGGCGTTAACGTCCTCTGTCTTGCGAGTGGAAATTGCTTTCATATTTGCGTTAATTCGCGTTCATTTGCGGACAAATCACCTGGCTGGGTATTGAAAAGAGACCGCAATAAACTGCAAATGATTCAACGAAAAGTATTTGAGAGCGGAAGCTGCATCGATTTTAGAATGATTTTCGCACGGGACGAGTACCATGTACTTTCTCAGGCCGGAAATAAGCTATGATTTTGCCTCCTCTGTTCAAGGATTTCCTGCTACTTTTTCTGCTTGGGCTGCTGTTCTTTTTAGCATTCATCGCCTATCTCTACCTTAACCAGACCAACCTGATTCATCTACCGGACATTCCATCAAGGGATGTGAATGTGTCGCCGCAACAGATTGGTCTTGGATACGAGTCAATCACCCTGCATACCGATGACAAGGTTAAACTGGATGGATGGTTTATCCCGCTCGAAAACCCCCGGGCGACACTGCTTTTTTTTCATGGAAACGCAGGCAATATTTCACATCGGTTAGAGTCGCTCAAACTGTTTCACGAATTGGGGTTAGCTGTTTTGATAATTGACTACCGGGGATATGGCAGAAGTGAAGGTACCCCTTCGGAACAGGGTATCTATCGGGATGCAGAGAGCGCATGGCGATATCTAACTGTGACACGGAATATACCAGAGAGTGATATCATACTCTTTGGACGATCATTCGGTGGGGCAGTGGCAGCCTATCTCGCAGCGAAACACCCCAGTATGGGGATAGTGCTTGAATCAACTTTTACCTCTGTACCGGATATGGCGGCAGAACTCTATCCTTGGTTACCCGCTCGTTGGTTGGTGCGATACCACTACAATACCCGTGAGCGGTTGGCGGATGTCAATAGTCGGGTAATGATAATTCATAGCAGGCATGATGAAATTATCCCCTTCGTCCATGGAAAAGTGTTGTTTGACACTGCCAACGAACCAAAAGAATTCCTGGAAATGAGTGGTGGTCATAATGAGGGGTTTATGCAGAGTATTGATGACTACCGTCAGGGTTGGGATGATTTCATTCGTTCTTGTGTCTCCTCTAAAGCCATGGGTTCAGGCTGAATATATATTTTTTTCGTTTCGTTAGAATGGTTCCTGGGCAAAATGGAGTGACGGGACAGATAAAGTCTGTCCATATATTTTCTTAAACAGTCATATTTATTAAAAGTTATTGAGTGCATATGATGTCAGCAATTCCCATACGTAAAACAAAAATCGTGGCTACCATTGGACCGGCTTCTGATTCGGTCAAGACGCTTGAAGCGATGATTGTGGCCGGCATGAGTGTTGCCCGTCTCAATCTCTCTCATGGCAATTATGAGGAGCACAATCAGCGCATCGCGCGAATTCGCAAGGCATCCGAAAACCTTAAAATTCCAGTTGCCATCATGATCGATACGCGCGGAGTAGAGATACGCACGGGTAAAATTCGTCAAGGTCCCATCGAACTGGCATCCGGAGATGAATTCTCCCTCTTCACCGATGGACGGAGCGGTGATCAAAAGGGTGTTTCAGTCACCTATCAGCGATTAAACCAGGAGGTCAATCCGGGTGATGTCATTCTTCTCGATGATGGTGCTATGGAACTGGTTGTTCAATCGGTGATGGATCGGGAGGTTCGATGTAAGGTTGTGTTAGGCGGGACTCTAAAAGAGAACAAGGGTGTCAATTTACCCAATACGCAACTCTCCATGACGGCGGTGGAACCGGAACATCGGGATGATATTCTTCAGGAGCTTTCATTTGCAGCGGAGAATGATGTCGACTATATCGCCGCTTCATTTATTCAGGACGCCGATGAAGTCAACAGGATGCGAGAGATTCTGTTGGATAAAGGAGTGAACATCCCGATTATCGCCAAAATCGAGAACCGGGCCGGTATCGACAATCTCGAATCGATTGTGGCGGCAGCAGACGGCATTATGGTGGCGAGAGGCGATATGGGTGTCGAGCTACCGCTGGCAGATGTGCCAAGTATGCAGAAGAAGATCATCCGCATTACGGTAAGCAATGGTAAACCTGTCATCACTGCTACCCAGATGCTGGCCTCCATGGAGCACAATCCCAAACCGACCCGCGCTGAAGCGAGTGACGTGGCGAACGCCATTCTGGATGGCTCATCAGCGGTAATGTTGTCAGGTGAGTCAGCGATGGGCGACTACCCGGTGGAGTCGGTAAAGACGATGGAGATGTTGGCGATACGCACAGAGGCTTCGTTGCGTGAGTATGGTTATCTCCAACGGATTATTCCCCATCCCTCCAATGTGGTGACAGAGGCGGTCAGCCATTCGGCTGTCAGTATGGCTGACCAGTTGCAAGCCGCTGCCATTATCAGTTTGACCGAGACCGGTTTCACCTCAAGACTGATTTCCAAACATCGACCGGAATGTCCTATTCTTGCGGTCACTCAATCACCCAGGGTGACGCGGCGGTTGTGTATGAATTGGGGTGTGATACCCATCCTCTATCAGGAAGAGAACTCGGATGAGGCAAAGATCGGGTTTTGTATTGAGCAGGCTAGGAAGCGGAGTGTCTTAATCGGTGGTGATATTGCCATTGCCACGAGTGGCTATAGTCAGACGACCGGTGGTACAGATCTGATCAGGGTGATGACCGTAGAAAATGAAGGATGAGCCATGTTGATCGTCAAACGGGCTGTTTTGTAATCCATTACACAATAGAAAAACCCCGTTACCCGAAGGTAACGGGGTTTCTGAATTCACTTAACCCATGTTAGCTGCGACAAAGTCCCAGTTGACCACTTTCCAGAATGCTTCCAGGTAGGCGGGGCGTGCATTACGGTAGTCGATGTAGTAGGCATGCTCCCAGACGTCGGCCGTCAGCAGAGCCTTCTTACCGGAAGTCATTGGACTGCCGGCATTGGAGGTGTTGAAGATCTCCAGGCTGCCATCTTCGTTCTGCACCAGCCATGTCCAACCGGAACCGAAATTTGTAGCGCCGGAAGTTGCAAATTTTTTCTTGAACTCATCGAAAGAGCCAAAGGTACTGTTGATGGCATCGGCCAATGCGCCACTTGGTGCGTTGGCGTCATTCGGGCTGCGCAGGCAGTTCCAGTAGAAGGTATGATTCCAGATCTGGGCGGCGTTGTTGAAGACGCCACCGGAGGATTTCATGACGATCTCTTCAAGGGAGGCATTCTCGAACTCAGTGCCGGGTATCAGGTTGTTCAGATTGGTCACATAGGTGTTGTGGTGTTTACCGTGATGGAATTCCAGTGTCTCTTTAGAGATAACAGGCTCCAGTGCGTCAATAGCATAGGGCAGGGCAGGTAGTTCGTGTGCCATGAGATAAGACTCCTTATGTGTACGATATGAATACTTGTAGTGATCCTGGCAATGTCGAGGACCCGATTAAAACCTAGTAGAATGGTCGGCTATTCTAACGATGCCGATGCGGGGATGCAACAGGGGACATTGTAGGGGAAAATGATACCACCCTATGTTGGTAATTGAAGTGAGTATGAACCCGATCGAACTGAATATTTTTGCTTCACGTCTGGAGGCGGTCTGCGATGAAATGGGTGTGGTTCTACGCAATGCCTCCTTTTCTCCCAATATTCGGGACAGGCTCGATTTTTCCTGCGCTGTGTTTGATGCCCAGGGCGCGCTCTGCGCCCAGGCTGCGCATATCCCTGTCCACCTTGGGAGTATGGCCTATGCGATGGCGGATATTGTCTCCAAGGTCGAGTGGCACGCGGGTGATATGGTGGTGCTCAACGACCCGTTCATGGGAGGGACACATCTGCCCGATGTCACGCTCATCGCACCGCTTTTTTATGATGATCAGCTGACAGCTTTCCTGGTCAACCGGGCTCACCATGCCGATATTGGCGCCCGTTCGCCCGGATCGATGCCGGTCTCTTGCACCCTGGAGCAAGAGGGGCGTGTTATTGCGCCGGGTAAATTGGTCACAGGGGGGCAAATCGAAGCTGGTTTTTTAGCTGAGATCACAAGGGATAATCGCAACCCGGGAGAATCAAAAGGAGACTTCGCAGCGCAGATCAGCGCCAATCGTAGCGGTCTGAACCGTCTTGAGTTATTGATTGATGAGTGGGGCAGGGAGATGTTCCTCGGCGGTCTCGATGCCCTCAATGCCTATGCAGAACGATTGGCGAGAGAGGCGCTTAAGCGCATACCGGTGGGTGAATACCGCTTCGAGGATTGTATGGACGATGACGGTCAGGGCAATCGGGATATACCCATTTGTGTCTGTCTGGTGGTTGAAACAGACCGTATTCTTGTCGACTTCACCGGGACGGCCCCTCAGGTCCCCGGTAATATCAATTGCCCTCTTTCGGTGGCAGCTGCAGCAGTCTACTACGTCTTTCGTTGTCTTATGCCTTCCCAGACACCGGCCTGTGCAGGCAGCTTCAGGCCCATAGCGCTGTATGCCCCGCAAGGTTGTCTGCTCAATGCAAAACGCCCTGGGGCCGTTGCGGCGGGTAATGTGGAGACCAGTACCCGGGTGGTGGATGTGGTACTGGGTGCTCTCGCGCAGGTGTTGCCTGAAGAGATTCCGGCGGCCAGTCATGGCAGTATGAATAATCTGGCAATGGGCAATGATCGTGGTGATTTCCGTTGGGACTATTACGAGACTATTGGTGGAGGGATGGGTGCGGGCAGGACCGGTGGAGGGCTGAATGGGGTACAGACCCATATGACCAATACCCTGAATACACCTATCGAGGTGATCGAGACGCGCTTTCCGGTGCAGATAAAACAGTATGGCTTACGCCGTGGTTCGGGTGGGAAAGGTGCCAGATGTGGTGGTGAGGGCGTGGTTAGGACCTTTAAGTTTCTAGCGCCGACGCAGGTTACCCTGCTGACTGAGCGGCGCAGCCATCAGCCGTGGGGCAGTGCTGGGGGTCAGCCTGGGGCGTCGGGCATCAATCGTCTCAATGGCAAACCGCTACCGGCCAAGGTTAATCTGATGGTTGGTCCGGGTGATCGGCTCACTATCGAAACGCCGGGTGGTGGAGGTTGGGGAAGCTGACTTGAAGATTGTGCGGTCTGTGATCTGTAGGCATCGCTTGTATAGTATGCTGTGACAGCCCCAATATTGGCTTAATCATTCCCTGGGTGAATCCTCTGCCTGTCAGGGGGACGCTCTGCTCAATCGCTTGATGTACTTTTGCGGTTGTTTATCACGTCGTTCCATGCTTCGAATGCCTCATGTGGAGAGGTATAGGAGCGCATCTTCAGCGAAATAGGCTGAAGCAGATAGTGGCCGAGTCGGGGATGATAATTCAGGTGCGCCTGCATGTAATCACCACTCCAACCCAAGCGTAGGGATGGCCCTAATACCTGGTATTCCGTTTCACCACGCTCTTCACCGCTCCATCCTTCCGGGATGACAATCTGTGGATCATTTTCAGGGAAAAGAAGACGTGACAGCATCCAGGGGGTCAGGATCAATACCACACGCCAGCCACTGGTTCTACGGTAGGCATGAAGGTGGAAACCCAGATCACTGTTTGTCAATGGATCATCACTGAAAAAATTGCTATAGATCTCATGGTGTACATCAAGCAATGCAGCCTGAAAAGCCTCATCCTTACTGAGCGCTTTGGGTAGCAATTGCCACTGAGTCTCATGCACAAACAGTTTCCTTCTCTGTCATATACAACACTTCCAGTTGCACACCCTGTAGACGATAGACTTGCAGCTGGCTTCTTTGTGGCAGGAGATTAGCAAATGAGGGCAGCCACCTGTACGGATGGTGCTGCCAGAGTCGTTTTATTAGCATGCCTCTATCTGGGTGTGAAGATGACTGGATCGCTACCCTTGTGTACTGAAAGCCGCTTTGGATTAAGCCTGCTTTAGTTTTACCGGTGCTAAAACCAGACTCATGACTTCATTGCTTTTTAACAGCATCTCGTCAACCATCGGTGCTACAGTTTCTGGGTTCAGGCCGGTTGCATCCCAGGCATAAGGGTCTATCGCCCACAACATTTCATCCAGGGAGAGGCCGACCATCTCGCCATTGGCGATAGCTTTGGCAATGTGTACCAGGGATACCTCTTGTCGATGTTCGGTCGTTTGATCCGGGTGATGATGATGCCCGGTTACCGCCACGAAGCTATCGGGCAAACCCCAGGAGCGCATCAACTCAACGCCGACATCCATATTCGTGAAGCCCAGGATCTGTTGCTCCGTCTCTGGCAATACCCAGTTGTCTCCCCCGGTGATCTGCAGAATCTCTGTGGCCTTTGCCGGCAGTGTGAGATAGATCACCAGCCTTCCAACATCGTGCAACACCCCCATTACAAAAAGTCGTTCACTGTGTAGGGTGTTACAGCGCTTAGCCAATATCTGTGACATCACTCCCGTGGTGACTGAGTGGCGCCAGTAGTCGGTCATGTTCACCAGCTCATCCGGGATATTGGTAAAGGTTCGCATGGCAGAGGCCGCCATCACCAGGTTGCGCAATTCATCAGCACCGAGGATGGCAACTGCACGGGACAGGGTTTCGACTTTTGCCTGCTGACCATACAGTGCGCTGTTAGCCAGTCGGAGCAGCCGGGCCGAGATATCTGTATCCTGAATAATAATATCGGCAACCTGGGATGCGGAATAGTTGTCGGCCCCCATTATCTGGTTAACTTTGATGCAGATATCGGGTAATGAGACTAGGTGGTCGATGTCCTTTATGAGCGATTTCGGGTCCATTTTTACATCTCCTTACGTAATCATACCAATGTGATATCCAATTCCAATTAAGCGACAAACTGAGTTATAACTTAATAAATTTGTGGTTAATTGGTTAAATGCATCACACTTGAGGGCTAACCGGTCTTCATTGAAAACTCGCCAGGCGATTTTCCAGACAATCTCTAAGCACTTGGATGCGCTATCGCGAGTGGTTAAACCGGGTTATCCGCCATGCCATCTTTGCTTGAGATTGTAAGATCTGATGGGGCAGAAGCCAGTTTGAGGGATCAAACGTTTATGAGATGTGATGCTTCATAGGGATGGTTCATCCGGTGTTTCCTGACCCAGTGCCGCCTGGATGCACCTTAATACCCCGTAGTCGTATTCGCCATCCAATGCTTCGTAAACAGGTTTGAGTTTTCCGTCGGCCCCATACTGTTCAAAGGCGAAATGGATGATCCTGAGTTGATCCTGCTGGATAGGGATTGCTTTTTTCAAGGTGAGTCGCTGTTCTTCGATGGCAATCGCCAGATGGTTGTAGATTGTGGCCAGTGTAAGATTCCGCTCCTTTGCAATACTCTCCAGATCGAGACCGCGTTCAAGGTGTTGCGCCGTCTCCTCCACTGTATCACGCGAGTGGATGGCCGGTGCCTGCAGGCATCGCAAAAATGCTTCGCCATAGGCTTCCAGCTTTCGTTCGCCGACACCGGATATCGTTGCCAGTTGCTGGTTGTTTTGAGGACGTTTTTCAACCATTTCCATCAGGGTTGCGTCGTGGAAGATGACATAAGCTGGAACGCCTTGGTCTTCGGCAAGTTCCAGGCGAAGTTTTCTGAGTGTATCCCATAGATTTCGGTCAACATCGCTGATATGTACATCATGACGGCTTTTACGGCGACTCTTGGCTTTCATTTTACGTGCCTTGCGCAGCATCAGCTGTGTCTCACCGCGCAGGACTGATCGACTTGCCTGAGTCAGGCGAAGGCCGCCAAAGCCTTCCAGGTCTACAGCGAGCAGACCGTGAGCAATCAGCTGGCGATAGATGGTGCGCCACTCACTTGCGTTAAGATCGCTGCCGATGCCATGCGTACTGACCAAGTGGTGACCGAACTGCGTGATGCGTTCGTTGTGCTTGCCGAGGAGGACATCGACCAGGTAGTTGACGCCGAATCGTTGGCCGGTTCTGTGTACACAGGAGAGGGCCTTTTGCGCGACAACAGTGGCATCCCAGGTTTCGGGGGGCTGCAGGCAGGTGTCACAGTTACCGCAGGGCTGCTCGAGAGGGTCATCGAAGTATCCAAGCAGTGCTTGGCGACGGCAGCTGGTAATTTCACACAATGCCAGCATGGCATCGAGCTTATGCCGTTCGACCCGTTTATGGCTCTCATCAGCCTCGGAGGAGGCCTGCATCTGTCGCAGGGTGATGACATCCTGTAATCCATAGATCATCCAGGCATTGGCTGGCTGACCATCCCGACCGGCACGTCCTGTCTCCTGGTAATAGGCCTCGACACTCTTTGGTAGATTGAGATGGGCGACAAAGCGCACATCGGGCTTGTCTATACCCATGCCGAAAGCGATAGTTGCGACGATCACCACGCCATCCTCGCGCAGGAATCGCTCCTGGTGCTGCTGACGTGTCTGATTATTCATCCCGGCGTGGTAGGGCAGCGCCTTGATATGCCTGGATTGTAGCCAGGCGGCCACGTCATCGACCCGTTTACGGGACAGGCAGTAGACGATGCCTGCGTCAGCCGGATGCTCGTCCTGGATAAAGCGTAATAAACGCTCCCTTGCGTTACCGTCATTTTCAGTGATCTGGTAACGGATGTTGGGGCGGTCGAAGCCGGCAATAAACTCACCTGCGTCCTGCAGGGCGAGGCGTTCTACGATCTCCCTGCGTGTGGGTGTATCCGCTGTGGCTGTCAGTGCCACCCTGGGTATGGTTGGAAACTGTTCATGCAGCTGAGAGAGTTGAATGTACTCAGGACGAAAATCGTGTCCCCACTGGGAGACGCAGTGGGCCTCGTCAATGGCAAACAGGGCAATGCGTGACCGCTGCAATAAACTGAGCATACGGGGCATCAGGAGACGTTCCGGTGCCACATAGAGTAGATCGAGTTCATCCTGCAGGAGCTGTTGCTCGACCCTGTTCGCCTGGACAGGATCCAGGGCCGAGTTGAGAAAAGCGGCACGCACCCCAAACTGGCGTAAGCCGTCCACCTGGTCCTGCATCAGGGCTATCAGCGGTGAGATTACTATCCCGGTGCCCTGTCTGACCATCGCCGGTACCTGGTAACAGAGAGATTTGCCGCCACCGGTTGGCATTAAAACCAGTGCATCGCCACCCTTGATAAGGTGATCGATAATCTGATCCTGAGGTGGTCGGAAATCGGCATAACCGAAGGTATGCTGCAGCAGCTCGCGGGCCTGCTCCAGTTGGGGTGTTTGTGGTTTGGCTTCAGTCATCCGTGACATTATCCTGTCCTTTTGGTTGCGTGTCAGGGTTTGATTCAGTTTTTCAGTCGATGTTTCCCTGCATCGAGTGGCAGGAAAAACCAAACAGGCACTATTATTAACGCATCATACTGGGTTGTCTGGATAATTTTCACTATTGCAACCTATCCATTTACAGCCCACTCACTACCTGATTCTATTTACCCTTACGAATCACCATTGCGACACTGAGTTTGAGCTAATACCATGTAGCATGCTTTATCGACAATACCCAATACTGTTCTAAATAAGCTTATTTTTTAGCCCAACCTAGACAATAACGATCATTGCTACGCCCTCTAATATTGGCTGGGGTATGCTCAGCAACGATCAGAGCTATCTGGATTCAGAGTAATGTGCGGACTATGCGGTGAATTACGTTTCGATGGCAGGCCTGCGGACCTGGCGGCAATCGAGCGGATGAGTGATCGGATACGCCGACGCGGTCCCGATCATGGTGGGAGCTATAGCGATGGGGCGCTGGGCTTTGGGCATCGTCGTCTGGCCATCATCGATCTATCGGAACATGCCCACCAGCCGATGTTGGATCAGATGCTGAATCTGGCACTGGTATTCAACGGGACTATCTACAACTACAAGGAGCTCAGAAAGACCCTCAGGGAGATGGGCTACCAGTTTTTCTCCGATGGTGACACCGAGGTTATCCTAAAGGCCTACCATGCCTGGGGAGAGGATTGTGTCGATCATCTTCACGGTATGTTTGCCTTTGCGGTGTGGGACTGTCATCGTCAAAGCCTGTTTCTGGCTAGAGACCGATTTGGCATCAAACCGCTCTATTACACTCAGGATAAACATCGTTTCCGTTTCGCCTCCAACACCCAGGCACTGCTCGCAGCCGGAGACGTCAATACGTCCATCGATCCTGTTGCCTTGCACCACCAGTTCACTTTACATGGGGTAGTACCGGCACCGCATACCGTTTTTCAGGGCATCCGCAAACTGGCTCCAAGCCACTGCATGTTGATTGAGGCCAATGGTACAGAACGTATCCGTCGTTATTGGAGCTACCCGGCCACCCGTCCCGAAATGCCAATGTCCGATACTGAATGGCTTGATGCCATTCACGATGCACTGCGCGAATCGGTACGCAAGCGTAATGAGATTGCCGATGTTCCGGTTGGGGTGCTGCTCTCTGGTGGTCTCGATTCGAGCTTGTTGGTCGCCCTTCTGGCGGAGGCGGGTATAGGTGATCTACACACCTTTTCGGTCGGTTTTGAGGATCAGCCGGAAGAGAAGGGTAATGAATTCGAATACTCCGATCCGGTCGCCGAGATGTACAACACCCAGCACCACAAATTTCTGGTGCCCAATGGGGAGGTGCTGAAACGATTGCCTGAAGCGGTGGACAATATGGCCGAGCCGATGTTCGGGCAGGATGCGGTGGCCTTTTATCTGTTGGGAGAACAGGTATCAAAGCAGATCAAAGTGGTCCAGTCCGGGCAGGGAGCTGATGAGGTATTCGGCGGTTACTTCTGGTATCCGCGTATCATGGAAGAGCGGGAGGGTGAGCCGGTGGAACGATTCGCCAAACACTATTTTGATCGCGATCATGATGAGTATCTACGCATGGTCATGGATGAGTTCGGTGCCGGTGACTACACAAGGGAGTTGATTGCCGAGCGACTCAGAGAATCGGATTCGGATAGCTTGATCGACGCCGTGCTGCATATGGATCAGACCATGCTGATCGTCGACGATCCCGTTAAGCGGGTAGACAACATGACCATGGCCTGGGGATTGGAGGCCAGGGTACCGTTTCTCGACCACCATCTGGTTGAATTGGCAGCGCGCTGTCCACCTGAATTGAAACTGCGTGAAGGGGGTAAATATCCCCTGAAAGCGATGGCAAGAGGTATTCTGCCCGACTCAGTGATCGATCGTCCCAAAGGCTATTTTCCAATGCCAGCCCTAAAGTATGTACGGGGGGAATTCTTTGAGTTCATGCGCGATATTCTCGGTTCCCAGGCCGCGCGTACACGGGGTATCTTTCAACAGGCCTATATCGATAGGTTGATGGCGGCGCCTGAGATGCACCATACCCGCATTCGAGGCAGCAAGCTCTGGCATATCGCACTATTCGAGTTTTGGTTGCAACGCCATGGGTGAGGCGAAGGAAATGAAACAGGTATATCTGGCGGGGTTCCTATTTGTGGCGGGTTGTTCTGAACCGGTCGATGTTGAGCTGTTCAATTATCAGGCCTGCCGCAAGCAGATGACTGAAGCTTTCACTCAACAGGGAGTCGATTCCGTAGCTGCCAATATGAAGGCCAAGGTGCATTGTGAGGAGAAACAGTAGCAGTTATTAATCCGGCACACATCGGCTGCGTGAGTGGGCTGCCAGGTTAAGATTCCGGAATGGACGATTTCCCATCCTGGCAGATCTCCAGCAGAACCTGAACTGCATCCGGACAGAACTGTTTCCCGCTCTCTGACTTGATCATCTTCAGCGCATCCTCTTTCTTTATCTGCTGCCGATAACTGCGGGTGGTGGTCATGGCATCGTAGGCATCGACTACCGAAATAATACGCGAAATGATCGGGATCTGTTCCCCTTTCAGCCCATCAGGGTAGCCTTTGCCATTCCACTGTTCATGGTGGTGCAGGACGCAGTCGGCGACTTCATCGAGAAGCTGGTTTCCCAGACTGCGTAACATGTTGGCCCCAATGCTGGGGTGTGCCTTGATACCCTCATACTCATCCCCTGAAAGATGACCTGGTTTCAAGAGGATGTTATCGGGTATACCGATCTTGCCGATATCATGGAAACCGGCAGCCAGGGAAAGCACGTCCATATCATGGTCGCCCAGTTTGAGATGATTGCCAATCACTTCTGCTAGAGAAACCACCCGACTCGAATGTTCCAGGGTATAGCTGTCCCTTGCTCTGAGAGCGTGGTGGAGAATGGTCTCCAACTTGAATCCGATATGACTTTCAAGCAATGAAACCCGGTGTTGAAAGCGATTGTTGTCTTTTTGCTCTGTCACAAATTACAGTCTTGTATTGTGTGGCGATGGCTTGAATAACAATGATTTAGAGTGGATTTTTACCAATACAGGACATATCGAGTCAAATAAATCTATTCCAGGCAGTAACTGTTTCCATGTGACCACCCACCTCAAAGATGACACATGCAGCTTTCAACCGCTTTATGAAGAGGGTCTGTGACAACTTCTGTAATGCTTCCTTGTCAAAAATAGGTAAGCCCGGATTATCATGGGTTTTTTCTCACATGACAAAGGGTTAGAATTACCCTATCGAAGCGTGCTTGTATTTTTCCGGGGTGCTCCCCACATACACACGATAACTGATTATGAGGTATTTACGATGGATGTATTGGATCGAATAAAAGAGCAGGTTGAGAGCAACCCGATTGTCATTTACATGAAGGGGACGCCACAGTTCCCCATGTGCGGATTCTCATCCCGCGCGGCGGCGGCACTGCAGGATTGTGGTATACCATTTGCCTATGTCAATGTGCTTGCCGATCCTGAGATCTTCGAGAACCTGCCCCGCTATGCTGACTGGCCGACTTTTCCACAGGTCTATATCGATGGCGAATTGGTTGGTGGCTGCGATATTACCCTCGAGATGCATCAAAATGGCGAGCTGAAGAGCATGATGGAAGATGCATCTTCCAAGGTTGCACCCACGGGAGACGACCAAGCCTGATGACAAAATGGGATACCCGCTTTCTCGGGCTGGCGGCTTACATCTCATCCTGGAGCAAAGATCCCTCGTCACAGGTTGGTGCCGTCATCACCGATGGCAACCGCATCGTCTCCCTGGGCTACAATGGGTTTGCAGCCGGTGTGGAGGACAAGCAGGAGCGGTTGGGCGATCGTGACTGCAAGCTCAATCTGACTATCCATGCCGAAGAGAACGCGATGATCTTCGCCAAGCGGGATCTGAGCGACTGTACCGTCTACGTCACCCATCCCCCTTGTCCCCGTTGCGCTTCCAAACTGATCCAGGAAGAGGTGGGACGTATTGTCTACATTGCACCCAGTGAGGATTTTCTCTCCCGCTGGTCTGACGACCTCAAACTCTCCAGCGAGATGTACCGTGAAGCCGGTGTCGAGATTACCAGCTATGCCATGGATGAGATCAACCACGACAATGCCCAGATCACCATTGCACCGGGTGGTTTTTTCAAGAAGGTGATGAATCTTTTTTTACATTGACGTGATGGAAACGGGTGGTTGCCGGAAAGGCGTTGTCTACTAATTCGCAATGCGAATTAAGGTCAGAGTGCTGTTCTGGGTTATTAAAGTTGAAAACACTACTACCTCTTTATGTGAGCGTTCCAGTCACTCCGATTATATCGGGCGAATCCTGTGTAGCCCTTTGTTATGTGATTGATGCTGCAAGTACATTGTATTTCGAGTAAGCAACAATAGCTGAGAGAGTTAAAGTAACCATTGCAGGGATGCCATCTTTCCAAGTGTCAAAACGAAGATGGAAAAATATTGCACCTGCTGAAGTACCCAATAATACTAGAGCACCTAAGATACCTAGATGACCTGGCAACCAAAGAGCAATTGCGCCAAATAATTCAACGCAACCTACTAGTGCCATTAAGGTTCGATTCAATCCATACTTTATAAAAAACTCAAGCTGCTTTTTAAAAATATAATTTTGCCAGCCTAAAATTTTGATTGAGCTGGCAAATAAGAAAAAAGCAGTCAATAAGCCAGAAAGTATTGTAATTGTCATATCAGTATTGCCTACATTTCTTTTTTGACATAACAGTTATATTAACGAGACCCCCTGTCTCGTTATACATTTTTAAGCTCTTCCATCTAATGTGAATTCAACTATTTTGATTATTTTACTAAACTCGATAACATCTTGTTCAGAGCCATCCATTTCATAGCCAGATAATCTCGCTACACCTTTTATCGAATTAGGATGTACCTTTACATACCTCAACAACACTATTGTTGCTTCATCTGCTGATAAGATTCTTGCAGTCGCCCTATACTCCGTGTTTTTTAGTGTAACAAAAACAGATTTATTAGCTGAAATATTCTTAAACCACTGAGACCTCTCTCCAAAGCCTGATGCTGAGTATACTTTTCTGTTGGTTTTATCTTGATCGATAACTTCGATGACGGTTTCTTTCAGGTTTCCTGACTTTCTTCCCCAATGTTTCAAAAGGATAAATCTCTCACCCAATAGAAAACCTAACTTAAAGCGATAGAAATATATTGGCGCCCTGAATAATTTGAGTTTTAAGCCTTTAGGAGGTGCTGGCTCGCCTATTTTCCTTAGCATATTAGGTTCCGATACTATTCGTACTTAACATGTACTATATAGACCCTACCGGTCCGTATAGTTTAATAAGCGGGAACTAATGAAAATCGATAAGAGACTGTTTTTATTTTACATTATGAATTCCCTGTCTCGTTATTAAGATGAGCAAATCGGGACCCCGATTTGCTACTCCCAATATAATTCAATACAAACAATATTTCTATGAAGATACAATAATGCCCGAAAGTGGCTATAACACCATCTTCAAGTAATGTCTGCTTCTGCCCGCCCCCAAAGCGGACAATGAACGTCTTTCTCAGCTGCAGCCAAACCGGAGTGATTTATGTGCAATAATGTGCGAAGCACATGCATAAAAGCCGCAGGGGCCTACGCCCCTCGACTCTCGCGTACCGATTGCGCGGCTGCGAATTCGACGGCTGACCCCACGGACTCCAGGGGCCAGCGTCGGTCATCCTCGTGGCAATACAGCTCATCGTTGATGTCGAACAACAGGATTCGCCCGCCCAGCCCCCGTTCGTGGAGGGTACTCAACTCCTCGTAGAGCACCTCGCTGTAGTTTGTCTCGACGATGATGGCTTGCGCGAGATCGATCGCAGCGGTGAAGAAGTAGAACCACATATTCATCGCCCGGGCTGGAGATACTCCATCAGGCGGCATCTCGTGTTCGGGCACCTCAATGCACACCGGTTGTGGAGGTGGGTTTGGCTGGAGCTCGGGCCAGAGCAGCATCGTGTAGTATCCAGCCAAGTCCAGCCGCACGGTCAACCTACCGATCCTGGGCATGAAGTTCTCCGTCTTCCGCGTAAGGAGTTCGCGCGTCTCTTCCAGGCCGATTTTCTCGTCGTGTGCGATCTTCAAGAAGAACTTTTCGTCGAAGTGTCGGGACCAGAGGACAAGGCAAAATGGGTGCTGGAACTCCGGGCGCTGCCTCTGGGCGTACTGCCGCGCATTATTAGTACACCAGTTCCCATCCAGACCCGTCCGTGAGTCGATTTCAAGCATCTGATGAGCAGCTTTCATCACTTCTAGCCGCAGGCCTTCCCTTCGCGCCTGGTAGTCGGTCAACCACTTATCGTAGAATTCGTCGCTCATGTTGGCACTTCTGACACTACGCTTCCTCCTAGCCGCCTAACAGTTACGTTAACGAGACCCACTGTCTC
>JAHXHN010000002.1:0-351201 GCA_025656675.1 Candidatus Thiodiazotropha sp. (ex Codakia rugifera)
TTTGGTCGACCTGTCACTTTAACGATGTTTTAGCTTGAGGTGGAGGAGTCCATACCATTGAGACAGGGGGTCTCGTTAACGTAACTGTTAAGCGTAAATAGTAAAATGAGACCGTCCACAAGAATCATGTACATTGAGTGCAAAGGAAATGATGGAATTGTTGGTGTAGCCAGAATTGGCCGGGTTAAATATTCCAAATCAGGTAAATCTGTGCATTATCGTGGGAGAACATACGAAACACTAAGTGGAACAGGTTTTAAGTCAAACTACATTGATGTTGAGTCAGGAGTGCATTATTGGATTTCTGGATGCCGTAAAGATGGGCGTGATGCTCTCTATAGTACCACCGCTGAAATAGATGAAGATGTTCTTGAAGAGTATTGGTCTGAAATTCGCGGCAAGCCTGAAAACGTGCATATTTCATCAATCAAAGTGAGGAGCAAATATTGATCAACAGCGCCACGCTTAACAAGTGGGTCAAGATAGTTCGCTATCGCTCACTGGGACGCTCCGCTTCGCTACGCGCCCCTTACCCAAAACGTTCATTGTCCGCTTTGGGGGCGGGCAGAAGATCGTCTTAATGACCGCTATGGTCGCAATCCTGACGAATAGAATGAACATTGTGAGTTTTAAACTTTAACTTATACCTTCGTCTTCAGAGATCACCTTACTCTTATTGGATAATAGAAAGCATCAACTTGATACAGAGACGCTGTTAGAAGGTTTGCATCCTGGTTATTTGATTCCAGTTTTTTTTACCAGAATTAAATTCACAAAATATTCAGATGCAATCTCATATCTGTTTTTTTCTCGTAATGTTGCAATATTAGGGTATTTTCCAAGTTGTATAGTTGGTTATTTGGGCTGTGAATTGTCATTGATTCGCGTTTTCTGGGTGTTTAAAATCCTCCGAATAGCCCATACTGGATTGCTCAATCTATGTCAGCAACTCGATATATAATGAGATTCTCTTCCAATCTTTACACTCCTGCAGTTTTCTGTGGCAAATCATGAATCCGAAACTTCGTCTTGTAAAACAACGACATCGCTGTGAACACTGCCTGTTCCGGCATTTTTTTCTCAGTGTTGGCCTGAATTGCGATGAAATTGACCAGACGGGGCAGGCCACGACCACCAATATCGGACCCTATCGCCCCGGCGAGTATCTCTACCATGCGGGGGAAAAGTGCAATGCGCTCTATGTGGTACATGCCGGTACGGTCAAGACGGAGATGGTCACATTCGATGGTGATCTACATGTCAGTGGCTTCTATCTGACCGGTGAACTGTTCGGTGCAGATGGTATCAACAAGCAAAATTTCGTTGCCGATGCCGTAGCTGTCGAAAATACCTGGGTTTGTGAGCTTACGTTCGACAATTGGGAAAAGCTGGCCATGGCCTACCCGGACCTTCAGCGTCTGCTGATATCCGAGTTGGGTCGGGTGATAGCCCATAAGGAGCTGGAAGCGCTATCCAGTCACTATCACTTGCTGGAACACCGACTGATGAGCTTTTTGACTGATCTCCTGAATCGCATCAAAGAGAGGCGGGGACAGCAGTCGAATGAAATCGAATTGGCCATGACAAAAACGGATATTGCACGTTATCTGGGCGCTACGCCTGAATCGATCAGCCGAGCCCTATCCAAGCTGGAAAAATCGGGTTACATCAAAAACACCAAGCGCAAAATATACATACTCAAAGATGAGTCCTGTCTAGATACCGCTATCTGAATCCCTCGGGTATTAAAGAGAGAAAGTGGATTTCTCTCCGAGACATTTATTGAGACCACCTAAAGTGTTGTCCGCATTAGTTGCACATTGAGTGCCTCATCAATCGATTAGCATGTTCGTCTAACACTTGTTCATATTGGGATAATTTGTGCGTTGAGTAATATAAAAAAGCGTGCAATGGTGCTCTCTAACTCTTCTTGTTAGGTCTTCACTTCGCCCGGAAAGAGCCATAAATCAGAAGATAACTCGCTTTGAAAACCACGGTCTTTTTCTGTCCCGCTAAAGCTGACTATTGTATTTTTTGACTGAGAGTAATCAGTTTTCGATTGGAATTGTGCAACTGTGGCAGATGATAACTGTTGGAGAATCCTTTTTATTAAATGCATCGCCTGGGAAATAACAGACTAAACAATTTCCTTACATAGCCGCTATGTTTTCTATGAAAAAATTTCAGCGGTTATTTTTAGTGGGTTAGGTAGGGCTGTGCGAGTAGCAATGTACTGTTCAATGTGACATATGTCAATTTGTGCAATATACGACAAGACAATGATGTCCTCACACTATTTTATTTGTACCTCATCCTGCCCGATATGGAAGTCTTGAATATTTTTCTATGTAAGCAAGCTACAAGACTATTCTACCAAGATGTATCAGGTGAGTTACTATGAATATTTCAAGATACCTACTCATGTTCTGCTTAGCCATATTGCTGGGCATTTCATTTTCGACACATGCCGCTAAAGTTGATCTGGCTGAAGCAGTTAATAAGGCGGGTAAACAGCGCATGCTCTCTCAGAGAATAGCCAAGGCTTACTTTTTTCTGGGTAACAATGTGAGACGCGACAAGGCAAAGAAACAGCTAAAGAAAAGTATTGTTGAGTTCAAGAAGAATCATACGGAATTAAAAGCTGAAATCAGCAATCAGGGCGTACAGAAGATGCTGGCTTTTGTGGATATTGCAATTGAAGACTACGTCGATTTGGTTGGTCGCCCCTACAACCAGGATAATGCCGCCCTTATACTCGATCTGAGTGAGACCATTTTAGAGGCCAGCCAGGATATCGTAGTAAAGATCGAAGCACTTTCCAACGTTGAAAAACCAAAGATCGTAAATATCTCCGGCAGACAACGCATGCTCTCTCAACGTATAGCCAAATACTACATCGCCTATCAGGCAGGTTTTCATGATCAAGACCACATCAGCCAACTGGAAACTGCGGTGAAAGAGTTTGAGTCGGCACTGGCTGTTCTGAAGGCAGAAAAGATCAATTCCCCTCAGATAAATGCAAAACTCGCTACCGTTACCAGGCTTTGGCGTATTATCCGCTCGTTCTTTCTTGATATTGAGAAAGGGGGCCTGCCTGTGACTGTATTTGCGACTACAGACAGCATTATGGATTCGATGAATACAGTTACCGGTTTGTATGTTAAAGCCTCTGGCTAGTAGTCCTCCAGAGTGGATGCCTGGGAACATCAAAGGCTAGATTGGTGTGCGTCATGCCTAAATATAAATAAAGTATCGGATCAGGGTAGTCACAACTGCCTTGATCATGAGCATGACGTATGCAATACGACAGGGATATTATGATTTAATCATGATGTCATGCATACGTATTGCCAGCGTACAGCGCCATGTAAAGTTACCATTACCGCTGAAATGCACTATGAGTGCTTGACTGCAGATTGGGAAGGGTACCAAAACAACCATCACAGGCTGGCTAGTAGCTATGCAAAGCTATTGGCTCGCTGTGGTGTGTCATTGAAATAAACTGAAAGATCGGATTTATTTGTACTTAATAGCCGCCCTTTTTCCCCGTACCGAGGTAGGTAAACTCCCATTTCAGGTCAAATGGTTGCCACCATTTGTCAGTACCGGTTTCCTTGTCTGTATGGCGATAGAAGCCATTGATCGGTGGAGGCGTAATATGATAGCTGACACGATATTTACCTGCACCATTCAGCTTGATGTTCTTCCCGTAGTGTGGACCGTCAGAGGCTACCATGGGCATGAAGGCGCCTGCAGTACGCCATTCTGAATTTTCTTTTTCAACCTGGTAAGTGATCTGCAGGTAGGGTACCCAATCACCCTCGCCAAAGCCGTTATTATTGCCTTTGAGGGCATGGATATCTGCCTCCAGGTGGATGTCTGCAGGCCTCATCATGCCAGGCAGCATCGGCTCCATTAGGACCGGTTGCAGATGAACTGCGGCAATCTCCATACCATTTATCTCAACCGGGTCTCCAATAGGATGCTCAGCGGCGACGGTGCTTCCAACACAGGTCAATAGTGTAATTGCCGCAACGACTGGAAGTAGTGGATTCAGAATGCGTATAGTCACGATATATTCCTCTTGATAGATACGGCGCATTAACGCCATGGGTAAAAAATAGATATTGAATCTTGTGGTCAAGTTACAGGCCAAATATGCCAGGCCACCAGGCTGCGCCCACTACAAGACTGCCGATAAGACCAGGGATATGCGCTATCCAGCGTTTTGACCGAGTGATGCCTTGATGACCCAGAATGTGCCAGGAGAGTCTCAAGCTCCAAATAATACTGGCGACAAACAGTATCAACTTCAGGGTATTCGGCATGTCTGCATGGAAGACGTAAAGGGGTTCGAACAAGGCCGCGCCCAAACCGATAACCAAAGAGATCATGGCAACCGGTGTGTACTGATAACCCAGTTCGGCAAATCGTCTGATAAAGGTTGTATCGCCACCCAGTCTGCCTGATAACCAGGCAGCAGATGCCGTGGTCATAGCAAGTACTAGGGTGATGATGACCATACAACCCAACATGAAGCCAACGATACTGAAAAAGTCCAGCCAGTTGAAAATCTCACGACGTTCCGGATGGATGCTCATCAACCACCAGGGACCGGACTCTCCGATCCAGAACCATCCATTCTCAATCAGCCACTCACCCAATTTTCGCCTCAACATTTGATACTGGGGTAACACCAGCCATAGGAACCCGCCCAGTGCAATACCCGTTCCCATGAACAGGAACCAGACTTCAAACATATTAGGATGATGTTTTCTGATTTGTTCGATCTCTTCACCAGGATGCCGCAGACGCAGATAAAGCCCGCCACGTGCTTTAGGTTGAACGCAACGAAAACACTCGATGCAGTGGCGTGACTCCTCCTTCCTGGAGATATCGATCATCGTGGGACAGACGCTCTTTTCGGTGTGGCGATCTCCACCGGCACGTGGACGCTTTGGCGCAAATTGCACCATGCCGATGCGCGAGAATACGCCCAGTAAAAGCCCGATAGGGCACATGTGCCGACACCAGGCGCGTTTCTTTCTGCCGTAGACAAAGCCGAGCAGGATGGCTGCCAGCAGGGTACCGCCAAAAATCTCTGCCATGGCTTCCGGATGGTCGCGCACACCGACTGTCTGCCCAATGACGGTGATGATCAGAAAACTGATGATGGGTGTTCCTTCCCAGCGTACCCAGGCAGGAATGGTCTGCTGCAACCCATTTCTATTGGCCCATTCTGAGGCTGCACCCATGGGACAGAACAGGCCGCACCAGCTCCGTCCTGAAAAAATGACCGACAGGAATACCAGCGGAAACCAAAGCCCCCACATGGCGAAATTGGCGAAGTGTGTAAAACTGTTTAGGGGTGTAGCATCTTCCCCAGCTTCAGGCAGATAGAGTGGCAACAGAATAATCGCCAGGAAAAAAACAGACGTGGTGAGATGTACCCATAACAACTTGTTCCGATGCCTAACAAAGAATGCCTCTACCCAGGTTGCCGCAACCGGCCACATTCCGGGACGGTAGACACCATTACAAATGACAGGAATCCCATTCAGCGTATCATTCGTCTGATCTCCCAAGTCGGTC
This sequence comes from Candidatus Thiodiazotropha sp. (ex Codakia rugifera), assembly GCA_025656675.1. GTDB lineage: Bacteria > Pseudomonadota > Gammaproteobacteria > Chromatiales > Chromatiaceae > Thiodiazotropha. Next base: position 5,593 of record JAHXHN010000002.1, read on the forward strand.
AGCCCAGCAACTGTATCGGGTGCGGTAGAGATGGCATCACTTTGCATGATGCTCTCTCTGGATTCATGACATCCATAATATGGGATCTATATTTTTGAATTTGGATCATTGTTCGAACAGGGTTTGCTATTTGGTTAAAATCAGCTTGTTCTGCCGGGTGATACGCAGTCGATAGAAAGCACCGTTATGTTTGATCAGTATTTCCTTGCGTTGCTGAAACAACGCTTGGCTGTCTATGATGTATTCCGCTAAGGGTGCCAGGCTCTCTTTCTGTTCCTTGGTTTTGTCATCGCTTGGGTGATTGTTCATAACGTGTCACCCATGCTTAAAACACGACGGCAAGCTGGGCAGTGAACGTGTCACTGTAATCCCCGCTGCCCCCATCGCTGACACCGTAGTTCTTGTCATGGGCATACTCAAAACCGAGGATGGTGTACTTGTAAATGTCCACGGCGAGTGCAGCGAGATAGCGTGTTTCGGGCAGGTCAAGCGTAAGGGCCTCTTCCGTTCCCTGCCAGGCGAGTGCAAAGGAGACCTCCCTCCCTGTCAGCTTGAAGGCATAACCTGCTTCCAGGTTGAACGCAGCAGGTTTGGCTCCGGACTTGTTGAAGACGAGATCGGTGGCATTGAAGGATTTCGATGCAGTGAGGTATTCGCCAATGAGACTAAACGGTCCGTTGTGGATGATGGCGTGGATGCTGAAACCAGGTACTTTCTTTGCCAGATTGTTGGGATCGGTCACGCTTTCCTGCAGGTTGTCCGAGTCGGCTAGACTATTGATCCAGGAGAGGCCGATCTCATAGTTGAAATCACTTGTTTCATGATCACTTGCCAGCCCCAGATTGAGGCCGAACAGTTCGATGCTTTCACTGTCGCTGTCTTTTGTATCACCGTTAAAGAGAAAGAGAGAACTATAGAATCCATCCGAGATATATCCGGCCTGCAGGGCCGTCTCTCGGGTCTCTCCAATCTCCAGCGTAAGGGGGTCGGTGACCGCGAAACTATCGAAGTTGCCAAATGGGATATACATACGACCCACAGCCAGGGATAAGGGCGAAAGGTCGCGATTTTCCAGGGTGATGATCCCCTCATCGATCTCCGATGAATCAGTCACGCCCTCCTCGAACAGTATGAGTCCATGTGCATTCACCCAGGGAGTGACTTGCGCGTCGATACCCAGTTCCACTGTTGTCAGGGCGACATCGCTTGCATGGGTGTCAGGGGTGGTGGTATAGGCTGCTTCGACCTCGACCAACCCGCTTAGGTTGAGATAGTTGAACCAACCGTGAGGCGGTTTTTCGGAACTCTCAAGTGGCTTACGGCTCAATTCCAGGCGTTCAACCTTATGTTTGAGGTTCAGCAACTCGCGTCGCAGTCCGGCCTCGTCCGCCGATGTTGTGGAAAAAGGTATGCTGTTGCCAGCGATGACAGTTATTACAGCCATGGTCACTGCCTTCTTGTGTCTGTTCATTGTCACTTCTCATAGTCCTGATGCAACGTGATACTGGCTGGCTGCTGGAATGAGAGGTTCCATGAGGCTGGCTGGTGAAGCGGATTAGTGTGTTTGCGTCTGTTTTTATTTCAATTAGGTAACTTATCTATACATTTACAGCGCCTGCAGGAAGGGTTGTTGGATCTCATCTGTTTTTCACAACTCATCAGGCATAATCGCCAAACGCACAGTTTCGATTCACAATCCAGACAACGGAAATCATTGACGCAAAGTGCGCTGCTCTCCAGTAAACGGAACAGGGTATCCGATCCTATTTCAATCTGTATGTGGCTTTTTGTATCCATCTCACGGTAGTCAATCAATAGTACGCCGGGAAGAACGTGAGGCGTTTGGGTCGGGACAGATATCGGGTGGATCTTGCATGGTTCTTCCGGCCAGAATTGATCGGCTTAGCGGCGTTCTGACTGACACAAGCCAGTCGCTGTTCGATAGTGTCATGCGCAAGCGCCTTGAGGCTTGAGCGGGTATTGGCATAAGCAACTGACGATGATGTAGTGGATGCGCAGGTCATGGTTACGAATGATAATCATTCTCAACAATAGCTGTCAATAGTGGAACTGTATTTTTTGGAATCAGTGTGTTTGAAGACTTTCGTAGTGGTGAGGCGGGATCGCTCAATTTTCCCATTAAGGACAGACTTGACCGCTTAAGGCCAGGCTGAGCCATTGGTATCATTGAAGTGCATGCGATCGAGAAACAGTCTGTGGGAGTGAATATTCTGATTGGGTGCTACCTCAGCACTGGATCAGTATTACTGCACTGGTTTGGGCATTTTTTTTGTGAACCCTTAAAAAAAGGACAGGGCAATGTTATTCAACCAATGTGCAAGGGTGAGACGCCACGGCAGGGAGTGGACATAGTGGTTATCTCGACGCCCTCAATGGTGCGTTACCAGAGCATGTAATACTGTGCCTACAAGCGACACCTGGTAACCCTATCGACAGGCACGAACCTTTGCATTGGTGCCAGCGACAATAGTTTGGTGTTACGGGTCACGCTTTTTTTTTACATGACCCGGTTGAATTGACTGGCGGTACAGGGTTAACATTCGACGACTGTTGTATCAAGCTAAGGAAAGCATAATGTCTAGTTCGATTCCCCCTGTATCCACCCTCACTATTTTCCTTCGAGTAATATCAATAACACTGGCAGTCACCTTTAGCGTGACCCTGCAAGCAGCTGTGCTTGATTTTGTCGAGGCTGAAGCAACGGGTGGTGGCCTCCATGATATCGTGATCAGCCCTGATGGAGATTTCGTATATGCCTATGAACTGCATCCGCAGGACGGGGCTAGAATCAATATCTACTCTCGTAATGTGACGCGGGGTGAACTGGCGTTTATCTCCGCTACACAGGTACTCGACGGCACCACTGAGTTTACTCAACTGAGAGGGCTGAGGATCAGCCCGGATGGAAACCATTTATATGCTGTCGGCACGATCGATGATCCCTTCGGAACCGGCATCTACTGGTTTGACAGGGATTCCACCAGCGGACAACTGACCTATAGCGGTCGTCTCATTTCCACTGGCGCCAACGCTGACTTCAACGGACTGGGGAACCCGAGTGGCACCATAGCTTTCAGTCCCGATGGCTTTTTCGTCTATGCGGGCGATATCGGTGGTAGCGGGGCAATCAACACTTTTCAACGGGCCGGTAACGGCGTTCTTACATGGGTTGACTCGATCAACGTTGATCTTGATGACAATTCATTGGCAAGTATCACGGATATTCAGATCAGTCCCACTGGCGATAACCTCTATGCAGTATCGTTGCAGGGAAACCGGCTTTATACCTTTTTACGAGACCAGGCGACAGGTTTGTTGACGATGATCCAACACTTCAACAGTAGTACCAACGATCCTATAGACGGCATACCGGGGCTTGACGATGCCGAACAGGCAGTCATCAGTCAGGATGGGCGATTTCTCTATTCAGTGGGGAATATCAATAATGACCCGATTATGAGTAACGACGATCAGTACAACGTAGTTACATTCCAGAGAGATACGACAAACGGTACACTGACCTATCTAAGCAATGCCACCAGTACGGTGTTACACGGCTCCATTCCTGAGTATCAGACACTCTACTGGCCAACCACAGTTATTCTGAGCCCGGACCCTGAACAGAAATTTCTCTATACCGGCTCACAGATTTCAGATGCCATCAATGTCTTTCGGCGCAATGCACAGGATGGTTCCCTAAGTTGGATCGGCTGGGTTACAGATGGTGTCGGTGAGGTTACACTCAATAGCGTGCAGCAGATCGCCATCTCCCCTGATGGGCACTTTATCTATTCGGCAAGCGATGACGGTGGAGATATTGCGATCTTCGATACCCGCGCCGACCTGTCGGTGGTCAAAAGCGATAATATCGACCCGATCCAACCCGGTGAAACCCTGACTTACACATTGGCCGTTACCAACAATGGCCCGGCTGACACTCAAAACCTGGTGATTACGGATACCCTGCCTCCGGGTGTTACCTATGTCAGCGGTTCACTCAATATGCCCGGCGGCACATGCAACGAAAGTGACAATACAGTGACCTGCACATTGGGTAGCCTGGTCGCTGCCGGTGGGGTCACTGCCACCCTTGAAGTGAGGGTGCCCGCAACTGAAGAGATCATCTCCAATACCGCTTCTGTGAGCGCAGATCAGCTCGATACGGTAACCGATAACGATAGTGACAGCGAAGAGACATTGGTAAGTATTTCGGGGGGCAGTGGGGCGACATCACCACCCGCGACCAGTGATACATCCGGCAGTGACGGTGATGGCGGCGGCGGCAGCTCGAATCCTCTCACGCTGTTGTTGTTAAGCGCTCTATGGGTTCTGTTTCGGAATCGATTAAGCCTCGAATAAACTGAAAAGCGTGTCTGTACCCAGGCAAATGCTTTATTCCACGACCCCCATGATGGCTCTCGCGACCATTGTGGGTTCAGTAGTGATTGGTGTGTGAAGTATTTACTTCAGTTTCAGAACCTGAAAGGACAATCAGACAGTTTATTGATCACCATAGTCAAGCGCCAGAATCTTCTGTCTGGAGGCAAAGCGTTGATCAGACATTGGAAAAAGTGGGGCGGTCTAAGGCTGGTTGGCTACTTTACCACGCACTTTTTCCCTGAGGTGAAATTATGGGTTAACAAGAAAAGTGCAGCGATGAGAAGGGTATTTTGATATGAGCGGTAAGATAGTGAACAAGCGCTTTGATGTTTTTAGTGTGAATGGAGCGATTCAGCGATCCTACTTCATCGCTCCATTACATCAGCAGCACATATATCGTGCATGGATGAACGGACTAGTTATTTAAAAGATCAGTCAATGCACGAAACAGATCAGTTTCAGTCAGCATGCCTGCTACGTGTTGATCGTCACCAATGACCGGCAGGCAACCGATTCGATTGTCATTCATCTGCTTTGCCGCAGAGGCGAGTGGAGCGCCTGCTGAGGTTGTGTATACAGGTGTATGCATGACTTCTGCGATTTCGACAGGGGCCTCTTTGAAGTAGCGTGCCGCCAACTGTAAGTCACGCCGGGTAACGATACCAACAACCTGGTTTTCCTTATCGACGACCGGCAGATGATGCATGTTCTTTTTTTCCATGATCTCAAATGCCAGGTCATAGTTGTCTTCTTGCTGAACGGTAACGGGTGCTGAACTCATATAGTCACTTACCAGCATCGGTTTCTCCTTTGGGGGATAATTGTTTTGCCTATCTATCAGATAGGATTCTGCTGAATGTATATACAAACTGTAGACGAGAAAACCCTTCCCTGAATAAGAAAGTCATCATGTCTGTACATATAAATCGAGTGATTTACTCAATTTTCAACGGATGTTATTGACTGCGATAATCCAGGGAATGGGAACCATCAACAGGTCCCAAATTAGGATTGCCACAACTGATTTATATCATACGGGAGACAAAACAGACACATTCGGCCTGAAAAAACAGTAAATATGTTCCATACTAGGTACTTAGGACTGGAAAGTAAGAGATTAGAATAAGGGGAAAATTGATGCCGAAGATTAGTAAATCGAGTAAGAAGCTGCAACACAAGATTCAAAAGAAGCTGAAGAAGCTGTTCGTCAAATCTGACAACCACGAGGCACTGATGTCACGGGTTGATGCACTGGAAAAGGAGTTCGGTGAGCTTCGTCAGATACTTGAGGGGGGGGCTAAGAAGGCCGTTCCGGTCCCTAAAAAACCGGCCGTCAAGAAACCTGCGGCGAAAAAACCGGTAGCAAGGAAAGCAGCAGCACCGAAAGCGAATAACAACCTTCAGAACATTAAAGGTATCGGTGTTGTCATAGAGAAAAAATTACATGAATATGGTGTGAATAGCTATGAACAGATCGCTGCCTGGAGCGATACGGAAGTAGATGATTTCTCACAAAGGCTTAACTTCAAAGGCAGGATCGAGCGCGAGAAATGGGTGGAACAGGCGAAGGCGTTGGCAGCTCACTAGTCTCCATCCGGAAATATTCATGCACTAACATCCAGCAGAACGTTAAGCGGGCTAATCACCGCGAAATGTGATTCTTGGATCATGCCGGTGCCTTTGCGTTGTAGGCATCTAATGGTGTGCTTTGGGTTTTAAAAAACATTTTATAGCATGCGTTCTATCTATGCTTTCCCCACCAGTATGAGGAGACACTCATGCCGTCGCTTAATCACATCTCCCATATGATTGCCGGAGAGATCCCGCCTGCTGGGAATATTGCCGTGACGGCACCTTTCAACCAGTTGCCTATCGCTACAATCGATACAGTGGATGAAAAGGGTGTGGACCTGGCATTGAATATCGCCCGGTCGCTGTTCGATGACCGCGATTGCTGGATTGCATTGTCGGATCGTATCGACATGCTTAGGCGAACCGCCTCGATCATGGCTGAAATGGCGGAGCAGCTGGCTGTGGAAGCAGCGAGAGAGGGGGGGAAGCCACTTGTTGATTCGCGCATTGAGGTGGCGCGAGCCATCGATGGTATACAGATCTGTATTGAGACACTGCGTAGTGAAGCGGGGGATGAGATTCCGATGGGGGCGAATGCTGCCTCACAAGGCCGCCTCGCCTTTACCCACCGGGAACCGATTGGCGTAGTAGTGGCTGTCAGTGCCTTCAATCATCCCCTTAACTTGATTGTGCATCAGGTCGCACCTGCAGTGGCAGCCGGTTGCCCGGTCATTATCAAACCCGCAGAGGATACACCCCTATCCTGTATGCGTTTTATTCAGATACTCAGAGAGGCTGGGCTACCCCCGGGTTGGGCTCAGGCGTTGATGACCGATAGTCTTGAGGTGGCGGAAAAGCTGGTAGCTGATCCTCGTGTCGATTTCTTCAGTTTCATCGGTAGTGCCAGGGTGGGCTGGTGGTTGCGGTCCCGGCTTGCGCCTGGGACGCGTTGTGCCCTTGAGCATGGTGGAGTTGCTCCGGTGATTGTTGAAGCCGATGCCGACCTGAGCGATGCACTGCCGCTATTGGCAAAAGGCGCATTCTACCATGCCGGTCAGGTCTGTGTGTCGGTACAGCGGGTGTTTGCGGAAAAGACTATTGCCCGGCAGGTAGCCGATGGCCTGGCAGCTGAGGGGATGCAGATGAAGGTTGGAGACCCGACACGGGAGGAGACGGGAATCGGACCCTTGATCCGGCCCCGTGAAGTGGGTCGTATTCATGATTGGGTTACTGAGGCAGTGGCTGAAGGTGCAGAATTAATCTGTGGCGGGGAGCCGATATCTGAGACCTGCTATCCAGCCACGGTACTCTACAATCCACCTGCCAACGCCAGAGTGAGTACCCAGGAGATTTTCGGCCCGGTAGTTTGCGTCTACAGTTATGACTATATGGACCAGGCTATTGAGCAGGCGAATGCTTTGCCATATGCCTTTCAGGCCGCAGTCTTTACCAACAATCTACAACGTACGCTGCGTGGTTTCAGGCGGTTGAACGCCTCGGCCGTCATGATCAACGATTTCACTGCATTCCGTGTCGACTGGATGCCCTTTGCAGGATTACGTCAGTCAGGGATGGGCGTCGGTGGCATACCTCACACCATGCGCGATATGCAGGTGGAGAAGATGATTGTTATTCGGTCACCGGAACTTTGACCAAAGCGTTATGAATCAGGATATTCAACTTGCTCGGTTTTAACTAAAAACATGTGCGAATATCCGCAATTATTGATTTAAAACTCATTCTTTCCCCACCACCTGACAAACAAGCCTGCCTTGAAAGAGCCTGGCGTTGACGGTATCTCCTGTCTCCACCTCGTTGCTTGTGCGTATGATACTGCCGTCCTTATCCATGCTGACGATAGCGTAGCCCCTGCCCAGGGTGTTGAGTGGGCTGAGATTGTGGAGGTCTCGAGCTAGCTGGGTCAATTTAGTCTGCTCCTCTTTAAGACGCTGCTGTATGGCGCGTTGTAGCCGCTCATTAAATTGGCGAAAGGTCTGTTGTTGATGCTCTACCCGTTGTTGTGGTGATAACCGGTTCAGCCGAGAGGTGAGCTTTTCGAGCTTATGTTGCCGTGTTAGAAGATAGATGTGTTGTGCCTGTTTGAGACGTTGGGTCAACTCATCGAATCGCTGGGCACGCTGTTGTAATCGTTGGTTGGGGTGCTGTCGCAGTAAGCGACTTTTCAAATTGCCGAGTTTCTCCTGCAGGCGATGTAGCTGTTGCGACTGGCGAATGGTGAGTCGTTGCTGCAGTTGCTGCAGTTGTTTCAACCACACTGTCTGATCCGGGGATACCAACTCTGCAGCCGCTGATGGTGTGGGGGCGCGTTGGTCGGCAACAAAATCGGCGATGGTAAAGTCGACTTCATGTCCGATGCCAGTAACCACTGGTATCTGTGAATCATGGATTTGCCGGGCAAGTCCTTCATCATTGAATGCTTGCAGGTCTTCCAGTGAACCGCCTCCTCGACTCAGAATCAACAGATCGCACTCATTGCGTTGATTGGCAATCTGCAACATCCGGGTAATCTGCTGAGCGGCACGCTCTCCCTGAACCTGTACCGGGTAGATAATCACCGGTAAGGCGGGGAAGCGCCGCCGGAGTACTGTTAATAGATCACGTATTGCAGCGCCGGTTGGTGAAGTAATGATACCGAGTTGTTGTGGCATTGCCGGAAGCGGTGTTTTTCTATCCGCATCGAACAGACCCTCTGCCGCAAGTTTTTGCTTGAGCTGCTCAAAGGCAAGTCTTAAGGCGCCTTCACCGGCCGGCTCCATATGTTCAGCAATCAACTGAAACTCGCCGCGGGCCTCATATAGACTGACCTTTGCACGAAGCATTACTTGCTGTCCGTTCTCCGGACGGAAACGCAGTCGTTGCCGTTTCATGCGGAACATGGCACAACGAACCTGGGCGACCTCATCCTTGAGACTGAAATAGATATGACCGGAGGCGGGTTGAGCCAGATTTGAGATTTCACCGCTGATCCAGATAAGGGGAAAACTGCCTTCCAATACCGAGCGAGTCTCCCGTACCAGCCGAGAAACCGAATAGATATCTTTCTGTGTGAATTCAGTGTGCGTTGTGTTCAAACGAATTGGTTCTTCAACAAGGACTCAAATTGGTCAGCTGGTAATGGATGGTTGAAGTAGTAACCTTGGAACATCTTACAGCCTTTGTCACGTAGAAATTGCAGTTGTGATTCAGTCTCCACACCAATCGCGATTACCTCGATCTCCATCAGGTGGGCCATGGTAATGATCGTTTGTACCAGCTGTGCATCTTTAGGGTCGCTTGCGATATCACGTACGAAGCTGCGATCTATCTTCAGCTCATCCATGGGAAGCCGTCTCAAATAGGCGATAGAGGCATAGCCGACACCGAAACTGTCGATACAGAATCGTACACCGAGTCTTTTCAATGCAAGGATCTTCTCATTTGCTTCTTCAAGGTTTTCAGCCAGGGTGTTTTCATGGATCTCCAGGGTCAGTCTGTTCGGGTTGACTGAGGTCTCCTGCAGTATGCGTTTCACCTGATCAGCAAAACCGACCTGGTGGAAGTGTACCGAGCTGATGTTGATAGCGATTCGCTGCAGGTTGGTGGATTCATTCATCCACGTCTTACTCAGGGTCAAGGCCTGCTTGAGAACCCATTCACTGATCTGGAGAATCTGTCCAGACTCCTCCGCCACAGGAATGATGGTGTCTGGTTCTACCATGCCCTGTTCAGGATGCGACCAGCGCAGCAACGCTTCAGCACTGAGCAGATGCCCTTCAATATCGACCTGGGGTTGGAAATAGAGGACAAGTTGATTGTTTCTAATCGCAAGTCGCAGATCATTTTGTAGACGCAGTTGTGCTTCAGCTGCTTGTTGCATACCGGGGAGAAAGAAGCGAACGGTGTTGCGTCCAGCATCTTTGGCGCGATACATCGCCGTATCGGCAAATTTGAGGATATCGTCAGCATTTTCATCGTTCATCGGAAAGATAACGATACCGATGCTGGGGGTAATGTGTAGCTCGTTTCCACTGATTATGTAGGGTTGTGATAGGGTCTTCAGGATCTTATGCGCACCTTGTTGGGCTTGTTGTGCAGCCAGTTGGGGGTCACCGCTCAGTTCCGAGAACAGAACAACAAATTCATCGCCACCCAGGCGTGAGGCCGTGTCTTCATCACGAATCTGTTTGGTCAATCTGTCGGCCACTTCCTTCAATAGCAAATCACCGATATTGTGACCAAGGGAATCGTTAATGATCTTGAAGTGGTCCAGGTCCATGAATAACACCGCACCTCGATGGTTATGGCGTTGGCAGCGTGCCAGGGCCTGACTTAAGCGGTCGATCAATAGGCGCCGGTTAGGCAATTCTGTGAGGGCATCGAAGGTGGCCTGATGTTCCAGTTTTACCATTGCGCGCTTTCGCTCGATTTCAGCGCTTACCCGGGCAGCGATTATGTCCATTACATCGACCCACTCCGGATCCATGAAAAGCGGTTTACTTGAGGTCACCCAGACGATGCCGATGACCTTCCCCGAAAGGTCGCGGATCGGCGAACCGGCATAGCCCTGTGCATTCAGTAATACAAGGTCTTCATCACTCGGAAACAGGTCCTGCACGCCTTGTGGGTAGAGTTGTGCCCCTTCACGCAATACTATGTTGCAAGGTGTACCTTCAAGTGGGTACTGGAAATCCACAATGTCCTTGCCGTTGACAATCATCGCGAGCGCTTTGATTTGATTGTTGTCGACCAATTCGCCGATGTTGGCGCCATCGGCATCGAACCAGCGGCAGAGTTCTCTTGCTACATGTTTAAAGAAGTCTCCACCGGTGATTCCCACCATGCTGCGCATCAGGGTGTGTAGTGTTTCGGATGCACGTTTACGATCGGTAATCTCCTGATGTGTACCGCAAGCACGGGTTGGATGATTTGTATGAGGTCCATGCTCAACGGTGCCACCGGAACCTTCGATCCATATCCAGCGACCGTCACTATGGCGCATGCGAAATTCCACTTTGTAGGGCATACTCTCTTCGATATGTTGCTCAACGATGGGCAGAATACGCTCTTTGTCCACAGGGTGAAGACGACCGCGCCAATCATCGATATGGTTGTTCAGATCACTGCGGTTGAGTCCCAGCATCTCCATCCAACGATCATTCACAGTCAATTCACTGGTGGTCAGATTCCAGTCCCAGAAACCCAATGAGGCGCCCTTGATCACCAATGAGAGCTGCCTTTCTGTCTCTCGTTGATGGGTGACATCCAACATTGAGACGGGAATATGGCACGCACTCTGTAAATTGTTGGAAAGTGGAAATGAGATGATTACCTGGATCCGGCGACCGTCGGCCGCGAACATGGATACTTCAGCGGTAAAGGTCTGCTGTTTATCACTGGATGCAACTAGAAACGCTTTCAAGGCGGAGAAAATGTCGGGTGTGATGCTTTTGGGAACCCACTTTTGTAGTTCGAGCAGGTTGTTGACTGCAAACAGTTTCAGTGTTGCCGGATTGGCGTTGACGATCCTGATCAGGTTGAGATAGTGCTTAAGCTCGTCGGGATGTTTATCGAAATAGGTACCTACGTCCTGTACACCGGAATCGGTAAGTTGTTGAAGCTTTATCAATGCTCTAGAGCTATCACCTTCACACAAGGCGATTGCAACACCATTGAAAAAGCGGTGGTATTGGGCCTCGCTACGAACCAGCTTGCGACTTTTTTTTATGATTTTCCATCTCAGAAGTTGTGAGATAATCAGAAGAGCGGCAATTACTAACCCACCGATTAGTGCTGCTTGAAATATCCAGTTCGGGGTTTTTAATACCGCTACTCTCGGTTCGAAAAGGCTGCTCAGGTACTGATGATAGATTGATAGATCATCCGCTTTCATGATGTTTAAGTGGTGATCAATACGTTGCTGGATTATTGCTGCATTGGGGGATGCTCGGGATATGGCCAGACGGATATCCAGTGGCATCAGCACAATGGGGCTGGCAATGGGTGAGTAAAGATGCCCTCGGGTGGCGCCAAACAAACGATTGACCAGACCAGCGTCTGCTTTGCCTTGCGCAACTGCACGCAGTACCCTGTCATAAGTGGCGTACTCTGTAAGTTCGCAGATAATATAGAACGATTCGCAAATCTCATTCAATCCGCTGTCGCCGGTGATATAGACATCATCACGGAGTACAGCAATACGCTTACCATCCAAGTCCGGTACTGATTGAATACTGGAGTCCTCGGGTACGAAAATCTGAGCCCAATTGGCAATCACAGTTTGATCGGTGAATAGAAAGCGCTGTTGGCGGGTATCATTGATAGCAATTGCGGGCAGCAGATCTATTTTACCCATTGATAGACGATGCAGTTGATCACTCCAGGTGCCAGCTACAAAGTTCAGATCCCATCCTTCTTTTGTGGCGATCTGTTGCAGGATTTCGATGAACAGACCACCCGGATGACCCTTCTGATCAGTGGTGACCAAGGGTGGATTTTTGTAGATGCCGACTCTTAAAGAAATGGAGGACCGACCCAACACCGTGTTGTTGGTAATCAAGAGAATAATGAAAAGAAGGAGTAGCCGTCCCTTATTTACAGCACATCTCTGCATATTTGCAGTTCCCGACTCAAAAAAACATTCCCTACCAGAAGCATAGCGCCTCAATGGGCTGTTGTTGGGTAATATTTCTCATTGGGAGTCACTATTAACCCGGCAATCTGATATATCCCATTCAGGGCTTCAATATGCCGTGGGTTATGGCGTGGTCCACAGCCGATAGTAACTCCCCTGGATAGGTGTCACCTCCCAGATCAAGTTTATCTAAAAGCTACTAACAGATTGATTTCAATAGAGATAGGCTGATGTGTGGGACCCATTTGGTTGACAGGTTTTTGTCATCCTGACCTGGAAGAAGCGCGTTAAAATTTACTTCATTGACCCAGATTCAGGTCGGATTTCAGACTGCAGGTTTACCGGTTACCCGGCAACTTCTATAATGCCCGGTTTATTTCACCCCACCAGCCGGAATGAATGCTATGCGTGTAATCGAGGAAGCCCTCACATTTGACGATGTTCTCTTGGTACCGGCCCACTCTCTGGTGCTGCCCAAAGATGTTGATCTGCGGACCAAGTTGACGCGTGGGATCGATCTCAGTATCCCCCTGGTTTCAGCCGCCATGGATACGGTGACCGAGTCACGTTTCGCTATCGCCCTGGCTTTGGAAGGGGGAATTGGTATCGTGCATAAGAACATGACACCTGAACAGCAGGCCGCTGAGGTGTTTCAGGTCAAGAAATATGAAAGCGGCGTCATTCGCGAGCCCATTACTGTGGGACCCTACGTCAGTATTGGGGAGGTGGTTGAGCTTACCCGGGCACGCAACATTTCAGGTGTACCGGTCGTGGATGGCAAGGAGCTGGTTGGTATTGTCACGGGGCGCGATTTACGTTTCGAGCGCAAGATGGATGACCCGGTACGTAACATCATGACCCGCAAAGAAGACCTGGTGACTGTGAAAGAGGGCGCCAGCCGAGACGAAGTCCTGCAGCTGCTGCATAAACACCGCATCGAAAAGGTGTTGGTAGTGGATGATCATTTTGAGTTGCGCGGGATGATAACGGCAAAGGACATTCAGAAGGCGAAGGATAATCCGAACGCCTGCCGGGATGACCAGGAACGATTGCGTGTCGGTGCGGCAGTGGGCGTCGGTGCCGGTACCGAAGAGCGGGTGGATGCACTGGTCAAGGCAGGGGTTGATGTGGTTGTGGTGGATACTGCCCATGGCCACTCCCAAGGGGTACTCGACCGCGTTTCTTGGGTGAAGAAAAACTACCCGGACGTACAGGTGATCGGTGGCAATATTGCAACTGGAGAAGCCGCCACGGATCTGGTCAAGGCGGGAGCGGATGCAGTGAAAGTGGGCATAGGTCCCGGCTCTATCTGTACCACCCGCATTGTCGCGGGCGTCGGTGTACCGCAAGTGACGGCTGTCTCCAATGTGGCGAAAGCACTGGAGGGGAGTGGTGTGCCGTTGATCGCTGACGGCGGACTACGCTATTCCGGTGATATCTCCAAGATTCTCGCTGCCGGTGCCTATTCTGTCATGATAGGCGGTATGTTTGCCGGTACTGACGAGGCTCCTGGTGAGGTTGAGATCTACCAGGGCCGCTCCTATAAATCCTACCGGGGCATGGGTTCGCTGGGCGCCATGTCCGGTAAGGAAGGCTCAAGTGACCGCTATTTTCAGGAGACCAATGAGAAAGAAAAGTTGGTGCCTGAAGGTATTGAGGGACGTGTCCCTTACAAAGGACCGGTGATGAGCATCATCTACCAGATTATTGGTGGCATTCGTTCAAGTATGGGCTATACAGGTTGTGCCAACATCGATGAAATGCGTACTAAACCGGTATTCGTACGCGTCACCAATGCGGGCATCACAGAGTCCCATGTGCATGATGTGACCATTACCAAAGAAGCGCCCAATTATCGGCGGGACTGATATGATAACTGATATCCATGCACACCGGATCCTGATCCTGGATTTCGGCTCCCAATACACTCAGTTGATTGCTCGTCGTGTACGTGAGGCAGGCGTCTATTGTGAAATCTTTCCCTATGACAATGCAGGTGAGGGCCTGAGTGGTAAGAAACCGGCAGGTATTATCCTCTCAGGAGGGCCGGAAACGGTAACAGCTGAAGAGGCGCCGGTTGCGCCGGCTGAGGTATTCGACCTTGGCGTACCCGTTTTGGGTATCTGTTACGGTATGCAGACCATGGCGGCCCAGTTGGGTGGGAAAGTGACCTCCTCAGATAAGCATGAATATGGCTATGCCCAGGTACGTGCCAGAGGGCATTCCCGTCTATTGCGGGATATAGAAGATCACACCAGCAAGGAGGGTTATGGCTTGCTGGATGTGTGGATGAGCCATGGCGACCGGGTCGAATCACTACCCGATGGTTTTCAGGTTATCTGCGAAACTGAAAATGCACCCGTGGCCGGTATCGCCGATGAATCGCGAGGTTATTACGGCCTGCAGTTTCATCCTGAGGTGACCCATACCCGTCAGGGCAATCGGATCATCGAACGGTTCCTGTTTGAGATTTGTGCCTGCGAGGTGCTTTGGACGCCAGGTAAGATTATCGAAGACACGATCCTTTATGTTCGTGAGCTTGTGGGGGATAAACAGGTCGTACTGGGTCTCTCTGGCGGTGTCGACTCATCAGTTGTGGCAGCCTTACTGCACCGTGCCATCGGTGATCAGCTGACCTGTGTTTTTGTCGATAATGGCCTGTTGCGCCTCAATGAGGGTGACCAGGTCATGGCGACCTTTGCTGAACACATGGGTGTCAAAGTGGTCCGGGTGGATGCTGAAGAGCGCTTCCTCAAGGCTTTAAGAGGCGTCGCAGATCCGGAACAGAAGCGCAAGATTATCGGCAATCTCTTTATCGATATATTCGAGGAGGAGGCGGGAGAAATGGATGATGTCTCCTTCCTTGCCCAGGGTACCATCTATCCCGATGTCATCGAATCGGCCGGCGCCAAGTCGGGCAAGGCCCATGTGATCAAGTCCCATCACAATGTGGGTGGCCTGCCTGAGTACATGAAACTGGCACTGGTCGAACCCCTACGTGAACTGTTTAAGGATGAGGTGCGCAAGATCGGTGTAGAGCTGGGTTTGCCGTATGAGATGATCTATCGCCACCCCTTTCCGGGTCCGGGTCTGGGTGTACGAATTCTTGGCGAGGTCAACAAGGAGTATGCTGATCTGCTGCGTCAAGCCGATCATATCTATATCGAAGAGCTCTACAAGCACAACCTTTACGATGAAGTCAGTCAGGCTTTTACCGTATTCCTGCCGGTACGCTCTGTCGGTGTGGTGGGTGATGCGCGTCGTTATGAATATGTAGTGACATTACGTGCAGTGAAGACAGTTGATTTCATGACTGCCAAATTTGCGCATCTACCCTTTGATTTCCTGGAAGAGGTATCGAGAAGAATCATCAATGAGGTACATGGCATTTCCAGAGTGGCTTACGATATCTCCAGCAAGCCGCCTGCCACAATAGAGTGGGAGTGACTGGCCCTGGCAGGCAATGTCTGGCACTGGTTGGCATTTTGGCCGGGGGTTAAAGAATTTTCCGCTAAGCGATAGACTGTATATAAACACACTATCGCAGGGATGCGGATCATGCCTCATGTGGCGGCCAGGATGGCCAGCCGGGACGAGGATGCTGGTGGTTACCAGCGCCATCGTCCAGAGCAAACCCTTCTCTATCAGATCGTCGATGAGTATTACCCGGCGTTCGCAGCGCTTATGGCAGAACAGGGAAAGGAATTGCCGGGTTATGTGCAACGGGAAATTGAAGAATTTCTCAAATGCGGCCGGCTGGAACACGGCTTTTTACGGGTACGTTGCGAGCACTGTCATGCTGAGCACCTGGTTGCCTTCAGCTGTAAGCGCCGCGGCTTTTGCCCCGGTTGCAGCTCACGGTGTATGGCCGAAAGCGCGGCCTTGCTGGTCGATGAAGTTCTGCCCGAACAGCCCATGCGCCAATGGGTACTCAGCTTTCCCTTTCAATTGCGCTTCCTGTTCGCCAGTCGTCCGGAGATCATGGGGCGTGTGCTGGGCATCGTTTACCGCGTCATTGCCACGCATCTGGTCAAGAAAGCGGGACATAGCCATAGCCATAAGACGGCCCGCACCGGTGCGGTCACGCTGATCCAGCGGTTCGGATCGGCACTCAACCTGAATATCCATTTTCACATGCTATTTCTCGATGGTGTGTATGCTGATTCACGCCATGGAGCAGCCCGGTTTCGTTGGGTGAAGGCGCCGACCAGTGCCGAACTCACCCAACTGGCGCTGACTATCACCCACCGGGTCGGCCGCTTTCTGGAACACCAGGGTCTGCTGGAACGGGATATGGAGAACAGTTACCTAGCCTCGGATGCGGTGGACGAGGATTCGATGACGCCACTACTGGGGCATTTCATCACTTACCGTATCGCCGTTGGCCCGCAGGCGGGGCGCAAGGTGTTCACATTACAAACCCTGCTGGGCAGCGATGACCTGGGCACAGCGGCTCAAGCGCGTTTTCAACATCGACATTGAGACTTGCAGCGCCTGCGGCGGCGCCATGAAGGTGATTGCCTGTATTGAAGATCCGATAGTGATCAAGCAAATCCTCGATCACCTGAAGCACAAAGCAGAAGCCAGTGAGCCCGGGGCGCTACCCGAAAGCCGGGCGCCGCCGGCTGAATTGCACCACGGGCTGTTTGACTGCGAGCGATAACCAACATATCCAACCATGATGCTTCGTACATGACAACGCGGCAGGAATTCGTTGTGGTCGGCTGTCAGGAAGGGGGCCGACTGTGGAGAGAAGTGGGTGAGTTTTCAGCGTAGCAGGCAACCTGTCACGTGGATTCAGGTGCATCGCAGGGTTACCAAGAAAGGCAATAGCAGTCAGAAACTGCTGGACGTGGGTGACGTGGGTGACGTGGGTGAAAAGGGTGTTTATTCTTCCTATACAAGGGCTTTGAGGGGGCTGCCGTGGTTCGCCAAAAAGGGAGTCTGTTGCTCCTGGCCCTGTGTGAAGGGAATCATTGTAAGAGCGGCGACAAAGGCACCGATTCAGGCCATGGGTTGATTCAGGTGTTTAAGCGTCAGAAAAAATCCTGGAAACGTATTGGCAAGATCAAGCTGCCGGAGGAGGCCGATTTCGAGGACTATGCCGATATCGCCATACGTGGCAATAAGTTGGCGATCGTTTCCCAGGCCTGTTCCGCGCTGTGGGTTGGCAAACTATCCTTCTCACCTTTGAAAATATCGGGCAAAGGAAAGGTTTACTATTTTCCCCTGGACAAGAAGGACCGGTGTGTCTATTGCAATGTCGAAGGCGTGGACTGGCTGACAGACAACCGGGTACTCCTGGTTTCCGACCGCATTAAAACCGATGATCAAAAAGGACGATACGCCAGGAAGGACAAATCCATTCACATCATGAGAATACCAAGCTGATCCGAGGCGCTGGATTCAATGGAAAACGAAATTCTGCAACTCTGTTTTTCTATTCGTAGACAAAAATATCGAGCAGCAGATAGGCAACGAGAATAATCGAAATCCAGTAAACCATACTGCCAGTCGGCCAACTTTCGGAGAGATGATACCTGGCAAAAAAAGATTGAGAAAACGAGTTACGAATACTGCGCATGGGAGCAATGACCGCCGTTATTGCCGACTCTCTTGCAGTGCGAAAAACAAACAGACCACGATGAATACCTGCAGGGATAAACTTTCTATAAATCCACTCCACATCCAGGTTCGTCGAACGCAGTTCCGGTGGGTATATTCCCTGTTTATTCAGCCAGACAAATGCCAGCGCGGAGAAAAAGAGCAGTTGTAACTGGGCAAGTACATGGGTCATATCGTATGGCCAGTAATCCACTGCCCACGGCAACATGGAATACAGGTATTGCGGTTGAGTTCCGATAAAAATACACAGTATTGCGGACAGCCCCATGGCGATCAGCATATTTACCGGTGCCTCCTTTGGGCGAAGACCGGAATCATGGGCGAAGAACGCGAAGTAGGGAATCTTGATCCCCGCATGGTGGAACACGCCGGCCGACGCAAACAACATGAACAACCATAAATAGCTGTAGTCCTCCTGCACCATTGCGGTCATAATCATGGACTTACTGACGAATCCACTGAACAGTGGAAATGCGGAGATTGATAGCGCACCGACAATACAGAACGCGGCGGTTTTCGGCATAGACTTGTAGAGCCCACCTAGGTTTGAGCCATTGATATGACCGACCCGGTACAGCACCGCGCCCATGGTCATAAAAAGCAGCCCCTTGAAAATCACATCGATAAACGCATGGGCAACTGCACCGTTCAGCGCCAGGGCGGTACCTACGCCAACGCCTGTCACCATGAATCCGACCTGGTTTATCAAGCTGTAGGCAAGCACTTTTCGCAGATCATTTTCTATCACCGCATAGAAAATGGGAAAACAGGCCATGATGACGCCGATGTATATCAGTATCTCTTCGCCGGCAAAACCCCGCGCCAGTGCGTACACAGCTACTTTCGTTGTAAATGCAGACAAGAAAACCGTACCGGTTGGAGTCGCTTCAGCGTAGCCCTCGGTCAACCAGCCATGGAGTAGAGGAAACGCGCATTTTATTCCAAAAGAGATAAAGATTAACCAGCCCGCCAGACCCTCCAGACCAATATAATCAAACGCGAGAGAACCGGTCGAGTGATACAGCACCAATGCGCCAGCCAATAAACATGCGCCGGACATCACTTTAAAAACGAGATACCGCATTCCCGCATAAATTGCCCGCTTAGTACCGCGTGCCCAGATAAAAATCACAGAGCTTACGGCCATCAACTCCCAGAAAATAAAAAGAGTAATCAGATCTCCAGCGAATACCGCTCCCAGCGTACTGCCTGGATAAAGTAATCCCGCGATATCCTGTCTGATATCCCTCAACCGTAACGCGAAGATGGTTGAGATGAAACTGGCGAGACAGAACAGATAGGCGAAGAGCAAACTGAGTTTATCAGTTCGCATGATGGTCAGTTCAAAATTGAATAATGAGTAGGTGGAGAGGATTCCGGTATCGACATTAAACCATAGATGCAAAGCCGTAATGACGGGGGTTGCCAATAGAATGATACTGCGTACCTTAACCGGTAATGCCAGTACCAGGAATGCGGCAAAATAATAGAGTACAAATGGCGGCAACTCACTCATCGTAATAATTTTCCTTGCGCATAACTACCTTTCGCATTTTTTTTGCGATGAGAACCAGCACGACACAAGCGACAAAACCGTAAATTGCATAGAATCCAGGTATTTTTTCCCACCCCATCGTGATATGGCGATGGACAACAAAATCGGCGATTGTCAGGATAATACATATCGCATAAAAGCCGTTTAACAGGCGCTTTACATTCGCGGGTTTGTCGAATAAATGCGTATTCTGATCCATCTTAGACATATCAATGTCCTTTGGCTGCCAATGTTGCCAGTAGATAAAACGGATTCGGGTGGAAAAATAGAATCATGCATGAGGATGATGTGAAAATCATCGCCAGCAATATTGTTATTGGAGCTTCTTTAACCTTGGTGTATTGCTTACCGTCGGCAGGCTTTCCGAAAAATGCGCGAACGGGAATAGGCAACAGATAGGCGATATTCAAAACCGAACTCAACATCAGTACGCCAAGTAACAGCAGTTGACCCGTCTCGACGGCTCCCAGCCCGAGATACCATTTGCTCCATACCCCGGCGAAAAGAGGAACCCCGACGACACTCAGAGCCCCAACTATAAAAACAGAAAATGTGACTGGCATGGCACGGCCCAGCCCGTTCAGCTCACTGATCAGTTTTTTGTTCGTCACGACATAGATTGCACCCGCGGCAAAAAACAAGGATATTTTTGCGAAGGCATGGGTCGCTATATGCATCGACGCACCAACAAGACTCGACTTGCTCGCCAACATTGCACCCAATGCAATGTAACTCAGCTGGCTTATGGTGGAATAAGCTAAACGCGCTTTCAGATTATCCTTGGTCATCGCGACCAGGGATGCAAACAAAATGGTTGCTGCGGCTATCCAGATAATTCCGCCCGTCACATCATTGCTCAGAATAAAATCGCTGCCGAATATGTAGATCGTCACTTTGAGTAGCGTAAATACCCCGGCTTTAACAACAGCCACGGCGTGCAGCAGAGCGCTCACTGGAGTTGGCGCTACCATCGCAGCGGGCAGCCATCGGTGAAACGGCATCAGTGCCGCTTTCCCGATACCAAAAAGAAACAGCATATAGAGCGGACCTGCCCAGGCGGGATCAATTTTGCCCGTCAATACACCGCCTTTCTGAAACGTGACGGTACCCGACAGAAACCAGGTGATGAGTATACCCAGCAGGAATAGACCAATGGAGGTTCCCAGCAATATGGCGAGATACAATCGTCCCCCCTTTTTGGCTTCGGCCGTGCCGGAATGGGTGACCAGCGGATAGGTCGACAGTGTTAACAGTTCGTAAAAAAGAAACAGCGTAAACAAATTATCAGCGAATGCGACACCCATGGTACAGCTGATAGCAATCGCAAAAGCGGCGAAAAAGCCGGTCTGATTCTGCTCATTATGGCTGCGCATATATCCGATTGCGTAGACTGATGTCACAAGCCATAACGTCCCCGCCACCAGTGCGAACAGCATGCCCAGCGCTTCTATTTTTAATGAAATGGTAATGCCCGGTAATGGTTCGGCAATGGTCACGAAGAAGGACTCGCCGTTAAGAAATCGATTCGCGATTATTGCAACCAGCACTGCCAGAAGCGAAGCGGTAACCAATGTCACGCCTTCGCGTACATCCGGATTACGTCGCGCTGCGACTATCCCCCCGGCACCGAGCAGCGGTAACAGAATGGTTATTAGAAGCAGTGATCCAGCACTCATTCAGCCGTTACTCCCAGTACTCGTATTGCGTGCTCCGCCACCCCCACCGTCAGTTCGGTATTCAATCCAAAGTAGATATTTGCCAATACAAGGATCCATGTAGGTGCCAACATTGAGAATGGCACTTCGTTTACCGCAGGATTCGAATCGACTGCGGGTTTGAAATAGAGCGCCTCGATCAGTTTTCCGATGTAAACCGCGGCCAACAACGACCCTACCAGAATGACAACAACCGATATCCAGGAGTCCTGTTCGATCGCCGTCAGTACCAGATACCATTTACTGATAAATCCAGCGGTACCCGGTACACCGATCAAACTGAAACCGCCGACGATAATCGCACCAAAAGTCCAAGGCATCTGCCTCCCCAAGCCGTGAATGCTATCCATGTGGCATTTGCCGACACGATAAATGATCGAGCCAATCGCCATGAACAGGGCGCCTTTCATCAATGCATGATTGAAAAGATGAACCAGCGTGGCTGTCAAGCTTGTAAAGGAAGCAAAACCGATTCCCAGTGCAATGTAACCAATTTGCGCAACACTGGAATAGGCCAACAACCGTTTGACATCGACCTGGTAAATCGCGTAAACCGATGCGCTGATAATTCCAGCAATGCCGGACAGAAGGAACAGATCACCGGTGGGTGTCGTGGACACGAAATCACTCGGAAAAACAGAGAACAGGATGCGCAGCATTACATAAACCGCTACCTTGGTCGCCGTCGCAGAAAGAAACAGAGTAATAACCGATGGCGCGTAAGTGTAGGCGTTCGGCAGCCAGAGATGCAGAGGAAACAAAGCCAGTTTCAAGGCAATACCGGTTATGATAAAAGCGAAACCGGTGTGTATCGTGTTCAGACTGGATACCTGGGGAAGCCGCGCTGCCAGATCCACCATATTCAGGGTCCCGGTTTGCGAGTAGATCAGACCCACGCCGATCAAAAAGAACGTTGCTCCAAGGGTCCCCATAATCAGGTATTGATAAGCCGATGTCAGCGCCTGGCGCTTTCGTCCAAGGCTGATCAATGCATAGGAAGAGAGTGATGATATCTCCAGAAAAACGAAGACATTAAAAATATCACCTGTCAGCGTGATACCCAGCAAACCGGTGAAGCAAAGCAGGAATGCGCTGTAGAAAAGCGGAATCAGATGTTCAGGGATCTCTTTCTCCGCACTCAACAGAGCATAAGGCAAGGTGACGGCGGCGATACCGGAAACAATCAACGCCATAAAGGCGTTTACCGCATCGATACGATACTCAATCCCCCATGGCGGTGCCCACCCTCCCAGTTCATAGCTGACTACCCCATCCTGAACAACCGACCATAGTTGCATGCCGGCAAGTACGAAACAGACCGAAGTGACAATGAGAGCCGCCGCCCAGGGGAGTCGTCCTCGAGGTAAAATCGCCGCGATTGGTGCAGCAAAAAGCGGAATTACGACGAGTAGTATACATAGATGACCTTGCATCATAGCGTATGATCAAGTTCGTGAATTTCATCTTCTTCGATGGTTCCGTAGGCTTCCTTGATCCGCACTACAAGCGCCAGGCCAAGGGCGGTTGTAGCAACGCCAACAACAATCGCGGTAAGAATCAATACATGGGGCAATGGATTGGAATAGAGCTCAACACCCTCGGTAAAGATAGGAGCAGATCCCTGTTCCACCGTGCTGATGCTGATATAGAGCAAAAAGACGGAAACCTGAAAAACGTTCATACCAATGATTTTTTTAACCAGGTTCCCGCGGCTGATAACGGCGTAGAAGCCCACCATCATCAAAAAGATGGAAACCCAATAATTATAATGGCCGATAATGAAATCCATCATGGCCTGCCTCTGCCGGCGAAAGTTAGAAAAATAACCAACAAGACGGCAAAAACCGCAATGCCCACGCCAAGCTCAACCAACAGGATGCCAAGGTGCTGCCCGGCCACTTTTGAATCGCCCAATACAGAGTAGTTGAGATAATTACCCCCCAGCAATATGGTAACGATTCCGACTCCGGTATAGATAAGAACACCAAGACTGGCGAGAATACGCAGGATCGATGGTGGTATCACGCGTTCAGCTGCATCGAGTCCAAACACCAGCGTATAGAGAATGATTGCGGCACTCAGAATCACGCCTGCCTGAAACCCGCCCCCCGGCCCGAAGTCACCATGAAACTGCACGTACAATGCAAAAACAATAATCAGTGGAATCAGGAATTTTGCAACGACGCGAAGAATAAGACTATGTTCATTTTTTTCTATTTCATTCGTCCCGGTATCCGATATTCGGTGTTTACCGCCCAGCAACAGCAACACCGCAACTCCCGCGGTAAAAACAACGACGACTTCGCCAAGCGTATCGAAACCCCTGTAACTTGCCAGCACCGAGGTAACCATATTGGGCAGCCCCGTTTCTTCAACAGCCTTATCGATATAGTACGGTGCGACATGCGTCTGCGCAGGGGCTTCGGGATCACCGAATGCGGGTAGGTCCAAAGTGCCGTAAACCAATACCGCACCCGTCACAATGACCACTGACAATGGCAGCCAATGACGATGACTGACAGATACTTTCTCTTTTTGAGTTTTTGTCAGCGCGATCGTTGCCAGCATTAAAACCGTTGAGATGCCCGCGCCAACCGCTGCCTCGGTAAAGGCTACATCGACAGCATCCATCACGGCAAACAAACTGGCAGACAGAAAACTGAAAATTCCAAACAGCATGATAATGGCAAACAGATTTGTCATGCGTAGAATGGCCACTGCGGTAACCGCTATAAAAGAGAGCAGGATTATATCGATGAAAACTTCGATCACGGATTGTCCCCGCCGGCGGTGCGCTCAAGTTGAGGCCTGAGACCACCTTGCATTGCGGCATTTGCAAGTGCATGCGAAGCGGTTGGGTTTGTAAAGAGGAGGAAGATAAATATCAAGGCAAGCTTGAAAGTGACAAGACTGAAACCGGCCTGCAAGGCCAACCCGAGCAGAATCAACATTGCGCACAGGGTATCGGTTGTCCCCGCGGCATGTTGACGGCTATAGACATCGGGGAACCAATGCATGCCGATACCGCCTATGATACCCAATAGACCCCCACCAAGAAGTAAGATCCAGCTTAGAATATCGATGATCACCCTTTGTCCGCCGTTACCGACTTGGTATCAGCTTTCCTGCTTGAGTGAAAACTACCATATGTCACCAATCTCATTACCGCCACCACACCGGTAAAATTTATCAATGCATAGACCAGGGCGATATCCAGTAAATCAGTCCGTCCGGATGAAAAAGCCAAAACAGCGATAAGCAGAACGGTTTTTGTACCAAACATATTGACCGCTGCAATGCGATCATAAACAGTGGGCCCCAAGAGCGCTCGTGCAAGCACAAGCCCAAGGCTGACGAGTATGGCCAAAGACACCGCGGTATACATTATTTTTTGACAGCTCGATCTGGGATATGTCTGGCGACGCATCCACTGAATAAATTCTCAGCCGATTTCCTCGTCAGCGCATGGACGACGACCTTGTCCTTGGCCAGGGAAACACTCAGAGTGCCCGGCGTCAAGGTAATCGTATTCGCATATATTACCCGCCCCAGATCTGTTTTTTGCGGCACCGGAATTTCAACGAGTTGCGGACTGATCGTTTTTCCTCTTGATATAATAATACGTTTGACCACGTCAATATTTGCCCGCACGATCTCTATGATAATGTAAACAAAGAAAGCCGGGTAGCGTGAAGCGAGATGGAGAGGGTAGCTTTCATGATCGATTATGTTCATGCGACTCGCCAGATAAACGGTCAGCAGAACAGACGCCACCCCCAGCCCCAGCAGGAGTGGTTCAAAATGCCCTGATAATAAAATCCAGAACACGATGAGATATATGCCATAACCAAGAATTTTCATGTCAATAAAGGCCCCTGGTTCTGTTATACGCACGCATAGCCGCTCAGAATCAAGGTGTCTGCACCGGCAATTCAGGAACGCCGCAATGGCCTGTTTCCCGGACAAAATATCATTGCTCAAAAGAGACCCCGGGTTGAGCCGCGGCATATCTGCCCGCCACACCATTACGTGTTTGCAATTCCCAGTCTGTATTTTTAACCCTATTCAGTCGTAGGGGAAAACGAAAAACAGCACAATCTGTTTTTGGCCAGGTACTTCAACTGGCGGCGATACTATTGTCCCATTTTTTTTAGTTGGGCTTAATACAGAAGTATATAGCCCTTTTGCGCGAAAGCTAGTGGGGAAACCTGTACGTCCTCTGGAGCAGTCGAGAAACCAGCTATAACAATGAGGTTTTCCAGCAGGGGTTTGGGTATATCGAGGTCTTCAACGGCAACACGTCGAATGGCAGTCACGTTCATTTTATGACCCCAGGTGGCAGCACATCTTCTGGTGTCGTAGCTGATCCTGTCTCATCGGGCACGGATTCCATGACGAGCTGAGAAATCTCCGCACCGAGTTGCAGGTCGGGAATATGGCCGAATATTTGCTGACGTAGTCGCCCACTCCGATCGATCAACAAATAGGTCGGTGTACCCTGCATCCGGTAGGTTTGCATGGTCTGTGGTATCGGTTCACCGTCATCCGCGGGCATGTCGACCCCTACGGGGAAACGGATATGGTTTTCCAGTAGAAAAGCGCGCAGCGAGACCGGCTTCATCGCTGCATGATGTTCGAATACCGTATGCAAACCCACGACCAGCACGCCTTGTTTAGCGAACAGTTCATGGACGGCCTTCATTTGAGGAATGGCGCGTGAAACACACCCGGGACACAACATCTGGAAGGCGCAGGCGACCACCACACGGCCGCGCTGCGCCTCCAGGTCAATGGATTCCGGCGTGTTCAGCCACTCGATGATGCGCCACGTTGGCGCCAGTTCCGGCTGAACCATGATTGCCTCAATCCCTTAGCTTGCTGAAGGTGTAGTCTTGGTCCTTCTGCGGCGCATGACAGGCGAAGCAGGCCGAGACCGCATTCTCGCCCACAACCCGGTTGGTTCGGTCGCCGCCGCCGAAGCCTTCAAAGCCCCAGCCGCCGGTTGCTGCGTACTTCTTTGCATCCTTGTGCATGACACCGACCACCTTTCGATCACCCTCAGTAACGGCGTTTCCATCATGCACGGCCTCAAGCAGGTCAAAGATGATCACGGAGCCATCGGGGAATTTCCCTTTCTGGTAACCCTTCATCGCCTTGTCGTTGGCATAGAGATGATGAATGCCGCCGAAAGAGCCATACAAAGGGTGACCTTCCTCGATCACCATGCTCTTCACATGATGCCAGTCGCGGTAGCCCTCCGGGTACGGAACCTGTAGATCAGCGGCCAGTGCGGCTGTCGTTGCTGCCGCGCAAAGTGCGGCCAGGATAAATTTTTTCATCAGTGTGTCCCCTTATTTCAGATCGGCGATGGCTGCGCCGAAGTTGATGTGAAACGGCCGTCCGCCTATGACCAACGCGGGCACCGACGTCACTCCGACCGATTCGGCTTCACCGATACGCGACTTGCTTTCGCCCAGGTGGACGATCTCGACGTTGAAACGCGCAGAATCGATTGCCTCGGCAACCTGCTGCTCAGCGGCAACGCAGACGGGACAACCGGCATGGTAGAAAGTAGCTTGTTTTTTCATGGTAGGACTCCTAACAAAATGGTTTAATAAAAAACCCGTTACCAGGAACGGGAGGTTAGCAACCGCCATCAGGCAGCGGATTCGTGCTCCGGGCAATCGACACGCAGATGCCGCTCAGCCATGGGTGCATCGACGAAGGCACAGAAATGCGGTGTGCTCGTGCCCGGCGCGACGCTCTCACGGAAGTGTCGGCAGGTCACACAGGTACGCTGCGGTGCAATCAACTCGCGCTGCTGTAAATGACGGATTATCTTGATCACCAAGGCGAGCAGTAATTCCTGCTCAGTGTCAGACAGTCCTTCAACAACCGGTCTAAAACTGGCCGGCCATTCCCGAGCAACCCTTTTCCCCTTCGCTGTTGCTTTTAACGCAATCGCCCGGGCATCGGTAGCATCTGCCTGTTTGCGTAATAGTGACTTGGTTTCCAGGGTGGATACTGCATCACTGGCAGTGGCCTTCCGGATCCCGGCGTGCGCAGCGGCTGCCGTCAGTCTTATGCCTTCTGGTCTGCTCGCTACGAATCGCAATATATCGGCCTGGGTGGGTGACAAGCCGGCCGATTCGGCTGCCTGCCAATCCAACTGTCTCGCGACTGCTGCCAACCGGGTTAGACCATCTGCCAGTCGTTGATCAAGTGGATCTGTTATTTTGTCGAAGCTCATGGTTAGTAATCCTAACTAATACTTTTATAATGTCAAGCACCGATTGAATTTCATTTACTTGGGCCCATGGTTGCCTTTAGCGGCAGGTGGCGATTACCAGTTTCTGTACATAAATCAATTGTATTCCGGTGTCAGGCGTACAATCAGACGAATCGAATCGCGAATCAGTACAGACTATGGGGCATGCCACATTTTCAACTGCTCAGACGCTAGGCCCGGATGTCACTCCAAGGGAATCTCGGTGTATGGGGATTGCTAAAGGTAACATATACGCTACTATATGGGTTATATGACAGAGGTTAGAGAATACCTAGATGCTGAGGGAAACAGTCCTTATGCCAAATGGTTCGATCGTCTGAATGTGGCCGCTGCGGTCAAGGTGACGACAGCTGTCCATCGGATGGAGCAGGGTAACTTCTCTAATGTGAAAGGTGTGGGTGCCGGCGTCTATGAGTTCCGGATTGATTTCGGTCCCGGTTATCGGATCTACTTCGGCAAGGATGGGGACCGGTTGGTGGTATTGCTCGCGGGTGGTACCAAGAAGCGCCAGGACGCAGATATTGCTGCCGCGAAAGGGCACTGGCGCGACTATAAGCGCCGGAAACGGCAAGGGGTGACATGATGGCTCTGACGAAAGATTTTAAGGACACCATACTGGCTCGCGCCCAAAGGGATCCGGCGTTTCGCAAGGCTTTGTTACAAGAAGGGGTCGAGTGCCTGCTCGCCGGCGACGTCGATTCCGGCAAAGCAGTGCTGCGCGACTATATCAATGCGACGATCGGGTTCGAGGAACTCTCCCAAGTCTTCGACAAATCGAGCAAGAGTCTCATGCGTATGTTCGGGCCAAAAGGTAATCCCCAGGCGAGCAACCTATTTGCGGTGATCCGATACCTGCAGGAGCAGGAAGGGATTCACCTGGAAGTCAATGCCCGGAAGGTTGTCTAAGGTGCTGTGTATCAGTGTTTAATCGGCAATTTTTTTCGAGCATTTTGAAGGATTTTTTGAGCATGGTATTTTTCATGGTATTGCCGTTTAGCAGGAAAATAAGTCATTGAATATGAAAGATAAAAATGGCTTATTTACTGTTGAGTGGGAATAGTCGAAACTTGTAACATATTGAAATATAATAATAAAAACAACTCTAATCTACAATGTAATCTGTATCATTAATGGTATTTGCCGCGTGTTGAAATTAGAAAAAAGCGATACTATGAGAGGTGAATTGGTGCTGGCATGGTATCAGAGAGCTTGAACAACCTGCGTCCGCCCTATCTCTTCAGAATCAGAGATGTTTCACCGGATCCATGTGCTGATGGAGTACTCGTAAAATCACGATGCCGAGAGCATGTTTTTTGCAATACAGAATAAGGCTTTCGTATGGGAAGCTGAGTAGCCCCTCAAAGAGTGTCTCGCGTGCCATTCCAAGGTCTGGATTTTCCGCAAGTAGTTGTGCGCGCGATTCCAGGCCGTCAAGGTAGATATTGGCCTGAGAGAGGCCCCACTCCTGAATGATATAACCGATGATACCTTCAAGGTCACGTTCCGCTTTGTCCGTGAATTGGTAGTGGGGACTGCGTTTCGCCACGGCTTGGCCCAGTATTTAACCAGCTACCCTTTTGCGTAGTTTGTCGATGACGGCTTTGCCATCACTGACTTTTCCGGCCTGCAAGTCGGCGATACCTTCTTCGATGGACTGTTTCAGATGCTCCTCTTTTAGAGCCTCAAGCTGTGCATATTCAGACGCCGAGATCACCACGGCAACGGGCTTGCCATTACGGTTGATGCCAACAGGACCGTGTTGGTGGTTTCGCAAACCTGATCGATAACAGGCCCAGCTATGCCGAAGCAGACACGGTCGATCACCCTGGCGGAGGGGTGGGTCAAGAAACCTTGCAGCACCGCCTCGATAGAGTCGTAGGATTGACTGGGATAGGTCTCAGCCAGGAGCAGGTCGAGTTGTACCCCGGTACTTCCCTGATAAAGTGCGAGTCGGGTATTGGTGCCGCCGATATCATCGGCCAGTATTTGCATCTACTACCTCTTAATTGAATGGATGGTGACTGATAGTCCCCTGCCCTGTCTCAATTCTAAATAAATTGGTTACACATCGCCCCTGGTTGGTTGTTCAAGGTGAGCAACCAGTCAATCTTGATTGCTTTATGGATCTGTATATGAAGGGGGGTTATTCTTGTTGTTGACAAGCTGGGTTAATAATACTCGACCAGTTGTATCAGATCGCATGGGTCTGGCGCGTGAGGTGTACTCATGAAGATTAGGGAATGAGGATAAGACAGCTAGGGTTCGGCCTCTTCTGCTCAGTGTTGATGCTGAGTACTTTTCTTCGTGTTGCGTTGGCAGCCGATAGTGGCGTAACTGAAAGGGCAGCAGATAAGCCCCGGCCAACTATTGGACTGGTCCTTAGCGGTGGCGGGGCCCGAGGTGCCGCTCATGTGGGTGTTCTCAAAGTACTCGAAGAGCTGCGGATACCGATAGATTACATCGCTGGCACTAGCATGGGGGCGATCGTTGGGGGCCTGTATGCATCAGGCATGACCGCGGAGGCGTTGCAGCAGATTGTTGCAGAGGCGGACTGGGGGAGGTTGCTTAGCGATCGAACACCCCGCGCCCTGCGATCTTTCCGCCGCAAGAGTGATGAGGTTGGATTTCTTGTGGACTTCGATATGGGTATCGATGAGTCTGGATTGATCTTTCCCGGCGGGCTGGTTCAAGGGCAGAATCTTGAAATCGAGTTGAAGCGTCAGACACTCCCGGTTGTCTCTATCGATGATTTCGACAAGTTGCCCATTCCTTTCCGTGCAATTGCTACTGACATTGTCAACGGCGAGGCGGTAGTCCTGGACTCCGGTGATCTCGCGACTGCGATGCGTGCCAGTATGTCAGCACCAGGTATTTTCAAGCCGGTCAAAAGTAATGGCCGATTACTGGTGGATGGAGGCATTGCCAACAATCTCCCTATTCAGGTAGTCCACGAGATGGGAGCCGATATCCTGATTGTTGTCGATGTAGGCTTCCCTCTGTTGTCGGAATCGCAACTCAACTCTGCCCTTGGAATCACCAAGCAGATGCTGACTATTCTGATCAATGCCCGAGCAAAAGAGCAAATTGCGTTGTTAACGCCAGGCGACATACTAATCTCTCCGGAGCTTGACGATTTGGGATCAGAGGCATTTCAGCGGATGAGGGAAGCGCATCGATTGGGCAGGGCGAAGGCATTGGAGCTGACGGTAGATCTGGCGCGGTATTCAGTCCCGAGTGATGTCTACTTGGCTTACAGAAGAGACATCGAGAGGATTCGGCAAGGGCCACCGCGAATAGACAGGATCATGGTCAAGAATGAATCAAGGCTTTCACCCAAGGTTATCGCCGAACGGCTGGGCAGTCATAAAGGTAATCCCTTGGATCTCGATCAATTGGAGTCGGATATAAGCGATATCTACGGTTTGGATACCTTTGAGACCGTTACCTATGATATCACCAATGAAAGCGGAGAAACCAGCTTGGCCTTGCAGGCCACGGAGAAAAGCTGGGGCCCAAACTATCTACGATTTGGCATCAACTTGGAAGACGATTTCGAAGGCGAAAGCCATTACAATTTTGCCGCAAGATTTACGCGTACCGAAATCAACGAAAAGGGTGGGGAGTTCCGCGCAGAGATCCAGATTGGAGAATCGCCGCGCCTGTTCGCGGAGCTCTATCAGCCACTTGACTACGCATCACGCTGGTTTATTAATCCACTATTCGTCTATCAGAGAGAGAACTCAACCCTGTTCCAAGATGGATTACAGATCGCCGAATTTCTTTCAACTTCGACGACTTTCTCATTTGAGGGAGGACGCCAACTCGGTAACTGGGGAGAAATCCGGATTGGTTTAAGTCGCTCACGGGTTGATGATGCGTTGAAGGTGGGTCAGCCAGATTTGCGAAATGAATCGACTGATATTTATGGCCTGTCCGCAGGATTTTCATACGACACCATCGATAGAGTGGCGATACCCAGGTCGGGGATGAACCTTTCCCTCGGCTGGTCGAGTATTCGTGAGAGCCTGGGTTCGGATATCGCCTTTGATATTGCGGGACTGTTTTTTTTAAAACCCCAGACCTGGGGTGATCACACACTTCTGCACTGGTGGGATATTGAAGGTACGACAAGAGACGAAACAGCCGGGGTGAAACCACTTTCTCTTGGCGGTCTGTTTAACTTATCAGGGTACGCCGCAGGTGAGCTATTGGGAAAACATTCCGCAATAGGACGCCTGCTCTATTACCGTCGACTTGGAAAGCGGGCCATGCCTCTTCTCAGTACGCCGATTTATCTGGGAGGCTCCATTGAGATAGGTAACGTGTGGCAATCCAGGAGTGAAATCTCTGCCAATAATACCCTGCTTGCCGGCAGTATCTTTATTGTGTTCGATACTCTGTTGGGCCCCCTATATCTGGCATATGCAAGGGCAGAAGATAACCATCAATCGGCCTACCTTTTTCTTGGTCAGACATTTTAGTGCCACCTACAGTACCTGTAAGAGCGCTGAGTTAATCCATAGATGTTTTAAGTTGATCAAATTCTAGACAAAAATGGAGACCCCCCAGCTCTGCTGGGGAGACATCAACAGTTAGACAGAAACAGAGTCTCATAGTTACCCCAAAGCGTGAGCTGCCAAGCAACACGCCAAGGAGAAACCATGAGACAAGTAGAAAGTTTAAGCCACACGAGATGGGAGTGTAAGGACCCTATTGTGTTTATCCCGAAGTACCGGAGGAAGAGGCTTTTTGGGCAGATCAGGCAGGAGCTTGGAGAGGTATTTCATCGGTTAGTAAGGCAGAAAGAGAGTTTGATAGAGGAAGGGCATGTCATGGCTGATCATGTCCATATGATGATATCGATACCTCCAAAATATGCGGTATCGCAGGTAGTTGGGTTTATCAAAGGGAAAAGTGTGATCCACATAGCCTGTACCTACCTGGGTCGGAAAAGGAACTATGTTGGCCATCATTTCTGGGCCAGGGGATATTTTACCTCGACGGTAGGCAGGGACGAGCAGGTGATTCGGGAGTATATACGGCACCAGGAAGCGGAAGACCCCAGGATTGATCGGTTACAGTTGATGTAACAGCACCTTTGAGGGGCTCAAGGAGCCAATAGGCGCCGTTTTACAGACCGCTTCGAGCGGTTCACAACTAAAGCCCCCGGCTTTGCCGGTGGATACTTACTGGGAATGTCGTTTTTATCGGTTTTCTTAAGATGGATGAGTAACACCGAAAATTACGAGTATCCTAGCCCATTCCCGCAGCGCGACAAACGCGGTTGCTCACCAGTATCTATGCCAGCACCACATATGGAATCCCGTCCATGTGTACGAGAAACTGAGCTAGTTACGCTTGTCCACCACAATTTGATTTCGACCTTGTTGTTTGGCTTTATAAAGACACTGATCAGTCCGATTCATTAGACCTTCCTGAGTGTCACCATCAATGCCATACGATATACCGAAGCTGGCAGTGACTTGGCCGACCTCTCCGAAATCGTGTCGTTCTATCGTGAGTCTTAAGCGTTCGGCGTTCTTAATTGCTTGTTCGAGACCCACATCCGGCATGACGATGATGAATTCTTCACCCCCCCAGCGTCCAATGAAATCCTGCACACGAGTGTATTGTTTAAGAATCGTGGAAAAATCACGCAGTACATGATCACCGGCAAGGTGTCCATATCGGTCATTGATCGACTTAAAATGATCAATATCCGTGATAATTACGACTAGTTCACGTCTATTCTCGTTGGAATGCGCTAGTTGTCGTCGCAGGAATTCATCACTGTGGGCTCTATTGCTCAGCTGTGTCAACTTGTCGGTTATTGATAGTTTTTGGATCTTGGAATAATCGCGCTCCAGGGTTTCCGACAGCTTATTGAACCAGTGAATTAAATATCCCAATTCATCCTTATTCGGATGCTGAAGGCGGCGGCTAAAGTCCGGATGCCCTTCGGCCAATGCCTTCATTCTATCGATGACCTGTGCAAAACTTCGTTTCGTTGAGAGCGAGATGATCGTAGTGACCGAAACCATTATTATCAGCAGAACAATGGCAATCCCGGTGCCCCACACCAGTAACTGATTGAGTTTGTGGTTTGAGTCTTCAATCGCTTGTGTCAGGCTTTGTTTGATCTGTTCGTTTTGGCTTTTTAGGTGAGTTGTGGTGAGATTGTTATATCTTTCCACTGAATGAATTAATGCGTCGTGCGTCGAGAATTCCCGGCCATTTTTCAGTAAAGCCAGAGAAAGCGTAAGTGCGTTGGTGTAATACAGATTGAAGTCGTTTCTCAATTGACTGGTTAAGGCCGGGTCTAAAACCTCGGATGCATCCGTAAGTCGATCGATGTTTGAATTTATCTGGACTTTGTACTCGTGAGTGTTTGAGACCCAATCCTGTTCACCTGCCAGAACAGCATCTTTAAATTGCACAACAATCAGTTTGAACAAACGCGAGTTTTCGTTTGAAAGCTCAAGCAGTGTCAGGTACTTTTCACTTATCCCTTCAATTTCTCTGTTGTTGTCAGTATACTCCACCAAGCCATAAATGATCAGTCCGGTATAAAGCGAAAGACTGAGAAATGGCGTAACCAGCATTTTCTGATAAATCGTCATCAGATTAATTATTCTCCTGAACGATTGCTAATATACCGCTTCGGCAAATACAAAAGTTTGAATAACGTGGGAAATAAGAACTACTTGAGGATAGGGCTTTGTTTTCTATTTTCAGGATTAATCTGCGCTAACCTTAGTGCAAATGAAAATCGCTGGCAAGATGCACTCGCCGTCGATGGTTTTTATACGCTGGACCTGACCTATACCGACGACACAATCCCCGTAATCTCGAATGGCAATATTCCACGCGTGCTAGATGAGAATGAGTTCACTTTAAAGAACTCGATTTTCGGGCTGCAGGTTAAATTGGAGTTAACCTCTGATCTGAGCGTATTCGTACAGGGCTCCACGTTCTATGATCAACAGAACGAATTTGATAAATCACTGGATTGGGCCTACCTAAGTTACGATCTAGGGCATAACTACGATATCCGTCTGGGTCGTTTTTTAGTTCCCTTTCTGCAGGGAACGGAGCTTAAGAGCGTTGGATACTCACGCCTCTGGGCACGTCCCCTCGTGCCTGGTTCCGGTTCAGGTGGTTTCATCGATAACCGGGGTATAGAGCTTATCAAGCGCGTCCCGTTGGAAGATTCATTTCTGAGTCTGCAGCTCAGTCTGGGTGAACCCAAACATCAAAGTCGGATGGTAGACGGCGAGCTTCTAGGCCTGGTTGCGGTTAAGTACGAAACGAGAGGTTTCTGGCTAAGAGGTGCGCTTGCGCACGCAGGCTATGAAGTATCTACACTGCATGGCCAAACGATTGAAGATAAAGCCAGTGCTAACATGATCAGCATAGAAACCGAAATACGGTTTCAGGACCTTGTTGTCAATGCGGGTTTTAGCGACTCTGATGCCGAGGTCAGCCCAGACGATAAGTTGTCTTATCTGTCGCTGGCTTATCCGATGGGCTCGTTTACACCTTATATTCTTGCGACACGAACAAGCCGAAAATTCGAGGCCTTTGCAGCCCCTGCACCGCCAAGTTCCGCGCCTCCTCCCCCCGGCGGTGGACCGCCGCAACGGCGGGTAGGTGACAGTGACCGTGATACCTTAGGTATCGGGTTCCGCTACGACCTGGGTGGAGCCTATGCAATTAAGGCCCAGATAGAACGTATTGAAATCGCCGATGAATCAGACCCCCTACGCGGTAGCGTAGTTAGTGAGGCAAATGTTTTTACCGTTTTGCTGGAAGGGGTCTTCTGATGAAACGGCTGATGTTTCTGCTTTTGCTATTTCATGTGTCAATTCTTCAGGCCGATATTGCGATTGTGGTGCCAGTCAATTCACCGATCAATACACTCAGCAAAAAGGAGGTTTCGAATCTGTTTCTCTCCAGGACGAATCGGTTGGAGAACGGTAAGAAAGCAATATTGATCGAGATTCGCGACTATCGATTACGTGATACATTCTACCGGCTCATCTCCAGCAAAACGCCTACTCAGCTCAAATATTACTGGACCACGCTGATCTTCTCCGGCAAGGGTAAACCACCAAGGTCTTTCTCCAGTAAAGAAAATATGATTGATTATATGAAGCGCCACACAACTGCAATTTCTTACTTGGACAGCAGTGACATTACTCCGGATATGAAAGAGGTTCTTCGGTTTCCTGCGCCAGAATAAAAACAGTGTATTTTAAATGCTACACTCTCAAGTGTTTAGGCATAATAAATAATAGAGCATTTAATTTCTTTGTAATTGAGGGTTTGTTGTCTAAGTTACGTAATCAAATTGAAAAAATGGTCAGCTTGGGTTAGAGCAAGGCCAGCAATAGTCTATTTATTTTCTTTTAGTATTTTTCCGTCAATCTCATGCTTTTAACACACGACAGTGGCTCATGTTGTGAAGCCGCAGGGACTTTTTGACTAACGAGCCCGAAAACCAACGGTTCAAATTAACATGCTGCGCTCACACCACTGTGGCAGGGGTTCGTCGTGCCATGTGGTGGATTTGGAGTCGACTGTAGGAAGAAGTGGGTGGATTGGCAACCTTGACTTTGTTGGGGTGTTTTCCGGCATTAAGCAACCGGTTGCCTTTCCTATTCAGGCGGCTTAAACAGCGATCCGCAATGTCAATAAATTCAGGTGCCGAGTGTGCTCGCCTGGCCTTTAGGTCTTTACTGATGCGTGCTGTTCGGTAGCCGCGCTGATTCGCTTCGATGAATGCCGTGCGTAAATAGCGATTGCCTTGTTTGGTGATGCCAAAACGATTGTACTTGCCCCCTGAGGAATATTCCCGGATATCCATACCGATCCAAGACGTCAGTTGTCGTGGGTGGGCAAAGCGTTTGACATCACCAATTTCCGTAATCATGGTCAACGCAAAGATATTCTTGATGCCTTTGTAACACGTTAAGGCCTGAACGGGTTTCTCGTAGCGCTGTGTTTTGGCAAGGGTCTCAATCTGTTGTTCATATTCCGCAAGGATATTGTTCAACCCTTTCAATTGCCTCAGCAGCAACAAGCTTGCGATGTTGTAGCGTAGTGCTGGTGACCAGGACGTCCCAAAATGTTTCACGGTATCAAAGACACGCTTGTAAATTCCGTTGCAGGGTATAGCCGATATAGGACGCTTCATAACACAGCATGAGCGTGCATCCTGGGAAATGCTTGTCTAGCTTCTCAAGCTGGCCAAGAAGGCCCTTCAACGTCGGCCGACATCTGAAATCAATGGCTTCGCCGGTGTTTTTGTCCAATGCCGAGCCGTGATACTGCGCATCATCGGTATCAAGGCCCACGTAGACTATAGTCTGCTTCATAGCCGCCTCCTTTTTACCTTTGGCTTCAGTGGTGTAACTTACCACTATGAGGTATCCATCAGTGATGGTAGCCCTCGATTTGGGATAAAGGGGACGTCTATATCTTCCATACTCGAATTGTTATCCCTCCGTGACAAATACGTGACACTTCTTCACCAGAATCTTTCACTCGTACCTGAGTCAGGGTTCGCTGTCGTAGCGACCCCTGCTCAGACGCTAATAGTCACTTAGGAGAAAACAGATGAAAAAAATCACTATCCCTTCAAGCTTTGCCACCGCAGCCCTCGCAGTAGCAATGAGCGCACCCGTCGGCGCCGCAGAATCACCCGCAGGTAGCCAAGGCGCTGCTATCAGTGCCGGCGACAAGGTGCATTGCTACGGCGTGCATTCCTGCAAAGGAAACTCAGACTGCAAGACCGCCGAGCATAGCTGCAAAGGTCAGAACAAATGCGGCGGCCATGGTTTCAAGGGCATGAAAGCAAAAGACTGCCTGGCAGCCGGTGGCGTCATTTCCGACATCAAATCGTAAGCCTTAACTAATGGAGGATGCAGAAATGACTTCTGGCTTTGGTCTAGGGTTACGCACCCAACACTACAATGACTTTCTGGCTGGACCCCAGCCAGTGGAATGGCTGGAAGTCATTTCTGATAACTACATGGTCGATGGCGGAAAGCCGCTGGCCATGCTTGACAAAATTCGCGCGGATTACCCGATGGTGATGCACGGCGTTTCCATGTCGATCGGTGCAATCGACGGCCTGGATAAAAACTATTTATGCAAACTCAAGGTGCTTGAGCAGCGCATTGAGCCTATGTGGGTATCTGATCACTTGTGCTGGGCAGGTGTTCATGGGCGCATCCTTCACGATCTGCTGCCTCTCCCATATACTCATGAGGCGCTGCAAGTCATCAAGGGCAACGTCGATCAGGCGCAGGAAGTGCTGCAACGCCCCCTGGTTTTGGAGAATGTATCCAGCTACGTAGAGTACAAAGCATCCGAAATGACCGAATGGGAATTTCTGACAGAGGTCAGCCAGGCGACGGGCTGCCAGATATTGCTCGACATTAACAACATCTACGTTAGCGCCTTTAATCATGGTTTTGACCCCTTGCGGTTCATCGAAGGCGTGCCGGCTGATCGTGTCGTCCAGTTTCACCTGGCCGGCCACCTGAACAATGGCGACCATCTGATCGATACTCATGACCACCCGGTCTGTGACGGTGTTTGGGATCTGTACCATCAGGCACTGATGCACTTCGGTTACATACCCACAATGATTGAGCGCGACGCCGATATCCCACCATTGGCAGAACTCCTGTCTGAACTGGATAAAGCCCGATCTATTGCCGATGACGTTTTAAAGCAGGAGATCGCCGTATGAACCTAGAAGAGTTACAATCCCGGTTTCAACGTAACCTACTCGATGCCGAGTGCTCCGAAGCAGACTGGATTAGAGAATCCTCCGCAGGATTTCCTAGTCAAAAGCGCCTGGGTATTTATCACAACGCCTACCGTATTCGGCTGATCGACGTATTGCTGGACACCTTTGAACATACTGCCATCTACCTGGGGGATGAATGGTTCCAACAACTTGCTTCGGTCTATGTCCAGGCACACCTGTCGACTAACACCAACATCGGGTTTTATGGTCAGGACTTCCCCCGTTTCCTGGCTGAGCAACTACCCGACGACAAAGAGGTATCGGAACTTGCGCTGATGGACTGGAAGCTGCGAAGGGCGTTTGATGGCGCCGACAGCGGCCTGATGACCCACGATGACCTGCAACGCCTTGCCGCCACGGAAAGCAGCAACACTCGTTTGCAGCCTGTGCCTACACTGAGCACCATCACACAACTCTTCAATACACTCGATATATGGCATGCCATCGACCAGGACAGACAGCCGCCGGTCGTTGAGCAGTTGCCGCAACCCATCGAAGTATTGATTTGGCGTAAAGGCCATTCACCCCATTTTCGGAGTATCTCAAAGATTGAATCCGCAGCTTTGGCCCGCGTCTGCTCCGGAAATCCGTTGGAGGCCATTGGCGCGTCACTGACGCAGGATTTCTCCGATATCGATGTCGCAACTGAATTCGGATTGATGCTGCATCGCTGGCTTGACGATGAGCTACTGTCATAGGGATAAATGAGCCATAACCAACGATTCGAATCAGGATACTGTGCTCAAGCTGCCCGATCTGGGACGCATCCTGATCAGGGTGGATTTGTCATATAGCAATAGCGCCCTAGCTGTGTCTCTGATCCAAACAGGCACAGGGTTTTCTGAACATGGTACTTTTCATGGTATTAGCAATTAGCGGGGAAATAAACCATTGAATATAAGTGAAAAAAATAGCTTATTTGTAATCGAGTGGGAATAGCGCTGTTTCTTGAGTAATTGTTTGAGCTAAAAAAATTTTCGCCAGTTGAGAATCCAAGCCACATACTCAGCGGCATTTTATCGGACGACAGCAATAAAGATTTTCGGTACGTGAAATATACAGGTGTGCAAGGGAGCATTGACGCAAAAAACCTGCGTACCCTATAGCGGTTGATTCGCCTTTGCAGTTCCTGATGTCCAGCCAATAGGCTGTAGGGGTATAGGGCGTCGCAAGGAGAAGCGCCTAGCGAGGTTAGTGAACTAGCAGATCAGGCAAACAGAAAATAAACCACAAATCCATCCTCCTTTTATTTTTCTGTCTGTTAATTATACTCCATTCTATGCCTTTTAATTCCTATTCTGGGTGTGTAAACCAGAAGATCTACCTATTCAACAGGATTACATGAGTTGATATTCAACAGTCAGTAAGGTGCTAGATCGCCGTTCAATAGCATTTGCGACAAGCTGATGGGATTGCAGCAAGGAGAATCGTGATGCAGCTTAACGTAGTGGATTGTGGTTTTGGAACAATCGCTGCAGAGTTTCGGCAGAAAGTGGGGGCATTGGGTAGATCCAGCCTGCTCCTAAAGTGTGAGGATTGGCTTCAGAACGATCAAGCCAGGCCGACCGCACTGTTGGTTTGTCCGCAGTCTTATCCTCGGGAAGCCGTCATTACTCGCCTGTGTGACTGTGCCGAGCAGTCAGTGCTGGTGGTCCTGAGCTGCGAAAAAAGAGGTTGGGATGACGACATCGCGGCCAATTGTAGCGATTTTGTTGTCTGGCCCTGTTCAGTGCAGGAGCTTGAGCTGCGTCTGCAGCGGATCATGGGCAATCCCGACGAGTGCCTTGAAACGACCGACAGTGCACTATTGTCAGACATGATTGGTCGGTCTCCGAAATTTACCCAGGCTATGATGTTGCTGAAGAAGATGTCCAGCAGCGAAGCGCCCGTGCTGGTTGAGGGTGAAACCGGTACAGGCAAGGAAATGGCCGCTCGGGCACTACATTACCTCAGCCGCAGGAGACAGCATCCATTTATACCCGTCAACTGTGGAGCGTTGCCTGACGAACTCATAGAAAACGAACTGTTCGGACATCGACGCGGTGCCTACACTGATGCTCGCGACAGCCAGTCCGGGTTGGTGGAGCAAGCCGCTGGGGGGACTCTGTTTCTCGACGAGATCGGGACCCTGAGCCTGAAGGCCCAGAGCTCACTCTTGCGGTTTCTACAAAATCAGGAATTCAAACGCCTTGGTGATGACCGGGTCCAGCAGGCCGATATCCGTGTGGTCAGTGCCACTAACGAGTCGCTTGAGGCGCTGGTAGAGAGCGGCAGATTTCGTTCCGATCTGTTTTACCGGCTCAATATACTGACATTGAATCTACCGCCGTTGCGGGAAAGAACCGGTGACATTACCTTATTGGCTAAGGCCTTTCTGGAGCGTTTCCAGTCATGCTACGGTGGGGCAAAACGATATTTCACTTCAAGTTCGCTGGGTAGGCTGAACAGCTACCAATGGCCAGGCAATGTCCGGGAAATGGAGAATCTGATCCACCGTGAATTCCTGCTGACCGAGGGTTGTGCGCTGGAATTCGATTTTCTGACATCCGGTACGACCAGCGATGCGTTCGATCAGAAGATCGGCGATGGTGGATTTCAACATGCCAAGGCATCGGCTATCGCGCACTTCGAGCGTCAGTATTTAGAAGTGCTGATGACGCGTAGTGGCGGGAATATCTCGTTAGCTGCACGACTGGCCGGCAAGGAGCGACGCTCTCTCGGCCGGATGTTAAAAAAATATGGAATTGATAAACAGGCCTTTTACTGATTTCTAGTGGGTATTTGCCCGACCGCCAGTGAGCCTGGAATCCTCAGTTGAACCAATCCCCCTCCTTTCCCATCTCAAACCGACCGACTGGGGCACCCGGCTGGGTCATTTTTGACCCGGCCGGGTAAAAATAGACCCGGCAGGAATAATCCGGCTTGATCGCAGTATCACACTATTACACTGGGTATATTTCTCCCCAGGCATTTAAGTAGATCAATAAAAAGAACTGTAAAAACAAAAGAATATAGTGTTTCTTGGTTTGGCATTAGATTTGCTGATATTAAGCCGTTGGGGTTACAAAAAGGCCTGTCCTATGCCCGGAAAACCTACCTATACGCCTGCCGAGCTGGCGTATCAGATCGAGATATATCTGAGTAGGAACCCAGATGCTGCGGACACACTTGAAGGGGTCACCCGCTGGTGGTTGCAGGATCTACCGGGGAGGATTTGTCGCCAAGACGTAGTGACGGCTTTGAAACTGCTTGAGGATCAAAAAGAGATAAGAACTTACTTAGTCCCCGGGAGTAATCGGATATATGAGAACTGCAATCGCATCAGACACTGAGCTGGCCAGACATTTCAGTTGCTGTGCTGTTCATCCGTTTGAGTGGTGGGGGGCAGCAATATGAGCATCGCCGGTTCAAGTGCTTCTCTGATCAAATTACTGCAGCGCCAGTACTATGAAACCCATGGTGACCTAGGTGGTTTCACCTTCAGGGTGTTCAGTACTGCGGATTTTAGCGGCGACATTACCGATTACATCACCATGTTTCTCTATCGAGTCGATGTCGATCGAACCAAACGTCACTATGAGATGTCGCGATCTACGCCACAATCGCCGAGGAGAACGTCGCTGGCATTGGAATTGCGCTATTTACTGACCGTATGGGGGACGACGGCAGAACGGGAGCAGGAGGCTCTTGCGGAATGCATGGAAATTCTCGATCAATACGCTCTGTTATCGGGTGAACTACTTGACCCCGACTACACATGGGAGGAGGGCACCGAGATCAAGATCTCGCTCGAATCGATCAGCAATGAAGACATGCTGCGGTTGTGGGACTCGCTGGAACCAGCCTACCGTCTTTCGGTTCCCTATCTGGTTCGAACCGTGTTATTAAGCCCGCTGACGCGCGAAGAAGCACCGCTGGTCGATACTCGAACCAATGTTTGGACACCGGCGTTGCCATGACCGAAGTTATCGATTTTGC
Source organism: Candidatus Thiodiazotropha sp. (ex Codakia rugifera) (assembly GCA_025656675.1). Classification (GTDB taxonomy): domain Bacteria; phylum Pseudomonadota; class Gammaproteobacteria; order Chromatiales; family Chromatiaceae; genus Thiodiazotropha. The sequence continues at coordinate 48,178 of JAHXHN010000002.1, forward strand.
AAACAGCCATGCACCGGACCGGATCACAATTGCCGGTGTTCTGGCAGTGCGCTGCCTTCGCTATGTCAACGAAACGGCAGTCGCGCCTCTGAAGATGCTGCCCAACCTCCGCGTGCACTCGACACGGTGTGAAGAACAACCGCTCTTCCATGAAAGCACAGGGCTTTACGGCTTTCTTAACCTGCAGTCTGGAATCCATCGGATGGTCATCAACGATCCGGGACAGCGCTACCTGCCACGGGCAATTCAGGTGTATGTACCCGATCGCAGCAGGGTGCGGGCAATCCTGGAAAAAGGTGGCCTGCCATCCCCAGGTTCCGCCGGTCCCTTGTATGCCGATGCAATCATGCGTCCCTCGGTGAACTATCCGCTGTTACCAGGCGAAAGCGCCATTTGGGGTCAAGTCAGCGACAACAATGGCCGACCACTCGCCTTCAGTCGATTGCAGTTGGCGACTCGCCATGACGATAGTGACACCAGTGTAGTCAGCTACTCGGACATTGGCGGTATCTATCTATTGCGTTTGTCCGGTGAGCGCGCCAGTTTCGTGGTGCCGGAAGACATCGACGCCGATGGTGTACCCGACACCAGCGGTGAACTGACTGCAACGTTCGATCGCGAGCTGAGCATTCATTCCCTGAAACAGAATCCACTCGGCCTTGAAAACCCACTGGATGTCTTCCCGGAGAATTTCGATAGCCTCGACCCGGATGATCCGGCCGGCCCCTACCAATTGGAATCATTTAGTTTGTACAACCCCGCGACCGATGAGCAGCGCTTACCGGTCGGTGCCGTGATGCCACAGCCCTCGATCCAGGTTGGTCGACGGATTCGCTGGGACATCAAATTGACATGAACCTAAATCTGAACCGGCTCATTGATATTTTCGATCCACTGCAATTAGGCCGCAAATTCAGGTATTAGCCATTAACCAGACGGAGAGGACCATGCCCGAATATTTGTCACCTGGGGTATATGTAGAAGAAACCAGCTTCCGTGCCCGCTCTATTGAGGGTGTTGCCACCTCGACTGCGGGGTTTGTGGGTCAAAGTCGCTTCGGGCCAATCGAAGGCGAGCCGCAGCTCGTTACATCGTTTGATGAGTTCGAGCGCTACTACGGTTCACTGAACGATCTCAATTTCAATGGTGTGCCGGTGGCCAACTATCTGGCACACGCAGTGAATCTATTCTTCGAAAATGGTGGTAAGCGGGTTTACATAGCCCGTATCTTCGAGCCAGCCGCCGCTAACACTGCAGACGATTCAACCGCCACTGGAAGCGATCTTATCATCGCGCCCAACCAGACGCGGTTCAGGGCGCGTTTTCCCGGTCTAGCCGGCAATCTCAGCTTGCTAGTGGACGGTACTCGCAGTGGTAACCTGCTGACCGGTGCCGCCGGCAACCGTGTGGTCAACGGGCTGCGCCCCGGTGATATGGTGGAAACCAACAATGGGCCGGCAAAGACCCGTCAGGTTGGGGTTGCCAGCGCCGCCAATCCCATCACCGGTGATGCGCTCGTTGTCAACGACGTGTACTACGCGCACTTTGATGACCAGGGCAATCTGACGCTCACCAACAGTGCGAACGTCGATCTGGATATACAGGCTCCAGCACTGGAGAGCGTACAGAAACTCACTTTGTCTGTACGTGCGGTTTCAGCTATCGATGGGCGTGAAGATGCTTACCAGGGACTTTCCACTCATCCGGCGTCGGACCAGTTTTTAGGGGGCGTGCTGCGTCACGAGGATCCGAACAATGGCGTCGAACCACCGGTCGATCGCACTGCACGTATTTATCTGCAGACGACGACAGTTCCGACTATAGAACCAAACCGTTATATCTACGCCAGCGAGTTGTTGCTTGCGCTGTTGTCAGATCCAAATCATCGTCAACTGATGACCGGAGGTGACGATGGCATTCAGGCTCCGCCGGATGCTTTTGCGGGTGCTGGAGTTGATCACACCACCACCGGATTGGTTGCCATCGGCGATGTGGAAGATATCGCCATCGTCGCCGCTCCGGGTGCGGCTGCGTTGGGCAGTACCGACGATCGGCAGTCGGTACGTAACTTTCTGATCACTCACTGCGAGAATCTGCGCTACCGCTTCGCGATTCTGTCGGCCGATCAGAATCATGACACCGCCGGTATCCGCGAAGTTCGTGGTCAGCATGATTCCAAATACGCAGCCCTCTACTACCCGTGGCTGGTGGTGCGTAATCCATTCAACTCGATCGGCCAGGGGCGCGACACACTGCTGCTGCCGCCGGATGGCGCGGTTGCCGGTATCTACGCGCGCTCGGATATCGAACGAGGTGTTCACAAGGCACCAGCCAATGAAGTGGTCCGCAATGTGCTGCGTTTCTCACGCAACGTCAACAAGGGTCAGCAGGACACACTCAATCCCGAAGGCATCAACTGCCTGCGCTTCTTCGAGGGGCGCGGTTACCGGGTCTGGGGAGCGCGCACCATCAGTTCGGATCCAGAGTGGACCTATCTCAACGTGCGGCGCCTGTTCATTTTCATGGAACATTCCATCGACAACGGCACCCAGTGGGCTGTGTTCGAGCCCAACAACGAAACCCTCTGGTTGAAGATCCGGTTGACCATCGAGTCTTTTCTGTATGACGTCTGGCGTACCGGCGCGCTGATGGGCACCAAGCCGGAGGAGGCCTACTTCGTCCGTTGCGACCGCACAACCATGAGCCAGGGCGATCTGGATAACGGCCGGCTGGTCTGCCTGATCGGTGTTGCACCGACCAAGCCGGCAGAATTCGTGATCTTCCGCATCGGTCAGTGGACCGCCGATGCCTCCATTCTCTAATCGATTGACGGCAACTTGATTGAGGAGATTCAGACATGGCCATACAACGTGACGATCCCTACGGCCCCTTTAATTTCAAGGTGACGATCACTCCCGATGCTGGCAACGAAGTACGCGGTTCCTTTTCCGAGGTCTCAGGGTTGAGTACTGAAATTACCTATGCTGAGTACCGCGACGGCACCGACCCAACCAATCGCAATCGAAAGGTACCGCTGGCCTACAAGGGTGGTGATGTCACGCTCAAACGTGGTTTGATCGGCAGCCTCGATCTCTGGGCCTGGACCGATTTGGTGCGCCAGGGCGACATGAGCGCCCGTGCCACGGTCGTTATCGAGCTGCTCTCCGAAGACAACAGCGATACAGTCGCTACCTGGAAACTGACCAATGCCCGGCCCAATAAATGGACCGGTCCAACGCTGGCGGCCAAGGATGGCAGCGAAGTTGCCATGGAGGAATTGGGGCTGGTCTGCGAAGACATCACTTTTGAATAGAAGGTGATTATGGCACTTTCCGGATTAGCAATAGGCGCGCCCTGGAGACCAGGTGTTCCACCCGGTGTTTACGAGGACCTTAACCGTCAACGGACGCTTCGTGACGTGCGCATGGATGTGGCTGCGTTTATCGGCCTGACCGAGCGTGGGCCGGTATCCACTCCTGTACCCATCGACAGCTGGCGCGACTATCTGACCGTGTTCGGCGATCCGGGTGAAGGCCGTTTACTGGCCGACAGCGTGCATCTGTTTTTCGCCAATGGTGGGCGCCGATGTGTGGTGGTACGGGCGCTGAGCTACGCTGAGACAACCGTCTCTGGGGGTGCCGCGACCGCACGTTGGCACTTCGACGGACTCGCTCAACGGGATGGCACGCCGATAGAGATCTCTGCGCGTAACCCGGGTTTCTGGGGCAATCGACTCGAAGTCGAAGCCGAATTCCGCAGCCATCCGCTGTTGCTGCAGCTGCCAAGTGCTGCGGAGCTTACGGCAATTGAACCCGCGTTGCAGGACCGGGTCGTATTGAGCCTCCCCCATCCACAACTGCTGCCTGGTGCCCTGGTACGAGTACTGGCAACCGAGGCCGGGTTGCTGGTCGACGACTATCTGTTCGTCAGCGAACTGCGAAACACGTCGGATGATTTCAAACTGCTGGTTTTCGATACGGCTATCGACAGCAAATACCATATCCCGGATGGTGGCGGCGGACAGTTACTCGAAGCAATGGTCGTCAACCTCAATTTGCACATCTCCCTGCCGCAATCCGATGGCGACGGTATTCAGGAACACTGGCGCGAACTGGGTTTGCATCCTCTGCATCCGCGCTATCTAAGCCAGGTGACCGGTCGACGCGCCGCCAGCGAGAACCTGCTGGTGGAGGAAGATTTCAATCCTCTCCTACCGGATGTCAACCAATTCGAATCCACACAGGCCGACCAGCAATTGGCAGCGGTAGACGCGCGCCGTACCGGGTCGGAGTTGATACGTCTGCCCTGGTCGAACTGGACAAGCGAATTTCTGCCTGCCGTCGATATGCTGGCGGGGGAAACCCGCCGTCGCAGCGGACCGGCTTTGAGCGAGTCCGGGCTGATCGATAGTGGTTCGGATGGTGAGCAGCTGACACTGCGCGAGCATTTCTTTTCTGCCCCCGGGGATACCCTGGGAGTGGGTGTCTATGCTGCCGACAGGTTGGGGCCAGGGCGCTATCCACATGGCGGCCAACCGGCGCCGATAGCAGCACTTGCCGAATATGACGACCGCAATGAGACACAGCCGGTGTCCCTGCTGCACATGCCTGATCTGGCGCATCCGTTGCAGTTCGATCAGTTTCCTTCACCAGCAGAATCCCTGCCTCCTGTTGGAACGCGGTTCGGCCATTGTGTCCCGACTCCCATCGACACGATCAACCGGATGCTGGTCTACCCACATCTGGCATTGTCGGATGCAGAAGATTTCCGGGAGGTGCGCAACTGGCAGCGGGAGCTGGTCGAGTACTGTGAACAGCGTGGTGATCGGATTGCCCTGCTCGACCTGCCCCCAGGTTTACAGGCGGGTGAAATCATCAACTGGCGGCGTGCGCTGGTATCGAAACGGGCGGCGCTATTTGCACCCTACCTACTGATGCGATCGGTTGTTGGTGGCGATGCCAATCCCAGAATCGTACCCCCCGGCGGAGCAATTTGCGGACTTGTGGCCAGGCGCGATGCGCAGCTTGGCTTGCATGCTTCGCCGGCGAATCTAACCCTGGAGGGGGTTGCTGCATTACACAATAATCCGCAGCTTCCGGATCCTGGCTTTCTGCATGCCGAGCGAATCAACGCAGTACGGCCAACGCCAAGTGGTCTGTCGTTGCTTGGGTCGCGCACCACCTCGCTGGACAGTGACTGGACTCATATACCGGTCAGGCGGTTGATGGATTATCTGGAGCGACAGCTGGCACTGGATACTCGCTGGGCTGTGTTCGAGCCGAATAATCCGGCCTTGTGGAATAGGCTTATCGATGCCGTTGAAGCACGCTTGCGACCACTCTACGACCGTGGTGCCTTTAAGGGCGCAACGCCGGCTGCGGCCTACTTCATACGCTGCGACGCCGAACTCAACACCACCCAGGTACTGGATCAGGGTCAGGTAATCCTGCTGGTGGGTGTTGCACCGGCGGTGCCGGCTGAATTCATCATCTTTCGTCTGACCCAGCACAATGACGGTGCGGTAAGCCTGGAGGAAGCCGGTGGCTGAATTTCTAAGTTCATTCAATTTCTCCGTGCACCTGACCATCTCTGGCCTGGGGGGTGATGAGGGATTGATTCGCGATCCCGAAGGTGCATTCAGCGAAGTGACCGGCCTGGAGTACCAGATCGAAATGACCGCTCTGCGTGAGGGTGGTTACAACCAAGGTGTTCGCAAACTGGTTGCCAAGACGACTCAACCCGAGCTGGTCCTTAAACGTGGTATGACCGCCGATGCGGCATTCTGGGAGTGGGTGCAGCGCTGTACCGACGGTGCCTATCCCTTACCATACATCAACGGGACACTGGAAATATATGGGCCGGGCAGTGACAAAAAGAAGAACACGCCAGCCAAATGGCGGTTTGCCAACGGCATCGTAACCAAGGTGACCGCGCCGGGCCTGAACGCCTCTGAAACCAGTGCTGTACCGATCGAGGAACTGCATATCTCCCACGAGGGGCTGTGGAGGGAGGCGTCATGAGCAGCCAGCTGACGCCCGCACTGCTGATTCCCTATGATGCTGCCGGTGAGGAGCTTGACGACAGCAATACGATTACGCTGGATTTCAATCCTGAAACACTGACCCTGAAAGTGCAGGCCGGCGAGGAAGCTGATCGTGGTCGTGCCGGTCGCCAACAGTCCCAGCATGTCGCCAAGAGTACGGCAACGCTCTCATTTGACGCGATATTCGACACCACCCGTCCCAATCCTGCGCGGGGTGGCAGTGGGGATGAACCCACCGGTCCCGAAAAGCTCGACGTGCGCGTCAAGACATCAGTTATCGCCGGTTTCCTGCAAGCGGAAGGGGATGGCGAAAACTCCTCGCCACGGCGGGTACGTTTTCATTGGGGTAGCGTCATCTTCGACGGTCTCATTAAGTCGTTCAGCGAGACACTTGATTATTTCTCGCCGGAAGGTGTACCGCTTCGCTCGAAATTGTCTTTATCGATCACCGAGCAGGATTTTCGCTACAACGTCGATGCGGATCAGGTACAGCGTGCGCCTGCCACGCCAAATGCCAATCAGGCTGGCGACCTGGCGGCAAACAACGGCCTTGATTCACTGTTCGACCTGTCGGCTGGTGCCGGATTTAAACTCGATCTGTCGCTGGATCTGGACCTGCAGGTCGGACTGTCTCTGGATATTGGTTTCGACGCTGACATAAAGCTGGGTGCGGAACTCGGTTTCAACGCCGACTTCGATATCGGCATCAATGCCGGTGTTGATTTTGATATCTCGGCAGGCGCAGCGCTGGATCTGTTCGGACCTGCCGCGATAGAAAGCAGCCTCGGTGTCGGTACCGACGTCGATCTGGGTGCCGCACTCGGTGGCAAGTCACTGCAGTCAGTAACCTCCCCCGTCGTGCCCGGAGATGCCGCCCGACCTCCCAGTGCCTGGGCATCCGAAGGTCCGGAGCCCGGCAGCCGTGCCAGCAAGCTGGCCGTGCAGGTACAGCAGTCGCGTGCAAGATCCGCCAGCACCAGCCGAGATCGGCTGCAGACCCGTTCTGGTTCTGGTGGCTCAGCAGGCACTCGCGACGAAATAGCTCATGGGAATGTTGTCGCACCCTTACCTATTAGAGGTTCACCACCTACCCGTCCTGCGAGTTTTGGGTCGGCACAAACCCGAGGATTGTTCCCTACACGGCAGCAGGCGTTACCGCTCGGCGCCAGTGACCAGTCCGGTCGACCCACTTGGGAGATATTACCCGTAGAGTCTAAGGAACAGTCAGTACGGATCGTTTCGGTACACCCGTGTTGTGTCCCGCAAAGGAAGCCTTATGGTTCATATTGATGAAGTGCATAGCGAAGTCGTAATCGATTCGCCCCCTGGTAAGCCGCAACGCAGCGATGCCAATGACATACCTGCCGAGGTTAGGATCGAGGAACTCCGGGAGATTGTGCGTGTACTGCTGGCCGAGGAGTTCGAACGGGCGTTGCGCACAAGTAGTGTCGACAGCGGGTGGCAGGGATGAGCAGTGGGCTCAAATCCGAACGGCTGATCCTGCACGGCCGGCCACGATTTTCGATCGACGGTGCCGACGAAGTTCGCCTCAACGAAGATCTGATCCGTCTCGAAGTGCGTGCCGACGAGGAAACGCCGGCCTGTCTCGAAGCTGTGTTCAAGAACTGGGGTCAGTCCCGAGCGGGGATGGAGCCCAACTATCTCTATTTTGACGGAGAGATACTTGAACTGGGCAAGTCACTGAGTGTGCTGGCCGGCGATGCCGACAACGAAGCTGCGCTGTTCAGTGGCCAGATCACTGCCATCGAGGGTATCTATCCTGAATCCCGTGCACCGGAGATCCGCGTTTGCGCAGAGGACCGATTGCAATGGCTGCGTATGACTCAACGGAGCCGGCTCTTTTCTGATACCAGCGACCAGGATATCGCCCGGCAGCTGGCAGATGACAGCGGATTGCGTGCTGATAGCGAAATCGATGGACCGCAGCACATCGAATTACTGCAGGTCAATCAAAGCGAACTGGATCTTTTACGTGAGCGGGCAAGAGCGGTTGACGGCCGGATTGCCGATCAGGAAGGCGTACTGCTGTTTCGGCCACGGCGTGACGAGGCGAGTGAGCCGGTGTTGCTGACACGACAGAACGAGTTACTGAATGTGAGTGTCTGTGCCGATCTCGCACACCAACGCAGTGAAGTAAGGGTACATGGCTGGTCGGTTGCCGACAAGGAAGCCATCCACGAATCCGCCGACGTTGAAACGGTACGCGTCGAGGCCGACAACAATGGCCGCCTGGGAGCGGCAATTCTCGAGGAAATTCAATCCGGACTGAGCGAGGAACTGCACATGGAAGCACCTGCCAGCGACGAGGAGGCGCTGAAACTGGCCGAAACCCGCCTAAAGCGCCGTGCGCGGCGCTTTGTTACCGCCAGAGGCGTCACCGCAGGCACTCCGGGACTGTCAGTCGGTGACCGGGTCAATCTGGTTGACCTCGGCGACCTGTTTGCCGGTATCTACTATCTGACTGCCATACGCCACACTTTCGACATGCGCGATGGCTTGCGTACCTGGTTCATCGGTGAACGGAACGACCTGGGAGGACGCTCATGAAACCCTGGTCACCCACCCTGATACCGCCAAGTCCGGCGAGTGAACCTTCACGGCAACGTCTGTTCGGTGTCTATCCCGGCGTGGTTACCGATCTGCTCGACCCAGACGATCAAGGCCGGGTGAAGGTACGACTTCCCTGGGTTGGCGAAGATGATTCCATGCAAGCGACAGCATGGGCGAGACTCGTCACCTTTATGGCCGGTGCTGATCGTGGCAGCTGGTTCATTCCCGAAGTCGATGACGAAGTATTGTTGAGTTTCTTAGCTGGAGACCTACGCCGCCCGGTGGTGCTTGGCGCACTCTGGAATGGCGTCGATGCCCCTCCGGAATCCATGGACAGCGGTGGTGAAAACAACATTCGATCGATCACCTCACGCTCAGGCCACAAGCTGGCATTCGATGACTCCTCCGGTGGTGAAAAAATTACTCTGGTAACCCAAGGGGGGCATGAATTGGTGCTCGATGATGCGAGCGGCGGAACTATTTCAGTGCATCATAGCGGCGGTGCGGAAATCGTTATCGAATCCAGTGGCACCATCTCCGTTACCGCACTCAATCAGGTCAATATCGACGCCCCGGCCGGGCTCAACGTTACTGCGGCTATGGTTTCGGTCGATTCTGGATTCTCGAAATTCTCTGGTGTGGTCAAGGCCGATACCGTCATTACCAACGCAGTTGTTTCATCCTCATACACGCCTGGCGCAGGCAACGTGTGGTAACCCATGAATGCACCGACTCACAAGCTGTTCATCCCGTTACTCAAGCAGCCACCACGTGAGACATTGCTGCTGTCACACCCCTGGTTCCTGCGGCAACCAGGAGAAGTGCCCGTCACCGCATCACCGCGCGTGCTGCAGTTCACCAGCGATGCCTTCATGGAAGATTTTCTTGCCGGCGTCGATGCAAGCGGGGAGGCACGAGATGTGGACGCATTCGAGCGTTTGTTGACCTTTCGTGACTACGCAGAACCACCGTCCTCGATGCTTGACGAGCATGGCGACCCACTCTATCCAGCCAGCCTTACCCGCGATAATGATCCTGCCAACACCCTGGAGGATGGACAGGAGACACCGGTCGCGGAGTGGTTACGCAAACTCTATCTGCCACTGCATTGTCATTTCCATATCGTCTCGCTTGCCTTGCATTGTCGACGTGCCGGCTTTCCCAGAATTGCGTCATCACGGGTACTCGAAACGGGTATGGTCATTCGTCGGCTGGTGGGGGATCGCAACCAGGAACGCTGGGAGGATTGGGTTCCTGTCACTGCGGACAAGGGCGTGTGGCTTGAAATTGCCGATCGTGATATGCGTCCCTTGGGGCAGGGGCCAGAGACGCCAGTCATCGATCCGCAGGCGATAGCCGAGCGCTTGCCCGCAGTGGCTGAAACCGAACTGCGCGCCCGTGCCGGTCTGACGGTCGATGATCCGCTACCCGATGCGTTGCATGTTGATCGCCTGAGCCCCCTGTCATCCGCAATTGGCGAGGCTGGCAAACATAATGTGATGTTCGGCTATCTGCCCCTCAGCGCGGGCGCCTTCCAGTTGCCTCCCTTTGCCGATCCGGCCGATCTGGATGAGACTGAAATCGCCGCGCTGTTGCAGCAGCGGGCCGTGGAACATCTGCGGGCTGAATGGCTGGATGACCGGCCACCCAATCCAGGAGATGCAACTGCTTTCGTTGGCCGTTTGCAAATGTCGATACAGGCACCTTTGCGGGAGCTGGTGGCGTTACTGGTACTTCCGAATCCACCTGTAGACGATGTAGATGATGCCCGCGATCGTCTGGAGAACGACTGGGTCGACGGTTCGCTGGTCACTCACCAAAAGGCGACGGGCGATGCGGACATATCGGTGCGGATTACGCTTCAACGCGCCCTCTGGCTGGACGCTGATTCGTTTGCAAGTGTCTCGGACTGGACCAACTCTCTTGAAGACACGGTGATTGCCGAGGCGAGAGCCCGTCGTCCATCGGAGGCAGGCTGGAACAATGACGATCACCCCCAATTCAGCGCCGATGTAGGGACGCTATTCAGATACCATCTGCGTGAAATCATCGATCACGGCATACCCGCAACCGGCACGCCGGCGACCGACGCAAATACAGATACGGATCTCCAGCACCTGCTCGGTGCCTTGCTGATGCGCATTCGCGCCTGCCGCATGGCATTGATGCGACAGATCAACCAGCAGATCCTGCCCGCTGACGAACAGCCGGATCTGGACCGAGAGCTTCCGGAATCCGGGTCCAGTGATGCCGATGACTATCCGGTGGTCACGACCGGTTCGCTGAGTGATGAGATCGAGGCCTGGCTGCAAGCCGATACCAGCGAGGCGCGCACCGAGGTGCCGCGTCCCTGGCCTCCTCTGGTCCTCGACGACACCCTTCTTTCTGTACACAGTGAATCGCGCAAGATCGAATTTTCCTGTGCAGAGGTCAACGAACGCGGCACGGCAGCCGGCAACGCTTATCTGGAAGAGAGTACAAGCCGGCGCCAGGCGGTGAACGATCTTCTCGATCACCGCGTGGACGATGCCCTGTTGCCAAGCAGCTCGCTGCCGCGAAGCCAAGGCGATGAACTGCGCATCATCGGCCTGGATCTCGCTGCCCAACCGGAAATGGGATTGCTTGTGTTTCCCGGACCGGCGCCGACGCTGGCAAGTGTGGAAGCTATGATTAACGATGTGGTCGGGCGCTATACCACCAGCGGCAGTCCGGTGCCGACGGTGGAGAGTCAGCGCTCGGAGGCTGCGCAACTGCTCAATCTGGTACGCCCGCGCTTTGATGCCGACAGCCTCTATGCTGTCTGGTGTTTCTCCCGTATCGCCGGGCACAACGCTTGCGAAGCTGAACAGTTGCTATGGACACCAGGGAGCGAAGCGTTCTCGCTGGCTGAGCCGACTGACATTCTGGGCATGAAACCGGTTGCCATGCAGTTGCCCGACCTGAAAAAACTGGTGCGTGACATTCCGCGTATTCCCAAGGCAAATGCCAATCCCTTCGCGGCGGTCAACATCCCCGCAGATTCCGGTATCAGTACCGGTGAAGAGATGACCGATACCGCCCGCCAGTGGGGCATACAGATGATCTGCTCTTTTGGTATCCCGGTATTCACAATCTGCGCCTGGGTACTTTTCTCCATCATTCTGAGCATCCTGCTGATTATTCCGGGCTTTGGCTGGCTGTTGCTGCTCAAGTTTTGTCTACCGGTGCCTGTGAAGAAATAACGATGCGAGATCCAAATAAAATCTACGGGACCGGCATACAGCTACCACTGCTAAGGGAGCCTGGATTTTCCTGGATCAGCGGTAGTGATGCTGTGGCTCAGTCGCTACGTGCCGTGTTGCTGACAGAACCAGGTGAGCGTATCGGCCGGCCAACCTTCGGCGTCGGTCTGCGTCGCTATCTGTTTGCCCCCAACACACTTGCTACCCGTGCAGCCATGCGGCAGGACATTGTCGATGCGGTTGGCCGTGATGAATTGCGGGTAACGCTTGACGCGGTGGATATTCATGTTGATTCCATCGAACCGACTCTGCTGCGTATCGAATTGCACTACCACCTCAAGGATGATCCGGGACCGCGTAGTCTGGTGCTGCCTTTTTACCTTGATCAGGGAGCCGCGTGAACATGGCCAGTTTGCCCGACATTCGACTCGATGATCGCAACTGGGAAGAACTGCGCGACGAACTGGTGCGACGCATTCCCGTGCACAGCGAAACATGGACCGATCACAACCCGTCAGATCCCGGTATCGTACTGCTGGAGTTGTTTGCCTACCTTGGCGAGAATCTGTTATATCGCATGAATCGGGCACCGGAAAAGGCGCGCCGTGAATTTCTCAACTTACTCAACATCCCGCTGCAGACTGCCACCCTCGCCAGGACACTGGTGCATTTCGAGCTGCCCAAGGGGCAGGATGCGCCGATCAATTTGCCTTTCGGAGGTAGCACCGCCCGAACCCTGGTGAGTGCAGGCAAGATAGCGTTTCAGGTCACCGACGAGCTGACTGTGCTACCGGTTGAAACGCGCGCCTATGTCAAGCAACCGGTACCGGAGCCGACAGCTGACATCGTCGGTGCAGAGAGTATGGATTTCCTGCTTCAGGACCATTACGCCGAAGCAGGCAAGATCGCACCGGCCATAACCGCACACGGCTATTATCAGAGCGTGCCGCTGCCGGAAGTGGAATCAGGCGTTCTGCCGCCCGTGACATCTATCGCCAACACCCTTGACAAGACATTGTGGATAGCCTTGCTGGCACCTGAACCTCTGATCAAGGGATTCGAGGATGCGGCCCTGCTGTCGCGCATGCAGCAATTGCGACTCGCCATCGCGGGCAAGACGTTGTCGCTCGGCGTGCGTGTGGACGATGCCCTCTGCGGTGCCGAGGATCATCGGGCATGCCCAGAGCCAGGCGGCGAGGCCGAACCTCTACCGCTCGATTGGCATATCGGTACCGGGCGCTTCAATCCTGCTGACCAACCGCTGGTCGACAATATCGTTTACCAGCGACTCACTGTCGTCAGCGATCAGACCGAGGCACTGGATCGCAGTGGTGTGGTGCGCTTGCAATTACCTGTAGCACAGCCAGGAGGGGTGACTCAGTTCAACGACTGGGCCGGTTTACTCGATCAAGATCTGCTAGGTGTCGGTGAATTGCCGCCACGACTGGAGCAGGCTGACGATCAGGCCCGGGTATTGACCTGGATTCGTGTACGTCGGCCCGGTGAGGACTATCCACAGCCGCGTCTGCATCACCTTGCCGGCAATACGGTGGCAGTCGAACAGGCCGTGACCGCGGCAGGGGAACTCCTTGGCTACGGCAGCGGGCAGACCGCCCAGCAGGTCCAGGTCAGCAAGTCGCCGGTACTTGAGGACACCTTGTTGTTGCAACTGCGCGAGGCCGGGCAATGGGAGAATTGGCAGCAGACCGAGAGTCTGACATTGTCACTGCCTGATGACCGCCATTACGAGTTGGATTTGTCTACGGGTGTGATTAGTTTTGGTGATGGCATTCATGGTCGTGTTCCACGCCCAGGAGAGGCGATTCGTTGTCTCAGTTACCGCTATGGTGGTGGCGTCGCCGGCAATGTTCCTGCCGAGGCAATCAACAAGGTACGGGGTGAAGGTTCGGTATCCAGCCTTAAATGTATCAATACCTTTGCCGTCAACGGTGGTGCCGACGGTGAGACAATTCCCGATGCCATCGATCGCATACCGCGCTGGATGCGTCACCGCGAGCGAGCAGTGGCGGCGCTGGATTTTGTAGAGCTGGCGCAGAATGCGCCTGGTGTTGATATCGGTCGTGTGCATGTCCTGCCGCGACATAAGCCCCATGAACGGATTGACGAGGTACCCGGTATCGTTACGCTGGTGATCGTCCCCGCTTACGACCCGCTGCACCCCGACGAGCCGGTGCCGGATCAGATTATGCTGCGGCGGGTCTGTGAGGAGCTGGAATTTCGCCGCCTGGTTACCACCGAGCTCTATGTCACGCCACCGCAATACGTACCTCTGTGGGTATCTGTGGCATTCGAAATCGAAGCGGGATACGGCTTCGAAACCGTCCGCCGCTGGCTTGAACTGGCAGTCCGTCAATACCTGGCGCCGTTGCCGCCGTATGGCCCGGCGGGACAGGGCTGGCCCTTCGGTCGGGCTGTCAGTGCCGCTGATGTTGAGGCCGCTGTGCTCAAGGTTGAGGGTGTCAGGCTCGTCTCCGAAGTGCTGTTGGAAGGCGATGAGATAGACGCCATTGGAAAATCGACCACTCGCAATGGAAAAATTCGTCTGCACCGCTGGCAATTGCCGGTTCTGCGCGGGGTGCAGATCACCGAAGCCGAAAATGCCGAGCCGATCGAGCGCGAAGAGCCGGCAGCTGGCGGTGACCCAGGCCAGTTACCTGTACCCGTTGAGCGTGAAGAATGTTGACTGGCACCCGACATCAAATCACCAACGGGGCCGTGCGGGCTGCTGATATCACGTTCGTGGGAGCAGGTTTGAGGACGGTGTTGCCTTGCAGAAGTTACGCTCGAGCAGGCGCCAACGAGTACCCGGAGTCGCTGGCATGAAAACACCCCGATTCCAACATCTCTCCGGCATCGATCAATGGCAACACTGTGATTTCGAGAACCTGCAGTTGCATCTACCAACCGCCAGCGTTCAGCTCGCCACACGTGAGCAGGTCGATGGCATAACCGAAGGGCTGCGGATGCCTGATGCTGAATTTCACGAACTACGCCAATTGCGTGGCGGAGCGCAGTATATATGCTGCCCGCCAGATCACTGCACAACCGGATACACACTGTTGGCCGATTCCAACTCTGATCTGCTTTGGTCAGCAGACGGCGGCTGGCGATCGCTGACAGTTCCGGCCGTTGATTCCTCCAATCATGCCTCCGATTCCAACACGACTCGCTTCGACAACCTTGCCACTGCTGGCAAGGGTCGCTTGTTCGATCAACCCGCCAGTCTGTCGGCGGATCCCTTCGGACGCCTCTGGCTACTGGAAAGAGGTGTGCAGCGCATTCGTCTGCTGGCGGCGGAGGATCTGCGTCAGCTGGCAATAATGTCACCGCCTGGCAATGCCCACTTCGACGATCTGGCCGCCTGCAGTTGGGGTTTGCTGGCCTGTGATGTCGATAACGGCCAGCTTTGGCGCCAGGCCTACGGTGGCGAGTGGGAATGCGTCGATATCGGTAGCGACGAGCGTGTTCCAATTGCTGTCAGCGGTCATCCAGAGGGGCCTGCAGTGGCACTGATGCGTGAGACCGACACTGAGGCTGTACATGGTCTGTTGCGCTTGACGGCTATCGATATCACAACCTTCGATATCACCGATCTCGACGATCCCCTGCATCTGTTGCTGGCCGAGCCGGAGCGTCTTTACATAGGCGAGGCACAACCGGATGCCGAACGGCCGACAGTTTTCATCTTCAGCAGCTACCTGCTCGAGGCAACGCGACTGGCAGTCGAGGAGCAGTGGGAGTCACGCGGCTTCGACAGTCGGGGACTATTCGTCGGCGCCGACTGTCGCGTTTGGGCCACCACTGCAGCGGCTGCCCGCCCCCTGACCCCGGCGACCGCTGATCGGGTCATTACCGGTCAGGTCGAATCCTTTGCACTGGATTCAGAAGCGATTGCCTGTCAGTGGCACCGGGTCTTCATCGATGCCTGCCTGCCGCCAGGCACTCAGCTGGAAGTCAGTGTGCGCTGCTCTGACGAGTTGCCAGCGCAGGCCGTACAACGCACGGCGCGCCCACCGCATGGCTTGAGTGACCTGGCGATGATTGATGAGGAGGCGGTGGCCTCTGCCTGGATGCGCCGACCGTTGGCGTCACGCACACCGCAAGACCAGGAAGGCTGGCTGCCATTGGGTGTACTCGATCGGCGGGTCTATCAGGCTGATGTCGCACTGCCGCCGGTAGGTCGTGAATTGCCATCCGAGGATGAGTATGGTCCTCGCGACATACCCGAGGTGGCGGACAATATGCTGACGCTGGAGGGATTGATACGGAATCCGCCCGGCCGCTACCTGTGGCTGCGAATCCGCCTCCACGGCAGTAGTCGGCGCAGCCCGGTTGTGCGGGCGCTGCGCGCCAGCCATTGCCGGCCATCACTGTTCGAGCATCTTCCAGCCTATTGGTCGGCAGACGCGGCGGTCGCGAACGAGGCTGATCAGGCCCTTGCGGTGTTAGAGGGGCTCTACACCGAATTCAACCAGCGCATCGATCAGTTTCATCAGCTGCTCGATCCCCGTGTCTGTCCCCCAGAGGCCCTGGAATGGCTCGGCTGTTTCGTTGCCATGAGTTTCGATTCACGCATCCGAGAGTCGGTTCGGCGCCAGTTGCTTTCAGAGTTGTTGACACTCTATCGCCAACGCGGCACATCGGCTGGACTCGAAAGGCTGTGCACCATCCTCACCGAAGGGCGGGTTGCGGTGGTTGAGTCGTTCCGCCTGCGGCGCACCAGCCCCTCAACACTGGGTGCCGTCGGTGACGGCGAAGAGAGTCACCTCGGCAGTCTGCAGCTCGGCGGCAGCGAGGCAGATGGCATGTCTTCGGCCGGCTGGGAAAACGACTTGTTGTCGGCTCATTCACGGCTGCTGGCACGGCGTGCTGCATTTTGTGAGCAGGGTGGTACGCCCTGTCCACCCGGCGAGCTTCCGCCCGCGTTGAATCTGGACCCGACGATTAGCTTTTATCGTCAGTATGCCCACCGCTTTAGCGTGGTGATTTTTTCCTCCTATGAAAGCGATCTGGCTGCTGTGGTTGAAGAGGCAGTGGAGGCATGGAAACCGGCTCACACACTGCACACTCTCTGTTGGCTGGATGCCGGGCTCGTAGTGGGCAGCAACAGCTATGTCGGTCTCGGTACCAGCCTGGCCGGTAGAGATCGCTGGCAGCCGGCCTTGTTGGGAGCCGCTCCACTTGGGCGCGACAGAACACTGTCGCGATCTTGGCCGGTTCATCCCGGAGAAGTACGACTTGAATCCAGCAGACTATCGAACTACGCGTGCACGCCGCAGGCGTGCTGAACCATGACAACGAGGGAGAGACTGCAATGAGCAACTCTCATGGAGACGCACAATTCATGCATTGTGATGGCAGTGACCCAGCCCTGCCCGGTGATCCCTGGTCTCGCTTGCGTTATCACTACGGCCAGCTTCTTGGTGCTGATGATTTTCAGGCCGAGCAGAATGGGATGGTGTTGCGACGGCGGTTGCACAATACGCTGTTACACGGCCTGGGCACGGTCTGCGGCCTGCGAGTCAGCGCCGAGCCGGTGGATCCTCCACAGTCACGGCTGATCGTTGGCGAAGGGCTGGCCATCGACGTCTATGGCCGTGAAATCTATGTCAATGAACCGCAGTGCCTCGATATCATCGGCTTGCATACCAGCGATATCTGGGAAACCTTGGCATTATCACCTGCGGCCACACCAGCGGATCCGGCCGACGAACCGCCTTCGGACATCCGCCGTGCCTATATAACCCTGTGTTATGAGTCTTGCCTCAGCAACCAGGTGCCGGCCATCACACCACCCTGCGGGGATGCCAGTGAAGCGTTGGCGTTTTCACGCGTCAACGACCGTTTTCGTATCGACCTGGTGGCCGAGGCGCCGGTGGATCCGCATCCCCTGCAGCACGACTGGTGGCCCCCGGGCGCAGCCGATGGCCACGGCGACCTGCGCACCCGTCTGCTCGATTATCTGCTCGATTACCCCGGGGCCGGATTGAGCCTGCAGCAGCTCTGGACCGCCACCGAAAAAGCGCCCTTGTTGCTTGCTGTCGTTGATTTGCTTCACGAGGATAGTGCCACCACCGAAATCACCCGCATCGAGGCGATTGATAACAGTGTCCGTGCGCTGCTTCCGGCAATGCAGATGACCGCCGAGCAGACAATTCGACAACGCCTTGCGGGGGCTGACACAACCCCGTCGCTGAAGCTGCTTTCAGTCAGTGATAACAGTGAAACTGCCGATGCAGCGACGCTTCCGGAATACAGCCTGCAGTTCTCTGCCGATCTTGACGCAGCAACCCTTAGTGCCGATTCAGCCATGGTCCATGCACTGGAAGGTACCGGCTGGACCCCTCCACTGGACTCAACCGTAACCGTGGCAGGTGACGTACTCACCATCGCGCTGGCAGCTGCGCCGGTTACCGATACCAGTCTGCAATTGCACCTGATTGGCGGTGGGCGTCAGCCCGTCATGGGAACCGCCGGTCAACCGCTCGATGGCTGGTGGGATGAGCCGATCAGCGGTACTGGTCGCGGCAGGGATATCAATGTCATCCGCGTCTGGACACCGGGCGCTGTCTGAACAACCGAGGAGAGCAGACATGAGCGTCGACAATTCATCATCCGGCGACAACGCTTTCAGCACCCAGGCATTGAATCAGGCGTTATTCGAGAACGTCCGGAATCAGAAGCTTGGTTACAACTTTTCCAGCCCACTGGGGAACAACCTGCTTGGTGCCTACAGCCGCGACCAAGTGATCGAGATGCTTGCCGATCAGCTTGCCAAGGCACCCCCCGGCTCGGCGACCATCACAGGTAAAAATGGTCTGTTTAGGATTAACTGGTTTGACGGCCGCTTTCTCACCGCCCAGGCGTTTCGGCAGCAGGACACCTATTGGGATCAGCGCCTCCGTCTGCTGGCGCAAATTTTTCCACCGGGCATCAGTTGGGGACTGGGGCTGAGCGGGCTGGAGGCAACCCTGCAGCCCTATCCGACGCCGGGCACCGACAATGATCCGAGCACGGGTGGAACATCCCTCGATACTCAATTTACGCTGCAACCCGGCGTTGCTTTCGATGGTATCGGCCGGCCGATCGTGGTGGGACAGGAGTACTGCTTCTGTTTTCGCGATCTGATACCGCTTTTTCAAAGTGAACCGCGCCAGGTTGCCGTCAGCGGTCAGCGGTTTCAGTCGTGCCTCTGTCTCGAGCCCTTCAATGACGGTGCCGGGACACCCGGTTCAGCACTGCCACCAGGACCCTATCTGCTGATGATCGAGCCAAGGGAAACGCCGGAGGGCGATGCCAAGGTTTATGGTGAAGCCTGTGCCGGAGAGGCGTCGGCACGCTGCGAAAGTAATGGCTGGCGAGGTGGCTTCGGGCTATCGCTGGTACGCTTTCCCGCCGATCCGCCCCGCGAATTGAAAATCGCCAGTTCCTGGGCGCTGCGCGGCATTTTGTCTGCCTACTACTATGATGTCTTCGAACATTCGCTTATCCAACGCTGGGATCCGGAGTTTCTCCGCGACAATGCATTTTGTGAAGCGGTGGGTAACAGCTGCCAGCAGGCAGGCGCCGTGCCGCTGGCCATGGCCTACATCGGCTTCGACACCAGTATTATATTCCTCGACCAGTGGATACCGCGACGCGGGCTTACAGCGACCAACGCCACCAACTGGACCCGCACCCACATCGGCGCACCGACACAATCGGCCGCCGACGCGCGTCTGCACCATTTCCAGTGCATGCTTAAGCAGAGCCTGTCGAAAGTGCCCCTTGCATCCTATGGACAACAGGCCACTCCTGCAATGAATTTGCATGAGCGTGGCTTCCGCCACATCCCGCCAGTCGGATTCCTGCCTTTCGATCCCTATACCACCCTGTTCGATTTACTCGATCCGGATACCGACACTGATAGCAATCTGTTTGAGCAGATCCCCGGGTTCGCCAACGTCCATCTTGTGGAACGGCAGATCGACAGGTACTTCTGTGGCACCAGTGTGATTCCCTACTATGTTGTTGCCCTCCATGATGACGATCTGCTGGAGGACATCAACAATGTCTTCGACAAGGACCCGGTGCGGGTGGATCGGCTGTCTGCCATCGATGACAGAATCAGCAGCCTCCTATCCAACCTGTGTGAGGAGCGTGACGAAGATTTCTCGGCAATCACCGGGCTGTTTACCCGTTTCATCAGCGTGTTCGGTTCGACAGTCATGCTCATGTTGCGCGAAACCGATCTACTGGTGAACCGCGAAGTCGAGCTGGTCAAGGTGATTATTCCGCTGCAGGGTCTGCGCCGCCACCATCCGGTGGTTGGCGTTACAGAAGGGGATACGGCGGCATCGCTGAGCGACTGGTACAGTCGCCCACCAGGCCAATCCGACGGTGCCTACTCCAGTCTCGACCGTGACCGACTGATTCAGTTTATCCGCGAGCGCTTTGGCATGGACGCGCTGCCACGCCATTTCGCCGTCTATGTCAAGCAGCGTATGGTGCTGCTCGACGTGATCTATGTACTGTTCGAACTGTTCAACCAGTTCCAGGCGTTTATCGACAGTTTCGATAGAGCCAGCACTACAACAACTCCGGCCTCGACCCAAACCTTCCGTGACCATTACCTGGCCCAACCACAGGCCCAGCAGGTGGCGGCGCAGTCGGCACTGGGTACACCGCTGGTGCGGGAGGTGATTGCCTACAGTGCCGTTACCGCCAACCCCGAACTCGCCAACCCGGAGATGTGGGATGGTTTTTTCACCCAGGTAGACGCCGAGGATGCCCGGCTCGCAGACCAGATCGATGACCCGGTGTTGCGCCGACAGCGGGCACTCGATCTTGTCGCTGATGCACAGGGGACAGATGTCATCGGTTTTGACACCATAAAAGTATTGATTGCATCACAGCGTCCTCAGGCTGCCGAGGCCAGCCTGCGCAACATCCATCGTGCCGCCAAAGTGATTCCGGCACTCAACGAACGTGGTCTGCCACAGGGAGGCAGTCTCAATCAGGAGCTTGTACACGGCGGTTCGGTGCGTGTATACGAGCAGGCAAGTTCCCGTGAACTCTGGCGGGCGGTCAATCGTGGTCTGAAACGGCAACCAGCCAGTAACCTGGTCGGTACGGCCAGAATCGATGTCACCATCGGTGAGGTTCTCAAGCAACCCGCCGATGAAGCCGGGAAGCTGTTGGGCGGCAGTGAGGGTGTTGAAAAATTGCGCAAGGCCATCACCCCCAAGGTCAGCAGGATTGCCAAGGAGATCGATACCATTGCCGCCAATCCACCCACTGCCGAAGTCGCCGCCGGTTTCAGGAAAAACCTGGCTGAGACCGGCGGTGATCCGGTCAAGGCACTGGTGAAAACCCAGACCCAATTCAAAACCGAAGCCACCGCTACGGCCACACTGAAACGCATCAAGCCGATAGCCGATCTGCTCGGCAAGGAAGGCTTCCAGGTGGTCGCGGACGTTGTGTTCAGGACACCCTAGCAAATGAGCGTGCCGACACTCCAGATTCGAAAGATGCGTAACCGCTACCGCGTCTACGATAGGAACGACGCTGATGGAATGCAGCGCCAACTGGAGCACATGGTCACCGATCGATTGCCGGCTGTGCTGGAGCGGAGTATCGGCAGTTTGTACCAAAGTTTAGGTATGAATGCAGACTGTCTGGTTGCCGTTCGCAGGTTGAACATTCGGATACAGCTGGCTGATTATTCTGCCAATGCCGAACCGGGGCTGTTCGATCATATCGCGGAATCCTGGGCTAGGGCGCTATTGAACGGACTCGAGCGGATCGTGTCGACATCTGGCTTCACACCCGGCCAGGCACTGCTCTCGGATACCTTGGCTGTTTTCCCAAACTTGATTAGCGCACGTCGCCACCATATCCGGCAGCTTGTGCGAAACGGCGTACTGCCCTGGTGGTCGCGAGCATTGTTGGATGATGCTGCTGATGCTCAGGCACTGCCGCGACTACTCATCGAGTTGACAGCCATCGATCCGAAGTCAGCAGCGGAGTGCATCGTCGAGCTGGCCGACGATCCCGGCCCGGCCTGGCTGATCTGTTTTGATGCCACACAAAGTGCCACAGCTGGAAGAGCGCTGATCGCAGCAGCAACCGTTGGCGGCGATGATGTGCGGGACAGTGGAGGTTGGCAGGGCGACTCAGCCTTATTGACCTCGTTGCCGGCATCTCAACGCGATCTGTTGCGCCGCTGTGCAGATGCAGACTCAGCTGCCTTGTTGTTCTGTGCGTTTCAGCTCCTTGCAGGCCTGCCAGTGGCGGACGGCTATACGCAGCTGAAGACTCGACTCGAACAGTTATTGGCGCAACCGCATAGACTTGCAGAGAACCACCCTTTCAAGGGTACTGACATGCGTACTGCGCCAGAGATGATGTTCATAGAGGACATCAGTGCGGCCAGTTTTGACACTCTGGAAAACCCTCTCGATTCGGTGCCGATATCTGTGAATATCGAATCTGAGCGGGCCAGTGAATCAGCCTCATCAGCTACCGATCTGACGATGACCGGCACCGCTGGGATTCCGGTTGGTTGTGGTGGCCTGTTGTTCCTGATTCGCTTTGCATTGGGGAAGCGGGAGCAGAGTATCAACGTCAACCAGGCGATGCTGGCCTTGGGTACTTTTTTATTGAATACGGTGTTCGACCGTCTGTCACCGGCGGCCCGCCGAGCCGCCTGGTGTCGTGATGCAGGTCTGTTACAGGTCTTCGCCGGTCTACGCGAACCACCCAGTAACATGGATGAGCAGTGTCATCCTGACTCCGCACTGTCCTGGGGGAGGGTTGTATCTGAGGCTATTACGGCCCGGATAGCTGACGATGTCGCCGCCGCACCCAGGGGATGTGAGTACGTTTTTGGTCGCGCTGATGAACCCCTGTCAGCCATGGACAGACTTTTACTGAGGCCCGGTCATCTACGGATGTCAGAGAATGAGGCGCACCTGATTCTTCCTTCGGATGCAGTGGATATCGGTCTGCGGCGAGGTGGTTGGGACATCGACCCGGGGTGGGTGCCGCAACTCGGTCGGGTCATTCGTTTCGAATACCGAAAACAATGAACGCACCGGTCGCGAAACATCAACAGGACCTCCCGGCCAATCAGAATCCGGCTGTCAGTGGTGGTGTGCAGATTGGCGAAAAACTACTTGCTTGTCTCGCAGGTCGACTGTTGCTCCACTTTCCTGAAACGGACTTCCTGCGACGGCTGGCTGCGGGCTTGTTCACGCCGCTGCCGCAAGATCCCTGCAAACTCGCCGAGGGTCTGGCGCAAACCAGCAGTCAGCTGTTGGAGGTGATGGATGAACCGCAGTTCCGGGAACAACCGCTGGTGCGTGTAATGCGCTCGTTCGGTCTGTCACCTTTCGAACTTGATCTGCTGTTGCTGGCGTTGGCGCCGGAACTGGACGAGCGATTTGGCAATCTCTATGCGGGAATCAACGGTGGGTTGCGCCGATTGGCGATGCACCAGGCTATACCTCTGCTGGTCGCGGACAGCACCGATCGCGGACTGATTCGCGATAATCTGGGTGACAGTGTCCTTTGGCGCTGCGGCTTGCTCGTCGATACGCTTTCAACACCGCTGTTCGAACGCCGCCTGCAGGCCGGTGCGGCACTGAGTGACTATGTCGGTGATCGTCCATCCCTCTCATCCCGTGGCGCGGTCTTGCACCTGCCGGGGAGTGATCCATCGACAGCTGTGGTCGTCAGCCTGCAGGATTCGGTCAATGCCGATGCACGGGAACTGGCGAACTGGGTTGCAACCGAAAGGCCTGTCCTGATTCACCTGGTGGGCCAAGGTGGCATATCTTCGAGCTGTCATGCCGATGCCCTGGCGTTGGCGTTGCAACGGTCCTGGCTTGAGCTGCAGCCAGCAAGCGATGATATTGCAGGAGATTGTCGTCAGTTATTGATTGCTGCGAGACTCGCCAATCTACTGCCGGTGCTTCACCTGGGATGCGCTCCTGGGGAAGTCGAGTTAGCGCCGGAGGTACTGACACCTATGGTGGGGCCTATGCTGGTGATAGGTCCCAACGCTGTCGTACTGCGGGTTCCGGAGACAACCCCTTTGCGGCGTTGGTTGGCACAGATACCACGTCCACTCGAAATGGCGGCCGTTTGGCAGCATTTTCTAGCGGGGTCCGGTGCAAAGGCCGACGTCGACCTGCTGGCCAATCAAACCCACCTGTCTGCTGATCTTATCGCCAGCGTCGTTGAGCAGGCTTCCGCAAGAGCGGTGTCGGAGGGACGTGCTGGCGCCGACCACAGCGACGTACTGCAGTCATTGTACGAGAACCAGCCGGAACCGGTTTCGCGGCTGGCGAGCAGCCACCGCCCCCAAATTCCCTGGTCGACACTGGTTCTCGACAGCAAGTCTAGAGCCAGTCTGGAGAGCCTGGTCGAACGGGTGCGCTACCGGGTTGAAGTACAAGACCGCTGGGGTTTGGGCAAAGCCCGGTTCGGTAATCGTGGTAATGGGCTGGTTGCACTGCTGCATGGAGAGTCTGGTACCGGCAAGACCTTCGCCGCCCAAGTAATCGCCAGTCGCCTGGGAATGTCCATGCTGAGTGTGGATCTGTCGCGGGTGGTTTCCAAGTATATTGGCGAAACCGAAACACATCTGAACGAACTGTTCGACCTGGGCGAAGGCTTCAGGTCGTTACTGTTTTTCGACGAGGCAGATGCGCTGTTCGGCAAACGCACCAATGTCAAGGACGCCCACGACCGCTACGCCAATATCGAAGTCAATTTCCTGCTGCAACGGTTGGAGTCCTTCGAAGGAATTGTGCTGCTATCGAGTAATTTTCAGCAAAGTATGGACGACGCTTTTACCCGTCGGATCGGTTTTTCGGTGTTCTTCCCACGACCAACGCCGGGTCAGCGCCTGGCATTGTGGCGTCAGCACCTGCCCAGAGACAGATTGGGTGAGGATGTCCGCCTGGAAAAAATTGCTGAGCGCTTTGAGCTTGTCGGCGGCGAAATTCGTAACTGTGCCCTTGGTGCCGCCTATGCAGCTGCGGCCGATGAGGGCGTTGTGTCACAACGAATGCTGGAAGCGGCTATCGCTTCCGAGTTCACCAAAATGGGTCGTCCTCAGCCTCGGAGGCTCGGACCGCCCTGATCATTGTCCTAACAGGAGGGAGAAGTCATGCCTGACCTCGCAACTGAACTGAGTGAACTGGAGTCCACACTGGCCGACGCAAGCACCCAACTGACGGCGCTTGGCGGTGCCGCAACCGACGAACATCTGAATAGAGTCGCTGTGATCGTTAATGCATTGGAGCAGGCGCGCCTGAGCACCGAATCGAAGCAGATCGTTCTGGCGGAGCGGGATGCTGCCGCAACGGATGCTACCAACGCTTACTTTGATGCTATTGCCGGGGCGCGGGAAGCCATAACAACCGGTGGTGACCTGTCGCCTTCAGTGCAGTCAGCCCTGCGCGATCAGCTGCGTACCGACCTGGGATTGTCCGACTTGGGCGAGCTGGATCTCCTGCTGGCCGAAGTACAGAGCTACGATACCGTCGGCAGTGATGCGGTCGCTACAGCCCGCGCCGAGTTGGATACAGCCACGGCGGAGCTAACAACCGCTGAAGACGATCTGGCTCTCCAGCAGGCGGCATTGGACGATGCTTTCGAGACCCTAACGACACTGGCGGCACTGGCATCCGACAGTACCACACTCGCTTACCAGCAATTGGCGGCAGAAGAGGCTGCTCACACCGCCGGGCGTCTACACGAAGCCGTCATCCATCTGCAGGACCTGACCGCTACCCGGGATGCCTTGAACGCAGCGATTGCCCTGGCTTCACCCGGGTTCGATGCCAATGAAACTGACTCGGCAACGCTCACGGCGAGTCTCGATGCGGCTTGGTCGGTGGCACGGGATAGCTACGAAGATGCGTTAGCCACATTGGTCGACAAACAGGAAACAGCCTTTGAAAAGCAGCTGACCCTGGCGGATGCAGAAGCCAGTGCACAGGATCGAGCCGCCCGTCGACTGATCGATGCGACACAACAGGTGGCTGACAAACAAGCGACACTTTAAAGCAGTCCAGTCGTAAATAACCAAAGCCTGCTGAGGGTAGCGGGCTAATACTTCATGACCCGAACCACAATGAGACATGCGTTGGTAAAAAAGGCCGGTCTGGAAGGTCAGGGTGAGGCAGTAGGGAACCTTCATATCAGCCAGCCGGGTGACAAGCTGGAACTGGAAGCCGATCGGGTAGCGGACGAGGTTTTGCGCATGCCGGAGCCGGTAGGCGCGAATAGAACTGCCGGTACACTCAGATCGCCTCATAAATGTACCGCCTGCGAAGCCAGGGGTGCGCCCTGTCCGGTTTGTTCACGGTCAATGGGAGCGGTGCCTGAGCCTCGATCTAATGAGTCACTTTGGCGACAGCCGCTCGAAGAGGAAGAGGAGCTGCAACGCCAGCCGCTTGAGGATGGGGGAGAAGCGCAGCTTGGGACGAGAGCCGGTTTGATCACCGGTGGAAGGTTAAAGTTTGTAGAAGCTGCTCGTCGTGGCGGATCATCACTGCCGACTCCAGCCCGGGACTACTTCGAACCACGCTTTGGTATGGACCTGAGTGAAGTTCGTGTGCATACCGGAAAGGATGCAGCTCAGACGACTGCTGCGGTCAATGCGCGCGCATTCACGTTGGGACGTTCCATCGCCTTCGCGCCTGGCCAGTTCAATCCCAGTGATTCACGTGGGCGGAAACTTCTGGCACACGAACTGACACATGTCGTACAGCAAGGGAAAATCCCGCGGCATAACAGTGCATCTGTTGCGAACGACGGTGTATCGGCGGGAAATCACCCCACTATATTGCGGTCCGCTTTTGATCGGGGACAAGCGGAACTGGCCAGGGAAGAACAATACCTGCGCGAGAGAAGATCCCGGGAACGGACATTGCTCAGTCCGAATCTGGGGCGACTTGTTGGGCGACGCTGGGGTCTCCGTCCTTACCGCCCCGGGACGCCGGGGCAGGCGACTCCGATGAGTGCGCAGGACACCGAGGCGCTACTGCAACAGAATATCGCCAAGATGCGGCCGACAATTCCTGAATGGTGGGATGCCAAGGGTATGTCCGAATTCGACAGCGACTTTTACGGAATGCCTGGGCGTTTCATTTTTCGCGGTGTAGAGATGTCTAGCTGGGAGGTTAATTATTACTTCGTGAGCATGGCCTTCGCCCACCAGGGCTGGGACTGGAACGAAGCGCAGGCAATGATCTGGGCATGGAATAAATCGCAGGAAATTGGAGTTAACCCCTATGGGGGTGGTGGGGACATGACACCCGAAATGTGGTTTGTCGCGGAGACGGCCTACTACGAGGAATTAGCGCGTATGACAATGGAGTTGTAACACCGAAGGTGTGTCATTAACAGGTGTTCCCGATTTTTCTGTATGTGGACTGACTGGAGCCGTATCAATGAACCTAGAAATTAAGATTTTGGAAGTCTCACCATGAGAGTTCTCTCCAATCAGGTCTCGAAGAGTGACGCGACCAATTCGAGTCTCGGTAAATATAGGATCAGCCAGCCCGACGAGAAGCTGGAATTAGAGGCCAATAGGGTAGCAGATGAGGTTTTACGCATGCCGGAGCCGGTTGGCGTGGATGGGACTGCTGGTACACCCACGCCACCACATAAATGCATCGCCTGCAAAGCTGGGAGCTCACCCTGTCCGGTTTGTTCGCAGTCAGTGGGGCTGGCGACCGATTCTCGATCGAATGAGCCGCTTATGCGCCAGCCGGTCGAAGATGAAGAGGAACTGCAGCGCCAAGCCATCGAAGAAGATGAAGTACAACTGGCACCCAAGCCCGAAGCGGTTTCCAGGCCGTGGGCTGATGGTTCATCCAGGGCCGTGGAGTCGGTCCGCAGCGGCGGAGTACCGCTACCCGATACCGCACGGCGATATTTTGAGCCCCGCTTCGGCACTGATCTGGGCGATGTCCAGGTACATACTGGAGAGACGGCAGCGCGAGCGACCGCCGCAGTGAGCGCCAAGGCGTTCACCCTGGGGAACTCCATCGCATTTGCACCCGGTCAGTTCGATCCCGGCGGTTCCAGCGGACGACGATTACTCGCACACGAACTGGCGCATGTGATGCAACAGGCTGGCCCAGCAAGTGGAAAGGCCAATTCAGAGCCGATGTTGGCGGGTGAACGTACCCCTCCTATGGTACAACGCAAGGACCTGAACCAAGACAGCGATGAGGGTGCAGACCCGGGAGCGGTCGATGCGACCATCGGCATACTCAGTGAGGCGCTAGGTCAAGGGGCTGGAGAAATCGAGCGGGTGGCGCGGCAGCTGCCGTTGCCCGATGTCACCGCAGCACTGGCGAAGATGCCGGACGCGACTTTGGCAATACTCGATGTGCTTTGGCCAGACAACACCGGTTGGGCCGCACACATCAAGGTGGACGGCGACGTGAACCTCGCTGCAACCAGTGTCGGTCTGCCGTTTGAAGTCGCTTTCGATGGCTCTGGTGCCATCGACGTTGCGATCACCCGCCGCAGTGGATCCATTGCAATCTCGATCGCCCCCGGTCTTACTGGAGGAGCGGAAGGCATACCGTCCCTCTGGTCGGTACTTGAAGGCCCGTTCGGTCTCCACCTTAGTGGTGTGCTGGGGGCAAAGCTGTCGGTTGACCTCGCTCGTGTAAAGTGGCCCGCCGCGGCATTGGCGGAACTGTTTGCACTCGACATCAAGAGCGCGCTCAGCGAATTGATGTGGTCAGCACTATCGATCGGAGGTAACACACAGATCGAGGTTAGTGGAGCCATCGGTGGCAAACTGGATCTTGGCATCAGAGGCGGACCCTCTTTCCTCGCCACCCTTGCATTGAAAGCGGGTGGTCAGATCGGTGCCAAAGTAAGTGTGGTTACACCGACAGAAGCGCTTCCAGGCAAGATTCAACTCTCCGGGCAATTCGGTATATTCGGAGATTTCGATTTCAAGGCGTTCGGTGGTCAGGGCACCGATCCCACCGTGTTTATGAAAAACCTCATTTCCGCGATGTACAGAACCAATGTCTTAGCCGTATTTGGCCTAGGCGGCCTGTCTGGATCTGCCGACATTGGTCTGCGGTACGCGATCAACTTACCGCCGTACAGTGTGGATGCGCCGCCACCGGTTGTCGAATCCAACTGGATAGAGGTGGGTATCTTCGTCATCGGCAGCGGCGGTGGAAATTTACTCGGCCAGAAGGGTGCTGCAAAAGGTCTTGCAGAGATCACATTGCAGCTACCCGATATACCCGGTTTCGTGGCAGCACTAGACGATGGCATCGATGTCGGGGACATGAAATTGCTTTCACTGGTACACGGTTTCAATGCCAACTTCCAAGTTACCGGAACGCTACGGAACTATTTCGGGCTCTTCCCGATGCTCATTGATTGGTTTCCCGAGCTTGCCGTGATCGAGGACGCCAACTATGTATCGGTGAAGGCAACCGCGACAATGAAAGCGACCAAGGAGCAATTGGACGCCATCGATGAGCGCAACCGCAATGCTGCCATCAATCTTATCTCCCGCATGGCGACCGGTGATGCACTTGAGGGGTTGCGTTCCGGGGCAGATGCGCTGCTCGAAAGCCTGGCGGACGTAGTCGGCTTTGTCGACAAAGTGTCCTTCGACCTGGCGGCCGGAACCGAGGGGATGTTTTCGGTCGATACACCGGTGCAAAAGGAGATCGGTGGTGGAGGTGTCGGTGGTGAGGCCCACTTCAGTCGCACCTACCATCATGATGCGACACCAGAGGAACTAGGCATAAGCACCATCGAGCAGTGGCTGCGCAGTCTGATAGTTGACGACCGCGAAAGTTATGTGCCCGACGGTCCTCGCAAACCCTATGTCCCGGACAGTCCGCGAGAACGATACGGCCCACGTCGACCAGAGCCGGGTAAAGGCGGCCAGGTGATGATCACGAACACGGAAAACGTGCGCATGGTCCGTGAGCCGAAGCACTGGGATGACGACCTCTTCCTGGTCGAACGGCTACCCAAAGGGACAAGTGTGAGGGTGGTACATCACGGTCCCGAATCGCCTTTCAACAGGACAGCGCCGGAGTTTCAATGGTGGTTTGTGCGTGCCCGCGGTAATCGCGGGTGGGTAATGCAGGTGTTGCTCGATGAAGCCAGCCAGGCGATGCAGTAATGGTAAGCCAGGCATGATTCGATGGTAATCAGATGCAATCACAGACGAGTCATGAGTTGATTGTCATGAAGCGCTCATTCCCCAGCAAATCGAGTCTTTCCGATTCCACCCGACAGACCATCGGCTACAAGGCTAACCAATCTGGTGAATCGATTTCCCAGCAGCACAAATGCACCGCCTGTGATACTGGAGGTGCTCCCTGTCCGGCGTGTTCGCTGTCGTTGAACCCGGCAGTCGGATCTGTCGAGCAAGAACAGCTACAACGCCAAGCGAATGGTGAGGAAGAACTGCTACGTCAGCCGTTGACAGAGGAAGAGAAACTCGTGCAGACGAAACGACAGCCTGATACGACGTCAAAGGCTGAGGCAAACAGAACACTGGACGCTGCAGAAACGATTCGCAGCGGTGGCGAACCATTACCTGAAGCGGTACGTCTCTATTTCGAACCCCGTTTCGATGCCAATCTGGGTGGCGTGCGTGTCCATACCGGCAAAACGGCGGATCGCGCCACAGCCTCGGTCAACGCGCGTGCTTTTACCCTCGGAAATTCAATTGCTTTTGCTCCTGGGCAATACGAGCCCAACGGATATCGTGGTCGGAAGTTGTTGGCTCACGAGTTGACTCATGTCTTACAACGGCAAGGTAACACTATTCAACGAGCGGAGGAGGAAGAACCAGTACCGGCTCCGGCGACTCCTTCGCTGGACCTGCCGGCAAACATACGCACCTTGCAGGCACACTTGAATCTGTCCGGGGCAGGACTCGATGTTAACGGCCTGTTTGGTGAAACAACCAGCCGGGCACTTGAGACGTGGCAACTGAGTAAATCCATCCCGCCCTCGGGTGTCGTTGATCCCGCGACGATGGATATTATGCTTGCTGAAATGATCGGGTTCGGTATGCATGAATTTGCCATCCCATTGATTGCGGATGCGGAAGGCCTGGATTTGTCGGACGTGGCTGCAATGCGGGTTGCATGGACCTGGGAGGCATCCTGGCCAGAGATGATCGGTAGTGGTATCCATATTGACTGGGAGGGATCGCTGCGGGAGATGTGGGTCGCAAAATGGGTACTTGGCAGTTATACCAGTCTCGTTGCAGCCCTGAGTCGGGGCCTTAGTGTTATGCAGCCCCCGGTATCAGCCACGCCGATAAAATTAATACTCAATCCAACTGCAGAGAGGAATGCGATCGAACAAGTGGGTTCACGCCTTGCCGAACCTATCGCTATCACTGCCTTGCGGGGTATCGTCGGCGCGACGGCGGGATCGGTAATAGATCCGGAACTCGTACATCGATTGGCGGATCTGCAACCACCCGGTTCCGCAAATGGTCAACTCGATGATGCAACCCTTGACCTTATTGTGACCAAGCACAGAAAGGGCAGGGAAAACAGCGTGCTTCGCCTGGTCATGGATGCCTTCGACCTGGGTTCCGACGCCCTGGTCGCAGTCATGTTCGAAAATAAGAATATACGTGGTTTCACGGAAGCTATGGCAGAAGAGTTTCGTTCTGATCCTGAAAAATCAGCGGCCGGTGCAACCCCGTCGATCCTTTATATCGGTCCACATGCTTTTCGCAGTCTCTCTACCTTAGTGCAGACACTCATGCACGAACTGGTCCATGTGGATCTGTCAGCACAGGGAATCAACCAAGGTTCACCGGGCACACACAGCCGGAGGCTTCACGAGTTTTTGGGTGAAGCGACAGAACTTCTGGTTGCTCCACAGCACGATGCGTTGGAAACGGTACTACAGGATGGAAATAGGGCGCTTACCAATTGGAACCGCATGGATCGAAGCGATCGTGTCGAGCAGTGGGCAACATTCGAGGAGGTACGAAAAGTGGTTCTTGCCGCATACCCGAACATCCCCCCCTCACACAATTCTCACTACCGTGCTGAGAAAATAAAAAATGCCTATGAGTCGGTCAAGGCGCCGTGACGATCATATCAATTCCGTCAACAATACATTCCCGTGCAGTGATAATTCGTGGATAAAAAATAATCAGCAGTGTTTCAGTCAGAAATAAAAAAACTGAATCCACTTAATCTTAAGACGCATTAATTTTTAGCCCTTGAATGACTAAAAATATCTCGTTGTAGATCTGGTGCATCACTGATTGTGCCGGATTGACGCTGAGATGGACGAGAGCTGATATATATTGAAGATTCAGTTGTTTTTGCCGATAGTGAGTGTATGAGTCCTTATCCTGAATCAATAACTGACAACTTCTAACAGCACTTTCTGGAGTGGCTTTCATGCTACAACGCCTCAACATGACTGGCATGGTGAGGGACGAAGAAAATCATCCAGGGAAAGGTCTTTTCTCAGAGCAGATCAAACTGATCTATGCCAATGCGCTGCCCTCTACTGTAGCGATTCTAATTGTCACTCTGCTGGCCTGGGTTGGATTGGATGGGGCATTGCCTGCCTGGATGCTCAACCTTTGGGCTGGTTATATGCTGCTTGTAGCGGCTGCTCGTATGGCACTCTATCTTTCCTATAAAAAAGTTTTCGATGGAACACGTATAGGACTCTGGGCAGGCATGATCATTGCCTCAGCATCATCTGCAGGTATTGGCTGGGCCGGAGTGAGTTTTTTTGCAGAGGCTGCGGTGGATCCGGCCTATAAAATTGTCGTTGTTATGATTGTACTCGGTATCATGGCGGCAACTGTTCCGGTGCTCTCTGCTGTCTTGTCCGCATTCTTTACTGCCAGTCTGCCACCGGCATTGACACTCCTGGTTGTCATTGCCCAATGGGAAAGCCATGGAACACTGTTGTTACTCGCGGCGCTCTCCGTCTATACCGCACTCGTAATCTATACCGCAATCAATACCAACCGCATTCTGCTGCATACACTCAGTCTGCAGAGAGACAAGGAGGCGCTGATCGACAATCTGAATGTGGAGATTTCAGATCGCAGATTGGCACAGGATCAACTGGAAACGCATAAACGGAATCTCGAAATAGTTGTCGAGGAGCGTACCGAGCAACTGCTGCACAGTAATGAAGAACTGGAAAAAGAGATTGCGGTCCGGCTGAACTCAGAGCATGAACTGCGTGAGTCACACGATCGCTTTACCGCTGTTTTGGATACTCTGGATGCGTCTGTTTATGTGGCGGACATGGATAGTTACAAAGTCCTGTTTATGAACCAAAGTGCCATTGCCCGATGGGGTGACAGGGTAGGGGACACTTGCTGGAAAATGATGCAGAAAGATCCCCAGGGACCCTGTGATTTCTGTACGAACAAACAATTGCTCGATGACAAAGGGACACCAACCGGCATTTACTCTTGGGAACGTCATGTCGAAGAGAGCAAAGAATGGCTCGACTGTCGTGACCAGGCCATCCAGTGGCCTGATGGACGTCTGGTGCGTATGGAGATCGCTAAGGACATCACACCTCGTGTGATGGTGGAACAACGCATCCGCAAGGAACACCAGTTTTTGCAGACCATCATCGATGCTGTAGCGGATCCGATCATGGTCGTGGACACGGACTACAACATCAAACTGATGAATAAGGCAGCGGAAATCACGCCGGCGATAGCGCATCTTGAAGTGTCCGAAAAGTGTTATCAGGTTAGTCATAATCAAGACTTTCCCTGTGAAGGTGACGACCATGCCTGCCCACTTGAGATCGTGGAAAAGACCCACGAGCCGGTGACGGTTATCCATCGTCACAGGATCGAAGATGGCTCGGAACGGTTATTTGAAGTGGTAGGCACACCATTGTTCGATGAACAACAGCAGATGACAGGTATGGTACAGGCCTCGAGAGATATCACAGTGCATATCCAGACTCAGGAGGAGTTGCAGGAGAAGAAAACACGTCTCGAGCATGTGGCTTATCACGACAGTCTCACCAGCCTGCCCAATCGGACCCTGCTTGCAGACCGGCTCAATCAAACCATGGCACAGGTCAATCGCCGTGGTGGTCAGCTTGCAGTCGCGTATCTCGATCTTGATGGTTTCAAGGAGATCAACGATAGCTATGGACACGATGTGGGTGATCTCTTTCTTGTTGCATTATCCCATCGAGTGAAAGAGATTCTCAGGGAGAGCGATACCATCGCACGTCTGGGCGGGGATGAGTTTGTGGCTGTACTAGTAGATCTCCAGGAATCCAAAGACAGTATTCCACTGCTGGATCGAATGTTGTCCGCGGCCGCTCAGCCGGTACATTTGGGAGAATGGGTTCTGCAGGTCTCTGCCAGTATCGGAGTGACCTTCTATCCGCAGAAAGAAGAGGTCGACGCAGACCAACTCCTGCGTCAGGCCGATCAGGCCATGTATAACGCCAAAGTCACCGGTAAGAACCGTTATCACTTCTTCGAGGCGGACAAGTATAGAGGGCTGCGTGGGCGACATGAGACCGTGGCCAGAATTCGCCATGGATTGAAGCATAATGAATTTGTCCTGCACTACCAACCCAAGGTCAACATGCGCACCGGTGAAATTCTTGGTGCAGAGGCACTTATTCGTTGGGAACACACCCGACGCGGACTGCTGT
This sequence comes from Candidatus Thiodiazotropha sp. (ex Codakia rugifera), assembly GCA_025656675.1. GTDB lineage: Bacteria > Pseudomonadota > Gammaproteobacteria > Chromatiales > Chromatiaceae > Thiodiazotropha. Next base: position 82,729 of record JAHXHN010000002.1, read on the forward strand.
TGCCGGGAGAATTCCTGCCCCTAATCGAGGATGATGAATTGGCTGTGATGTTGGATGAGTGGGTGATCGATACAGCGCTCACCCAGATGGAAGAATGGAAAGCAGATGGTTTGGATCTGTCGGTCAGTGTCAACATCGGTGCCCGTTTTCTGCAGAAAAAGAATTTCGTGGAAAAACTGCGTGCACACCTGCAGGCGCATGCTGCCATTGACATGGCTCGCCTGGAATTGGAAGTGCTGGAAACCAGCGCCCTGGAAGATATGGCCCAGGTATCGGAAGTGATCAAAACATGCCGGGAGATGGGTGTGGTATTTGCGCTGGACGATTTCGGCACCGGCTACTCCTCGCTGACCTACCTCAAACTGCTACCGGCGGGGTATCTCAAGATCGACCAGAGTTTTGTACGTGACATGCTCGATGACCCGGAAGATCTGGCTATTCTTGAAGGTGTACTCGGCCTCGCCACGGCCTTCCGGCGAGAGGCTATTGCAGAAGGAGTGGAGACCATCGAACATGGTCAAATGCTCATGCAGTTGGGCTGCGATCTGGCACAGGGCTATGCTATTGCGAAGCCTATGACCGCTAATCATATTGTTGCCTGGATGCAGACTTGGCGGCCGGATCCCAGGTGGGCCAATCAGAAAACTATCCGGCGGGAGGACCTGCCGCTGCTTTTTGCCAGCGTGGAACATCGCGCCTGGGTACGTAATGTGGAACTCCATGTAAGAGGACACACAGGCCCCACAGGCTCGATGAGTATGAAGGATTGTCGTTTTGGTCAATGGTTACAGGATACAGGGCGCGAGCAGTATGGTGAGTTTCCCGGTTTCGGAAGAGTCACGAAACTGCACCACCTTATTCACGACCTGGCCACCGATCTTTGCGAATCCGCAGGCAAGCAGGATGAGCAGGTGCTGGAACAGGGACTGCAAGCACTCAATGGTCTCAGGGATGACCTTATCAAAGAGCTGAATACACTCATCTAGATCCTTATATCATCTGTGTACTGTATGACTGTCTGGTGAAGATAATCCAATTACAATCAAGGCGCAGGCCTTGGCTGATCCAAGGTTGCTGACCAGCGTTGCGGTGTTCAAACAAGGTTTCCATCCAGGGGGCCTGATACCTTGGAGCTGGTATCGGAGAGGTCGTGGATTTCGAGGGGAATCTGGCAGTGCTCCAGGTGTTCCAGGAAGGGATAAATGGGTTCAGTGTGTGTCGGTTTTGAAGGTCCGGTTTTATTGAAAGTATAGACCCCGTCTGGTGAGAAGTTATTCGCTCTGGTATCGCAACACCCCGCTTAAAAGGTGGCATCTGCCTGGCTATTCAGTAAGATATAGCCCTATTTTTTTCAAGAATTTATTGATCATGGTATTGTTATGGCATTTAATCTGCCCGCCAATTCTAAGCAGTTGTATTTACAGTATTTACTAGGCTTTTTAACAGTCGAGTGGGAATAGGGCTATCAAACTGCCGGACTGCCGGAACCATCAATGCCAGCAAGTGATCAGGAGTTGACCGACCAGCAGTTTATGCAACATGCGTTGCTACTGGCCGAGCGTGCAGAATCACAGGGAGAGGTTCCGGTTGGCGCCGTGGTTGTTTTACACAACCAAATCATTGGTGAAGGCTGGAATCAACCCATCACCCGGCAGGATCCAACGGCCCATGCTGAGATCATGGCGTTACGTGATGCTGCCTCTAAGAGGGAAAACTATCGTCTGCCGGAGACCACTTTGTATGTCACGCTCGAGCCCTGCCCGATGTGTGCCGGCGCCATCGTGCATGCCCGGGTTGAGCGGGTGGTTTATGCCGCTACCGATCCCAAGGGTGGAGCAGCAGGCTCTGTTTTCAAACTATTACCGACTGATGAGCGGTTTAATCATCGTGTGGTGGTGGATGGCGGTGTGTTGCAAGCAGCAAGCACAGCATTATTGAGAGATTTTTTTCGTCGTAAACGAATAGAACAAAAAAACGGGAGAAATAACCAGTGAGCACCAGCTCTCGATCTTTCCATGTGATGCTGATCCTGTTGATTGGCTACCTTCCACTACAGCTGTATGCGGATCCTCTTGCGGATTTTGAACGATGTATCTGGGAACAGCTTCAGGATGCCGATAATAGCATGCGTGTAGGCGAGCTGAGACGAACCTGTCTGGATCGTCCTGATCCGCTCTCCCTGCAAACTGAAGGGGCGGAGGGAGTGCTGCCTCCAGTATCGGAAAAGAGCGTGTCGCTGGTTGAAAAAAGGATCAGTGCCGAGAAGGAAACACGTTCTAACCCTTTTGTACTCTTACCGCATAAACAGAATTATCTGTTATTGGCGACCTATAATGACACACCAAATTACGAGGTCTATAACGTACCGGAATCCGAGTTCGACCGATTGGAAATGAAGTTTCAACTCAGTTTTAAGATGCCAGTGGTGGAAGGTCTTTTTGGCAGCAATATAGATCTCTATGGGGCCTACACCAACCTCTCATTCTGGCAGGCTTACAATAAGGATGTCTCATCCCCATTCCGCGAAACCGTACATGAACCTGAGATGTTTCTGGTGATCCCCAATGACTGGCGTCTGTTTGGCTGGAGAAATGTCCTGCAGCAGTATGGCGCGGTCCATCAGTCGAATGGTCAAGGGGGGTTTCGTTCACGTAGTTGGAACCGTCTGTATGCCAACTTTATTTTTGAAAAGGGTAATTTTCTGGTCGGTGTCAAACCCTGGTACCGGTTACCCGAAGACAATGATGACAATCCGGATATCGATGATTTTCTTGGTCGATATGAGCTGTCAGGTATTTATAAGAAAGAGAGCCAGACCTTTAGTATGTTGCTGCGTAACCTGTTTGATGGAGACAGCCGCAAAACCATGCAACTTGACTGGAGCTTCCCCATTCACGGCCGCTGGCGCGGTTATTTACAATATTTCAATGGTTATGGTGAAAGCATGATTGACTATGATGCGAAAAGTCATCGGATTGGTTTTGGTCTGCAATTGACCGACTGGCTATAGCGCCTCGGGAATGATCGAGAGGGCATGGGGTGGATTGTCCTCGGATTGATTTGCCAGTTCCATCTGACGTAGTTGCCATTGCAACAGCTCAAAGTAGGCACGAATATTGTCCACGTAGTTGACAGGTTCCTTGCCTCGGGCATAGCCGCGCTTGAGGCTGGCATACCATTTCTTGAGGCTCAATTTAGGTAAGTGTTTTTTTACCTCGACCCATTTATCCGGATCGTCTCCCAAGTGTTCTGTCAGAATTCGGGCATCTTCAAGGTGGCCAAATCCAACATTGTAACCAGCCAGAGTCAACCACAAACGATCGGGTTCCAGTATTCTTTCGGGTAACTTTTTCTCAATAAAACGCAGATATTTCGCACCACCGATAATGCTCTGTTTGGGATCGAGTCGACTCTCGATTTTCATCTGCTTGGCAGCAGCCAGGGTCAGCATCATGATTCCCCTGACGCCAGTGGGTGATTTTGCCTTGGGGTTCCAGTGCGACTCCTGATAACCAATAGCGGCAAGCATGCGCCAGTCAATACCAGTCATCGTCTCTGCTTCTTTGAATAGAGTCTCGTATTTTGGCAGGCGGTTTCGAATATGTTTGATAAAGGTGCGTAGTTCTACAAAGTTAAGCCGGCCGATATGCCCATAGTGGCGCTCGATCAACTGTGACAGGGTGCCATCTTCGCGAATACGTGTAAAAAACTCCTCCATGGCTTTGTAGAGGCTGTCATCTTCAGCGTGGGCCATCGCCCAAGCCAGTGGTTGAGGTGCTGTCAGGTCAAACCCAATTTTGATAAAAGGCATGAAGCGTCGGGTTACCGCAAATTCGTTGGAGTCCGCGATGGTTAAGTCGATTTCTTTGTCCTGCACCATCTGCATCAATTCAGCGCTTTCCAGGTCAGTATGAATCTTCCAGCCCAATGCGGGGTGCTCCTCCTTTAGCCTTTGCAGCTCCTCTTCATGACTACTCCCGGCAAGTATGTGCAGATCTTTGCCCACCAAATCTTCTACCTTACGAGGGCGGTTCTCTCCGCTGCGATAGATAACCTGTTGGGTGATCTCTTGATAGGAGGGGCCAAATCGGATTTCAGATTCCCGTTCCGGGGTTATCGTCAGTCCGGCGGCTGCCAAGTGGGCATCACCCTTGATGACAGTGGGTAACAGGTCATCAAAGCGTTTGGGAATGATGAAGTGGGCTTTTACGTCCAGCTGCTCTGCAAACAGCTGCACCAGGTCATATTCAAAACCGGTCAATCCTTCAGAGCCCTCGTACAGTGTTGTACCGCTATTCCGGGTTGCTACCCGCAACTCACCGGAAGCTTTGATACGCTCTACCAGGGGGGGTGGGATGCTGCAACTGCCGATCACTACAGACAGGGCCATAAGGCAGACTGTGGCCAGCATAGGTAGTGGATTTGGGTGCATCTATCTCTGTAATTTGTAGTTACTTTTTGTTATGACAACTGAAACAAACTTAGACTCCCCCGAAGAGACATCCTGTTATTTGGTGATAGCTGGAACATGCCTGTTTAGTGCTTAAGTCTAGCCAGTTTAGTATAGAATAGAGCTTCTGCCGGTAAAGTCGATCAGTGACTTGATAACGCAAACCTGCATGTGTGGCATTGATTTTCAGCAATTAACTGATTTTAGTACACGAGTCTGTGATTGAAAGGTTGCGCACAACGCAGATTTATTCACCAAATTGGTGGGGTACCCAGGTATTCAGGAGAGGTGCCAGAGTGGCCGAATGGGCCTGACTCGAAATCAGGTGATCCCTTGCGGGATCCGAGGGTTCGAATCCCTCCCTCTCCGCCAGAACTCGGTTAAACTATTAAGTGAAAGAGCCTATAAATCCCTTGATGCAGTAGGTTTCTGAGTGGGCTGATTGATATCACGACAGGTAAGAATCCTGATAATTAACGGTTAGTTGGTCTTCCATCGGCAAACGAACTACTCATGTTAATCTAGTGAGATGTGGATATCAGTGAATGACAGGATAGATCCAAGCTTATAACATCAATAAAAATGGAGTGTGAGTCGTGCCCACACGCCATGATTTGCGACTTATTTCAGCCTGTCTATTCCTGCTTGTCAGCCTATTTGTTGATTGTCTGAATGGCTTTGACAGTCTGTTTGGTATCCCATACCGCATTGGCCAGAAAGCGGAAATTGACCATTGCCGCTTCGTAACCGTCACCCTCCTCAATTTGTGCTGCTGCAGTCGCATCCGAAACCACAGCGACTTCAAAACCTTGTTCGAGTAATTCACGTAGGTGTGATTCCGTGCAAAGATTGGCTGACATGCCGGCAAGAATTACTTTGTCAATGCCTCGCTTGCGCAACTGCAACACCAGATCATTGGTATCCGGTCCATACAGCTTATGTGGTGATGTTACGATTGCAGCACCCCCTTCAATGTAGGGTTTGTATTGGGCCAGCCAGTCTGCACCCGATCCTTCGAAGTCTTTCGTGCTGAGGGGATCGGGACGGTCAAACATGCCAATTTTGTGCATCAGTTTTTCCAGTGCGCCTTCGAACTTCCAACCATGATCATGGGGATAGTAGTAGTGAGGTGAGATGAAGAGGGGAAGGCTACTCGCCTTCGCTGTCTTCATTAAGGCTTCTATGTTTGCAACGGTGTTGTTCCGGGTGACACTCTTTCCAACAACACCCCAGGTAACTCCTTTTGAACTAAGGAAGTCGTTCTGTGGATCGGTGATGACGACTGCTGTACGTTGCGGGTCGATGTTGAAACCCGGGACCGGTAAGGCCGCTATGGAATGGGTAGTAAGGCTGGCATTTAAACCTAGTGCAGCAATGAGACTATAGAGTGTACTGCGTTTCATTATCTTCTCCTCATATTGGTTAGATGGATCTATCAGTGTGTTTCGAGTAGAGAGGTCAAATGTCCTGCTTGATCCAGCTGTCGTAGATCATCAAATCCACCAATTGCCTGATCATTGATGACAATCTGTGGCACAGTCCTGCCTCCGGTACGGTCCACCATCTCGGACAGCACTAGCTGATCACCGCCTATGTCGAATTCTTCGTAGGCGATATCTCTTGCATCCAGAAGCGCTTTTGCATTGAGGCAGTATGGGCATTGTGATCTGGTATATATTTCAACGTTATTCATCGTTCGTTCTCTCCGTTATGGTTACTGTAAGATTATTATGGTGCGTTGTATGTGGATGAACTATGTGCATATCACCAGTAAATATGCCCATTCGTCTGTTTTGTTTGTATACTTACTATATGGATGTATTAAGTGAAATATTGCGTATGCTGCGCCTCAGAGCGACAGTCTTTCTTCATGCCTGTTTCTACGGAGATTGGGCTGTTGACACATCAGGTGAGCGACGCGCCACTTTCCATATCGTGGCAAGAGGCGGTTGTTGGCTGCATGTAGCAGGGGAACCGGAACCGATAGCATTGGCTGGCGGCGACCTGATCGTATTTCCTCGCGATGCACAACACACGATTACCAATAGCCAGCAGCCACTTGATGACAGGTTTCCACGTAATCGGATTTCTGATCGGGATGATGGTGGTCCTGGCGTAACGCTGGTTTGCGGTTACTTTGACTTCGAGCGCCATAATTGGAATCCACTCATAGATGCCCTGCCCGATGTGGTGATCATCCGGGATGAGGCTAATGCCCGTGTAGCCTTAACGAGCACCCTAGGACATTTCCTGATTTGCGAGGTGGAAGCAGGAGAAATCGGTGGAGACTTGGTTGTCGACAAACTGTCGGAGATACTCTTTACCTATGTCATAAGAAACCACCTGCAGACAAACAGCGGCCAGGGTTTCATTGCCGCCCTTGCAGACAGTAAAATCGGCCAGGTGTTGAGCAAAATCCATGAAGCTCCGGCTGAAAACTGGACGGTTGAGCGACTGGCAAAAGCTGCAGGCATGTCACGCTCCGGGTTTGCTGAGCGGTTCAGTCAACTGGTCAAAATATCACCTATGCAATATCTCAGCCGCTGGCGCATGACCAGGGCGAATGAACTGTTTCTGACGACAAACTATTCAGTCGCTCGAGTGGCAGAATTATCCGGTTATGAATCGGAGGTCGCTTTTGCAAAAGCCTTTAAAAAACATATTGGCTACGGACCCGGTGAAGCAAGAAAAAAGAAAAACCTGATGCTGGAGTAGTTACCATATTGATGGTTGTGAGAGAGGCTTGATGGACTGTATATAACCAACAGGATCTACAAGCCATCTGAAGGAAAAGCAATGTATGGTGATTTGAACGCCTCGTCATACGCCAAAAGCCTATTGAGCAATGGGTTATTGCCACATCCCTTCGGTTGAGTATAGATATCCCTCATTGTCACTAATAATAATGGGCTGGTCGCACAATCAGCTTGTATCAGAATTGACTGCATTGTGAACGGCATTGACAATCTCGTCGGCCAGTAGGGGATCTTCAACAGCCCTTGCGAGTGTGACACCCCCGACCAATAAGGCGATGGTTGCCCATGTTCGGTCTGCATCCTGCTGCCCCGTTGTGTGGGGTAGTCCGGCAGAAAACGATTCGGCTGCTTTCAGCAATTCCGACTGAAAAACGGAACGGGTCGTAAGATCGGAGCGGGTGACTTCTGGGGCGAGGCTTTGAAGTCCGCAACTATCCCCCAGATCACTGCAGCGCTTTTCACCCAGATAAAACTTGGCGAACTCGTCCAGCCAGGTATCACCATGTGTTTTCTGGTAATGCTCTACAGCGGCCCGAAACTCCACAACACCCAATGAGACTGATTCGCGAAAAGCATCAGCCTTGGACTTGAAGTGTTTGTAGAAGGCGCCCGATGTGACTCCGGCATCTTTTGCCAGCCCGTCGATGCCAGCGCCTTCGAATCCCAGGCGTCGAAATCCCCGATGTATGGCCTCCAGGATTTTGCTGTGTGTTGCTAACTTATGGGCAGGGTTGTATTTCATGAAAACCTCTATTTGAATCGTTGATGAATATTATAGTTGACAGGATAACGATCGTAATCTATCGTCATAGATAACGAACGTTATCTATATGAATGGCCGGTAGCGGCGGGGGAGATCCCCGTTATTTTTTTGCTCTTGAAGATAACGGTCGTGATCTTATTAATGACTCTCTAGGAGGAGAACACCATGCCATTAACGCTTACTCTCACTGAAGGCGTCCTGCCGGCTGGTTTTGAAAAGGTTGCCGTCGCTCGGCTTACTGAAGCCATGCTGAAATGGCATGGTCTCAGTGGCAACAAGGTGATGACACCTAATGTGACTGCTCATGTTCAAGTGCTTCCCAAAGGTAGTACTTTCTCAGGTGGAGTGCCGTTTTCCGGTGCCTGGGTTGAGTGGAAGGTTCCTTCATTCGCATTTAACAGCAGGGCTATTCAAAAGGGCTTTTTCAGCGATGCCACTGACATAATTTATGACCTGTCAGGCGGCAAACAACCGAAAGACAACATCTATGTGAATGTCGTCCACACAGTGGATGGAGCCTGGAATCTCGATGGATTGGCGATGACCAATGAGGAGTTGGCTGCTGCCATGGCTCAGGGTTAAGGTCAGCATACACTGGATATTTTGTTAAACAACGGATCGAGTGATTGCAGCAGCTGTTACTTCAGGCTCTAGGCTAGAGGTCTCCCTGTAGCACCTCGATGCCGTGCATCTATTTTGGGTCGAATGACCGCCATGTTTTCATGGGTTCGTTCGTATACCCATACGTTTGCCGGTGGCAGGTTCCAAAGCACCCGCTCGATCCGTTTTCCTGCTATTCCCAATGAGTGAGCAAGTCTTTCCGGGACGGGGGGTCTGGGAGAGTAGGTGAACTGTACGAGCTTCCCGTCAGGTTGCAATATTGCAAATACCTGTGAAAGGACACGTATTCGGGTCAGGGTTCGCATGCTCAGTAGCGGTAAACTTGATACCACGTTATCGGCCAGACCCAATCCTGATTTTCGCAGCAACTGTTGAAGACGGGCAGCATCCCCCTCCAACACGCGTAGGGCTGGGAAGTGATGGTCCAGTTCCTTCGCCAATATCCGATCTTTCTCCACCAGGATAAGATGATCAGGTTTGATTCCCCGACTCAGTAAGGCGGCTGTGACGGCACCCGTGCCAGCGCCGAGCTCAATAGTCAATCCTGGCCCTCTTTTGATCTGTGCAGCCATGGTGTTGGTCAATCCGTCGCTGCTGGGAAGCACGGCACCTACCTGCTTGGGATTGCGCAACCAGGCGGAAAGAAAATTGGGTCTCACTTTCAAACTTTGGGACACGGTGGTTATTGGATTTGACTTAAGATATTGAGTATTTGGCCTTCCAAGGCTTTGGTTGGATATCATAATCCTTGATATCCATCGATAAGTATTCAATTCACATTGCCATATTCAACTATGTGTGGCAATAGTCTGGGTAAGCGTTTGGGCAAAGGTGTGAAAAAGGTGGGGAGCACCCTACATTTTTTAACATTTGGGACAGGTTCTGGTAACGGTTTTTTTATGCTTAAACCCTACAAAGAGTAGATCTACACCAATGTTTATTAGGTCTCGGTTTTATCCATCTGCAGATGCTGTTACCTAGTGTAGTATCTGCAGTTTGATACTGATCGAGTGCTGATTGCACTTCTTCTTTCTTGATCCTGCTTTATCGTAGATAAGCGTTAAATATCATACTATCCTACTCAGGTATAGACTACAGTCCACTCAGCATCTGGAGGCTCCCCGGTGATCCAGCTCAACGTCAACGGTACTACCCGATCCTTAGATATCGATCCTGAAATGCCTCTACTCTGGGTACTGCGTGAGTATATTGGCCTGACCGGCACCAAATTCGGTTGCGGTATCGCTCAATGCGGCAGTTGTACTGTGCACATCGATGGCGAGCCGGTACGTTCCTGTAGTACCCCGGTATCTGCAGTTATTGGTAAACACGTCACCACTATTGAGGGTTTGAATTCACCCACCGGCAAGGCCGTACAAGCAGCATGGCGCGATCTGGAAGTGGTGCAATGCGGCTATTGCCAGTCTGGCCAGATTATGTCAGCCGTGGCCTTGTTGGCGCATAAAGAAAGACCAACCGATGCTGAGATCGATGCGGCCATGCAGGGAAATCTCTGTCGTTGCGCTACCTATGTACGGATACGCGCTGCAATCAAAGCAGCCAGCAAGCAACCGGTGTGAGGGAGACCAATATGAAGACAGACAGGATTGTTAATCTAAGCCGTCGTCGCTTTCTGACTGAGAGTGTTGCAGCTGCAGCAGGGCTTACGCTGGGTGTCTTACCCATAGCTGGTGCCGGTATGCGCGAGTCTGGGCCTGGTCTGGCTGGTAGCGTACCCGCTGAAGCTGGCGATTTTCAACCCAATGCTTTTTTGCGTATCGGTCGTGATAACAGCATCACGGTTATATCCAAGCATCTTGAGATGGGTCAGGGAACCTATACAGGGATGGCGACGCTGGTCGCGGAGGAGCTGGATGCCGACTGGGAACAGGTAAGAGTCGAAGGAGCACCAGCGGATGCCGCTCGCTATCGTAACCTGTTTTGGGGCGAGGCACAGGGTACTGGCGGCAGTACAGCCATCGCCAACTCCTGGACGCAGATGCGTAAAGCAGGAGCGGCGGCCAGACAGATGCTGGTTGAGGCTGCTGCCGAGCGGTGGCAGGTAAAGCCGGCTGAAATTGATGTTAAGGCCGGTGTTGTGAGTCATGCCGCCAGTGGTAAAAAAGCCCGTTTCGGTGAATTGGCAGACGCGGCGGCAGAGCAACCGGTACCACAGGACGTATTGCTCAAAGACCAGGATGAGTTTCGTCTGATCGGAAAGCGGATGCCACGCAAAGATAGCCCGGAAAAGATCGATGGCAGCGCAAAGTTTACCATCGATGTGCGGTTACCGAATATGGTCACAGCGGTAGTGGCTCACCCACCACGATTCGGTGCAAAAGTTCGCAGCTTCGATGCCGCTGGGGCGAAAGCCATGCCCGGTGTCAAACATGTGGTGCAGATCCCTGCTGGTGTGGCTGTTGTGGCAGGGGACTACTGGAGTGCCAAGCGTGGCCGCGATGCGCTACAGGTCGAGTGGGATGAGAGTAACGCATTCTCTATGAGTTCGAAACAGATCCTGGAACAGTATCGTGCACTTGCAAAAGGGCCAGGCACCGTTGGACGGAATCAAGGTGATACTGCCGGGGCTCTGGCCAAGGCAGCCAAGGTGATGGAGGCCGAGTACAGCGTACCCTACCTTGCTCATGCTCCCATGGAGCCGATGGATTGTGTAGTACGTATCGATGCCAGCGGCTGTGAGATCTGGAATGGGGAGCAGATGAATACCGGCGACCAACATGCTGTTGCGGGTGTGTTGGGTATTAAACCGGAGCAGGTACGCATCAATATGCTCTATGCCGGTGGTTCATTTGGACGCCGGGCCAATCCCAAGGCCGATTATGTACTGGAGGCGGTGCACATTGCCAAGGCGCTGAAATCGGGTGTTCCGGTGAAAATGATATGGAGTCGTGAGGATGATATGCGTGCCGGTTTTTACCGACCTCTCTATCTGCATCGTCTGAGGGCTGGACTGAATGACGACAACCAACCCACGGCTTGGCAGCAACGCATTGTGGGGCAGTCCATTATGGCGGGTACTGCATTCGAATCCATGATGATCAAAGAGGGTGTCGATCAGACCTCTGTCGAGGGTGCTGCAAACCTACCTTATACGCTGGATAATATTCAGATTGATCTGCATTCGCCCAGATTGCAGGTACCTGTTCAATGGTGGCGTTCGGTGGGTTCGACCCACACTGCCTTTGCTGTTGAATGCTTCGTAGACGAACTTGCGGAGGCAGCGGGGAAAGACCCAGTGGCCTTCAGGCGCTCATACCTTAAAGGTCATCCGCGTCATCTTGGTGTGTTGAATCTTGCCGTTGAGAAGGCGGGGTGGAGCGAACCGATGGGACCTGGCCGGGGTCGGGGTGTTGCCGTGCATGAATCCTTCAACTCGTACGTGGCACAGGTCGCCGAGGTAACGGTACGCCGCGGTGTCATCTATGTGGAACGAGTGGTGATTGCAGTGGATTGCGGTATCCCTATCAATCCTGATGTGATCGAGGCACAGATGCAGGGTGGCATGGGTTATGGACTGGCTGCGACACTAGCCAGTGAATTGACTTTTAAGGATGGTCGTGTGGAACAATCGAATTTCCATGACTATCTGAGCCTGCGTATCGATCAGATGCCTGAGGTCGAAGTGTATATCGTGCCATCCACTGAACCGCCGACAGGTGTCGGCGAACCGGCCACACCGGTCATTGCTCCGGCTGTTGCCAATGCAGTCTATGCTGCTACCGGGCAACGTCTGCGCCAATTACCACTTCGAGTTGTGTAAGGTGTACATGCTATAGCATCGTTTTATGTCTTGCTTAGTATTGATAATCTATAGCGGTGATGCCTGCTTGTTCTGCCTGTTCAATCAACAATGCCGGATCGAAATCCCATAATTCGACTGGCCAGCCCTTTCTGTTTATATTTTGCACGGCGAGGTATTTGTGATCCTGAGAGAGTTTCACCCAGCTCGATGATCTGTTTTCGATGACAAAGAGTTCCGTTCCGTTCATGTCCCAGAAACGGATCATGCCATCAATTGCTTTTGTTACAACCCGGTTAAGTGCTGGAATAACCTGTGCTGACTCAAGCTGATATAAAGTGTCGATTTGTACTGTCTGATCTTTTTTCCAGTGCCAGCTATGTACAGCACTTCGGAATTCAATGACAGCATAAACCAAATTGCCATCTGGTGAAAAACGGGTGAGTTGAAACGTTTCGTTTTCTGGGAATTGATCTGTGTGTGCAATGATCTGCATAGTGTTCAGGTCGAACAGACTCAATCTATGCTCACCTTCTGTAACAATCACAGTTTTGAGATCAGGTGAAAAGATCTCTTTATCCATGAATCCCGAGCCCAGTCTGCCCGGTATGCTTTTTATCTCATTTCCTTGGAGATCCAGTAAACGTATGTTTGTATCTGTCTGGAATAAAATATAAGGCTTGTCGACTGTGTCAATCAGATAGGGCTTCCCCGTATTCTTATATACCGCACCTCCGACAGTGTCCATGTTTATCGTACCCATTTCTTTCCCTTTCGTATCCCAGATTTTGATTGCATGTAAATCAGAGGTAACAACATGCGTTCCACTTAGTGAAAATGTGACTGATAAAATATTATTCTGATGTGTCAGTGGTATGGGTTCCGAGTTAGGGGTGAGTGATCTTATCAGTAGCTGCTTACCCTTTGCTGTTGCCATTGTATTGGTGTTATGCGATGTAGCGACTGAGTTGATCAGTCCCTTTGTGAAGTAGCCCTTATCCGTATGTAACAGGTTACCGGCATAATCAAGAACTACAGCTGATGGGTAACTTATGGTGGCGATGCGTTGTTGGTTAGGGTGAAAGGTGATTGTATGTGCATGCTTTTTAGGTTGAGTGATTGATCGGACCGGGAATGCGGTCAAATCCCAAATTTTTATTGTGCCATCCCGCGCTGTTGATATTAACCGATCGCCTGAAGCTGTAAATACAACACTGTAAGCGGTATCGGTATGTCCATTTAAAGTTCCTAGCATATTGTCATGGACAGTAAGTTCCTTCTTCTTGTTTGGTTTCAGATGCCAGATGCCAATAGCGCCATTGGAATAGGAAACGGCAAGGTATTTTCCATCCTGAGAGAAGTCTGATGATGTAATGAGTTCCTTCTGTTTTGGAAAAGTTGCGAGAACCTTGCCTTTGTAATGCCATATGCGATAGGTGCGTCTGTTATCATAAGCAGCAATCATTTTTTGATCTTTGGAATAGGTGACAGCCAGTTGAATACCTGGATCGCCTTCTACAAATGTCCAGGGTTTGATTCTTTTCAGGGTTTTAGTACGTGGGACTAGAATCGCTGAACTGTGTGGAACAGTTTCAATTTTCTCCTTATTCACTCTGAAAGTACCTTTCAGCTGATTAAAAATTGGATAATATTTCGCATCCGCAATAACCACATCACCATTTAAATTCCAAACTGCCCCTGTCTTGGATTGGTGATCTGTTGTGGAAAAATGACGCCCATCTTCGGAAAAGGTTTTGAATTGGCCGCTGGCCTGTCCAATTGACGCCCCATCAATGCTTACAATGTGTACCAGGTTTTCGCCGGTATCTGGTGAGTACGCTATCAATGCAATATGCTTACTATCCGGGGATAAATGGATTTCATGAAAACTGATCGTCGTATCCAGGTTCCGATACATGGGTGGTCGGTAGCGCTTGTCCCGAAAGGAAAACGTATTCTCTCCATACTGACTGCGAAGCAGCAGGCTTTCGGCTGTTAGGTTATCAGGATTCAACTTCCAGGCGGCTGCAGCATACTTGAATCCAAGGGTTGGGTCTTGGTTGTAATCCAGTGCTAACACGGCCTGTGAACTCAATAAACTTGATTGGGCACGAATTGACTCTTCAATGGCTTTGTCGCGCTGTATCCAGGCTAAGATTGCCAGTCCAATAGCGATTACCAGACCGACAGTTATGGCGCCCATTAATCGTCGCTGGCGTTTGTTGGATGATTGGCGGCTAGTGGTTATATATTGACTTTGTAAGGTTGTTGGTGCCAGTGTCTTGTCTGGTGCAATAGCCAGCCACTGCTCCGCCTTCTCCAGGTCCTGGCCTCGAAGTAGGTGACTTGTGTCATGGTCATGTTGCTCCCACTCCATGGCACGAACGGTTAATCTGGTATGCCCCTTTACCCAATCCAGGTCCGTTTTCAGTGTATCCAGCAGGTGATGAATTGAAGTGTCGAGACTTTCTTCATCCATTCTAAGCCAGTTAATTTTACGCAGCTCTTCATGCAGATCTGAAGCGCTAATGTCTTTCAGAAGGATAGGGATCAAGCGCTTGTTTTGGCGAATGGCATGTGCTAGCTCGAGTTGGCAAATTTCAGATGATAGTGAATCAGGTGAGATGACAAAAATGAATGCATCAGCCTCATTAATTGCGCTATATACCTCTGTCAACCACTCAGCAGTTGGTGGGATTCCTTGCCAGTCAACCCAGATTTCCTGTTTCTTAAGTGCTAGTGTGTCAGACAGTTTTTTTACAAATACCTGGTCTTTTCTAGAGTAGGATATGAAGGCATCACTCATGAAGGTATTTCCATATGTAGAGGTGGAGTCAGACTTAGGGCTAACAGGCCCTAGATACAAAGATGGGCTCAACTGTGATCTGGACAAAGACTAACAGATGAATTGCAATTTAAATATTGGCTATACCCTTGCTGGTCTTGCGGTAGGCTATCGATCAGGCCACCGAAGATGAGATGGAAAACGGCCGTTTGATGCAGGAATAACCCCTTCCTCGGCGAGCAAGCGATACTGCTTCCGATTGCCTGGATAGTCCGCAATCCGTCTCTGGCCGGTGATCAGCCGGTACCAGGGTAGGTCGCTGTCTTTGGGTAACTTACGCAGCCAGGCCAATACCTGTCGTACATGTACGCCACTGAGTTTGGCAATCTCTCCGTAGCTGCAGTAGCGTCCCGGTGGGATGGCTGCCAAAGTAGTGTAGAAAACAGTGCGTAGTTCCTCACTGGCCATGAGCCAACTCCTAAGCAATATATTGCATCGGAATACCTAATGCCTTGGTAGTCGTGATGCGTTGGAGTGAGATTCAGAGATGAAGACGTTATCGTCTTCCCCCTGTTTATTCAAAATATGATGTCTTACTCCTCTTTCGGGCAGTTATTGGCACCTCCGAGCAACAGATCTGTCGCTCGTCCAAATAGAGTGTCCGGTCTGTTTGAGCGAACTTGCTTAGGTGTTTTGCCTGTATTGCATTTGAAGGCCTTTCTAAATGACGCTGCTGATTGGTAGCCGCATTGTTCAGCGATTTTGTCTATGCTCAATGTTGACGTTTTCAGCAGGGTTGTCGCTTCCTGCATACGCCAGGCTGTGAGGTATTTGACCGGAGGTATGCCAATGTACTGATGGAACTTGTTAGCGAATGATGTCCTACTCATGCCGATATCACGGGCCAGGCCTTCCAGTGTCCAGGCCTCATTAAAGCGGGTATGGATCAAGAACAGGGCCTGACTGATCTTTGGGTCACCGAGTGCAGCCAAGAAGCCGGTGGATAACGCTTCAGCAAAGCGGCCTCGTAACAGATGCAGCAGCATCAATCGAGCCAGATCGCAAAGTGCCAGGGTACGGCCGGGATAATTGTTATCCACTTCCAGCAAGGTTGCATCGATGATGTGTCCAACCCCAATTGTGCGGGGGTTGTTACGTGCATTGAGCAGGATAACCCTATCCGGTAGATCGCTCAGTAATAACTCTGCTGAGATTGACTCGAAAACATAGTATCCACATAAGATACTGGTGAATGATGTGCCACCATCAGATTCAACCGGTGCATTGATGAGATCTGAATCCGGTGGTGTAGGCGCATTCGAGATGGTGTGGGATTGATCATGAGGAATCAGTACCAGATCACCGGCCTGTAGCTGTTGTGGTTCACTGCCCTCCATATGTACCCAGGCACTACCCTTGTCTATCAGGTGAAAGGGGACACGTCCTGATCCGGAGGTGTCGATGGCCCATTCACCGCAATAGCTTTGATGCTTGAAGATTTGGGCATCGAAACGGACTCTTGAGAGAAAATGGGTCAGGGCATCTTCACGGATATCGTTGGTTAGACCATTCATCGGTTAGTCCAGGCTTATTGTGTACGATGGGTATCGTAATCTGAACGAATCAACATAGATAGTTCATCCAGGCTAGGTTAGTCTCTCTGCATAGGGTACGCAAATAACAGCAACAATATTTGAGAATGCCTGTCATGAAGATAGGCAGCGTCTATCAATCGAAATTTTATCGTTTAAGTAATATTGAGTCGTATCCAAGGCTTGTCATGTTGTTGCGGCATAACGATTAGAGCATAACAATCAACCCGAATAAGGATGCCATCATGAGTCAAACTGCCATCGTATCTTGGTCCGATCTGCAACCGCTAATACCCACCTATGCCCTTGTGGCTGATGTGGATCTGGTCATTGTTCGATGGGAAGAGGAGGAGCAGGTCTCGGTCCTCTATGGTCGATGCGCACACCGTGGTGCTTTGATGTCGGATGGGCGCATTGAGGGGGACAATATTGTCTGCGGTGTACACGACTGGGATTATGGCTACAAGTCGGGTATCAGTGCCTACAACCCGGCAGAGAAACTGCACCGTTTCAAAGCTTGGATTGAAGATGGCAAGGTCTGGGTCGATGAAGATGAAATCAAGGCTTGGGCTGAGAAAAACCCTCAACCCTATGATCGGGAGAGTTACCAGGGATTGTACAAGGACCATCATGGTGGCATGGAGGAACCCCACTACAAATACATTCAGCATCTGGCGGAGTATGGCCTGTCAAAAGTTGGCCATCATGGCCGGGTCAGTGCTATGGGCGTGCCCCGCGATGAGTTACCCAAATGGGAACAGATCCAGCTTTTGACTGCACAGCTGCATAAGATTCCTTTGCTGGATGAGCATCCGGTCGGTACCGAAGTGGTGATTGGTCCCAATGCCGACAAACCGTTGGTTTTAGAATGTCCCCTGTTTGTTTCCGATATGAGTTTCGGTGCGCTTTCCGAAGAGGCCAAGGTAGCTCTGGCGATGGGTGCAGAAATGGCTGGCACCGGCATCTGTTCCGGTGAAGGTGGTATGTTGCCAGACGAGCAGGCTGCCAATACACGCTATATGTACGAACTGGCCTCTGCGCGTTTTGGTTATTCGATGGCGAAGGTGCAGCAGTGCCAGGCCTTCCACTTCAAGGGAGGACAGGGCGCCAAGACCGGTACAGGCGGTCACCTGCCTGGTGCGAAGGTGAAAGACCGGATTGCCAAGGTACGTGGACTCAATGAAGGCGAGGCAGCCATATCCCCCTCCCGCTTCCCGGACTGGGAGAGTGTCGATGATTATCGTCGTTTTGCGGAGGAGGTGCGTGAAGCGACCGATGGCATTCCTATCGGTATCAAACTCTCTGCCCAACATATAGAGCGGGATATCGAAGCCGCTCTGCAGATCGGTGTTGACTATATCATTCTGGATGGTCGTGGCGGTGGCACCGGGGCAGCACCGTTGATCTTCCGAGACAATATCTCGGTGCCCACCATCCCGGCATTGGCGCGTGCCCGTCGTTACCTGGATAGGAAAGGCCGCAACGACGTCTCTCTGGTGATTACCGGTGGGCTACGTTTACCAGCCGATTTCATCAAGGCGATGGCCCTGGGTGCAGATGCTGTTGCTGTCTCCAACTCGGCACTGCAAGCCATCGGTTGTCTCGGTATGCGTGCCTGTCACACCAACAACTGTCCAGTGGGTATCGCCACCCAGAAACCGGATCTTCGCCGACGATTGAAGATCGAAAAGGGTGCCAGTCAGTTGCATAACTTCTTTCACGCCTCCACCGAACTCATGCAAGTGATGGCCCGTGCTTGTGGTCACGACCATCTCAACAAATTCTGTGTCGATGACCTGACCACCTTTGATCGTGAAATGGCCCACCTGACTGGCATCGCCTATGCAGGCGTGTCCCTGGATTGAATCGAACCAAACAACGTCTCGAGGAGACCGCTATGAGTGAAGAGAACAAGACTTTGGTTTGGCACAGGGTATTGTCCAAGGATGAACTGCCCGAAGGACGGGTGACTTCGGTAACCTGTAAAAAACAGACTCTCTGTATGAGTCACCATGAGGGGCAGTACGGTGCACTGGATAACAAGTGTCCCCATCAGGGTGGCCCCCTGGGGGAGGGCTCCATTGAGAACGGTTTGCTGCGTTGCCCCTGGCATGGTTGGGACTATGATCCGATTACCGGTAAGGCACCGGGATTCGATGATGGTGTAGAGACCTTCCCGGTTGAGATCCGCGATGATGGCATCTACGTCGGTTTGACTGCAGAACAGACACATACCGACACGGTGGGTGACCTGATGATGGAGACCCTGACCAACTGGGGGGTTAAACAGGTCTTTGGCATGGTGGGCCATTCCAATCTGGGCGTTGCCGATGCGCTGCGTATTCAGGAGCAGGCCGGACGCCTGACCTACTACGGCATTCGTCATGAAGGAGCGGCTGCCTTTGCCTGCTCGGCTTATGGCAAGCTAACCGGGCGACCGGCAGCCTGTCTGGCCATTGCCGGTCCGGGGGCCACCAATTTGCTCACAGGTCTTTGGGATGCCAATGTGGACCGTGCTCCGGTGATTGCGCTCACCGGCCAGGTGGATACCCAGGTGTTGGGACCCGGCGCCTTCCAGGAGATCGATCAGGTAGGAGCCTTCGGTAAAGTTGCTCAATGGTCTCAGACGGTGATGCATGACAGTCGCCACACGGAACTGATGAACCTGGCCTGTAAAAGCGCCATTCTCAATCGAAGCGTGTCTCACCTGATTTTTCCCGATGAAGTGCCCAAGCGTGAGCTGACCGATCCTACCCCCGCGGGGACGCCTGAAGGCCGCCTTCCTTCCAAAAATATCGGGCCTGCCACCGAGGCATTGCAGGCTGCTGTCGATCTGCTGCGAGCCAGTAAACGGCCGGTCATTGTGGTGGGCCATGGTGCACGCTTTCAGATGGGCGACGTGACGGCACTGGCTGAGCATCTGAATGCGCCGGTGATCACTACCTTCAAGGCCAAGGGTCAGATTGCAGACAATCATCCCCTGGCGGGTGGTGTATTGGGTCGTAGTGGCACACCCATTGCAAGTTGGTTGATGAATGAATCCGACTGTCTGCTGGTGTTCGGTGCCAGTTTCAGCAACCACACCGGCATCACCCCCAAGCGACCGACCATTCAGGTGGACTACGATCTTATGACCCTGGCCAAGTTTCATGCCATTGATGTGCCTGTATGGGGTGAAATCGGGGTTACTGCACAGGCACTGTCTGGGGCGCTGGCAGACTATTACGATACCGAGGATCAACGTGATGAGGTGGCTGAACGTTGGGCCATCTGGCGTGAGGAGAAAAAACGTCGTACACAGGATGACCGGGGTAAGGGCATCAATGCAGCCATCCTGTTTGAAAAATTGGGCCAGGCTGTTGATCCGGATGCCATCATTGCAGTGGATGTGGGCAACAACACTTACTCCTTCGGTCGCTACTTCGAGTGCAGGCATCAAACTGTACTGATGTCGGGCTATCTGGGATCCATCGGTTTCTCATTTCCGGCTGCCATGGGTGCCTGGTCTGCGACCCAGGAGGAGGATCCACAATTCAAGGATCGCCAGGTGGTTTCAGTCTCCGGGGATGGTGGCTTTGGCCAGTATCTGGCCGAGATCAACACGGCGGTGAAATATGGCATGAACATTACCCATGTGCTGATGAATAACTGTGAGCTGGGTAAAATCAGCAAGGAACAGCGTGCCGGTAATTGGGAGGTATGGCAGACCAGTCTGCATAATCCAGACTTTGCTGAATACGCGGAACTTTGCGGTGCCCTGGGTATTCGTGTTACCGATTCGGCAGACTTGGATGCCGCCTTGAAGAGAGCCTTGAGTCACCCTGGACCTGCTCTGGTCGAGGTGTTGACTGATGTGGAGCTGGTCTAGGCAACCTGGTTCGGATCATGAGTGAAACCAATCTACTCTTAATTCTCCTGGGCATCGCACTATTCGCCCTCTTTTCCGGTCCTATCGGCCGCAGCAGTCTGACGCCCCCTATGGCCTTCACTATCTTGGGGTTGGTTATGAGTCCGGTAGGTCTCGGTTGGATCGACCTGGCACTGGATAATCAGGTCATACACATCGTCGCCGAGGTCACGCTGATCCTGGTGCTGTTTACCGATGCTGCCCGCATCGATCTCAAGCATCTCAGATCTGACCATGATCTACCCCTGCGTATGTTGCTGGTCGGCATGCCTTTGACCATCCTGGCGGGGATGCTGACAGCACTGGTCGTATTGCCGGAGCTGTTACTGATCGAGGCGCTGATTCTGGCTGTAATCCTCGCACCTACGGACGCTGCTCTGGGTCAGGTGGTGGTCAGCAGTCCCAAAGTGCCTGAGCGTATCCGTCAGTCACTTAATGTTGAGAGCGGGCTGAATGATGGTATTGCATTGCCTGTCTTGTTGTTCGTGATCTCCTTCGCTGCGGGTGCTCATGGGAGTGAACAGGAGACCGAGTGGATCTCTTTCGTGGTACAGCAACTTACTTTGGGGCCATTGATCGGTGCACTGATTGGATGGGTTGGGGCCAGTGCCATCAATTGGGCGATCAAGCAGGGCTTCCTCACGCATGAGTTCTGTAATATCTATCTGCTCAGTATGGCCTTCATCGCCTACCTGGCAGCGGATCAAATAGGCGGTAACGGATTCATCGCCGCCTTTCTTGCCGGAGTGGCGACAGGCAATACTCTCAAGCATGTCAATGAGGAGATTTATGAGTTTGCCGAATCCGAAGGCCAGTTACTCAACCTGATCATCTTTTTCCTGTTTGGCGTTGCGTTGTTGCCACAGATCTGGGATCGCATGAGCTTGGATAGTGTTGTCTATGCATTGTTGAGCCTGACCCTGGTGCGTATGTTACCGGTATTCATCTCGCTTACCGGCAAGCGTTTGCGTTGGGAGACAAGCCTCTTTCTCGGCTGGTTTGGTCCCCGGGGATTGGCGTCCATTCTGTTTCTGCTGTTAGTGCTCGATCATGCCCATCTCACACAGGCCTCACTGGTTTTCGATACAGTTATCCTGACTGTTGCGATGAGTGTGGGGCTACACGGTCTTTCTGCGCTTCCGGGTGTTAACGCTTATGCTACCGCACTGAAAATCTGTACACGACGTGGTGACGATCTGTCGTCAGAACAACAGCCGGTCACGGCCATGCCATTACGGCTATCAGCGAGTTTGGAACAGGGAGGTATTGTTGGTGATGACTGAAGCTATCGAATCCTGGTTGACGCCGTTGCTGTTTATCTCCGCCCCGGCACTGATGATTCTTTCAACTGCGGCAAGATATGCGCAACTACATGGTGAAATTCATCATCTCCAGGATCATGGCGTTACTAAAAACCATGGTGACGTATGTGATACGGCATTACTCAAACGTGCTATCTATTTTCGCAACGCCCTGGTGGCACTTTACAGTGCCATAGCACTCTTCGCCACGGCCAGCCTGCTAGGGGCTGTCGTCTCGGGCTGGTGGGACCAAACACTGCATTGGGTGACGGCCATGACGGTTATCGGTATCGGTGCTGTCATTTTTGCAGCAATCAGTCTGGCACGCGAGAGCTTGTTATCTCTGCGTATTATTGCGCTGCATTTCGCTAGATTGGATGCTGACTAGCTTTATCTATGTCTCCCATCAATACAAACAGGTTTATGAGCAAAGAGATATGATCATGTCAAATCAACTTCCCCCACTCAGGCTGGCAGATTGGCAACCATCAAGGGATACACTGCATCAATTGGCGAGAATTCTCGGTAAGCTGCGTGGCCACTATATGCCGAAGTCAAAGCACTGGTGGCATATCACTCTGAATGTGTCAGCTCATGGTCTCACCACAACGCCTTTTCCTGTTGCAGGCCAGAATCTGGAGCTCTTCCTGGACCTGGCGGCACACCGTCTAACCCTCTGCAACAGTAATGGCTGGCGTTGTTCAATGCCTTTGGCAGGGCAAAGCACGGCAGGTCTGTGCCGTTGGGTATCAGATAGCTTATTGGCTATGGGTATTGAACTGGACAGGGACCTGTTTGTTGCATTCGATAGTGAAGAGATCCTGACATACGACATTGAGGCGATGGGTCGATTTCGACAGGCGATTAACTGGGTGGATACTGTGTTCAAGGCATTCAAAGGCGGGCTGCGTGAAGAGACGGGTCCTGTGCAGATCTTTCCCCATCATATGGATCTCTCCATGAACTGGTTTTCCGGTCGCCTGGTTCCCGGTATCGATCCTTCCGATGAAGAGAGTGCGGATGAACAACTGAACTTTGGTTTTGTCACAGGTGATGGTTCAATCCCTGAACCCTACTTTTATGTTACCGCCTATCCGGTTCCAAACGATTGGACTAACCTTGAACTACCGGAAGGTGCTTATTGGTATACCGAAGGATGGATCGGCGCAATACTACCCTATGCCGCATTGGTAACATCCGATCAGCCGTATGAGTTATTGCACGGCTATCTTATGACATTGCAGGAGCATGGTGGAAATTTGATGACCTGAACGATTTTTGGAGACTCCCGCAAGCGGGCTATGTCTGCAACAGAAGCTCTTGTTTCAAGCAACAACGAACGATATGGATACCACAATAACCACAACAGCCAGTCGTGAGACGCTGATTAGCGAATTTAATCGGGTACGCCACTACACGGAAGACCTTTGTTCGCCCTTGTCGGTCGATGATTATCAGATTCAGTCCATTGCACAGACCAGTCCACCGAAATGGCATATTGCCCACGTCAGTTGGTTCTTCGAGGCCTTTGTGCTGCTGCACTTTGATTCTGAATACAAACCCTTTCATCCCCGCTTCGATTTTCTATTCAACAGTTATTACTATACCCATGGCGAGATGCACCCTCGGCCAAACAGGGGCTTGTTGTCCCGCCCTACAGTAGAAGAGATATTCCGTTATCGCAGTTATGTCGATGACAGCATAAGACGTCTGCTGGAGAGCGTAGACGAGGCCGACTGGCAGGCTCTGGCCTTTCGTATAATCCTCGGTCTCAATCATGAAGAGCAGCACCAGGAACTGCTGTTGATGGATACCAAGCACAACTTTTCGGTTAATCCGTTACGACCCGCTTATCGTACGGACCTGAAAATGCCAGTAGGCAGTACCCGTCCCATACGCTGGCTTGACTGCGCCGGTGGTATTCATCAGGTGGGTCAAAACAGTGCTGCTTTCTCTTACGACAATGAAACGCCCTGTCACGATGTGTTGCTACGCGATCATCGCCTTGCCGACCGCTTCATTACCAACGGTGAATACTGCAATTTTATCGTGGATGGAGGTTACACCAATCCTGCTCTATGGTTATCGGACGGCTGGGCCCTGCTTCAGCGTACAGGTTGGGATTGTCCGCTTTATTGGCGGCAGTTGGATGGGGAATGGCAGCAGTTTACCCTAGCTGGTATGCGCCCGCTCAATCTTCATGAACCGGTCTGTCATCTCAGTTTCTATGAAGCGGATGCGTATGCGCGTTGGGTTGGTAAGCGTCTGCCTCTGGAGAGCGAATTGGAAATTCTGTTGTCCAACCATTCTGTATCAGGCAATTTTGCCGACAGTGATCTGTTGCACCCAACACCAGCGGGAGCAGAGGGTCAGTGGTTCGGCGATCTATGGGCCTGGACTGGATCCCCCTACACAGCCTATCCCGGGTTCAAACCATTGGCGGGATCTATGGGGGAATACAATGGCAAATTCATGTCTAACCAGATAGTGCTCAAAGGCGGCAGCTGTGTCACACCCTCTGGGCATACGCGCGCCAGTTATCGCAACTTTTTCTATCCAGATGAACGATGGGCCTTTACCGGTCTGCGTCTGGCGGAGGATGCAGATGCTCCTGGCGGTTGACTGTTTTCTGATTCGCAGAGCCTATCAATACCAGTTTGAAGGAATGCACAATGGAAAATATCACCTTTCATGATCACAAGCCGGCTGCATTGAGTCTATACGATGCAGTGGTTGATGGTCTTTCGCGGGAGGATAAATCCATACCACCCAAGTTTTTCTACGACAGACGCGGTTCGGAACTATTCGATAAGATCTGCGAGCAGCCAGAATATTACTTGCCAGATGTAGAGCGTCGTATGCTTTCACAGTTGGCTGAAGAGATTGCCGAACTGACCGGTAAAGGGCGTGTACTCATTGAGCCGGGTGCTGGTAGTGCCAGTAAGGTGCGTCTCTTACTTGATGCATTAAGGCCAGGCGCTTTCGTCCCAATGGATATCTCATTTGACTATCTTAAGTCCAGCGCAATGAGTCTGGCTCGTGAGTATCCCTGGTTGCCAATTCATGCTGCATGTGTGGATTTTACGCACTCACTACCGGTTCCGAAAGATGCCCCCAAAGGACCGCGATTACTGTTTTTTCCAGGATCCAGTCTTGGTAATTTCGATCGTAATGAGGCAGGAGAATTCTTGCGTATGGTCCATGATGTTTTAGGTGATGGCGGTATGTTGTTGATTGGTGTCGATACCAAAAAGAGTGAGGTGATATTGAATGCTGCCTATAATGATGCAGCAGGCTTGACTGCCGATTTCAATCTCAATTTGCTGCACCGATTACAGCGGGAATTGGATGCTGACCTGGACCCCAATATTTTCGAACACAAGGCTTTCTACAACGTTAAGGAGGGACGTATCGAAATGCATTTGATCAGCACACGTCAGCAGACACTGCGTATCAATGGTTATCACTTTGAATTTGAAGAAGATGAGAGTTTGCATACAGAAAACTCATACAAGTATGCGCCAATGGAATTCATCGATTTGGCTTCGGAGAGTGGTTTTAAGGAGGTTCGGCATTGGGTTGATGAAAATGGTTTATTTGCAATCTATTTGTTAGCAGCGTTTAATGCTTAAATCTGTATTGATGTAAAAAAGGCAATATTGGGGTGTTTCAGGTACAATGCCTACACATAGAAAACATTTTTATCACTGACAATATTATCTCTAAAGGATGTCGCAACTGAGGTGGTTTGGTCGCAGATATGCCTGTTCATTTTTCTACACTGCTGATTGAACCCCCTGGCGTTGATTCCGAAGTTCTCAAGGTTATGTTGGCACCTGAGAAGTTTCGTGTGGAATCTGCAGAAAATGGTATTCAAGCCTGGAATCTGATTCAGGAGAGTGATCCCCCTGATCTGGTTGTGATGGATGTGGATTTACCACAAAAGGGTTCAATTCGTGTCGGTGGCATTCAATTGCTACAGCTTATTAATCAGAAACAGGGCTGGCGGGAAGTTCCAAAGATCATCCTTACCTCGACACCTGATTCCGACATGCTCAAGAAAATACCAACAGACTCGATAGAGGCTGTTATTGTCAAGCCATACGATCCCATGCGCTTCATGAATGAAGTATACGATAGTCTTTCACGTCAGCTTGAAAGGCATATCAGTGAGGTTAACCAGCAGCATATTCAATTGGCTAGCATGTTGCATGAGCTGAATGAATTGACGGACAAGCGGGTAAAAAAGTCTCTCCAGTATAAAAAGCTGAAACAGTTTTCAGCATTTCTTGAGTTGCATTTTCATTTAGAAGAACAGTTTATGAGCCAACATCACTTTAGCATGCTGGTAGAGCACTCAAAAAACCATCTACTAATGCTAGAGACCGTTAATAAAATATTCAATGATGTCATATCAGACAGGCATACCCTTACCAGCGAGGATCTGGAGCAGATAAAGCAGGGAATATTTGGTGATGTCAATGATGACAAAGACTATATCGATTATCTGCAGAACATACGCCTCGAATTGATGGCATAGTCAGTTAAAACAAAGTCAGACATAAATAATTCCGCTTCCAGT
The DNA here is from genome assembly GCA_025656675.1 of Candidatus Thiodiazotropha sp. (ex Codakia rugifera). GTDB lineage: Bacteria > Pseudomonadota > Gammaproteobacteria > Chromatiales > Chromatiaceae > Thiodiazotropha. The sequence goes on from JAHXHN010000002.1 coordinate 109,246, forward strand.
GGCTGAATTATGCTCTCAACTAAGACAAAATCTAGCTGGAATTATCCATTTCACCTATCCTTAAAGCTCATTAGTTAATAGTACAAGTGAGGTAGGGCACTCGTGGTGCTGAGTTTCGGAGATTTTGAACTTGATACGAAACGTTACGAGCTTCGACGTAATGGGCAGCTATGTAAAACTGAGCCAAAAGTGTTTGACCTGATCTTATTATTTTGCAGGCATCCTGGCCAGATAATCAGTCGTGAAGATCTCATCAATTCTATATGGAAAGGCCGTTTTGTTTCAGACTCCACAATATCAACTTGTATTAAAAGTGCGCGTAAGGTGCTGGGTGACAGCGGTGATACCCAGCACTACATTAACACCGTTCGAGGACGTGGATTTCGATTGGCTGTTGAGGTGATGGAACAGGTGACTGTTATTGATGAAATGTCTACAGTGGTAACAGCAGATACAGCCTTGGACAATAGTACTGAACCGTCATTGTTGATACGCCCTTTTCACCCCTTATCTTCAAATCAAGATGTAGTCGAGCTTGCTCAAGGGCTGACCTATGATATCGCTACTATCCTGGTTCGGGTTCCATTATTACATTTGAGTGTGCAGACGGGGAGATACGCAGATCGCGGAATTTCTCCAAGCGTAAGAGAAATTCATGAAGATTCTGGTGTCGACTATATCCTTGATGCCAATGTGCAGGAGCGTGGGGGACGACTCATTATCAATGTCCAACTGGCGGATGCAAAGTCAGGATTTCATTTGTGGGCAGAGCAGTTTACAGCTGTTGGGTCGGTAAGTGAGATGCTGGATTATTCTGTAATCGCTATCATTGCGAAATTGGAACCACAGTTGCATCGGGCTATTTTGAAGTCTACACGGTCTAATGAGGAAGAGCCGAATGCCCACGAGTTGTTTCTGGAAGCAAGCAGCATGCTTGCCCTGAAGGGGTGGCATCACGATTCATTTACAACCGCCGCAGGACTGTTGCGACGTAGCTGGAAACTAGATGGGGATTTTGCGCTTGCACCATCTTATCTATCGCTGGTGCTCGGGTTCGGGAAACGCGTCGGCCTTTTATGTGATGATGAGCAGGCAGAAGCAGAGGCGCTGGAAGCTGCAGAACGTTCATTGGAACTGGACAGTATGGACTCGTCAGTGCTTGGGTTCTCTGGTTGTGCACTTGCAGACATCGGTTACATAGATCGTGCCTTGCCGATACTGAAAAACGCGATTGAGATTAATCCGGCAAACGCGCAAGCCTGGGCGGCATTGGGTTCAGCGTATCTTGTTCAGCAACAATTGGATGAGGCAGTGAGGCATCTCTCTCATGGGATATCTATCAGTCCATTAGATAGTCGTTTGTCAATCTGGGGTGCTCTGCTGGCGCTTGCACACATGCTCTCTGGTGACCTGGATCAAGCCCTTCAACAGGGCCTGTTGGCCTGTCAACGTGATGACCGGACCTATATGCCGCGTGTAGTGCTCGCAGGTATTCATCTGTTGCGCAATGAGGTGAGGGGTGCGGTCAGTATGCTGAATGATGCGTACCGCATAAAACCTGATCTCTCTCTTGTTCAGATTACATCTCTCATAGGGAAGAAGCTTGGCATTTCTTTGCTGGAGGCCCGGCAAGCCAAGCAGTAGGTGATCTGGTTTTCCACCAAATCCCCAACTAAAACTCACGAAATCCTCAAGCTTGAAAAAGCCTTTACTCCTAATCTCCCCTTTAACAGCCCGATACAAGGGAGTTAAGACTGGATGTTGGCGGCTGATGACAGGTATTCAAACTAAGAGGAATCGATATGACTATCACAACTGTTAGAACAGAGACACCCGACTACACCGCGATCAAAGCCAAGCAACAAGCCACCTGGGGCTCAGGTGACTATGGGCGTATTGGTGTTACCCTTCAGATCAGCGGTGAAGTGCTGTGCGAGAGTATGGATATTCATTCAGGTCAGAGCGTGCTGGATATAGCAGGAGGTAACGGTAATGCAGCACTGGCGGCTGCACGTCGATTCTGTAAGGTTATTTCTACTGACTATGTGCCTGCCCTATTGGAGCAATCACGCGCAAGAGCCGAAGTTGAAGGTCTTGCAATAGACTATCAGGAAGCTGATGCGGAAAACCTGCCTTTTATGGATAACAGTTTTGATAATGTGATTTCTACTTTTGGTGTGATGTTTACGCCAAATCAGGCAAAAGCTGCTTCAGAACTGATTCGGGTTTGTAAGCCAGGTGGAAAAATCGGCCTGGCAAACTGGACACCTGATAGCTTTATCGGTCAGTTGTTTAAAACTGTGGGTCGATATGTGCCGCCACCTGTAGGAGTAAGTTCTCCGGTATTGTGGGGCACTGAGGATTTTATGAAGAGTCATTTTGGCATGCGTGTCAGAAGTGTTAACTGCATGACGCGTCAATTCAACTTTCGTTACCATTCACCACAGCATTGGCTTGATATATTCAGCACTTACTATGGACCTACATTAAAGGCCTTTGATGTGTTGGATGAGATGGCGGGGCAATCGCTACGTGAAGATATTCTGTGTCTGATTCATGAACACAACCGTGCAACAGATGGTGCAATGGTTGTGCCGTCTGACTACTTGGAGATAGTAATGACTCGATAATCATCGACAATGTTCAACAAGTATCAGAAAACGTGATTTACGAATATTTTTATTGTTCGCAAGTCACACGAACTAAAGATCAATAGATATGGGATGTTTATCATGAATACTAATAGTGTGCGAAATGCCCAAGCTCCACTTAGAAAAAAATATATATCAGATCCGGAGGCGGCAAAAATTGTCGACACAGCGAAAACATTCTTTGCTGCAAAGGATGACCCGTTTCATTCGAGTGTTGAACCCATGCCGGGATGTGGTGTAGTGCTGCCTGTTGGTGTTCATAGGGCGTTGGGTGGCCTTCATGATGCACCAACCCCGGGTGATATTCTGTGTGCCGCTTTGTCAGCGTGTCAGGACTCCACCATAAGAATGATTGCAAATATTCTTGGGGTCGAGTTGGAATCTTTGGAGGTATCAGTTGAAGCCGATATCGATGTAAGAGGTACCATGATGGTCGACAAACAGGTGCCTGTCGGATTTCAGGCAATGCATTGCAATGTACGACTACAAGTAAAACAGGAGACGGATCCACAACTCGTCGAAAGGTTAAAGGCGGCGGCGGAACATAGTTGCGTTGTTTTACAGACATTACGGTCGCCTCCACCAATTGAAATACAATTTACGACATGATCGGTAACCGAGAACCCGTTAACGTTATTTAGAATATCACTGCCAGGACCGTTATTTTGTCCAGTAAGGCAAATGAAACGCTGTGTAGCCGAGCCGGTCTACATAGACGACTGATAACGCCGCTGGGCGAATTAATGGCCTTGGCCGTGATGGGTGCTTTTCCAGGCACAACTGTGAGAATCAAAATTAGTGTTAACAGGCCCTGATAATGACTGTCTGATTAAGCTGTATCTACTTGTCATTCCGGCGAATGCCGCGTTCGGAAGAACCTGGCAGGGATGTTGTTGGAATACCAGGGTTCCAGCCTCCGCTGGAGCGACAGGATCAAGGTTGTCCGCCCCAATATTTCCAAAAGTGCCACTCGTTTTTATTCCAGTGTTTCCTGCAGTGCTTTGAATATATCTTGTTCTCTATCCTGTTTTAATTCCAGGCTGATCTGTTGCTTGAATTGTACAAACTCATTTTCTGGCATGTAGTTGGACAGTACATCCAGTGCGTTGCTTGTGAGATCGGCATGAAGCTTGGCATTTTCTGTGTCACCATTACGAGCGTGCCTGAGCGCGGCATTTAGATGCTGATGGACGCTTCTTTGCATTTTTTTGCTTAAATGTGGCTGTACTACAATATTGGATCTGCGTTTTGTAAAAAGATTGATGAGTCCATTCCATCCTTTTTGTAAGATGCTGATCTTAAGCGGTCTGTGTGCTGCTTTGCTGTCAGCTGTTTCTAGTGCTGTTGCGTCACTTTTGTCGCTATCATTCGGGTTGGCATCTTTTGCCTTGTTCGCCAGTTCCTCAATATGTTCATTGAGTGGTAATGATATATCTTGATTATTACTGCTTCCTTTTTTGTCACGATATGTATCGATGCGCTGTCTCAGGACAAGCTCGGCAATACGGTAATAAAGGTTCATTAATGCCTGAAGGAGTTTTGATAAACTAAAGCTGGACATATCCTGCCTCTGATTCTAATAAATATTTCTTCAAGTTAAACAAGTATTCTTTATAAATGTCAGGATGCCGAATAAAAGATAAATTGCACAAAAAAATTGTTCAGCACGGTCATCAACGTGTCGTGAGCGCAAATATTATATTCATAGAAGTGTAGATGATATTTTGGGGATGTCGGTTGAACCTCTCTTTTTCCTGGGTCCCAATATATATCGGTGAAACGGCTGATTTGTATTTCATCCACTAAATATCTGATGTTTCAGTACTCTTATGGAATCTACGGTGATCCGGAAAAATTTTATATACGCAATGCCAACATCAATTTATTGCGAAGCATACTGAACCGGTAACAGGTAGATAAACGCTACAATATCACCTTGATAATGTACTACTGTCTGAGTCAGCGAAATAGTTGTGAGACTTCTTTGAATTTAGAGTGGTTTGCGTCACCCATCCATTCGAATGCCACTGACTCGCTATTGGTGATATGTACTCCCCCCTGCTGCATGCGTCTGAGGGAGTTCTTGCGGTGCATTGGGTTCCTCGACGAGATGGCATCTTCGACGACAAACACTTGGTATCCCCACTGTTGTAAGCCGGATGCTGTTTGCAGCACGCAAATATGGGCTTCAAGTCCGACGATAACAATCTGCTTGCGCTCTCCATTTTCAGTCAGCTCTTCTTCGAAACCGGGTGCAGTACAGCAAGAAAAAGTGAGTTTGTCTTTTGCTTTAGTATGGGGAGGAAGGTGCTTGGCGATTTCGGGCAGTGTGTTACCGAGACCCTTGCCGTAATGCTCTGAAAGAATGATGGGGACTTCCAGGATGCTGGCAGCCTGGCTTAGCTGGACGATGCTGGAAACCATCCGGTCCATATCGGGCTTAGGCATTGCCTTGGTGAGTCTGTCTTGAGTGTTAATGATCAATAGCTGACTGTTTTCGGCATGCGTCAGCGGTAGTGTGCTTTTACTTATACTCATGATCGTCCCCTTTATTATAGTTATCCGCTGTGCTGCGAAATAGGGTCAGGGAGCAGCAACAGTTTTAAAATTCAAACGCCACAGGAGCTGGTGCATTGATCAGGGGCGCCAGTTCAGTTTCGAATATACTCTCTTCCTGAAAGATCTTTTCGGTATGCCGGGTGATCAACATACACTCCATCACTGGTGAGTTACCAATGACAATAAACAGTCGCCCACCGACAGCAAGTTGTTGGCGAAAGTGTTCAGCTTGCTCACTCGTGGGAACTGAGCCGGTAACGGCTATGGCATCAAATGGACCCTCTTCGAATGGGTCAGTGAGTGCGTCACCGCTTTTGAGCGTCACATTTTTTATGCCTTGATGTTCAAGTTTGAGTGCGGCCGCATCGATGAAGTCGGTATCCAGATCAATGCTCACAACATGTTGAGAGAGGCTTGCCAGGCAGGCGGTCAGATAACCACTGCCGGTACCCACTTCAAGGACCTTATCTGTCGGCAGGATATTGAGTGACTGCATCAATCTGGCCTCGATACGGGGAAACAGCATGTGTTGTCCCTGACCGATGGGAACCTCAATGTCGGCATAGGCCAAATCCTGATAGCTTTCAGGGACAAAGTGCTCTCTAGGTAGTGACTCCATCAGCGATAGCACCCGGGGATCAATGACCTCCCAAGGGCGAATCTGCTGTTCCACCATGTTGAAGCGGGCCTTTTCGAAGCTGTTTGCCATCATGCGTAATATCCTGATCTTATTCATGGTTTAATGCGGCAGAGGGTTAGACTACGTTTTTTGTTTCGTCTGGGCAAGAATCTCCGATAGCGTTTTTTTAGTCGCCTGCCTTCAAACCCGTTAGTCGTTTGGGGTTTTGCACTGCAAAAGTGAGAGGATTCGTCATCCTTTGACAGCCTGTTGCTTTCAGCCAAGTAATTGTTATCTATAAAGTAATTACCTGCAGCAGTAACTGTGATAAAAAATATACCGCTTATTTCACTGATGTGAATCGGTAAAAGAGTCATCTATTTTCACCCAACCCGAGCGAACGGTTTCAGGTTATACTGATGGGATTGACAGGCTGGGGGTGTCCGTAATCTAGTGTAGGGGCACGACACTAGGACTAAATTTACGGGCTGAGATAGACCCTTACTACCTGATCCGGTTCATACCGGCGGAGGGAAGCTGAAAACCTGCTGGGGTTTTCCTCTCCTTCGCCTCAGCGAGGTTTCATGCATGAGCGCTATCCCAGATGATTTCATTAAGAAAACAGCCACTCTCTCGGAAGAGGTGACACGACCCTTCTACAACTCCCGTAAGGTCTATGTTGAAGGATCCCGACCCGATATCCGTGTCCCTATGCGCGAGATCAGCCAGGAGCCGACTGCTGCAAGCTTTGGTGAGGAGGAAAACCCGCCGATACCTGTTTACGATACTTCCGGGCCGTTTACTGATCCGGCACAAAAAATTGACTTACTGAAGGGGATGCCTGACCTCCGCTCACACTGGATCCAGGAGCGTGATGATACCGAAATGCTCACGGGTCCCAGTTCGGAATATGGCCGGGGGCGTCAGACTGATCCCTCACTTTCTCATTTGCGGTTTGAGCATATACACGCCCCCCGTCGCGCCAGGCCGGGCAAGAATGTTAGCCAGATGCACTATGCCCGTCAGGGGATTATTACCCCGGAGATGGAGTTTGTGGCGATCCGTGAGAATGGCCGTCTTCAGGAGATGCGGGGTGATCCTCGGTACGCCAAGTTGCTGCGTCAACATCCTGGCGAGGCATTCGGTGCCCAGCTCCCTGATCAGATTACAGCAGAATTTGTACGTTCAGAATTAGCTGCCGGTCGCGCCATTATTCCGGCCAACATCAATCACCCGGAGCTGGAACCGATGATTATCGGCCGGAATTTCCGGGTCAAGATCAATACCAATATCGGTAATAGCGCCATCACCTCTTCGATCGAAGAAGAGGTTGAAAAAATGGCATGGTCTGCGCGCTGGGGCGGGGATACGCTAATGGATCTCTCAACCGGCAACAACATCCATGAAACCCGTGAGTGGATATTACGCAATGCACCCATGCCGATCGGTACCGTGCCCATCTACCAGGCCTTGGAAAAGGTCAATGGCAAGGCAGAAGAGCTGACCTGGGAGATCATGCGTGACACCCTGATCGAGCAGGCCGAGCAGGGGGTCGACTATTTCACCATCCACGCCGGCGTATTGCTGCGCTATGTACCGCTGACCGCTGAGCGGGTTACCGGAATCGTCTCCCGTGGTGGCTCAATTCTGGCCAAATGGTGTTTGGCGCACCATCAGGAGAATTTCCTCTACACCCATTTTGAGGAGATCTGCGACATCATGAAGGCCTACGATGTGGCCTTTTCGCTTGGTGATGGGCTACGCCCTGGCTGTCTGGCCGATGCCAATGATGCCGCCCAATTTGGCGAGTTGGAGACCTTGGGTGAGTTGACCAAGATTGCTTGGGAACATGATGTCCAAGTCATGATAGAAGGTCCAGGTCATGTGCCGATGCAGATGATCAAGGAGAATATGGACAAGGAGTTACAGGACTGTTTTGAGGCACCTTTTTATACACTCGGACCCCTGGTGACAGATATCTCGCCGGGTTATGACCACTTCAGCTCCGGAATCGGTGCTGCACAGATCGGTTGGTACGGAACCGCCATGCTCTGCTATGTGACACCTAAGGAGCATCTGGGACTACCCAATAAAGCCGATGTGCGCGAAGGTATCATCACTTACAAGATTGCTGCTCATGCGGCGGATCTTGCTAAAGGATTTCCTGGTGCACAGTTGCAGGACAACGCCATGTCCAAAGCGCGCTTTGAGTTTCGCTGGGGTGATCAGTTTGCCCTAAGTCTTGATCCAGAGCGGGCGATGGAGTTTCATGATGAGACACTACCGCACCAGGCCCACAAAGTGGCTCACTTCTGTTCCATGTGTGGTCCTCATTTCTGCTCTATGAAGATCACCCAGGATGTACGGGAGTATGCCCGATCCCAGGGAGTCAGCGAAGGCGATGCGCTACAAAAGGGCATGCAGGAGAAGGCCGTGGAGTTCAAGCATCAGGGAGCAGAGATCTACAAGGAGTTATGAGGCTTGATCGTTATCTCAGCCAGGTAACCACCCTGAGCCGCTCTCAGGCGAGGAATATGATCCGGGCCGGACGGGTCAGGGTGGATGGTCTTCCTGTCAAACAACCGGCAAATCAAGTGGATCTCCAGATGGAAGTGGTGCTGGATGAGCGAACGCTTGCCCCGCCACAATCGCGCTACTATATGCTCAACAAGCCGCTTGGGGTGGTTTGTGCCACCCAGGATCCCAGTCAGCGCACTGTAATGGATCTACTTGATATCCCCTGGCTGGATAGACTGCATATTGTCGGACGACTCGATATCGATGCTTCAGGCCTGTTGCTGCTGACTGATGATGGGCAGTGGTCACACCGTATTACCGCACCAGTCACCCATTGTACCAAAACCTATTGGGTGACCTTGGCGAAACCCGTGACAGAGTATGATGCTGAACAGCTGCGTCGTGGCATACTTTTAAAAAATGAAAGTAAACCGACACGCCCGGCAGTGATAGAAATTGTGTCAAATTGTAAATTATATGTGACGATCACAGAAGGTAAATACCACCAGGTTAAGCGTATGTTTGCAGCAGTCGGTAATCGGGTGGAGTCTCTCCACAGAGTGTCGATAGGCGGGCTGAAATTGGATGAAGCCCTTGGTACTGGTGACTATCGTCCATTAAGCCCGGAAGAAGTAACCTTGTTCTAGTGTAGTATTAACAGACCCTAGATTGTTTTAAAGGAGTGTTAGGGTTTGATTGGCATGATGTATAGGTTTTGCTTTCGAAGGCGCTCTAAATAAAAAAGTGCTATTCAAGGGCATTCGATATAACCTACTATTTTTCTATGCAAACTAAAGTTCTCGTATAGACCGGCCGATCCTATGATTAGCCAGCCGGAAACTCGCCTTTTCGTCGAATGTGCGGCTGTAAAATGACCTGACACATTCCATATAGGATACCAGCCTGAATTGGGTGGCAATTTCAAGGAAGAGATGATCAGGCGCATAAGCAATCAGCTTTAGTTTATTGTAGAGATTGTTCAGTTTTTCACCACGCTGAGTGGTCTATTGGGGGGTTTTTTTATTGTGCAGGGGAACGGGTCAGTAGGGACTTGTCAATCCGGGCCGTTTTCTGTGGATGCCGTCGTGCAACTGCAGGAGGTCATTGAAGCTTGTGATGTGGGTCTCTGCCTCCTCAATGCTGAAAGGTTGGTAGTAGCCTGGAATCGTTGCTTGGCAGATAGCATTGGTAAGGCTGATCAAGATGCACTCGGTCATTCGATAGAAGAGCTGATACCACAACTTGCGGGACAGCGTTTTTCAGAAATGGTGCAGGCGGCTGTCCAGCATCCGCAAGAGAGTGCCTCACAACAACCCATTTCACCCTCTTTGGCCAGTTCCCGGCATCTTTTCGATTTCGATGAAACGCGTAGCGTTCAAGTGAGTGTCAAACCGCTGATGATGCATCCGGGGTACTGTCTGGTACAGATCAGTGATCTGGACTCTATGGTTGCGATTCAGGGGCAGCAACAGAGTGTCGGTCATGTGGAGCAACGTACCAGGGCAATGCTCTCTTCAGTTGAAGATGCCGTTATTCTGCTCGATGCAGACGGTAAGGTTGAATTTGTGAATCTTGCAGCAGAGGGCATGACTGGTTATCAAAGCCAACACATCATCGGCTGTCAACTGACTGAGATATACCGGGTATACGATGAATTGGATACCCAGCATCGTCCACTTTCAATTGAGCAGATTTTCGAAAATGAAAGTCAGCAACTGGTTCTGATGCACAGGGAAGGCCTGAGATTACCGATACAGCAGACAATTACCCGACTCAGGGATGAGCAGGGCGATCTTGAGAGTATGGTGCTGGTATTCAAGGATACCAGCCAGTCGCGAAAGCTTGCAGCCCAGTTGAGTTGGCAAACCAGCCATGACCCGATAACACGGCTCTTCAATCGTGCTGAGTTCGATCGCCAGCTATCAGAGCTGTTGGACCAGGCGAGTCGAGAGGGAGGTGAGCATTGTCTGCTCTATCTCGATATCGACCGTTTCAAGATAGTCAACGATAATTGTGGTCATGTGGCCGGTGATGAGCTGCTGCATCAACTTGCCTCATTGATCAAACGTTCGATCCGCAACAGTGATCTGCTGGCCAGGCTGGGTGGTGATGAGTTTGGCATTCTACTGAGTAAATGTTCACTGGAAGCGGCTGAACGGATAGCGGACACCATACGTCTCTCTGTACAGGGATTCAGGTTTGCTTGGGGTGAAAAAACCTTTTCACAAAGTATCAGTATCGGCATGGTTCCCATCAACGATCAATGTGGGGGAGTTGAGCAGATTCTGAGTTTTGCCGATACGGCATGTTTCTCTGCCAAGGAGGAGGGAAGGAACAAAATACACATCTACCATCCAGTTGAGAGTTCTGCTGCAAAACGTCACGGTGAGGCTCAATGGGTAACACATATACGCAGTGCATTGGACGAGGATCGCTTTACCCTCTATGTACAGCCAATTGAGTTGATTAGCAGCAATGATGGTCCCCATCCGCATGTGGAGGTGTTGATCCGGATGTTGGATGAAACGGGTGGCTTGATTCTGCCTGGTGCATTCATACCTGCCGCTGAACGATTCGATCTGATGCCAAGCGTCGATCGATGGGTGATAGATCGTCTGATACATTTCATTACTGAAAACCGGGAAATCTCAATCTCCTCCGGGCGACGCTATTTTATCAATCTGTCGGGACATTCGCTGTGTGATGAACAGATGTTGCAGATGATCTTGGAGAAGATTCGTGAGTATGAGATTCCGAAAGGGATGCTCTGCTTTGAAATCACGGAAACGGCAGCTATCTCCAACCTTACATCAGCAGAACGCTTTATGCGCACACTGCAACGGTTTGGTTGTGAATTCGCCCTTGACGATTTCGGCAGTGGCCTCTCTTCGTTTGGTTATCTGAAGCAACTGCCTGTGGAATATCTTAAGATTGACGGCGCATTCGTTAAAGAGATGCTGGAAAACAGTGTCGACGAATCGATGGTGGATGCCATAAATCGCATTGGACACATCATGGGGTTGGAGACGATTGCGGAATTCGTCGAGAACGAAGCCATATTGTGTCGACTACGGGAGATAGGCGTCGACTATGCGCAGGGATATGGAATTTGCAGGCCATTTCCTATCGACCAGCTATATACTGATCAGAACCTGGATCGGTAGTCCCTTTTATCTACTTGGTGGTTACCCATCAGATGTAAAAATGATTAACCCGGTAAACTAATAATATCGCCGGGTTAATTGTGTTAACAGACTCTAGGCTATTGTGACGACCATACGAATGGCGTCCAAACGAAGTCGGGCTGACTGAAGATGCTGATGCAATGCCATCCCTTGATCCTGTAGGAGTTGGATCTCTTCTTCACGTACCCCCGGGTTGTGTTTCTTTAACGCCATCATCCGTTGAATCTCTTGGGTATAGTGCTCCATCATCTGTTTTATCGCACTCTTCACCAGGTTGGTTACGCTACCTTGTGCAGTGGATTCGGCTTGACTCATCAGCTTTTGTATCTGCGGACGGTAAGCATTGATGACAGGGAATATGCTTTGTGTTTCCAATGCCTGGGCGTGCTCTAACAGCTCCTCACAAGTGATCAGATGATCGAGTCTCTCTCCTTTTGGATTGAGGAAGACACGTGTCAGTGTCGGCGGCAGAAACCGACCCGCTTGCAAATGACGAGGCGCCGGACACTCAAGCACGAACAGGCATTCCAATAGCAGTTGTCCCGCCTTCAATCTTGGATGCCGACAGGCTAGAGCAGCACTGTTGCCGGTCTGTTGGCCGATAATATGCTCCATGGCGTTACTCACCAGTGGATGCTCCCAGGTTAGAAATTGCCGCTCCTCGTGAGCCAGGGCATCCCTACGGTTAAAAGTCACCGTCATGCCGTCGGCAGGGAGTCCTGGAAGTGTGCCTGCAATAACCTGATCTCCGGGACGGAGTATCAATCCGGCTTCACCCAGCTCTTCGGTGTCGATGTTGTAACTGTTGAAGAGCTGATTCAGATAGTGATGTAATCGTTGTGACTGGTCCTGTTCCCGGAGCTGGGAGACAAGACGACTTGCGGTAGGCTCACGGCAGGCACCCAACTCCAACAGATGATCCCGACCTTGTTGCAGACGTTGTTGGATCGACTCTCTCAACTGACGTGTCGTATCTATCAACTGCTCCTGATCACCATTTCCGCTACTCCCTTCCAGCGTTTCCAAGAGCAGGGATGCGAGCTGTTCGCGTACCTCGTTGGCACCTGGAACATGGTGTCGGAATGCATCCAAACCGTCTCTGTACCAGTGCAGCATCACGGATTGAGGACCGGGTTCAAGGTAGGGGACGTGAATCTGCACAGTCTTTTTTTGGCCAATCCGGTCGAGACGGCCAATACGTTGCTCCAGTAGATCCGGATCGAGTGGTAGGTCGAAGAGTATCAGGTGGTGAGCGAACTGAAAGTTACGCCCTTCACTACCGATCTCGGAGCAGATCAGCAGCCTCGCCCCATCAGGATCGGCAAACCAGGCAGCTGCCCGGTCTCGTTCGATGATGCTCATCTGCTCATGAAACAGTCCAGCACCGATACCGGTTTGTACCCGGATTGCCTCTTGCAGTTCGATGGCGGTTTGCCCTGGGGCGCAGATCAACAGAAACTTCTCGGTCGGATGTTTTCGTAGTATCGCTTTCAACCAGGCAATTCTCGGGTCTTCATGCCACCATGACGGGTGGCCGTGGAAGGCATAAAGACGCTCTGGAGTCAGTAGTAACTCTGGATCGGTATCTGCCGGCTGCTGCGCTCTATCGTCATAGCAGTCGGGTAGTGACAGAGGATAGGCATGCAGTTCACGATCGGGAAAACCGCTGATACGTGCCCGCGTGTTTCGAAACAGTACCCTTCCAGTGCCATGACGGTCGAGTAACAGATTGATAAGGGCCTCTCTGGCCTCGCTCCTTTGTTCCTCACCGGCACGATTGTCTCTGAGCAGTACCAGCAAAGGTGCGCTTTCGTTTTCATCCAGGGTATCAAGCAGTTGCTTGGCCGCTTGTTCAGGCAGGGTGTTGTGTTCGAGTAACTGCTCAACCGCATCCGCAACCGGTTGGTAGAGATGCTCCTCCTCCTGAAATGCCTGCAGATCGTAATAGCGGTCCGGGTCCAGCAATCGAAGTCGGGCGAAATGGCCTGCCTGACCAAGTTGTTCCGGCGTGGCGGTCAGCAGCAATACCCCAGGCGTCTTCAGGGCCAGTGCCTCAACCAACAGGTATTCAGCGCTGGGGTCTTCGGCAGACCAGGTCAGATGGTGGGCTTCATCCACAATCAGCATATCCCAATCGCCGTCCAGAGCCTGGCTGAGACGATCCGGGTTGCGATGAAACAGATCCAGACTGCAGAGCACCAGCTGTTCGGCGTGAAAGGGATTGTCGCCCTGTCCAGAGTCCTGGATGGCCTGACAGGTCTCTTCGTCAAAGATGCGGAATCTGAGGTTGAAACGTCGTAGTAATTCTATCAACCACTGATGCACTAAAGGATCGGGTACCAGGATCAGAGCTCGGCTGGTACGGCCGGTTATCATTTGATGATGCAGGATCAGGCAGGCTTCAATAGTCTTGCCAAGTCCGACCTCATCAGCCAATAACACCCGTGGAGTGGGGCGGTTGGCAATTTCGTGGGCAATGTAGAGTTGATGAGGGATCAGGTCGATTCTCGGTCCACCCAGGCCAAGCACGGGAGACTGCTGGTGGTGTCTCATGTGCTGGAGCGTCTGGTATCGCAGGTTGAACCAGTGTGGTGGATCGATCTGCCCCGACAACAGTCTCTGATTGGGCTGGTTGATGCGCAGGGTGTCGTTAATATCCGCTTCTGTCAGCTGTGCCTGTTCTCCCTCTTGGTCTTCACCCAGGTAGGTCAGGCAGCCATCCTCCTCGACCACTTTTTGCACCAGCAATGTACCGCCTTCACGACGCTCCACCCGATCGCCGACCGAAAAGGCAACACGTGTGAGGGGTGCCCCTTGTCGGGCATAGACCCTGTTTTCGCCAATTGCGGGAAAATGAAGCGTGACTGTTCGCCCTTCACATTCAATGATGGTGCCCAATCCCAGTTCGGATTCGCTATCACTGATCCAGCGTTGGCCGGGTAGAAAAACTGACATTTGGCTATGGTCCTGGCAAAAAGAGGCTGATAATAATCACTTCGCTGGATTCTATCCAGGGTGGGAAAAGACTTGAGTCTTATCGGTAGCTGATAATAATAGGCCGCTGGCAAGCAATGAGAAGTGGATCGTGGAAAAGATATTTGAACAAATTCTGTGGAATAGTCGATTGGTGGTATTGGCGGCGGTTATCGCAAGTATGGCTGCAGCCATTGCCATGTTCTATATGGCATCGGTGGATGCCGTCTATATGATATCCCATCTGGGCGATTACGCTTCACCCTCCTTAAGCGCCTCTGAGCGGGTTGATTTACGCTCGAGCACGGTCACCCATGTCGTAGAGATCGTGGATGGTTATCTGCTGGCAACTGTATTACTGATCTTTTCATTGGGTCTGTATGAGCTTTTCGTCAGCAAGATCGACCACGCTGAGGGATCAGAGAATGCCTCGAATGTGCTGATGATTACCAGTTTGGATGACCTCAAGAGCCGTCTAGCCAAGGTTGTGATGATGATTCTGGTCGTTCGCTATTTTGAATTTGCCCTGGGTATGGACTTTGTCACGCCAATGGACCTGCTGCAATTTGCTGCGGGGATTGCCTTGTTGGGAATAGCGCTCTATTTTTCGCATATGGCTGATAAGGGCAGTGATAGTGATCATTAAATGGCCATCAAATGCAGGACTGGCCTAACAATGATGATGTCATTTATTGTAAAATTATCGTATTGATAAATGTCTTTGATAGGTAATCCAGCCCCGATTACTTTATAATTTGCCTAATTCAAGGGACGGGCCTTATCTCATCCCTGCAGGTGTACCAGTGTTTAACTGAATGATTTAGAGGAAAAAAACCTGATGAAGAAGATGAAAGTGATGATGTTGGCTGCCAGCTCAATGGTGTTGTCCCTTGGCGCAGTAGCAACGGCCTCAGCTGATCCTATGGCGCTTGCCACTCAGCGTGGTTGTATGGCATGCCACCAGCTGGAAACTAAGGTTGTAGGACCTGCTTACAAAGAGGTAGCAGCGAAATACAAGGATCAGGATGGTGCTGTTGATATGCTCTCTGCAAAGGTTAAAGCTGGTGGTTCTGGTGTTTGGGGTCCTGTCCCGATGCCACCTAACGCCCATGTCAGTGATGAGGATATCAAGGCTGTCGTAGCTTGGATTTTGACCCTCTAAACTATCCTGTATCGATCTTTTTAGATCATTGAAAAAGGCGCCTTGCTGTATAGCAGGCGCTTTTTTTATGCTAGGCCCTAAATAATGGGCTGTTGTAACCGTCATAATGTAGGGAAATGCCTCGAATTGTGTCAAATAACCTATAACAGGCCGATATCGTGACAGCTTTTCTGTAATTTGGTTTGCCTTTTTAGGGGCTTTAGTGTCATTCTCACTGGCAACTGATCCATAACATATTCAAGTTTTGATACAGACGTTAGTTGGGTTGAATCCCCCGGCGACCCTCTGTTGCTACACAAAATATCGATAAGGAGTTAAAAAAAACATGGCCTATTTACGACAAATCACACTACTTGGGCTGATAATCGTCTCGATAAGCCAATGGGCGATTGCCGGATCGGCAGGCGATAGCATCATGGTGGATGATCCCTATGTAAGAGCGGTTCCCCCGGGACAACCAAATTCTGCCTCCTTTATGTCCCTGCACAATAAGAGTGATCAAGGCTATACATTGACCGGAGCGAGTACTTCAGTGGCAGAGGTGGCCGAGTTACATACCCATACTATGGATGGGGGAATGATGCGCATGCGCAAGGTGGAAAAGATCAACTTGCCTGCCGGCGAGATGGTCAGTCTGCAGCCCGGCGGTCTGCATATCATGCTGATTGGCCTGAAGCAGAAGCTGGTACCCGACGAGAGGGTGCAGTTGACCTTACAGTTTGAGGATGGGTCCCATTTGAAAGTGGAGGCACCGGTACGCAAGTTACAGATGCGGATGAAGCAGAGTGGGCGCAAAGCCCATATGCACTAAAAAGTCGTTTGACATCACCACCGTTTGATTCCATCGAGGAACTGCAGCAGGCCTTTGCTGCAGGTCTTCAACGTCTGCTAAAGAATCCCGGGCTGGGTAGTTATATCCTGGTGCACGCCAATGCCTGTTTCGATGCAGAGGTCTATCGGGTGCTGCAGGCTGATCTGCAAAGTCGATTCAACCAGCTGGTCAACTACTGTCGTGAGGCCCTCAGCGAAGGACGCGAGCTGGCAGGTGCGAAAGATGATCATCTGGTCTTTTTGAAATTACTGGCCATTGGTTTCGAAGGGATGCATGCCACCGAGTTCAGGCAGGCGGCGGGTTGGGAGCTCCAATTTAACCATGTTCGTGCGTTCCGTCCCTCACGCATGAGTAGTGAACCTGTGCTTGGTATCAGTAAACCCTACGATTCGAAAGGTTTCAATTTCAATAAACCCTTTTTGCGCAAAGAGGTATTCTGGGGGGGTGACCTGCTAGGTGTGGAAGTGGATCTGCTCTACAATAAATTTCCCTTTGCACCTTTTCATGGGCTATTGGTGCCAGATCGGCGGGCACATCATCCCCAATTACTGAGCCGGTATTATCATGAATATGTATGGTCTATCACTGAGAAAATGGGGAAAGGATTACCAGGCTTAGGTATCGCCTTCAACAGCTACGGTGCCTACGCATCTGTCAATCATCTGCACTTCCAGTTCTATGTGCGCTCTAAGCCCCTGCCTGTTGCAGAAACCCACTGGAAGCATAATGGCGGTACAAAACCCTATCCACTACCTTGTGAGGTCTTCACCTCTGTAACAGAGGCCTGGCGGCGGATGGAGGTGTTGCATGAAAGTGAGACCAGTTACAATCTTATCTATCAGCCCGGTCTCCTCTACTGCCTGCCACGAAAGCGGCAAGGGAGCTATCAACATGCCCCCTGGACGCAGGGATTTGCCTGGTATGAGTTAGCAGGTGGCGTCACCACCTTCAGTCGATCTGATTTCGAGACCCTGGATGGCGGTGCAATTGAGAGCGAGTTGAAGAAACTGCGGGTTAAACCTGGAGACGGTAGTTGAACGGCTGTCAGGGTGTGTGCCGATTCGTACCTGGCAAGGCATGACGTGGTGGAATAGTCGATCTATTCCAATGAGCTATAACACGGCCAGGCGCTACATGGGGCGTGCCCTGGTGGTCGTAGCGACGTTCACCCAATGGGAGGCCCTTGTCAAGCATTGCAACGCAGGAACCTGGCCTGAGCGGGCTTCCCTTAGGGCGAGACGCTAAGCGGCCATCCGCGTTGTTGCGCTCCTTGGAAAGGGCCTGCCATTCCCTGCGGAACGCGCCTAGCGGCTAGCCGCTTGGTGTCTCGCTAGAATCGCCAAACAATATGAGACACCACACTAGGTTAAAATGACGTCAAAGCCAATCGATAAGGTAGTAGAGACGAAATCCCTCTGATGAACGGGAGGGCCCCAATACCCGTGCTGCATGACAGTCCGGCTTCTGTAAAGCCTCAGCCAACGCCTCCTCTTCACTTGTCACAACAGTGACACAGTTTTCAGGGAAACGTTTGCGACGACGACTGGGTGTATAGATCACGGCGTAACAAGTCTCAACAATCGAGCTATCAGGGTCTTTTTGCATTGATTGAACAATCTTCTGTTATGGATGTCCGATTTTGACCTTTATTAGTAAATTCTGCTATAGTTTTGCGGCTTTTTCAGGGGTTTTCCAGGTGTGTAGGTGCTGATAGTACCGCAGGCTTGGGGGGTCCGAGAATATAACCTGGAAATATGGTTTCAGGTATAACTTATCCAGCATATTTCAGAGCAGGATTGATCATGAATAAATGGCTCGTAACCACAATCATTGCCCTTAGTTTCGGACTCAATCTGGCCCAGGCGGCCGGAAATGCAGAACAGGGGAAGACCAAATCCGTTGTCTGCGCAAGCTGCCATGGCGCTGACGGGAATAGTCCGTTAAACCCGGTATGGCCGAAGATTGCAGGCCAACACCCGCGATATATTGAGAAACAGATCAAGGATTTCAAGTCGGGTGCTCGTAACGATCCGATGATGGCACCGATGGCAATGCCACTTTCCGATCAGGATGTGGCTGATCTGGCAGCCTATTTTTCGGGTCAATCACTGCAGGTCGGAAAGGCTGCGGCGGATAAGGTCGGTGAGGGCGAAACGCTTTACCGGGCTGGCAATCCCGAGACAGGAGTGGCTGCTTGTATGGCATGTCATGGTCCATCGGGAGCCGGTAATCCACAGGCCAATTTTCCTGCCATTGGTGGTCAGCATGCCGCCTATGTGGAAAAGGCATTAAAGGATTTTCGTGCTGCCACACGCACCAATGACAACAGCAATATGATGCAAGGTGTCGTCAATCGCATGACAGACCAGGAGATAGCGGCAGTTGCCCAGTACATTCAAGGGCTGAGTAAATGATTATTGGGTAAGTCTGGATGCTGTTTCAAAGGCGGCGACAGGCCGCCTTTGTTGCATTTGGGCGGTATTGATTTAAAACTTGTGGTGTTAGCCTCAAGTTTTTAACCTTTGTTGCCGTAATATTCATAGTAATTGAGGCATAAAAAATTCAATACTACACATAATGAATAATCAAATCTTCCAAAATCAAACCTCACTGGATGGCTCATATCGTCTGCGCCTGCTCAGTTACAATATTCAGGCAGGGGCAGATACCCGTCGCTATCGTGAATATGTGACCAGCAGTTGGAAGCAGATGCTGCCGCACAAACAGCAGCAGGAGAATCTCAACCGTATTGCACACCTGTTGAAAGATTTCGATGTGGTTGGGTTACAGGAGGTGGATTCAGGGAGTTTTCGCAGCGGATTCGTCGATCAGACGGCCTATCTCGCAAAACAGGCAGGTTTTCCCTACTGGTACAGACAAGTCAATCGTAAGCTGGGGAAGCTTGCTCAGCATAGTAATGGGATACTGAGTCGAGTCGAACCAAGAATGATTGCAGAGCATCGACTCCCAGGTTTACCGGGACGCGGTGCTGTACTGATGGAATTTCAGACAAGCGAGAAACCTCTGGGTATCTGCATGATGCATCTGGCATTGGGACGACGTGCACGGTTACGTCAGCTCTCCTATGTCAGTGATCTGGTCTCCCACTACTCCCATCTAGTGCTAATGGGTGATTTTAACTGTGGTTGCAGCTCCCAGGAATTTCGTTACCTGATCGAGCGCACAAATTTACAAGGCAGTGCCTGCGATATGATGACGTTTCCCAGCTGGCGGCCTAGTCGTAAGCTTGATCATATTCTGGCATCCCCAAGTCTCAAGGTGTCCAAATCTGAGGTGCTGAACTATGCACATTCCGACCATCTGCCAATCAGTCTTGAGATCGAATTACCGAAAGATGTTGTGTTTCCAAAAGCTGCTTGAATCAGGGTTATCGATGCAGCCTTTGATCCGTTAAGGGTTTGAAAAAGAGCTGCACAACCACAACCCGATCCATACTGGATGGAGCGGTTTCAACCACTTCCAACACCTTTCGAAATTGATTGAGCCCAAGCAGTGACATCCACGTGACCAGGTGGTGTATGTGATGAACGAAAAAGATTGGAAACAACAATACGAACTGTTGCTGCAACAACATGAAAGCGAACAGAGTGCAAACCGTGAGTTGGAACAGCTCCTTTCGCGTACCATCATTCGTCTGACGCTTGCAGCGGGTGGTCTGGATAATCGTCTGGATCCCCATCTCAAAGGTGTTCGAGATGCAGTCAGAGGCGGGGTGAATCGGCAGCTGAAGGATAAGCTCAATGCGCTTTCCGACGGGTTGCTGCACTTCTCGGAAGAGACGGATGGGAAGAGTGAAGCCAATGAGTACTTGCGTCTAGTCTCTTCACTTTCTTTGTCAAAAAAAGAGGCTGCAGAGGCAGGGGATCTATTATGCCTGCTGGCGGATGAGCCGACGACTGTGGACGATATACAGTTTGCTCGCTTGGTACATCTGCTGAGCCGTGGTGCACCTGCTAAGGAAAAGAAGTCAGGGCTGTTTGATCGCCTGCTTGGCGGTGCGCCTACCAGTCAACCAAGCGGACCTAATCCCAATGATATTCTGCTCAACCTCTTAGAGCAGGCATCCTGGCCAGGGCATTGGGGAGATGAGATCAATGGCTTAAAAGTCCGGCTTGGACCTGATATGCCGGCTGATGCCTGGGCTGAGGTTTTGCAGGACCTGCTGGAGCTTTCGGCCAAGTCCTATGGCCAAGTGCAGATGGAAATTAAGGAGGCTGAGGATTTTCTTGAAGAATTGACTCAGCGTTTGCAGGATCTGGGTGTTCATTTGCAGAGTGCTCATGATGGACGCAATCAGATTGCGCAACATGGCCGTAACTTGAGTGAGAAAGTGACAAGTCATGTAGGTGATTTGGGCGCCAGTGTACAACAGGCCACCGATCTGCAGCAGTTGAAAACAGCTGTCAGTCAACGCATGAGCCTGATCACAAGCAGCATTGACGATTACCTTCATGAAGAGATGGAGTGGCATAAAAAGACTGAGGAGAGCGAAAGGGAGTTACAGGAGAGGTTGGACAAATTAGAGAAGGAGTCCAGTGAACTTCGCTCAAGAATGGTCGAGGCCCACCACCTGGCGCTGATTGATGCTGTGACAGGGTTACCCAATCGACTTGCGTACGAAGAGAGAGTGGAGCAGGAGTTTGCCCGCTGGAAGCGCTTTAATGAACCACTCTGCATGCTGGTGTGGGATATCGATGACTTTAAGTCGATCAATGATCGCTTTGGTCATCAGGCGGGCGATAAGGCCCTTCGTGTCATAGCCCAAGGTCTACAGGCGCGGCTGCGGGTTACCGACTTTATTGCCCGCTATGGTGGAGAGGAGTTCGTTAGCCTGCTCTGTGGTACACCGGGTGATGAGGCGCTAAGAGTCGCCAATGAGATGCGTGAATCGGTCGAGAAGAACGGCTTCCACTCGGGGGGTAAGCCGGTTTCGGTGACAATCTCCTGTGGTGTTGCTCCCTTTCAGGGGAATGATGAGATCGATGCGGTATTTTCCCGTGCAGATAAAGCCCTTTATCAGGCTAAGAAGTCGGGTAAGAACCGATGTGAATTGGGCTGAGCCTCCAGTAACGATTGGATGAGTGTTATGGAAGAGTGCTCTCAACAACAGTGGGTTACTTTCAATGTTGGATGCACGCGCTGCCGCAACAAAAAATGATCTCCGGTGATTTTCAGTCATCCTGCACATAGAAATAGTGCCAGGATTTGTTCCTTGTTGTTGTTTGTAACGCTTTCAGCAGTTCTGTTGACGGGATCGCCTCCTGAGGAAAGATATTCTCCACAAGTAGCATGAAACGGCCGCTGCCGGCACTCTGTCGCCAGTTGTAACTGGCTGGATTTTGCCGGTGGCTGCAATGTGTGCATGTTGCCATAAAGTGGTGAGGGTTTTCCTTCCAGGCCTGTATAGTCGATTGCCAGTCTGGCAGACGTTTTTTACACTGCTCACAGCGGGGAGGGGTGGTATTTCGCCCCCTTAGAAATTTTGGCAATGGATCTGGACCAGATACAGCAAGATAACAAAAAGGTTCGCCAGTCGAATTGGGTTCAAGTTGGATATTGGGCGAGCAGCCCATGAAGCTGACCAGTTGAAGAAACCGTTCGCCAAGCAGGTATTTTTTCCCTTCGGTTTCCAGGCATTCAGCAATAAAACCGATCTTCTGCAAGTGCTGGAACAGGGCGGTTTGATTGACCGGTATCTGATAGGGATCTTCAGGCGTCATAACTAGGCGGCCGGTATGCAGTGTGGTCGCAATCATCATCTGGTGGTTATTGTCAGGGTTGAAGTGGAGTTTGACTGGGATTGTATAAGGGTACTGCCGTGATGCTGTTTTTGGGTGAGCCATCCACCAGTTTGTCACTATAGGTCATATAGACAAGGGTGTGACGCTTTGCATCGTAGAATCGTACTACCTGCATGGTTTTAAACAGGATCGATGTACGCTGTTTGAACACCTCTTCGCCATTTCTCGATAGATTCAGAATGTCGCTACTCAGATTTACCGGTCCGGTCTGTCGACAGGCTATCGAGGCATCTGAAGTATCCTCGGCTATACCCATCGCCCCCCCAACGCCACCTGTCTTGGCCCGACTGAGATAACAGGTGACCCCAGGTACAGCAGGATCGTCAAAGGCTTCGATGATGATCTTGTCATTTGGACCGAGTACCCGAAATTTGGTGCTCACTTGACCCAAATTTTCAGCATGGAGTTGGGTTGAGAAGAGGATCAACAAGACTATTTTGACCAATTGGGTGGGCATTTTTATACTGATGACTGATATGAGTGAGGCACACAATGTACTGGAATCCTGGTGTAGGCCACTACACTGGACTTTTAGATTATCCAGCGTGGTTTTTATACCCTGATTGGCTCATTGAAGAAAGCGGGGAGATAGCGATCAAGCATGAGGGGCATCTACTTGAGGCTGCCCCATGCTGGAATGGTCATGATGCTGTACTGATCTGTTAGTACTATTGGGATAGTATGTACTTACAGACAACTGCGCCCCACTGGCTTGGTAAGACCGGCAAATCGGCATGCCATTTTTGCACCACCAGGAAACAGGTTCTCTATGTAGCGTTTGTTCCAACGGCAATCATTTTGGTCCTTACAGAGGTTACGGGCCAGGATCGGGATTTCCGGGGCGATCTCATACTCTTTGTAAAAACGATGCAGGAAATCAATCAACAGCCAGTGTTCATCAGTCAATTGTACCCCATCAGCTTCTGCAAGGGCTTCCGTAACAGCAGGACTCCAATCTTCGAAGTCCAATAGGTAACCATCCTTATCGATAGCTATCATCCTGCCTTCAACTTCTATGCTGGTATGGGCCTTAACAGAATCAGGAGAGCTTTCTGTCTCCGAATATTCAAGCCTCATCTTAGTCTCCTTGGTGTGTTATGAAACGATGATTTTATAGTTGTTGTCTTTTAAAAATAGCAGGATTCTGATTCGGATTCCGATCTAGGGTTGATTTGGATCAACACATATATACTTAAGAGATATTGAATATAGTCAGTTTTTATAAGTAAAAATAGTATAAATGGATTTATTGAAGGGCATGCTATAAGAGAAAAGCTGCCGTATGCGAACCGGCTATGCCTGTTTGCTTGAGAGTTCAGTTGCTGATTGAGGGAGGGTGGCGATAGTTGCGTCTACCGCATGGTCTTTTTTTGATTACTTCTCCTGTTTAGCGAACAAATCCATGATCACCTGATTCCAGCCGGCTGGTCCGGTGAGATCACTGATGATGGCATCGGGACGCTGTTTGAGACGGATGTGGCTGCCATTCTGTTTGCGAACAATGATGGGAATGTCGACAGCAAGCAACAATTCCCTATCCTTGTCGCTGTCACCCAGCCCAATCGTTTTACTGATGGGCAATCCCCTTTTTTTCATATGTTTTGTTACAAAACGTATAGCTCGCCCTTTGTCTGTGTTGCCCAGGAGTTGGAGAAAATGCTTTCCTTGACGAAGTCGCAGTCCTGCCCGCGCAACCTCGAATCTGAACTGTTTCAGTCCGGCATCGTCACCCTGCCAGATGAAAGCCTCCGAGCCGAGTCTCTGCGTGGCAAGCTGGGCCCTATCCTGAGGTAGCCCGGTAATCTCCATGACCTCTTCAATCTCCATATCGCCGAAACCGAGTGTGTCATAATTTGGGTTGGTGCGAGAGTCAACCAGAAAATCACGTATCAGCAGATAGCCGGGTGGGGCAATTTGTGGCTCTTCACCGGGATAGCTGATAACTGCACCGTTTTCCCCTATCATCGGACCATCAAGGTTCAGTTTCTGCATGAAAACGGCTAGTTCAGCCTGGGTTTTACTTGAAACCGGGATAACTGGCGTATTGTTCTCTTTCAGTTTCTGCAGCGCAGGAAACACCTGATGATAGTCGTCACTATCTTGGTCTAGCAAGGTTTCATCCAGGTCAGTGAAGAGAAGCCAGCCTGTTGTCATAGCGCTCTATTTAAGCCGTCATGGAATAGTGGCAAGGTAGTGATTACTAAACTTCTTTCGGGTTTGAAATAAGTAAAAAATCAGCTACCTATTCCCATTATTTCACTATCACAGTGAAAAGTATTGTTTGAGGGTTCCTTCCAGTTGATCGAGAAATAAGTATCTTTTTTTGTAAAGAGACCGTTTTTTGCTCTCGATCTCTTTTCTTGTTCTTCTTATCAAGTATGCAGGGAGTTTATAAAACTCATCACTGTGGTATGAAGCTCCACGATCCTGCCAGACTTTGTCGTAATTGAGCACGATCAACTGCTCTTTATTTGCTAGCCTATAGTAGTTATGTCGATGCTGTCTATAGGCGTTGGAGACGGCAATTATTCTTGATATACCCAGATGACTGCAAAGTATCTGAAAGATTTCTATGAGCAAATCACGTGGACGTATACCATGTGTCTGTTTGGTAATGTCGCGGTATATCTCTTTAATGCTTGCTGATTTCCTACCCTGAATTGCGCCTATGATCGCATCAATCTGACCGCTCTCATATTGATAGAAAGAGAAAGCAAGCGAGAATATCCGGCTATCCGCTATATAGAGGTTGATGACTAGCAGTCCTTCACGAAGAAAATTACGGTTTTTGTCTAATACAATACGCAGCCCCGGATAGACTTCGTTCAATTCTGTAATGATAATTTGTTTGCGATTTCGAAGGCTGAATTTATCTTCGAGTCGGTCGACTGTGACACAATGATTGTGAAGATGCTCAATTCGAGTCAATACCCCCCAGCTTGAACATTGATAGGGCCAGAATATATTGAGGATCGTTTCAGGATAGTCTTTAACAAGTCCCTCGAAAGATTCTCTTTGTGCTTGATTCATCCCAGTCAGTTTACTGAGATTGAGAAGCCCGAAACAGAAAAAGGCAACTTTTGCCTGACGCGGACCTAATTTTAGAGGGCTATATGGACGTGAAACCTCGACTTTAGAGATGGCTCCATAGATTAATTTCAATATCCATAGGGTTTTTTTATACCTGGGCACTTTGCTATTCGTCCATAAATCCGTGCATTTCTGCCCGGTGCCAATAAAAAACCAATTGTATTCGAGATAGTTAATGCTGTTTGTCAAACTTAGTGACGATGTGATCGATTCCTCTAATTAGAGGGGCTTGCAATTTTGCTGATCAAAGCATAAAAAAACTATATAATCAGTAAGATAAAATGGATATTACTTAAAGCGTCTCTGTGGATTCAGTTTTTGAAGGATACAGCGTTCTTACCGGTAGTTCGTGATGAGAACCAACGAAGAGGTTTTTAAACAGATTGCCATACTAGGTTTGGCCGTACTGTAGACTGTTGTATTGATGAAGATAGTCTACAACTCGGCTGATCTCTCTCTGTTTCAACCAATCAGGGCGACACTCTTAACCTGGGCATAGAGCTGCATCCCCTCGTGCAACCCCAGTCCCAGCCCCGATCGGCGAGTGATACGTGAGAGGAGTGTCTGGCCATCAAACAGCTCGAGTCGCACGATCATCTGGGTTTGGTTGACCTCTTTGGTATCTACAACGATGGCAGGCAGGATATTGATGATACTGGTATCCGAATGGGCTTTCAGGGAGAGACTGACATCCCTGGCCTGAATGCGTACCCGGGCATGCCGACCGACTGGCAGGTCTTCCCTTGCAACCGCCAC
Source organism: Candidatus Thiodiazotropha sp. (ex Codakia rugifera) (assembly GCA_025656675.1). Lineage (GTDB taxonomy): Bacteria > Pseudomonadota > Gammaproteobacteria > Chromatiales > Chromatiaceae > Thiodiazotropha. Next base: position 135,412 of record JAHXHN010000002.1, read on the forward strand.
ACGCCCCCCATGCATCGAGATCCAGGTAAGGTGGAAGGTATGATCGTGAGCGGAGACACTACCCGCCAGGGTTGCTGCTGCATCATCAAATTGGGCCATGGGCAAATCAAGTTGTGTCAGCAGATTGGCGGCGGTGCCTGTGGCAATGACTTTGCCTGCATCCAGTACGACCATCTGATCGGCAAGATGGGCCACTTCGTTAGGATCGTGGGAAACATACAGTGAAGGGATGGCTAACTCATCGTTAAGGTTCTCAAGATAGGGTAGTATTGATCGTTTGGCACCATGATCCAGGGCCGACAGGGGCTCATCCATCAGCAGTAGACGTGGGCTGGTCAATAGTGCCCGGGCAATGGCGACACGCTGTCGCTCACCCCCTGAAAGACGATGAGTGGCACGCTGGATAAACGGGCCAATGCCCAGCAGTTCGACAACACTGTCAAAATCTATTTTTCTGTTGGCCTTGGGGATTCTACGCCAGCCATACTCCAGATTACGCCGAACCGAGAGATGAGGAAACAGACTGGCTTCCTGGAACACGTAACCCAATGGGCGTTGATGAGTTGGTATAAACTGATGCTCATCCTGCCAAATCTCACCGTTAATTTTAACCACACCATTGCTGGGTCGAATGAGTCCGGCTATTGCACGCAACAGACTGGTCTTTCCAGATCCAGAACGACCGAAAAGCGCGATTACACCATTTGCCGGCACCTCGAACGATATATCCAGGTGGAAATCCCCAAGCTGTTTAGTGAGGCTGACTTCAATCGTGCTCATCGACCGCTCCGGCGCAATCGTTTCTCCAGTAAGTACATGGAGTAGACCACAATGAAGGCAAACAGCAGCATTCCACCGGCCAGCCAGTGGGCCTGTTCCCACTCCAGAGTCTCCACATGATCGTAGATAGCCACCGACAGGACCTTGGTCTCTCCCGGGATATTGCCACCGATCATCAACACGACACCAAACTCGCCGACTGTATGGGCAAAGCCCAGCACAGATCCGGTGAGAAACCCGGGCCGGGCGAGGGGGATGGCGATACCGAAAAATCGTGCTAAAGGGGAGGCGCGCAAGGTGGCGGCTACCTCCATGGGACGTTCACCCATTGCCTCAAAGGCATTGCGAATCGGCTGTACGACAAAGGGTAAAGAGTAGATGACCGATCCGATCACCAGACCGGGAAAGGTGAATGCCAGCGTACCCAGACCTAGGGATTGAGTCAGCTCTCCGATGGGACCGTTCGGGCCCAACATCAGTAGCAGATAGAAACCGAGCACTGTGGGGGGTAGTACCAGTGGCAGTGCGACAAGGCTGCCGATGATCTCTTTCCACCAGACCTTGGAGCGGGACAGCCACCAGGCTACCGGAGTGCCAAGAATCAACAACACCAGGGTTGTTGTTGTAGCCAGTTTCAGGGTCAGCCAAACTGGCTGCCAATCCATCTCCATGGGTGTTTGAAAACCTCACTCTATTTGTAGATGCAGAGGGCTATTCAGTCATATAGCCAAACTTATCGATTGTGACTTGTGCAGCGGGACCCTTCAAATAGGCCATGAACGCAATTGCAGCAGGATTCTCCTCTCCTTTGGCTAGCAAAACGGCATCTTGCCGTATCGGTTCATACAGCGTATTGGGTATATCCCAGTGGTTGCCGCCGCCATTCAGCGCAATCTGTGCTTTGGCGATGAAACCAACTTCAGCATTGGATGTTGCTACAAACTGATAGGTTTGAGCGATACTGTCGCCGATGACCCATTTCTGTTCCAGTTTTTTATCAAGTTTTAACCGCTTTAGTGCGGTGACGGCTGCGTTCCCGTAGGGTGCTGTCTTAGGATTGGCCAGCGCCAGTTTATTAAAATCAGCCTGCTGGAGTGTCATTTCGCTGAGCTGACGTTGTTCATCCTTGCTCCAGAGTACCAGTTGACCAATGGCATAGGTAAATCGTCCATGGGCCAGTCCATCGATCTCGAGCTTTTTGGGTCGGTGCTGGTCAGCTGACATAAAGACCTCAAATGGAGCCCCGTTGCGGATCTGAGTATAGAGCTTTCCTGTTGAACCATAGCTGATAATCGTTTTGTGCCGACTGCTTTTTTCGAAGTTGGCTGCAATCTCCTTCATGGCACCGGTAAAATTGGCAGCAACAGCAATTTTAACTTCACCGGCATGAATGCCCTGAGCGAATATCAGACCGAAAAGGGTACTGTAAAGCACCTGTGAAGTTGCGCTGTTCATTTAACTATTCCTTGATTAGTGAGTTTATTCCGTCAGATCTTATTTATACCCTGTTAACGGCAGATGAGGGATACAACTTCTCAAATGGTGGTAGCGGCACATTCTATGTCATCCTAAGTTAACCTGGAACTGGACGCCAATTAGAAGGCTGAATCTCAAAATCCGATGTGGATGTAGTGCATAGTGTCGATATGCTCATTGAGTGACTTACAGTTTGAGTGGAACGTATGGCAGTGGTTCATACTCTAAAAAACGGCATATTTGAGAGGATAATCGGCGGTAGGCCCCGATATAGATACGGATTGTATGGCAAGAGACTGTTATTCTTCACATCTTGCATAGACTTTACAGGTCGGATTTCTAGTCAGCAGTGATTTATGTGTCAGAAAAAATATGATGTCATTATTAAGCAATAAATTACTCTGTCTGATGATCTCCCTCTTACTTATGATCAACAGTTCACTCGGTTGGTCGGCGGAAAAGCAACCCCCTCTGGTGATCGTGGCAAAGGCAAAGGAGGGTGACTTTGTTGAACGGATAGAGGCATTGGGTACACTCAAGGCGAATGAGTCTGTTGAACTGACGGTCAATGTTACCGAGAGTGTGACCGCCATCCACTTCGATGACGGTCAGCGAGTGGAAGCGGGTCAGGTGCTGGTGGAGATGACCCGTAGCGAAGAGCATGCCCTGTTGGAGGAGGCGCGGGCGAACCTCAATGAAGCCAGGCGTCAACACAACCGGGTGAAACGGCTGGAATCCCAGGGTATTGAGGCGCAGTCACTGCTCGATCAGCGTCGGCGTGAGGTGGATACTGCGAGCGCACGCCTGGCGGTTATCGAGTCGCGACTTAAAGATCGGTTGATCAGTGCTCCCTTTTCCGGGGTGGTTGGACTGCGGAACATCAGTGTCGGCGCACTCGTGGAGACGGGAGACACCATTACAACCCTGGATGATGACAGCGTGATGAAACTGGAATTCGCTGTCCCCTCCGCCTATCTGTCAAATCTGCAGCCTGGTCTTTTGATAAAGGCCCGTACCCGGGCCTTTAAAGCGCGGGTTTTCAATGGAAAAGTGAAAGTCGTGGATAGCCGTGTGGACCCAGTCAATCGTTCAGTAATGGTGCGAGCCATTATCACCAATCCGGAACGGCTCCTGAAGCCGGGAATGCTGATGACTGTCGAGATGTTACACAGTGCACGCCGTGCCCTGTTGATACCCGAATCGGCACTGATGCCTAAGGGTAGCGATCAGTTTGTACTGCATGTGAACGGTGAAGATAACCGAGTAGAGAAGCGGAAAATCATAATCGGGTCTCGACGCCCTGGCGAGGTCGAGGTGATCGATGGACTTCAGGCAGGCGATCGAGTCATCACACACGGAACAGATAAGGCCCGTGTTGGTGCGATCGTCAAAATAAAAGGGACCCAAGAGGGTGGTTTGCCGATACAGGAGTTGTTGAAGCCTGTGGCCAAAGCCGCCAAGGGTGAGACATGATCCTCTCGGATCTGTCAGTCAAAAGACCGGTCTTTGCCTCTGTCCTGTCCCTGCTGCTCATTGCTTTTGGTTTGGTCGCCTTCGACCAGCTGCCACTACGTGAGTATCCCAATATCGATTCGCCGGTAGTCTCGATTGAGACCCTCTATCCCGGGGCAGCCGCCAATGTGGTGGAGACCCGGATAACTCAATTGATCGAGGACCGAATCTCAGGTGTTGAGGGTATCCGTTTTATCTCCTCTGTGAGCGAGGATGGCCGTTCGGTAGTCACCATCGAGTTCGATGTGGATCGGGATATCGACGGGGCGGCCAACGATGTACGAGATCGGGTTTCGGCTATCCTGGATAAGCTACCGTTGGAAGCGGAGCCACCCGAGATCCAGAAGGTCGACAGCAACGAAGATGTGATCATGTGGCTTAACCTGACCAGTGACCAGATGACGGTACCGGAGCTGTCGGACTATGCGCGCCGTTATCTGGTGGATCGTTTTTCAGTGCTCGACGGTGTGGCCCGGGTACGGGTCGGGGGTGGTCAGACCTATGCGATGCGGGTGTGGATCGACCGCCAGGCCCTTGCTGCGCGCGGCCTGACAGTGACCGATGTGGAGCAGGCCTTGCGTGCCGGAAATCTGGAGTTGCCAGCTGGCAGTATCGATTCGGTTGACCGGGTCTTCACAGTACGGGTCGACAGGACATTCCATACCGCGGATGACTTTGCCAAACTGGTCCTTGCGCGGGGCAAGGATGGTTATCTGGTGCGTCTCGGTGAGGTGGCACGGGTGGAGAAGGGTGCCCAGGAGACCCGTACCTTCTTTCGTGGCAATGGGGTACCGATGGTGGGTATAGGCATCATCAAACAATCCACTGCCAACACCCTCACCGTTGCCGATGCGGCTAAGGATGAGAGGGTGAGAATCAATGCCACCCTTCCGCGAGGGATGGAGATCAAACAGAGTTACGATACGTCGATCTTTATCGAGGGGGCCATCTCCGAGGTCTATAAGACCCTGTTTATCGCAATTGCCCTGGTGGTGGGTGTCATCTTCCTGTTTCTCGGCAGTGTACGGGCGATGATCGTACCTGCAGTCGCGGTCCCGGTCTCTCTTGTGGCCACATTTCTTGTGCTGTTGATGCTTGGCTTTACCATCAATATCCTGACCCTGTTGGCATTGGTGCTGGCTATCGGTCTGGTAGTGGACGATGCGATCGTCATGTTGGAGAACATCCATCGACGTATGGAGGTGTATGGCGAGACACGATTGGTAGCTGCTTTTCGCGGCTCCCGTCAGGTAGCGTTTGCAGTGATATCGACCACAATCGTATTGGTCTCTGTATTTACCCCTATTGCCTTTCTGGGTGGTGATATAGGCCGACTTTTCTCTGAGTTTGCCTTGACCATGGCGGCGGCTGTCAGCTTTTCCAGTCTGGTGGCACTGTCACTTTCGCCGATGCTGGCCTCACAGATATTACCGTCCAGTCATGGTGACCGCGCCAGTCTCAGTCGGGGTGTGGATTGGCTTTTCGGTCGTATCCGGGATTTCTATATCAAGACCTTAAGTGGCGCGATGCATCATGTCTGGATGATGTTGTTACTGTTTGGCGGCATTTTGGGTGGCGCCTATTGGTTGTTCCAAGAGATCCCTGACGAGTATGCCCCGAAGGAAGACCGGGGGGGCTTCTATCTCATCGTCAACGGTCCTGAAGGGGCCTCCTATGACTACATGAAAGATTACATGGATGAGATAGAACGGCGCATGATGCCCTATGTAGAGTCCGGTGAAATTTCCCGCCTGCTGGTTCGGGCGCCACGGACCTTCAGTAACTTCGCTATCTTCAATGGGGGTATAGTCATTAATTTACTCAGCGACTGGGACTCCCGTCGCTCCGCCTGGGTGATTATGGATGAGCTACGTAAAAAGCTGTCTGATCTACCCGGCGTCAAGGTATTTCCTGTCATGCGTCAAGGCTTTGGTCGACGTATTCAGAAACCGATTCAGTTCGTGATCGGTGGTGGCACTTACCAGGAACTGGCTGAATGGCGTGATAGTCTCCTGCAAAAGATTAATGAGGATAACCCAGGCTTTCTAGGGATTAACTGGGACTACAAGGAGACCAAACCACAGCTCAAGGTGGTAATCGATTACGACCGTGCCGCGCAGCTTGGCGTTACCGTGGAGAGTATCGGCCGTACCTTGGAGACCATGTTCGGATCTCGCCGTGTGACCACCTATATTGAAGCGGGTGAGGAGTATGATGTCATCCTGGAAGGTGAGCGCCAGGATCAGCAGACGCCGACAGATCTGAGTCATCTCTATGTGCGATCAGATACCAACGGGCAGCTGATTCAGCTGGCCAATCTAATCAGTCTGCAGGAGGTTGCAGATTCGATTAAACTCAATCGTTATAACCGGGTGCGTGCTATCACCATAGAAGCCAACCTGAAACATGGATTGGCGTTGGGCTCAGCACTGGGTTATCTCGAAGGACTAGTCCATGATCATCTTCCCGCACATGCGATCATTGACTACAAAGGACAGTCTCGTGACTACAAAACGGCAGGTGGTTCGGTCAAGTTTGTTTTATTGCTCGGAGTGGTGATTGTCTACCTGGTGCTGGCTGCCCAATTTGAAAGCTGGGTGCATCCGTTTGTGATCATGCTGACGGTTCCACTGGCGATGGCGGGGGCTCTGCTCGGTCTTTACCTGACTGACCAGACCCTCAATATTTACAGTCAGATCGGCCTCATTATGCTGGTTGGTCTGGCCGCCAAGAACGGCATCCTGATCGTTGAATTCACCAATCAACTCAGGGACTCAGGCAAGGAAATCGGTGAAGCCCTGATGGAGGCAGCTCATGTTCGGTTTCGTCCGATTGTCATGACCGGTATCACGACTGCAGCTGGCTCTGTACCCTTGCTGCTCTCTTCCGGCGCCGGGTCTGAAACACGTACCGTTATCGGGACTGTTATTCTGGCCGGCGTAATTGCCGCCACACTCTTTACCCTCTATATCGTGCCAGTGGCCTATCATCTACTAGCAAGGCATAGCGGATCGCCGAAACAGCTTGCTTACCAGCTGGAGCGTGAGTTGTCACAGGATGAAAGCAGGCACTCTGCATAGGGTTCTTCGGGAGCCAGTAGTGTCTGTCATCCCGATGGCTGATAATGGATATGCTGATTGCCATCACTTTGTTCAGGCGCTGGTAGAAGAGTGACTTGCTCATGATATTGAATAGTCTGAACCTGAAAGTTGCCTGCCTTAGCTGTTTGATCAATGGGGTGTTTTCTATGTATTTGGTATCAGCCATTGAAACTCTATCGTCTCTATACTTTAGTAGTAACAGTTAATTAAGCCTGATTTTCGGGTGAGGTGGCGAAATGGCCGGATGTGGTTGCGAAAGCAATTTACAGTTTGAGGGTGTTTCCAGACAATACAAAACCATTTTATGGATTGTTATTGCGATCAATGCAACGATGTTTGTTTTTGAGACAGGCGCCAGTTTTGCAGCAAATTCCATGTCGCTTAGGGCAGATGCACTCGACTTTCTCGGTGATAGCCTAACCTATACCATTACCTTGCTGGCGATTGGCCACTCCTTACGCTGGCGTGCATCGGCAGCCATGTTTAAAGGCGTTATGTTGGCACTCATGGGAGTATGGGTGTTGGGATCTACCCTGTATCGTGTATTTATCCTCGGTACCCCAAATGAGTACATCATGGGTTCAGTGGCTTTACTGGCCTTCAGCGCAAATATCATCAGCGTCCTGTTATTACTTAAATATCGGAATGGTGATTCGAATGTGCGATCTGTCTGGCTCTGCAGTCGAAACGACGCGATAGGAAATCTGGCGGTTTTAGTTGCTGCTTTTGTCGTCTATACCACGCAAAGCCATTGGCCAGACCTTGTTGTTGCATTTCTTATGGCGCTGTTATTCCTCTATTCAGCGACATTGATTATCCGTCAGGCAAGTTCGGAATTGGGTTATGCAGATGATCTTCATGTGGAAGCGCAATGTTGCCGGATAGACCAAGACAAGCACTGATGCTCATCCATTCGGGGATCTGATATCGATCTTGTGAAAAGACTATATGGTGGTTAAAGACCACACAATCGCTGTAGTTATAACTATAAAATCCTCAAAAAACCGTTGACAAAGTACTAATAAGTGCATATGCACATACTATGTCTTCCAAAAAATCAATTTGCGGCCTTAAACAATGCCAGGAGATCGGGCAGACATGTGCGGTTTTTAATCTGCGCAAGGCCTCTCGTGCAATTACTCAACTCTATGAAGAGATGTTGCGACCCAGTGGTCTATTACCAACTCAGTTTACTTTACTGGTGGCAGTTCGCAGTATGGGCCCGGTTGTCATTTCGAAATTGGCAGATCAGCTTGTAATGGATCGAACAACGTTGACGCGTAATTTAAAGCCGCTTGAAAGGGATGGTTTGCTTCGTGTAATTCCTGGTAGGCACGACTTGCGTTCCAGGGAGATTAAGGTCACTCAGAAAGGGATTAGTCAGCTAGAGATCGCGCTGCCCTTGTGGCGGGATGCACAACGAAAGATCAGGAAGGCGCTGGGTGACAGCCGACTTGATAGCTTGCTTGACGATTTATCTGCGGTAGTGGAAGCAGCTGCTGTACATTAGTTTTTTTCTTAATATAAGTGTATATACACATATATGGAGTGAAATTTACAACACACAACGGCAAAGCAACCACTGGCCTGATCAATGTTCCGAGGTGTGACAGCGTGGCCGAACACACTGATCGCCCCTGGTTTGTTGTTGATCATTTGTTGTGCCAGTTTTATCCCTGGACTTGTAAAGGGTGCTCGTTCAGATGCTAATTTGAAAAGTGAGGCGATATATCATGCAGCTTACAACGCTACCTGTTTTGCTATTAATTATATTTGGCTTACTCTGGTATCTGGTGCGCAGACTTTATCGAATGGGTTCACTGCGCAGTGTTGAGCAAACTTGGCTGAATGTTCTCCTGGCTATTCTGCTTGCCTGGGGAGGCTTAGTCAGTTATCAATCAAGTCAGGGTATACTAACCTCACAACAATTTTTAAGCCTTTTACCCGGTTACTGGATGCCCTATGTTGTTACAATCTTCATATTTGTGGCAACGATGCTGGTGCCATCTCTTCGTAGTGGACTGAGAACTTTCGCCACTATGACGCCAATGTATTGGCTGACAGGTATACATATCGTCAGGATGCTGGCTGTTGGTACATTGATCAAGGCATCTTTGGGTTTGTTCCCTGAAAAATTTGCCTGGTTTGTCGGAGGGCCTGATCTGTTATTCGGACTGTCTGCGGTCGTCGTTACTTTTCAGGTTTGGCGGGGTCGAATGAGCGAAAGCCAGGTCATGCTTTGGCACCTTACCGGGGCTTTGGTGATCTTGGTGCCCATAATAGGATTTATGCACCTGTTCATGCAGGAAAGGCTCTACTCGGCATTGTTTCAGTTTCCGATGGTCCTTGCACCGGCTTTAGTGGTACCCCTGTTGGTTATGTTGAATCTTCTCTCATTTTTACAGTTGCTTGAGAAAAGGGTGCATTCAACTGGCATGGCACAGTTGGGTACTGGTCGGGAATCATAGAACGGAGAGTGGCATATTTCAGGAAGTTGATGAATTTTGAGATTCTATCCCGATTGGGGTGGGTCATTCATACTCAATACGTCGAAACAGTGGATCAGCACTCAGCCACTTGATGAAGGGAAAGCCCTGCAAAAAGAATTCCTCATATTTCAAATTAATAGGGTCAGCTTACAGTCGTTTATGTTGAGTTGGATACCCGATTATTTTTTTCACTGTCATTTCGAACGAAATCAATACCGAATCTAAAGTGCGTCAAGCCGCGTATATTGATACAGCTTGATGTTCCTTTTTATGTGATGTGGCCGGGAGGTCGCGACAAGACTCAATAATGAAGCGTTTACAAAAAATCGCATCTGTATTCTTGGTTAAAAAAACAACACGCATGCTTCCATAACTTATACCTATTCAAAAAAGAGGAGAGTAATGCCATGACAAATATGAGTGAAAACTTACCAAGAATGGGCGCAGTAGCTGCCTTGCTTCTATTGCCACTGAATGTATCAGCCTACAATTTAAGTGATGTCTTCGGAAAGGATGTCGAGTTTAGTATTGGCGGTTATGCGAAATTGAGTGCGATGTGGACAGACACAGATAGTGGTTCACTGGCTGGAGGATCAAGCGGTACTGGACGCACATTCTATTTGCCTTCGTCAATTCCAACAGGTGGCACTGATGGTGATGCGGTATTCGACATGACAGCGCGTGAATCGAGAATAAATTTTAAGGGAAAAACGACTGCAGGTGATCACGCGGTTGGCATGGTGTTGGAAATGGATTTTCTCACCACTGGATTTGGTAATGAGGCAGTCAGCAACAGCGTTTCACCACGGCTGCGTCACTATTTTTTAACCTATGATAATTGGTTGTTTGGACAAACCTGGTCAACATTTATGGATACTGCAGCATTGCCTGATGCACTGGATTTCTTAGGTGCACCGGAAGGCACGGTATTTATTCGCCAGCCAATGATCAGGTATAGCAATAACGGTTTCCAGATTGCATTGGAGAACCCGGAAACGTTTACCGACACGGGCGTGAATGACGACAATTCAGTGCCGGATATTACAGCGAACTATAAGTTGGAGACGAACTGGGGCCATCTTAGATTCAATGGCCTTTTTCGTGAGTTGAAATATGATAATGGAATAACCGATGATTCCACTACAGGCTGGGGTGTGGGTATTAGCGGTAAAGTTAAAGTTCTGGAACGTGACGATATCCGTTTCGCTGTTAACTATGGTGACGGTATGGGGCGTTATACCAGCTTGGGTGTGGCTCGAGATGCCGTGATCAATTCGATAAACGGTGATCTGGAAACAGTGGAATCAGTGGCGGGATTTATAGCCTATCGCCATCTCTGGAACAGTAAATGGCGATCAAATCTGATTTTAAGTTTGATTGAAGTTGACAATCCATCCTCTTCGCCAGCAACTTTGAACGAAAGTGCGAACAGTGTGCAGGTTAATTTGATGTATTCGCCAGTCAAGCAAATCACTTTGGGTGCTATGTACCTAAGGGGCGAGCTTGAAAAGGAGAGTGGTGATGATGGAGAACTTGATCGGATTCAATTTGCTGCAAAGTATGCATTTTGAATAATACCTTCTGTTATTTGGAAGAGCGTTAGGCCCTACATCAGGATGATGTGGGGCCAGTATGCCAAGTGAATATAATTCAGAGAAGTGATAATGAAAAAATATATTCTCATGTTGATGCTGGTTCTGTTTATTGCTCCACTCTATGCTGCCAAGCTGATTATACCGGCTGCATTTGAAATACTGGCTGTTGATGGTAAAGAGATAGAACACTCACTGCTCGTACATACCAATACAGTGATGTTAAATGGAGGTGCTCATAAAATAGCCCTGTACTACAAGGATGTTGTAATGGATTATGATCTTGGTTATGAAGGTGTTATAAAATCCAAGCCGTTTATCGTTACTTTAAACTCTCTGCCAGGAGTGACCTATAGGCTTCTGCCGGATGAAATTGCCTATCAGGATAAACATGCCTATGCGAAGAGGCCTGTTGTAAATATTCAGAGTGATGAAACGAAGGCGATTGTCGAAAGTGGAATTGAGCGGTCAGTAGAACTACCGGGTAAATGGGCTGGTGAGACAGCACTGGCCCAAAAACAACTAACCCCTATATCAGGGCAGGATCATCAGCATGATGTAAATGAGTCTATAGAAAAGTTAAAGTACTGGTGGTCACAGGCGGATAAAAAAACACGACAGGAATTTATGGGCTGGGTGGTTGGCAATCAACCTTGATTGGTGTACGAGCAGACTTAGGGCCAATTGAAAGAGTGTTAACAGGCCCTAAGACTCATAACAGATTACCTGGCTATACTCATGTTGGCTCCAGAGTGATCATACTCTTTTATCACTCTTCAATATGGCTGATGCCACCATCCCACTATTAATGACTAATCTTTTTTCACGGACCCGATCGAAAATCGAGGATAGAGTGTTGGCAGTACAAAAAGAGTCAACAATGTACTCGATACCAATCCGCCTATCACAACAGTTGCCAAAGGTCGCTGAACTTCAGAGCCGACACCTGAAGAGAGCAGCATTGGGAGCAATCCCAATGCTGCAATTGATGCAGTCATCAGTACCGGGCGCAATCGTGAAAGAGCGCCAACGAATATAGCATCAGCTATTGACTCTCCTGCCTCAACATTTTGATTGATAGCATTCACCATCACAACACCGTTAAGTACTGCTACACCGAATAGTGCAATAAAACCAATGGAGCCCGGGACTGACAGATACTGACCGCTAAAGTAGAGGGCAGCTATACCCCCGATCAGTGCCAGGGGAACGTTCAGCATGATCAATAGGGACTGTCCTACAGAGTGAAACGCAAAATAGAGCAATAGAAAGATCAGTCCAAGAGAAAGGGGCACCACAATCATTAAACGCTGCTGGGCACGTTGCTGATTCTTAAATTGACCGCCAAATACCACAGAATAACCGGTGGGTAGATCGATCTCCTGTGTGATTCGTTGCTCAAGTTCAGTCACTAATCCGCCCATATCACGGCCTTCTACGTTGGATTGAATCACCACTCTGCGCTGTACATCGTCACGCCTGATTTGTGGCGGCCCTGACTCGATGACGACGTCTGCGACCTCGCCTAATCGAACCCAGGCACCTCCCGGAGCTTGTAACACCAGTTGTTGCAGCGCCAGGCTATCCTTACGGTAACGCTTTTCCAGGCGTACGGTAATATCATAGCGCTCATTCCCTTGGATAACCTGTCCGGCCTCAGTGCCGCCAATACTATCGGAAACCAGATCCATTATCTGAGAAACAGGAATCCCGTAACGGGCTAATAGCGCTCGACGCGGACGAATAGTGAGCTGTGCTTCACCCGCTATCTGCTCCATCTCAACGCCACGGGTTCCTTCAACACTTCGCGCCAGTGATTCAATAGCCCGGCCCTTTTCTGCAAGTAGATCCAGGTCGGGTCCGAATAGTTTGATAGCCAGCTGTGCCTTGACTCCGGAGAGCAATTCATCCACACGTGTCGCAATCGGTTGTGAAAATGTGAGTAGTAGTCCAGGATGGCTGGATAGTGTTTCTTCGAGTTGTTTCTGTAGGCCGAACCGGTCCTTTGCACTGGTCCATTCACTAATGGGCTTGAGTCCGACATAAATCTCTATATTGGAGACCGGTTCCGGGTCGCCACCCAGTTCCGGACGACCGACCCTGCTGGATGCATAAGTCACTTCAGGAAATGCCATCAAACGTTGTTCCAGTTTCGATGCCACACCAAGCGCCGTTTTCAGGCTGGAGGAGGGCGCAAGCGTAATCCGGATATTGATTGTTCCCTCTTCCAGTTCCGGTACGAACTCTGTACCTAATTGCGGCAGTAACGCAATGGCGCTTGCAAACAGGGTAATCGCAATCACCACCACCAGCCATTTTATTTTTAGGGCAAAACGAAGGGAATGTCTGTATGCCCATTCAAGAGGGATGAACACCGGACTGTTACGGTGTTTAATCGGCTGGTGAAAAGTATAAGTTGCGAGTGCAGGCATGATCACCAGCGCTACGACCAAGGATGTCAGCATGGCCAATACGATGGAGACCGCCATTGGCTGGAAAAGCTTGCCTTCAACCCCTTGCAGTGTAAACAGGGGTATAAAGACAACGACTATGATAATAACGGCATAAAATACCGGTCGACCAACCTCTCGAGCCGCTACCTGGATTCGCAATGGTATACCGTGCCGGTCATGGGATGCGTTATAGGTATCGCTATCATTCAGGGATACTCGCTCTTTCGCTGATTGCTCGTGGCTGGTGTCGGGGTGGGATAGATGCTTAAAAATGTTCTCCATCATCACCACCGAGCCATCCACCATCATACCAATGGCGATCGCGAGACCACCCAAAGACATCAGGTTGGCTGACAAGCCCCAATAGCTCATGGCAGTCAACGCCAGTCCCACTGAGAGCGGGACTGAAATCAGTACCAGTAAAGTTGCCCTGATGTTAAGCAGAAACAACAGTAGTATGACCACAATGAGGATGAAGGCTTCAGTAAGTGCCCGGCTGACGGTCTCTATAGCCTGTTCCACCAGGTCGGCCTGGTCATAGAAGGGCTCAAAGGTGACCCCATCCGGCAGTGCTTGCTGAATGGCGGGTAACCGTGTTTTGACAGCATCGATGGTTGCCTTGGTGTTGGCCCCTAGGCGCTTAAGTACGATACCGGCAACCACCTCGCCTAAGGGTTCAACTCTACCTTCGGCAGAGCGGCGTGTCATGGTCACAGCCCCCTGGCGGATCTCACCACCAAACGCTACCTGAGCAATATCCGCGACACGCACAACAATGCCGTCTTCATCCCGCAAAGGAATATTGCTGATATCCTGCAGTCCATCCTCACCTGCTCGCACCCAGCCTACACCGCGAATGACCAGTTGTTCAGCGCCGCGATCCAGGTACCAGCCACCCGCATTTCGATTGTTATTCTCAATCGCTTCAGCGATCTCTGCGATACTGATACCGTATGAGAGCTGTTTACTGGGATCGACCTGTACCTGGTATTGACGCACTTCACCGCCATATGAGAGCACATCGGTTATCCCATCAAGGGGCAGAAGCAGCAGTTTGACTACCCAGTCATTGAGACTGCGTAGTGCAATTGCATCATGCTTGTCAGGGTCCTCGGAGCGTAGAATATATTGATAGACCTGTCCCAGGCCGGATGTATTCGGTCCCATCTCGGGTGATCCGACACCGTCGGGAATCTGTTCCCGGGCGTCCTGTAAGCGCTCAAAGACGAGTTGGCGGGCAAAGTAGATATCGGTACCCTCGTTGAATACCACAGTAATGACCGAGAGTCCGGTCTTTGATATGGATCGTACCTCCTGCACGTCGGGCAGTGCATACATCACTGCTTCAATAGGGTAGGTGATGAGTTGTTCTACCTCTTTGGCTGCCAGGCCCTGCGCCTCTGTGTTGATCTGGACCTGTACGTTGGTGACATCTGGAAAGGCATCAAGATTGAGCCGAGGTATCAAAACCACAGCGGCTCCTACTGCAACCAACAGGCTGAGCACAACCAGCAGACGATTCGCCACTGACCAGTCGATAACGCGATTGAGCATGGTGGCCTCCTAGTGGTTATGCACGTCGAAGCCTGATTTGGCCAGCTCCGACTGAATAAAGAAGGCCCCTTGAGTGACAATCCGTGTGCCCGGCTCAAGCCCTTCAATCACCGCAATTCCGGGCAGTCGCCGGATCAGTTTCACTTCGACGGGTTCGAACTCATCCGTTTCATCCTCGATAAAGACATGCCAATCCCCATCGGGACTGCGTAGCAATGCCGCAGTCGGAACTGTAAGTGCAGTTTCTCCGGGTGTCCCGGTTTCTATTCTTGTAGTGACAAACTGTCCCGGGTGCAGTCGGTCATCCGGATTGGGAATTTGCAGGCGAATGGACAATGTGCGTGTTTTCTCATCCAGGGCATGGTGAACCTGAATGACTTTGCCATCGATCCATTGGTTGTCGACTTCGACTCGGGCAGGTGCATCGATGTTGAGCTGATAGAGTGATTGCGGATTGATCCTTGCCTCTACCCATAGCGTTGATTCATCAGTCAGTTCAAACAACAGCTCCCCGATATCGACCATTTGACCGAGTACGAAGTCATCCCGAATGACTGTCCCGGCCTGCGGGGCGAGTAGGGTGAACTGACCATCCGCACGACTGATATCGCCTTCATCGATCAGACGTTTGGTCTGGCTGGATGTCATGCCATAAGCAAGGAGTTTGGCTTGGGACTGTTGAAAGGTAACTTGAGCCTGCAGAAAACGTCGTTCCGAGACAACTTTTTTACCCAGCTTCTTTACCCTTTGCCACTCTTTGGCTGCCACTAATAGTGCAGCTTGCGCCTCTGACATAGAGACACTGGACAGGGTCACCAGAGGCTGCCCCTCCATTACTTGATTACCTAAGCGTACATGACGTTGTATTACCTGAGCCTCGATACGAGGGATGACTCGGCTGGAGGCGTAGGTATTAAGACGTATCTCTCCAGGGGCTTCAATCTCATTGGGAATTGGGCGTGGTTGCAGTGTTTCAACCAAAACACCAGCACTTAGACGCTGCTCCCGATTGAGGTGAACCCGGTCTTCCTCTTCATGCAAATGTTCGTTTTGCCCGGTTTGTTCCTCGCCATGATCATGCTCATCGTCTGCTTCAATTTGATGGGTCTCTTCTGCATGTTCGTGTGGGTGATCGTCAGCGGCAATCAATGGGTTGGTATTTAGAATGAATGTAATAAAGAGACAAAAGATTGGATTTTTTATATTCATCGTCATTACCGCTCCTCTGCTGTGATTATCAGCCAACTGTTCAATGTGCCCGAGGCTGTCAGCCAGGCGGTCCAGGCATTCCACAATTCACCTTTCAGTTTGAGACCGGCAATCCGGGTATCAATCGCTTGCTTGATCTGTAGCAGGTAGTCACTGGTGCTCATCTCGCCGGCTTGCCATTGAGTCTCCAGGAGTACGCTATGCTGCTCTAGACTGGTGCGACCGAGGGATGTCCATTGAGACCAGGCACCTGAAATCAGTCCATAACGCTCTCTGGCACGCTTGATTGCAGCCATTACGGTTCGCAACGTTTGTTGGGTATTTTGTTCAGCCTGTATGGCCAATGCTTGCGCTGCATCCACACTACTTCGAAAGTCATTTCTGATCTGCAAGGGTATGGATAGTGAGAGAGCGAGTAGGGCCTCATCACCTTCGCGTCCCGCACTGAAACCAATATTTGGATCGGGTTTTCGCTGCTGGTCAATTGCATGGATATTCATTCGCGCTAGTTGTGCTGACTGCTGTGACAGCTTTACTTGAGGATGACGTTGTGCAAGCGATGAATCGTCCAGCGCATTGGGAAGCTGATTCGGGTAGTGATCAAAGAACTTGATACGGCTCTCAAGTGTATGGCCGCTGAGGCTTAGAAAATCGTTTCTGGCGCGAATTGATGCCAAGCGGATTTCGGTATCTTCGATCATTGCTTCAGCCAGAGACAGGCGTGCTAATTCCAGCTCGGATTGTGCGATATCCCCAGCAACAAATCGTTGTTCAGCAAGTTGCACAAATCGACTTAGCAGTTCACTGCGTCTGGCACTTTGCACGCTAATTTCTTTATTGATGGATATTTCGGTTACCGCACTCAATATTTCTGAAGCCTTTGTCTGTTTCAAGGCATCAAGACTCAACGTCTTAACCGCTAGCTCTGCCTGTGCAGACCGAGTCAGCGCCCCTTGTTTATCGTGCCAATCGATGGTTTGTGAGAGTCCGAGAGTCAACGTATTGATATCGGTTCGTTCAGCCTCGATTTCAAACTCGGGATTGTTCAGCGGTAGATCTGCACCGGTAAGATTGGCCCGAGCAGCTTCCAGGGCTGCCTGAGCAGCTTGTATCTCAGGGTTAAGTACGGTTATTTGAATAACGAGTGTTGCAAGTTGGCGGAGTGGTTCATCAATGGATAGACGATGCACTGCACCCGTTGCCTGTGACCCAATTGTCATGATGAATAGGCAAGTTAGTATGCCTACATGTTTACAATTCAAAAGCAGCATTACCTGATTTCCGAAAATGAGTGAGTAACGATTGCCTGCTATGTGTCGTTGTCTGCCAGGAGACAAGACAAGTATCACTGATTGTGCGGAGTCAACGGATTATCAGCTAACCAGAGATCCCACTAGCATGGCTCGAAAGTCGGAATCAGATGTGGATGGGAGGGCGTAGAAGTGGATTAGGTGAGAATGAGCTAGAAGAGATGGCGTATACAGTCTGTGCCGGATCACTATCGATGGGCAGCAATAGGTTCTCGCTGCTTTTCAATCCGATTAGATGCAATACACCGTGGCAACAGTGGTCGCAACCTGCATTATCATCCACATCGTTTGGTTGGTATGGATGATGATCACTGATTGCATGTGACTGGTCAGGCGAAAGCTCAATATGCAGATCTGCAGCCATTGCCATTCCATACCCGAGGATGGAAATAATAAGCCATGTGGTGAGTAAGCGGCGCAGCATTGAGAATATTGTTAATCGCATTTTGTCTTTCATCTAAGATGACATCAAGTGGTGATTTAATCAAGGCTTGCTCGCACTATTTGGGAATGGTTGAATCTCTACGCAAAAAACCATAATGAATGGATGTATTTAAATATTGATTTGGTTCCGTTTTTTTCTTCTAGTGTCTGTAATGCAGTCGATCTGCATTTTCCAAACCAAAGGAGAAATAGATGAATAAAAAACAAGAAACATCAAACAGGGGAATATCAAGACGTGATCTATTGATAGGAGCAGGGGCAGCGGCAGCGGTAATGAGCGGTGGGGTCGCACAATCTGCGGAGACTATGCATGGTGATCATGCTGGACATCGTCATGAAGATCATACCCCAAAGCATGAAGGGCTTCTTGAAAGCGTGAATAACTGCCTCGATAAAGGACAGCGCTGTATCTCTCACTGCTTCGTTGCCTTTAAGGAAGGGGATACCACTTTGGCGGATTGTGCGGCAAAGGCAAATGAGATGTTGGCAATTTGTAATGGTTTTTCATATCTCGTGACAGCCAATTCGAGTTATTTACAAGGGTATGCCAAGGTCTGTAAAGCGGTCTGTTCCGATTGTGAAAGCGAGTGTCGAAAGCATGAAGAGAAGCACATGGAATGCAAGGCATGTGCTGAAGCGTGTGAAGATGTTGTGAAAGCCATTTCGGCGATAATGGTCTAGTCAGTAGCCATTGGGGAATAAAGAGGATTCACCAGGCTGTTGCCATTTTCCACCATTCCAACAGCACATTCCTGTGCTGTTGGAATGGATCTAGTCTCATGGATAATGCGATCAATCAGGATATGATGCCTTCGTCGAGTCTACTTGACTCAATTAGGAAATCGTAACACTGATCGCAGTGCTCCTTGTCCGAACGAAGCTTCATGGCAGCCCGAGGGTGTTGGTTAAGATGACCGCTGATACCGTAGATGTCATTGAATCCCCACTCGATCTCTTGGCGTAGTGGAACAAATACATCCTGTATGGCCTTGTAGATCGGTTCTACATCGAACTTGGGGTTTTTGAGAAAATTGAGTAACAGTTCCAGGTTGCAGTTGCCTGCACCGCGGCCAATGCCATTGATGGTGGCATCCAGTAGGTTGACTCCATCGATGATTGCCTGTTGGGTATTGGCAAATGCGAGTTGCTGATTATTGTGCGCATGGAAACCGAGTTCCTTGCTGGGGGCATATTTTTTGTAAAGACTCAGGTAATCGGTGACTTGTTCGGAGTAGAAGGCACCATAGCTATCGACCAGGTAGAGGTAGTCAAGCTCGGCTGTCTCTTCCACTTGGTTGAGTGCTTCGATTAGCTCGGTGCGAATGGCTGCAGAGCAGGCCATGATATTGATGGTTGTTTCATAACCCATATCTTTTGAGCGTTTGACCAAGTCCAGTCCTTTGTCAATATCGGGCACATAACAGGCTACACGGGCCATATCGAAGGGACTCTGCTCACGAGGTTTCAGACTGTCGACATCCACCCGTCCGATATCAAACATCACCGCTACCAGAGGGGGATTTTCGCACTCGTGTGAGTCGATAACCATTTTCAGGTCGTCATCGTCGCAAAAATTCCATTTACCGAATTTGTCTCGGGGGTACTCCTCACTGACCGCGAGTTTTTTTCCGAGTTCTATAATATCCACGCCTGAGTCGCAGGCTGCACGATAGACGGCCTTAACGAAATCGTCGGTGAAGTGGTAGTTGTTGATCAGACCGCCGTCTCGAATGGTACAGTCCAGGACTTTGAGCTCTTTGCGAAACACGTTGGGTTTCCTCGTGACTTGTTAGGAGTGGATGATCAGAATTCTAAAGAATATTGGCAATTTAGGTCAGTATCAGATTGAAATTCTGCTAGCACAATACATTTTAGCTGATTGGTTGTATGCGGACTACCTGTTTGTGTTGCACTACCCGATCTGTGGATTAGTAATGACTACTATTGGCCGTAAACCGAATGCATCTGACTGGCGATACGGCTTTTATCCTTAATTTCATCTAATGGATATTTCACAATCACACCGAATCGCAGTAACTCACCGATTTTTATTACAGCATAGGGGACATCACTGCCCGTTTCCGGGTCGACCTTGACGTTGTGGTGATCCAGGCAGTCGTTTTTATTGTCGAGGCCGCAATAACTTGTCGGTTCATTGAGGACATTGATCAGTAGTTCCAGATAGTCATTGATATTCTCCAATCCCCGGGAGGAGAGGGCCAGTTTCTGTTCAATCTCGGCGAGTTGCTTGATCAGTTGTGCCTGTTTGTTTTGAGTTTGATGTGATGCTTCGGTACCAAAGTCTAGTGCGCCATGCTCCGCCTGCAAAGACTTGAGCGCCATCTGCAGGTGGATACGTTCCCGATCCAGATCGGCCTTTTCTTCAGTATGACGGGTCACTTTCAGCACGCCCTCTGCAACCAGATGTTGAAAGGCCCGCTCACGTAAATCAAGGCGAACGCCAGCTTCAGAATCAGCCGGTTTGACCAGTTGGTGAGCTGTGAAGTTGACCACTTGCTGCATGACTTCACCATGTACCATCTCACCCTTCAGAGCGTGGCCCAGGACTGTCTTTTCCTGACGAATCATCACCATCAAGGCGTAGCCATGGCTGAGGGTAAAGCTAGCTGGTTTTTTGGCAAAATCACGGAATGACTTTGAGTGGCTGAAAAGATGTTCCAGCTGATCCGAAGAACCGAAATAGGCATAGACACGAGGATCACTTGAGTAGGTTTTTGAGTTTATCTCAATGGGTCCCGGAATCTGTACAATCAGGCTGTCAAGGTGGGTAAGAGCATTTTCGACAGCGGGCATTAATTTTTTTCTGTAGCCTGAAACCAGGTTTAGGCGTGAATCAAAATGCTTGACTGCCAGATCGATATGTTTGTCCAGCTCATCTCGGGAATATTTGGAGTTGTCGCTCTCGTTTGAAGTAAATAGCTTTCTTAGTAGTGAGAACATCGAAACTGAATCCTCCCGGAATTGTAGTTATTCTCTCTGTAATATAGTTGTCAAGGAAACAAATGCTCAATTAATTTTGGCTGGGCATCCGGTCGATCATTCGCTATCAACCGCATGTATCCGCTTAAACTGCTGTAACAGTACTGTCATATACGCTTGATATGTTGTAGTTAGGGTCCCATAGCGGGCACAAACTTCTTACATAGATTCAAGGGGCGAGGTATGGGTAAGCTTGCCAGTAAATTACGTATAGGAGAGAAGATAGGGTTTGGCTTTGGGCTTGTCGGCCTGCTCTTTCTGGGTGTGATTTGGCAGTATCACACGACCCTGCAGCAATCGCTTGCAGATTACCAACACCTTCAGGATCACTTCGGCGCGAAAAAAAGTCATGCGCAAGAGATAGAGAACAGCATGCTGGAGGCACGGCGTGTGGAAAGGGATTTCATTATTCACCGGGATGAATCGCTCGTGGTGGAAGTGGATCGACATGTGAAGGATGTTATTCAGCGTGCCGAGGAACTTGGCAATATCGATCAATCGGCAGCGCAGACTGCAACAAGTATCACAAAACTTACCAATATCTATCACCAGCAATTTTTGATGATTGTGGATGCATGGCGGATAAAAGGTTTTGATCATGATTCCGGTTTGCAGGGGGCATTTAGAGATACAGTCCATGAATTGGAGGCGATGGCTGGTCAGTTCAAGGTGGGTCGTCTCTATTTGCAGCTGTTGCAGATACGCAGAAGTGAAAAAGACCTTGGCCTGAGATATGAAACTCAATACAGAGACAAGGTTTTCCAACTGATTGATAGCTTTAAGATGAAACTGGCTGGCTCCGAGCTAGCGCAAGAGGTTCAAACTGAAATACTTCAAGAAATTGAAACTTATCGTGAGACCTTTGAGGTCTATGCACATGATGTACTTGCCAATCAGGATGTGAGTGGCGGAAAAGGACCTTTTCGACAAGCAGCTCACCGGCTTGAGGTACTGCTTAACAAACACTACATCCCCGATCTGGAGCATAATATCCTACAGCTGAGACGACGGGAAAAGGACTACTTATTAAGAGATGATAAGCGATATGTGAAGATGGCGATACAGGAGCTTGATCATATCAGAGCCCAGGTTGAGGGGTCGATGATTTCTGTACAAGACAAAGCCATGCTTACCCGTTTGATGGAGAATTACCAAAGGGATTTCAAGGCACTTGTGGAACAAAATGATCGTATCGAAAAAATCACGGATGAAATGCAAAAAGCAGTATCTGGAATTGCTATGCTGGTCGAGGATAATGTCGTCAGTGCCAACCAGATGATGAACCAGATGGCATCGAATATAAATACCTCCTCAAGTGCACGGGAAAATCTTATGCTTTGGATCGTTGCTGGCGCTGTTTTGTTGGGTATTTTCTTTGCTGTAACCATTACATTGCGTATTGTTCACCCGTTACGAAAAATGGCGGGTCTACTCGATCAGTTGGCTTATGAAGAGCCGGTGGAGAGGATGCCTTTTGTACATGGCAGTCGAGATGAGGTCAATGCAATGGCTGAATCTGTCAATACCATGGCTGATCATAAGGCACGATTTATCGCCTGGTGGAAGATGTCGATGGAAGAGGCCGATGCTTGTGAAAGACTTGAAGAGGTGATGATGGATGCCTCGACAGAAAATAAGACCTCGAGTGTGGAATTTCAGGTTGCTGAGAAGGAACTGCTTAGTGCAATTATCAGCAGACGTGGATTGCTCTCAGAGCAGTATCGGGAAATCACCCGATTAAACAGCGGAATTTCTGAGAAGGCGGAAAGGCTGCTTGAGGAAAACCCCAGGGGTGAATCAGAGGTCGCCATCAATACGATTCGCCATTTGGCCAAATCGATACGCAATATCCTCGAAATGACCGCTATACCGGGTAGCACCAAGCCCATTGTGAGCTAGTGTGGTGTCTATTGAGAAAGGCCTGCAGTTAGGTGGCTGGGGGGCAGGCTGACACCCAGCGCTTCAGGATGGTCATACGCTTGGGATCGGTACAACCAGTACGGGTACTTTGCAGTGACGAATTACCCGACGGGCCGTATCTCCCATCAGCCCACCCCGCATAATACCACGGCCACGTTTGCCGATGACCACAAGATCGTAGCCACCTGTTTCGGCATGCTCTATGATCCTGTCACCGGGTTCTCCCATATCTACAACTACATCATACGAGACGTAGGGTGATGCGTTGTTGTTGTCCATGGTGTCTTCGCAAAACTGCTGAATACTGTCTTTTATCGATGCGTCTCCCCGCTTTCGTTGGATCAGAATATCCCTAGCCTCCTCGACATTGCGGTTCCTGATCTCGTTCCACAGATCTTCACTAAAATAGCCTTCGAGAAACTTCTCGAACTCGCGGGATTCGACCACATGAAAAACAGTCAGTTCTGCACTGTAGGTACTCGCCAGACTGGCGGCATGTGGAAACGCCAGGCGGCCCTCTTCAGATAGGTCGGTTGTGTAGAGGATCTTTTTGTAACCGATCCGGGGTAATTTTGAATGGGGCATAACTGATCTCGCTTGATTAGGTCTTTGCAGGCGCCTTCTTGAACCAGTCCAGCCAGATACCGCTCAGTAACCAGGAGTAGCCATAGGTACCGACCAGGATCAATACAAAGCTCACAGCAATATCTGTTGTGCTGCCATTCAGTGAGAAGCCGGGTACATAGCCAAACAGGAAGGGTCCCAGGTAGAGAAATTTGGCGAATTTAAATGAAGTGAAAGCCGTCTTCCACATGTTCGCCTTGGCAATGGTGGCTCCGGCAAAGGCTGCGATACAGACCGGTGGTGTGATATTGGAGTCCTGCGACAGCCAGTAGACGATCATATGAGCGGCAATCGGATTAATACCCAGTTCCGTCAGGGCCGGTACTGCAACCACGGCGGTAATCAGATAGGCTGCGGTTACCGGGACACCCATACCAAGAATCAGCGAGGCCAATGCGATCAGCAGGATGGTCAGCCACAGTTCGCCATCGGCCAATTCGATGACGATATCTGCGAAGGTGAGCACCAGGCCGCTGTAGGTGAGGACACCGATGATAATACCGATGACACCTACAGTGGCGCCGATCTTCAAGCTCGATTCAGCACCGGCGCGGGATGCGTCCAGGAAGCCTTTCAGGTCGATGCGGGTCTCCTTGCGGAACCAGCTGACAACAATGCAGGTGACAATGCCCAGGATGGCAGAGTAACCGGGTGAATAGCCTGCCAACATGAAGATGGTGATCATCACCAGTGGCAATACATAGAACCACTCTTTTTTAAAGATCTCTTTAGCACTTTCTTTGGATTTTTCACCCACGATATTGTAGCGCTTGGCCTCGTAGTGGACCATGACGAAAACACTGAAAAAATACATAAAGGCGGGAAAAATCGCCACCAGCATGATTTGGGAATAGGGCACACCGGTCAGTTCCGCCATGATGAAACCGCCTGCACCCATGATCGGGGGCATGAACATGCCGCCAATAGAAGCTGCCGGTTCGATGCCACCAGCCACATGGGGTTTAAACCCGGCCTTTTTCATCATTGGAATGGTAAAGGCGCCGGTGGATACAGTATTGGCAATGGCGCTACCGGATATGGAGCCGAACAGTCCGCTGGCAATGACGGAGACCTTACCTGGGCCGCCGATCTTGTGGCCGACTGCAGCCAGTGGAAAATCGATGAAAAAGCGTTGTGCGCCACTCTTCTCCAGAAAGGCGCCGAATATTACAAACAGGATGATATAAGTAGCCAACACGTTGGCCATGATGCCGAATACACCATCACTTTTATAAAAGATGCTGGTACACAGATCCGGGAATGTATCACCCGCGTGAGAAATGATCTCAGGTGCGTATTCTCCGAAAACCCCGTACAGAATCATGATTGTACCGATGATAACGAACACGGTGCCGACTACCCGACGAGCCAGCTCGATACCGATCAGCACACCGACCATGGCGATCCATTTATCCAGTTCGGTCTCAGCACCGGCACGATAGTTGATCTCCTCGAAGTTAAGAATCCAGTAACCAATGGAGCCTATTGATGCGGCGATCAGTATGTAGTCCCATACTCGACCCCAGACAGTGGGTGTGCGATAGAGCATGAACACCAGAATGTAGGTGATGATAATGTAGATACCGCGATGGTACTGAGTTGCTGCGGGCTCAAATATGGAAGAATAGGAGTAGAAGAGCACCAGGAACAGCGCCATGGCGTCGAACACAATCTGTTCGATTCGATGGAGTTTTTCGTAGAGCATCGTGATATCCGCTAGCTAAGACAAAAGAATGCCGAAAGACGACATCACAAGATGTCGCACTTCCGGCGTCTCTTTATTTTTTACAGTAAACCCTTTTCCTTCCAGAACTTCTCTGCACCAGGGTGCATCGGGGTCACGATACCATTCACACCTGTCTCTATGGCCATCTCCTTGAACGTCTTTTTCTGGGCGACCATGTGGGCCAGCCCCTCTTCCGTGTAGATCATGGAGAGTAGGTTGTAGACATCATCAGCGGACACCTTGGAATTAGCCACCCAAAGGGCGGAATCCTGGAAAGAGGGGGATTCCTCTTCAACACCCTTGTAGGTGCCAGCAGGAATCGCCAGCTTTGTGAAGTAGGGGTATTGCTCAAAGAAACCACTCTCTTCCGCGTCCTTACCAACATTCACCAGCTCGATATCGTTGGTCTGGGCAGCCATGATGACCGCACCGCTGGGGAAGGCAGTGAAGAGCCAGAAGGCATCGAGTTGGTTATTACCGAATGCTGCGGCGGCGTCGTTGTAGCCCATGGCATTGCGTTCCACGCTATCCCATACGCCCATGTGGCTGAAGAACAGTTCGCAGTTGGCGAATGCGCCGGAACCGGCATTGCCCACGCCGACCTTTTTACCTTTCAGGTCCTTCACACTCTTGATGCCGGAGCCCTTTTTGGTAACCAGTTGGGCCGGGGCGCCATACAAGTATGCGACAGCGAGAACGTCTTCATACTTCTTGGTGTCATTCTTCAGCTTACCTTCGCGCCCGAGAAAGACATGGCCGGAATAGACCACACCGAAATCGGCGCGACCCTTGTTAACCTTACGCAGATTCTCAACCGATCCTGCGGAAGATTGGGCTTTTAATTTGAAATCCTTGGATGCTTTAACCGGTCCGAAGACCTGTACTGCATTGGCGACTACTTGAAATGTCCCGCCAGCTGGACCACCGCTGAACACCAGGCGCTTGGCAGCATTGGCTGCACCGGGAAGAGCCAGTAGCAGGGTTAAGGCGGCAACGCTGCCGGCCAGAATCGATCTACGTTTGATCAACATCGAATAACCTCCGGGTTGGATGATTTTTTGTGGTTGTGAAAAAACAGCCGATACTTCGTTCAGCTGCGTTAGAGAAGCAGTGTGTTGAGCGGTGGGTCCCGCAAGCGGGGGGCAGCCCATACCTAACTGTCCAGACATGCGATCTGTTGGCGTATGACAAAATGCCCAGGGTCATGTCAGTGCCATAGTTGTCT
Organism: Candidatus Thiodiazotropha sp. (ex Codakia rugifera); assembly: GCA_025656675.1. GTDB lineage: Bacteria > Pseudomonadota > Gammaproteobacteria > Chromatiales > Chromatiaceae > Thiodiazotropha. The sequence continues at coordinate 161,827 of JAHXHN010000002.1, forward strand.
TGATGTGCCATTTTCGTTCTTATATTGGCATGCCAGCCGTAGCGTGAGGGCCGAAAACCCACGCCAATTTGTCCCCTAAACATAGACGAATATTGTGCTCTTTGCCAGTGAGTCGTTCCTCATCGGCCCATATTGTCCGAATTATATCCAATAGAAACAGTTGGTTAATAGGGTGCTCAGGTTTTCTTTGTCACGGTTCGCAGCACTTGTCAGCCCTATCGGTTGATTCATCTACTTAAGCGTTTGCATTGAAACTATTGATGGTGTGCTTAGTCGGCGTATTGAATTTGCGTTGTAAGTCATTGCTTAACCACAATCAGGCTATGGCATTAAACTGTTTCAAAAAGGGAAATTTTCAGAGTGGTCGGGTCTAAGTTTGTAATGCTCAACCGTCAAGAATGATTGCTATGTGTAATAGTCGATGGATACTGGCCAGCCTTTTACTGATCTCAGTATCTCCTCTGGTTGCCTGGGATAAAATAGATCTCGAACACTTTCTTGTGACAGGTGAATGTAATGGTTGTGACCTGGAAGGCGCTGATTTAAGTAAGGCGCAACTCAACGGAGCGAAGCTGCGTTGGGCTAAGATGAAAGGGAGTGATCTGCAAGGGACCGATTTACAGCGTGCAGATCTAACCGGTGCAGACCTTCAACAGTCCAATATGTCAGGGACTCATCTTGATGGTGCGATCATGCAAGGTGTGAAGCTTCACGGTGTGGATCTCAGCGAAACCAGCTTGATGGGGGTCGATTTACGTTGGGCGGATATCACCCATTTAGACGTGGATGTTGCCCTGGAGTCGATTGATCTTATCGGTGTGCTGCTGGAAGGTGCACGTTTTGATCATGGGGTAAGGTGTGGACCGTTTCCAGCGAAGGGTGGGTTTGGCTGCGCTTCCCGCTGATTAGCAGTAACCGGACGATTGAAGGCCCGCTGGTTAGGGGCGAGTACTCAGTCTGGATAAATGATTATCGATCGATCTTTAGATTAGGCAGGTCTGTATTGCCGATGACATGCAGAACGATGCCTACACCCACGAAAAACACCACACTGGCCATCAGGCTGGCAGTAATGGGGTCATTTGCGCCCTCTCCAAAAAAGAAGGCGGCAACGCCACAGGCAATAGCGGCCAGATAACTGATGACGGCTATTGCAATCAGTACTTTTTGAATGGGTCTGCGTTTGTACAATTGAATGTCCACTGTTTGCGAGGGGAGGAGTATATCCTGTTACGCAGTTGCATCCTACAGAAATCGATGCATTTCGGTCTGCACATGCCCTATTATCCGATTAACAAGGGGTAGAGCCTTTTATTGCGGCATTACTGAAGTAGCATTCACGCAGGTATCGGGCTGCCTGTTGCATATTTTCAAGCGCTGGAATGACTTCTTGCCATTGACGGGTTTTGAGTCCGCAGTCGGGATTTAACCACAGACGTTCAGGGGGAATGTGCTTCAGTGCCTGCTGTATCAAAGCCAATATGCTATCTGTGCCGGGTATATTTGGCGTATGGATGTCATAGACACCTGGACCGATCTGGTTGGGATACTCAAATGCTTTAAATGCATCGAGTAGTTCCATATTCGATCGGGATGTCTCGATGGTAATCACATCGGCATCCATCGAAGCAATCGCCTCGATAATATCGTTGAATGCCGAGTAGCACATGTGAGTGTGGATCTGGGTGGAATCCTGTACACCATTAGCGGCTAACCTGAAAGCTTGTACGGCCCAGTCGAGATAGGTTTGCCATTCGCTTGGTCGCAGCGGCAAGCCTTCTCTTAATGCGGCCTCATCGATTTGAATAATATGAATCCCAGCCTCTTCCAGGGCCAGTACCTCGTCACGCAGGGCCAGAGCCATTTGTAAGCAGGTATGGGCGTAAGGCTGGTCGTCACGCACAAAGGACCAGTTGAGCATGGTGACAGGTCCGGTCAGCATGCCTTTTACCGGTTTGTCCGTAAGGGACTGGGCATACCCAATCCAGTCAAGGGTCATGTGCTTGGTGCGTTTGATATCACCGAAAACAATGGGAGGCTTTACGCAACGGGAACCATATGATTGAACCCAGCCAAAGCGTGTGAAAGTGAAACCATCAAGCTGCTCACCGAAGTATTCGACCATGTCGTTGCGTTCTGCCTCACCGTGTACAAGCACATCCAGGCCGATTTTTTCCTGCTGCCTGATGCAGTAGACAATCTCCTGCTGCATCGTTGAATCATATTCAGCCGATGTGATCTTTCCGTTTCGGTAGTCGTGACGACACTGCCTGATGATGTTGGTCTGAGGGAAAGAGCCAATGGTGGTCGTTGGAAACAGTGGTAACTGAAATCGATCAGTTTGAAGTTGACTGCGAATCGGGTAGGTGCTTTTACGTTGGGCCATGGAGGCAGTGATTTCGTTCAATCGTTTGTGAACGTCGGGTTTATGTACCCGCTGGGATTGCTTTCGTCCGAGGATAGTACGGGCATTCTCATCCAGCGTGGTCGCTACCGCTTTACGACCATGATTGAGTGCGGTGGCGATTGTACTCAGCTCAACCAGTTTCTGATTGGCAAAACTGAGCCAGGATCGAATTTCAGGGTCGAGTTGATCTTCATTTTCCAAATCTATGGGAACGTGTAGAAGCGAACAGGAGGGTGCAAGCCATAAGCGGTCGTCAAGGCGGTAGTGGATGGGTTCTAACCAATCCAGCAACGCATTCAGATCACTCTTCCAGATATTCCGGCCATCGATGATGCCAAGAGAGAGGATCTTGTGTTTCGGTAACCAATCGATAATCTGATTGACCTCTTCTCTGCTTTGACTGGTGTCGATATGCAGACCCGCTACAGGTAGCTCACAAGCCAGTTGCAGGTTTTCGCGTAGCTGCCCGAAATAACTGGTCAGTAGCAGCTTAAGCGGATTGCCTTGTAACTGGTAGTAACTTGTGCGTAAGGCATGCTGCCATGCCGGTGAGAGTTCAGCTGCCAGGATCGGCTCGTCAATTTGTACCCATTCAATGCCCTTGTCGGCAAGTGCTGTCAGTAATTCTCCATAGACGGGAAGTAGTCTTTGCAAAAGGTCGATTTTTTCACTGTCATCCTTGCTTTTACCTAACCAGAGATAGGTAACGGGACCGAGAATGACAGGCTTGATGCTGTTGCTACTTGCCTTAGCTTCTTCGATCTGGGAGAGCAAAGGACCGGGATGTAATTCAAACTGTGTCGCCTGGTGAAATTCCGGAACAATATAGTGATAGTTGGTATTGAACCACTTGGTCATCTCTGCTGCTATTGCTGGTGGCGTAGCATCGGTGGAGCGACCGCGGGCAACCCGAAAGTAGTTATCCAGGGGGGTGATCCCTACACTTTGAGTGAAGCGGGGAGGGATATTGCCCAGTAGAAAACTGGTATCCAGAACGTGATCATAGAGTGAGAAATCCGCCACGGTCAGCCAGTCCAGCTGGCTTTGACGTTGCAGGTTCTCCAGGCGAAGTCGTTGTGCAGTCGACTGTAACGCGCTTTGATCGATATCACCCTGCCAATAGGCCTCAAGAGCGAATTTCAGTTGCCGTTTGCTTCCGATGCGGGGGAAGCCCAGATTGTGTGTTGTGACCATGATTCCTGTCGTGTTGATCGTTATTCAATTGGAAAGGGATTGTATTCAGCTAAACTATGAAAATATAATGATCATTTTCCTGTAAACAATGAAATTCATACATAGATGATTGAGCTGACGCACCTTAAGGTTGTCGCTGCACTTCAGCGTCATGGAACGCTTACGGAAGCCGCTAACGCGCTCTGTCTAAGCCAGTCCGCACTGTCGCATCAGATACGTTATTTAGAGAAAAAACTGGGTGTGGCGATCTGGGAGAAGGAGGGACGCAGACTTAGATTGACACGTGCAGGGGGTCTTATGCTGAACTCGGCAGAAAAGATCCTGCCATTGTTGGAGCAGACTGAGCAGACCCTCAAGGCTTTTGCAGAGGGAAAGCAGGGCATTTTGCGCATTGGGGTGGAGTGCTATCCCTGCTATGAATGGTTAACGGGTGTCATTTCCGATTATTTGCAATCGGCGCCGGATGTCGATGTGGATATCTTTCACCAGTTTCAGTTTTCCGGGATTGAAGGGTTATTGAATCGACATATCGATATGCTGATTACGCCGGACAGGGGAGAATATGCCGAACTGCTCTTTGATCTACTGTTCGAGTATGAGCTGGTATTGCTTGTGGCAGAGTCTCACCCTTTGGCGAGTGCCAAATGGGTCAAGCCAAGCCATTTGGCACATGAGCGATTGATCACTTTTCCCGTTGCAGCGGAACGTCTTGATATATTGACCCAGTTCCTCTGGCCGGCAGCTGTCAGGCCGGATAATCTCAAACAGATCGAATCGATTGAGATCATGTTGCGGTTGGTAGCCTTTGGTCGCGGCGTTTGTGCCTTACCAGGCTGGTTGGCTGCTAAAGTATCCCGACAGCTGCCCATAAAATCCGTGCATCTGGGCAGACAGGGCATTCACAGGAAACTGTATGCCGCCTTTCGTTGCGAAGATGCTGGAATTAACTACCTACAGGCATTTGTCAAGTTGAGTAAACAGTTTTCACTGACGGGTGATTTGAAACATCTGGTAACAAGGCGATGAGAAAATTTCTTCAGTGGCGAGATGATTGGTATCTTGGTATCGAAGAGATTGATCAGCAACATCTGGTTTTAGTGGATTTGGTCAATAGGATTGCACAATTACTGGAAGATTCAGAGCAACCCTCTGGAAGCGATGAAACGGCTATGGCGTTATTGCTTCTGCTTCAGGACGAAACCAGATGCCATTTCAAGGATGAAGAGGCTTTTATGCGCATCCATAATTACCCTGATCAGACGAGTCATCATCGTGAACATGCACTGCTGCAGGCTGAACTCAGGGATCTTATAAGAGAAGTTGAAGAAAAAGAGAGATTGCTTGATTTAGATACTCTGATTTCACTCAAGCACTGGCTGATCAATCATGTGATCGACAGCGATTTGGAAATAGCGCGCCATCTAAAAAAGCGGGGTACGCTTTGATAAGGCTATCTCTGCTTGTAGTCTGAACTCGCGGCTTCAAGTTAAAATTAAAAGGATGTGACACCGACATCTGCTATATTGAAAACCTCATTGCCAGTCAGGGCAGGAGAGGAGGTATCCGTCATGGCCGTCAGCGTCTTCGATCTCTTCAAGATAGGCATTGGGCCATCCAGTTCCCATACAGTGGGCCCCATGTTGGCGGCGAAGCGGTTTGTCGAGCTGTTGTCACACACTGACCGGCTGACCCGCACGGTAAGATTGCGTATAGATCTATTCGGCTCACTGGGTGCAACAGGCAAGGGTCATGGAACTGACAAGGCCCTAATCCTTGGTCTAATGGGTGACGAGCCTGCAAGTGTTGCGGTTGAGACAATTTCCCAGCGTATTGAGAAAATCCACGATGAGAGGGAGGTATTATTGTATGGCGGTGTGCGAGTACCTTTCGATCCACAGGAGGACCTGTTCTTTCATCGGGACAGGCAACTGAGTTTTCATGCTAATGGATTGGAGTTCAATGCCTATGATGCGGCAGGTCATTCCCTGCTGAAGCGTCATTATTACTCAGTGGGAGGGGGATTTGTTGTAGCAGAGAATGCACAGGGAGAAGTGTTACTAGTGGAGGATAAAACCACACTGAAATTCCCTTTTCACAGTGGTAATGAGCTGTTGACCGCCTGTGATGAGCATGGTTTATCCATTAGCCAATTGATGCTTGAGAATGAAAAGGCTTGGCGGAATGAGCAGACGATCCGCAAGCAGTTGCTGGCGATCTGGCAGGCCATGCAGCAGTGTGTTGAGCATGGATGTATCACCGAGGGTGTCCTGCCTGGTGGATTGAAGGTTAAGCGACGTGCCCCTCGCCTGTATCGCCAACTCAGTAATGATGCTGAACTCAACCAAGTGCCTTTGGGTACGATGGATTGGATCAATCTGTATGCCTTGGCGGTGAATGAGGAGAATGCTGCAGGAGGCAGGGTGGTGACCGCGCCCACCAATGGTGCTGCTGGGGTTATACCGGCAGTACTGCACTACTATTGGCGGTTTTCACCCGGAGCAAGTGAGGATGGCGTGGTACGTTTCCTGTTATGTGCCGGAGCGATTGGCATGTTGTACAAAGAGAATGCCTCAATATCCGGTGCGGAAGTCGGGTGTCAGGGGGAGGTCGGAGCAGCATGCTCCATGGCGGCAGGTGCATTGACTGAGGTACTGGGAGGAACGGCGCAGCAGGTTGAGAATGCAGCTGAAATCGGTATGGAACATAATCTGGGGCTGACCTGCGATCCGGTTGGTGGTTTAGTGCAGGTGCCGTGTATCGAGCGAAATGCCATGGGGGCAGTCAAGGCGATCAATGCTTCGAGAATGGCGCTTCGGGGAGATGGCTCTCATTTTGTCTCACTGGACAAAGTGATAAAAACCATGCGCGATACAGGGGCTGATATGAAGACCAAGTACAAAGAGACTTCCAGGGGTGGATTAGCCGTTAATTTAGTTGAATGTTGATCTAAACCCCTTGTTCTGCCCGATATTGGGAATCCATATTGCCATTAATTCCTATAATATTCGGGGTGGCTAATATAGCGTGCTATCATTAACTATTGAAATATTGGAATAATCGCAAACTCAGTATCCGACTTACTTGAAAGGAGGCTATCTAGAGAGAGGGAATCGATAGCGGATTCGAGATGGCTGGGGTATTAAATGCCGTTTCAGGTACTTTTCCGAGTCATACTACTTGGCTTGATCACTACTACAGACATTCATGCCGATCTGGTATCGCCGGTAACCCTCATTGATACTGAGAAAATCAGTATCAATCTATCTGACAACATGCAAGTCCTGCTGGATCATGGCAAGAAGCAAACCATCGAATCTATCAGCTCTGGACAGTACCAACATCATTTCCTATCAGTAGCCACCGGCAATGGTAAGATCGGTTTCACTCAGGCAGCTGCCTGGGCACGTTTTAGCTTAACCTCCCGCCTGCAGGCACAACAACGGCTGCTTTTGGAACTGGACTACCCACTGATGGATCGGGTTGCGTTCTATCAGCCGGATGGATCGGGTGGATATAGTCAGAGAGTCGGAGGGGATGTTGTAACCTTTGAAGCTCGAGAGGTCATCTACAGAAATGTGGTCTTTCCCATCGTGCTTGAGCCGGGAGAGACTCAAACCTACTATCTGCGTTTTACCAGCCAGGGGGCTCTCCATCTGCCACTCAAGCTTTGGGACCCCATCTCATTTGCTGAGCACGCCAGCCTGTCCCAGATAAGCTTGGGACTCTATTTCGGCGCATTCCTACTCCTGATAGTTACAGCAATTGGCGGTCTGTATCTTCTAAAAGCAACCCTGTTTTTCTGGTACGCCTTGTATCTTGCGTTTTATGGGTTGTTAAATCTCACTTTAACCGGGTTGGGTTTTCAGCTACTCTGGCCCGAGTCTCCTGTCTGGCAGTCGAGAGCACCCAGCATACTTGTCAGTTGCGCAGTGATCAGTGCATTGATTTTCTCGAGTAAACTGCTTGATATCGAAAAATACAGCCGTCCTTTTTTTAATCTTTTCCGCTTAACCATTGTGTTTGCATTAGTAGGTGCCTTGCTGAGCCTGCTTGGTTTTGTCGGGTTTGCAAACCAAGTGAGCTCACTCTCCGGTATGATTTTAGTGCCTGTGGTGATGGTCGCTGCAGTACTGGCTTATCAGGGGGGGAATAGTGCCGCCCGCTATTTCCTTGTTGCCTGGGGTGTCTTCCTGGTGTTTGTCTTCATTGGGGGGCTCTACTATTGGGGAGTGCTGCCCCATGGACTGGTCACAACTTATGCGCTGCAGATTGGCTCAGTTTTCGAAGTTACTATTCTAGCTGTTGCATTAGCTGACAGAGTGCTGACTTTGAATAAGGAGAAAGAGCGTGCAGATCGTCAGGCACAACATTATCTGACTATGTTAAATGAGAAATTAGGCAAGATGGTGGAGGAGCGAACTGCTGAATTGGAGCGGAGTAATCGACAGCTACAAGCATTGGCGATTCACGATAGCCTGACTATGCTGCTTAATCACAATGCTATTTTGGATCTATTGAGAGTCGCTGTAAGGACAGCAAATCGGTATCGACAACCGTTGTGCATTGCGATGATGGATATCGACCATTTTAAGCAGATAAATGATGAGTATGGTCATCAGATAGGTGATCAGGTACTGGTTAAACTCTCTGAGACACTCAATTCAAGTTTAAGGGCTTCCGACTCTGCCGGACGTTACGGAGGAGAAGAGTTTTTGTTGGTGTTGCCACATACGTCAGTTGAGTCTTCAGTTGAACTCGTTGAGAGAATGAGAAACAGAATTCGTGAAATTGAATTTGAGGCCTTGTCTGGAAGGGAGATTACTGTGAGCATGGGGTTAATGGTTTACGATGGCAATCAACCGATTGCACCGGATAGCTTGCTGAAAAGTGCGGATTTTGCCCTGTACCAGGCTAAACAGAAAGGTAGAGATCGTGTTGAGTGGGGTAAATTGCAGGAAGATATCCTTTCGACACCCGTGAGTTTCAAGAATATGGCCCACTTAGGGCCTGTTAACACCGCTGGGCGCAAAAACAGCCTCAGACCTAAGGGTTGCGCCTGAAAAAGCGCCACTCGGCGTTGCTCATCGCTCATTTGGAACAACCAAGCTACGCTCCTCGCGCCTTGACTGGCGCTTTTTCAGGCACAACAGGGCATATTGGATTAGTGTTAACAGGCCCTAAAGCTTCATTCATGAAAGACATAGGTCTATGTTGAATCACCATCCCTTTTTTATACAAATATGACTAAAATAGTAATCGTTCCCTTGTAGAATCGAGCCAATTCTGTAAGTGTTGAATAAGATCGAAAAAGGATGTGAGATGCTAATTATGAATGATGATGTGATTTTTTACGGTTGGAAAGAGGCTAGTGAGTATGTTGGCGACAGCAAGTTATTAAAAGAGATCGATGAGCTCTATTTTCACTATATCGGCTTTGCCTCTGTGGAGATCGAAGAGGGGACTTTCGACAGGGTCTATGTGGATGGATACCTCAGGCTCTACCAAGCTGACGTCAATGAGTTGAAACGTGAAATGCCGGTAACCTGCAGCAGTGCCATCATTGACCATAATATGTCTATTAACGGCGCTATGAGAGAGGACCTGTTTCAGAAGTTCCTGGTGTTCGATGATGAATTACTGATCGGCGCTGGCAGAGGCGATGCGGATAACGAGTTTAATTACCCTGAGGATCTCCGTTTTCACCAATCCGATTTGATTAGGATTTGTAACACTTACGGTATTCCTCCTGTATCGGAGTCAGACGAGATACCCATCTCCAGGCCTTCATTCATCGAGGATGAGGATATGCTGGAGGTGATAGGAGCGCTTGCCTGCATGCTGGCTATGAATAATGATCTTGAGGGTTCCCTCCAGGATGGACAACATATTTCCGAGATCATAATCGATGATCTGTTTAGCATGATAAGTGGTTTAGGAATTACAATTGATGGCAAGAAAAAATTCCTCTATGAACGATTGATCACTGATGGGGTAAAGTCGATTCTGGAACGCTGACCTGATTGTAGGGTTTATAACACTAAACCCTCATATGATTGGGGTATCGATAACCGGGAAGTATCATATTAAACGCGCTTTCTCTTTGTATCTAAAGTATTTATTCCTGTCTTAGGCATCCATCTCCAAGTGATTTCCTTGTATTTCACTTGGGTATAATCCTTGCAAAAACCAATACCTGACTATATTACTGTGTTATTGAGGTTAGGCAGCCAGTGGTATAGGGCCAAAGGCAGTGAAATGTTCAGGACTCAGCAACTATTTTTCAATCAGTATTGTTTTGAGATCGGTACTCAGTACGACTCTTGTGTGTTCTCTTCCTGCCTTTAACTGTAAACACCATGGCGATGGAATAGATCGCCATGAATTTATTGGGTGAGACCCTGTGTCTCTATCTCAGTATTTATTGATTTTTAGGTGATTTTCGCCTGTGGTCGAGTTTATTTTGCGCTGCTTCATCCAACTGCATACCTCAATCACTTAGCTGGAATGTAAAAAACTGGAGTCAACGTATGGGTTTAGTCGATAGTGAAATGGAAACACTTATTCGGAGCGATTACGCTGAGGGATTCGTCACCCAAATCGAGTCCGACACACTGCCACCAGGTCTGGATGAATCGGTAATCCGGACAATTTCATCGCGTAAGCAGGAACCGGAGTGGATGCTGGAAAAGCGATTGGCGGCCTATCAATTTTGGCTGAATATGCAGGAACCCGATTGGGCAACCATCAGACACCCTCCTATCGATTTTAACGGGATATCCTACTACTCGTCACCGAAGAAGAAGCCACAACTGGATAGTTTGGATGAGGTCGATCCGGAGTTGTTGGCGACCTACGAAAAATTGGGTATTCCTCTTGAAGAGCAGAAAGCCCTGGCCGGTGTGGCGGTGGATGCAGTGTTCGACAGTGTATCGGTGGCCACCACCTTTCGCGAGAGCCTGTCAGAAGCAGGGGTGATTTTCTGTTCCATGTCGGAAGCGATTCGCGAGTATCCATCTTTGGTACAGCAATATATGGGAACAGTGGTTCCTCATAAAGATAACTTCTTTGCCGCGCTTAACAGTGCAGTCTTTAGCGATGGGACCTTTGTATATATTCCGAGGGGTGTGAAATGCCCGATGGAGCTATCAACCTACTTTCGTATCAACGAAGCTAACACAGGGCAATTTGAACGTACTCTTATTATCGCTGAAGAGGGTAGTCAGGTGAGTTATCTGGAAGGCTGTACGGCACCCATGCGCGATGAGAATCAACTCCATGCAGCCGTGGTTGAGCTGGTGGCCCTGGAGGACGCGAGGATTAAATACTCTACGGTACAAAACTGGTATCCAGGTGATAACCAGGGGCGAGGGGGTATCTATAACTTTGTTACAAAACGGGGTGACTGTCGTGGCGATCGCTCTCGTATTTCATGGACCCAGGTGGAGACTGGTTCTGCAGTAACCTGGAAATATCCGAGTTGTATCCTGCGAGGCAAAAACAGTGTGGGTGAGTTCTATTCTGTGGCTGTAACCAAGGGACTTCAGCAGGCAGATACCGGTACCAAAATGATTCATATCGGTGAAAACAGCCACAGTACAATTGTATCAAAAGGTATCTCCGCAATGCAGGGTAGTAATGCCTACCGTGGATTAGTACGTGTTGCGGCAAAAGCGGAGAATGCCAGAAATCATACCCAATGTGATTCCTTACTGATCGGTGATCAATGTGCGGCACATACCTTTCCCTATATCGAAGTGAAGAATCCTACAGCCCGGGTAGAGCATGAGGCGACCACCTCGAAGGTGAGTGAAGACCAGCTTTTCTATTGTCGACAACGCGGGCTTACAGAAGAGAACGCCGTGTCGATGATCGTCAACGGTTTCTGCAAGGAGGTATTCAACGAACTACCCATGGAGTTTGCTGTCGAGGCGCAGAAGTTGCTTGCTGTGAGTCTGGAAGGTGCGGTTGGGTGAATGAGCATGATGTTGAATTATGAATGTTGAATTCAGGTGCTCGCCTCGCTTGCGATTTATTTATATACATCGTCTGCGTAGCACACACATTCAATTCAAAATTAAAAATTCATAATTCAGAATTAACGATTGAGGTTTTGTGATGTTATCGATTAAGAATTTGAAGGCCAGTGTTGATGGCAAGGCGATACTGAACGGTATCGATTTAGAGGTAAATGCAGGTGAGGTACATGCCATCATGGGCCCTAACGGTTCTGGAAAAAGTACCCTGGCGCATATCCTTTCAGGAAGAGACGGCTATACGGTGAATGATGGTGAGGTCCACTATCTTGGACAGAATCTACTCGATCTTGAGACTGAAGCGCGTGCACATAGAGGGATCTTTCTTGCGATGCAGTACCCGGTGGAGTTGCCTGGTGTCAACAATATGACCTTTTTACGAGAGTCGATGAACGCGATACGTAAAGCAAGAGGTGAGGCTGAAATCGATGCGGTCTCCTTCATGAAACAGGTACGCCACCGGGCGAAGCAAGTGAAACTCGATGAGAAACTTCTAAAACGCTCGGTCAATACAGGATTCTCCGGTGGTGAAAAAAAGCGCAATGAGATTTTGCAAATGATGATGTTGGAGCCTCAGCTGGCGATTTTGGATGAGACCGACTCCGGGCTTGATATCGATGCGCTGCGAACCGTTGCAGACGGGGTCAATCTGTTGCGGTCTCCGGATAGGGCGTTGATTGTAGTCACCCACTATCAGCGGCTACTTGATTATATCGAACCTGATTTCGTTCATGTATTGGCCTCCGGCAGGGTCATTAGATCCGGTGGCAAAGCGTTGGCGCTCGAACTTGAGGAGAAGGGTTACGAATGGTTGCAGGAAGGGGCTGTGGCATGAATGCGTGTGCAAGCAGCTTTCATAAGGCGGCAACTGAGTACATTGATAGTCTTTCTAATAGTAAGGGTGAGTGGCTTACTGAACAGCGGAGGGCTGCGACACAACGATTTACAGCGCTTGGATTTCCTGATGCAGGCCATGAGGCATGGCGATACACCAGTGTTGAAGGCCTGTTACAACAGAACTTTAAGATAACAAAAAATACCCAAGTTTTTCCAGAACACGAAGTGATTCGGCAGTTTCTGAGAGAGCCGGTAGCCGCACGTATGGTGTTTGTTGATGGCATCTTCCACCCTGATCTTTCAGACACTGCAGGACAGACAGGACTAAGAGTAGGGAGTCTGGGTACTGCAATGGCTACTGGCGATAGCTCTCTTCTTGGTGGGGTGGGTTCTCTCTCCGGCTTAGGTGATCATGGTTTTGCGGCATTGAATATGGCAACCCTGCAGGATGGGGTGGTGATCAAGGTGCCCACCGGCATGACTATTCAACAGCCAATCGAGTTATTACATATAGCTACAAAAGGGTTGTCAGGACAGGCACTGCGTACCCGCCATAGCGTGGTATTGGAAGCAGACGCTTCTGCCAATCTGGTGGAACGCTATTTGTCATTAGACAGTGAAAGCAACTATTTCAACAATCTGGTATGCGAGATCAGTCTGGAAGACGGGGCGAGTCTGATTCATCAGCGGGCACAGGAGGAGAGTCGCAAGTCTTACCATCTGTGCGATATTCATCTGGATATCCAGGGCAATGCGCATTACCAGGGGATAAATGCTGCACTTGGGGGAGCCTGGTCGAGGACTACTGTTCATGCCCGGCTCGGCGGAGAAGGCGCAAACATTGAACTTGATGGCTTCTATCTGGCTGGTGAGGGTCAGTTGACCGATTTTCATCTCGATGTCGATCACTCAGTAGCAAATTGTGAGAGCCGTGAAAATTTTAAAGGTATTTTGTACGGTGCTGGAAAAGCGGTATTTGATGGTTTGATTCGTGTTCGTGAACAGGCACAAAAGAGCCAGGCTCATTTGTACAACGCCAATCTGATGTTGTCGCGAAGAGCCGAAATCGATACAAAACCTCAGTTGGTTATTCTCGCTGATGATGTGAAGTGTAGCCATGGCACTACTGTAGGCCAGATAGATGATCAAGCGCTTTTTTACTTACGCTCTCGAGGGCTTGATAAAGATCAGGCAAAGCGTCTATTAAGCCTTGGTTTTGCCAGCGAGATCATCGATAGCTTTCAATGCGAGTATCTACGAGAACACTTGAGAGAAGAGATAGTGGAAAGAATGAGTTTTAAGATATGAGTGTTTTGATTTGCGTGAATGAGTGTATTAATCAGCACGCTGATAATCTAAATCAGAAGCCCACCGAAGCCAGGTGTCGATATGAATGAACCACAATCTATCGCGGTGAACGGCATGGAGCCGGAGCCCACCCGGGAGAGCCTGATTGATGCGCTATGCACTGTGTATGATCCTGAGATACCGGTCAATATATACGATCTTGGTTTGATCTATCGAATTGATATCGATGAATCAGGAAAGGTTGAGATCGATATGACACTCACGGCTCCGGCTTGCCCGGTGGCGGGAACACTGCCTTATGAAGTCGGACGGGTGATCGATGCGGTGCCTGGTGTCAGGGATACGGTTGTGAGATTGGTTTGGCAACCACCCTGGTCCCAAGAGCTGATCAGTGATGAAGCTAAACTACAACTGGGACTGTTTTGAGTTTTGAATCGTGTGTGCGTAACGTGGGAAATCCATATTGGGCATGAGCGTAGCGATTACCCTCACTCAAAATTCATAATTCAAAACTCAGAACTTGTTTTGATAGAGGTATAGAGATGGCAATCCAATTGACAGAGAGTGCAACCAGGCATGTGAAATCCATGTTAGCCAATAAAGCAGGCAGTCTTGGGTTGCGCTTGGGTACAAGAAAGAGTGGTTGTACAGGTTTTGCCTATGTGGTCGACTATGCTGAAGAAATAGAAGATGAAGACCGGGTGTTTGAATCAAATGGGGTAAAGTTGATAGTCGACAGCGGCAGTCTGCCGATGCTCGATGGTATGACAATCGACTATGTAAAAACGAATATGCTCAATGAAGGATTTGATTTCATCAATCCCAATATCAAAGAGTCCTGTGGTTGTGGTGAATCGTTCAGTGTTTAACGTGTAGGTGACGACATCGGAGTGCAGGATGAGTGATGTTAACGATATCATTGAGACCTTTGATTTTCTTGAGGATTGGGATGCTCGTTATCATTACTTAATTGAGTTAGGTGAAGCGTTGGCGGGGATGCCTGAAGAGTTGAAAGTCGAAGAAAACTGGGTTAAACCCTGTATGAGTACGGTGCATGTGGCAGCACAAAGGGTTGTAAACAATCCACACTTAATCCGTTTTGTGGGTGATTGTGATACTGCGATTATTAAAGGTGTACTGGCACTGTTGATCGATCTTCTCTCCAACCGTTCACTACAGGAAATAAAATCGATTGATGTAGATGACCTGTTCAAGCGTATGCAGCTTGAGGAGCACCTCAGCCCAAACCGTCACGTTGGAATCTACGCTATTGTGGATAAAATGATCGAGAGGGCCTCAGCCCTCCCGGAGGGATCTCAATTGAATTTAAAATCAGCTGTAGATTGACTACACGAGTCTAGTGCCGATAGGACCTAGTGCATCTCATCAGTACAGAGTATATGTGAATTCGATTCACCTGCCTGAGCAAGATTCTCAAGGTTGGCGATGACTTGCATGCTCGCTGTTTCCATCAGCGATATAGCTTGTATTCCTGCATCCATTTCACCGTTTTTATGGTTCAATAGTGCTTGCTTACCATGCTCATGGACTTTTAGATGGGGTGCCTCGATGTCGCGGTAACCCGGTAGTTGAGAGAAACAGGCTAACCCTTCACCTTGGTAGTACCATTGCCCCAAACGGCAGTTCTTGTGGTCTGCAAGGGAGTCGGCCGTAAGGTCTGACAGATTCAGAAAGGCCTTGTAGATACTAAATTTGAAAATGAGATGATCGAATTTGGCGAGTTCTACGAAGGTCCTCAATGCCGTGGATGAGATGGCCGATTCCATGGACTTGGAGAGTTCAAACTGTTGATTGATCTGTTCAATGGATTTTGTGACCTGATCCTGAAAACTGTTAGTGACATCCATGACGGAAGACATGGTTTCCATCGATTTCTTGGTCTCGAGTGTGATGGTATCCACCAGGCTGGCAATCTCCGTGGTCGCTTCCCGAGTGCGACCGGCCAGATTCCGAACCTCATCGGCAACCACCGCGAATCCGCGACCCATTTCTCCGGCACGGGCTGCCTCTATGGCGGCATTCAATGCCAAAAGGTTGGTTTGCTCAGATATACCTTGAATGATGGTAACGAAATCACTGATCTTGTCAGCAATCGTGCTGAGTTTGATCACACTATCCGAACTCTCCTGGGAGATGTGTGCAACACTGTGAATCTCACTGTTCATGACCTTCACCCCAGCAATGGCCTGGGAGGAGATCTCAGAACCTCGAATCGCGCTTAATTTTTCGTCCTTCATGTTTGAGGCGGTATGCGCCAGCGAGTGTTGAAGCTCATTGAACGAATCGCCCAGTGCGATAAGGCTACCCAGTAGCTGTTTCTGAGCCTGTTGCTCAGAGGCGTGATCGGCCAGCTGCTTCTGTAACTGGCCATTCTCTCCCCGTAGGGAAGTGAGTTGAGCTTCCAATGCTTCCATCTGTGACTCTTTCTCTAAGAGCTGTTCGTTGAGTTGAGTGAGTTGTTTCTTATTGCTAATACCGAACATCTTATCTAGTCCTCGCATAGAGAGGCAGTGGATTGGAAAGAATGAGTAGTGATTACAATAGATACTATCGGCTGCTTAGCCACATAATTTAGTAAATGGTTTTATACAAATACTAATAAGTAGTCACAACCAATTTCTGAAGATAGGGTTTCATATCAAGATAAGACAAATCAACATGTTATGTAGGAGTAAAACGGGGTGCCTGTATGTAAAAACGGTGATCACTACTGGGTATGTGCCAATGTCTCTCCAGACTATGACAATCATGGGGCGTTGATTGGTTACTTCTCAGTCAGGCGCAAACCAAAACAGGGAGCCATCGGCTATTTTTCACACCTCTACAAGGAAATGCTGAGTGCAGAAGTCCGTTCCGGTTCAGGGGAGGCCATTCAGGCGTCCTCGAACATGCTGCATCATGCCATTACTGGACAAGGATTTGAGAGCTATGAATCGTTTGTACTTGGTTTCTAGGATAAAGGTCTATGTAACAATATTCACATTCCTGCACCTCTTCAGCGTGCTATCTGTATTCATGCTGGATGGATACCGTCATTGGCTTTGGTTGTTTCCAGCACTGACAGTATTGGTTACATTGATCATCCTGCATCGTATCAAGAAGCCTTTTTATGTATTGCAGCGGATAGACGACATCTTAACGGAAATGCTCGAAGGTAAATTCTCATCGCGTATCACAAAGGTACCCTGGATGGGAGAGGCAGGCATGATTGCCTGGAACCTGAATGAGTCACTGGATCAACTTGAGACCTTTTTCCGCGAGGTCTGTGTCAGTTTCGAGGCCGTATCCAAAGGGTGCTACTACCGATCCACTCAGCCTGTCGGTCTGCATGGTGCATTGAAAGAGACCCTTCAACGTATCAACAGTTCTCTCGACGCGATGGCAGACAATGCGATCTATGTCAGACGAAATGAAATGGCAGCCGAATTGCAGCAGCTGAATACCAATCAGACGATGGAAAACCTGCATCTAAGCCAAAATGATCTGTCACGCATCACCAGTGAGATGGAAACGGTATCTCAGATCGCCACTGATAATATGCAGTAGGCATAGGAGAGCCAGGGGGCTGTTTCACAGGTGGTGGATTCTCAGACTAAAACGCTGGCTATGATTGAGCAGAGTCATCAGACCATGGATCAGCTCAATGCCATGAGTGATGAGATCACCGGAATCCTCGGTATGATAGGGGAGATTGCCGATAAAACAAACCTGCTGGCATTGAACGCATCCATCGAAGCGGCCAGAGCGGGTGAACATGGCCGTGGTTTTGCAGTAGTGGCGGATGAGGTCAAGAAACTGGCTAAAAGCACCAAGACGGCAACCGATGAAATACGTGAGGTAGTAACTACCTTTCAGAATGAAACATCAACCATGCAGAGCAGTTCAAGTAAAATGCTGGAGATGGCAAATCATGTACAGACTGCTGTGGAAGCGATGCATGCCAGTTTCAACGGTTTTGCCGGTCAGGCACAAACGACTTATACCTCAGTCAGGTTTGCTCACGATATCTGCTATGCCTCCCTGGTCAAGGTTGACCACCATCACTGCCGCCTTGGCAAATGGTACTATGAGGGGGTTGGTCAGGAGGTATTCAGCCAACTGCAGGCCTTTCGTAACCTGGAGATGCCGCACCAGGGTGTCCACAAGTTTGGACATGCCGCGCTTGATTTACTCGCAATGAATTGGGAGAAAGATCAGACATTACAGCAAGAGATTATCGATACCTACAAGGCGATGGAGCTGTCAAGTGATCAGGTCATGGAGAGCATCGATGCGATGATTGTCGAGAAACACAGCTGAGCAATGCTGAATACGCTTTACCCATGCGACATGCGGGCAAAGGTGAGATTTGCTATTCCAACTGCAATTCGATGATCCCATTAATCTCAACACGTACGTTCTGGCTGCCGGCCTGAAGGGTCGGTGCGACCGAAGCGCCTTCCAGGGCCATCATATTGGCGCGCATACGCATCGGATGTACCGACTTATCGGATGTCTGGATCACCATTTCAACTAAACGGTATTGGGTGCGGCCCAATTGTTTGGTGACCAGATCAGCACGCCGTTGGAACTCATCGATGGCCTGCAGCATCAAGGATTCCTCCACTTTTTGACGTTGTGCCGGGGAGATGGCATAGCTGAGTGACTCCAGAGCCAGACTTGATTGGAGCTTGCCTATGAGTGTACTCAATTTGTCGCTTTGCTGGCTTTCCAGACGGATTGACTGGCGCACTCGCCAGCTGGTAAGGCGCTGTTGTTGATAAACGGGTGAGGTCTGATAGCTGAGTGTTTGGACTTTTATGTCCTTACTCTGCTTTGCCTTGTCGACACCCTCAGTGATCAATTGATTGACGCTGTCTGTCAGTAAGGCAAGGTCATTCCCCTCCTTTTGTGCATACATCACGGCAATCAGGGTGTCGTTGTCTACCTCAATGGCTGCCTGTGCGCTCAGATTTATACGGTCATAGTGTTGTTTCTGTTCTGTTGCCAAAAGAAGTTGCGGGATCAATAGCAGGCACAGGGTAAATGTCCTAAAAAAAATACTAACTCTTTGTATGAACATGAGATTTCTCAAATTTTCGTTCTGGTTTGTATCTGTATATGACTGGGTGAGTAAAGTATAGCTGAGCTGGTATGCATTATTTAAGGTTGTGCACGGATGGGTGGGCCATTCAAGAGGGGGCGTAGTCTAAAGGTTCATCAAAATCTGGCGATACAGGAATAAGGTGACAGTTTATTTCACGTGTAGATATCAGTGGAATTGTTATAGGTAATTTGTGCTTCTGCCGACGGTCGGGAAGTCATATTGATTACCCGTAGTCCATTCTGAAAAAATGGTTCTCAGCGGCAAAATTACCCAGGAAAATGGATTCTCATTTGGACAGGGCCGTTTCGCCACTGTGAAAAATCTCTGTATTAAAGCCAAGATTACAGAGCGCTTCAGAGTCATCCTCTGAACTACTCAATCGAGCCACTACTAGCAAGGGTTTGAGAACTATGAATCGTTTATACCTGGCCACAAGACTGCAAATCTATGTATTGGCTTTTGTATTGCTGAACTTCTTCAGTGTGTTGTCGATTCTTATTGCAGATGGATATCGTCACTGGTTCTGGGTTTTTCCATTGCTTACCCTGACGGTAGCTTTGATCATCCGTCATCGAATGAAGATGCCCTTCTATGTTTTGCAACGGATCGAAAAAGTTTTGCAGGAGATGCTTGAGGGGCAGTATACATCGCGTATAACGACCGTACCCTGGATGGGTGAGGCGGGACATATCGCCTGGAACTTGAATGAGTCGCTGGATCAGCTGGAGACTTTTTTCAGAGAAGTAAAGACAAGCTTCGAATTAGTCTCACAGGGCCACTATTATAGACGCACCATGCCTTCAGGGTTACATGGCGAGCTGGAAAAGACCCTTGGCCGCATCAACAGCTCTCTGGATGCAATGGCGGATAACGCGACTTATATCAAACGTAATGAGATGGCCGCGGAGTTGCAAGAGCTGAATACCAATCAAACCATGAGTAATCTGCTGTTAAGCCAGAATGACCTGACCCGTATCACGGATGAGATGCAGAAAGTCTCCCAGATTGCCACTGATAATATGCAGAAGGCCCAGGAAAGTCAGGGAGCGGTTTCCCAGGTGGTCAACTCGCAAACCAGAACGCTCGGCATGATCGAGCAGAGTCACCAGACCATGGTGCAGCTCAATACAATGAGTGATGAGATTACCGGCATTCTAGGTATGATCGGTGAGATAGCCGACAAGACAAACTTGCTGGCCTTGAACGCATCTATCGAAGCGGCCAGGGCTGGAGAGCATGGACGTGGATTTGCCGTTGTGGCCGACGAGGTAAAGAAACTGGCTAAGAGCACCAAGAAGGCGACTGATGAGATTCGAGAAGTGGTCACCACCTTCCAGAGTGAAACTGCGGTCATGCAGACCAATTCCAGCGAGATGCTGCAGATGGCCAATAGCGTGCAGTCAGCTGTGGAGGAGATGAATGCCAGTTTCAATGTATTTGCTGAACAGGCGCAAATGACCTATACATCCGTCGATTACGCGCATGATATCTGCTATGCATCATTGATCAAAGTCGATCATATGATCTACAAACAAAAGGCCTATAAGTCATTCCATGCCGGTACTGACAATACGGATGCTCAAGCGGTTAAGGTGAGTCATCACAATTGCCGCCTTGGTAAATGGTACTACGAGGGCCTTGGCAAGGAGGCATTTGGGAATCTACGCTCCTTCAAAAATCTCGAAATGCCTCATGCCGCTGTCCATACAGCCGGGCATGCAGCACTCGACTGCCTCGCTCGGGATTGGCAGAAGGATCAGCAATTGCAGGCAAATATTTTAAAGACCTACAAGGATATGGAAAATTCGAGTGACCAGGTCATGGAGCAGATTGATGCCATGATTGTCGAAAAGCACGGCTAGGGGGTGGGGATATGAAGCGATCTATAACACCGACCAATCATGAAACTGTTATGAATGATGGGGATTTCATCGTCTCCAAGACTGACCTGAAAGGACGCATCATCTATGCAAATCGGGTTTTTATGAGGATGGCTCAATATAAGGAGTCGGAATTGCTGGGCGTACAGCATAATATCATTCGTCATCCCGATATGCCTCGTGGTGTTTTCCGCCTGCTGTGGAATACCATCGAATCTGGAAAAGAGTGTTTTGCCTACGTGAAGAATATGTCAAAGAATGGAGATTTCTATTGGGTGTATGCCAATGTGACTGTCGATTATGATCGAGACCACAATCCCATCGGATATTTTTCAGTACGGCGCAAACCCAGCAGAGAGGGCATAGAGGCGGTCATACCGGTTTATCAGGAGATGATGCGAATCGAACAACAGGCCGGTGCCCGGGATGCTCCGGACGCCTCTGTATCATGGCTGGTTGAACTGTTGCGGGGCAAAGGCACAACCTATGAAGAGTTTATTCATACCCTGGGCCATTGATAGTAACGTTTTGCGGCAGTATGCGAACGAACCGGCTGCGATGATATGACAGTCCTGGAGGATATGTGTAATGGTAAGGTGCACTCCTGCCGCACCATCAGTGTGTTTGATCAATCAAGGGAATAGCTGATACCGTTGCGTGTAGCTACACGCTATTCACTCAATCAAGAGAAATCCTCCATATATCCATCAAAGGCTGTTTGAATTTTCGATTAAACCCTATTCGCAACATCGATAACCGGACCGCTGCAAGAAATTCCTATATTCGAGGAAGCTCTGAACAAGTCTGGGTGAGTCAGATTACGAGCCATAAAACCTTTGCATCAAGGCGTCAATTGCAGGTAATAGCCGGTCTATTGTCTAGATTGACAACGCAGAGACGGAAGTTTTTAGCCGCATGATGGCCTTCCATGACTTGTTCAGAGCTTCTTTAATTCAAACCTGGTTGCGCAATAATAGCTAGGAGGGTGTTACTCTATATATCCTGGATATCGGGCTAGCCCAAAATACTTTCATGAGTACAAGCTAGAAACACCCTATGAATCAGAGAAACCGAATAACCGATCCTTCCCGTCTTTTGTTGGGTCCTGAAAACAGCGTCATCTGGTTGGTCGCTATCATTGGCCTGAGTCTGTCGTTTACCTCCATGCTGTTGATGCGCCAACAATTGGAAGCACACAATATTCTGGATTTCGAGTGGGTTGCACGAAATCGTATCCGAGCCCTGAATCATGGGATAGACAGCAGCATGCTGGCAGTTATCACACTACGTGATCATGTCATAGCATCCGGGGGGGTTGGCGGTAAGGAATTCCGCCTGTTTGCCGGATCCCTGCTCGATCGATACCGTGGTGTACAGGCGCTGATCTGGGCACCGCGGGTTAAAGCGGTGGAGCGTGACAGGTTCGAGGCTTCCATTGCGCAACACAAAAAGGGATTTCAGATATCCGAGGGTAGCGGTCACTTCGAACTGCTACCTGCCGCTGAACGAGCGGAGTACTATCCGGCCAGCCACATTGCCCCCGAGCAATTCGACTCAGTGCCAGCCGGTTTCGATCTTGGATCTATACCCCGGTTTGCCGATGCCTTGTCACGGGCTCGGGATCGGGGTCGGATGGAAGCAAGTGGGCGAATCGCTTATCCCACGTCACAGGGAGGTACCGAGTATGGATTTATGGTCGCCAGTCCAGTGTATGGCGGAGACAAACCCGTCGAGACGATCCACCAGCGTCGGGAGAGTCTGGTTGGGTTTGTGGTGGGTTTTTTTCGTCTTGCCAATCTGACCAATGCCGCCATTTCGTTGCTGGAACCGCGGGGAGTGGAGATCCTGATTCTGGATGAATCGGCGCCGGTGGCGGAACGATTTCTGCATTTTTATACCAGCCGTATAGCGCCCAGTAAGATTGGGGCAGATGAATACGAGCGCTGGATGAACAATCCGGATGAGGCAAAAGTTGTGGAGCGTGTCCAGATCGCTGACAGACAGTTGGCTATCGTTTGTGGCCGTACCTCTATGTTCCGTAGTGCGGAGGCTTTTCAGGAAGGACCTTGGATGGTGTTGATTGCTGGATTACTCTTCACAACGCTGCTGTCATTCTATCTGGCCAGGATTCGGGAGAACATCCGTCAACGCTCCTCAATGGAGCTGCAACTCGTGGAGCGTGAAGAGCTATTCCGACAAATGACCGAGACAGTGGACGAAGCGTTCTGGTCCACTGCAGTGAATAAAGGCGAGCTGCTCTATCTCAGCCCTGCTTACGGCAAGATTTTGGGTATAACCAGCGATATTCAGCGTCAGTCCTTACTTGATGCAGCCTACCCCGAAGATAGGATGTTATTGAGTGAGGCATTACAACGAATTAGCGAGGAGGGGGGGGACATTGAGGTAATACACCGGATTCAACGAGCAGATGGCATGCTCCGCTGGGTACGTACAAGAGGATTCGCGGTGCGTGACAAGGATGATCAGATCTACCGTCTGGTCGGTTTTATAGAGGATATCACTGAGCGCAAACTGGCAGATGAAGCACTGCGCGAGTCCGAGGCCAAGCTGCGTGATCTGTTCCAGCAGACACCCGATATCATCATGACAGTTGATCATCAGGGCAAGATCCTGCTGATGAACCGCTCGATACCGGCGCTGCCTGCGGAACGGGCGGTCGGACGCAATTCCCTGGCGTTGATGCCCAGGGATTTCCGCAAGTGGTTCCGCAAGGCGTTGAAAAAGGTGTTTCGCAAAGGGATCACCCGACAATTCCAGTATTCGGCAGATGACGGTACCTACTGGGCGGGACGCATCCTACCCATATCCAGTAACGAAGGACCGGTAACGGCAGCAATGGTGATTGCCGGAGATGTTACTGAAAAACGCAATCTTGAAGCGCAGGCTCTGCGTAATGCCCGTCTCGCCTCCATAGGCGTATTGGCCGCCGGTGTGGCCCATGAGATCAACAACCCCAACAATGCGATACAGTTCAACGCGACCTTGATTTCCCGCGCCTGGCACGACATCACACCAATATTAAATGAGTATTTCGAAGTGAATGGTAATTTCGCTCTTGGCGGTATGTCCTTCTCTGAGGCCAGGGATAGTTTCCCTCAGCTCCTGTCGGGAATCGCCGGCAACGCTGATCGTATTCGACGTATCGTCCAGAACCTCAAGCATATGTCCCGACAGGATGCCGGAGAAATTACCGAGAAAGTGGATATCCAACAGGTACTGGAGGAGACGGTAATGATCCTGCACAATCAAATCCAGAAATTTACAGATAGCTGCTCCCTGGATGTGCCGGATGGTCTGCCTGCTGTTCAGGGTAACTCACAGCAACTTGAGCAGGTGTTTATCAATATATTGCTGAATGCGCTGCAGGCGCTGCCTGATCGGACTAAAGCTGTTCATATTGATGCCGGTTATGATGCGGATGTCAGTGAGTTGAGGGTTTGCATTCGTGATCAAGGTCGAGGTATTTCGGAACGGGATTTAGGGCAGTTGACCGAGCCTTTTTTTACTACCCGAACGGATGTCGGGGGGACCGGCCTGGGGTTATCCATCTCCCGCTCCATCGTGGAGCGACATGGTGGCAGCATGAGTTTCGAGTCGGAATTGGGTGGTGGTACCACCGTTATCATTCGAATCCCGACCCTACACTAGGATTTTGTTGATGGAACATGAATCAAATACAACTTTCCCGGTCGTACTGGTTGATGATGAGTCTTCCGTATTGTTCAGCTCCAAGATGATTCTCCACAGTGCTGGCATTAAGGATGTCTTGGCTGTGGAAGACAGTCGCGAGTTGATGCCGTTGTTGGCGAATCAGGAAGTGGCGGCTGTTGTGCTGGATCTGTTTATGCCCTACCTGTCCGGAACCCAGCTGTTACCGGAGATCGTCAAGGAGCATCCTGAAATTCCGGTTATTGTTATGACGGCAACCCAAGAGGTGGAGACAGCCGTTGCCTGTATGAAAGGGGGAGCCTTCGACTACCTGGTCAAGCCGGTGGAGGAGAGCCGTTTTATTTCAAGCGTCAAGCGAGCACTGGAAGTACGTGCCTTGCGTCAACAGGTGAGTGCCCTCAGGCGCAGCTTGATGACGGATCAGCTGGAACATGGAGAAGCATTCTCCAGCATTGTTACAGTCAGTCGCAAAATGCGTTCCCTGTTCCAATACCTGGAAGCTATAGCCGTCTCTGCAGAGCCGGTACTCATAACCGGTGAAACCGGAACGGGTAAGGAGTTGCTGGCAGAGGCGATTCATCGACTGAGCAATCGTGCCGGTGCCTTTGTCCCTGTTAATGCGGCAGGGCTGGATGACACCCTGTTTTCCGATACCCTATTCGGCCACCGCAGGGGTGCCTTCTCCGGTGCTGAGACGGCACGTGAGGGTATGATTGCCCAGGCGGAGGGAGGTACCCTGTTTCTTGATGAGATCGGCGATTTGGCGCCTGCCTCTCAAGTCAAACTGCTAAGGCTGATACAGGAACGCAGCTACTACCCATTGGGTTCGGACATGGCAAAGATATGTAACACCAGAATTGTGTGCGCAACTCACCGTGACCTGACTGCCCGGATGGCTGAAGAGTCTTTCCGGTCAGACCTCTATTATCGATTGACCGTCCACCAGGTGGATATCCCTCCGTTACGGGAACGTATTGAGGATATCTCTGCGCTGGTTACTTTCTTCATTTCTGAAGCCGCTGATTCGTTTGGTAAAAAAGCCCCGGAGGCAACACCTGAATTGCTGACGCTACTCGCCAACTATCATTTTCCCGGTAACGTGCGGGAGTTGCGGGCGATGGTTTACGATGCTGTGGCGCGCCATAAGTCGGGACAAGTGTTAGCGATAAAGAGTTTCCGCAAGACGGTCAAGACTCAACAGGCAGCAAAAAAAGAGAAAACAGCTGAAAGTTCGGTCATGGAGGGGCGGTTTCCAACCCTGAAGGAGGCGCAACAACGGCATATCGAGGAAGCGCTGGAGAGGGCGGGAGGCAATCAGGGGACTGCGGCTGCTCTGCTGGGTATCTCGCGGCCGGCACTTAACCGGCGCTTGGCACGGATTCGTGAGGATTGAGTTTTAATACATTAACAGAGATGGTCACAATGACACTATACGGGTGTTTGTGATCAGGGGAGTGTGGTGAAACGACAGTGTACGTTTCACCCACAGTTTCCACACCCGTTTTCTGGCTGTGATCAGATCAGGCTGAGCGCCGCGACCACAGATAGCATGCCCACAAGAAACAGGGCCGGCATAAAAAAGAATCCGAAGGAGGATTCAACGGTTTTCGTAGTGTCATTAGAGTGCATTTTAAGCTCCTTATGGTCGAAGTAATTTCTGTCTGGATAGGATCAACTTGGTGAAGGGTTGAAAGCTACGCACCCAACATGGCGTATACTTTTTTCATATCACCCAGCTCTCTTTTCAGCTTTTTTCGATTGGCTGTAGAGGTTTCCTTGTTCAGTCTCTTGCGGAGTTTTTGTTCCTCTGCCTTGAATACCTTGAGATGCTGTTTCAGTTTTGTCTGTTGTTTTTGATGCTTTTTTGCAGCGGAATCCAACAGGACGTTAATTTCACTCACTAGCTTTTGATATTTCATTGGCTGTTTTGCCTCCACGTAAGGATCGGGGTCAGTATCCGTAGCATTTGGAAATTCGGTTTAAAAAGTAACTTTTAGTGTTGTTATTGTGCTGTTACGGCTTGCTAACCTTATTCCTGGCACTACCAATACCTTTAACTAAGTACCAGCATAAAATGTGCCGAGAATGAGGCGTTTTTGTTAATGCTTGAATATCAGCTAGTTAGAATTGATGGCGGTGATTTTGAGTAGCATGCTAAGGGTGTAACAATTTGCGTGTAGCGCGTTGCAGATATTGAATAATCTAAAGCAATTGCTTATTAATCAACTGGATATCGGATTATTTCTTAGGTGACTCAAAGTGTAACAGTTTAAAGTGTTACACCCCTCCCGCGCTCGAGGATTTATTCAGATGAGTGCAGTAACGTCCTCTCACCCAACCGGATAGCGAGGCGTTGTAATGGATGCCTGTTTCCTCCAGGGCGCCAGGTGCGACGTAAGCGATTTCGGTAAGCATCGAATTGCAACCCCCAGGGAGCCGCCAGGACATTTCCTCTACAGAGTAGAATTTTCAGTACTTGAGAAGCCGCAAAGCCCGCACACAATTCGCAACCCATCGATGTGGAGGGCCCCTTCTTGCCCACCAGGTCAATACGATCCGGCAACATCAGATAGGCTGCATGCAATCCGGCAGGTGCCAGGCCGACCAGAAATCGTAGATATTGTTGATACTCCCCTTTTCCTTCCAACTGGAAGTAGCTTTCAAAGGTCATCCTGCCAGGCAGGAAGTTCAATAATGCCGAACCCATACCCAATGGTGCAGCGGTGACCGCTGCTATGCCTGATTGTTCACAGGCTTCAAAGACAGCCCGTCGTGCCGGAAGTGCAAAGAAATCGAGACCGTCAAGATAGAGATCGCACTCATCTAAAAATTGAGCAGCTTGTGTGGGTTTCACCCCTTCAGGAAAGGTCTTGATATCGAGTTCGGGATTGATTGAAAGTGCCATTTCCACCAGACAGTCGAGCTTTGCTCTGTCAACAGTGGTCATGTTGGCACCGGCCTGGCGATTGAAGTTTTCCACTGCAAAGGTGTCGAAGTCAGCCAGATTGAATCCACCCACACCGAGGCGTGTCAGTGTCAGCAAATGACTGCCGCCAACCCCGCCCATTCCAGCAATTGCGACCCTAGAGTTGCGTAGTCGCTGTTGTTCAGCTTCCGTAACCCATCCGATGTTGCGAGAGAATGCAGTTTGATAGTTAAACTGAGTCATTGCTGTTTTTATTGTTGTCAGGATGTTGACCCTGCCATGGTTGTGCTTCGAGATCGTCGCGGATCATGTCGTAAAGCAGTTTAATCTGAGGTTTCATGTGGCAAGTCAGATCACTGCGTGGCAGCTCAAAAAGTGCCCGCTTTCCCCTGAGGTCAAAAGGCGTGCTGATCTGATTGAATAACAAACCATAGCGCTTTAAATGACGCTGCAGTCGGGGTTCCATCACTACCAATGCCAGATCGAGATTGCAGAGCTCGACCATGGCAATGGCAGAGAGGTAGAGGCCAATAGAGATATTGGGGAAGTTGCGCCTCTCCTCTTCTGTAAAAATGGTCGTGGTGTTGTGGTTATCGAGTACATAAGGCTTGCCGGTTTCATTGGATCGCCGTCGGAAGCTGCTAGGAACCGCAAGCCGTGATATCTCACCCACACTGCCAGGTGACAGATGGCTTAGTTTGTCAGAGCTGACGGTTGAAATATCATGCAGCTGAAAGGGCAAGCAAGCATCACTGTTACCTGTAGGTGGAATAACCACTCGTACGCAGCCGGCAATGTCCCCGCTTCGCTTATGCTCTAACAGACAGTGATGAGCGTAGTCATCACAGCTGTCAGTTTCCAATTTATGCTCATTCAACGGTTCCCAGCCCAATTCCTCGGCATAGACTTGATAGCGAATTGTGTAACTGTAGCGCTGTTGATGTCGGGTGGCTGCATAACGTGGACGAAAGTAGTGTGAAAAGTTTTGAGCCAGGCTTTCCATGTATCACTCCCTGATTGAGCGGGTACTCGTTGAAAGGAACCACTGATTAATTCCGGATAGGTCTGACTGGGAGATGAAATATCCCGAATCAAGTCTTGATCAGCTTTCGTAACCATAGTCACTCGGCAAGTGAGAGGCAAATGATCTAGCTCAATTAACAGGCCCTAAGAACAAGCACACAGAGTAGGTCGTACTGTAGCGATAGATATTGAGGGGAACCTCAACTGTAAAACCCATACAGCCGTTGTATTTTAAGGGTGAATACTAATTAATTACCCTGTCCCGATACCTTCATGATGCGCTATTTGACCTGTGTCATAAATTCCCAGGTTTGTGTTTAAGGTTTATAGGCTTAGAACGCTATATTAGCGTCCACATTGATGTGGGATTGTAAATGGAATGAAGTATTTAAAAACGATGTATGTATCATTAATCGAGTCACTGGGTATTCATACAGCAGATCAGCTCACCGAGCTTTTCTCCACAAAAAAGCATGGAATGCCTATCTCACGTCATCGCGCGGCAATTATGCAGAGCCGGGTTTTTTTCTTTAGTGCAACCTTTGCTGTGTTGGTGCCGATATGGTCTGTTGTTGATATCCTCTTTCTGCCACGGGATCTCTGGACAGAACTTCTAGTGATCCGGCTGTTCTCCGGTGCGGCCTTTGCTGTTATTGCCTGGCAATCGCATCGGAACCCTGATCTTAGACGCGCACGTATACTGCTTGCCGCCATGTTGGCCGTAACACCACTGTTTCATCTCGCATCTGACCACTGGATTCAAGCTTATCCGCTCAATGGCACAGAACAGATTATCGCCGAGCTGTATGCCCTGTTACCCTTCGTGATGGTGGCTGGGTTGACCCTGTTTCCCTTGACTTTGTTGGAGTTTATTAGTTACGCATTACCGATTTTTTTGGCGGCTGTTATTTCCGCCTATCCGCAAACGACGGCTGAGATAGCTCAGGCGGTTTCCACTGTCTGGCTTTTGGTATTACTGCTGGGTGTTGCCCTGTTTGCATCACTTACCCAAATACGCTACATGCTCTCTCAAGTGAGTCATGCCAGCTACGATGTGTTGACAGGCATGTTGTCACGCCGTGCGGGTATCGAGATTCTCGAATTGCAGTTTCGTCTTGCACTGATGAGTGAAAAGCCCCTATCCATCCTCTATTTTGATCTGGACAATTTCAAAACCATCAACGATACCTATGGTCACGATGTCGGTGACAAGGTGTTGAAACTGGCCGCAAAGCAGATACGTGAAACAGTACGAAAAGGGGATAGTGTCATTCGCTGGGGTGGTGAGGAGTTTATCGTCGTCCTGCCGACAGCCGGTGCCAAGGAGGCAAATGATGTTATTGCGCGAATTATGCAGGCAGGTGTTGGGTTTCGTCCGGATGGCAATCCTATTACCGCCAGTATCGGTGTCGCTGAAGTCCAGCAAGATAAGCTCAGTGACTGGAAAGCTCAGGTCGAACTGGCCGATCATCGTATGTATACCGCTAAGACAAGTGGCAGGGCGCGCAGTGTCGGTGTAGAGGGTGAGGTCATGTTGTGGCTGGAGGCGTCGGAATCCGTTGCCGTTTAGTGCCTCGCTTCGATACTAACCCCTTCCGCAATCTTGTCACTGGGATGGACCACAATCCGCTCTCCGGCAGCAAGGCCGGTGAGGATCTCCGCCTCAAGTCCAGTGCGCCTGCCGATCTCCACGTGGCGTCGATGGGCCTTGCCCTGTCCTTCCACGAATACTGCCCATTTATCGCCATCCCGGAACAGGGCGGTGAGTGGCAGTTTAAGGACATCACTGCCCTGCCAGAGGATGATCCGCACATCCACCTGGTAGCCATGTGCGATACGTGTCCATTGTGCCTTTGGCGTGGTGAAGTCAATAATCACATTTACCCGCTGTTCTTCGATGCCCAGTGCCGATACTTTGGTGAAACCGTAAGGCTCCACCCGCCGTACTGTGCCGGACAAGGCCTCTTTGCCGCCCCAGTTTTCGATGATCACAGTTTGGCCGGTTTCCACCTTGACTGCATCGGTGGAGAGTAGGTCGGCGACGATCTCCAGTTCCCGAGGATCGCCGATCTCCACCAGGGGTTCTCCGGCACTCACCACCCCCTCGCTCTTGTGCAGGATCATCAGAATGCGACCATCCACAGGTGAGGTGATCGGTACGCATTGGCAGGCTTCGGTCTTTTGCCGTACTGCCGTTGGTGAGATCAGCTCAGCGCGTGCTCTTTCCAGTTCCGCCTGCCGTGCCTGTCGGGTGGCGATTGCTGTCTCCAATGCTGCCTGACGGGTCTGATAGGTGCGCTCTGCTGATTCCAGTTCCCGTGCGGATATGACCGCCTCTTTGCGCAGGCTGCGGGATCGTTTCAGTTCGCTGAGGGCAAAGTTCAGTTCCACGCTGGCCTCTTTGACGGCCGCATCGGCCAGGTTCCTGTTCGCTTCGGCGGCGCGGATATCCGCTCGGGCCTGGGCCTCACTGCGGGGATCGAGCAGGGTGGGATCGATGGGCTCAATCTCTGCCAACAAGGTATCGTTGGCCACCACCTGATCACCGACTTCGGCATCGATACGCATTGCCCGGCCACTGATCGGTGCTGACAGCACGAACACATCTTCTACCCGGGTCTCTCCCTCTTCATCAACGGTCACCACCAGCTCACCCGGAGCCAGGGTCAGCAGATCCACCGCTATTGGCTTGGGGATGAAGGCCCAGATCAGGGTCGCTAGCAGGATCAAGCCCAACAGGCTCCAGAGCAGGATGCGTTTCCAGTGTGCGTTCATGGCATTTACTCGCGTGTCTTGAGTACAGCAATCAGATCGAGATTGTCCAGCCGCCGTCTGACCACAGCGGCGGAGAAAGCCGTCGCACCCAGTGTGACCAGCACCGCAGTGGCATCGGTGGCGGCTTTGATCACCAGTGGGATACGATAGAGTTCGGAGTCCATGGCGCTGGTCATCAGCCAGCCCAGGCCATGCCCGACAAAACAACCGAGTGGTAGACCGACCAGGATCAACAGGGCTGCCTCGCCCAACAGAATGTAGGATATCTCACCGCGATGGAACCCCAACACTCTTAACGTGGCAAGTTCACGTCCCCGTTCTGAAAGGGCGATACGGGTACTGTTGTAGACCACGCCAAAGCCAAGTGCACCGGCAAAGGCGGCGAAAAAGCTGATGTAGATCATCAGGGTTTCACCCATGGTGTCATTGAACTCCTGCACCGCTGCATCCTTGAGCACCACCGAAGAGACTTTGGGGATCGATTTCAGACGTTGATAGAGACGTGAAAGCTGACTTTTGTCGACCAGCAGATTAACTGCTTCCAGGCTGGCGCGCTGTCCCATCATGCGGTTAAAGGCATCGATATTCATATAGGCCGGCATGCCCATATAGGTCTCGAACAATGCCACCACGGGTAGTTTGCGTACCGGTCGTTGATCCTCCAGTACCTCAATCCAGACAGATTCACCAACGCCCACCCTCAGCTTGTCTGCCAGCTTGGTCGAGAGGATCAGCCCATCCGGTGGAACCTCCAACACCGCACCACTGGCATCGTAGACCCGTTGGAGTTCGGGGGTTGACGATATGCCCTCGATGGAACCCCGGTGGCTGCGGTTGCCGGCACTGAGGTCGGCACTGACGAAACGCATCGGCTCGACAGCCAGCACGCCGGGCATGCGCCGGAACGCCTCCAAGGTCGTATCCGATTGTGTCTCCACCAGACCCACCATCATGTTTTGACGCTGGGCATCATGAAAATAGACCTGAACGATCTTCTCGATCGAGTCGATCCATTGCAAAGCCATCACCATTACGGCCACCGATAGGGCAATGCCGAAACTGGTGAGCAGGGCGCGTATGGGGGAGCGGAATATCTGTCTCAGGATAATCCGGGTCGGCTGATCCAGCCAGTGCGCAACACGGCTTCGTGAAAGCCCTGTTTTGCGAAACATTGGGGGTGCGGGAGGCAGCATCGCTTCAGCGGGCGGCAGTGCTGCAGCCCTTCTCACTGAGCCCAGACTACCAGCCAGGGCTGCGATCAGACTGACAATCGCCCCAAGCGCGAAGACCCCCGCATCCGGACGGAATATCAACAGTGGAAAGCGAAAGAGATCTGCATAAATTTCGGTATTGACCCGCCCCAGCCAGGCACCGAGCAGCCATCCCAGCAGGATCCCCACGCTGGTCATTGCCATCACCAGCTTGGTGTAGTGCCAACCCACCTGCCAGTTGCTGTAGCCAAATGCCTTCATCAGGCCGATTTCGCTACGGTCTGTGGCGATCAATCGACTTAAGACCATGTTACTGAGAAAGGCGGCTACCGCCAGGAAAATGGTTGGCAGTATCGTAGACATGGTCTTCAGCTGCTCAATCTCATTCATCAGAAACCAGTTGGATATCTGGTCCTTGCGCGCGATCGCACCGCTGCTGCCATAACGCTCTAACAGGCGGTCGACGTGTTCGATGACAAGTTTAGGATTGGTGCCGTGCAGCAGCCCGAGGCTCAGATCATTGAAGGCACCATCCAGATCATAGGCCGCAGCCAGTGCCTCGTCACCCATCCACATCACCCCGAAGCGCATGTCATCCGGAATCAGTGCACCCGGTCCGATAGCGTAGATGAACTCCGGTGAAAGGGCGATGCCGACCACTGTCAGAGTGCGTTGATTGCCATTCATCAGCGCCTTCAGTTGATCGCCAGGCTGCAGTCCGTGTGCCTCGGCAAACGGTTCGCTCAATACCACTTCATCGGGATGTCCGAGCGCCACCAGACGTCCGCTGCGCAAAACCAGCCGGTTGAGATGCGGTTCTCCCTGCTCCGGTATGGAGACCAGTTGACCGATCACCGGTTCCTCAAAGTCCTCGATCGACAGGGTGGCCACCTGTTTGATACGGACATCCACAGAGCGCACGCCGGGAATGGCGGTGATACGTTCAACAAGTCTGCGGGGGGCACGCTTTACATTGGTGAATATATCTGCGAACCGCTGACGCTCATAGTAGGCGGCTGCAGTATCCTGTAGCGCCTGAAGGGCCGATAGGGACATCACCAGTACTGCAACGCCGGAGGCGATCACCACTGCGATGGCCAACACCTGCCCCCTTAGTTTCCAAAGATTGCGGATCAGTTTTAGATTCAGCGCGCGCATCGGTTACCAACTCAATTCCCGTGCTGGTTGACGACTGGTATTGCGTTTGCTGTTGACGACCTGACCGTCACCAAAGTGGAGTACCCGGTCAGCCATATTGCCGATGACTGTATTGTGGGTGATTACTGCTGTGGTGGTGCCCAGCTCCTTGTTGACCCGTTCAATCGCCTCCAGAACCAGGATGCCGGTATGGCTGTCCAAGGCACCGGTGGGTTCATCGCAAAGCAAGATATCCGGTTTTTTTGCAATGGCCCGCGCAATGGCGACACGTTGCTGCTCGCCACCGGAAAGTTGTGCAGGGAAATGATCAACACGTTCACCCAATCCAACCAGCGACAAAGCTTCTGCCGGGTCCATCGGATCGACTGCAATCTCGGTGACCAGAGCGACATTCTCGCGTGCTGTCAGACTGGGGATCAGATTGTAGAATTGGAATACGAAACCGACGTGATCCCGCCGATATCGGGTCAGGATCGATTCATCACCCGTCGTGATCTCCAGGTCACGAAAATGTACCTGACCGTTGCTCGGCGAATCGAGACCACCGAGGATATTCAGCAAGGTCGATTTGCCACTGCCCGAGGGACCGAGCAGCACGACCAGCTCACCTTCATGGAATTGTATGTCCACACCACGCAGAGCGTGTACATCAACCGTACCGGTGTGGTAGATCTTGGTCAGCGATCTGCCTTCCAGAGTAATGTCGCTTTTTTCAGCCGGGTTCGATTGGGACACAACTAACTCCAGTCCTTGAAGCCTAAAGAGTTTGAGATCTTTTTCTGAGTTTCAATCTATGAACCCAACACAAGCAGTTGGATCGTTAATTAACCAATAGACTCCTTAAACAAGTATAACCCCCCCTTCAATACAATTTAATGGATAGTGGAGATATCTTGCTAACCTATGTTCGGGTTAGTTCCAGAAGGTTATTTGATTTTACTCGATGGTGCTGTGGAAGGTAGCAGATTGATCTCGCCACTCTCGCTGAAGGGTAAGGTGAATAGACTGTCCGGTGTACTCAGATTGCCACTGATTTGATACTCGAAAGGTTCTCCCTGGCGCCCCTGTAAAGCATCAAGCTGTCTTATCAGGCCGAAAACTGTACTACTGATTTTCACTTCAAGCATCGATTCACTAAATCCAGGAATCGTTGCTGCCTGACTACTCACTCCAGAGGCGAAATTCTTTCCATTGAGATTCAGGTCGAAACTCATGCCATCGATATTAAGTACCTCCTTGGATCGGTTTTGAAGGCGGATTTTCACCAGGAATCGTTGTTCCATGAGGGTCGATTTCAATGGACTCAGATCAGCGATTGTCACCTTGATTCTCTCTTCCTGGTGTTGCAGGCTTGCACAGCCGGAAAAAACCAGGAGCAACGTTATAAGGCAGGCCAGTTTTAACTGGCCCAGAATTGAGTGACTCGTTGCTATCTGTCTATCATGTGATGCAGTGTTCATGGTGGTCCCTCTTTTGTATGTTCAATAACCTTTGCATCCGCCGGTTTCGATTTTCGCCATGAGCCAAACAGGAGGGCCAAAAGCCCGAGGAGCAGTTCATCAACAAACGGAATCATATCCGGAATCAATAAATCGATGACAAACAGGCTGGCAGTCAGAAGAAATAGCTGACGAAACCTGAGTTTATCTGCAAATTTCAGTATGGCTGTAATAATGGGAAGTTGGGTCATCTGATTTTGATTATTTACCTGTGAGGGTTTGAGTCCAAAAAATGTCTCACTAACTGATCCAGGCCCTATGATCGAACAATATCAGATAGTCTCCGATCTGTAGTTGGTCAGTCCAGCTTAGAGTGTTAATTTTTATGACGCTCTAATGCTGCTTGTAAGTTGGTAATAAACATTCTCTGCCCGGTATATGGGGGTAACTGCTACCCCAATAAAGTAGGGTATCTACCCATAAAAAACCCAGACTCCATAGGGTAGTGTTTATATGGAATAGTTCACAGAAATTAACAAAACAAGTTTCGTTATAAATAGTAGAGCTCAACTGATAGGGCACTCAAGTCAAAAAATGACAACGAGGCTGGTGAACACAAATAAGGATGGGGTGGTTTGAGTGTCGTACATAATAATTGCAGATAAAAAATAGATTGATAAAGGGGTGCCTTCTGACAATTGGGGCGTTTGCTCATGAGCAAGTGAGAGCAGACGCCTCAATTTGATTAAGGCGGGTGATTTTCTGCATGAAACTGTATGCCACTTAGGAAAACAATAATTGTGACAGCAGTGGCCGTCTAATGTGCGCTACTGGCAAGTGATTTATCCTCGTATAGGTTAAGTCTCTCAGCTTGTCAGTCTGCTGTTCTATATCATCGAATCCCCCCACTTTTTTAACGTCACGGATGGTGAAGCTCGTCTTTTTTCGAGTTGATTTGTGTGGTTATGGGGTCGTTTATAGGTTATGTACCGGATGTTTGTAGCGATGTAACTGTAGTGTCGGAAAGTGACCGCCAAGCAGTAATAACGACTGGGTCTTGAAAAGCTTTCTATTGATTGGAGAAACGCATGAATAAGAAACACACTATATTGCATTTCTATGCAATGGGAATGCTGCTGTTAGTCGGCAGCTTGATACTTCCTGAACAGGCAAGTGCAGTACCTGCATTTGCCCGGCAGACGAGTATGCCTTGTACAGCTTGCCATTTTCAGCACTTTCCGGCACTAAACTCTTTTGGCAGGTCATTCAGGTCAGGTGGCTATACGCTCACAGGTGGTCAAGGACTCATTGAGGGGGACGATATCTCCATGCCGCTGATGTTGAATGCCTCGGTGGTAACCAAGCTTCGCTATCAAAAAACGAACGGAAATACGAATGCAGGCAGTGATTTTGGTGTCATTGAGTGGCCCGATGAAGCCGCCCTGCTGATTGGTGGTAAACTGGCGAAAGATGCCGGTTTTCTAATGGAACTGGGTCTGACTGACGCAAACTCTTTTCTCTCTACCAAAGTACATTTCAATCTAGGTAAAGCAGGCAATACGCAATTCAGTGCGATTCCATTTTCCACAGACGGACTGGGTGCAGCCTATGGTTTTGAATTATTGAATACCGGTGCTCAGCGTTCTCAACGACCCATTGAAGAGCGCAAAGGCTTCAGTGCAGCGCAGGCACTGGGATTGGGCAGTGGTGAAGCAACCGGTATCGCACTGGTCGCCTCCAGCCACAACTATTTCATTAATTACACGCCCTGGGTACCGGGTTGGGAAGAGAATAACCTGGAAGTCAAACCATCCGGTCTGGCCCATTACTTCCGTGCCGCCTATACCCCCTTCATCGGTTCATGGGATACAGGTTTCGGATTCCAGATCTGGTCGGGTGATGCGGAGGTTGCTGATGGTGCAGGTGGGGAGACCCTGATTGCCACCGATGGTTGGGTCGTCGATGCTCAGATGCAGGGTAGTGTGGGTAGTCTTCCACTGGGTATATATGCCAGCTAT
The DNA here is from genome assembly GCA_025656675.1 of Candidatus Thiodiazotropha sp. (ex Codakia rugifera). Taxonomy (GTDB): domain Bacteria; phylum Pseudomonadota; class Gammaproteobacteria; order Chromatiales; family Chromatiaceae; genus Thiodiazotropha. Next base: position 198,833 of record JAHXHN010000002.1, read on the forward strand.
GGCAGCTGCTCAGCCGATGATGCGCATTTTCTGGATGGCTGTACCAACACTGATGATGGAGAAGCCTTCGGCATACTCGCCCAGCTAGGGGTGCTGCCAAATAAAGCCAATATCTTTGCCGCCTATCGCACCCTTGATGATGGCTCTGACGATGACTCTAAATTCAATGCGACAACGGTTGGAACCAACTACCTGTTTTCACAAAATATTCGTTTTGAACTCTATTATGTGAAAGAGAGTGGAGATGGTGTGGATGCACGAGGTAATGAGCGAGACAGTAAATGGCTGTTCCAGCTGTTTGCCGGCTACTAAAGGACGCCTTGCGCCTTTTCGATAAACCTCGAACCGAATACTCGGTCGACTTGACTGCAAGCATGCAGTACTAGAAAAAAGTGAGGATTAACTCATGAGCAGAATGCTATCTAAAATGTTTAAATTCGCTGCGATAGTGAGCGTGTTGGGACTGATTTCAGCCAGTGCTTACGCAGGTAATGCCTTTCAGGGCTATGCCCTGTTCAACCAGTCCTGTTTTCTCTGTCACGGAGCAAGCGGTAAGGGCGATGGCCCGCTGGCGAAGAAACTGGATGATGCACCCGCTGATTTAACCGAAACAGAGGGGAGTGCGGCTGGGGCATCAGACAGACAGCTGTTTGGTCTGATTCAGGGAACGATCAAACACGGTTCAGGTACCAGTGCCATGCCGCAATGGGGATTGGCCATGCCGGCTAATCAGATCAATTCACTGGTCTCCTACATCCGCTTCCTGCAAAGATCGAAACACCCACTGCCGGGAGACCCAAGAATCGGGCTGCAGGTCTATATGGATAATTGTGCAGCGTGCCACGGGCGATCCGGTAAGGGAGATGGACCGTTGGCGGCGGTACTGGATCTGAAGGCCCAGGATCACACCGACAGTGCTGAAATGAATAAGCATCCTAACTCTCATATGATTGAGATTGTGACCCACGGTACACCTGGCAAGTCTCTCATGCCCGGTTGGAAGGACACGCTCTCTGAAGCAGAGATCAAGGGGGTGGTCAGCTACTTGCGTTTACTTTCCACGTACTGACATGCCATAACAAGTCTATAAGGAAGAAAGGCCGCTAGCGAAAGGTAGCGGCCTTTCTTCCGGTTGTTTCCTTGAACTAAGTAGTAAACAGAAAGCGAATGAATTAACCGTTAATCCATACTTTTCAAAGTATCGTGTTAATTAGTATTGCAATTCGCCATCACTAATCGGCATGCACTAGAATCAAATCAAATTACCAGCGAGCGATCGCTGCAATGTGAAAATCCATCATTCAAGATTCGAAATTATGCATACAGCCGATTAAACCGGTCTTTTGTCACAAATCATCCAGGATGTTTTTACGTGCTTGTTGATACTCTTCTTCAGTAATCAACCCTTCATGTTTCAGATTGTCTAGGCGTAGTAGACGTTGCTTAATCGTGATGCTCGGTTGCGCCACATTGCCTTTGGCATTTTCCACTCCGGCTGATTGTTCAGGAGCTGTGTGCTGAGTGGCCGTTGTTTTAGGCGGGCTCTCATTCATGCTGGATGCCGGTGTAAGGTTAGTGCTGCTGGTTGGCATATCTGTGGGCGTTACAATAGCTCGACTGGATGTAGAAGGTTGCAGTGATTGGTGTTTGGGGGTTTCACCACATTCCAGTTTTGCACTTAAAACCTGGTTGAAATCCTGGTAACGGATTGTTTTTTTGTAGTCCTTACATCCCGCTTTCTTAATCGCCAGGGAGCCGTACAGTTTTTGATTGGCTGGATCATATCCTGCCGGGTATATCTGCTGTTGAGGAATTGTTATAGGCGTCTCACCAACAGGTTTGTCCATGATAAAGACAGTTGCACCGATTGGATCCGATTCAACTTTCAACGGCATATCACCTGATATTGCTCCAATCCCTGTGCAGGCATGCAGAAGAGGGAGGCAGACCGCTAAATAGAGTGTGTGATTGAATCCGGTAGTTATAATTTTGCCCATTATCATCTCTGTCGCGTTTTTTGCTGTTAGTTTTTCAGACACCACAGCACTATAAATCAAGCATTGTTAAAACTCACGCGGTTCAGGTTTGTAACCTTAGACGGCCATCATGTGGCCAAAAACCGCCAATTCTACCTTGTCAGTCCTGGTAATAGACTGGCGATTACCTGCGATTAATACCTTGTTGGGCAAATAATGGGTGCCCAATCTGACAGGTCCAAACTTGTTCGGAGCTTCTTTGGTTTTACGACTGGGTTAAACAATATTAATGGTTAATTAAGTCTTAACTACTTGATCACACTTTAAATATATTATTTCAGCTTTTAAGTTCTATTTAAGATTGAGTTGCTAATTTTCACCCCATGATCAAGTCACTCTATGTGGTAAACGAGAGTGAGAAAATTGTATCGCAGCATGCTTCACAGAGCAGAATTTGGTCAAAAATGTGATGTGTGACAGGTATATATGGGAAATATGTCCCAAATATGGCGAGCTGATTCTGTTAGGGTTCTTTTTATAGAAATGGTCTTGCTGTTTCGGGATTGAAAAGGTTTTTTTAAATTGATTCTGAGCCAAATAAAGCTCCGGAGGTTTGATATGAAGATTAACATGCAGTTTATACGTTCATCTTTACTGGCACTGACATTGTTGACGTTGCCCATTTTTGTGGCCGCAGGTGAAAAAGACGCTGCTAACAATACACTGTCTGACGCTTTGGTTGTTGTTGAGAAGATTGTGGGAGTCGATGCTGAGGGAAATAAGCATACCCTCTACAGTGAGGAAGATGGTCGTATCTACCGGTTGGGCAACATCGAACAGGCCATACATGACATGAATGCCCGCGGTATCGAAGCGAAAGGTACATTCTGGTCACTTCAGGCGGTGTTGAGTGACACAGTCTATCTCATGGGTAACAACAGCAACCCCCATCCTACCCAGCGCACTGAAACCAAAATACCTGAAAGCCTCTCACTCTCAGTCGATAATCTAAGGGTTACCAAGGATCGGGTGATCGCCGTCTACTCCACCAACTGCGATAATCCCTCAATATAAGTTACCTGCCCCCGTTGACAGATTTGTCGTCTGACGAATCTGTCAACATTGAGGGCTTTTCCGATGCTGGAATTCCACTTCCGGTATCTGCCCGTTAGAATCCTTCAACTATTCACCGGAAACGCCGTGGGTTGCGATGCCTATCACTTACAGACTGAAGTGTTAGCTGTGTGCCCGGTATGCCCCCGGGGATAATTGGCGCGCCCGACAGGATTTGAACCTGTGACCCCCGCCTTCGGAGGGCGGTACTCTATCCAGCTGAGCTACGGGCGCTAGTCTATCGACAGATCCCTAATCTTGAGGTCGGGATTCGAAGAGTGAGCTAGTTTAGCGACCCTGACTGATGCCGTCCAACCCTGTTCGATCTTTTTTTCGCCTGCGGGTATACTTGCCGGGATTTGCGAAGTTGCCCTTTCCCTTGGGCGCACTTGATAGAATGATGGAGGAGTTAGCTCGTGAGTATCAAAGCTGTAGCCAAATTTGGCGCTGTAATTTCTGTAGGTATCAGCGCGCTGTTGATTGCCGGTCAGTCCATTGCTGAAGAGCGGGCCGATGTGCTGAGTAGGATTGCCCCCATCGGCAAGGTGGCGGTCGAAGGTGCGGTTGCAACCACACCAGCACCCGCTGCTCCTACAGAGGCCGCCGCTCCTGCTGAGGCTGCAGCTCCGGCTGCGGAAGCGGTTGTTGCGGCTGCTGCACCGGCTGAGGCCGCTGCTCCGGCAGCAGAAACGGCACCTGCAGCAGCAGTAGGTGGTAATCAGTTGGCGCTGGCAACCACTTCCGGCTGCATGGCGTGTCACCAGGTCGAGGTGAAGGTGGTTGGTCCCAGCTACAAAGAAGTGGCTGCTAAGTATAAGGGTGATGCCGCTGCACTGGATATGCTGGTGGAGAAGGTTAAAACAGGTGGCTCCGGTACCTGGGGACAGATCCCGATGCCACCCAATGGTCATGTTCCTGAAGAGAGTATCCGCGCCATTGTTAGTTGGTTGTTGACGTTTTAAAGGGTGTGGCATGACACTAACGCTAGTTAGTGTTCGTCAGGAAACACAGGTTTTTTCAGTAAGCGATGTCATCCCGGCGAAGGCCGGAATCCAGAGGATTCATTGAGTTACCGGATTCCAGCCTTCGCCGGAGTGACGCCTGTTAACAGGCCCTTTCCAAGGAGCGCAACAACACGGATGGCCGCTTAGCGGGCTTCTATAATCGCCAAACAATATGAGACACCACACTAGTTAAGCAGTGATTTGAGATTGGCCAGATGGGCCGAACCCCTCTCCTGTTTCTGTTCCTTTGAAAGTTGGCTACCCCGGCCTTCCCAGCTTAGATCATCCTGTACTAATTCCTGTAGAAAACGGCTCGGTTCACCGGCCACCATCTCACCAAAGCGCTTGCGTTTGGCGGCATAGGTCATGACCAGGCTACGCTGAGCTCGAGTGAGTCCGACATAGGCGAGCCTGCGCTCTTCCTCGATGTTGCCATCTTCGATACTGCTGCGGTGGGGCAGTAGATCCTCTTCCATACCGACCAGGAAGACATGTTGAAACTCAAGCCCTTTGGCAGCGTGTAGGGTCATCAGGTGGACCTGGTCTTGTGCTTCATCCTCATTCTGTCGTTCCAGCAGGTCCATCAGGGTCAGATGATTGACCATCTCTGCCAGTGTCTTCTCCTGCAGTTCACCGTTGTGCAGAGCCCTGAGCCAATCCATCAAGTCAGTGACATTCTCCATGCGTCGGTCTGCAACACTGTCGCTACTGGCGTTTTCCCTTATCCAATGGTGGTAATCGATTTCATTGACCAGACTGCGGATAGCCTCTACAGGGTTGTTATCGGCCTCTTGCGTATAGTGTCCTATGAGTTGAGAAAAGCACTGTAATCGATCATATGCACGACTGTTTAGCACGGCTTGTAAGCCTACTTCATTACAGGCAGGCAGAAGGGCAATCTTTCGTTGTTGAGCATAACCGCTTAGCTTTTCAAGGGTAGTGGGGCCAATCTCCCGACGTGGGGTATTGACGATGCGCAGAAACGCGCTGTCGTCATCTGGATTGGCCAGCAGACGCAGATAAGCCATGGCGTCCTTTACCTCGGTACGGGCAAAAAATGAGGTACCGCCACTGAGAAAGTAGGGGATGTTATGGGTTCTCAGTGCCTTTTCAAAAATTTTAGCCTGGTGATTTCCCCTGTAGAGAATGGCGAAATCGCTGTTGGCAGCTTTGGCCGTGAATTTCAGGTGGATGATTTCTGAAACGACCTTCTCCGCTTCCTGCTCTTCATTGCGGCACTCCAGTACGCGCAATTCAGGTCCCGGACCGAGTTCACTCCAAAGCTGCTTCTCATGAACGTGGGGATTGTTGCTGATCAATTGGTTGGCTGATCTCAGAATACGGCCGCTTGAGCGGTAGTTCTGCTCAAGCTTGATCAGTTTCAGGTGGGGGAAATCGGATTGCAAACGCACCAGATTCTCGGGACGAGCACCTCGCCAGGCATAGATTGACTGGTCATCGTCACCGACTACGGTTAAAGCGGCACGAACCCCGACCAGTAGTTTGACCAGTTCGTATTGGGCCTGGTTGGTATCCTGGTATTCATCAACCAACAGATAGCGGATTCGATTTTGCCAACCTTCCAGGGCATCGGGATGTTCACGAAAAAGGGTTACCGGAGCCAGGATCAGGTCGTCGAAGTCAAAGGCGTTGAAGGCCTTTAAGCTGCGTTGATAAGCACTATAGAGTTGAGCTCGGCGTGTCTGTAGATCGTCTTGAGCTAGATTCAGCGCCTGTTCGGGAGTGGTCAGGTCATTCTTCCAACCCGATATGATCCACTGGATAGCGTTAATCTCAGATTCATCACCAACATTTTGCTTGCGTAAAAGATCCTTCAGGATCGTTGCGCTATCCTGCTGATCGAAGATGGAAAAGCCGGTTTTATAGCCCAGCCGCTTGAGCTCGCGACGCAGGATATTGAGACCGAGGGTATGAAAGGTGGAGATGATGGGACCTTGTTCCCTATCACGACCGACGACTTTAGCCACCCGCTCTTTCATCTCCCGTGCGGCTTTGTTGGTGAATGTCACCGCAGTAATGCGTCTCGGCTCGATACCGCACTGTTTCACCAGGTGACCGATTTTGGTTGTAATGACCCGTGTCTTGCCACTGCCTGCACCGGCGAGTACCAGCAGGGGACCGTCAATGTAGTGAACCGCTGCTTGTTGACGGGGATTCAGATCAGACATGGGTTACAGCATTTCCATCGTGATGTTCACTGGGCATTTGAGACTAGATTGAGAGGCGGAAGATTACGCAGAGAGACGATTCATTTCAACAGCAGTGGTTGCTTGTTATGATGCGATCCGCAATGCCTACCCGTCTTTTCAAGCAGGGTGGGGTAGGTTTAAGCAGTACAGGTTTCTTAACGAAATAGTGACAATGGGTAAATAGTTGATGGCAATTACAAAAGACAGGCGTCGAAGCCCCCGGGGCGGTTCTGACCACCAGCTAACCCGTGAGTCCTGGCGGGTATTTCAGATCATGGCTGAGTTTGTGGAGGGTTTCGAGCAGTTGTCTCAAATCAGCCCTTCTGTAAGCTTTTTCGGTTCCGCAAGGACGCCCCGCGATCATCATCACTATGCCTTGGCCGAGGAGATCGCACGGTTGCTTTCTGACAGTGGTTTCTCTGTCGTCAGCGGCGGTGGCCCGGGTATCATGGAAGCCGCCAATAAGGGGGCATTCGAGGGTAAATCGACCAGTATTGGTCTGAATATCCAGTTACCGATGGAACAGGCAGGCAATCCCTACCAGGATATCGCCCTCAACTTCCGTCACTTCTTTGCCCGTAAGGTGATGTTTGTGAAACACGCTTCGGCCTATGTGGTGCTGCCGGGAGGGTTCGGTACCCTGGATGAGATGGCTGAGATACTCACTTTGGTGCAGACTGGAAAGACCCGTAAAATCCCTATCATTCTGGTGGATGGTGATTTCTGGCAGGGTCTTCTGGATTGGTTTCGCAATACCCTCTGTGAAGCAGGCACCATTGATCCTGAGGATCTTGATCTGGTGCAGGTCTGTAATCAGCCAAAGGAGATCGTGGATGCCATATTTGCCCACTATGAGTCCCGTCGATTCGAACCCTCACCTGCGGAGCAGGAGATATTGCTGGAACTGTAACCTGATTCTCTGGAGATCGAATAACTCGATTGGATCATTTGGCCGATCTGTGTTGTCTCAATGCTGCCGGATACCTTAATTTCCCATGCTTATACTCAGACAAAGGGGGCGTGTTAGACTTCGTGTAGGAAGAGCTGGGTTGTCTGGTGCAGTCAATATGTTTCACCACACTCGCTGTCATTTGATGTGCTCCCAGGAGGGAGAAGATGTCTATTCATAGAACAACAATCGTTCAAGCAGTCTTCTGTTTGGTATTCCTTCCCAGTACGGTTTTGGCGGTAGAGGATCAGAATGTCCCCGAGCCACCAGAACTGCCACTGCCTGATGTTATCGTCGATGGCGAGGTGATTGAGCCTGAGGTGACCATCATAAAACGGGAGGAGGGGACAATCTACGAATATCGGGTCAACGGACAGCTCTATATGGTAAAGGTCCAGCCAGATAATGGTCTCGCCTACTATATGATCGATCGGGATGGGGATGGTGAATTCGACTCTCGCTCCACCGACCCAACCAGTATTTCAGTACCGCAATGGATTTTGATGCGATGGTAATGGGCCGATATGCCCAATGAGAGGAGTCATCGTTTCACTTGAGCGGCTGGCTAAGCTGTTCGAACAACTCAATGAATGGTTAGGACGGGCTGTCTCCTGGCTGAGCCTGTTAATGGTACTGGTTACCTTTACCGTGGTAGTACTGCGTTACGTCTTCGATTTGGGATGGATCTGGGTACAGGAATCGGTCACTTTCATGCATGGAGCGCTGTTTTTGATCGGCGCTGCTTATACCCTGAAGCATGAAGGCCATGTGCGGGTTGACATCTTTTATCAACGTCGTTCGCCCAAGGGGCGAGCCTGGGTCGATCTGTTCGGTACACTTTTCCTGCTGCTACCGGTTTGTCTGTTTATCTTCTCCATCAGTTGGGACTATGTCGCCCAATCCTGGTCACTGCAGGAGGGCTCACGCGAGGCAGGTGGGTTGGATGGGGTTTATCTGTTCAAGAGCCTGATCCTGATTATGGCCGGTTTGTTGCTGTTGCAGGGGATGACTATGATCATCCGCAGCCTGTCGCAGATTCTCGGTGTCAGTGAGTCAGCAGAGGCCGGGCGCTGGTGATCGAGTATTTACCGCTGTTGCTGTTTCTCACTGTCTGCCTGGTGTTGCTGCTGGGCTACCCTGTTGCCTTCTCATTGGGTGGTACCGCGTTGGCCTTTGCCTGGATCGGTGGTTGGACGGGTTACTTTGACGATGCCTTCCTGCAGGCCCTGCCAAATCGGCTGTATGGCATAATGACCAACGAGACGTTGATAGCGGTACCCCTGTTTGTCTTTATGGGGGTGATGCTGGAACGATCCAGGGTAGCAGAGAATCTGCTCGACACCATGGCCAGTCTGTTTGGCCCGCTACGCGGTGGACTGGGCATCTCGGTGACGTTGGTAGGCATGCTGCTGGCTGCCAGCACAGGAATCGTTGGCGCCACCGTCGTCACAATGGGATTGCTGTCACTCCCAACCATGCTGAAAAGAAACTACCACCCTGCGATCTCCAGCGGTGTTATCTGTGCTGCGGGTACACTTGGGCAGATTATCCCCCCCTCCATCATACTCGTGCTGTTGGGTGATGTGCTCTCGGCCGCCTATCAGCAGGCTCAGTTGAATATGGGGATTTTTTCACCGGATACCGTTTCTGTGGGTGATCTTTTCGTCGGTGCCATGGTGCCTGGCCTGTTACTGGTGCTGTTCTATATCCTTTATCTTGTCGTCATTGCGGTTGTGAAGCCGGAGTCAGTCCCTGCTATTTCACGTGATGAACGGGAACAGGATGAGCCACTCTTTTTGAGAGCATTAAAGGTGCTGGTACCGCCTCTGTTGCTGATTGTTGCTGTACTCGGTTCTATTTTAGGAGGATTGGCTACCCCGACTGAGGCGGCATCTGTCGGTGCGATTGGTGCTATGTTGCTGGCGATCAGTCAGCGGCAGTTCAATATAAAAACCTTGCAGGAGGTCATGACAGGTACCACCAGGGTGACCAGCATGGTGTTCATGATCTTTATCGGTGCTTCACTTTTTTCCCTGGTATTCCGCGGGTTCGGTGGCGATGAGGTTGTGACCGAACTGCTTACCGATCTTCCTGGTGGTGTGATCGGCGCCATGTTGGTCGTCATGTTGGTGATGTTTCTGCTTGGATTTATCCTCGATTTTATCGAGATCACCTTTGTGGTGGTCCCTATCGTCGGACCGATACTTCTGTCGATGGGTCTAGATCCGGTCTGGTTGGGTGTCATGATTGCGATCAATCTGCAGACTTCCTTTCTCACCCCTCCGTTTGGCTTTGCACTGTTTTATCTGCGTGGCGTTGCTCCCAGAGATGTTACGACTGGCGATATCTATCGAGGGGTTGCTCCGTTTATTGTCATACAGTTATTGATGTTGGGATTGTTGGCCTACTGGCCGAGCTTGGCTACCTGGTTACCCGATCTTATCTACGGCTGATCAATGACAGTTTTCCGCCGCAGCGGCAACCCGGTTGATCATGGCATATGATTGCAGGGTCGCAGCCGCGACAGGGCTTGTATCGGGTATGGCTCAGTCCAGTGGAATACGGATCTTCTGGCCGGGATAGATCTTGTTGGGATCCTTGATAACCTCACGATTAGCCTCGAAGATTTTCGGGTAATCTGAACCATTACCGAGAAAACGTTTGGCAATGGCCGAAAGCGTGTCCCCGCTTTCGATGACGTAGTACTCGACTTTGGCTTCTTGTGGCGGGGCTGTGATACCGCCGGCAGAAACCTCGCTGACACCCTGCACATTGCCGGCAATCAATACTGTCTTTTCCAGGGCCTCGGCTGTTTCGGCACTACCTGAAAGAACCACTTTGCCATCTTCGAAATTGACATCCAGATCCTTGATTCCCGGATTGTCCGCCTCAATCTGCTTTTTAATCTTGTCGGCAGGATCATCGTCCTTGCCAAATAGTTTTTTACCCATGTTTGCGGCGAAATCAAACAGACCCATTCTTAATTCTCCTTTTTTGTATTATTCCTGATCGCTATGATCAAGGCATCTTAGGTTGAGTGGGCATTGCCCATCATTTGTAGTTATTCAAACATTGTAAAGTCATGGCCAATGTATTGAACGGAATTGACTGATTAGTCCTTCAATACAAAAGTGACTTTTAAAACAACCCGGTATTCTGTGATATTGCCACCGCTGACAGAGAGTTGTTGGTCCTTGATCCAGGCACCTTTAATATTTTTCAGGGTTTTGTCGGCACGTTTAATTCCCTTTGTGACAGCATCATCAAAACTCTTGTTGGACGAGGATATGATCTCGGTAACTTTTGCGACTGACATGACGGTATCTCCTTTCTTGGTATAAGAATTTTTTTGAATAACGCAACTTAAAATAGCGTATGTAATACACAATAACAGCCGACGGTCTGTCAGCTAAATCAGACAAACGGCAACTTGGTTCAGCAGATTTAACTACCATTCCATCAGGTTAAGCTTAGGAAACTCTGATGGAATGTATAGACACCTTGAACATGGGGTTGTACCCGTATTCATTTCAAAGTGTCACAGAACAGCTTGTAGCATAGGTTAATGGATAGCCGCACGTCAGTAAGGGAAATGAATAGACACAAAAATTTTCATTTATTCGAATTCATTTAAATAGTGATTCACATTTTCGCCCAATACCCTTCATGCAAAGATGTGCCCCTAAGTGAGTGCCTGCAGTAACTTTCTCAGAGCAAGGCCACGATGACTTAGACTGTTTTTTACCTCAGCAGCAAGTTCTGCAGAACTGCAATCATGGGTAGGGACATAAAAGATGGGGTCATAGCCGAAACCGTTGTCTCCTTGGGCCTCAAATAAGATCCGTCCTTCCCAGGTTCCCTGGCAGATGATTGGGGTTGGATCCTCAGCGTGACGCATGTAGACCAGCAGGCACTGAAACCGGGCGCTGCGTTTCTCATCGGGTACATCCTTGAGGCGTTCAAGTAATTTTTGCAGATTGGCCTGATCAGATGCGCCCGGACCGGCAAAGCGGGCGGAGTAGATACCCGGTGCACCATTCAGTGCATCCACCTCGATACCCGAGTCATCTGCAATCGCTGGTAACCCACTCAAACTGGCGGCATGACGTGCCTTCTTGATGGCATTTTCGACAAAGCTAAGTCCATCTTCGATAGCATCCGGAATATTAAAATCCTTCTGTGGCACTACTGAAATCTGTTCGCTGGCAAGTAGTTGATTGATTTCACGGACCTTACCGGCATTGTTGCTGGCAAGTACAATTTTTTCACCTGCATGATGTCCTGTCATTTACCTTTACCTGTTCCTATCCAATTACACTTGTTACATCAGAAACGAGAATAGAGCCCTCTACAGATTTTATGCATTCAATGTAGAACGCTGGATCGCTATGATTTCTGCGATACCCTGGTGGGCAAGATCGAGCATGGCGTTTAATTCATTACGATTATAGGCTGCACCTTCAGCAGTGCCCTGTACTTCAATGAAGCCTCCCTCGCCATTCATGACCACATTCATGTCGGTCTCTGCATTCGAGTCCTCTGCGTAATCCAGATCGAGTACCGGCGTTCCTTCGAATACGCCAACAGAGACTGAAGCGATCATTCCAGACATCGGGTCTTTTTCCAGTAAACCCAGCTCACGGGTATGGGCGATGGCATCAACCAGTGCGACATAGGCACCGGTGATGGAAGCGGTACGGGTCCCCCCATCGGCTTGTATAACATCGCAATCGAGGGTGATCGTGCGTTCACCCAGCGCCTTGAGGTCTACAGCTGCGCGCAGTGACCGACCGATCAGCCGTTGGATTTCCAAAGTACGACCACCCTGTTTACCCCGGGCGGCTTCACGGCCCATGCGGTCGGTTGTTGAACGGGGGAGCATGCCATATTCAGCGGTGATCCAGCCCTGACCTGTACCCTTTAAAAATCTGGGCACACGCTCATCCACACTGGCAGTGCAGATTACCTGGGTATCACCGAAACAGACCAAAACTGATCCCTCGGCATGTTTTGTGTAATGCCGGGTGATTGATATCGGGCGCAGTTCATCAGGTTGGCGTGCGGATGGTCTCATCTAAGGCTGGCTCCTCGGCTGGCGGAAATATTCGGTCTGACTCGAGCAAACCGGATTGGATAAAGGGGGCGCTATTATGTGTGAATGGGGCAGCGATGTCAGCTTTTACGGTGAAACGGGTTCATGGGTAGGGTACGGCAGGGCGCGCCCTACGCCTGGTTCCAACGGATTTCTGCGCTATGGTAAGAGGGGGCTAACGACGTCCGCCTATGATCGAACCTAAAATACCACGGACAATCTGCCTGCCCAGTTTGGAACCGATTGCACGTGCCACCGACTTGGCAAAGGCCTCACCAATGCCTTGGCGTCGAGAGCCGCCACTGCTTTTTTTTGCCCGGCTTTGCGCCTTCTCTGCAGCTTTTTTTTGCGCCTGCTGTTCGCGACGTTTGATCAGTTCCTCTTCACGCTTTTTTAACAGTTCGTAAGCCGACTCCCTATCAATCTCAGCTTGATAGGTGGTGTTGAAGGGTGAGCGCTTGATGATTTGCTTACGCGCCTTTTGATCGACCGGCCCAAACTGAGAACGAGGTGGTGCCATCAACGTCTTCTCCACGACACTGGGTACGCCCTTTTTATCCAGGGTGGAGATCAGTGCTTCACCCACACCCAGGTTGCTGATGACCTCCTCTGTATCGAAGGCAGGATTTTCGCGGAAGGTTTCTGCTGCCGCCTTGACTGCCTTTTTATCCCTTGGGGTAAAGGCCCGGAGGGCGTGTTGGATTCGGTTGCCAAGCTGTCCGATGACCTCATCGGGTACATCGTTGGGGTATTGGGTGATAAAAAAGACCCCGACCCCCTTGGATCGTATCAACCGCACTACCTGGGTGATTTTTTGCAGTAATGCCTTGGGTGCGCTGTTGAAAAGAAGATGAGCCTCATCGAAGAAAAAAACCAGTTTGGGTAGATCGGCATCACCTCGCTCAGGTAACTCCTCCATCAGCTCGGAGAGGAGCCACAACAGGAAGGTGGCATAGATACGCGGTGAGTGGTAAAGCGTTGTGGCATCGAGGATACTGACCACCCCACGGCCGGAGAAATCTGTCTGCATCAGATGTTCGATTTGAATGGCCGGCTCGCCATAAAAGACCTCACCGCCAGCCTCTTCCAATACCAGTAGTCTGCGTAGAATGGCGGTGACGCTTTGCCTGGAGATGCGTCCATACTCCCTTTCCAGGGTTTTTGCACTATCCGCCACCCAATTGAGCATCGACCTCAGATCCTTCAGGTCGAGTAATAGCAGCCCCTCGTCATCGGCTACACTGAAGGCAATCTGTAGCACACCCTCCTGGGTCTCATTCAATTCCAGCAGATTCGCGAGCAGGGTTGGACCCATCTCGGAAACCGTGGTGCGTACAGGATGCCCCTGCTTACCAAAGACATCCCAGAACAACACAGGACAGGGTTCGAACTGATGTCCCTCAATCTTGATGTAGTCCAGACGTTCAGTGATTTTTGGATGTGCTTTACCGCTGCCTGCCAAGCCTGACAGATCACCCTTCACATCGGCTGTGAAAACCGGTACGCCAAGACGCGAAAAGGATTCTGCAAGAATTTGCAGGGTAACGGTCTTACCGGTACCGGTGGCGCCAGTGATCAGCCCATGCCGATTGGCCATGCCTGCGTTCAGCATGATCTGTTCGGCCCCATTGCCGCCAAGCAGGATATTATTGTCTGTCATCTTTGTTTTTCCTGGTTTTGGAGTTGACAAATATTTAACATTCTCGGCTGTTATGCCATCTTATTTGGGTTAGACTCAGCCGAACATGCCGTAGGCAGTTGGTATCCGGATCTCAATGTGTATCATGCCAGTAAACAATTGGCGAGTCGTGGCTTCCGGTGATGTCGTACCACATGACTTGGGTCTGAGGAGGCATTGTGTATGAGTGGCAAACTCTTTACCTCGGATATGCAAGTCGTAGTCAGGTCATGGATATCAGGTTCGATTTAAACATGATGTCGTGTGGAGACTTCATTTCTGCCGATGCTGCATGCGTTTTTAACATGATGGATCTGGTACAGCAATTAATCGTCGGCACTGCTGTTGATCAGCAGCAGGCAGAGGACGTAGCAGGTTTGCTGATTGGACAGAGCCTTCAGGGCGACTGAGGAGAAGATCGATGCGTTGGCGTGGTCAGCGAAAAAGCGAAAATGTTGAAGACCGCCGAAGTATGCGGGCACCATCATCCCCACTAGGTGGCCTCGGCGGTGGAGGGGGCGGGCTGCTCAACCTGTTACCGACAGTATTTAAAATATTCGGCTTCAAAGGCGGCGTCGTTGCAGTACTGGCAATCGGCGCGTATGCCCTGTTTAGCGGTAATCTGGGTAGTATGCTGGGTGGTGGGGGCAATCAGGAAAACCTTTCAAACCAGGAAGGCCAGCCGGTTCAGCAAAGTGCAGAGGAGAAGACGCTGGTGGATTTCGTCTCTGTCATATTGGCTGATACAGAGCAGACATGGCAGCAACTGTTTCAACAGATGGGCAGCAAGTACGAGGAGCCGAATCTCGTATTGTTTCGTGGTGCTACCAAGACGGCGTGTGGATTTGGTCAGGCTGCGATGGGTCCTTTCTACTGCCCCGGTGACCATAAGGTCTATATCGACCTCTCCTTTTACAGTGATCTGAAGAATCGTTACAAAGCACCGGGTGACTTTGCCCAGGCCTATGTAATAGCGCATGAGGTAGGACATCATGTGCAGACCCTGCTGGGGATATCGCAAAAGGTACAAAAGGCGAAGCGCTCTCTCAGCGAGGTCGAGGGAAACAAGCTTTCTGTGAGACAAGAGCTACAGGCTGACTGTTTTGCCGGTATCTGGGCGAATCATGCGGACAATTCACGTCGGTTGTTGGAATCCGGCGATATTGAAGAGGGTTTGACGGCCGCAAGTGCGATTGGCGATGATCGCCTGCAAAAGCAGTCCCAGGGGTATGTCAGCCCCGACTCGTTTACACATGGCAGTTCCAAGCAGCGGGTCAAGTGGTTCAAGGTGGGCTTTAAAGGTGGTGATTTGAAACAGTGCGATACTTTTTCTGTGAGAACACTGTAAACCTGAAAATAAACTGCAGGATTCTCAAGTCATCGCTTTAATTGGTTTTCTCCTGTGCTTGTGTCGGTGCAAATAGTTTCGGTTAATGACTGATTGAGAGGGTTAACAATGGGTTTTATTTCCTGGATCGTGCTTGGTTTGATCGCTGGCGCCTTGGCAAAGTTGCTCATGCCGGGCAAAGATGGGGGTGGTTTTATCATTACCACCCTTTTAGGCATAGGTGGTGCCATGGTGGGTGGCTATATCGGCTCATTTCTGGGGTATGGTGCAACAAGCGGTTTGAGTATCGCAAGTATTCTCACTGCCACTGCAGGCGCCTTTCTGTTGTTGTTTGCCTATCGACTGATCAAACAACCCAACAAAGAGAATGAGACAGAGACTCCGGAGTAGATCTACTCAATATCGATATCATCAACAAACCGGCGCAAGTCGTCTATCGCCTGAGTTACATCAACCTGTTCTACTGGAGGCTCAAGCAGGTCTCTCTTTTTCTTCGATAAAGCCATACTGAAATCGGTGGGTTCCAGTTTTGCATTTGTCTCACACCAGCGTAACGCCACCACTGTGACATTGTCACTTTCAGGATGGCCGGTAGCCTCTGCCTGATCGGCCAGTTTTGTGATATGGGTGATTAAAGGTGCCTGCTCTTTGAACAGGGTATCCACCATCGGCCGTTCAGCCAGTGGTCCCCAAAAACCATCGCTACAGAGCAGTACAACATCGCCCTCCTTGAGTTCATGTGGTCCACTGAGTTCAGCAACCGGGCGGTTGTTGGTGCCTCCCAGGCATCGGGTCACATAGTTTCGAAACTTGTGCGTATGTACTTGAGCTGCTGAGATGATTCCCTGCTGCCGGAGATGCTCCACATAAGAGTGGTCATCGGTGCGAAGATGAATCACACCATCACGCATGATATAGAGTCTACTGTCACCAATATGGGCCCAATAGGCGTTGTTCTCCTGTACCAGGCAGAGAACCCCGGTTGTACGAGGTTCGATTGGAGGATCCTGTTGTCCGCCAAATTCTGTAATTTGGCGATGACTCATCTCCATCAGTCCGGAGAGAAAGAAGCGGGGATTGGAAATGGGTTTGCGGCTGGTTAGGAAGGCCTTGCGAGCATTATCCATAAGAATTTGCGCCGCCATTTCCCCCTTAGGGTGTCCCCCCATACCGTCTGCCAGTGAGAGTAGAATGGCATCGGGTGCCTCCATGATAAGGTAGCGATCCTGGTTCATGGAGCGGTTGCCGAGTAGCGTGTATTGGGCTGTTTCGTACTTCACGATATGGCCCTTTTCTCATCGATCAGATTGGATACTGCGCTCTCGCTATCGATCTCACCCTTGTTATTGTGCAAAGCTTGAAGAAGCTCACTGGCATTTTGCGGCCGCTTTTCGTATTCAACCTCCATCGCCCAGTCGATCGCCTCGAGCATGGCAGCGGGATAGCGTCGACGGTAGATCCGTGCAGCCGGTTTCAGTTTCTCTTTCGCATGTCGCTCAATAGCTGATGGAGGTGCCTTGCCATCCAGACAGGCTCGCATACTTGCACCGATGGCATACACATCGCTCCAGGGTCCGACATTCCCTGACTGGTAGTATTGCTCTACCGGTGAGAATCCTGTGGTCACGACTCGCCCGGTGCGACTGCCTTCATTTTGGACTTCGTGGACAGCGCCGAAATCGAGTAACAGCGGATTTCCCCCCGTGCGTAGATGGATATTGCTGGGTTTGATGTCCAGGTGCAGCAGATTGCGTGAATGGATTTGGCTAAGGGCATCCAGTATTGGCGGAAACACGGTCATGATGAAGCGTGTACTGAGACTGCCGCTGCGCTTTTTTATATAGCTTGCGAGATTTTTCCCCCGCTCGTGGTCCATCACCAGATAACCCGTATTGTTGGCCAGAAAAAAGCCTCTTACCTGCACAATATTGGGGTGGCGTAGCGAGGCCAGTACCTTTGCCTCCTGGTAAAACAGACGCAGGCTGCGATTGAAATTATCGGCCTGCTTTTTGTCGAGTGGAATGACCTTGCCGTTGGTTCCTCGTTTGGCGAGCTTTTTCGGTAGAAACTCTTTGATGATCACCTCATCCTGAGTATCTTCATCCTCCGCTAAATAGATCAGGCTGAAACCACCGCTCGCGACCACCTTCATGATCACGTAACAGTCAATTTCTGTACCTTCCGGCAGACTGTCTCGGAGCTTATCCATGCAGGTTCCGTCGTGGTTGTGTCACTGTCAGAGATAGGAAGACCATCCCACTGATTATAAGGTCTTTTAACAGAATTACTTCTGCTGATTGAGTATTTCGACCATCAGGTGGGGAAAAAGTGATATTCATCAAATAATTGGTTAAAGGATCATTGCCCCTGGATGGTTGGAATCCCATATTTATCAACCATATCCAGGTTTAGCGGCCTTTATTGCGAATCCTGAAGGTGTAGCAATGCCTGTTGAACAAATGTCGGGTATGATGCTCCTCAATAAATATGAATAGATCTTAGGCGGGTATGTATGATCAGTAGTATGACGGCCTTCGCACGAGAAGAGTACCGGGGAGACCTGGGTATTTTGAGCTGGGAGATCCGCTCAGTCAATCATCGTTATCTGGAGGCTTTTCTGCGTTTGCCTGAGGAGTTGCGCGTGTTGGAGTCATCGGTACGCGAGAGATTGAATGCCCGTTTGGGGCGGGGCAAGCTGGATGTCAGTTTGAAATTCAAGCCAGGTGGTATGGCTGAGGCGGGATTACAGGTCAACCAGCGATTGGTTGAGCAGCTGTTGAGTGCTGAACAACAATTGGCAGATTTAATGGGTGCGGGCAACAACCTCCGTTCATCGGATCTGTTGCGCTGGCCTGGCGTGCTGGAAGAGCAGGAGCAGGATTTCACACCGGTCAAACAGCGGGCGATGATATTGCTGGAGACAGCCATCGACAGTCTTATCGACAATCGCCTGCGTGAGGGAGAGCGGTTGAGTGAAATAATTCGGAATCGTTGTGTCGGGTTGCAGGCCCAGGTTGTTCAGGTGCGCAGTCTGATGCCGGATGTACTGGAGATGGTTAGAAGCAGAATTCGTGATCGTCTTACGGAAGCAATGGAAGAGCTGGATGAGACCCGGTTGGAGCAGGAGATGGTCTTATTGGCGCAACGGCTCGATGTCGATGAGGAGATGGATCGTCTTGAAACTCATCTCGAAGAGGTAGAGCGAGTCTTACAGACTGATGAGCCTGTTGGACGAAGACTCGATTTTCTGATGCAGGAACTTAACCGGGAGGCCAATACCCTAACCTCTAAATCAAATAGTGTGGATGTGACCCGTTCAGCGGTGGAGATGAAGGTGTTGATCGAACAGATGCGAGAACAGATCCAGAATATCGAATAACCCACATGATATAGGGTCATTTTCTATGAGGTTGATTCACCGATTACTGACTGTTGTCGCGCTAGTATTGCTGATCGCCTGCACGACCAGCCCAACCGGGCGCAAACAACTTATGATTATCAGTGAAGAGGCCGCAATCAACTCCTCCAAGACCGCCTACGTGGAAATGCTCAAGCCCTACCAGGAAGAGGGTAAGTTGGATAATAACCCTGCCCTGAAAATGCGGGTTGAGCGCATCACCGGCCGCTTGATTGCCCAGGCAATCGTTTTGCGTCCAGAGACCCGGCAGTGGGCCTGGAGTATGAAAATCCTCGATGATCCAAAAACTGTTAACGCCTGGGCCATGGCCGGTGGAAAGATGGCGCTCTACAGCGGCCTGGTTGAACAGGTTGAGCCGACCGATGATGAGCTGGCACAGGTCTTGGCCCATGAAATCTCGCACGCCCTGGCAAAACACACTGCCGAGAAGATGTCGGTGGCGCTTGCCAGTCAGCTGGGTATGGTGGCTGTGGCCGCGACGACTGAAAACCAATCGGTATTGACCGGCTCAATGTTAGCCGCCAAATTAGCCATTGATCTGCCTAACAGTCGTAGTGCAGAGGCTGAGGCAGACCGTATAGGTATCGAATTAGCTGCCAAAGCAGGTTACGATCCACGCGCTGCAGCAACCTTGTGGCGTAAGATGGGGCAGGTTTCTGGCGGGCGTATGCCGGTATTTCTGAGTACCCACCCCAGTCCATCCAATCGGGCGGAAACCCTGGGCAAGCTGGCTGATGAGATGATGCCGTACTATCTTGCAAAGGGTGAGCGTCCGCATTTTAACTACTGACAGTTGTATCGCTTTGCCGGTCAACAGCAGGGTAATTATCGAGGTGATATGGAAACAGGTTCAATGATGCCTCGGGGTACGCTGTACATCCTTTCAGCACCCTCCGGAGCAGGTAAGACCAGCCTACTGAAGGCGTTACGAAAGCAGGATAGTGCGCTACATGTCTCAACATCCCATACGACACGGCCAATGCGTCCGGGAGAGCAGGATGGGGTGCACTATCATTTTATTTCTCAGGATGACTTTCTGGGCAGGGTTGGTGAAGGGGCTTTTCTGGAGCATGCTGAGGTTTTCGGTAACTATTATGGCACCTCTGAATCCGAAGTGCGGACTCAATTGGAAGCAGGGCATGATACGGTGCTGGAGATCGACTGGCAGGGTGCACAGCAGGTACGCAAGCGCTTTCCCGAGGCGGTATCGATCTTCATTCTTCCCCCCAGTCCCGAGGCCTTGCGTGAACGTCTCAATGCCCGCGGTCAGGATAGTGAGGCGATCATCCAGCGGCGCATGGGTCAGGCTGTCGAGGATATGGCCCACTATACGGAATTCGATTACCTGATCATCAATGAGCACTTCAACACCGCCCTGGCAGAGCTTGCTGCCATCGTCAGAGCACATCGACAGCGTTTGCCCTATCAGGTGGCGCGCAATGCCGGCCGTATACAGAGCCTGCTACAGACCATTTAAGCAGTTGTTTTGTGACTTTCCTGGCATGCTTTACCCGTCAGTTCACTCCGGTGTTTGGCGGTTGGCGGCTAAAGCTATACTATAGCGACCCCAATTCAACCTGGATTCGAGATGGCCGGTAAGCTCTACATTAAAACCTTCGGTTGCCAGATGAACGAATATGACTCTTCGCGGATGGCGGACGGGTTGCGTGTGGCTGAAGGATTGGAAGTGACAACGATTGCGGAAGAGGCGGATGTACTGATACTGAACACCTGTTCCATTCGCGAGAAGGCTCAGGAGAAGGTTTTTTCCCAGCTCGGTCGCTGGCGTCCCTGGAAGGAGAGGAATCCTGCCCTGATCATTGGCGTCGGAGGCTGTGTCGCAAGCCAGGAGGGCGAGGCTATACGTCAGCGGGCCCCCTATGTGGATCTGGTGTTCGGGCCCCAGACGCTGCACCGGTTGCCGGAGATGATCCGGCAGGCTCGCCGTGATCATCTTCCTGTGGTCGATGTCACTTTTCCCGAGATCGAGAAATTCGACCGGCTTCCGGAACCGCGTGCTGAAGGACCCACGGCCTACCTGTCAGTCATGGAGGGATGTTCAAAGTACTGCACCTATTGTGTGGTTCCCTTTACCCGCGGCGAGGAGATCAGTCGCCCCTTCGATGACGTTATCGCCGAAGCGGCTGGACTGGCGACTCAGGGTGTGTGTGAGCTCAACCTGTTGGGGCAGAACGTGAATGCCTATCGTGGCGTGATGGACGATGGTGAAAGCGCTGATCTGGCGTTGTTAATCGAGTATGTGGCAGCCATCGAGGGTATCGAGAGGATACGGTTTACCACGTCACATCCGATGGAATTCTCAGACCGGTTGATCGAGGTCTACGCCCAGGTCCCTGAACTGGTCAGTTTTCTCCATCTACCAGTTCAATCTGGATCTGATCGGGTATTGGCGATGATGAAACGCGGTCACATGGCCATTGAATACAAGGCTAAGATCCGTCGTCTGCGGGAGATACGTCCAGACATCACTATCTCCTCAGACTTTATTGTCGGTTTTCCTGGTGAAACAGAGGAGGATTTTGGCGCCACTTTGCAGTTGATTGAAGAGATTGGTTTCGACAACTCATACAGCTTTATCTATAGTCGCCGTCCCGGCACGCCAGCAGCGGATCTGCCAGACGATGTTCCATTGTCTGTCAAACAGCAGCGCTTAGAGCGATTGCAGCAGTTGATCAATACCCAGGCTCAACGAATAAGTCGCCGAATGGTCGGTTCGATACAACGCATTCTGGTGGAGCGACCGGCGAAAAAGAATCCCCGGCAACTGGCCGGTCGTACCGAGAATAACCGGGTGGTCAATTTTGATGCCCCGGCTGAGTTGATAGGCCACTTTGTCAATGTACGTATTACCGAGGCACTGCCGAACTCTTTACGTGGCGAATGGTTGGAATCGACAAATGACAGGGCCGCTAACGCTTAGGAATGACTTTTGGCTGAACATCCTGAATCACTCGATCTAATCCTGGAACCCGCCGACAACGAAAGGTTGGCCAATCTTTGTGGTCAGCTTGATGAGCATCTGCGGCACATTGAGCGACGTCTGGGCATTGAGATCAACAATCGTGGCAATCGCTTTCGTCTGATTGGCGAACGCCCCGCCATTCAAGCGGGTGAACAGGTACTGCAGGATCTCTATCAGGCCGCTACCAGCGAGTTGTTGGATCCCCAGCGGGTACATCTCTTCCTGCAGGAGGCAGGGGTTGACGAACTGCTGGAGCAGCAGGGAACAAATGATCTGCCCGAGACGGTGATCAAGACCCGTCGTGGACTGGTCCGGCCACGTGGAGTCAATCAGAAGGAGTACCTGCATAAGGTGCTGACCCATGATATCAACTTTGGTGTAGGACCCGCCGGTACCGGCAAGACCTACCTGGCTGTTGCGAGTGCCGTCGATGCCCTGGAACGTGATCAGGTGAGGCGAATACTGCTGGTACGCCCTGCGGTAGAGGCAGGGGAACGGCTTGGATTTTTACCGGGTGATCTGGCGCAAAAGATCGATCCCTACCTGCGGCCACTCTATGATGCACTCTATGAAATGCTCGGTTTTGAAAAAGTGGCAAAATTGGTGGAGCGTAATATCATCGAAATTGCCCCACTGGCCTATATGCGCGGCCGTACCCTGAATGAGTCGTTCGTGATACTCGATGAGGCGCAGAACACAACCCCGGAACAGATGAAGATGTTCCTCACCCGGATTGGTTTTGGCTCCACAGCAGTGATTACCGGTGATGTAACCCAGATCGACCTGCCCCGCGGTCAGCAATCAGGTCTACGTCAGGCATCTGAAGTACTGACCCATGTAGAGGGTATCAGCTTTACTTTTTTTAATGCCAGGGATGTGGTACGCCATCCTGTCGTGCAGCGGATTGTGCGTGCTTACGACGAGTTTGATCGAAAGGCTTGAACCGCCGGCGATGACCTCCCTTGTCCTGGAAATACAGAAGGCCACCGAGGTTACCGCGGGCCTGCCATCGGAAGATGCATTCAAGCAGTGGATCGAGGCCGCTCTGCCACAGAACCATGATCCTGTGGAGTTGGTGATCCGTCTGGTTGACGAAGCTGAAAGCCGGCAACTCAATCGTGATTACAGGGGCAAAGACAACCCTACCAACGTACTCTCCTTTCCATTCGAAGCCCCTGCTGAGGTACCTGTGTCGCTTCTGGGGGACCTGGTTATCTGTGTCCAGATTGTGGCTCGTGAGGCTACTGAGCAAGGTAAAAGTCCAGCAGCCCATTGGGCGCATATGGTTGTGCATGGTGTATTACATCTATTGGGTTATGATCACATAACCGATGCCGAAGCCCAGATCATGGAAGAGCGGGAACGTATTGTCCTACATGACCTGCATTTTCCCGATCCCTATGAAGACAAGGACTGATGAGCAACGAAGATCGATCGAGTGTCGGTTCCCCCCGCAACTGGCTGGAACGTATCAACCGGCTGTTTGGCAGCGAACCGCAAGACAAGGAAGCAATCTATGACCTACTCAAGGAGGCTCGTGAGCGAGATCTTCTGGACCATGATGCACTGGGCTTTTTGTACCTGGTACCATGCGACTCAGCCAGTTACTGAAGCAACTTAAAAAATTAACCGCAATCATATGGCGATCGTGGTTGATGAATATGGCTCTACCGCTGGTTTTATCACCCTTGAGGATTTACTTGAGCAGATTGTCGGGGAGATCGAGGATGAGTACGATATGCCTTGAATATCGGCAACTGGATGATTAGCACGGAGGTTATTTCAACCTGACAGGGAGAATGGATGATGATTCAGGTTCAGTGGAGTAGGAAATTCGAAGTAGGACATGAGAGAATTGATTCCGAGCATAAGATCTTTCTCGGCTTGATTCGTGATGTGTCTCTAGCACCGCAGCAGGGTATGCAAAAAGAGAGAATCCTCAGGCATCTGAATGAGGTCAATAAATATGCCGTATTTCATTTCACCAGTGAAGAGAACATCATGTTTGATGTGACCTATCCGGATCGAGAGAGGCATATCAAGGAGCATGAGTTATTGCTGGCATTATTAACCGACAAGACTCACCAATATAGGTCTGAGGAGATTGCATTGGACGATATCGTCAGTTATCTGTTTGAATGGTTTGCCCTCCACACCACCCAGATCGATACCAAGCTATCCCGCTACATTTCCAATGTTTAGCGGATTTGGTGACAGATTGAGTAACATCCGGACCTGATTTTGCAGCTAACTGGTAATCACATACTGACAAGATTGCTGCAATATCCACGTCTGCTGGGGTTGGCGGCAGGTGCGATGACTACCCTGGCGTACGCCCCATTCAATCTTTGGATAATGGCCGTTATTGGGCCGGCGCTGCTGTTTGTCCTGTGGTTGGATAGACGCTATTCACCCTTTCAGACAGGTTTTGCATACGGTTTGGGTTTCATGGGCAGTGGGGTCTCATGGTTGCATGTCAGCATTGCTCAGTTTGGCGACCTGGGTTGGCTTTTTCCCCTTGTACTGACCCTTGGATTCATCGCCTTGATGGCCCTCTATTATGCTTGTCTGGGCTGGTTGATTGGACGTTTCATTGCTTCAAGGCAGGTCCTGCTTTTGTTGGTGTTTCCTGCCCTATGGGTACTGATGGAGTGGTTGCGCGGTTGGTTTCTGACGGGTTTTCCCTGGTTGCAGATAGGCTACTCACAAATTGACTCCCCATTGGCAGGTTATGCGCCCCTGTTAGGTGTGTTGGGGATCAGTTGGATGGTACTGGTGTCCACCGGTCTGCTGTTATCGCTAGCCACCCCGGGACGAATCCGGTTAGGAATGGGGGGTGGATTGGCCTTGATCTGGTTGGGCGGTTGGCTGTTGGGACAGACCCATTGGAGCCAGCCAATCGGCGATCCTCTACGCGTTGCCATGGTGCAGGGTAATATTCCACAGGCGGAAAAGTGGGCACCCGAGCAGTTGGTGCCCAGTTTGGTATTGTATGCGAAAAAGGCAAAGGAAAATCTCGATCGTGATCTGGTGGTATGGCCGGAGACAGCTGTATCCGCATTTCAGTTTCAGGTCGATGAACCCTTTATTCAGCCGCTCGAAAATACAGTAAAAAAACAGGGTTCTCACCTGGTGTTCGGTGTTGTGCAGATGGACGAGGCCCGCGAGCATTATTTCAATGCCATGGTTGCATTGGGTAACGATGAGCGAGACCACTACTACAAACGCCACCTGGTGCCATTTACCGAATATCTGCCATGGAAGCGACTGTTCTGGCCTTTGATCGATCTGTTTACTATTCCAATGTCGGATTTCAGTACCCGTCAAGAGGAAAAGCCGCTGATGCGAGTCGGGGAGTACCAGGCGGGGATGTCGATCTGTTACGAAGATGCATTCGGCAGTGAGATGATTCAAGCACTACCGGAAGCAGCCTATCTCATCAATGCAAGCAATGATGCCTGGTTCGGTAAATCACTGGCTCCCTATCAGCACCTGCAGATTGCCAGAATGCGGGCTTTGGAGGCAGGACGCTATCTACTCCGCTCAACCAATACCGGTATCTCAGCGATTATTGGGCCCAGAGGGGAGATCGTGGCGCGATCGCCCCTATTGGAAGTTGACGTGTTGAAAGGGGAAATCTTACCGATGCAGGGTGATACGCCCTACTCAAGGATTGGAAATCTCGGCATCTTGGCGCTGTTGGTAGTTGTTCTGATTGGGGCCTTTCCCTGTGGCTATTCAAGATTTGGACAAAGCTGTGGTAAGGATCAGCAGTGAAGGTGCTTTCATTATAGATAAGTATAGGCTTGATATGCTGGCTTGATTACAATGATTTGCCAACGCATCTGAAATCCACTTTTTTACCATGATTGAGAAACGATGAAGAAATGTATCTTGATAACCGGTGCCTCGTCCGGATTTGGTGAGGCCTGTGCGCGTCGCTTTGCAGCGGCTGGTGATGATCTTGTACTGTGTGCCCGGCGTTTGCAGCGACTGAAGGAGCTGCAGGCATCCCTCTCAAGTCTTTGTCGGGTACATATTCAGTCATTGGATGTTACCGACCGACAGGCGGTAGAGGATTTTCTTCCCTCACTTCCAGATTCGTTTCAGGGTATTGATGTATTGGTGAACAATGCCGGACTGGCCTTAGGTATGGAGCCGGCCTACGAAGTCGATATCAATGACTGGGAAACAATGGTCGACACCAACATCAAGGGTCTGATGCGTATTACCCGGCAGATTTTACCCGGAATGGTCAAAAGGAGACGGGGTCATATTGTCAATATAGGTTCAGTGGCAGGTAACTGGCCCTATCCAGGTGGAAATGCTTATGGAGCGAGCAAGGCGTTTGTAAAACAATTCTCCAGGGGGTTGAGGGCCGACCTGCTGGGGACGCCACTTCGTGTCACTAACATTGAGCCCGGATTGGCGGAGACGGAGTTCTCTCTGGTGCGGATGAAAGGGGATGCCGGGAAAGCTGGCGATGTCTACACCGGCACCCACCCCTTGTCAGCAGAAGACATTGCCGAGATGGTTTTTTGGGTAACCTCCTTGCCTGCCCATGTCAATATAAATGCCCTGGAGGTAATGCCTGTTTGCCAGGCATGGAATCCACTGGCGATTGATCGCACCCTTGGAAACGAGCTTTGAAACTAGATTCCGCAGTTGACTGCTGATCTCTTACGTAAGGTAATGAAATGCTGAATCAAATACTGAATTTTTTCCACACCCATTGGATGAGTTGTGGCACGCGACATGAATTTTTGAAAAATCCAGACGCACCCAACTGCATTGTCGTTATTGTCAAGGGAATAGCCATTAACGGCGAACGATGCCTTGCTTGGCACGCCGGGATTTCCCACAAATCCATGTTCAACTGCGGATTCTAGATTGAAGGCACTGTTAATTTCCGCTGTCGAGCTTTGTCTGTTGCGCCGCGCTCCACAGGACCTGCCATCTTCAATCTTTTTATTGCAGCTTATGGTTGTGCTGAACCTGCTGGTCGGTATCGTGATGGTCGTCGATGCCCAATTTGGTATCGTTCGCGCCGTACTGGAAAACCTGTTTGGCGTGGCGTTAATGCTTGCTGTCATCTATATTGCACTGAGTCTGAGGAGTAAATTACCGCGTTTCATTCAGACTGCGACAGCCATGTTGTTGAGTGGTTTGTTTTTGAGCCTGTTGGCTCTACCGTTGGTTGCATGGGGACATCGCAGTGAATCGGCCGAGTCTGAACTGCTATTGTTGGTGCTGTTTATCTGGAGCATTGTGGTGCTTGGGCATATCATCCGTCATGCATTTGAACTACCGTTGAACATGGGTATAGCTGCGGCCCTTCTCTATAACCTCATCGCGTGGAATTTGATGAGCCTTATATTCCCGGTTGCAGTCTGATGCATCTACATATCCTGGGTATCTGCGGTACTTTTATGGGGGGCATTGCACTTTTGGCGCGTGCCATGGGCCATCAGGTCAGTGGCTCTGACGCCAATGTCTATCCACCTATGAGCACACAGTTGGAGCAGGCGGGAATTGTCTTGATGGAGGGATTCAAGGCGGAGCATCTGCAGCCGGTGCCTGATATCGTGGTTGTCGGCAATGCCATGTCACGAGGAAATCCGGCCGTCGAAGCAATGCTCAATCAGGGCATGCCCTATACCTCCGGTCCTCAATGGCTGGCCGAGCATGTTCTACAGGGAAGATGGGTGTTGGCGGTGGCAGGTACACATGGCAAGACCAGTACTGCCAGTCTACTGGCATGGATGCTTGAAGATGCAGGCATGCAACCAGGCTTTCTTATCGGAGGCGTGCCGGAGAACTTCGGTGTTTCGGCCCGTCTCGGCGAGTCGCCTTTTTTTGTTGTAGAGGCGGATGAGTACGATACAGCCTTTTTCGATAAACGCTCAAAATTCATCCACTACCGTCCACGCACATTGTTGCTGAACAACCTGGAGTTTGATCATGCCGATATCTTTGATGATCTGGATATGATTCAGCGGCAGTTTCATCACCTGGTCAGGACAGTGCCTGCTCAGGGTTTGATCATCAGTCCACTCAATGACGGCAATCTAAGCGACGTTTTGGATAGGGGGGTTTGGACGCCCATGGAGTTTTTCGATCCCGATATTGAAGCCGGCTGGCATACAGAAAATGCGACGCCTGACGGCCATGGTTTTGATGTTATCTGCGAAGGTGAGTTTCAAGGTCGGGTCAACTGGGATCTGATTGGCCGACACAATATTGCGAATGCCCTGGGGGCTCTCGCTGCGGCCCGTCATGCAGGTGTGCCTGTCAAGGTGGCAATCCAATCACTGGGTCGTTATAAAAACGTCAAGCGTCGCATGGAGTTACGTGGGGAGATAGATGGAATACGGGTCTATGACGATTTTGCACACCACCCCACTGCGATAGAGACTACCCTGGATGGTCTGCGCAAACAGGTGGGCGATGCACGTATCATCGCTTTACTGGAACCCAGGTCCAATACCATGAAGCAGGGTGTGCATGCGGATCAAATGGCTATTGCATTACGGGCAGCGGACCGGGTGATGATGTTTGTCCCCGATGATCTGCAATGGGATGCAGCTGCTTCCCTGGCTCCGCTGGGCAGTCGGGCAGCACTCTTTAATGACACCCTGTCGATGGTGACAGAAGTGGTTGAAATGGCCCAATCAGGCGATCATCTTTTAGTGATGAGCAATGGTGGCTTCGAAGCTATACACCAACGTCTGCTGGATGCGCTACAAGCGAGGGTGCCGGTTTGAGTCGTGGTCCCGTTGCGGTTGCCATTACCGGTGCGTCCGGGAGTGCCTATGCAATACGTTTGATTGAATGTCTGATCGAAGCGGGCGAGGTACTCTATCTGATGATCAGTCAGGCAGGACAGATCGTGTTGAAAATGGAGTCTGATCTTGACTTGCCGAGTCAGCCCGCAGAGATACAAAAAATCCTGACTCGGCGATTTCAGGCCAAGCCTGGCCAATTACAGGTATTCGGTAGACAGCAGTGGATGGCGCCAGTGGCAAGTGGATCCAATCCACCGCGTGCGATGGTAGTCTGTCCCTGTACCACAGGTACGCTGTCGGCTATTGCCTGTGGTGCCAGCAACGATCTGATAGAACGTGCTGCGGATGTGGTGTTGAAGGAGCGATGTAAGCTTATCCTGGTGGTGCGTGAGACACCATTTTCTGATATCCACCTGGAGAATATGCTTAAACTGAGTCGTATGGGAGTAGTGATCATGCCCGCCAATCCTGGTTTTTATCACAACCCGAATTCAGTGGAAGAGATAGTCGATTTCATGGTTTCCCGAATTCTTGATCAACTCAATGTTGAACATCGGTTAATGCCGAGATGGGGGGAGCACACTGACTAGGTGTGGTCTCGGAGTTGTTTCCTGCGAGGGTAGAAACGACGGCACATCGAGATGCGAGCTGGTGTGTGCGTATTGTTAAATCGCACATAATGATCGATGTTTTTTCGTGACTGCAACAGGACTGTATTATTTCATCTCTCAGACCGCTTGATGAGGAGAAAAACTAGTTTCCAAACTGCAATACAGCGGTATCGGCATGGGTAACTAGTGCCGAATCGTTTTTACTCGATAATGATGAATAGGCATTCAACTCATACCTATTTGCGGGTAAGGGAGTATGCGTCATGACATCTTCGGTAAACCGATTGGCAAGGATGGCTGAGAGGTTGCGGAAGAGATGAAAAACAATGCGAGGATAGAATCGGGCACCTCGTTGGATTGAGTCCCAAGTTAACACCAGCACCTTGGTGTCTTCCAGTGCGACCGCCGTTGAGGTCCGTGTCTGACCACAGACCAGAGCGGTCAATCCAAAAACGTGGCCACTACCGACAGGCAGAACCGATTCCGAGGCTGTATCCGGTTTGATACTGTAGATCATGCCCTTACCCTCAAGCAGGATGAACATCTCCTTACCTTCTTCCCCTTTGTGCATGATAGTTTCCCCTGTCTTGTACTCGCGGACCTGACTCATCAGGATGACTCGTTTGATCTGGCGGGGCCGCATACCTTTAAACAGGGGGCAATCGTGAATGAGTCCTCGTCGTAGCTCTAGGGACAACAGATCCCACAAGGTGATCAGTCGTGTGGTCGACAGCAGGAGGGGAGTGATGAAAAAATTGGCGTAGTAGGCCAGAAGTATGACCATGCCACTCAATATCCCAAAATAGGCTATCGGTGTAAAATTAGAGAAGACCATGACTCCCAGCCCTAAAAATAGTGCGATTGACGCAGCAGTGATTGGGGTGGCTTCTTCCCGCATGGTTGTCAGAATCGCCTTGGTCTCACTTTTATGCTGAGTCAATTCACTGTTGTAACGCACCATAAAATGCATGGTGTTATCCACACAGATACCTAGTGCGATTGCCGCTATCATAGATGTTGCGCTGTCCAGCGGGATACCGGTGTAGCCCATGACCCCGAACAGCATGACAATGGGGAACAGATTAGGCAGGGTGGCAAGCAGACCGGCCTTTACATTGACAAACAGCAGCGAGATCACCATAAAGATCACCAGCAGCATGAGCCCGAGTGATTTTGCCTGTCCTGCCGCCATTTGATCAGTAGCCTGGCTGGTGAGTACAGACGCACCGGTGATGTTTACATTCAGCCCTTTGTCCGTATTCTCATCGACGAATGACTGAAGTTCAGCCAATGCCTTGTTCAGGTTGTTGGAAGCGTAGAGGTTATGTCGTACGACTATCCTGGTTTGGCTGAAGTCAGGTGTTACGTACCCCTTGATATTTTTGTGTTTAACAAAGGCATTCAGTTCACTCAGGACTTCATCGTCGTCAGGAAGCTGCAGACTCCCGGATTCATTCACCGCACTGTTGAGTAGGGCTAGATGGTCGGCGATCGATACGCTGGAATCGAACGAGGAGGTATGCTCCAGATAGTGCTGAATCTCGACAACTTCTTCCAGGTATCGTGATCGCTTGAATGTATCTTCGATATTTCCATCGAGAATGATGGAAAAGGTCTCTATTCCTGACAATTCATCATGCAGGGTTGAGGCCCGGTATTTGACCGGCGAGCCTTGACTGAAATAGTCCAGGATACTGTTGTTGATCTGTATCGATAAGCTGCCATAGGCTGCAATGGAGAGTGATGCTACCGTGAATAACAGGATCCAGCTTTTTCTGTGCTGTACGAGATGACAAACGGTTCCGATCAGACGGTCGGCCAGATGGTGTCTCTTATTGTGTCGATCTGGATACCTGTCACCAAAAAAACGTAGATAGACGGGGATCAATGATGCGGTAATGATGAAATTAAAGGCCAGTCCTGTGGAGGCCACCAGACCGAACTCGCGCAGCAACTGAATGGGATTCACCCCAATCGACAGGAATCCCAGATAGGAGGTAAAAAAGGTCAACAACACGGCCAGTCCCATACGCTTGGCCATATACTGGATCGCCCGATGTCGACCGTGGCCGGCGATAGTGCCTTTCTGGTACTCGGAGATCAGGTGAATATCCTCTGTCGATCCGACAATGATCAGCAATACCGGTACGATGGCAGTCATGACATTAACAGGGATACCCAGGGCTGCCATACCCCCCAATGTCCATAGAATACTGAGACCGGCTGTCAACAGCGGGATTACGGCAGCATTGACTCTGCGCAAGGTAAGCGCCAGAGTGAGCAGGAGGAGTGTCACGGCCAAGGGCAGTAAAGTCTTCTGGTCCTGCTGGATCAGGTTACGGACATGGGTCCGGATATAGGGCAGGCCGACCTGAAAGACTTCATCAACATGGACTTCCAGGTGTGCGATGGCTGCCTCAACACCAGCGGCCACTTCGGTGTCGAATTCCGGATTATCCTCACTCGGCTTGATATGTACATTGATGGCCATTGCCAAGCCGTCGTCTGAAAGCAGGTTATGACGTACGAACGGATTTTTGAGTGCCTCCTGGCGAACAAGCTCAACTTGCTTGGTTGTCGTCGGGTTATCCTTCAGGTAGGGATCGGTGTAGACGAACTCATCGATGACACGGAGATGAGGTATGGAGAACAGGCTCTCTGTGCTCTCTACATAGGGTAATGCTTCCAGGCGGGCGATGGCCGAGCGGATGGCATCCAGTTTGTCATGGCCGAAGAGATCATGATCACGCACGAATATTTGGGTGATGTTTTCCGCACCAAATGTGGCAACAACACTTTCATAGAACGCCATTGCCGGGCTGTTTTCCATGGCGAGACCCTGAGGCGAGACATGGATCTGCAACCGATGGAGTTGAGAGGCCGCTCCCAAGGAAACCAGCAGAAGCGTCAGGAGTACGGGCCAGGGGTGTGCTGAGGCCAGGTTGAGTAGTCTTCTCATGACCTGAGCCCGCCTGTGCTATGCCCAGTGGGAGCTGAATCCCCATCACGCTTCGGTGAGGATGTTCGACCGGGTAAGTTCCCAATCCTTGTTCTCATCTCATCGCCTCCGTTACCAGATCAACAACCATGATGACTGTAATAGATAGTATGAGAGGCGTCGGTTTCAGTACGACTTCGTGAAGCTGGCTTTATTGTTTGATTTGTTGCTGCCTGTTGAAACAGATCTGAAACACGGATTCAGCTGTGCTCCAACCGGGCGACAAGGGCAAGTACCTGTTCGGGTGTAAAGGGTTTCTCCAGCAAAGGTGCACCGGTCTCCTTCAGAAACGGGGCGATAGCGGCAGAGAGGGTATCGCCTGTGATAAAGGCCGTGTGTTGCAAAAGATCGGGATATTGCTGTTCGAGTGCCCGCCACAAACCGGTTCCATCCATGTCCGGCATGCGTATATCAGAGAGAATCAGGTCACAGTTATTCTCTTCCAACCATCGTATGGCCGCTACTCCGCTGCTCACCCAAGTGGCTTTAACTCCGGCAGATTGCAAAATTTCCACCAGCAAGTCAGCAACCTCCGGCTCATCTTCCACGATCAGTGCATAACCGCCCTGTGTTTTGTTCATTCCCGGCGATTCGTCGACTGGTTCGCTTGCCGCACGTTGCGGATCGAGAGGAAGCCAGAGCATGAAGGTCGCTCCCGCTCCGCTCTTCACAGCCTCCAGCTGTAACTTGCCGCCGTGCTCCCTTGCAATGCTCCGACTGACGGATAAGCCGATTCCGGTACCCACATTACCGCTTTTGGTGGTGAAAAAGGGATCAAAGATGCGTTGTCGCAATTCATCCGGTACCCCGGGTCCATTGTCAGTCACACGGCAATACACACCACCAGCCGATTTACCCGTCTCGATGACGATGTGGCGCGGCTCCGGTTGTTCTGTAAGCATATGCTGGGCATTGACCAGCAGATTGATGATGATCTGCCCCACCTGATCTACATCCATCTGCTGTTTCGGCAGGTTATTGGATAGCCGGGATTGCAACTCGATACCCGAGGTGCGCAGGCCATAGCCGAGTAACTCAATCGCACTTGTCACCACATCGTTGAGATTGCCGGGCTTACGCTCGGGTGGTTTTTGCCTGGCCATGGCGAGAAATGTGCGAACGATACGGCCGCAGCGGTCTGCGGCGGTGTGAATTTTTTCCACATCTGCCTTGATGGCCGAGTCCTTTGTCTTGTTCTCCAGCAAGGCTGTTCGTCCCATCAGGATAGCCAGTGGATTGTTGAGTTCATGGGCAACACCGGCTAACAGCTCACCCATGGCGGAGAGTTTCTCGCTCTGACGCAAAGCCTCCCGTTGATGGGCAAGTTCTTCAGCTACCTTTTTTTGTTCAGTGATATCCCGGGTAATGGTAAGAATATGTGGCTGGCCCCGATAAGGCATGGGGATGCTTCTCGATTCCAAATCAATGAGGGTACCGTTTTTGCGGATCACTCTGGTTTCGGTAGAGGCAGCCTTGGCAGTGGCAACATCCGATTTGAACTTCTTCAGAGAGGCAAGCGAGGAGGCGTGAATATGCTCATGGAACGGTTTCTTGAAAAACTCCTTTTTCGTGTAGCCGGCCATTTTCCAGGCAGCGGGGTTTGCATCCACCATCTTTCCCTGCGCATCCCAGAGAATCAGTGCATCGCTCGCTGCATTAAATATGGACCGATACTGCTCTTCGCTGGTTCTAAGTGCAATCTCAGCTGCTCGTTTCCCGGTCAGATCCGTGATAAAGGCAGTGAAATAGTTGGTATCTCCAACCCGGTTGGCGGAGATGGAGAGTTCCACGGGGAACTCACTACCGTCTGCACGGATCGCCGTTAGTTCCAGTCGCTTACCGAGCACCCGGGCTTCACCTGTATGCAGATAGCGAGCCAAACCGTCACTGTGGGCCTTGCGATGGGTTTCCGGAATAATCAGGTCGGTCAGATTACAACCAATTGCACGGCGCTTGTCATAGCCAAACATCTCGACGGATGCCGGATTGAATTCAACCACAAATCCTGCTTCATCGATGGTAATGATGCCCAGCAGTGCCTTCTCCACAATGGCTGACTTGAAGGCTTCGCTCTCCCGTAATCTGCGATTTGCCTCTCGGTATTGCGCCTCGCTGGCCCGCAGCTTCTCCTCGGCCTCCTTACGGGCGGTGATTTCGCGTGTGAATGCCAGTATCCGCTCCTGTCCACCTATCGATGCGCGTCGGATAAAGACCTCGTCCCAGTGCAGCGTGCCATCGCGGTTCTTGCGATGCCATTCGAAACATAGTCGTTCGCCGGCAACCGCTCGCGCCATGAGCTTTGCCGCTTCATCCTGGGTATAGGGTTGTATGCCGGAACTGATCATACCAACGTCGACTTGACGCATCTCTTCTCTGCTGTATCCATAGGCCTCGCAGGCCTTCCTATTGACATCGAGGATAGCGCCGGTATCCATGTCATGTACGAAGATAGCGTCTTCAGAGGCCTCGAAGATGGCGCGATAGCTCGCTTCCGATGCACGTAATGCCATATCGGTGTGCTCGCGTTCCAGTTCATGAACTGCACGGCCTGCGAATACCTGGAGTATCGATTCGATCAGGTTCTCGTCTTGCAGTGGTTGGCTATGAAGCACGGCCAGCAGGCCAAGGATGTTTCCTGTGCTGTCGAATAATGGAATCGCCGCATAACTTTCCATATCGATTTCCTGTAGCAGTCTGTCATCAGGAAAGCGTTGCTGTATGGTATCCGGATAGAAGTGAAACTGCTGTCCAACCACATTCGCACAGGGGCTGCCATCAAGAGCGTAGGTGATGTTCTCCGCTATCCGTCCATGAGCGTACAGTGCCCGGGTTTGAATCTGATTGGTTTGCTCGAGAACTCCGATGAATGCGTAGTCTGTACC
This sequence comes from Candidatus Thiodiazotropha sp. (ex Codakia rugifera), assembly GCA_025656675.1. Taxonomy (GTDB): domain Bacteria; phylum Pseudomonadota; class Gammaproteobacteria; order Chromatiales; family Chromatiaceae; genus Thiodiazotropha. The sequence continues at coordinate 233,880 of JAHXHN010000002.1, forward strand.
TACCGCTTTGGACAGGTGCATGACGAGGGAGTTGAATACATCCTTACTTTGCGCTTCCGAGATTCCCAATGCTGCCTGGCGCAGAGCCTCTTCGGACTGCTTGCGTTTTGTAATGTCCGTGGAGATGCTGCAGATGGCATAGATTTTTCCCGCACTGTCATAGAGGGGGGATTTATTGGAAATGTAGGTATGAATTCCATCATCGAGGGTTGCTTGTTCCTCAAATTCCATAACGGTATCTTGTTCAATAACCTGGAGGTCGTTGTTACGAAATTCGGCTGCGGTTTCCGGTGGGAACAATTCATCAAGTTGTTTACCGACAATCTCCCCTTGTGTAATGCCAAACAGACGCTGGAAGGGTTGATTGATCAGTAGAAAACGCTCCTCCAGGTCACGGACATAGACGACCGCTGACGAGTTGTTCAGTATTTGCTGAAGACGCTCCTCGCTGGCCTTTAACTTGGATGTTGCGTCGCGTGTGCTGGTGAATGCGTGTGTGACAGAATCCACCCAGGTCTGCCACAGGGGCGGTAGTTTAGGTTCCTCGATCGAAGGGTCACGCGATGCGTCGCGAATGTAGTGCACTAACGCCAGGGCAGGGCTGATGAATTCCTTTCTCATCGAGTAGAGTGCTAGAAAAACGGTTGCGACAAGTACAAGCAGGATGACGGCATAAGGTAGTACCCGCGGCCACATGAGACCCATAATCTCTTCGTTACTGACAAGGTAGACCAGCGTCCAGGGGGCGTATTCGATATGTTGCGCTACGATGGTATGGGTATTTGCTTCCTGTGGTTTGCCAGCATCGCTCAGTGCAATGGATATCGCTTTTGCATTGAGTGCTTCGGGTGCAATGTCCACTGCCTTGCGCAGCGTGTCCTTGGGGGTACCTGCAGAGTCCGCCAGCAGCATCCCCATCTGATCTAGGATCACTAGACGACCGACATCGAGTGGTAACTCCGTGAGGAATTTTTCCAGGGTGGCAAGTCTTAAATCGGTACCGACTATACCCAGGAAATTGTCGTCGACATAAACCGGTGCTCCATATGACACCATGACACCGGTGCCACCCGCATCGACATAGGGTGCGGTCCAGTAGGGTTTGTGACGGGGATTCTTTTCGGGTGTCCCCTTTAGGTATATTTCATACTCAAACCATTTTTCAAGAGCAATTATCGGTGTTGCATACCCTCCGATTTCCAACAACCGATCTGTACTCATCCACGGATACAAAGCGATAAAGCCTTCTTTCGCTGAAAAAAAATAGGACCATTGAAAATAGGGTGTCACGCTATGTGTAAGACGGGCAAGGGAAAAAAACTCCAGGGCATGATCAAGGAAGATTCTACCGACCTCAGGTCGGCGCGGATCGCCGGCATGCCAGATCAGTTGCCCGATTAATTCCCGTTTATCCTCTGGCACATTATCCAGGGTATAGACTTCGGTTCCCGCCGCTACGTCGAATTGCGGTGAGTAGTAGGTCCTTAGTTCACTGGGATGACTGGGCGGACTCCTGAGGAAGCTCTCTGACCAGTTATGCATCTGCAGTACGTGGTCGTTGGCGAGTTTGGCTATACCCTCCAGAGCAATTGAATGACGAGCGGTGTTCTGTGACAGATCATTGGAAATCTGGGTGCGCAAATCTTGGTACTGATTGGCAGCCAGCACCATGATGACGAGAAACAACGGTAGGGTAATGGCAAGTAGCAGCCAGCGGTAGCGTGTCGTCAGTCGCAGACCGGAACGACTGTCGTTTTCGTCTTTCACTTTGGTTACTCTGTACGTTGCGGGCATCGTCACGGCTTCACATAGATGTAGCCGACACCGCGTACTGTCTTGATCACCTCGGGTTTTTCCGGGTCAAGCTCGATCTTTCGCCTGAGCCGCATGATACGCAGATCGATGGACCGATCGAATACGCCCCAGTCCTTGTTGTGTGCGAGTTCCATAAGCTGGTCCCTGTTCAGCACCCGGTTGGGGTGCTCGGTGAAGACCTTGAGCAGGTCAAACTCCATTGCGGTCAGTGGTTTTTCATGACCGTTAGCGTCATACAGCTTGTGCATCGTCATATCGAGTTCACACACGCCGAAGCGGACCCTGCCGGATTGGGTGGGTGATTGTGTCTCATGTGACAGACGTCTTAATACACTTTTTACACGTGCGAGCAACTCCCTTGGTTCGAAAGGTTTGGGGACGTAATCATCAGCACCCATCTCCAGTCCGACGACCCGATCGACCAGTTCGGCTGCAGTTGTGAGCATGATGATGCCGACAGGCTGATGTCGTTCCCGGATCCAGCGTGCCAACGACAGGCCGTCCTCACCGGGCAAGTGAATATCCAGGATTGCCAGGTTCGGAGTCTGTGTCTTGAATAATTCCCGTGCCTCTTCTGCACTACCGGCTGTATAGACTTCCAGCCCTTGGCCCGAAAAATACTCAGAGAGTATTTCACACAACTCCGGCTCATCATCCACAACCAGTAATGTAGTACGTTGAGACATGTTGTTTGTGTTCCATTTTTGCAAAAGTATAGGAAAAATATCGCCCTATTACTCCAGATCCAGTGAATGCGTGTAGGAAAAAAAGGTCAACCGTCTACCTTCATTAAGATAAGATTTGTTGTCTGACGAAGGTAGGGTTGCTGTAAATCCACCCCCCTATCAATCTCTCGGTTCCCTCATTCATAGGACGAAGTGAATCATTCGGCAGGTGATACTCTGCTGGATCAATCCAAGTCCCAGTGTTTCAGATTATGTGCTCAGTTTTCTATGTATCCTGGCTTTCTTTACCCGGCATTCAGAGGGTAAGTAACAGAATTGATATGATCGCAGTGTGTTATTTTAATTCAGTACCTTGGGGGTTGGGGTTGTTAGCCAGGTAACCTGGCCAGGTGGTTCGAGGGTCTGCCATTGAGGTGAGTGTTCCCGCAGGGGTGTTTAGGTTACACCCCATTAGAGAGCGGCATGTGGAATTGGATGTTTTTACAAATAAAAGTCTTTGGAAATGTACTGTAGTGGATCCCCGTACTCCGAGGCAACCGGTTGTCATGCAAGGTGAGTGGCACCATTCGACTGAACGTGATGGTAGTCTATCTGTTCACATCGGGTTTAGTCAGCCATAGTCTGCAGTACAAGTTATGAGTTGATCGGAGACAATGTTGTGGATCGGTATATGCAGTACCCGGGGGATCACTCTGATTTGAGGTAAGTGGCAACGCTTATCGCCTGCTGCTTATCAATGTTCGGAAAAGCGGGCATGATATGGCCACCATTCAGTACCTTATCAACAATCTGATCTATTGATTCATCAGTGCCTGCTATGTTCAGTAAAATACCAAATTTCCCACTTCCGCCTTCTCCATGGCAGCTGGAACAGGCATTGGCATAGATGTCCATGGCATCCATGCCTGCAATGGGTTTGAAATCATTGACTTCACTGCAGCCGGAGAGCAGTAATACAAGCAGACTGATGCCAGCCAGTTTGGTCATTCGTGTCATAGTTATACCTCATTATGTTTACATCTACGGGAATCAACCGACTCATGATGAATCGATGTTCTACGCTATTCATCATCCAATATTTGCAGAATTAGACGATATACTGTCAGCCAATATGTCTGGCGGTGCAGATGTTACTCTATTTAGTCTCTGTTTGGATAGCCTGAAATAAAAATGACATTCGGATGTTAACGCAAGATGATTTTTAAACTGCCTGAACTGTCAATAGTGCAGCCACACAGGGTGTGACCTGCAATATTCTACATGATTAATTGGCACTGTGTTCAGTGGATATCCTGTCTCTTCTATTCCACTCCATCCATTTTCAGCCGGAAAGTAAGAAGACAATTCGAATGGGGGGGTGAAATTATACGATCACTAGAGAATAGTAGCGCGATTACGTCCATGTTTTTTTGATTTATAAAGTGCGGTGTCAACACGTTTTATCAATGATTGAATGTTGTCGTTAGGCTTGAGGACGCTGGCTCCAAAGCTTGCTGTTACCACACCAATTCCTTCGTGCGAGGTATTCTCTATTGCTGAACGTAGTGATTCTACAAAGAGTGTTAACTCGTCCTGGGTGATCAGAGGGGCAATTATCATAAATTCTTCACCACCCCAACGAGCAAGAATATCTGATTTGCGAATCCTTTTATGTAAAAGTTCAACGGTACGTTTCAAAACTTGATCACCGGCGTCATGGCCATAGTTATCATTCACCTGTTTAAAATGGTCCAGATCCAACATAATCAAACCAAAATGATTGTTAGTCAGGCTGGCCCAGGCAATCTGGTTCTTTAACTCCTCATCAAATTTCATACGATTGAATATCTGTGTGAGTCGATCGGTTTCAGCGATATGTTGTAACTGCTTCTCCATTAATACTGTTTGCGTGATATCTCTATGTGACTCAATGATTTGGACTACCTGTTCACCTTTTTCGTCAAATATTGGCGTGGCACGTACATCAACATGCATGACCTCCCCGTTATCCTTGTAGTGTTTATGAATGACGGATACGCTTTTCTTGCTTTTCAGTATTTGATTGATTGGACAGGGATCGTGGTCGCCCTTGCAGGGTGTGTTGCGTTTGTGAGAAAGGCGAAAGCATGTCATGCCATCTTTTAGTTGTTTGCCACTGGTATAGAGTTCAAGCGCTGATTGGTTTACCAGTTTAAGTTGATGGTTATTGATATCAATAACCAATGTGGGATCAGCAATGGTATCCACTACTTTTTGAATATACTCATGTGACCGGTTGAGCTGTTCCTCGGCTTCCTTTAAAGGTGTGACATCGTTGATATGGACAAAGAAGTGGGTCAGTCTGCCCATCTTATCTCGTATAATGTGCGTGTTATCCTGTATCCATTTTGTGTGGTTCTGTTGGTCAATGATTTTGTACAAAGAGCGTTTGAAGTTTTCAACGCGATCAAGATCCGCCTGATAGGTTTCGCGTGAATATTGTGATAAATACTCAGGGTCGATGATATTGGAAAAAGTCAGTTCACCGTTCGTAAAGCGACTTGCATCATAGCCTAATAGATCTTGCACATTGGAGGATATGAATTCAACCGGCCAACCAAGCTCATTTCTCAGCTTGGCAATAATGCCTGGTCCATTAAGGAATAGGTCATGTTCGTAGGAGATCTGCTGATTAAGGGATTGGATTTGAAGTTCATTTGCAGAGCGTTTTAACCTGTTCCATAGGGCTATCCCCAGAATAATCACAAGAAAAGATAAGCTGAATAGTATGATGGGTAAGATTTGCGATAATTTTTGCCATAATTTCGCTTGGACTAACTGACTTGGAATGTGTAGAAGTATCCTCAGGCAGCTTGAGCAGTACTGTTTTAATTCTTCACCAGATGGGTGAACGAAGTCGAAAGTATAAAGACCTTTATTGTTGAGTACCTGACCGGAGTTTTTATCCTGAATTGTCTGCCATGCCTCAGTGTGTTTTACATTTATGCCCTCTTGGGCGCTGTCCGGAAACATGAAGCCCCAATCTTGAGCGCTTTCCGGACTCAATAATGTATAGCCCTGCCAGTTGAGTAGGATGGCATGTCCTGGATAGCCAGCAGAAACTCTACGGAAGTCATCGAGTAAATTTCTTGCTAAGTAATTTAGTATGACAATACCAAGTATTTTACCATCTGAGGTACTCACTGGAGATGCAAAGCGTATGGTAGGTTTTAGCGGTAGCTCAATTTTTTTATTTTCGATATTCAAGTCTAGGGGTGAGCTATAGATTGTGCCGGGTAGTCTGCCTATGGATTCAGTGAAGTAATAACGGTATTTTTTTGATTGTAATTTATCATGGCTCACCGACTCAGGCTTGCCCATATTGAAGTTGATACGGATTAACTCTAAGCCGTTAGTATCGAGAAATCGTAATTGATCATATCGACTTCGTTGTAGTGCAAGTGATTTCCAGGATGCCTGTAAGTTTTGCAGTGTTTGTTTTTTTTGTCCTGATGAAAATAGCGCATGCAGTTCCCTTTGCTCTGTGAGAAATCTTAAATCTGAGTGAATCTCGATAAAGGCAAGGCTTAGCTGTTTGGTTACTTGATTGATGAGATTATTAGATTCAAGCTTGAATTCATTGACAACGCTATTCAGAGTTTGCTGATATATGGCCCAGTAAAGCAGGCCACCTAACGTAGCTGTAAATACAATAAGCAGCAGATAATATCGGAAAAAGCTACCGGTATTCATGATTCAGGGTAGGCTGGTTCTGTACTTTTGCAACGGGATGTATGATGAAACACAACTACAGCACCTGTTATTTTCTCTCCCTCTTTGATTGGTGTGCTGATAAAATTGACTTTTAGTGCTGTTCCATTCTTATGCCATATTGTTTCCTGTTTCCCATGATGGACCTTGCCATGCTCTAGTACATCAGTGATAGGGCACTCGGATTCTGGGAACTCACTGCCATTCAGCCGACTATGATGCCAGAGTTGATGGCTGTTCTTATTCAGCATTTCCTCAATGGTATAGCCCAACATTTCTGCTGCTGCCGGATTGACGAAAGTATGGTTGGCATGGTTGTCGAGTCCGATGATGCCATCGCCGGCAATATTCAAAATTAACTCTTTTTGATGTTGAGCTTGAAGTGTTTTCTCCTCGAGTTTCTTGTATTTATCAATGTCATCAATAACTGCAACCAGATATTTATCCTGTTGCGCATTGTTTGGTTTGTGAGAGAGAGATAACTGAATCCATTTGAGATTACCGCTTGCACAGAGTAATCGCAGCTGAATGGAGACACTACTTTTCTCTCTGTTGCGTATATCGTTGAAGGCACTGATACACAAGGGAATGTCATCGCTGAATAACAGGTCCTTGAGATTGATTTCTTTGATTTGTTGATGAGTTAAGGCTGCAATCTCACACAGTTTATTATTCACTCGCAGGATTTTGCCCGTCAGCGTTATATGAGCGAGTCCAACTGCGGCCTGATCGAATGTGGCAGCCTGAGCCTGCATACTCTCCTCAAGATCTATTTTGTGCTCAGATAGAGAACGGTTGAGTCGTACTACCCTCAAAATAAGGAAAATGAGGAACAACAGAGCCAGTGATGTGGCTAAGTACCAGTGCCAAATATTTTCAACTGAGTCGAGTAATCTGGTACCTAGGTTTTTCTCATAGGGCGGTAACTCCAACAGATTCAACAGGTCATGAACTGTTTGGTAATTCTCTGGAATTGTCCAACCATGAATGCGGGCATGTTGAGCGGCTTTATGGTCTGCCGGTAACTTGAGCAATGCAATCGCAACATCCCTTGCAATGGTTCGTGATGTATTTGTCAGTTGAGCAAATGGCCACTCTGGATAGAGCGGGGTACTGACGGCATAGGGAAAGTGGTCATATATCTTGGGTGAAATGATACGAAGGTCATACTGATTCAGTTTGCCTTCCTGGGCCATTCGCTCCAAGGTGTCTGTTCTCACAATACCGAACTCGGCTTCTCGCTTCAAAACCGCGTTGACAACAGCATCATGGGTGTTAAGAAACAGCAAGGAGGCGAGATTCCATTCATCAATTCCCGATGTTCGCAATTCTCTAAGTGCCATAATCCATCCACCTAGCGATGTTTGGTGGACAGCGGCTACACGTTGGTTTTTGAGATCTGACAGATGACGAAGGTTATTATGATCCTTTAGGGTAAAGATCACGCTGCCAAATTTAGATACATGGTTATCGGTTGATAGTTTATTGACCAAGGTCAGGACACGTCTGATACCGTACTTGACTGAGAGATCGACATAGATTCCAGGATTGACAATAACAAAATCAACCATCTGGTTTTTTACGATGACCTGGATGTCATCAAAGGCCATTGGGACGATGCTGAATTGGTATGCGGGTAAGGCTTCGTTCAGATATTCTGCAGTGGCGTTCCATCGCTCCATACTTTTCTCGTAACCCCGCTTTGCGAGCACACCGATACGGACGTCATTTGAGCTGGCCCATACCCACGAAGCGGACAGCCACAAGCATAGCACGGCAAAAAGTGACCTGATTGTTATCCGGATTAGAATTTTCAATGGATTAAGTACATTGCTGCCTGTTTTTCTGTTTTCCATGCGTATTGCCTTTCCTGGCCTGTCATAGCAGAATTCCTTGCGCAGACATAATCAATAAATCGGCCAGTATTTGCATTGCTTTAACGCTGACTGTTTCTCGCTTTAATGACATATTATTTACTGAACGCCGGCCTCAAGTAGAATCCGGATCAGCCTGCCTGGCTCATGGCTGATACTGCCCTTAAGCGTTTCAAGGTCCCGACTCAGCCGGTTTACCGGGCTACTGAATTGTTGAACTGTGCGTGGGATCTGTAACAACCCGATCAAGGTTTCAACCTGTTGCTCGGTGACGTTGCCGATGGCAACTGCCATATCGCCAGGCTCGATTCTGATGGGGGTTGACCAGAGCCTGACTATCAACCGGGACTGCTCAGACAGCTGTTTAACCATGACCGTTTGCTCATGGCGTGCATCATGTACCTGGGGTAGTACAGGCAGTCCCTGAAGGGGGGTGCTGGGTGATAGCAGACGCAGGAGATTGTCCCATCCGAGCATCTCCGCTTTTTCCCATCCCTGCTGCTCCAGTTGGCTGACTAGCTGCTGCTGATCACCGGCCAACTGAATATTTATGGGATGATTCTCATCACCCAGGGTATCGTGGCGGTAGCGCGGGAAATCGACCTGCCTGTTCTGCCATGTCTCTAAAGAGACGACCTGTCTCTCCTGTATAGGCTGAAAAACAGCTGTTCGTTCAATAACATGAATCCAGTTATAGCTCGTGCAGAGCAACAGCAGCAGCAGGGCTGAGCCTGTCAGGGTGGATGTGTGCGACTCCGCCTCTACATGTCGGTAGTAAGCAATACCAAGCAGGGCTATCCAGGCGATACCCAGAGAAAGACTCCCGAGAACGTCGGTGAACCAGTGGATGCCCAAATAGAGACGTGAAAGTGTCACTCCACCGACTAGCAGAGCGGCAATACTGAAAGGAAGCCAACGCCATTCTTTGATCATGGTACGGGCTATCATGATTGATAAGAAGCCGTAGAGTGTGATGCTGCGCATGACATGGGCGCTGGGGAAGGACCAAGGCCCCAGTGATTCCGGGGCATTGTCTGGTCGTGGAATACGCAGGCTGTATTTAAGCAACAAAGGCGTGATCAAGCCGAAGGCTACTGCAGCCAGCAGGTAGTAGAGGGCGCGTTTATGTCCCTGTTGAAGCAGCAGAGCGGCTATACCGAATCCCACTACACATGTTGTTAGAAGATCTCCCGGTTGGGTGAACATCACCATCAGCTGGTCGCCCCAGGGTGTACGTAGACTCTGCATGGCGTTGTATGCAAGCTGGTCCATCTCGCCTGTCAGTGAGCCATCCATGACAATGCCAGTAAGCAGGACAAAGAGCGAGGTGGTGATTAGCAGCAGCGTGGCAAGGAAGGCCAGTCCTCGCGCCTCAGGATGGTCAGGATCGGCGAGTGAGCGGGATATCGATCTGAATCCGCGATGCAGTTGACCCCATTCGAAACCACGTTGAACCAAATTTGTGGCATGGGGTTGAATCAAACGGAACAGACCACGAGCCAGAAAAAACAATACCCAGGCAAGAAAGAGCAGTAGCAACATTAAAGCGACAAGTCTGAAGGCAACCTCTGATGCCAGTTCCAGGGAGGCACCAAAGACGATACCGGGCAGCAGATAGGCGGGAGCCCACACCAACGCAGAAGCGACGTTAGCGATAAGGAATCGCAGTGGTGACATCCCCAGCATACCGGCCACCAGGGGGATGATAGCGCGCACCGGCCCGAAAAAGCGGCCAATTGCCACACTTTTTCCGCCGTATCGCTCAAAGAAAGTGATACCTCGATGCAGGGTTGCCGGGTAGTGACTGAAGGGCCAGAAGCCTTTTAACCGCTCCTGAAAATGGTGTCCAAGCCAGAAACTTAAACCATCTCCTGCCACAGCTCCTGCAACGGACCACCAAAATACGGGCCAGAAACTGAGCGTCCCGGTGGCGATCAAAGCGCCAAAGCCGAACATTATCACCACGCCAGGTATCAGTAAGCCAAACAAGGCCACCGATTCAGAAAAGGCGACCACAAAAACGGCTAAGCCGGCCCAAAAGGGGTTTTCGCCAATCCATGCCAGCAAAGGTGTAAAGAACTCACCCATCAGTCCTGGCTCGGACAGGCAATTGATCGGCTATCCTGTTGGTTGCGTCTACTCAACTCAGTGTTTTGAACGACTCACCAGCGGCTTGGATGGTAGCCTCAATATCTTCTTCGGTGTGGGCATCAGATACGAAGCCAGCCTCGAAAGCGGATGGCGCCAGGTAGATACCGCGCTCCAACATCGCATGATAAAAGTGTTTGAAACGCGCTTGGTCACATGTAGTCGCTGCTTCATAATCGGTGATTTGCGAGGCATTGCTGAAGAACAGACCAAACATCCCACCAACATGATTTTCGGTTAATGGAATGCCAGCCGATTTCGCCTCCAGCATGATGCCATCGACGAGTTTCTCGACCTTTTGAGATAACCTTTCGTAGAAACCTGGCTGTGAGATCAATTCAAGGGTCTTCAGCCCGGCAGACATGGCAACCGGGTTGCCGGAGAGTGTTCCTGCCTGGTAGACAGGCCCCAGCGGGGCTATCTTTTGCATGATATCAATTCGACCTCCAAAGGCTCCTACAGGCATGCCGCCACCGATGACTTTTCCCAAAGTAGTCAGATCGGGAGAAATACCATAGTGAGCCTGGGCGCCTCCAAGGGCGACGCGGAAGCCGGTCATGACCTCATCGAAGATCAATACCGCTCCCTGCTGATTGCAGACCTCGCGCAGGGTCTCAAGAAAACCTGGCCGTGGTGGGATGCAGTTCATATTTCCCGCAACTGGTTCCACAATGATGCAGGCGATCTGGTCACCCATTTGTGTAAATGTATCCCTTACCTGCTGACTGTCGTTATAGCTCAAGGTGATCGTGTGCTCTGCCAGACTGGCAGGCACACCAGGGGAGGAGGGTTCGCCCAATGTCAACATGCCTGAGCCGGCCTTGACCAGCAAGGAGTCGGAGTGGCCGTGATAGCAGCCTTCAAATTTTACGATCTTGTCTCGTCCGGTAAAGCCACGTGCCAGGCGGATTGCAGACATGGTGGCCTCGGTACCGGAACTGACCATGCGCACCATCTCTATGCTGGGAACCAATTCACACACCTTGTCTGCCATTCGGGTTTCCAACTCAGTAGGAGCGCCAAAGCTGAGTCCCTTATTGATGATCGATGCCACAGCGTCGATGACTTCATGATGAGCATGACCGAGGATCATGGGTCCCCAGGAGCCCACGTAGTCGATATATCGCTTACCATCCGGATCGTAGATATAGGGGCCTGCTGCGCAGTCGACAAAGACCGGATCGCCCCCTACCCCATGGAAGGCCCTGACAGGTGAGTTCACGCCTCCCGGTATGTGTTGCTGTGCATGGGCAAAGAGTGCTTGGGAACGGCTCATATTATTTTCTCCTCCGGCTCGAAAAGTCTACAGAGTCTACGGCTGGCAGCTTGGATGTCCGGTTGTCCGAAAATCCCGTGGACGACGGCCAGCATGTCGGCGCCTGCAGCTATTAATGGGGCGCCATTCTCCGGCGTTATTCCACCGATGGCAACCAGTGGCAGATCAAGTTCATTTTTAGCATCTGTTAACAGTTCGGGTTCTGCCTGTACGGCCTCAGGCTTAATAGTCGATGCAAAAAAGCGACCAAAGGCGATGTAGTCGGCACCTGATGCGGCAGCCTGGCGGGCCAGTTCGAGTCGGTTGTAGCAGGAGATACCGATGATTGCCTTCTCTCCCAACGCCTCTCTTGCAATAGCCATACTGGGGTCATCTCTTCCCAGGTGGACACCATCGGCTCCAGACTGTTTTGCCAATTTGACATCATCATTGATGATCAATAGTGCGTTGTACTCTCTACAGAGTTGCTGCAAGGCCGTGGCGTCAGAAAGACGTTGTTGAGGGTCTCTCTTTTTGTCACGATATTGGATAATCCGGGCTCCGCCAAGCAGTGCCTCCCTCACCTGATTTTGCAGGTTTTCCGAAGGGCGGAGCAGGCTGTCGGTAATCGCGTACAGGCCGTGCAGGTTCGCTTTGTCGTCAATGGTCATGATGGTGGTGACGTGGGTTTCCGAAAAGACGCTCTGGAATGGACTGGCATCGACCCGTTCGAAAGCTGTGTTTCAAGGATAACCAGCTGTACTCAAGGCCATGGTGTACTGCCTTTTCCAACTTCTCTCCTGCAGCCATTCTGGCAGCAATTGCCGCTGTCAGGGTACAGCCGGAACCATGGAATTCGCCGCTTAGCCGTTGCCAGGTCGAGCTGATCGGTGCTGTGCCAGGTTGGTAGAGTCTGTGGGTAACCTTGTCAGATTCGGTCTGCGCGTGGGTTCCTGTTATCAGAACGGCCTTTGAACCAAGTCCAAGCAGACGTTCACCATCCTCATCGATAGTGGTCGACTGATCGGATTCGGCCAGTCTTTTTGCCTCCAGCGTATTTGGCGTTATTAGCCGGCATAAGGGGAGTAGCTCTTGGCGGATACAGTTCAGTAGTACTTCATCAGCCAGGTTGCTGCCACCGCCTGCTGCCAGTACCGGATCAAAGATTACGGGTATTTCCGGGTTATCCCTAAGTAACCTGACCACTGCCTCCGTCACGGACAGACTGCCAAGAAGACCGATCTTGAAGCTTGAGATTTGACAGTCATTGAGAATCGCCACTGCCTGATCGGTTAGGCTGGTAGCAGGTAATGGAATCAGCTGACTGACATTGCAGCTGTCCTGTACCGTCAAACAGGAGAGTACACAGGTCGCATGACAACCGTTAGCCCCAATCGACTCGATATCTGCTTGAATACCGGCTCCACCGCTTGGGTCGTGTCCACCGATGGCCAGTACCAGGGGTAGTCTGGGTGATTTTTTTTGCATCGTGGAATTGTATCCTCATTTTTAACCTGAATCCGTCGAATCATCAGGGTGCACAGTGCAAGCACATGGTTTCTCATCAGATCACAAAGTGTCGATAAACCGACAGGTACAGATAAGATTGATTGATTCCACTTGAAAATCAATGCGTTAGGTGGCATATCCACCCTGTGTCCAGATGATTTTATATGAATGGCGAGGGGGTAGTGATTGTCTGTTGCATGATAAGGGGGGGTTGTAGAGCGATAAAATACCTATATCCTATTGCAGCGCCGGTCTGGGGGGATATATTTTTTCAATTGAACTGACAGGATGGATTAAGGGTTTTTCCTAGGATTGAGCGCCATCACTGCTAGACTCAGAGATGTGTAAGTAGAGTGAAATAGAGTGAGATCAGGTGGCAGTCGTTTGCAGGATAGTCGCAGGTGTGACTTCAAATATTGCAGGCATAACACGAAAAAATGACTGTGAGGGAATGTGAGATGAGTCCAAAAATAGAAGAACTTGAGGCCCTGGCGCGAAACTATTGTGAACTGGTGGAGAGTCTGCAGGAAGGTAATACGCAGTGGTTGCAAGAGGTTGCTGGTCTGCTGCCGCGTCTGCATGCCGCCGTATCTGCTCTGAATTTGCCGACACCTCGAAATACCCACTATACAGCAGCCGATCTGGATGCCCGGTTTGAACTCTATACCTACCTCAGGCAGCTATTGGGAGACAGGGACGGGTATTGGATGGAATTCGATATCGCAGGTGACGGTCAGAGCATGAGTGGCAGTCTGGCTGATGATTTAACCGATATCTACTGTGAACTCAAAAATGGATTAAAAATACTGGATGGTCAGCCGGAACAGGCTGTTGAGGGTTGGCATAAAGGTTTTCATCTCCACTGGGGGCAACACCTGCTTGATGCAGAGCGCCACCTCTACGATTTAAATGCCCGAAATCAACTGGCCATCTGAAACAGGGATTAACTGTCAGTTTGCCTTCCATAATCCGGTCAATCAGTGCATTTCAATGATCCATGCAGATCTTTTGATGTCCTGGATTTGAAAACCTGTCTATTTTTAGACGATGGCACATCAGCTTCATATTCCGCATAAAAAACCAACGTATTTTCTATGTTAATTGGCATCCTGATGCGATTTCTTGCTACTATTGGGGCCATACAGGCACAACAGTATTTAGGAGATCCGGCATGAGTTTGATTGCCCTTAGTGAAAGTGATTTAACCCTGACCAGCACTGCTCAAAGCAAAATGGGCGAGTTGTTTCAGCAGGTCGAGAGCAATATAGAGGGTGTACGCGTTTTTGCTACTCCCGGTGGTTGTAGCGGTATCAGCTTCGGCATGACCTTCAGTGATGCAGTCAACGAGAATGATGGTGTGCTCCAGTGCGAAGGTTTCAAGGTAATCGTGGATGACGGCACTATGCAGTATTTGCGCGGTGTGGAGATCGACTTCGTTGATCAAGGCGATGGTAATGCCAGCTTTGTCTTCAACAACCTTCAACCGGTGGATGGAGGAGGCTGTGGAACCTGTGGTTCTTCTTCCGGTGGTGGATGCGGCTAGGCTGTTATTTTGAATTGGGAGTAAGTGCATGCTTGCAAGGGTTATTCTTTAAATCAGATCAAGCTTAGATTGACCAAAGGAAACCGTGCCAGGGGCCATACCCGGCACGGTTTTTCTTTGTTGGGTATCTTGTGGCTGGTATGGTTGAAATTTCAGGGTGATGGAGCTGGGTTAAGGTGGAATGATGAGCGATGGGATCGTGGATCTGTTGGTGATAGGTGCGGGTATCAGCGGTCTGGGAATAGCCCAGATGGCAAAGCGCCGGGGTGTCAAACCGCTGATTCTCGAGGCTGGCAATCATATCGGTGGTGCAATTAACAGCCATCGGTTCGAGACCGAAAAGGGGCGTTTCTGGGCGGAACTGGGTAGCCACACCTGTTACAACAGCTATGGAAATCTATTACGGCTGTTGGAAGAGACAGGACAGCTCGAGAGCCTGGAACCGAAGCAAAAACTACGCTATTGGTTGCAGCAGGGAGAGAAACTTGTTTCCATCCCGTCCCGCCTGAATCTTCTGGAACTGCTCGGGGTACTGCCACGTCTATGGATGACAAGAAAAGCGGGTCTTTCCGTTGAGGCGTATTTTGGCCGTATCATTGGTCGGCGCAACTATCAACAGGTCCTGGGTCCTGCCTTGGATGCAGTTGTCTGTCAGCCTGCATCGGCTTTTCCTGCCGATGCGCTGTTTCGAAAAAAACCCAGGCGTAAAGAGGTTGTCCGAAGTTACACCGGTCCTGAGGGTTTGCAGACATTCGTAGAAGGGATGGCAGCTGTACTGGATATTCGTCTGCAAAGCCCGGTTATCGACATACAAAGGAATAAAGGTCGCTACAGTGTCATGCTGGATGGGGGAGAGGTGATCGAGGCAGCAAAAGTTGCCCTTGCCGTGGCACCTGATGTGGCTGCGAAAATACTCACCGGGTCAATGCCGGAGTTGACTGCTCGTTTACGCGAGATCGAGATGGCTGAAATTGAGAGTCAAGCCGTGTTGTTGCAGTCAGAACAGGTCGATTTACCTTTTCTGGCCGGCATCATTGGTGTTGACGACGATTTTTTCTCAGTGGTTTCGAGGGACCTGGTAGCGGATGAGCACTATCGCGCCTTCACGTTTCACTTCCGTCCTGGCCGACTGGATGAAGCGGAACGTCTGGCGCGGATAACAGCGGTATTGGGTGTCAGTGAAACGGCCATCCAGTCAACCGTGAGTTGTCACAATCGACTGCCAGCCTTGCGTTTGGGGCATGCCGAGCGAATTGACTGGATCGACAAGACTTTGCAGGGGCAGAACCTGGCCCTCACCGGGAACTGGTTCTCCGGTGTCTCGATCGAAGATAGCCTGATACGTTCAGATCAAGAGTGTCAACGTCTATTTAACAACCCTTAGGGTCACCAGTTCCGGTGCCAGACAGACCTGGTCATTACACGCCTGCAGACGAAGGTTGACGGGTAGGGATGGTGAGGCTGACGGACTTTTCTCTTCTTGTGTGACAAAGGCCTGCAAACGCAACTTCCCGGTAAAGACAGACAGGGGTGCATCCTGAAAGGCGAGTGTTTGCTGTTCACTGTTAGGATAGGTAACCGGGCCAATCTTCCAACCGGTAACCTGCTCAGGCAGGCTCAACCGGGTGGCGATCAGATCCTTGTCCAGGGGTTGGTTGGAGTTGATGTGCCAGCCCTGAGGGATATCGATCTCGACACTCAACAAGGTTTGAGATGGCGTCTGTTTCAGCTCGCCTTCGATGCGGATACCGCCTTGAGCCGCATAGGCCCGTGGTCCCAGCTCGCCATGATGGTGACTGGCGACTGCACTGAGCAGGTAGGCATAACTGTTCGGGTTCTGCTCGATGGAAGGGGCGAAACGGGCTATCAGGGCATCAGTCAGATTGCGGTACTCTATGTTACCGGTACGTTGCCAAAGTCGTTGCAGGACATGTATGGCTACCGAGCTGCCAGATGGCATGGCATTGTCTGAACCTTCATCCTTGGGACGGCCCATTGCGGTGATGCTGCTGTCTGCTTCGTTCATAAAGAAGCCGTCGCTGTTCTTGTCGAGAAACCGCTTGATCATCGCATTAGCCAGCTCCTCAGCCCGCTGTAACCATTTTGATTCCCCATTCAGGTCATAGAGATAGAGCAGTGCTTCGGCAAGGTAGGCGTAATCCTCATGGGTAGCCTTGATGGATGACTGGCCATCAAGGTGGACCCGCCAGAGTTGCCCTTCATCCCGTCGATTGTGTAACCAGATAAAATCAGCTGCCTTTTCAGCTGCCTGCCGATAAACGGGTTCATCGAGAATATCGGCAGCCTGAGCAAATGCTGTGATCATCATGCCGTTCCAGGCTGTAACTATCTTGTCGTCACGCAATGGGGGAATACGACGATTGCGGACCTGTAATAGATGGTTGTTGATATGATCCACCTGTTCACGTAAGGCGGCTACTGACATCTTGTGCTGCTTTGCAGAGGCCTCCAATCCCTGTCCCAGGTGCAGGATGTTTCGCCCTTCGAAGTTGCCATTCGGTAAGACGCCATACAAGGAGTTGACTAACTCCGCATCCTCTTTTTTCAGTGCTGCTTCTATCTCCGCTTGTGTCCAGGTAAAGAAAAGGCCCTCTTCACCTTCGCTATCGGCGTCGGTAGCGGAGTAGAAACCACCCTCCGGCAGGGTCATTTCACGCAGTACATAATCAAGGGTCTGGGTTACCACCCGGCGGAACTGTTCCCGGCCGGTAAGACGCCAGGCCCCGAGGTAGATTCGGCTTAGATGGGCCTGGTTGTAGAGCATCTTCTCAAAGTGAGGAACCAGCCACTCATAGTCGGTGGAATAGCGGTGAAAACCACCACCGACTTGATCATAGATACCACCTCGGGCCATCTGATCAAGGGTTACTTCGAGCATCTGCAAGGCCTGATTATCACCGAGGCGCTCAGCCTGGTCGAGCAGCAGATATAACCAGGGTTCACGGGGGAATTTTGGAGCTTGACCGAAGCCACCCTGAATTTCATCGAAGGAGCGATGCATGGTCTTGACTGCCTTGCTGACTACGCCTTGATCCAGGGTCTTCGCCTGACCGTCAAGATTGTTACTGGCGGCAACTGCATCCGCCACTCGCTCGGCCTGTTTCTCAACGTCGGCCTGACGTTCATCCCAAAGCTGTATTATCTGTTGCAACAGTGAAGTGAACTGGGCAGGTGTGTAGTAAGTGCCACCGAAGAAGGGTTTACCCTGTGGCGTGAGGAAGCTCGACATTGGCCAACCACCATGGCCAGTGAGAAGCATCACTGCGGTCATGTAAACCTGGTCGACATCAGGGTGGCTTTCACGATCGACCTTGATGGCAACAAAGTGTTCATTCAATACGGCGGCAATGGCAGGATCTTCGAAACTCTCCCGTTCCATCACATGACACCAGTGGCAGGTAGAGTAGCCGATGGACAGAAAAACCGGTTTGTTTTCTCGTTTTGCCCGTTCAAATGCCTCCTCTGACCAGGGGTGCCAGTCGACCGGATTATGTGCGTGTTGTAACAGATAGGGGGAGTCTTCAAGGATGAGGCGGTTGATGTAACGGGGTGTTCCATCCGCGTTAAAATGCTCAGTACGAGGTTGATAGGCAATGCCCTTGGCAAGGTAGGCAGCGTTTAGTTTTTGCTCCATTTGCGGGGGCCTTTGTAGATGATAGTGTTGCGTGGCGGCACTGGCCATTAGGCTGGTCAGCAGGCAAAGCAGGAGTGCTGTGGCTGATCTATTGGACATTACACTAGTAGCTCAGTTTTACCTGTTGATCCATGGGCAGTTCGGGATTGCTGGCCCACTCCTGTGTCGATCCGTCATAGAGTCTGGCCTGCTGATTGCCCAGGATTTCATGTGAGACGAACCAACCCAGGGCAGCCCGATTGCCGGTATGGCAGTAGTTGACCTGATGCCCCTCCAGGGGGACCTGACTTGCGTTGTAGATACGACGCAGATTTTCAACGGAGTGTAACTTGCCGCTACCGTTTACAGTCAGCCAGTCGTAATTGAGGTGTATCGCCTGGGGTAGACTGCCTGCCCTCTCTTTACCTCCACCACCGTAAATGCCGAGAAATTCAGCTCTGCTACGGTTATCAACAATCAGGGCACCACTATCGATGGCAGATTTGACAGCGTCGACACCGGGATTCATCAGTTTTCGATAGCTAGCAGTGAATTTCCTGGGTTTGAGTTGATGATTACCCTTCTCAAGAGGGTGGATTCGTTTCTCCGCATAGCCGATCAAACCGCCATCAAGTATTGAGACCCGATCATGACCCATTACCTTGAAGGTCCAATAGACCCGGGCTGCAATGGCCATGTCACCGGCACTGGCACCGAGTGAAATCAACACGACATGGGTGTTGTTATCAATGCCCAGTGAACCGATCAGTTTTTCAACTAATGGAACCGGTGGTAATACTTTAGGTTGATCCTTTCTTTCAACTCGCCACTGGGCATAATTGGTATTGATCGATCCTGGGATGTGAAAACGCAGGTAGTTCTGATTATCCTGTAAATCGAGTAGCACCAGATCAGGATTGTCCCTGTTATTCTGTAGCCATGTAACGGAAACCAGTGGTTCAACCGCTGTGGCATGGGTACCGATTATCATCAGCAGGAAAAGGATAAGGAGTCGTTTCATGTTTTTATCACCTAGAAAGGTAGCGAGTTGCCTGCATGATTGCATCTATCATCAATGAGATCGATATCTTGCAGGAAAGTTGCGTCAAGGCCCCAAAAGCATTGCAGCTCTGGTAATCACAGCGCTCTGTGTCAGAATAGCGTGACTATGCAACGATCAATACTCACAATACTCAGGTCAGGACTTTTCCTCTTACTTGCTGTGGCGGGTATCGCCGTGGCCGATGATTTCGAAGATGCTATGGCTGCTCTGACAAATGGGGAGCACCATGAGGCCTACCGGGGCTTTAAGCGTCTTGCCAAAAGAGATCATGTCGAATCCCAGTTCCAGCTCGGTATGCTCTATCTGATTGGCAAGGGTGTGGAGCAGAATGCATCGCAAGGCATTGAATGGCTGAAGGAGGCCGCAGAGAGTGGTTCTTATCTGGCAGCCAACGAACTGGGACAGATCTACTTGTCTGGCGAGGGTGTGGAAAGGGATGAACCAGAGGCGATAAAGTGGTTGGAGCTGGCCACGGAGATTGCTGAACAGAACGAAGGGGAGGCCGAGGATGGCTGTGATTAGTCAGACTCGAAATGCATGAAATTCAGCGACTTCGGCTTCGAGGAAAATCCCTTCGCTATCACCCCGGATCCTCGCTACCTCTATCTCAGCAGGGGCCATGAAGAGAGTCTTGCTCACCTGATCTACGGGACCGGCCCGAATGGAGGGTTTGTCCTACTCACCGGAGAAGTGGGGACAGGCAAAACATTGCTGTTGCGTAGTCTGTTGGCACAGCAGTTAGAGGATGTGGAGATTGCCCTTATTCTCAATCCCCGTCTCTCCAGGCGTGAATTTATCGCCACCATTTGTGATGAGCTGGGTGTTGTCTATCAAGGCCCTCCCTATTCCCTGAAAACACTCATAGATACCCTGACTCAGCGCCTGTTGAAAATCCATGCTGAAGGCAAGCATACGGTATTGGTTGTGGATGAGGCGCAAAACCTCAATCCGCGGGTATTGGAGCAGGTTCGTCTGCTGACAAATCTGGAGACATCACGGCATAAACTGCTGCGCATTATCCTGGTAGGGCAACCTGAGCTTCAGCAGATGTTGGAACGCAAGGAGATGCGACAGGTCGATCAACGCATTACCGCACGCTACCACCTGTCGCCATTGAATGCCCAAGAGACGCATCGTTATGTGACTCATCGACTTGCCGTAGCCGGGGTACGTGAAGATCTGTTCACACCCTCGGCCCTGCATCTGGTGCATCGTCTCTCTGGCGGTATACCAAGAATGATCAACTCTATCTGTGAACGGTCGTTACTGGCTGTCTACACAACCGGCAAGCAACGGGTGGGGATGAGGTTGGTCTGGCGGGCTGCGCAGGAGGTGAAGGGGCGAAGATATCATCGACATCGTTGGCTATGGGCCGGTGCCTTGTTGCTCCTCCTTGGGGGGGGTGCATTTTGGTACAGTCAGGTGGGACAGGATCAAAGCATATTAAACGCTGGGCAGGTTAATCCTGTGGAACCGGCCATTCCGAGTCTGCCACCTGTTGCGAAAAAAAAAGTGGCTATTGAGTTACCCTCGTTGCCCGTGAAAGAAGCTGTAAAAGAGGTGCACCCAGAACCGCTACCCGAAACGATTATTCCCAAGCCGAGTCAGTCGTCACCGCTCTCAGTTGAATCGCCAGATCGGCATGAGCCGCAGCCTCCAATAGCAGCTCCAGGGCCAATGGTGGATGATAAGGTGCCGGTTGAAATTTCCTTGGAGAGACTTTTCAGCCAGCCACAAAATAGCTTAGTCATCCATCAAAAATTACTCACATTATGGGATAAATCACAGCCTCTTCGGCCTACGCCTCCCCCCTGTTTGCAAGTAACAGAGTTTGGTTTGCGATGCCTCAAAGCCGATTCAGATTGGGAGGGGGTGCTGCGTCTTAACAGACCCCTACTGATTCAACTTCAACAGGGAAAACTGAAACGTCTGCTATTGGTGAATCATGTCGATGAGGATTGGTTGCTGGTGGATAGCGGTGAACAACAGGGTGTGCTGCGTCTGGCACAGCTTAAGCACTACTGGACGGGTGGGTTCATTATGTTGTGGCGCCCTCTGGCCAGCGTTGCCTTGATTGGAGAAGGCTCTGCCGGTTCGGCAGTTACTTGGTTGCGCAACCGTTTGCAGCTGACCGATGGTGTGACGTCCCCCAAGACTGAGGGCCTGGATCGATTCGACAGCGTTTTAGAGAGTAGATTGCAGGCCTTTCAGCGTCTGTATGGACTTGAGGATGATGGCATTGCCGGTCAACAGACACAGATCTATTTGAATAATCTGGCACTCCCGGTGGAGACGCCGACACTGGTATCCGACCTGAACCAGGTGGGAGAATGAAATGTCTTTGATTCTGGAGGCGCTAAAAAAGGCAGAGCGCCAGCATAAACTCGGTGAAGTGCCGAGTATTTCTGCGGATATAGAACAGTCGTCTGCCACGACATCAGGCCGGCTGGGCTGGGTAATGCTGGCCCTGTTTTTCACTATCATACTTGGGATAGGCATCTATCTGGGAAGTAACAGCTGGTTCGCTCAACAGGGTGAAAAGACGGCATCTTCAATGGTTCCGCCAGTGCGGCAGAAACCCCAGCAAAATGAGGTATCGTCCACGAAGGAAGCAGTCAGAGCCCCTGAATCGCCGGAGACAACCCAATTTCAGTCAGTGATAGAGGAGCAGCAACCGCCCACCCCTGTTGCTACCATTCCTGAGGTCGAAACTAAGCAGGTCATGGTACCGGAACCAGCACCACAACCACCCAAGCCACCTGAACCGCCCAAGCCGTTGCATGAGATGCCGAGTGGATTCGTTTCTCATCTGCCGTCAATGAACATCGATATTCACAGTTACGATAAACGACCTCATAAACGATACGTACTCATTAACATGGAAAAGTATCGGGAGGGTGACTATCTCACGGAAGGGCCAATGCTCGTCGAGATTCTCCCAAAGGGTGCAGTGATGGAGCATATGGGAGAGCGGTTTATTCTACCCATCGGCAATCAGTGACCCGCAGGGGTATTGAATCAGTTATTAACAGGCCTTTATGCCGCCCTGTGCATGACACGATGCTATGAAGCCTTGCCCACGGGGTAGATCGTATAAAGAATCGTGTCCAATTCGGATTCAACCTCGCTACCGACGCGTTCACAATCTTCCAGGCTTAGGCCGACCTTGTCCATCGCGCCAGGGTGAGGTTGTAACAGACCCGTTCCGAATTCCCCACCTGCTGTTGCTCCCTCCGCAAGCAGTGATGCGATATGCACAATCGCAGTCTCGATCGGATAGTGTTGGGCACGCATGGGTTCACAATGGAATTCACTGGTTTCGACCAAACAGTCAGGGAGTTGCCACTGACGCATCAATACCGCACCGACCCGTGCATAGTCGAGACCGATCTTTTCACGTTCGGTCTCTACCAACGGTCTTTGCTGTTGTTGAGAGCTGGATAACGCCTCCAGCGTAATCTCTGGCACACTCTGGTAGAGAATCATGTGTCCCAGATCAAATAAAAGACCCGAAACAAAAAGCCGTTCACTATCCATAAAACCGCGCTGTTTCGCCAGGGCTTGTGCGCTTAAACCACAGTAGACACTGCGTCGCCAAAACAGGTGCATATCAAGGCCGGGTGTGGTGTGCTTGGAAAAGGCCTCAGCCACCGATGTGGCTAAAGCCAGATCGTGAATCTGCTGGGTACCCAATAGGTTCACTGCACGAAATACGGTCTCTATCTTGGCTGACAAGCCGAAATAGGGGCTGTTGATCAATTTGAGTACGCGGGTGGTAAGGGCCGGGTCGATTCGGATGGCATCGGCAACATCCTCAAGTCGATACTCTGGACTATCTATGACACTCTTAAGCCGAACGTAGGCTTGAGGCAGGGATATCAGTTTACAATCGCGTGTGACCTTTTCCCACAGGGTGGACATCTCGTTCCCTCATGAACAGATTGCGTATCGACAGACACAAGCTGAGTAACGCACCGGTATAGCTCTATTTTAGATCACCCATGCTTCAGCGGTTCGTGCGCACTATAAACAGGCTGCTGGTTTTGCCTAGCTCAGTCTCAGTTTTAGTTGAGATAGGTCAAATTTAACACGAATGATTATGATTAATTATTAGATTCAGAGTGTGCATGGCTGTATACATTGACCGCATTACCAGCCTGGGGTTCTCGCAATGGCCCATATATCAATCCGCCTGGCCCCGGCTTTTTTCAGGGTCTTGCTGAGTTCTGTCACCGTCGCACCCGTCGTAATAACATCATCGAACAGCACCAGATGGGCACCCTGAATATCACCATACACTTCGAAGGCCTGTCGCAGGTTCTTCTGTCTCGCTTTTTCGCTCAAATCAGATTGAGCCTGGGTATGCCGGACGCGTCGGCAAATTTTCCAGTTCACAGGGATATGGTAGTGTCTCGCCACCACCCGAGAGAGTTCCAGGGACTGGTTAAACCCCCGTTCCTGAAGGCGAAGGGGATGCAAGGGTACGGGGATGATCAAATCTGGCCTTATAAATGGCTCGCCCATGCAATCAGTCAGTACCCTTGCCAGTGGTTCGGCCAGATAGAGTCTTCGATGAAATTTGAGACCACTGATGAGATTGCTCACCGGCAGTTCATAGCGGAGTGGAGCGAAACTTTGTGTATAGGGTGGTTGTTTTTTAATGCAGCGGCCACACAGTATGTCCGGTGAGATACCGGGTGGCATTGGCAGTGCACAAATGGGGCAGGTGTGACGATTGAAGGGTAGGGAGCGGTAGCAGGCCGGGCAGAATTGCAGTTTGAAATTCCCAGCTTCTCCGCACAATAGGCAGCCACTGGGACAGAGGAGTGATTGTATGAAATTTAGCCAGTTGTTTACTTTCATAGCCTTCCTTGGTTGACAGTAGGTGATCAATCCTTACCATATGCCCACTGCTTTAGACCGCACGAATCAATCACCAACGGGTGGATCAAAATGACCGATACCATATTACGCCATGACTGGGGCCTGGATGAAATTGAGGCCCTGCTTGATCTACCCTTCAATGACCTGATATTTCGAGCCCAGTCTATCCACAGGGCCCATTTCGATCCCAATCAGGTACAGATGAGTAGCCTGCTTAGCATCAAGACCGGCGCCTGTGCCGAGGATTGCGGCTACTGCTCGCAGAGTGCCAAAAATGCCACCGCTCTGGAGGCAGAAAAACTGATGCCGCTGGAAGAGGTGGTAGAGGCGGCCGGGGCGGCCAAAGAGAAGGGTGCCAGCCGATTCTGTATGGGTGCGGCCTGGCGCAATCCAACCGACAAGAATCTGCAGCGGGTTATTGAAATGGTCGAGGCGGTTCACGGATTGGGTATGGAGACCTGTCTGACCCTGGGCATGTTGACCCGGTCCCAGGCGGAACAGTTGCACAGTGCCGGGCTCGACTACTATAACCACAATCTGGATACTTCACCTGAGTTCTATGCCAATGTGATCACCACCCGAACATTCGATGATCGTTTGGAGACATTAGCCCATGTCAGGGATGCCGGAATCAGCATCTGTTCCGGCGGTATTCTGGGGATGGGTGAATCACGCCGTGATCGGGCCAGCATGTTGCGTGAGTTGTCCAACCTGCCTCGTCATCCGGAATCGGTACCAATCAATATGTTGGTCAGGATCGAGGGTACGCCACTCTATGATGCGGAGACAATCGATCCGCTTGAATTTGTGCGCACTATTGCGGTCACACGTATGCTGATGCCGAACTCCTATGTAAGACTCTCAGCAGGACGGACAGAAATGAGCGATGAAATGCAGGCGCTCTGTTTTCTGGCCGGTGCCAATTCGATCTTTTATGGCGAACGTCTGTTGACTACTGACAATCCTGAAGCGGACAGAGACAAAAGTTTACTCGATCGACTGGGCATGAAAACCGAGCAGGTGATTGAAACAGAGGTTAAAGCGGCCAAGATCCCTTGCAACAAGGTTCAGACCGGTTAAACCCGGATTCCACAGTTGACCGTTCATGAAGAGGCTGGCAGAAGCGCTGCATCAACGTCGTAACAAGGCGCTCTATCGTACCCGACGGGTGGTTGAAACCCCGCAGCAACCGGAATTGCAGGTCGATGGAAAAAGCATGATCGCATTCTGTAGCAATGACTATCTGGGTCTGGCCAACCATCCTGATGTGATTCGAGCCATGCAACAGGGTGCAGCCGAATACGGTGTAGGCAGCGGAGCGGCACATTTGATCACCGGACACAGCAGGCCTCATCACGCCCTTGAAGAGGCTTTGGCAGCATTTACCGATCGGCCGAGGGCACTCCTCTTTTCAACGGGTTATATGGCCAACCTGGGTGTGATCACCGCCTTGTTGAAATCGGGTGACCGGTTATTTGAGGATCGGCTCAATCACGCTTCGCTAGTCGATGCAGGGCAACTCAGTCAGGCTACAATGAAGCGTTACCGGCATGCTGATCCTCAAAGTCTGCGTATTCAACTGGAAATGAGTGAGGGTGGACAGGCCCTGATTGCCACTGACGGTGTATTCAGTATGGATGGTGATCTGGCGCCACTGCCATCCCTTGTCGAACTTGCGCATGCCCATCAGGCCTGGCTAATGGTTGATGATGCCCATGGTCTCGGGGTATTGGGTGGCCAAGGGGGCGGTACACTCAGTTATTTCAATTTGGGGCTTGACGAGGTGCCGATACTGATGGGAACCCTGGGTAAAGGGTTTGGCACCTATGGTGCATTTGTAGCTGGCAGTGAGGCATTGATCGAGACCCTGATTCAACAAGCCCGCAGCTATATCTATACGACTGCTCCACCTCCTGCATTGGCCCAGGCAACCCTGGTCAGTTTACAGTTGGCGAGCCTGGAGTCTTGGCGTCGGGAGCGATTGAAAAGTCTGATAGGGCGATTTCGTGATGCCGCGATACAGATCGGGTTGCCTCTGATGGACACACTGACACCGATTCAACCGATCGTGGCCGGCAGTGCCCAACAGGCTGTGACATGGAGCCAGCAACTGGAAAGCGATGGCATTCTGGTCAGCGCCATTCGTCCTCCCACGGTGCCCGATGGCAGTGCCCGTCTACGCATTACCTTCAGCGCCAACCATACAGATCGGCATCTTGATCGCCTGTTGGATGCACTCAGCAAGCTTTCTCGGGAGGTGACATGAGTCTGTCGGCTGAGACGCGGGGTCAAGGCAGGGCGTTGGTGATGCTGCATGGCTGGGGGATGAACTCCGCAGTCTGGTCCGATTTTGCCGATCGGTTAGCTGTCGATTATCGTGTCACCCTGGTCGATCTGCCGGGTCACGGCAACAGTCCGTTTGATGGCGAACGGGGGCTGGTTGCCTGGGCCAGGGCCTGTCTTGATGTGGTGCCTGAACAAGCCGTCTGGCTTGGCTGGTCTTTGGGCTCCATGGTTGCGCTGCAAGCTGCCCTGTTGGAGCGAGCCCTAATCAATGGCATCCTGATTGTTGCAGGCATGCCGCGCTTTGTTCAGGCAGAAGCCTGGCCAGATGCGATGCCCCCACAAACACTTGATCTCTTCAGTCAGGCATTGGCAGATGATCACAAGAAGACCTTGGAGCGATTCCTCGCACTGCAGATGCTGGGCAGCGATCAGGCGGTGGAGACCCTAAGGCGGGTTAAATCTCGTCTGCATGAACGGCCCGATCCCATCCCTGACGCCCTGGAAGCAGGACTGGCACTTTTAAGAACATGCGATCTTCGTGAACAACTGTCTGCCCTGAGCTGCCCCACCCGATGGCTCTACGGAGATCGGGACACGTTGGCTCCGTCGGCGGCATCGGCAGTGTTGCAACAGTGGCTGCCTGAGGCAACGACCCATATTGTCCGTGGTGCCGCTCACACGCCATTCCTCTCTCATCCTGAGGCGTGCCATCAATGGGTTACACGTAGTCTGGAGTCAATCCATGGATAGTGGCAGAGTGGATGGCATTGATAAGCAGCAGGCACGTCTTGCCTTTTCCCGGGCAGCACCACATTACGATGAAGTGGCGGAGCTGCAGCGGGAGATCGGCCGTCGTATGTTGGATCGGCTGACCTATATTCGCCACCAACCCGCTGTCATCCTCGATGTGGGTGCTGGAACCGGTGATGCGACCCTGGCGCTGACCAGACGCTATAAGAAGGCTCGTACCATCGCCCTCGATTTTGCGTTGCCGATGCTACACCAGATTCGTAAACGGGGCAGTTGGTTACGACGTCCAAGGTGTGTCTGTGGCGATGCAGAACAGCTGCCTTTGGCGGATCAATCGGTCGATATGATCTTTTCCAATGCCGCCCTGCAGTGGTGTAACGATCTGCCAGGCACCTTCCGCGAATTCCTGCGGGTGCTGCGACCGAACGGGATGCTGCTTTTTTCGACTTTCGGGCCAGATACCTTGCAGGAGCTACGCAGCAGTTGGTCGGCAGTGGATGGTCATTCCCATGTGAGCCCATTCCCGGATATGCACGACATCGGCGATGCCATGGTGCGGGCCGGCTTGGCTGAACCTGTGGTGGATGTGGATCGAATGCGTCTTACCTACGATGATGTGCCCTCATTGATGCGCGATTTGAAAACACTGGGAGCACATAATGTAACAACGGATAGACCGCGGGGATTGATGGGCAAGGGCCGACTGCAGGCCATGTTTAAAGCTTACGAGGCCTTTCGGGTCGAGCGTAAGCTGCCCGCCAGTTATGAGGTGGTCTATGGACATGCCTGGGCTCCACAGCAACGACAGGTGGATGGTGTGACCACAATCCCTGTGGATCAATTGAAGATGCCAGGTTAAGTATGGGCAGTGGACTGTTTGTAACCGGCACCGATACCGGATGTGGCAAGACAGAGGTCACGCTGGGTTTGATGCACAAGCTGCAACAGCAGGGTGAATGTGTATTGGGTATGAAACCGGTGGCGTCAGGTGCGGACCCGACCGAGTGTGGTTTGCGAAATGAGGATGCCTTGCGTATTCAACATCAGTGCACCCTTGAGATGCCCTATTCGGAGGTGAACCCCTTTGCCTACCAAGCACCCATTGCCCCACATCTGGCAGCCAAGGCTTCAGATCGTCCCATTCGTCTGGACGAGATACAGCAGGGGTACGAGCATCTTCAAACGTTATCAAATCGGGTGATCGTGGAAGGTGTCGGCGGTTGGCATGTTCCACTGGGGGATGACATCACTTTGGCGGATCTGGCACGTATGCTCGATCTGCCGATGATCATGGTTGTGGGATTGCGTCTCGGTTGTATCAATCATGCGTTGATGACAGCTGAGTGCATGCTCAATAGTGGGGTTCGCTTTGTCGGATGGGTTGCTAACCAGGTAGATCCGACAATGCAGGCGGCAGCGGGGAATCTTGCCACCTTGCAAGCATGGCTGCCCGCGCCATGCCTGGGTGAAATACCCTACCTTGAAAAACCGACACCGGAAACGGTTGCTGCCTGCTTGGATGACTTAATACTGGAACATATTTCCAATGAATGACTGCATGTCTCCCCTTATCATGTAAGGGGTGACCGCTTGTCAGAGTGTCTATCGCTGCTGGATATGCAAATAGCCTTGATTAGGTGGCGAGTTGTGCCTTGAGCTTGTTCATTGCGTTCTTCTCGATCTGGCGAATGCGTTCCGCTGATACCTGAAACCGGTCGGCCAGTTCGTGCAGGGTAGATTTCTTTTCACCTAACCAACGTGCTTCGAGGATCTCTCGACTGCGTTCGTCGAGGCCCTTCATGGCAGCTATCAGCCGTTGCTTCATTTGAGACTCGCTATCCGAGGACTCAAGTAGGGAAGCAGGTTCCATACGCATATCGCTCAAGAAGCCGGCCGGCGTGGCGGTTACCTGATCGTCATTGTCATGCAGCGGTCCATCGAAGGCGATGTCCTGACCGGAAAGTCGGGATTCCATCTCCAATACGGTCTCGGGTTTAACCCCAAGATCCTGTGCTACATCATCGACCTCCTGCTTGGAAAACCACCCCAGACGTTTCTTGGAACTGCGCAGATTGAAGAACAGCTTGCGTTGCGACTTGGTGGTGGCGACTTTGACGATCCGCCAGTTCTTCAGGATAAATTCATGAATCTCCGCCTTGATCCAATGCACGGCAAAGGAGACCAGGCGTACTCCCATATCGGGATTGAAGCGTTTCACCGCCTTCATCAGACCCACTGTGCCTTCCTGAATAAGATCGGGAAGTGCGAGGCCGTAGCCGCTGTAGTTTCGGGCAACGCGCACCACAAATCGTATATGAGATGTAATGAGTGTTTGCGCAGCTTGCAGGTCCTTGTGATCACGTAACCTGATAGCAAGGCGGTGTTCCTCTTCTGCGCTTAGCATGGGCAGTTGGAAAGCAGCGCTGATATAGGCGTCCATACTACCGGTCGGTAGTGTTGTCAGTGCGATTTCATTGCTCATTGAGTAACCCCATTAAAAAACTGCTGGATGCATATTAGCACTCTCTAAAGAGGAGTGCCAACTCGTTATATGAGACCTGTCGCCGAACAAATAGTTCCTATAGGGAATGCAGGGTATTTATTTAAAATACAGTCGGTTAGATGGATAAATAAGAGGTTGCTTATGTACTATTGGGAATAACTCGATGGAATGATGTTGAAGACATTCGACAATCAATCCAGTGCCTTTATGTTAGTGGTTTTTCTTTGCGTGCTTTATTTTGTAACATTATGTTTTATAAAGACAATAGTCGGCAGCCCGTTCAGAGTCAAACGCCTTTACAGGACTACCTCACTCGATTACATGCTGGAGATGTGGTGCACGCTCGCACCGTTTACAGCACAGCGGATGGAATCCAGTCAGTCACTGAAGCCCCTGGATCCCTGCATACGCTCATTACTGTCCGGAGTAAAATTCATTGACCAAGTACCCAGGTTTTGCATCTATCGTCTGGTAAGACTATCTACAAATTAACCGCTAAGCCCGAATAATCTTTGTCTTATTCATCAAACTATTGGTGGGGTCCTGCCCCACCGTAAGTCTAGCTCGGCTCGATAGCACTGAGATGTCTTCCTACAGCGAGCCAGGATCCGATGAGTCCCAGCAGGGCACTGCCGAGCAGGAGTGTCATTACCGTTGAAATACCGAGTGAAGAGAGATCAAACGCACTCTGATAGAGGTTGGCCAGCTGGGCTATAGGTCCGCTCAACAGCGTGATCGAGACGGCCACCAGCAACCAGGCAATAATGCCGCCGAATAGCCCATACCAGAAACCGGTATAAAGGAATGGGCGGCGAATGAAGGCATTGGTGGCACCGATCAATTTGGTGATCTCGATTTCCGTCCGCCGGTTCTGGATCTCAAGACGAATGGTATTGCCGATGATGAGCAGTACTGCCATGCCAAGCAGGGCAGCGAGCACCACCACGGCCCGCTGGGCAATCACGGTAATCGCCTGCAGACGTCGTACCCATTGAAGGTCGAGCTGGACGATTTCAGCTTCAGGCAGGAGCTTTAGTTCCCGTACCAGGCGCTGGGCTGTCTCGGCAGTAGTGAAGTCTGCCTTGGGCTGAATGATCAACAGGGCTGGCAAAGGGTTGCTGTCGAGTGCTTCCAGTGCGTCGGCATAACCGCTGAGAGCCTGGAATTCAGCCAATGCCTTTTCTCGAGTGATCAGCTCCACATCCTCAATACGTTGATGCAGGCGTAACTTTTCAGCCAGCGAGGCAGCCTGGTCATCTCTGATTTGCTGTTTTAGAAAAAGCGATATGCTGGCACCGCTATCCCATGTGCCACTGATGCTCTGTAGGTTACCGAGCATCACATGCAATCCGACAGGTAGGGCAAGGGCAATACCGATCACCGAGCAGGTCATCAGTGATGAGAGATGATTTCGAGCCAGTCGCCCCAAGCTCGCAAGGGCTACCTGGGCATGTCGCTGCAGCCAGATTTGCGGGGCAATCAGCAAACGTTTTCTAAGAGACATGGATCGACTTCCCTGGCGTGTCACCCGTGAGCTGTCCGTTACTCAAGGTGAGTACCCGTTTCTGCATACGCTGGATCAAGTCGATATCGTGGGATGCAATCAGCAGGGTCACACCGACCTGATTGAATTGACTGAATAGTTCCATTATCTCCTGAGAGAGAGCTGGATCCAGGTTGCCGGTCGGCTCATCCGCGAGTACCAAAGGGGGTTTGCTGACGACTGCGCGGGCGATTCCTACACGCTGCTGTTCACCACCAGAGAGCGTGATGGGCGGACTTTTCTCTTTATGCAGCAGGCCGACCTTGTCGAGTGCTGCCCGTACCCGCCTGCCCGTCTCCTTATGGCCAAGCCCTGAAACGATCAATGGCAGCGCAACATTGTCAAAAACGGTACGGTCGTGTAGCAGTCTATGGTCCTGGAAGATCATTCCCACGTCACGGCGGTGATAGGGAATCTGGCGGTTTTTCAGTCGGGTCAGATTGCGGTCGTTGACATGTACCTGACCGGCACTGGATCGTTCCAGCAGTCCGATCAGTTTTAACAGTGTGCTCTTGCCTGCACCGGAGTGACCCGTTAGAAACACCATCTCCTCCGCTTCGATGCGCAGGCTGACATTACTCAGGCCGGTATGGCCTCCAGGGTAGCGTTTACTGACATTATCGAAGTGGATCAAAGGGGTACTAACCTTGTGAGTCGTTTTCAAACAGGGCGTCGACAAATTCGTCCGGGTCGAACTCCCGTAGGTCATCGATGCTTTCACCGACACCGATAAAACGGATCGGTACCTTGACCTTGTCGGCAATGGCAAACACAACACCACCCTTTGCCGTGCCATCCAGCTTAGTGATCACGAGTCCGGTCAATCCTACCGTTTCATTAAACTGCAGCGCCTGGTTAACGGCATTCTGGCCCGTACCGGCATCCACAACCAACAGCACTTCATGGGGTGCGTCAGGATCGATCTTTTTCATTACTCGGGTGATCTTGGCCAGCTCTTCCATCAGGTTGGCTTTGGTGTGCAGACGTCCTGCCGTATCGGCGATCAGGACATCGATGTTGCGTGCAGTAGCGGCCTGAAGCGCATCGAATACAACCGAGGCCGCATCGGCGCCTGTGTGTTGGGCGATGACCGTGATCTGATTGCGCTCCCCCCAGGTTTGAAGTTGCTCCACGGCTGCAGCACGGAAGGTATCCCCAGCCGCAAGCATGACACTCTCTCCATCGAGCTGGAATTTACGTGCCAGTTTTCCGATGGTGGTGGTCTTACCTGCACCATTGATACCAACCATCACCAGTACCAGGGGCTTGTCGGTAAACCGCTCAGTTAGTGGGGTATCAGTGCGGTGCAGAATCTCTCTGAGATGCTGTTTTAGGAGACGCATCAACAACTGCGGGTCGTTGAGCTCCTTGCGCTTAACCCGTTCAGTCAGATCGTTGATAATACGACTGGTGGCCTCTACGCCAACATCGGCGGTAAGCAGTAGAGTCTCTACCTCCTCCAGCAAGTCATCATCGATGGTTTTGCGCCCCAGGACCAGGTTGGCCAAACCATCAGTCAGGTTGTGGCGGGTGCGGGAGAGGCGCTCCTGCAAGCGGGAAAACAGGCCACGTTTCTCCTCGGCAGCCGGGACCTCTGCAGTGACCTGCTGTGGGGGCGTTTTTCGTTTACCAAATCCGAACATGCAGCGGACCACCAGTACTGAGTCTGGAACTCTGTGATGATCACAGGTTCATAGTTGTTGTTTGGACAAACCCGATGGCCTCTGAAACAATGCCCCGGGCTGTAGCAGACGCTATTCTACAGCTCCCCAGGGTCAGATATAAAGGGCAAACTCCCAACACCCATGTTCTGTCCCTATGAATGGCTGCCTGATAATTACTGATGCCTGATCGGAAACAGGAACAACCATCGCTACCGCATACGTGGAAGTGAGAGGGCTTTGGTAAGCGAGTGTTTCCGGACAGACACAGGTTAAGCACAGTTTTGAAATGGGATTGAATTCCAGTTTGATCGAATAGGATATAAGGATACCCTCAATGCGAAGATTGATTACAGGCCTTGTTCTGCTGACCCTCGCCATGAGCCATGCTCATGCAAAGGTTGTGGAACATCAACTCGATAATGGCATGAAGGTGATTGTGAAGCAGGATCGGCGTGCGCCAATCGCTGTTTCGCAGGTCTGGTATAAAGTTGGCTCAAGCTATGAGCATGGTGGTATCACAGGGGTATCCCATGTACTTGAACATATGATGTTCAAAGGGACAAAACAACATCCACCCGGCGAGTTTTCACGTATCATCGCTGCTAATGGCGGGGATGAAAACGCCTTTACCGGGCGAGATTACACGGCCTACTTTCAGACCATGTCGAGCGATCGGCTTGAGGTCTCTTTCAAGCTTGAGGCGGACCGTATGCGAAATCTGCTGCTACTGCCGGAGGAGTTTAAAAAAGAGGTCGAAGTGGTCAAGGAGGAGCGGCGCATGCGCACCGAGGATAAGCCCCAGTCACTGACCTATGAACAGTTTCTTGCGGGCGCCTATGAGGCCTCCCCTTATCGAATTCCCGTGATTGGCTGGATGGCTGATCTCGATGCCTTGCAAGTGGAAGACCTGCAAGTCTGGTATCGCAAATGGTATGCGCCGAATAATGCCACCTTGGTGGTGGTGGGTGATGTGGAACCCGACCATGTGATTCAACTGGCACAGCGCCATTTCGGTCCACTCAAACCGGAACGGGTGGCACAACCCAAACCGCGTACAGAACCAGGTCAGCGTGGTGGTAAGCGCTTTACTGTGAAAACGCCAGCCCGCCAGCCCTATCTCATCATGGGATACAAGACACCCGTGATCGGCAAGGCAGAACAAGCCTGGGAGCCTTATGCTCTGGAGATGCTTGCCTATGTACTGGATGGTGGCAGCAGTGCACGTCTCAGTCATAACCTGATTCGCGGCAGCAAATTGGCTGTCGCTGCTGATACCAGTTACAGCGCATTCTCGCGGCTTCCCGGGATGCTGGTCATTGATGCAGTGCCAACTCCTGGAACATCCACCGATACGGTCGAGACGGCATTGCTGGAAGAGATAGAGCGTTTCAAGCAGGAACTGGTCAAAGAGGAGGAGATGGAGCGTGTACGCAACCAGATTATTGCCGCCAAGGTGTATGAGAAAGACTCAGTCTTTTATCAGGCAATGTTGATCGGACAGATGGAGACGGTAGGGCTCGATTGGCGTTTAGCCGATGAGTATGTCACTCATCTGAAAGCAGTGACTGCCGAACAGATCAAGCAGGTGGCGGAAAAGTATCTGGTGGCAGATAACCTCAGTGTAGCGGTCCTCGAGCCGCAGCCGATGGATAATTCGATGGCCAAGCAACATGCGGCAGGAGTGCGTCATGATCACTAAAGCGATGCTCCAGCAAGTCATATTATGCGGTGGATTGTTGTTGAGTGGATGGGTGACAGCGACACCCCAGATTGAGACATGGCAGACTTCAAACGGGGCCAAGGTTCTGTTCGTAGAAGCGCCGGAAATTGCGATGGTGGATGTACGTGTTGTGTTTGATGCCGGTAGTGCACGGGACGGTGAAAAGCTGGGAGTCACCTCATTCACAAATAGTCTGTTAAGCGAAGGTGCCGGTGATTGGAATGCCTATCAGATTGCGCAACGCATGGAAGGTGTGGGCGCTCAATTGGAAGTAGGATCATTGCGGGATATGGCTTGGGTGTCGGCCCGATCGTTGACCGATTCCAAGGCGCTCTCCGTTACGTTGGAGACACTGACTGCTGTACTGGCAAAGCCACGATTCGTAGTGGAGGATATTGAACGACAGCGCCAGTCTATCCTGGCAGGCCTGACTCAGGATGAGCAGTCTCCTGGGAGCGTGGGTAAGAAACGACTCTATAGACTGGTATTTGGTGATCATCCCTATGCAACGGATCCTGATGGGAACAGTGAGTCAGTGAAAGCGATCACGCGGGAAGATATCCAGGCCACCCACAAACGACTCTATGTCGCAAAAAATGCCTTGGTCGCCATTGTCGGTGCCGTTGACCGGGCGCAGGCAGAAGCAATGGCGGAACAGGTGACTCAAGGGCTTCCTGGCGGTGAACCCGTACCCCCATTGCCACCGGTTGAACCTTTGTCAAAGGCCGTTGATGAACAGATCCCATTTCCCTCTACCCAGTCCCATCTATATCTGGGACAACCGGGTATGCGTCGAGGCGATGCAGACTATTTCACCCTCTATGTAGGGAATCATATCCTGGGTGGCAGCGGTCTTGTCTCTCTCCTCAGTGATGAGGTGCGTGAGAAACGAGGTTTGAGCTACAGTGTCTACAGCTATTTCCTGCCGATGAGACAGATCGGTCTGTTTCAACTTGGATTGCAAACAAAAAATGAGCAGGCTGGTGAGGCTTTGCAGGTGGTTAATGACACCCTTAAACGCTTTATCGAAGAGGGACCGACAGAGGATGAGCTAGAGGCTGCCATACAGAATATAACGGGTGGATTTCCACTCCGGATCGCCTCGAATGGCAAGATTGTCGAGTATCTGGCAGTTATCGGTTTCTATGATTTACCCCTCGACTATCTGGATACCTTCTCAGACAAAGTACGTGCCGTTACCCAAGAAAAGATTCGCGATGCCTTCAAGCGGCGCATCGATCCTGATCGATTGGTCCGGGTGCAGGTAGGACGATCCAATACACCTTTGGCTCAAGTGTTAAAGGGGTCTGACGATAAAAATAACAGATGAAAAGTGTTTTATCGTTATTGGAAAAAGGTTGGTAAGGTGAAGGCTGAGCAGGCGTCATTTCAAGTTCGGATTATCGGTGGATTACATCGGGGGCGGCGCTTACAGTTTGCCGATTTGCCCGGCTTAAGGCCTACCGGTGATCGTATCAGAGAAACCCTTTTTAACTGGCTGCAGCCAATCATGGAGGGTGCGCGTTGTCTGGATCTGTTTGCCGGTAGTGGTGCATTAGGGTTAGAAGCGGCTTCGCGTGGGGCCCGTAGGGTGGTGATGCTCGATACGGCCTTAGCGGTGATTCGGCAGCTTGAAGAGAACAAGGGTATGCTTGGCCTGGACCAGGTCTCAGTCATCAGGGCCGATGCCCTGCAGTGGCTGGAACAGGACGCAACACCCTTCGATGTTGTCTTTCTCGATCCACCATTTGCTGGTGATCTCCTGGGACCCATCTGTCAGCGACTGAGTCAGGGGTGGTTGGCAGATGGCGCGCGTATTTACTTGGAAGATACGGTTTCGCGCAATATGCCTACCCTGCCGGAAGGATGGGAGTTGCTGAAGGATATGACAACAGGACAAGTACGCTATGGATTAGCCTATGCCCCCCTTCCAGGGTGATAATTGTCATTCATCGGGTCGGTTTCTGATACTATTATGCCTTTTTTTAGCCGAACTAAGACATGATCACAGCCGTTTACCCAGGAACCTTCGATCCCATCACCAATGGTCATAGCGACCTGGTGAGGCGGGCCTCCAGTCTGTTTGACCACCTCATACTGGCAGTGGCAAAAAACTCGGGCAAAAATCCTGCATTTGATCTGGATCAGCGCCTGGCGCTTGCGCAGACAGTATTGAAGGACATGAAGAATGTTGAAATCTGTGCTTTCGATAACCTGTTGGTTGAATTTGTACAGCAGCGCAAGGCGAATGTGATTCTACGTGGTTTACGTGCTGTATCCGATTTTGAATATGAGTTTCAGTTGGCGGGCATGAACCGTCGGTTGGACCCTACCATCGAGACTTTGTTTCTAACCCCAGCCGAGCAGTTCACTTTTATATCTGCCGGTTTGGTAAGAGAAATTGCCTCACTCGGGGGTGATGTCTCTGAGTTTGTACATCCTGACGTGCAGTCGGCATTGTTAAAACGGTTTGGTTAGTGTACCTCTTTGGACGGCCTCTTACGGTATGAGGTTAATCCTATTCGGTTGGCTGAATGGCACAGAATTCCTAAAGAAGTACAAATGAATTACTTTTACATGATTTTGCAGGAGAGAACGAAATGGCGTTAATAATCACTGATGAATGTATAAACTGTGACGTCTGTGAGCCTGAATGCCCAAATGGCGCTATCACCCAGGGTGACGAGATCTATGAAATAGAGCCGGATCTCTGTACCGAGTGTGTCGGTCACTATGATACATCACAGTGTGTTGAGGTCTGCCCGGTAGACTGTATTCCAAAGGATCCAGAGCATGAAGAGAGCTACGAGACACTGCATGCCAAATACCTCAAAATTACCGGTGAATCCGACTAGCCGGTCAATGCGGATTAAATTCGCCATACAAAAGGCTCCTTTGTGGAGCCTTCTTTTTCTGCTTTTTAGCTGCAACCTGCTTCCGGCGGCTGAACGACCGGGGGTGGCAGCGATCGCCACAGCCCATCCGCTGGCTACTGAGGCGGGACATCAACTGCTTCAATCCGGAGGGAATGCATTCGATGCCGCTGTTGGGGTAAGTGCAGTACTGGCCGTGGTTGAGCCCTACAGTTCAGGTATCGGTGGTGGAGGTTTTTGGTTGCTGCATCGCGCCAGTGACGGTTATGAAACAATGCTTGATGGTCGGGAAAGAGCGCCCCTTGCAGCCAATAGGGATCTCTATCTGGATCAATCAGGCCAGGTGATACCCCGTCTTTCCATTGATGGCGCACTTGCCGCCGGTATACCCGGCGAACCTGCTGCCCTGGTCCATTTGGCCCGTCAATACGGACGTCTGGCATTAGCGACCTCATTACAGCCTGCAATACAATTAGCCAGGGAGGGTTTTAAGGTCGACAGCCACTATCGACGAATGGCGAAGTGGCGTTTAGATGTGTTACAGGCACACCCTGCTTCAGCCAAGCAGTTCCTTTACAGAGGTGAAGTACCCGAAGCGGGTGCTTTGATAAAGCAGCCAGATTTGGCGAGTATCCTGGAGCAGCTAGCCAGGCATGGTGCTGAGGGTTTCTACAAGGGTGAGATAGCCGAACGCCTGGTTGAGGGGGTGAAGGCGGCAGGTGGGATCTGGAGCCTGGAAGATCTTGCAAAATATCGGGTAGTGGAGCGTCAACCTGTTGTCGGTCACTACCAGGGTTTAAAGATTACCAGCGCCTCCCCCCCCTCTTCAGGGGGGGTGGCACTGATGACGATGCTGAATATTCTTGAGGGTTTCAACTTCGCCTCTTTGGATGAGCCAAAACGTGCGCATTTATTGGTTGAGGCAATGCGCCGCGCTTATCGGGACCGTGCAGACTATCTTGGCGATCCCGATTTTGTAGACATCTCGGTTGAAGCGTTGGTGCACCCTTGGTATGCAGCTGGCCTGGCACGTAATATCCAGATGGATCGCGCCAGCCCCAGTGTCGGAAATATTAAGCAGATGACGGAGGGGCAGGATACAACTCACTTCTCCATTCTCGATGCTGAAGGGAATCGTGTCGCAGCCACACTCAGTATCAACTACCCGTTTGGCTCAGGTTTTGTCGTACCGGGTACCGGGGTGCTGTTAAATGATGAAATGGATGACTTTTCCGCCAGCCCCGGTGTGCCAAACGTGTATGGGTTGGTCGGGGGGGATGCGAATGCCATCGTTGGAGGCAAACGGATGTTGTCGAGTATGACACCGACTTTCGTTGAGGATAATCAGCGGGTCGCGATCCTGGGAACCCCGGGTGGCAGCAGAATTATTACCATGGTGCTTTTAGGTATATTGGAGATGGCTGAGGGAAAGGGACCGAAACAGTGGGTTGAAAGCCCCCGTTTTCACCATCAATATCTCCCCGACGTAATCCAGTTTGAGCAGGATGCACTGAGTAAGTCATTGCAGCAACAGCTGGTCTCTATGGGACACCGTCTAAAACCGCTTGATAGGCAGTTTGGTAATATGCAGGCAGTG
This sequence comes from Candidatus Thiodiazotropha sp. (ex Codakia rugifera), assembly GCA_025656675.1. GTDB lineage: Bacteria > Pseudomonadota > Gammaproteobacteria > Chromatiales > Chromatiaceae > Thiodiazotropha. The sequence continues at coordinate 272,956 of JAHXHN010000002.1, forward strand.
TTGTGGAATAAGCAGACGGGTAAAGTAGAGGCGGCAAGCGATCCTAGAGGGGGTGGGTCTTCCCGGGTGACCGATCCTGATCGAGTGATCAGGTCCGCGCCATAGCCTCAAAGCGATGCCTGAATCTGTCATTCGGTGCGGATCTGAGGGTCGGGGCATCATGCTGATACCATCGATCAGCAGGATACAGCACACTATAAACAACCGATTTCGACGCGAAGTTGTGGTAAAAATTGCAAAAAAGTTCTTAAAGTTGGAAACTCGCCATTGAATTTGTTTGGATTTTAGCTCAAGCTTTCGTGCCAGATGCTGCTGCACGTTTGATCTGGTTCTTGCGGATAGAGCAGGATGGGAACGGAAAGCGGTCACTGTCTACTTGGGTTAGCATGAATTCTGCCTGAGTTGGGGTGTCGACGCGTTTACCGCTTGGTTCGGAGGGAGTGTCCCAAATAGGTCATCGCTTGCGGTGTTTGCCTATGGTCTATTTGGGAAGTTCTGTATCAGCAATGACCAGGTAGAAGGGGTGTGTAGCATCTGCCACACAATGTAAAAATACGTAGAGAGATCGAGATAAATTATGAAAACCACCATGATGAAAACTGCCGCTATGATTCTCAGTCTTGGACTGTTCGCTGGCTGTGCAACCAACGGCGGTCTTGAAGAAGGTATCGCAAATGCACAGGCGGCCGCTGACGCTGCCATGAAAGCTGCTAAAGAAGCTCAACTTGACGCTGCCACTGCTCAAGGTACAGCTGACGCTGCACTGAAAGCTGCCAATAGTGCCAAGGATAGTGCGGAAGCTTGTAATGAGCGTTGTGGCCGTATGTCTGAAAAAGCTATGGCTAAGTAAGCTGGCTTAAATTGACGGTTAACCCACCATGTGGGTTTAAAACCCCGACAAACGGATAGTTTGTCGGGGTTTTTTAATACGGCTTCCTTAAACCTAGCTTCTGCAGCTGACCGTGAATGGCTGACGATAACAGACTACCCACCTTCAGCGACAGTGTTCTCATGCCATAGGTAGAGCGGCATGGGGATGCCGGTTTTCTCTTTAATGAAGCTGTGCAATTGATCCCAGTCAGGCCTACGTTTATCTTCACCTAACTTGCCAATGACTGCATCGACCAGTTCCGTATAGTTATTCCCCCTCTCATCAATATACTCTTGTAAAGGTGGGTGTACCTGAACATACAGCTCATTGTTCAACCAACCCGCCTTGAAAGGTACGTTGATGATCCGTACCGGCACACCGACTTCAACCTCATCAAAAAAGCGCTCAACATTTTCCGGATAGAGTCGTATACATCCATGGCTCACCCGCATTCCGACACCATAAGGCTTATTGGTACCGTGAAGCAGATACCCATTCATGCCTAGATAGATGGCACGATTTCCGAGTGGATTGTCAGGACCAGGGAGTACCACAGGAGGTAGGGGATTTCCATCCTCTTCATGTTCCTGGAGGATAGACTCGGGTACCGTCCAGCTGGGATCCTTTTTCTTGCCGATGACGCGGGTCTCACCGGTTGGCGTGCTCCAACCTTCGCGTCCGATGCCAATCGGGTAGGTGATGACAACCGGTCGTTCTTCCGGAAAGTAGTAAAGTCGCAGCTCAGCCAGGTTTATGATTACTCCCTTGCGAGGCCCGGGTGGGAGGATATACTGCTGTGGCATAACCACTTCCGAGCCCTCACCTGGTAGCCAGGCATCCACGTCGGGATTGGCTGCGACCATTTGCCTGTAGCCGATGTCATAGGTGCGGGCGATATCTGAGAAGGTCTCTTCATAGCGTGTTGTGAGTTTGAATGTCTGGCCCACGACATCGTCGCCTTCGGGGGGCAGGTCAAAGGTGACAGCATGAACGAGCCCCAGAGAACTCAGGGATAGCAGAATAGTAGATATGAGCTTCAATCTTTATATATCCACGTCAAGTGTAACGTTAGTGTACCGTGTCATAGATTCTGTGACATTCAAAGCTGCTAAAATACGCCAACTCAAGACCCGGCTCTGTAATAAAACGGTGCATTATATTATGCCCATTCTACAAACTGCACTAGTGTACTCGACGATGCGTGCTAAGGCTGAAAAATATAACCCAATTTGTGATCCATATGCCTGGATTGCTGCTTGATCAGTTGACGGGGATAGGAATTCTAAAGAATTGAGTTGTTAGGTCGATAGTCTTTTAAGTGGTACTAATTTTCCTTTAAGATCAAGAACCTCTGAGTTTTTTTCAAATATTCCACAGGTTCATTTTTTCAATCGTGCCGGTCATGTGAATTAGGTTACATGGCTACTCCTTCTGAGAGGATGACTGGATCTTGAAGGGTTCCGAACAGGATCTCCCATGCGGCGAATTGCGCTGATCAATCAAAAAGGCGGTGTCGGTAAGACTACCATCACGACCAACCTGGGGCATGCGCTGGCACTGGCCGGACATAGGGTTACGGTCATTGATTTGGATCCACAAGGACAGCTGGCATCCAGCTATGGGATCTTTCGCGCACCGACAAAAGGAATTGACCAGGTGTTGTTGAATAGCGCAGATCCCGGTTCAGTGAAACTGGGTATCAGGGATATGCTGACGCTTATCCCGGCGGGAGCACGGTTACAGGAGATCGAGTATCTCCATGATGGGGGCGCCTCACGTGCACGTCTTCTGCAGCAGGCATTGCAGGGAACGATAGACGATCAAGCCTTTGTTTTATTCGATTGTCCGCCTTCATCAGGTTTACTGGTGTCAAATGCCATTTTTGCTGCCGATGAAGCACTTATTCCCGTGAGTGGTGACCACATGTCCTTGAATGGGTTAGCCAAGATGTTGGTGACGATAAAAAAATTCGAGCCCTATCTTGAAAATCCGGTACGTCAGTGGATTGGGTTAAATCGCAGTTTTCCACGTAGAAGACTCACTAAAGAGGTTGAAGTGAAACTCAGGAAACACTTTCCTGAGCAGCTGCTGAATGCCCATATAAGAGAGGCGGCTGCGATCGCTGAATGTCCCGGCATTGGACGAACGATTTTCGAATACAAACCCAGCAGCCAGTCGGCAAGGGAGTTCCAGGCCTTGGCGGGAGAGCTGCTTGAGCGGTATGAAGGGTAAAGCTTTGTCGATTAATGTCGATATTAGATCCAGAGGATCTGTGAAGCTGCCTCATATTGTGAGATTGCCGAACAGCTAGGATCCAGGTAGCCTGCTAACAGTGACCGGGAGTAACCATGTCGATATCCAGTGAAGTTTCCAGTGATGAAAAGTCAGTCACCATCGCAATAGCCGGACGGTTTGATTTTTCCACCCATCAAGAGTTCATGCAGGCCTACAAAGCGTTTCCCAAGGGGGAAAAGAACTTTGTTATCGATTTGACCAATACAGAGTATCTGGATAGCTCTGCGATGGGCATGCTTTTGCAGCTTCGTGAACACAGTATAAAGCAGGCCGATAGTGTGGTGCTGAGAAATGGCAATGAGGCAGTACAGGATGTATTGAGGATTGCCAACTTCGGTAAGTTATTCACTATTCAGTAGGCTTGTTGTTTATATTAATATAGATCCCATCGAAAGAGGAATTGATTGGGGGGCTGCAAATGAGCACGCCTTTCCGGTATGCTTGCCCCTTTTTTCGGAGAGGCGTCTTTCATGGGTTTCAAATGTGGTATCGTGGGACTGCCGAATGTCGGTAAATCAACGTTGTTCAATGCCTTGACCAAGGCGACAATTGCAGCAGAAAACTACCCTTTTTGCACCATAGATCCCAATGTGGGTGTTGTGCCTCTGCCGGATCACCGACAGGATGTGATAGCCGCCATCGTCAATCCTCAAGCAGTCATTCCGACGAGTATGCAGTTTGTCGATATTGCCGGACTGGTTGCCGGTGCCTCCAAAGGCGAGGGCCTGGGCAATAAATTTCTGGCCAATATCCGTGAAACCGATGCGATAGCGCAAGTTGTACGCTGTTTCGAAGATAGTGATGTTGTCCATGTGGCCGGTCGGGTCGATCCCGCCAGTGATGTGGAGGTCATAAATACTGAACTCGGACTGGCCGATCTGGAATCGGTCGAGAAGGCCCTGGACAAGACAACCAGACAGGCCAAGACGGGCGACAAGAAGATGCTGGCACGTAAGGTTCTGCTGGAAAGTGTTAGGGACCATTTAAACGCGGCTAAGCCGGCTCGCAGCATGGAACTCAGCGAAGACGATAGGGCTGAATTACGCGATCTGTTTCTGTTGACCGTCAAGCCGGTGTTCTATATCGCCAATGTCGCGGATGATGGATTCGAAAACAATCCCTATCTTGATGCCTTGTCCGCGCTGGCGGCCGAAGAGGGGGCGGAAGTGGTACCGGTCTGTGCTGCAATCGAAGCTGAGATTGTAGAGTTGGACGAAGACGAGAGAGAGGAGTTTCTGGCAGACATGGGACTGGAAGAGCCAGGCCTGAACCGGGTTGTACGCGCTGGCTATAAACTGCTTGGTCTTGAAACCTACTTCACCGCTGGAGAGAAGGAGGTCAGGGCCTGGACGATTCCGGCCAATGCCACTGCGCCGCAAGCGGCAGGTGTCATCCACACTGATTTCGAGCGAGGTTTCATCCGTGCTGAGGTCGTAGCCTATGCGGATTTCGTCAGTTATAAAGGCGAGCAGGGTGCCCGTGAAGCCGGTAAGCTACGCTCCGAGGGGAAGGAGTATATCGTCAAGGATGGTGATGTCATCCACTTCCGATTCAATGTCTGATATTGACACCGGGTTGAGGCAACAGTATATTCCTCGCCCTTCACAACAGCTTCTGGCAAGGTAGCTCAGTTGGTTAGAGCACAGCACTCATAATGCTGGGGTCGGCAGTTCGAATCTGCCCCTTGCTACCATAAAAACTGAAGATTTGCATCAAACCCGGCTCTGCCGGGTTTTTTGTGTGTGAGCAGCAGGTGAAAATACTGCTGTTGATTGTAATCCGCTCTGCTAGCGCTGAGTCGCATCTGCCTGGGTCTTTTTTCATAAGCATCATAACTAACAGTTTCTACAGTCACCCGGTCAGATATTCAGCAGGATCGATCGATATTGATCCCATAGTTTCATTGTTCAACAGCGCTGACTAAGGGGGGGCGACTTCCTGAATATTGATGAGGTTGAATCTAACCCAGGGAATGCGAAACTTGGGGCATGAACTTTATCAATAGTTATGCTCGGTTACCTGAGCATTTTTACGCACACATCCAAACTGCCTCTGTTGCCAAGCCAGCATTGATTGCCTGGAATGAGGACTTGGCCGCACACCTCGGTCTGAATGATTTAGGTGCCGACAAAGCGAGCCTGGCGCGCATTTTCAGTGGTAGTGAACCTTTGCCCGGTGGCAAGACCATTGCCATGGCCTACGCGGGTCATCAGTTTGGCCACTTTGTGCCTCAGCTGGGTGATGGGCGGGCTGCCTTGTTGGGAGAGGTCGTCAGCCCTGCGGATGGAGGCCGTTACGATATTCAGCTCAAGGGGTCGGGACAGACGCCTTTTTCCCGCCGTGGCGATGGCAAATCATCACTGGGGCCGGTCATCCGCGAATACTTGCTCAGCGAAGCCATGCATAGGTTGGGTGTGCCGACTACACGGGCTCTCGCGGCAGTGAGTACAGGTGAGATGGTGATTCGGGAATCGGACGAACCCGGTGGCGTATTGGCACGGGTGGCAGCCAGCCATATCCGTGTGGGCACCTTTCAATTCTTCGCCGCTCGGAATGATCGGGATGCACTGGCAGAACTTACCCATTACGCCACTGCCCGGCATTATCCTGATGCCACAACGAAAGAACGTCCTGTGTTGGCTTTTTTCTCAAAAGTGGTCGAAGCCCAGGCCAAACTGGTTGCTCACTGGATGGCCCTTGGATTCATTCACGGTGTAATGAATACAGACAACATGGCCATCTCTGGCGAAACCCTGGATTATGGCCCATGCGCCTTTATGGATGAGTTCCATATCGACAAGGTCTTCAGCGCCATCGATCAACACGGTCGCTATGCTTACGGCCAGCAGGCCAACATGGCACAATGGAACCTGGCCCGGTTAGCCGAATGCCTGATGATGCTGGAAGGCGAACAGGAGGACTACGAATCTGCACTGGAGCGGTTCCAACCGCATTTCGAAGCCCACTACTTCGCATTGATGTGTGAAAAACTCGGGCTCGTCAGCCACAACAAAAGTCATGCCGAGCTGGTTACCGGTTGGCTGCAACACCTGCAGGATCATCAACTCGATTACAGTCTGAGCTTCCGGCAACTGGCCACGCGCTTGAACAAAAACGATCCACCCGTTTTTGGTGAGTTTGAAATCCGCTGGCAACGGTGTATCGACGAACAGCCAGGTGGTCGTCAAAGCGCAGCTCGGTTGATGGCATCGACCAATCCTGTTGTCATCCCTCGTAACCATCAGGTGGAGCGGGCTATTCAGGCTGCCTTTGAAGGTGATTTCAGTGTGTTCAATGAACTGCAGCAGGTACTTGCAGAGCCTTTCACTGAGCAACCTGGGTTCGTACACTATTCTGAGCCACCCCTTGCTCACGAACGTATTGCAATGACCTTTTGCGGGACTTGACACCTTGCCGGGTTATTCAATGGATTTGTAGATCACCAAAATAACCAAAAGCAGATGTCCGGATTTCAGTGATTCGGTCAGTTTGTGATGATCAAGGTGGGGCTGCGGATGTGTTGCGAATACTACCTGGTGACACACCAAATACCCGTTTGAATGCTCTGCAGAATGCTGCTTCAGATTGATAGCCCAGGCGGTTGGCTAGCACTGACAGGGAGTCCGATGTTTCCAGAAGTTGTGCACGGGCAAGTTGCATGCGCCACTGGGTTAAATAACGCATGGCTGAGTCGCCTACCATATCGGTAAATCTGGCCGAAAACCCCGAGCGTGACATACCCACCTCTTTGGCCAGCGAAGCCAGGGTCCAGTCTTTTTCAGGTTCGCGGTGGATAGCCGCTAGCGCCTTGCCGACATGCTTGTCACGCAAGGCGGCAAGCCAGCCCCGATTGGCGTCGGGTGCCGAGTCCAACCATGACCGGATAGCCTGGATTATGAGGATATCGGCTAAATGTGTAATGACTGTTTCACCGCCTGGCCTCAGTTCCCTGGCTTCACGAGCAATAAAGCGGAGTGTACTTTGCAGCCAGCTCCCCTCTTGATCGGCCCAGGTGTCAATCTGCAACACCTGGGGTAGCAACGCGATGAGTTGTTGTCCCGCAACATGATCAAACCGTACCACGCCACAGGTCAGGTGGGTCAATTCACCATCACCACCATGACGCATAATCTCGTAGCGCTCGCTAACCCGCTCAACCGGTATGTCGAACAGCGGCAGGGTCTCATTGGTTGGCTTACTCCGGATACAATGTCCATTGCCATGGGGTACAAGCGCCAGACTGCCTTGTTGAAGCAGGTGTGGCTCTTCGCCTTCAACCTCAAGCCAACAATGCCCGGCGGTAACCACATGAAACATCATACGCCCCTCAAAGGGAGGCAGTTCTACGCCCCAGGGTGCCGTTAACTCGGACCGGCAGTAAAAGGTGCCGTTAAGCCGGAGCAGGTGAAGGGTTTCGCCAAGCGGGTCGGTGAAGTCGGGAATGTTTGTCTGGGTACGCAGCTTCATGATGCTTAAGTTTGGCATTTATTTAACTTGATAGTCCATAACAATGGACGAAGGGCAAAGAATTATAGACATACTGTGATAGTTAATCCGATTATTCTGCCCCATAGTTTAAGCGAACGACATGCAAATGCTTCGTCCATACCAAGATTAAACAGCACAGGAAATCGAAATCATGAACATTTCACCCATTCTCATCATCGGTAAAAACGGTAAAACAGGCAGCCGGGTCAACAGGCGCCTACAAATGCTGGGTTATGACACCCGTCAAGTGTCCAGATCGACAACCCCGTCATTTGACTGGGAGAAACCACAGACATGGCGATCGGTCATCGATGGCTGTGCTTCAGCCTATGTGACCTACCAGCCTGATCTCGCAGTACCCCATGCGGAACCGGCCATTAGAGCGTTTGTGCGCATCGCCCGCGAAGTCGGATTGAAACACATCGTTCTGCTTTCGGGTCGTGGTGAAGCCGGTGCACAACGCGTGGAGGAGGTACTCAAAAGCAGTGGTATTGCATGGAATATTGTCAGAGCCAGCTGGTTTTGCCAGAACTTCAGTGAAAGTTTCATGTTGGACGATATCCTGGCTGGCGAGCTGGTGTTACCTGCGGAAGAGACACTTGAACCGTTTATCGATGCTGATGATATCGCTGAAGTTGCCGTTGCTGCTTTAACCGATCCCGGCCACCGTAACAAACTGTTCGAAGTCACCGGCCCTCGTGCACTGACTTTCGCCCAATGCATGAGGGAAATTTCCGAGGCACTGGGTCGGCCAGTGAAATACAGCACTGTTCCAATCGATGTATACATTGATACTTTACGCAAACAGGGCGTACCGGAAGCTATGCAGTGGTTGTTACGCGAGTTGTTCACTGTTGTCTTTGACGGCAGGAACAGCCAGGTGATGTCCGGTGTTGAAGAAGCACTTGGTCGACCGGCGACAGACTTCAGCACCTATGTGCAGAAATCAATTGAATCGGGTGTTTGGGATGCTGGGCTACAGAAGGAATCGGCCTGATGGCTTCATCGATTGTAATGGTTCTACATAGACCGCTGTACTCAGCAGCGGTCTTATCGCCGGGACTTATCTTGCCTATCTGGTATTTACCATCTACACATCAGCTGAACATAGCCTACTAAGTTGCCGGGTCAATGTGATATGAACGGAATAGTATTTATTTACAGCGGTGAGTTATCGGGTGAAGTGGCTCATTTGACTGGCCACCTGGTTTGTTATCAATCAACCAGATATTGTTCAGGTTGATTTCAACGATTCCAATGAACGCCAGCAGGTACTTGCCGAGCCTTTCGCTGAACAACCGGGTCTCGTATACTATCCGGAGCCACCCCTTGCTCATGGATGAGTTGCAATGACATTTTGCGGGACATGACACGATGAGCTCGCTTGATTAATTTCCAATGACCACTTCTTCTGCCGAATCTTTATCTGTAACTGTAGACACTGAGGTTACCGTTCCCGGTCGGGTTCCCGGAAACAGTGGTATGTGGGTAGGCATATTCTGTGTGCTGGTTGAATTTTTTCTGTTATTTAACGTCTATTTCATCGCTAAAGCACATAATCCAGAGGCTTTTTTTATTGGCCCGGATAAGCTGGCCACTATTGCAGGCACTGCGATAACCCTATTATTACTCACGAGTGGTTATTGTATGGTGAAAGCAGTGAGTGCCATTCGCAGTGATCAACGCAAAGCCTCATTACGCTGGACTATCATGGCAATATTCCTGGGCTTCGGCTATCCGATTGTGAAGTATTTTGAAATTCGCTGGAATGTTGCCCATGGCATTCATGGAGAGACAGGGGTTTTCTATACAGTCTACTACTACCTGACACTAACTCACTTGGTTCATGTCACTTGGGGCTTGATGGGTTTAATCTGGATTGCACTACGTACCGGAGTAGGCGCCTATTCATCGCAAAATCACAGTGGTCTGGAAGCCGCAGCACTCTACTGGCATACAACCGATATTATTTGGCTTGTGATTTTCCCCTTTTTCTACATTCTGAGATAGCGGGTAAATCATGATCGGACATACAGAAAGAATCTGGTTGATGCTAATCGGTTTAACCTTACTTGGGGCATTGTTGGGAGAAAAAGGTCATGCCGGATGGTTACTCACATTGACGGTAGCCATTCTCTTAGTCTTAAAAGGCGGTATTGTGGTTGACCACTACATGGAAATGCGATCTGCCAATCAGCGTATACGCAATATTCTGCGCTTGTTCGTCGTGCTGATACCGATTCTGGTGATATTCGTCCATAACTGGGGTGAGGATATACGACGATTGACCACCCTAAATTGAATTAAACGGAAAAAGTGTCGCAAAACCATTTTTCAAGCTGATTCAAGTAAAATCAAGTTATCGTTTTCTAACTCTCACCGAGTGACTACATGCGCTTAAGCGCTACCTGTGAGCCACATGCCAGTTTAACTCGCAGTCTAAAGTTGTCTGCTGCTCGATACGCTTATAGGCCTGCTTTTACCCTTCTAGGGCAGAAACTTGTAATTTCTAAAAGGTGTTTTTACCCCGAGCTCAATGATCCGTTACCATCACTGATTAGATCGGAAAGGGATTTGATTTTGAAACAGTGAGTAATCTGGAAGTGCGGTTTAAATCGCTTATTGGGTGATTCGCTTGGAATTACCTTATTTTTTTACTCACGAATTGTTCGGATTACTCCAGACAAGTTGGATCAGGGTGCTGCGTCTTATCTCTGTGAGCCTGTCCCCGAACTCCTGAATATTGGCATCAAGCAGATCTGCCAATTCAAGTTTGCCTTCCCTTGCCGTCGCGAGTTCCAGCCGCTTTTCTCGCAGTTTATCGATGCTGTGGCTGTCCCTGATAAGTGCGAGAGAAATGATCGAAGTATTATTCTGACTTGCAGCTTGTTCTGCTAGCAGGTTGCTCTGCTGAAGGATCAGCTTGTCCAGATCGTAGATCTCATCATTGAGATTACCAATGACCTCCAGCTGTTCATCCCATATTGCAAACAGATTGTCGACACCCTCTTCAACCCAGTTCTGAATCTCCTGCAGGTGTTGCTCTTTGAGCATCTGCATCACATGGATCGAGTCGGGCATACAGAGTATATGTTCGAATACGTCTATCCAGCCCTCTTGGCGATAGTTGAACAGCTTGTTCATGTAGTGCAGCAGCAGGCCAATGGATTCACTGTAATCGTAACCGGTATAGGTCTGGCTTACCGTCTCAAGAATATCCGCAAAGTTGACTGCTGTACCGGTGAATGCCCTATCGTCCTCTACACGAATTCCCATTGCATAGATCCGTGTCAAACGGTTGAGCATGCGGATATAACCGTCATCTTTGATTTGACTTTTTCCTGAGCGGATAAAACCGGATACCTCTGTCAGCATCTCCCGCAACTGGTCAATATCTATATTGCTGTTTTGCTGGGTAAGGGTCGATTCCAGGTGGTCGAAGTACTGTTTGATGATGTGACAGGACTCCTCCTGAGCCAATTCAGGAAGCTGATCGACGCTCTCGATCCTGAAGGGTATTTCCCCCCCATCGAGTGCGACTGCTGTGCTGTAATCCTGATACTGTTTGCTCATTTGATAGCCGTGATTGGAACAACCTGTTAAGGGTTATGTACATTATATTAACGATTTCTTATATATCAAGTCATTTCGTACTGAAATTTGACCGTAATATATCTATCTTGTGAAATCTATCGGCTGTCAGATCAATAACTTGAGTCATTCTGGAGGGGTAGTTACAGGTGTAACTGACTGATATTAATAAAGTAAGTATTTTTCCTCCGTTTCACTATAGAATGTGCCGTTTATTTTATTGTCCGCAGGTTGTCAATTCCGGTCTTTGATAAGGGGTAATCATGAATTTCTGCAAAATTACAAGCCTAAGCAGGTGGCTATTGCTAGGTACCGTGTTATTACCCGGTATCTGCCTTGCGGACGAGCCGACACTCAATAGTGCGAATACCGGCTGGATCATGGCATCAACCGCGCTGGTCCTATTCATGACTTTGCCTGGCCTGGCCATGTTTTACGGTGGACTGGTGCGGGCAAAGAATGTCCTTTCTGTGCTGATGCAGTGTTTCGCCATTGCAGGCATGGTTTCGATTCTGTGGCTGATTGCGGGATACAGTTTGGCTTTTGGAGAAGGAAATGCCTGGCTGGGTGACTTCAGCAAGGTGCTGATGGCAGGTATTGGTAAAGATACCCTGTCCGGGGATATTCCTGAATCGCTGTTCATGCTGTTTCAGATGACGTTTGCAATAATCACACCGGCACTGATAGTAGGTGGTTTTGCCGAACGTATGCGTTTTTCCGCCATGCTGTTGTTCAGTGCAATCTGGCTGATGGTGGTCTATGTGCCGGTGACCCACTGGGTATGGGGCGGCGGCTGGCTGGGTGAAATGGGACTGTATGATTTTGCCGGGGGGACTGTAGTCCATATCACCGCGGGTGTTGCGGCATTGGTTGCAGCGATGGTGATGGGGCCACGGCGCGGTTTTGGTACCTCTTCCATGATGCCGCATAACATGACGATGACCATCACTGGAGCGGGCATGCTGTGGGTTGGATGGTTTGGTTTCAACGGTGGCAGTGCATTAGCTGCAGACGGCAATGCATCGATGGCCATGTTGGTGACCCATATTTCTGCCGCAACCGGGGCTATGACATGGCTGGTACGTGAGTGGATCAAGTTCGGTAAGCCCAGTGCTCTGGGTGCAGTGACCGGTATGGTTGCGGGTCTGGGTACAATTACTCCAGCATCCGGCTTCGTAGGTCCTGCAGGTGCTTTGGTGATCGGCCTGTTGGCGGGCATCGTCTGTTTCTCTGCCACAAACTACTTGAAACAGGTGTTGAAGATTGATGATTCCCTGGATGTGTTTCCTGTCCATGGCGTGGGCGGCATCCTGGGGACGTTGCTGGCAGGCATCTTCTCTTCGACTTCTCTGGGCCTTTTTTCAGGGTATGGTTTTGCAGAGGGGATCGATACCATGGGGGGGCAGCTGTATGTCCAGTTTATCGGTGTCATAGCAACCATAGCGTTTACGGCTGTAGCAACCTTTGCGATCCTCAAACTTGTCGATCTGTTGTTGGGATTGAGGGTTAACCATGAGCAGGAGATCGAGGGCTTGGATATCGTGCTGCACGAAGAGCGCGGCTATAACGAAATCACATGACAGGCAGCCCACTAAGTAGTTAATTCTGCATTAGAGGGGAATCGATCCTAGGGCCTGGTACGCCTTAAACCCTTATCTTTAAGGGGTACTAGTCTCTGCGGTAACTGGCCAAAGCGCTGTCAGTTTCAAAGATCGCTACCTCAACGACGGGAAAGCCGCCGGTCGCTACATGTTCAAAGATCAGCTGGGCAATATTTTCTGCAGTGGGATTATGCTGCATCACATACACAGACTCACCAGCCTCCTGCAACAGGGGTAGTACCGGATCATCGGAATGCAGTAACATTTTGTGATCGAGGGCCTGATCGATCCAGCCCTTCACATAGTTACCGATATCGGCAAAATCACATACCATACCCAGGGCGTCGAGCTGCTGCGACTCCAAACGGATGATCGCTTTGGCATTGTGGCCATGCAGGTGGCGGCATTTCCCCTGATGATTCAGTAGCCGATGGCCATAGCAAAAGTGGATCTCTTTGGTAACTGTGTACATGTTCAGAAAGATGTCGTTTAAAGAAGGGCGACAGTATACGGGGAGGCTTGATGTGCTACCAGTGGTTGTAAAGGAATCCAGGCAAAGGCCGATATGCCTAGAGTAGCTATAGCTGAGTGATCGACCATGAGTGAAACATCCGATTTTATTGGTGTGGCGAGAGAGGCAGTGGATCAGCTCAAACGACTGACCCGCGATTTTCCTAAACTCTCCTCCCAACCGGTTCGAGTGGCCATTGAAACCTGGAATGAGGATCTGTTTCGTAAGGGTGATCTTATCTTGCTGCAACGGGCACAGGCTAAAGCGGAAAAGAGTGCGAAGGAGCATCGTGCCGCTGAACTCATCGAATTCAATCATGTGGACGATGCCATCGACATAATGAATCAAGAGTTTCCCAAAGGTGTCGACTATTACGAATTAATCGATCTGGTCGGGAAAGATAAATATATTGCCGCCCTGGGTCGGGAAGCAGCTGAGCTGAAGGTGAATGCCATCTCTCCGGAACAGACAGCAGAGCTGTGGAACAGTGCTGGAAAACCTACGGTAGGTGGTGAGCGCTGGAATGCAACAGGGGTAGCCGTGTTGATGGGTTAGGGCAGCCCTGTCTGTTTTTGTGTCAGGAAACAGCTGGTGTAGAGATGCTTGTCATCCACCTGATAACGACCGTGAAAGATGAGGTTCTCCGGAAAGCGGATTGTACAGGCCGAAGTGGGTGTGAATTGAAAACGCTGTCTGGAAAGATCGAAATTCAGGTTGATCGACTGAAAACCAAAATAACGCCCTATTAACGGGTAGTAGCATTTGTAGAGACTCTCTTTGGCGCTGAAGAACAGACGGGCTGGCAGTGTTTCATGCTGTAACTTGAACTGTGTTTCTTCGGGTGTGTCGATATATCGGGCAATACCTTTCGATAGAGGCGATAGCGGCTCGACATCAAGACCCAGGCTGAGTAAATCCCCCTTTTTTGTGCAGGCTACTACACAACGCTCCCTGCAGTGGGTGATGCTGCCTAAAAAACCGGCAGGCCAGGTCGGTTGGCGTTTCTCACCGCGAAGTATTGGGCCGGATGGTGCATTGAGTTGATTCAGGATAGCATGGGCAGCATTTCGACCAGCACGGAACTCTCTCTGACGTTTTTCGACAGCGCCCTCAATCAGCTGTTCCTCCTCCGTGCATAAGGGGGTTGACCACATCTCATTGGAGGCTATCGTGATGATGACACTGGGAGGAAAGAGGGAGGAAAGGTCGGTCATTTGGAATCTGGCTTTTTGGATCACGTTGAATTCAACAATCAGCATGATACACCACACCGGATGGTGATTTTCCGCTTGACCTTCTCGTCACTCACATGCATTCTCATAGCCATGAATGACTGCCAGCAAACAAAAATGATGAGCAAACATCGCCGACTACCCGTATGGGCAGTCGCATGCTCATTTGCGTCCGGGAGTCTGATTAGCCGCTAGTAACACAAGCAATTGGATTGATCGAAGGCCGCAGATGGCAACATCTGCGGCCTTTTTCGTTATAGGAGGAAAAAACATGTCTGTTCCAGCCGCCTACCTAGGGGTTGTGCTGATCTGGGGAACCACACCGCTGGCAATCAAATGGAGTGGTGAGGGTGTGGGCTATCTGTTTGGTGTCACAGGCCGGATGGTTATCGGAGTGGCCCTGGCCCTGCTGGTCTTACACATGATCGGTCTACGCCTGGCTTGGCATAAGCAGGCGCGACGTACCTATCTGGCTGCAGGTTTAGGCATTTTTGTTGCCATGACCTCGGTCTATTGGTCATCCCAGTTCATTCCCTCTGGCTGGATCTCTGTCATATTCGGTCTCTCCCCCATTGTCACCGGGCTGATGGCACGCGTCTGGCTACAGGAGCAGGGACTCAACATGCAGCGCTTGCTGGCCATCCTGGTGGCATTTACCGGATTGGCGATGATCTTTAGTGTGGGTAAGGAGTTAGGTGCCAGTTTTGTGCTCGGTTTGATGGGGGTGGTGATCTCAGTGATCACCCATTCCGCCAGTGCCGTATGGGTGAAGCGTATTGATGCACAGTTACATGGGCTGGTGGTGGCTGCCGGTGGATTGATGGTGGCTGTGCCCCTGTTTCTGCTGAGCTGGTTTATACAAGGAGAGAGTTGGCCGGCGGTCGTTGACTATCGGGCACTCTCAGCAATCATCTACCTGGGAATCGTGGGAACGGTGCTTGGATTTGCGCTCTACTACTACATATTGCGTCATGTAGAGACCACCAAGGTCGCCTTGATAACCCTGGTCACACCGGTGATTGCGCTACTGGCTGGGAAGTGGCTCAATGCTGAGCAGGTGGATGAGCGGGTATGGTTAGGTACGTTGCTGATCATACTGGGCCTTGCAGTGTTTGAACTGAAAGGCCGCTTGCTGACTCAATTACGATCCAACAGAGCCAGGGAGAGTGATGGCCAGTAGGTGATGATCAATACCGCGCCGAACAGGAGGATGAACCAGGGAAGGGTGGCGCGGTAGATTTCAGTGATCGGCTTATTGAACCGGTAGCTTGCGATGAAAAGATTCATTCCGACAGGGGGTGTGAAATAGCCGATCTGCATATTGGCGAGAAAGATGATACCCAGGTGGACCGGATCGATTTCGTACTGAATAGCCACAGGAAGCAGTAGCGGCACCATTAAAACCAGTGCTGAGAAAATATCAAGCATGGTGCCTAGTACCAATAGAAAGATATTCAACAGGATCAGAAAGGTCAGTGGATCATTGATCCGTTCATGTAACCAGTCGAAAAGCTGAGTTGGGACGTCCGCATCAATCAGATAGTTGGTGGAGGCCAGGGACAGGCCGAGTATGATCAGGATTCCTCCTACCAGTAACATCGCTTCACGCATTACTTTGGGTAGTTGTCTGATCGGTATCTCTTTGTGAATGAGAACCTCGGCAATCAATACATAAACGGCGGTAACGGCGGCGGCTTCGGAGAGTGCGAAGTAACCGCTATAGATGCCGCCGAGCAGGACAATTGGCAGAGGAATCTCCCAGGCAGCATCCCGCACGGCCGCTTTTGCCTCGGTCAGTGAAAACCGGGTCAATGGCAGGTTGCGACCCGACCAGAGTCCCCAGGCCAGTAGAATCAATAGCATCAACAGCCCCGGCAGAATGCCAGCCAGAAACATATCATCCACGGTAATGGAACCACCAATACCCAGCTGCTGCGCAACCACCGCGTATAAAATCAAAGGGAGTGCAGGGGCAAATAGTAGGCCCAGGCTACCGGAGGTGGTGACCAGGCCAAGGCTGAAGTTTTGTTGATAACCCGCTTCTCGTAAAGCGGGGTAGAGCAGAGCACCCAGTGCCACAATGGTGACCCCTGAGGCGCCTGTGAATGCTGTGAACAGGGCACAGGCGATGAGTGCCACAAAGGCCATCCCACCGGGCATCCAACCGAGCAGGGCCTCTGTCAGCCGGACCAGACGAAAGGGTGCCTTGCTTTCGCTCAGCAGATAACCTGCAAAGGTGAATAGTGGGATCGCCAACAGCACAGGCATCTCCGCCAACCTAAAGAACTCAATGACGACCACCGAGAGATCAATATCGGACTGATAGAAGCCCCACAGGGCACCGGCGCCGATAACAGTGAAGAGAGGAGCGCCACAAAGGGCCAACAGGATTAAACCCAATCCGATTATCATGGGTCATCCTGGTGCAGGATCTGCAAAGGGATATTGAATAAAAACCGTAGTGTCATCGCACCGAAACCGATAGGAATGATGATCTCCCCAATCCAGGCTGGCAGACTGGCAAAGAGTTGTGTTCCATCTTGCCATTCGAAATAGACAAAACGCACTGCATGCCAGGTAATGACACCGCAGATAAAGGCGCTGAAGAGATTGTTAACGGCGGATAATATCGATTGATTACGTTTTGAGAGTGTGTGTGAGATTAGATCGATACGAATATGTCGATCCTCTCTGGTAGCCGCAATTGCCCCCAATAGTGCAATCCACAGTACCATGATCCGCAGGCTGGGATCGGCCCATAGCAGGCCACTGTCAAATAGATTGCGTAGCACGATCTGGCTGCCTGCCAGGACTATCATGAAACCTAAAAGGACTGCCATCAAGCCTTCTTCAAAGCGTAGGATCAGGTGCCTGATGCGTTGCAGTGATCTGTTCATGATTGTGGATTATACGGGAATTACTTGGGTGTGGATTCAGTGGTTGTCACATAAGGATGGAAGCATCACACCGTTGATTGATGGTGGTTTGTTGCACAGTGCCATACCGATTCGAAGATCCATGTAACACACCATACAGAAGGACACTTACAGTATATGCACCGCAAGCCAAATACAGTGTGGTTGGTGGCTGGTGGTCAATACCCGGTGTGGTGTATGGGCGGGTATCAGGGCGCTGTCGCCACGGTGCAGGTAGAGATGTTCATCTGCCATCTCTAATCGGGCACTCCCCTGGAGTACACAGACCCACTCGTCATAGGCTTGTTGAGTTATCTCTGTGGCCGTGTCCGGGGGGCTCAGGATGCGCTCTATTGAGATGTTTTTCCTTTTTAACAGGGTATCGAAGGTCTCCTTTTCTCCATCAGCCTTATCGGGTTTAAAAAGATTCTTACTCATCATATTTGAATTTACACCCGGTCAGTTGCTTGATAGCCATGCAGGAGAAGTCAATGGGTAACCCATGGAAAAGGCTCAACGTTGATCTGGCAGAGCGAATATTAAGTGAGAATGGGTCATACCCAAGCAACTATCGCACGGATTGACATCTAAGTGTAGATGGTAGACTACTATTGACCTGGTCACTCAATATGTCGCATTCAGCCTATCTGTACCCGCCTGTATTTAAATCAATCTGTTAGGGGCTTCATGAAGACGACCTATTCGATTGCCGGGTGAATAATCCTAAAAACCGCAGTTGATCGCTCCACACTGATGGTATGGTGATTAATTTGTCGGGAATTACATTTGGAAATGTATTCTCCAAACGGGTGAGTCCACGCTGCAGGGCGGATGGCACGCTTGCCCTGTACCCCCGTAAACACACCCTCTGCCCTGTTCAACTGCGGTTTCTAGGGTAATTATGCATCTCCATGATCATCTGTTTTTTAATAACTGTTTGATCGGGTAGGTGAAATATGATGCTAATTGGATGAATCACTGGTGCGTTGCTGTTGAATCAGGGTTTGCATCCGGTTGAACATCTTTTCGCTGAAGGCCTCATCTTTATTCAGCTTCTTTAGGGTTGCGTTTGCGTGTCTTTCCCATGCCTGCTGCTGGTCTGAGGATGGACTGATAAACTCTATCCCCTGTTGCCTCAGGGCAGAAAGGGCCTGTACATTATCTTCACGATTTTGCTGGTTAATCGTGTTGAATGCCGCTTCGAGCGTCTGTTTGACCACAGTCTGATCGGTACTGTTGAGCTTTTTAAATGCCTTCTCCTTTACTACCAGGGTGGCGTAGAGATAGGCCAGCGGCACTTGGGTCAGATAGTTGACCCGGGTATGCCATTGCAGCGCTATGGCGCCAATAGGAGCACTGGCGATCGTGTTGATCAGACCGGTTTGCAGACCGGTGAGTACATCGGTCAATGGTAGAGGAATGGGTGAAATACCGAGCTCCTGAAACATGCTTGCGTTAATCATGTCACCTTCAGGCACCCAGATTTTCAGTCCTCTCATGCTGTCAGTTGATTTTACCGGTGTATTTGAGAGCAGATAGGCAAAGCCGCCTTCACTCAAGCCAAAACTGATAAATCCTTTATCCTTCAGTCCATCGATAATCTGACTGTCCATCACCTGGCGTACCGCATCGACTTCCTGCAGGTTGCGGAACTGAAAGGGGAGGGTGTAGATCTGTGCTTCCCGGTAGATTTCACTCAGACCACCGCCTGTAATGGCGCCGCCGTGTAACTGGCCGACACGGATCTTTCGTAATACGCTGTTGTCATTGCCCATCACTCCACCTGGATAGAATCTGATTTTGACTCGTCCTTCGGTCTTTTGCTTGATCTGTTTGGCTGCAGCCCGCATCTCCTTCATCCAGGTGGTGCCGTCGGGGGCCAGTGTGGCAATTTTGAGGATTGTGTTTGCATGGCTCAGGGGGACAAAGGTAAAGAGCAGAATCATTGCATACAGCATGCGAAACATGGGGGGTTCCTCAGTGTTAACTCAGTCAGTATTAAAATATACGCTTTTCAGCTGAATATGGACGCAATAGCGATACTCACCAGCATTCACACCATGCATTCATGATCGAATTTAAACCTCAACGGGTGGCATCAGGTTAAAAATAGTCGTCCTTTAGTAGTAGTCTGGCCTGTTGCTGGGCCATGACGTTGCTCAGGGTAAGGCCGGATTGGACCGGATCGGCCTGAATAACCTCGTTGAGCAACCTATCGTGGAGTGTTTTATCAAATACAAGGCGGGCATAGTGTCGAGCGTATTCCAACTTCGCAATAAGGTCATGACCGGAGGAATATTCAATGGCTTGTTCAAAATGTCTACGTCCAATTTCCGGTTTTCCGCCCAGGGCTGGCGGGATCTGGCTCCTGATCACCCCAAGGTAGAGTTGTGCGCGCCCCTGTTCATACCCTGGTTTAGCTGAGATGACGCGTTGCAATAAGGCTTCAGCCTTGGCTAAGTCTGCAATCGCATTCCAATCATCCTTTCGGGCCTGTATCCAGCCAGCCCAACTCGTCCCATAGAGATAGAGCCCCTCGATATCGTCGGTGTCCGTTTCTTTCAGTGCTTCGACGAATTTTTCAAAGGGTTGTTGTGCATTCTTGCAGATCCCTGGTTGCTGTTGACAGAGCCCGCGCCCAGCATAATCCAAGGCTTTTTGGCTGAGACTTTTCTGTCGCTCCAGGTCTGTGACCAATCCTCCGGCATAGGCGCTATACAGTTTAGCTCCGGCATAGAGCAGACCTTGGTCATTGGGACTCTCTTCGATCAGCGAGTCGATCAGTAGAAGATAGGCGGGGGCGCCGTGCCGTACAATCTCCGGGTCTGTTTGGTTGAGCATTGCTGCCGACAAGTTGGCTGCCAGCCTGTCGGTAGCCATGGAGACACAGCCACTACTCAGTAATAGTGAGAGTCCATAAAAAACCAGGATTATAGGCCGGTAGTCGCGAGCCAGGCTCGACCAGCGTTTCATGCCCCTGCTCCTTGCCGACCCGGAAAGTCCAACAATATCATCATTGAGGGGTCGTTTAAGATCAACGATGCTTTTTGCCGACATGCTCCATGTGGTGGAGCCAGCTGTTGAACATGGTGCCGATGGAGCCACTTCCGGAACGGCGTCCTTTGAATGTGTGGAAACAACTTTCCTCTTCCCCAGAGAATCGTGAAGCACCAATATCCAGGCATATATACATGAGGAATATATCGAATAGCAGCACCGCTATGGCAACCGGGACATGGATGACGGCATCTGTCTTCAACCAGGCGATAATAGGTGTGTAGTAGCTTAGAACGATGTAGAGGGTGCCGAAAAAGAGCGCAACAGCAAGCAGAGAAAAGAGATCCGCCAGACGTTCATGCTTCCGGGAGTACCCTTTGAGACTTTTACAGACTGACATGGGCATGATCTCACGCGGGTAAGTTAAGTACAGTAAATATGAGGTTAACCGGCAGCCATGAGGATCTCAAGGAAATTCTTTGCAAATGAGACAAGATATTTTTACCCAGATGCCTGTTAATGCTTTGTCATATCATGATCTTCCAAAAATTAGTTATAAAAATAACGTGTTGTGCCAGTTCTTTGAGCATGAGTCAGACATCCAGGCAAGGGCTGCTTTTGAGTTTTACGGCCTGGAGTGTGTATAGTTTGGTATCCATTAAGAGACAGAGTGTATCGTCAGCAACTCGCGGCAATGATGATAGCTAGTGTAAGAATATTCGATAATTCAATAAATTAATTCTAAAGACAGCACTAAAAATAACAGGGGGTGAAGGGTGGAGAGTGTGACCGATCTGATAACTGGTTTGAATGGTATCGTCTGGGGCCCTTTGATGCTGGTATTGATACTGGGTACCGGTCTGTTTTTGATGTTTGGTCTGAAATTGATGCCAATGGCCAAGCTCAGTTACGGCTTTCGCATGCTGTGGCGTGGCCGTCAGGGGCAGGGTGAAGGTGAAATCAGCCCTTTCAATGCCCTGATGACATCGCTTTCAGCGACCATCGGTACCGGTAATATCGCAGGTGTGGCTACCGCTATCGCACTCGGTGGACCTGGAGCGCTGTTTTGGATGTGGTGTACAGCACTGGTCGGAATGGCAACCAAGTATGCTGAAGCTGTGCTAGCGGTCCGCTATCGCGAAGTGGATGAAAACGGCAATCATGTCGGTGGCCCTATGTACTACATAAAGAACGGACTCGGCAGTCATTGGGGGTGGTTAGGCACGCTATTCGCCATTTTTGGGGCATTGGCAGGATTTGGTATTGGTAATACGGTGCAGGCCAATTCGGTCGCTCAAGCGCTGTTACTGAATGAAAATTTGGAGATTGCACCAGCCATTACCGGCATTGTTATGGCGATACTCGCCGGACTGGTGCTGATCGGTGGAATACGGCGAATTGCCGAGGTAGCCGGTAAGCTGGTCCCTTTGATGGCCATTGCCTACATATTGGGAGGGCTGGTTGTATTGATCATCAATGCCAGTGCCATTCCCTCTGCTGTGGTTGATATTGTTCAGCATGCCTTTACACCGACAGCTGCAACGGGTGGTTTTGCAGGTGCGGCAGTTTGGGCTGCGATACGCTTTGGCGTTGCCCGTGGCGTCTTTTCCAATGAAGCAGGGCTTGGTAGTGCGCCGATTGCCCATGCATCAGCCTCTACTGACAACCCGGTGAGACAAGGCACTATC
Organism: Candidatus Thiodiazotropha sp. (ex Codakia rugifera); assembly: GCA_025656675.1. GTDB lineage: Bacteria > Pseudomonadota > Gammaproteobacteria > Chromatiales > Chromatiaceae > Thiodiazotropha. The sequence continues at coordinate 295,145 of JAHXHN010000002.1, forward strand.
GCCATGCTGGGTACCTTCATTGATACCTTGATTGTCTGTTCTATTACAGGATTGGCGATCGTGGTAACCGGTGCCTGGACCAGTGGCGAGACAGGGGCGGCGCTCTCCTCGATGGCGTTTGAGATGGCTATACCCGGTGTGGGTGGCTATGTGGTCACTATCGGTCTGGCAGTTTTTGCCTTTACCACGATTCTGGGATGGAGTGTCTATAGTGAGCGTTGTGTTGAATACCTCTTCGGAATCAGAGCGATTACACCGTTCCGTACCCTGTGGGTGTTGATGATCCCTGTCGGTGCGCTGGCTCAGGAGCAACTCAATTTTGTCTGGTTGGTGGCGGATACCCTGAACGCATTGATGGCGATCCCAAATCTTGCTGCACTGTTGATGCTGAGTCCGGTGGTGTTCAAGTTGACCAAGGACTATTTCGCAACCTCCACTGGTTAAGCACGAGGACTTTACCGTCAGGTCTGAATGGTATTTGTCTTGTTCATTATGAGATCGGTGGGGCAGGGCCCCACCTACATCTCTGCAAGGCCGTAGGGTAGGGTACTGCTCCAACGTAAGATACTTAGTTTCGAACCGTTGCAGCCTATTGGATATCACGGATATGTAAAGCGTGGCTGAAAAATCTCACCGGCCTACTGTTTGGAAAAGCGCTGTCTTAGATAGCAGATGATGTCATCAGACTCATACAACCACTCTATCCGGTCATCATGCTCTATTTTCAGACAGGGTGTTTGCGCCTTCCCTCCCTCTCTGTGAAGCTCATCATACCAATGGGGTGTGTAGGACGCATTGCGACGTTCGATGTTTAGATTCAATCGACGGATGACTCGATTGACCTTGAGGCAGTAGGGACAGAATGGGAAATAGTAGAGCGCTAGCTGGCTGGTCTCTATGTCAACCTGCCGTTGCTGTTCCTGGGGCCGTTTTACTGGCTGGGTCAATAACCCTAAAAGCCAGTACAACATAGGTTTTCTCCTCAAAAAAAGACTGTGACCGGCCCTGTTGTGGTGTACCTACCCCTGCTTTGATCCACCAAGGCAGGCTGGCGAGTCCGGAACAGTACCCCCGTGATTGAACCAATCCTCCGGTGTCATGGTGTGAAGTGCGAGAGCATGTATTCCTCCCTGTAGCTCTTCAGCCAAAACTTTGTTGACCTGCCGGTGGCGGCTGATCAGTTTTTCGTCTTTAAATGCTTCACTGACTACAACCACCTTAAAGTGGGATTCAGCACCCTCTGGCACACTGTGCATATGGCTCTCGTTAATGACCTCCAGGTGTAGCGGAGAGAACGCCGACTGGAGTTTCTGTTGAATGGTTTTCTGAGTCGTTGCCATGTCATTACCTCGTGGATTAATAGTATAGCGTGTCATAGATGCAGTATTTCACGTACAAAAGGTATGGTCAGTTTACGCTGAGCAGCCAAAGATGCCTGATCGAGCCGATCCATGAGCAATGTCAGAAAATGGATATCTCTGGGGGTTCTTTGCAGCAGAAAGCTGGCGGTCTCAATGCTCATGGTCATCCCTCGTTTCTCAGCGCTGCTGATCAGCAATTCAAGGCGTTCGTCATCATTCAGAGGGATCAGGTGATAACAGGGCCCCCAAGCCAGTCTGGAGGCAAGATCGGCAAGCTGTAGTGAAAGCTGTGCTGGCGGACGATCACATGCCACGATCAGTTGCGCCCCTCTATCCCGTAACTGGTTGAAGAGATTGAATATGGCAAGTTCCCACTCCGGTTGACCTGCCAGTACCTCCAGGTCATCGAGACAAACCAGAGAAAAGGCTTCGAGCCCTTCCAGCATGACCGGTTCCAATCCATGTTCCGATTTGAATGGAAGATAAGCGGGCTGTCCCTCTTCGCTTTGCGCCCGATGGCAACATGCCTGCAGCAGATGGCTTTTGCCACTGCCAGTCTCACCCCAAAGATAGATAAATGGATCGAGCTTACAACGTAAACGGGATATAGCCTCCCCATTGCGTCCCGTAATGAAACTTGTGAAATCGACACTGGGTCGGATGTTGAGGCTGAGAGGTAGTTGAACGGGCATTTAATTGTTGTTCAGTGGCTGTGCTGTAGACGCAATGCTGTTTCTGCCATTCGTCTGCCTTGGGTTTTGCAAATACGCTTTTCCTCCTCAGTCATGGGCAGTTTGCTATCGCTGCCAGCCAGATGACTGGCTCCATAGGGCGTCCCACCACTGCTGGTATGCAGTAGGGCGGTTTCGCTGTAGGGGATGCCAAGCAGTAGCATGCCGTGGTGTAGCAGAGGCAGCATCATCGACAGTAAAGTACTCTCCTGACCACCATGCAGACTGGATGTTGAGGTAAACACGGCGGCTGGTTTATCAATCAGTGCGCCACTCATCCACAATTGACTGGTGGTGTCCAAAAAGTATTTCATGGGGGCCGCCATATTGCCGAACCGGGTTGGACTGCCCAGAATCAATCCATCACATTCACGCATATCGTCTTCACTGACATAGGGAGAGCCGCTGTCAGGAATGGTGTCTTCAGTCGCTTCACAGAGGGTTGAAACCTCAGGTACTGTGCGCAATCTGGCACTGGCCCCTGTTACCTCTTCAACGCCACGGGCAATCATCTGCGCCATTTCAGCAGTTGCGCCATGGCGGCTGTAGTAAAGAATCAGCACTTCGGCCATATTTGTTTCCTATTGTTGATACTGAGCATGCCAGTTTCTCTTTTCAGGTGTGTCTATGGTTAAACCTGAACCCACGGATTCAGGCTAAAGGATGTCAAGGACCTTTTCTGGTGGTCGGCCGAGAGCCGCTTTGCCATCCTTTATCACAATGGGACGTTCGATCAGTTTGGGATGGGCAATCATCGCCTCAATCAGCTGATCTCGACTCAGTTGCGGATTGTCCAATTGCTGTTCTTTGTATGCATTCTCCTTTTTACGCATCAGATCCCTGGGCTCCAGTCCCAGCAGGTCGAGGATGTGTTTGAGGGTCTCCTTGTTTGGTGGAGTTTTCAGATATTCCACCACATCGGGTTCGATGCCATTCTCCTGAAGAAGCTGTAGGGTTTGTCTGGATTTGCTGCAGCGTGGGTTGTGATAGATCTCAATGCTCATGATGTATTGCCTCTTAACTATTTATCAGCCCCCCATGTTAGGGCTGGTGAATGGTTATATTCTTGGGTTTTTTGGAGGATGTTCACCCCCTATGATCTGCACCGGGTAACCACATCCAGGGGTTGCAATCTGATCGGGCACATTGCCTCAAGAGTAATTTACGGCCATTGTATCCATACAGACAGAACTGCTCCACATGCAGACCTGCTGAGAAACAATAATTTCATGGAGTTCAATGATGAACCAGCCGAGCGCCAGTCAAATCATACTCTCTCCGCTGCGGCATATTCGTCCCTTTATCCGTCTGGTAATGCACCATTTTACCCAAGATGGGGGAATACAGCATGTCGCAGCGCTGACATACACTACCTTGCTTTCACTGGTGCCATTGATGACCGTCATGCTGGCATTATTCTCTGTGTTCCCGGCATCAGAGCGGATGTCAGCTCAGATCGAGGATTTTCTGTTTCAGAACTTCGTCCCTGCTGCGGGTGAAGCTGTGCAGCAGCACCTGAAGGATTTCAGCCAGAAAGCGGCACAGTTGACAGGGGTGGGATTCCTGTTTTTGATCCTGGTGGCGCTACTGTTGATGAACAATATCGATCAGGCTTTCAACGCGATATGGCATGTCAGGAATAAACGTTCACCACTTGCCAAGTTCACTGTCTACTGGGCCATACTTTCGCTAGGCCCGATATTGATCGCGATCAGTGTGGGGGTGACCTCCTATCTTGTCTCGATACCCTTTTTTGACGATGCCCAGACGGTGGTCATGGTACGATCGAGGCTGCTCGGTATGATGCCCATATTGATTTCGGCGCTCGCATTCACACTGCTGTTTGCGCTCGTCCCTAACCGTTCGGTCATGCTGCGCCATGCCATTGCAGGCGGTATTATTGCCGCGCTGTTGTTCGAGGCCACAAAAAGGGGGTTTGCCCTCTATGTCACTAACTTTCCAACCTACGAAGCGATCTATGGGACGCTGGCAGTTGTACCCATTTTTCTGATCTGGATCTACCTCTCTTGGCTGGTGACCCTGCTGGGTGCGGAATTTACCTATTGTCTCGGTATCTACCGGGAAGATTGGCGGGAGAGTATGCAGCAGCGGGGAGACAGGTTTTTACTTGCTGTACACCTTCTGCAATTATTACGTGAGTCTCAACACATGGGTTTACCTCAGTCGACTCGTCAATTGCAGGAGCGCGCGAATTACGCTTCTGAAGAGCAGCTTGAAGCAATACTTATCAGCCTGCAAAAAGCACATTTTGTTCTGCATACGGATGAGAAAGGTTGGGCCTTGGCTAGAGATCTGCGAGAAGTCAAGTTAACAGAACTCTACCGCTCTGATGCCTATGTGTTGCCGGGTAAACAGGAGACGGAGAGGATCTCAGATAATTTAAAAGGATTGCTTGGACAGTTGAATGATCAGTTGCATGAGACGATGAATCACCCGTTGGATAAACTGCTGTAGCTTTATTATGACTACAATTGCATTTACCTCAAAATATACTTCTTCTAGAGAAGTTAAAGATATTATTAATAAGAGGTGTGACTACTGTTAACCTGTTCAGTTGGAAGTTTCAAGTAAGTCTAGTTGTGCCGGCAATGAATTGAAGGATAGCATCGATATTCAATCAGCTTATGAATAAATAATTACCGATGGCGAAATTTATCTGTCGGACTGTACATGTTTGCTGGTTTTCCGTTAACTATTTATGGTTATTCCAGTGTTCTGCTTTTATGGGATGATAGTTCTAATCGTATCTGAACGAGTGATGTATCGTTTGCTGATTGTAACTGTTGCATCATTGACCGTATTCCGAGATATGACAGTACCAATCTTACAATCGTAACTATTTCATCTATATTTTTAGAAATACTACCGGCCTGTTTAAAATGAGCCAACTTTAAAAAAAACACGGTACTAAAGTTAATACGCTACAATCCGCATATTTGCGTTTACAAAGTACTCATGTGAAATCAAAGGATGATACTGACCCATGACAGTACATACACTATCCAGCCAGTCAGGCCCATTCAATGGGAATGATGTTAGAACCACATTTCCTTTTTTTCTGACCTTATTTGACTCTAAGCAGCTTTTTGTTACCAGAACTACGTTGTCTGGTCACGAAGAGGTATTGACGGAAGGGGTCGATTATATGGTTAGACTGAATCCTGATCAGGAATCTAACCCAGGTGGAGAAATAGAGTACCCCGGTGCAAACGGGCCCATGCCTACAGGTGAGTCGATACATTTAAAGCGGGTTGTCGACCTGTTACAGGAAACGGATCTACAGAGTTTAGGTGGCTATTCACCAATTGATATTGAGCAGTCGCTTGATAAGCTCACAATGATCACGCAACAGTTGACAGATGATGTGACAGCAGTCAACGAATCAGTTACCGCGATATCACCCACCAGATTTGCTGTCCTGGGTGCAAGTGAGACAGTTTTTCCATGGCAACAGACATGGATTAATCATATTAATGGGGCTTTTCAGTCAGAAGGCCTGAATGTTGAATTTTACCATACAGGAGCAGGTGCGGTTACACATCATCTGGCCATGTCGGAAGTCGATTCCTTGACTGGTGAAACAAGGGTTGAACTGACAAGTAATTCTGACCCGGATGTTATCATTGTGGAGCTTGGAATTAACGATGCAATATTAGCGCTTGGCCGACGATCACAGAATGAACTGATTGCGGACGCTCAAGCACTGTATGGTTACTTTAGGGATAACAATCCTAATGCGCTGATCATCTACTCAAGATTAATCCCCTATGATGAAGAGCGCCATGGGAAAGTTGCAACTGAAAATATCAAGAAGAAATATTGTGTGCCTTTCATGCATGGGACTTCCAATATGCCCGGCGAAACTAACTTGTACACTTCCGAATATGCAGCGCTTGAGACGATTATTTCTTCTACCATGCAAGATAGATTGAACGTATGGAAGACACTAGATGCAGAGTGTCAGAGCCTTGCGGATGTGACTATTCACACCAGCTACTTCCGAGCGGCGAGGTTAGGTTTGCTGTCACATGATCGATTTCATCCAAATTCATTGGGACATTATTTTATTATGAGTCGTGTATGGAAGGCATTCCAGACGGAAGCAACTATCCGTGCGGCAATTCCTGAACTGACAAAAATCAGAAATTTGGGAGACTTTACTGATTTTGATTTGCTATGGAGTTCCGCTATCAAACTTGATGCAGGAGGTGATGGATATGACGTTGATCCGGATTTCTTATCGGGTTGGGAATATCCAATGTGGCTGAATATATACGCTGATACAAATATTATATACGGTATTAAATTTTGGGCTAATCAACAACGTCCTACTATCGATGTTTCTGAATTTGTCAATAAATCGAATAATGATATCTTTCTGACCATGATGAATGATCTCTGGCCTGAATTGACAATAGAGACAAAATTATGGGTGGAGGGTAGCGCCGAGCCTTTAACTTGGAACAGTACCACACCCAGTCAATTGACCTCATCAACAGGTGGGCATATCAGTGCAGCCCAAAATATTTCGCTGACAAATGGTATCTGGCTGATCAAATACAAGGTTGGTGATGATGTGTTTGGCCCATTTTCAGTGAATGTGTCAGGTACATATCCACTGACACAGGATAGGGGGAATGATGTCGTTTCATTAGTCAGGATCAATGATCAAAGTATTGCTAGTGCAGGATGGCATAACATCATATTGACTAACGGAGCGATAATCAGGGAGATCAATGATGCGCCATCAGCAGTCTTAACGGGTAATGATGGTGAGGTGAGGATCCCAGATGATCAAGGATTCAGTCGTTTCAGAGTGCATGGATTCTGCAGTCTAGTCGCTGCCAGCAGTGGTGTTTACAGGTTGTCTTTTTATAGATCCCCGACCGGTTATCTACATGATCGTGCATCGGGAAATATCAGTATTGATCCAACCAGCAGTACAGAACCCATTCGCCTAACTTTTGATAGTATGTGGCTGCCAATACAACCGGGTGGTGAAACAATATATTTTGCTGTTTATACGCCAGCTAGTGCTGTTATAGACGCTGGTTTAGGTATCGGCCTTCAAATCGAATTGAGATAGCTTCCTATAAGTTGCATTTTTTGTGTACATAGATCGATGATCTATCAGGCGTTTTTTATTCGATATCGTTCCAGTCTGGCTGTGGTTTCGAGAAGTTGTAATGGTGTAATGCCAGGCGCTGGAATCATCTCTTCCACACGGTACTCCTGACCAATCACAAAGAAATGCTTCGGTACGATCAGGGAGCTGCGGTGAGTGTGACCCTGGTCGATAAAAATCCCGGGGCGATCCATTGCTTGTTCCTCGCTCTGCTGTTGAATCATCGAGCGTATTGTGATCGGCTCGATTTTTCCGAGAATAAATTGCATGCCAATCTCAAGTTGATTGTCCGGGTAATACATGGCGCGTTTAACAACACCAATTTTCCACTCGCTTCCAACACAGTGCTGGTGATTGGAGATGAGTACGAGTTCTCCGATGAGAGGCATGTTCAAGTTGTTTTTTACAATCCGAAGCGCAACTCCGGAGCGGCTCTGGTTTGTACGTAGGGCCATCAACTGGTGTTTTTCGTTGGATCCTCCTTCATGTTGAATGCCGGCAGGCTGGGTCATGGTGATCTCTTCATCACTGTGAGATGTCAGGGTGTCTTTGCCAGAGAGGTAGCTGTAGATGGGCTGAATCCCAACCCACATCATGACCTGCCCCGTGGTTTTATGACGCTCACTATCCCGTTTCATCCGGATATGCCAGGTTTTCAACATGCGTGCCAGCAGATTGGTGGCCTCCTGTTTCGTCAGTTTGGATAATGCATCTGTTTTTCTCTCTTCGGACCGTTCCATTTGCCGTAATTGTTGATGCAGCTGTTGGCTGACCGGACTGAGATCGAATAGAGTAAATCGGGGTTGCGCCAGGTTTTCCAGACAATCCTGATGGTAGAGATAGGGGGAGACATCACCTAACCGGTCTATCACATAGCGACCAGTCGTTTCCGTTTCGGCAGTTGGCGGTGTGATCGTGGCCTTGCCGGCAACTGCGTTGAGATATTCAAAGCAGAGTCTGGGTTCGCCTTCCTGTAAGTGACAGGGGTCTAGCAGCAACAGTAACAAAAAATGGTTGTACTGGTGGGAAATTGTGGCGTATTCCGGCTCTGCCTGATCGTTGTCATCAATGAGATTGTTATGGATTTTCTGTTCTTCGGCAAAGGTTCTCAATCTGGATATTTGTCGATACGCCGTTCCCGAGCGGCAGTCAAAATCTTCACAGGCCAGGAGGAAGTCAAGTATGAAGTATTTGTTGGCGTAGTAGATAGCATGACCAAGGTGGTCAAGTTGTTTCCGATTGGCCTTGTTACCGATACATTCGTTGACAATATGACTGTAACCATAAGCCATCTCCAATATGACCCTGCGTATCAGACCGATCGACACTTCCGCTTTTCGTTGTGACAATCCATGGGTCAGTCGCAGTGATGGCGTGGTATAGATCTCCATCAATTCCAGGCGCTTCTTGACCTGTCCGGGAAAGCGATTGAGTCGGCCAAGGCTGGTAATGATGTTTTCCGCAAGCTGTTGCTGATCAGCGAAAGGTAGTGCAGCCGCCCACTGACGGAGTTGTTCAGGATCAGTTTCGACCAGCGGATTTTCAAATGGATCAGGCTGAGGCACAAAAAATAGCGGCTGTTGCCTGGGTGTACTCCGTTGGGCAAAAAAATCAAACATAGTAATGCTTTAGAGCTGGTTCCCTGTAATTGTTGTCCAATCTTTAACTATATCATCCAGATCGAGATGCAGAACAGTCTTCTAACAATAATTGGCCACGATTAGGAATTAATCTATTCACAATCCCCATCGCCTGAAGACGGGCCGTCCAAAATAAAAAATATCAATTAAAACAATTGTATATATAATAATTGCTGCTTAGCTTTACATGGATGATCATGCTTGTCGTTGAGACTGAAGAGATGGATCTGGGCAATCACAGCAGTAAGATGCTTTTGTCATATTGTGGTTTCCATGGATTGCACAAGCTGGAATTTAGCCTGAAAATGGGGGTCTGAAACAACGGCCAAGCCCAGTAATCCGGGAATGTGGATAGAAGAGCATACCCATTGCGGGACGCCAACAAGGGTTCCCTGTATGCTTGACGGTGAAAACTTTACGGTAGCATTTTGAATAAGAAATGTTGATAAACTACCGCCCCCTAGTGCGTTTTCGAAGCGTGCAAGTATAAAAATTGACCTACGACCGACAGCGGAGAGAAATATGCCCCATGCAAGTCCACTGCAACGTGTACTCATACCCTGTGTACTGTTGCTTCTTTCAATATCGGCAGCGGCTGAACAGGTTGATTTCGAATTACAGGGGCTGGATGGTAAAAACTATCGCCTCTCTGACTACCGTGGAAAGTGGGTGTTGGTGAACTACTGGGCAACTTGGTGTCCACCCTGCAGGGAGGAGCTGCCGGAACTGGAAGTCTTTCACAATAATCATAAGGATAATGATGCGGTCGTATTGGGTGTGGCTATGGAACGTATTGAAATGCCGCGCTTGAAGGCTTTTGTCGACGAGCAGTTTCTCAGTTATCCCATTTTGTTGACCAAACCAACTGCTCGCACGGAACTGGGTAGAGTGCCTGGACTGCCCACATCATTTTTGGTCAATCCTGAAGGTGAATTGGTTGCTCGCCAGGTAGGTCCGGTGACCCTGGAAGATCTAGAGAGTTTTATAGACAACAAGGACAATTAAGGAGGAGAGTGATGTCTCGTTACACTTTGTTCTTGATTTTACTGTTACTGATCTTTGGTGATGTCAGTGCGGCAACCCGTGATCCTGGTAATCACTTTTTTGATCAGTCACTCGGGGATTTCAGCGATGAGCTTGAGCTGGCCAAAGAGGAGGGCAAAAAGGGGATATTGATCATGTTCGAGATGGACGAGTGCCCCTTCTGCCATCGCATGAAAACCCGGGTCCTTAATCAGGTTGAAGTGCAGGACTATTACAAACAGCATTTTCTTATCTATACGGTGGACATAGAAGGTGATGTTGAGATCGCAGATTTTCATGGAGAGGCGATGAAAGAGAAGGATTTTGCATTTAAAAAGCATCGGGTCCGGGCTACGCCGGTGTTCGGGTTTTTTGATACTGAAGGCAATATCATGACCCGCTTTACTGGTGCTACCAATGATGCCAGGGAGTTCCTGTGGCTTGGTGAATTTGTAGTGAATGATCACTACAAGTCGACAAATTTTTCACGATATAAGAGAGCAAAGAAAAAGGAACTCAGGAAATAGTGAGTAGATTCCTTCGCCAGGTGGCCCGCAGATACGGATTGCTTTTACAGACATTTGCTGTGTGTTTTTGTCAATCGGTAGTGGCGGTGGAGCCACTGCCTTCACCACTGACCTTGCAATACGCATTGGAGCTGGCGGACCAGGCGCATCCTGAGTGGAGCTTGGCCGATGCTGGCTTGATGCAAGCTCAAGCTCATCGAACACAGGTTTTTGCAAACGACGACATGCATATTGCCTTGACTGCAGAGTTACGTGCTATCGAACCGTCGGAAATTGCTGTTTACGATACCCGCAATGATAGCCTGGCCCGACTCAGCCTCAGTAAACAACTCTATGATTTTGGGCGAACCGCTCATGCTGAAGAGGCGGCTGAAGCTGGCTTAGAGTCCCAACAGTGGCAGCTGCTTGAGGTACGACAACAGCGCAGGCTGGATGTGATGGCGCGATTCTTCGATGTTTTGTTAGCCGATCTTGAGTATGCCAGAGACAATGAGGCGCTCTCCATCGACTATATTCGTTTCGACAGGGCACGGACAAAAAATGAGCTGGGAAAGGTTTCAGATATCGAAATGTTGGAGCTAGAGAGTAGTTACCAATTGTCCCGCCGTAAATTGACGGCCAGCCGAAATCGACAGCGTATTACCCGCTCCCAGTTAGCGATCAGTCTCAATCGTCCATTGGACCTCCCCGGTGATCTGGAATCCCCGGAGTTTGGGAAAATCCAGGAGTTTCCGGATATTGAGCCATTGGTTGAGTTGGCGTTGAGAGAGAATCCCAGGCTCAAGATGCTGCATGCCGCACTGCAGGCTGCACAGAAACAGTTGCAGGCCAGTGAGGCTGAAGACAACCCGGTCTTGCGTGCAGAGTTGGAAGCCGCTGCCTATAAGCGTGAGTTAGGCGGCCGTAATCCCCTGACCGCCGCACTTGTGTTTGAATTACCGCTTTATCAGGGTGATAGGGTAGAGGCCAGAGTCGCTGAACAGCGTGCCCTGGTTCAACAGAAACAGGCAGAATTGTCTGTGTATGAGTTGGCACTAAGACAACAAATATTGGACTATTGGTTAGAGTTGGACAGACTGCGAATCGAGTTGGAGGGGTTGCATGTAACGGGAGATTTTCGTGATCTTTACCTCGATCGCAGCCGTACGCTCTATGACCTGGATATGGCAACTGACTTGGGTGACTCGATGACGCAGATTGCCGATATTCAGTTCGAACGGGCGAAGAACGCATACCAGATTCAGTTGATCCAGGCCCGTATTAAAGCACTCACGGGCGATATGTTGGTACCGCAAGAAGAAAAGCATTGATGAAAAGGGGGAGGGTGAAAATGAAGGTGCTGATGATTGTCTGTCTGCTGGTAAGTGGTCAGCTGGCTGCCCAGGACCTGGAGGCAGTGACAGATTGGTCTAACCGGGTTGAGCTGACTACCCTGGTCAGCGGCATGGTGGGCCGGGTGAATACGGCAGTGGGTGCTACGGTCAGTCGTGGAGAGCTGCTTTTGGAATTGGATCAGCGTCGATTCAAAACCAAACTTGCAGCAGCTGAATCACGGCTTGAAGCGGTCACTCAACAGAATAGCGAAGCGAAGCGTGAACTCGACCGTGCGCTGGAGCTCTATGACCGGACGCTGCTATCGGATCATGAACGTAAACAGGCAGAGATTGAAGCGGCTACGTCTGATGCAGCTTACAGAGAAGCTGAAGCGAAGCTGGTCAAGATCCGGTTACAGAGGGAGTACAGTCGAATAACAGCACCGTTTGACGGCCTCGTCGAGGCTATCCATGTACAGCCTGGGCAGGCCGTGGTAAATCGTTTTAGCACGATGCCCTTATTGACCCTTATAGATAACAGTCACATGAAAGCAATCGCTGAATTCGATCAACGGACAGCCCCTCAGCTGAAGATGGGAATGGCGGTAAAGGTTGGCGTTCGTGGTCAATGGGTGAACGGAGAGATTGTCCGGCTTGGCATGCAACCGGTAACGCAGGATGCGAATGGGCCTCGCTTTAGCCTGGAGGTTGGTTTTACACCGCAGGCGGGGATGCAGTTGCGTGCGGGCGAGAAGGTTGTGGTGAGGTTAAAGGATGAGTGATCAGCTTGAGAAAGGGATGCAGACTATTTGTGTCCGATGCCATGTTGCCGGACGAGTCCAGGGGGTTTTTTACCGGGCCTCGGCGCGCCACGAGGCCCAGCAACTGGGGGTCAAGGGCTATGCCAGAAATCTACAGGATGGCCGTGTGGAGATCGTAGCCTGTGGCAGTGTCAGTGCAGTGGCCACTCTACGGGAGTGGTTGCGTAAAGGACCCGCCAACGCTCAGGTGAGCGGTGTCTCCTGCGAAACCCTCGATTTTCATGACTACCAGCAATTCACCATTGGTTGATCCATTGTCTCAGCCAAGATATCCATTATGTCGTTTATTGTGAATAGCCTGGTTTGTCCAAGGGTCTGAATCGCATCGTTTTATCCTCTTGACCGATAGGCGATGTTTCCGTTTGGGGTGCATAAGTGGTCTGTGTGGCTTGTTTTTGGGGACTCAATGGAAGCTGTTCTGTTTCCTGAACTTTGTCGGCGGGGTAACTGAACGGTGCGAGGGGCTGTTGAATTACCGGGGTCTGCTGCTGTGGGTCTTTGGTTATGACGGGTTGTGCTGCTGCTTTAACCGGTACTGCTGTCACAGGTGATTCTTTCTCTGTGGGTTGCATGGTATCCAGAGGTCGAAAGCGATAACTCTCCTGATGGACAGGCTGATAGGTCGTAGTGGCTACAGGTGATTGTTGACGGTTTGGTCGGTTGTTGACATGCTCGGTTGTGGTTGGTTGAGGTTGCACTGGTGCGACTGCAGGCGTCTGCGGTTGAGGATCACCCTGTGGTAAAGCAGGATGACCGCTGTTCGGTATTTGGCCTGGATAGCCGTAATTTAAAGGTGGTTGTGGATAGGGGTTTCCTGGATAGCCATACACGGGAGGGTAGCCAGGAGGAGGTGGAGGCGCATACCGGTAGTTGTCGTAACCGTCACGGTATCGGTTAGAGCCGCCGAACATGTTACGCATCGGGTTGGGCATGCCATTCATCATATGACCGGGATTGACATTGAATTGCCTGCCACTGTTTGAAGACTCGTACTGGGGTTCGCCTGCTTGAAGGTGAGTGGTGATCAATAGTGTGCAACAAACTGTTGGCCATACCATGCATCTCATTATTGGATTCCTCAACTCGAATGGGTCGTTTTATACTATTTTCAACACTTAGATAATACACCAACCTTATGCAACTACCACCGCTTAGCAATGGCCGTATTCTTAAGCGCTATAAGCGATTTCTTGCTGATATTGAGTTGCCGGGGGGTGAAGTGATTACTGTTCACTGCCCAAATACCGGTAGTATGCTTGGATGTTGGCAACCAGGTGCACCCGTCCAGATCAGCCACAGTGACAATCCACGTCGAAAACTGGCCTGGACCTTGGAGCGAATCGATATGGGTAATGGTTGGGTCGGTGTTCACACCGGTCGTACCAACCCGGTCATCGAGGAGGCGATCGAGTGTGGGGGAATAACGACACTGACTGGCTACAGAGCAATTCGCCGAGAAGCGACATTCAATCCGGACGCTGCTGAGAAGTCCAGGTTCGATTTCTATCTTTCCCAGGGCGACCAGCCTGATGCGTGGGTTGAAGTTAAGAATGTCACCTTGTGGCAAGGTGATGGGTTGAGCTTTCCCGATGCGGTGACAGAAAGGGGTCGAAAACACCTGGATTCACTTGCAGAGGCGTGTCATCAAGGTTTTAGAGGTGTCATGGTGTACGCCCTGAATCGCTCAGAGGGAGACTGTTTCCATCCTGCTGACGAGATCGATAAGCGGTATGGAGAGACCTTGCGTCGTGTTGTGCGTGAAGCAGGTGTTGAGGTCGTAGCCGTACGCATCGAGCATGGCTCAAATTCCATGGGTGTGACTGGCGAGGTTCCTGTGGTATTGGATTGAACCCGAATCAGGCGCAATGGCGACAATAAAATGGGTGTTAACAGACCCTGGTATAGGGCACCACACTAGGTAGCCGGACTGATAGGGTGTGATCAGTAGCCCATTGAGGCGAGATCCAGGCCGGAGGGGATATCTGGCAGTGAGCTGAGGCCGCTCAGGATTTCACCATCGGGTTGCAGGCTGAGCCATCTGTAACCTGGGGGCGTTGCATCGATGGCAAAATCATCTTCCCCCGCTGTAAACTGAACGCAGGTAGAAGGTGTCCCCATGAGTTTGACGCCCTTGTAAACGGTCTCGAACACTTGATGAATATGCCCACACAGAACCGCCTTGACTTGTGGGTGGTCTACTACCAGGTCAAAAAAGCTATCCGGATTCTGCAATACCATAGTATCCATCCAGCGGCTGCCCACAGGCAGTGGATGGTGATGCATACAGATCAAGGTGTGTTTGTCGGGATGTGCTTCCAGCAGTACTTTAAGCAGTGCTAACTGGCTCTCATCGATTCGCCCACCATCATTGTTGGGTATGGTGGAGTCAAGAAAGATCAGTGACCAGCCCTTTGCTTGAACGCTGGAAATGCAGTGTACGTTGTCCTGGTTCAGTAGCTGCTTCATCTTACCCGGCAGGTCATGGTTGCCAGGAAGGCAGTAACTTGGAATCTCGGTCAGTCTCAATCTGCCAAGCAGACGCTTGTAACCACTGTCAGAGGCATCGTGGACCAGATCGCCTGTCGCCAGCAGGAGATCGGGTGTGCCGGTTTCCATCAGTGCCTGGGCCAATACCTGATCGAATGTCTCCAGGGTATTGATTCCCAGCAGGCAGCGGGATGGATCGGCATAGAGGTGACTGTCTGTCAGTTGCAGCACCTTCAGACTCTCATCAGGGAGCTGCTGAAACGTCACTAGCTTATTGTCAGGACTGCTGCCCATAGAGCGGTTCACATTTCTGTTTTTTAGTCTGACGAGCAATTTGATTCTCCAGACCTCATCAGGATCCTTTACATATTGCCATAATAGTAGATCAGGATTTGCCAAAGCAAAAACCGATATTTTACTTCTTTGCCCTAAGGTTAGGGATTATTCCACATTCTTCATCTATTTCTGTTGAGGCGTTAACATTTTTTAAGCCAATTAGTTTTTTCTATCTTATCGGCTACACTGTTAGGTTATGACACTTAATGAACTCCGTTATATCGTTGCAGTGGCTCAAAAACGCCATTTTGGACATGCTGCGGAGGCTTGTTATGTGAGCCAACCCACTCTCAGTGTGGCCGTAAAGAAGCTGGAAGAGGAGCTGGGTGTTGGCTTGTTTGAACGTGGTCAGGGGGAAGTGAGTCTCACCGTCGCGGGAGGACGGATAGTGACCCAGGCACAGCGGGTATTGGAAGAAGCCGGCATGATACGCCAACTGGCCAGTCAGAGTGTGGATCAGCTGGTCGGACCGTTAAGGGTGGGTGCCATCTATACCGTTGGACCCTATCTATTCCCCCATTTGGTACCGGTACTCAATCAACAAGCCAGCGAAATGCCCCTGGTTATCCGAGAGAATTACACCACGATACTGACAGAACAGCTCAAGCAAGGCGAGTTGGATGTCATCATCATCTCCTATCCTTACAATGAGCCAGGTATCGTTACGCGACCTCTCTACGATGAATCGTTTTCAGTGTTATTGCCGGTGAAGCATCCGCTCAGTGCATTTGAGACGATAACAGTGCAACAACTGCAGGATGAAGATGTGCTTTTACTCGGTGAAGGGCACTGCTTTCGTGAACAGGTCAAGCAGATCTGCCCTGGCTGTCTGAGCAAGGGTAACGGCGATAATAATTTGCAGAAGAATCTGGAAGGTAGTTCATTGGAGACTATCCGTTATATGGTGGCCAGTGGTATCGGTGTTACCGTCTTGCCGGATACGGCAATCGGTGTGGAGTACCTGCGTTGGGATCTACTCACTACCCGGCCCCTTGCGGTTGAATCCCCTCAGCGTCGGGTGGTATTGGCATGGCGTAAGAGTTTCCCCCGTCCAGAGGCCGTTAACCTGCTCTGGGAGTCGATTCGCTCATGTGATTTGAATGGTGTCAAGCTCGTGTCAGAGCCCATCCATCTGGCTGTTGGTTAAACCCAGATTCCGCAGTTGACCGTTGTAATCTGATGTAAGGTAGTGAAATGCCGTATCAAGTGATGAATTTTTGCCACACCCATTGGATTAGTGTTAACAGGTCCTAGGGGAATAACCATTAACGGCGAACACTGTCTTGCCGGGTACGCTGGGATTTCCCACAAATCCATGTTCAACGGCGGATTCTAGGTTAAATCACCCTGTCATTTCCGCCATCCACCGGTATCTGCGCCCCTGTTGTTTTGCTGAACCTTTGATCACAAAGTTCCGTCGCCAGCTCAGCGACATCCTGACTGGTGATTTCACATCCCAACAGGTTGCGTTTCTTGTACTCAGGCACACTGAGACCATAGTGTTTTGCGCGAGCCTCCAGGGTTTCCTGCGTCCAGATGCCGGTATCGAAAACGGCATCAGGGTGTAATGTGTTGATGCGGATAGCATCACTTGCCCACTCCAGAGCAGTGACTCGCGCAAGCTGCATCAGCGCAGCCTTGGAGGCGGAATATGCGGCAGCACCTTGACCGGGAGCGGCTACATTTTTTGATCCGATGACAACAACCCGCCCGGCACGGGGCGCCTGTTTAAGATAGGGATGACACTCCCTGAGCAGGCTCAGGTTTGCGTCTAGATTGATCCGTATTACGCGCTTCCAGGTGCTATCTTCCAATTCAGATACCGGACAACCTCCTGGAAAGATACCGGCGTTCAGAATTAGCATGTCAATCCCGCCAAATCGTAGGATTGTCTGTTCCAGGGCATTCCTTACAGCTTCCGGATCTGTCACATCACAGATCATGCCGTGGAAACCTGCATGGGGATGCTGATAGGTGATGGAAGGTGCTTTATCCAGTCCCACCACTGAAGCACCTCGTTGAAGCATCGCCTCTACACAAGCCTTGCCAATACCCGAGGCTGCACCGGTAATCAGGGCCACTTCACCCTGGAATGGAAGCGATGAACCGCTTTTTCTCAGCTTGGCCTGTTCTAATTCCCAGTACTCCACATCGAATATGTCCTGGGTTGGGAGGGCCTGCCATCCTCCCAGCTTTTCAGCCCGTTGGATGATTGTCATCGTGTGACGATAGATATCGGCTACGATACCTGCCTGCTGACTGCTTCTGCCCACACTGAGCAGGCCAAGCTGTGGATCCAATACCACTCTCGGTGCGGGGTCCAGCATCTCCACCGGTGCTCTGGAGGTGGGGGCATGTTGTTCAAAATAACGCTGATAATCAGCCACAAACTCGATGACTTCGGTGCCTAACATCGGTCGTTGCTTCGTGCGTATGACATGATCGGGTGTTGCAGGTCCTCGTTGCGAGATCTGATCAAGATCGGCCCTTTGGCAAAAGCTGAGATCCGAGTCACTGCGATGGCTTTGCAGAATGATTGGAAATCCCGCCACATGTGATATTTCTGTACGCAGTTTCGCCAGGGTTTCCGGCTGACAACCGTTATCTTTACAGGGTGCAGGCAGATCCCAGGCATTTGACTTTTGCAGAAATGCCTCAGCTTCATCGACCAGTTGGATCATACGTTCGTAGGAGAGTTGAGCGCTCTCCCCAAAGGTGAACAAACCATGATTCATCAGCACCATGCCAAGGGTGCCCTGATGGGCTTCAATAGGAAATCGTTGTGCAACCGACCGGGCCAAATCGAAACCTGGCATCACATAAGGTATGACGACCACCCGATCACCATAGATCCCACGAATCAGCTGTTCCCCCTGTGGGGTGTTGGTCAGGGTGATGATGGCATCCGCATGGGTGTGGTCAACATATTTGAATGGAAGTGCGGCATGGAGGATCGCCTCGACCGAAGCAGTGGGGGCGTTAGCCACTGTCTGTTGGGTTTTGAGCTGGTTGACCATCTCACTGTCACTGAGTGAATCGAGTTGAGCGAGTCGCAGCAAGTGGGCCATACGAACCGGCGAGAATCCGGCACTTTCAATGGTCGCCAGGTCCCAGCCGCTGCCCTTAACGTAGAGGATCTCCTCTTGTTCGCCAAACAGATTTGTCTCGTGGATCTTTACCGAGGTGTTGCCGCCACCGTGCAGGACCAGGGAAGGGTCGGAACCAAGCAGGCGGGAGCTATAGACACGGAGCTCCAGCTCATTTTGACAGAGATCCGCTTCGGTTGTATTCCAAAGGCTCTTCATTACACCTCATCAGGTTCGAAAGCACTATGCTTCAGTGTAGTTTGTTAGGCGCGTTGCATGGGTAAAGCAGGTTTAGAAATTATCCGTAGAGGTAAATAGACCGACTCGCAGATCCTTGGCGGTGTAGATTTCTCGTCCATCCACTTTCATGACGCCATCAGCAACGCCTAGCACCAGCTTGCGGGTAATGACGCGTTTGACGTCGATGTGATAGGTAACCAAGTCGGCTTTCGGCAGAACCTGTCCGGTGAATTTGACTTCACCCACACCCAGGGCGCGTCCATGACCGGGGTTGCCTATCCATGCCAGAAAAAATCCGACCAGCTGCCACATGGCATCGAGACCCAGGCAACCAGGCATGACTGGATCGCCGGGGAAATGGCAGTCGAAGAACCAGAGATCGGGATTGATATCGAGTTCTGCCAGAATCTCACCCTTACCAAATTCACCGCCCTGATCGGAGATTTTCGCGATCCGGTCCATCATCAACATGTTTGGCGTCGGCAACTGGGCATTGCCAGGGCCAAACATATCGCCATTGCCGCAACGCAATAGCTCATCGCGGTTAAAAGAAGTTTGTTTGGTCATTATGGGTACGCCTCTTTGCCTACAACACCCGCTCGGGGCAGAAAAACAAACTAGTTTCCTCGCTCTAGCGGGGGTGTGTCAAATCGTTCGCATTGAGAATTTGTTGATTAACTCAAGGTTTCTCTAATAGGGAACTCAAATGGGTGACAATTTCTGAGAGTGGAATAAAGCTATTCTCCAGATCTTTGCGACCGCGATATTCCACCTTGTTATCATCGAGCGATTTCTCACCCACTACAATACGATGCGGAATGCCGATCAGCTCCATATCGGCGAACATGAAACCGGGTCGCACATCACGGTCATCGAGAAGAACATCGATACCGGCAGCCTCCAGCTCAGCATAGAGTGATTCCACTGTCTCCTTGACCCGCTGTGATTTCCCCATCTTCATTGGGCAGATAGCAACCTGAAAAGGTGCCAGACCGGATGGCCAGGTGATACCTTTATCGTCGTGGTGTTGTTCGATGGCGGCTGCAACCACGCGGGTCACACCGATACCGTAGCAGCCCATGGTCATCACTACGGCCTTACCGTTTTCATCGAGCACAGTGGCGTTCATAGCATCACTGTATTTCTTGCCAAGTTGGAAGATGTGACCGACCTCGATACCGCGGGCTATGGTCAGGCTGCCCTTACCGTCAGGGCTGGGATCACCTTCGTGCACATTGCGCAGATCGGCGATTATTGTGGGGGCGGGTAGATCCCGTTCCCAGTTGATACCGAAATAGTGCTTGCCGTCCCGGTTGGCGCCGGCACTGAAGTCTGCCATCTTCGCTACACTGCGATCGACAATACAGGGGATTGGTAGGTTGACCGGACCCAATGAACCGGGCCCGGCACCGATGGCGGCACGAATCTCCGTCTCATCGGCAAAGCAGAGGGGCGAGGCCACCTGGGGCAGCTTGTCGGCCTTGATCTCATTGAGCTCGTGATCACCACGTACCAACAGTGCTATCAGATCGACCTCCATCTCCTCGGCGGCCTTCACCACCAGGGTCTTGACGGTTTTTTCGATAGGTTGATCAAACTGCTCCACCAGCTCCTGGATAGTACGGGCGTCAGGGGTGTCGACCTGTGTCATCTCACGGCCGGGTGCGGGGCGTTCACCGGACGGAGCGATGGCTTCGGCCATCTCTACATTGGCAGCGTAGTCGCTGTCGGTGGAGAAGGCGATAGCGTCTTCCCCCGAGTCAGCCAATACGTGGAACTCATGGGAGGCGCTGCCGCCGATGCTGCCGGTGTCAGCCGCCACCGGGCGGAAGTTGAGACCGCAACGGGAGAAGATGCGGCTATAGGTCTCATGCATGACCTCATAGGTCGTCTGCAGGGAAGACTGGTCGGTATGGAATGAGTAGGCGTCCTTCATGAGAAACTCCCGGGCACGCATGACACCGAAGCGGGGGCGGATCTCATCGCGGAACTTGGTCTGGATCTGGTAGAAGTTGACCGGTAGTTGTTTGTAGCTGCGCAGTTCGTTACGCGCCAGATCGGTGATGATCTCTTCATGTGTGGGGCCGTAGCAAAAGTCACGATTGTGACGGTCGTGCATACGCAGCAGCTCTGGGCCATACTGTTCCCAACGTCCCGACTCCTGCCACAGCTCGGCGGGCTGAACCGTAGGCATCAGCACTTCGAGTGCACCGGCACGATCCATCTCCTCCCGTACGATTCGTTCGACTTTGCGCATTACACGCAGTCCCAGGGGCAACCAAGTGTAGAGACCGGCAGCCAGTTTTCGGATCAGACCGGCACGCAGCATCAGCTGGTGACTGGCAGTTTCAGCATCGGTGGGTGTTTCCTTGACGGTGTGGAGCGGGAACTGGGAAGTACGCATGGTGGTGAATCAACCTGGTAGTCAAAAAGCGTGATTCTATCCCGCTTCGGATGTCGGGTCACGGATTGCATCAGGGTACGGCAGGGTCTTAGCCTATGTTTTTGACTGCAAATGGATGTGGACCATTCTGAATCGTTGCAAATTTACCCTTCAGCAAAGATTGATATCGTTTGATTTTTTGGTGGTATTAAATGTGGCTCTTCACCTGATAGGGTGGGTAAGCCGTGAAAACCACAACAAGTTATTTCGTCAGTTGATGGGATTTGTCCGCAAATTAACGTGAATGCACGCAAATAGGAATAGGGATTTCCTCTGGTGTCTCATTTTGACCGGAAGGAGAAATCTTAAACCAGGGCTGACTGGGTTAGTGTTAACAGGCCCTGGAATCCGCAGTTGGACGCTGTAACTTGAGGAAGATAAAACATTTGCATTGATTAGCGCTCATTTACGGACACCAACTGAGTTGTTGAACAAAACCGCTGTGTGTCCATTCTTACCCACATTATCAGGGGAAGAGTCTTAAACGTTATTTTACAGCTTGCCCCATGAAGGGTGTGACACTGTCGCACCCTAACAGCTATCGCTGTAAGCCCCTGCAGCTCACTCAGTCCTTCATGGAGACGGCATGAGTCTCTTCAATATAGGCGACTTCGGCTTTGGTCAACTCGATACTGTCGTATCCGCTAATCATGGTCTTGATGTAGTGGGTCGGTGTCTTGCCGGTGGTGGTCATGTAGATATGGATGATCACAAAAATCCCCATCAGAAAAGCGGCTGCGGTGTGGAGGAAGGCAATCACTGTTAATCCATTTCCGGACCAGCTGTAGCTACTCCACAGATCGTAGAAGAGGTAGACGATGCCGGAGGCCCACAGCGCCGGTCCTATGAAGATCATAAACCCCATATAGGCCAGCGATTGGAGGGCATTCTGTTTGCGTTGCAGCCCTTTCCGGTAAGGATGGGGTTCCCCCACCAGGATTCCGTAGGCATAGAAGCGGATCACCTTAAGCACACCTTCCTTAAAGAGATATTGACGCCACTGACCGGTGGTGAAATTCCAGAAAGTTGTGAAGATCCACAACACGATCAAAGCGATGGCGGCATAAGTGTGAATCTCTACCGCAGTGCGGAAGTCGATCAGGTCGTGGGTACCGTGCAATCCAAATCCGGTAAAGAACAGGGTGAATATCAACAAGGCCTGAGACCAGTGCCAGAAACGCTCATAGCGTGTGTAGAGCATGACATAGTGTTTCTCACCGCGTTTTTTAATCGTGGTGTCTTGACCTCTATTGTTCCCATGGCCGCTCATGATGCATCCTTCTGCTGAATTTTGTTACTGAAAAGCTTACGCAGCAAGCCGTGCAGCAGCACGCCAAGCAAGGCGCCACCGAGTGCTATATAACCCAGGATATCAAGCCAGTGGAAACTGTCTCGACCTGGCATGTAAAAGCCTTCCAATTGATTCAGACGACCTTTACGACTGTGGCAATCAGCACAGTCCATGGCATTCTCCTTGGGTGCTACCATGTGTGTGATGGGCCAGAAGGAGTAGGTTTCGACAAAGTCAAATTCTCCAGAGTAGGGGATATCGTTTTTTGCCATACCGACCTTGATGGCCCGCCCAAAATCGTAGTTGCCCCAGTAGGCGTCATCGTCGTCACCCCACAGATGCATGTAGACCAAAGTGTTATTACCCTTATCGTAGGGTTGTACGGTAAGCATGCGTTTAAAGGGCCAGATTCGTGACTTGCCATCGTTATGAGAACCCTGAAAACCATTGATTTCCACTGGGCCATTGGCGGGATCGAACTGGGACTCTATGGTGGTATAGATCATCTGTCCGTCGAACCAGTCATAGTGAGGTACCAGGTTTTCGCCGTATTTAAAGCTACCTTTGATCGATTTATAGGTAGCCCGGTGTTCGCCGTTCCCCTGGGTGTAATGCTTCTCCTTGAAGCCCTCACCGTTCCGGGTTTTACCGGCGGTACGCCAATCCCATTCAGTCTTGGTGGCAACACCACCCCGTGCGATGGTGGGGATGTGACAGGTCTGGCAGGCAATCCTATCTACATGGCCATTCAGCTTGCTACCTAACAATTCGTTATAGGAATGGGGTGCATTGCTATGACAGGACTCACAGGTGGCGACATCCCTGCGTTCACCCGGCAGACCGACACCTTCGGTGTCGTGGGCCATGACGTTGTAACGGCTGCCCGCCCATAGATGTTGTCGAGTGACATGACAGGTGGTACAGGCAAAGTTGAGTCCTTCAGCATCCATATGTACATCGAGATCATGAGAAGGCCTTTTTAGCGAAGAGTCGAGGTCACCATGTTTGACCCCATCGCCACCACCGCCATAGAAGTGACAGGCACCACAGTTCTCACGTCCGGGTTTACCGACACTTTGCGCCACCTTGCTCCAGGGGATCGGTTGCTTGCCTTCGAACATCACGGAACAGGCCTTGTTACCCAGGGAGTTTGGGGTTTTATAGTAAGCGCCGGTACGATCATGGCAGACCAGACAATCGATATTGTCCTGGTTGGTGAAGTCAAAGGTTTCATCCTTCCAGCCATAGCCGGCATGGCACTGGGCACACATCCCCTCATTGCCTTTGGCATTGGTGCAGAAGGTGTTGATCAGGGTTTTCTTGCCCAGCTTTTGTTCCGTTTCAGGGTGATCGTACTCCCAGGTCCAGTGGATCGACTGCATGAAGTGTCTGCCGGCTTCGGTATGGCAGGAGATACAGGCCCTGGTGACTTCCGGACCGCTCTCGAATGGACCCATGAGGATCTCAAATTTGCTGTGGTCAGCAGTGGATTCCCCATCATCGCGGATACTCGGTTTACTATCCGTTACAATGCGGAAGTTCATGTTGTTATCAACAGGTTCAGTACCGGAAGGGGCGGTGTCACTGGCCTCTACAGCCGGTGTTGTTATCAGTATCAGAGCCCACAGGCAGGCTCCGACACTGGCTTTGGAAACCAGTGTGAGTTGCTTAAGCATCTTCATGTCCGTGATGACAGTGATGACCGAGACACATAGTCTGCATTGGTCCGGTCTAATACCCATTGAATAAAATATCCAGATTTGGCATCCATCAGGAAAAATGATCGCCCTGATCGTCGTGAGAGTACGCAGCCTGGCCATGTCTGACATTGATAATTCCCAATGAGAGCTCCTGCCGTAGATCAGGTGTCTTTTGGGGCGTTGTGAAATCGGCTCTGGCAGGTTTCTTGAGTAGCGTGGGAACAGGGCAGTTCTCGCACCACGGTATGCAACTGAAGATTCCAGGTTACAGGCGGGTGGTTTTTATTATGTCTGCTAACGGGTGTGGATGAATCATTTTCTTCGGGTTAGTCAGTTTGGTGGGTAAGCTGAAGAGTCTGAATAGAGGGTAACGCACTTAAAATGTTCCGGCATTCCAACCCCAAAGGTGTCGCTCAGCATTGCTGAATTCGATATAGACTCTCTGTTTGGGGATATCCAGCTGTTGCTGTATGAGTTCACAAAGGCATTGGGAGAATTCAGTTGTCTTCTGGGCGGGCAGGCCAATACTTTTCAGTTCGAGGTAGGCTAATGCTGCCGGTGTACCCGCAAACAGCATGTGGGGGTTCGTTTCAAGGCTGACCATGACATAGCCTTCAGGCTTTCCCAGCATTTTGGCAACCGTTTCTGAGGCCAGCTTGATAAAACTTGTAAGGTCATCCGGATCGATGACCTGATTGGTGGTAATCTTGAGTAATGGCATGGTTCAGTTATCGCTTGCAGTGCTCCTTGATTTGATCTCTGGCCTGCTGCATACGTTTCTGACGATCCTCCTCGGTCAGGCGTAGATACTCATCGCCTACTTTGTAGAGTCGGTTTGCCAGAGCGGTGAGTTGTTCCAGGTTTTTTCGTGCAGCATTGCAATTCTGCCTGTTTCGCGCTTTGTCATCGGCCAGTTCCTTCTGCTTGGCCTTTTTCAGTCCCCGGTCCTCTTCACTGTCCGCCAGCCGTTGACGTAGTTCCTTGAGCCGGTCTTCAGAATCGCTGGTGCTGCTGGGTGAGGTATTTCTGATCTTTACCGTCTCGGCCTTGGCGTCTGGTGGTGGTGACTGGGAAAAGGTGACGACACCGTCTTCGTTGACCCATCGGTAGGTTTCTGCCGATGCAGTCGTGGAAATGAGTGCTATGAGTACAAAAAAAAGGCGCTGTTTCACGGATAGATCCCTGTGTGTCATGGTTTATCGATCAGGATCATTATGGAGCATGAGACGCGAATGGCAAGCGGGTGCAGGTGTTGAATCTACAAAATGAGAGGGGATATGTGCTTGACCTAGAAAGGTAGTATTAGTATTTTGCTCTGTTTCGATATTGTTTAGTGTCCGATGAGATCATCGGCGCAATTGGAGGCCTCAACGTGGAACTCAGCGGTGGCGAGATCATCGTTCAATGCTTGAAAGATGAAGGTGTGGAGCACGTATTCGGATACCCAGGCGGTGCTGTGCTGCATATCTATGATGCAATCTTTAAGCAAAAGGACGTGAAGCATATATTGGTTCGCCATGAACAGGCGGCTGGACATGCGGCTGATGGCTATGCCCGTGCCACCGGTAAACCGGGTGTGATGCTGGTAACCTCAGGCCCAGGAGCGACCAATGCTGTGACGGGTATTGCCACCGCATTTATGGATTCCATACCGATGGTGGTTTTAACCGGTCAGGTACCCACACCGGTCATAGGCAGTGATGCATTTCAGGAGGTCGATACTGTCGGTATCACCCGCCCCTGTGTTAAGCACAATTTTCTGGTCAAGCGTCTTGAAGATCTCGCTGAGACGATCAAGAAGGCGTTTTACATTGCCACCACCGGGCGGCCTGGCCCGGTCGTCATCGATATACCCAAGGATATTACAGACCCGGGGGTCAAGATTCCTTATCACTATCCCAGTAAGGTCAGGATGCGTTCATACAACCCGGTGGTCAAAGGCCATCTTGGGCAGATTAAGAAGGCAGTCAAGATCATGATGGAGGCGGAGCGTCCCGTCTTCTACACAGGCGGAGGGGTGGTGTTGGATGACGCCGCCAAGCCGTTGACCGATCTTGTGGATACACTGGGTTTTCCGATTACCCAGACCCTGATGGGTTTGGGCGCCTATCCAGGCAGTGGCAAGCACTTTCTGGGCATGCTTGGGATGCATGGCACCTATGAAGCGAATATGGCGATGCACGAGACCGATGTGCTGATTGCTGTCGGTGCCCGTTTTGATGATCGTGTTACCGGGCATGTCAAACAGTTCTGTCCGGATGCGACAATTATCCATATCGATATTGATCCCTCGTCCATATCGAAGAATGTACGGGTCGACATACCCATCGTCGGTCCGGTTAAACAAGTTCTCAGGGATATGTTGAAGGTAGTTAACGAGGGTGAGAATAATCCGAAAAACCAGGCTTTGAAGCAGTGGTGGGAGCAGATTGAAAAATGGCGCTCCATGGATTGCCTGAAGTATGATCAGTCAAGCGATCTGATCAAACCGCAACAGGCGGTCGAGGTGTTGCATAAGGTTACCAAGGGTGATGCCTATGTGACATCCGATGTAGGACAGCACCAGATGTTTGCAGCTCAGTTCTATCGCTTTGACAAACCGCGTCGCTGGATCAACTCGGGCGGGCTCGGCACGATGGGGTTTGGGTTGCCGGCCGCGATGGGTGTTCAGATGGCCTTTCCGAAAGCGGAAGTGGCGGTAGTCACCGGTGAATCAAGTATCCAGATGTGCATTCAGGAGCTGGCAACCTGTCTTCAATACGAATTACCGATAAAGATCATTCTCCTCAATAATGGTTACATGGGCATGGTACGGCAGTGGCAGGAGTTCTTTTACGAAAGTCGCTACTCTCAGTCCGGCATGAGTGTCACTCCGGATTTTGTTAAATTGACTGAATCCTATGGCCATGTAGGCATGCGTGTCGATAAGACCAAGGATCTGGAAGGGGCGATGAAAGAGGCCTTCTCCCATAAGGACCGGCTGGTTTTCCTGGATGTTGTGGTTGATCCCGCAGAGAATGTCTACCCAATGATAGCGGCAGGCAAGGGGCATCATGAGATGTATCTGTCACCCGGGAGTGAGTTGGTCTGATGAGACATATCATATCTATATTGATGGAGAATGAATCCGGCGCACTTGCCCGGGTGGCAAACCTGTTTACTGCACGGGGCTACAATATCGAGTCGTTGACGGTGGCACCGACAGAAGATCAGAGTCTATCGCGTATGACCCTGGTAACCCGCGGCAGCGATGAGATCATTGAGCAGATCACAAAGCAGTTGAACAAGCTGATCGATGTGGTGAAGTTGGTCGACCTTACAGAGGGAGGTCATCTCGAACGTGAGATGATGCTGATCAAGCTACGTGCCGAACGTACCCAGCGGGAGGAGATTAAACGCCTGGTTGATATCTTCCGCGGCAAGATCATTGACGTAACCGATACAAGTTACACTGTCGAGTTGACTGGCGCAGCTAGTAAGCTGAACGCCTTTGTAGAGGCAGTAAATGAAGAGTTGATTATCGAGGTGGTTCGTACCGGCCCATCCGGAATCGGTCGTGGGCCAAAAGGTCTGGGTCTCTGACAGTTCAATTATGCATTTTGAATTATAAGCGATGAATTGAGGTGTGCGTGCCGCGCGTGCTGTTTCATACGTAATTCAAAATCAAGAATTCACAATTCAAAATTTTTTCCGAAGGAAAGCAACATGGCTATCAACGTTTATTACGACAAAGACTGCGACCTGAATATCATCAAGGGAAAAACAGTCTCCATCATCGGCTACGGCTCTCAGGGTCATGCCCATGCCAACAACCTGCAGGATTCCGGTGTCAATGTCATTGTTGGTCTGCGTGAGGGTTCTCCTTCTGCCATTAAGGCAAGCAATGCCGGTCTTACCGTAAAATCGATAGAAGAGGCAGTGCAAGCAGCAGATATTGTCATGATTCTGGCTCCAGATGAATTTCAGGCGACCCTTTATCGGGAACAGATCGAACCCAATATCAAAGAATCGGCCGCCTTGGCTTTTGCTCATGGTTTTGCAATTCACTATAACCAGGTCGTTCCCCGCGAGGACCTTGATGTCATCATGATCGCTCCCAAAGCGCCTGGGCATACTGTACGCAGCGAATATGTCAAGGGTGGTGGTATTCCCGATCTGGTGGCGGTTTATCAGGATGCATCGGGTACAGCCATGGATACAGCACTTTCATATGCTTCGGCAATAGGTGGTGGCCGTACCGGTATCATTGAGACCAGTTTCAAGGATGAGACCGAGACTGATCTGTTTGGTGAACAGGCTGTGCTCTGTGGTGGTGCCGTGGAGCTGGTAAAAGCAGGTTTTGAAACCTTGACAGAAGCGGGTTATGCCCCTGAGATGGCCTATTTCGAATGTCTGCATGAGCTAAAGCTGATTGTCGATCTGATGTACGAAGGTGGTATTGCCAATATGAACTACTCTATCTCCAACAATGCGGAGTATGGAGAGTATGTAACCGGTCCACGAGTGATCAACGATGAGAGTCGTCAAGCCATGAGGAAGGCCTTGCATAATATCCAGTCCGGTGAATATGCCAAGCAGTTCGTCTCTGAAGGTCAGCTCGGCTACCCATCGATGACGGCTTATCGCAGACTGAATGCAGCGCATCCCATCGAGCAGGTGGGTGAGCAACTGCGGGGTATGATGCCCTGGATCAAGAAAATTGTTGATAAGTCGAAGAACTAGCGTTTCAGCATATTGAAAAAAAACCGCTGGCAGTGATGTCAGCGGTTTTTTTGTCTTTACTGAATCGAAAAAGTCCTGGATTATTGTTTTGCCATTGGAAATGAAACTCGAACCTCTACACCCTGATCAATAGCGGCTTCAATTTCCATTTTTCCACTGACCGATTCCACTCTCTCACGCATATTCATCAATCCCAAGCCAAGTTTTTTCTGGATGGCAGTCTGGTCAAATCCTACGCCATTATCTGCGATGCTTAAATAAATGGCATCATTGTGCTCCAAAACAGTGACTTTTGCGGAAGTGGCCTGGGAGTATTTAACGGTGTTGTTTAAAGATTCCTGAACAATACGATAAATGACGCTTTTATAGGTTTCCGGTATCTGTGATTCATCGATGTCAAAAGCTATGTCTACCTCCAAGCTAGGGCATGCCCTGGATATTTGTCTGCACTGCCAGGAAATCGCAGCTAGAGCCCCTATATCGTCAAGAATGGCAGGGCGTATGGCGCTGCAAATGGATCTAACCTCACCAATAGCGACTTTGACCATATCTGAGATCATTTCAAGAGAATATTTATGTTCGACTGGAAAGCCCATGTCATGGTTCTCTTCATATCCATCCAGACATTGCTTTACCTGTAGACCTATCGTCGTCAGCATTTGACCCAGTCCATCGTGCAACTCTCTTGAGAGTCTTTTCCGCTCCTTCTCATCTGAGTTTATGCGCTGTAGAGGCAGTTGTTTGTATTCCAGTAGATTTTTTATATTCTCGCTTTCGTTGGATGTGTTATGTGACGTTAGGTTTCTTGTTGAGATGGATGAGGAGGGAGATAGAATGTTCGAATGAGAAGCCGATTTTATGAAAACTGTTGTCATTTGTTGTTGAGGCCTCAATGAATGTCAAATCAATAAGTCGGTGTGTCCAAGGCATGTTAACCAGCCATTCCCATGAATTACTGTACGCCAGTTTGTGGGGTAATATTGGGTAAGCGTATATTTAATAGAATCATCTGTCTCACTTGTTCATGAATAGGATGGCTCCAACAAAGGGAGACTTAAAAACCACACGAGTAGTGGTTTTATTCCTGATATATGTTGAAACAGTCACACAATTGTTTTATCGCCTGTGACTGATTTCACATATCTCACGAGCCAATATAACGACATGGTCCGCTTTAACTTGAAAGGTTTATTAACTAAATTCCCTCAAAGACAATATGAATTCAACCAGATATACCGCTTTATAATTATGGGAATAGAAGGTGCGGCAATGTTTGCATACGCTGCTGGCTGACTATTTGGTCTCTCAAAATTCCCACACTAGGTTGATGGCACCAAAGACCGATATGCATGCCAGCTGGCGTGCCCGATTATGGGTAGGGCAACAATCAACCCGACGTAATAGGTAATCAGCCCTAGGCCCACAATGAGAACGATCAGAAACGCCCACAGCATCATGGCAGGCATATTTTTCAATACGGACTTAATGCTGAAACGGATCGCGGTGAATCCATCGACCTTGCGGTCAATCAGCATGGGTACTGTGATGACGCTGATTACGTAGGCGCACCAGGCGAAGAAAAAACCGACTGTTATGCTTGCAATAGAAAACGTCATGCCTTTTTCTGACAGAAATACGTTGCTGATGAAGTTGCCTATCGGTGGAGAAATACCTTCATAGAGCAGGGCAAAAAGCATGAAATTAGAGGCTATCCAAAGCTGTGTGATAATCAAAAAACCTACGGTGATTATACTGATCTGGGTATGATTGCTCTTCCAGGCTTCCAGTGCGTTACAGGTTTTGAGCGGTTCTCCCCTTTCCAGATGCGCGCTCATTTGATAAAGGCCGATACCTAAGAATGGGGCAATGAGAAAAAAGCCGGCAACCAGGAAAGGCAGGAGAAACAGGTTGTCTGTCGCAAACAAAGCAAATGTTAGTAGGCCGCTGATCAGTACAATACCTAGACCATACATGAGGCTATATCGTCCTGCATCCCGCATATCCTTCCAGCCCTTCGCTAACCATTCGAAAGGTTCGGTAAGCTGGATTTTGTTAACAACGAGTTCAGGCCATCGGGTGCTACCTGTATACGCTGTGGTCTCCATTTTCAATCCTCCTAATAAAAGGCGCTCAGGCTAACGCTCGAAATGAGATCAGACGTTTACTGCATGCACTGACGCCAGGTTGTTTTATTGTAATACTGCATTTTACCAGTCCACTTAAGATTGCTTGGACTGTTTCTACAAAGATATATTTTTTTTTGTTGTTTATCCAGTTTAGCTGCTGATTGAAGATTGTATACTTTGTACCCAACCAAGGTGCAAACTTCACCTGGTATCTGTCGTCGGCTTAATAGACGACCAGCTCTCTTAAGGGGGGCCTGATTAATTGTCTTTTCGGGCATGGAGAGAAATTTTAACCCTTGTAACCTGCAGATTGATATGTGACTTCAGGTTTCTCTTTTCTGATTTGATGAGAGTGACACAGTTATTCAGCGTCTGATATGAGTTCAGAAGCTGAATGATAAAAGTTTTTGCTAATAGGCTAGTAAAATTCAGGGTAATTCATTTTTTTCTTTATCTATAATCCAACAATAGGTGTTCATTCGTAAGTGTGTAAGTCTCTAAAATAAAGGTAAAAACCGATCCTCACACTACCCTGTGCGGATAAACAAACCATTCTGATGCAGGGAGGAGTATCATGACAAACACAACAACGCCCGTATTTGTATCACACAGTTGGGGAGATAAAACCTTTGTCGATAAATTGGTTAACGATTTGGAAGGCGTTGCCGATTTCTGGTACGACTCACGTGAGACGAAACCCGGTGAGCACATCGATCAGGACGTTAGTCAGGGGATAAAATCCTGCGATATGATGCTACTTATCTGGTCTGCTAATGCGTCTAGATCCCAGTGGGTGCCGCTGGAACTTGATCAGGCCATATCCCTTGGTAAGCAGATCATTCCCGTTTTTCTGGATACAACCCCGTTACCGGACGCACACAAATTATTACTTGGTATCGATGCAACAGACTGGAGGGATAACTATGCGAAATGTTTTATGCGCATAAATCTCGCCTTTTTGTCTCAACATGCTAGGACATTGGCCGGTATGGGTGTAAATATTGATATTGACCGGATTCTACCCGATTTAAACGACCATGATGCGGTAATCAACTATGTCAATGATTATCGAAATCAACAGAATATAAAGGGTGATGGAGGTTACTGGATAAATCGTGTGCTTGAGTCGACAAATAATGCCTTTGCCAAGGGGAGCGAGTGGATGGCTTCATTACAGGGCGATATGGATTTTACCCAAGGCTTGGTAGATCGTATCGATGCGGCAAAGAATGACCCCGGGGTTTTGCTTGGTCTTCGCGAAGAGATCAGACAAAAAGAGAGCGATTCATCCACCTTAATGGAAAATCTTGGAATAATGGTGGATCAGATGCTGGCAACCTTTCCAGAGCCGGTTCATCAACAAAACATGGAACAAAAGGAGCAGCCTGATAAGCCACTGTTTGAGAATAAACAAGGAAATAAGATACGCCAGCAAATTCGTGAGGCGATGTCCCTGGAACGTGAAACGGGTATTTTGGCTGAACAGTTACGTATTATTCTGGCTGGAATGGGGATAGCGCCTAATACTGAAACTGTTGAAGAGGCAAAGCAGCATATCATTGACTATATTCGCCATGTTCCCGAATTTCTGGATTCCGTCATTATCAGTGCCAGTGAGCGCGGTTGGAATGATGAGGTTAAACCACTCATAAAAGTGGTCTCGAAATATTTTAAAAAAGTGATGATTTGATTGATGACTCGCTGGGTCTCTATGGATTGCTTGATGATGCCTATCTGGCCTTTGCTATTGTGCAATGTATAAATGAGCGGGCTTTGGATGAATTCGGAAGTCCACTTGTTGATGATGACTTCAACGGAGCTAATCAATGGATCGAAGCGCTGCTTCAACCGGATATCGTTACGGCCCTTAAACAAAAAGCGCAGCAAGCGGTTGATTCGGAATTTGGAGTGGATACCTGGAAAGTACTCGGCGGCATAGCCTTGGGCGGCATTGCAGCCTACGGTTTATATCAGCTTATTTCAGGTCGGGATGGTAATGCTGGGCAGAATCCCGCACCGACCAATAACAGTTGGGGTAACACTTTTGAAGACCAGGTATCGCAGTTTATGGCAGAGAATGGTCATTCGACACCTGATTGGTGATTGAAATTGAGAACCACAAATCAAATTTATCACCCTGAACCTGCCCAAGACATTATCATTGCTGTTTGAATCATCCCGTAGTTACCCGAAGACTTGACTGTTGTGATTTTCCACTGAAGTCATGGTATACACACAGATGACTTTACACTGTTGGTCTATGCTTCGGCGTTATCCCTTGCTTGCACAAGCGTTATTTCAACAGCTCAATAAGCACCAATCGGTCTCTATGATTAAAAAGCTTGCTTCTACGGCTGTTATCCAGATGTACGTTGGCTTGGTAATATTATCGCTGATTAGGAACGGATTTTTAGCGGTTTCATCAAGGTTGACAGCCCGCTACACAATGCCCAGATTGTCTATTTCAATGAAATGTTGGGTGAGCCGATTGGAAAAGATTTTTACTTCATCACCATTAACGCTGCCCCTGCAGATGAAATTTATTATATGGGCAGATCAGAAATTGAGTCATTCGGGATATTGACGGAATAGGTCGATATGTATTCCTGACGTTTCCCGTATTGATGATGAATTTTACTCGTGCATATCATCTACCGCCAGATAGTCTATAATGCCCGCTTTTTCAAAGCATCTTTTCTGGGAGATTGCGGATGTCAAAAGATGGCATAAAAAAGGTTGTATTGGCCTATTCAGGTGGTCTTGATACCTCGATCATTGTTAAGTGGTTGCAGGATGAGTACCAGTGCGAAGTGGTGACTTTTACCGCTGACATTGGTCAGGGTGAAGAGGTTGAACCGGTTCGCGCCAAGGCAGAAGCAGCTGGTATCAAAGAGATCTACATTGAGGATCTGACCGAGGAATTTGTGCGCGACTATGTCTTCCCCATGTTTCGCGCCAATGCCATCTACGAGGGGGAGTATCTACTCGGTACCTCCATTGCAAGGCCATTGATCGCTAAACGCCTGATTGAAATAGCCAATGAGACCGGCGCCGATGCAATCTCCCACGGCGCCACTGGTAAGGGTAATGACCAGGTACGTTTCGAACTGGGCGCCTATGCGCTACGGCCTGATATTAAGATTATCGCGCCTTGGCGGGAGTGGGATCTAAACTCCCGGGAAAAGCTGCTCAACTATGCCGAGGCGAATGGCATCTCTATAGAGATGAAACGTGAAGGCAAGAAATCACCTTATTCGATGGATGCCAATCTGCTGCATATCTCATACGAGGGATATGATCTGGAGGATCCCTGGGCAGAGCCAGGCAATGATATGTGGCGCTGGTCGGTTTCACCCGAGGAAGCACCAAATGAGGCGACCTATATCGAGATCGGTTTCGAAAAGGGTGATCCGATCTCTATTGACGGGGAGAAACTTTCTGCGGCCGCCCTGCTATTGAAGCTTAACCAGTTGGGTGGTGATAACGGTATCGGGCGTGCTGATATCGTCGAGAACCGTTATGTCGGCATGAAGTCCCGAGGCTGTTATGAAACGCCAGGTGGGACTATTCTGCTCAAGGCTCATCGCGCCATGGAGTCATTGACACTGGATCGCGAAGCTGCGCATATGAAGGATGAACTGATGCCGCGTTACGCCAAACTGGTCTACAACGGCTATTGGTTTGCACCTGAACGGGAGATGTTGCAGGCAGCCATTGATCAAACCCAGCAAGTGGTGAACGGGGTAGTCAGAGTCAAGCTATACAAGGGGAATGTCTCTGTTGTTGGACGACGTTCTGACAGCAATAGTCTGTTTGACGAGTCGATTGCTACATTTGAGGATGATGCCGGGGCCTATAATCAGCAGGATGCCGAAGGTTTTATCAAGCTCAATGCATTACGTCTCAGAGTGGCGGCCTCTAAAAATCAATAGTTTTCCCCAGCGGATGGTATGACCTAAGTCCAACCCGAATGCAGTTTATCCTGGATTCGGGTTGGATTGCCGTTGATGTCAAATGATGCCATCAACCACTCAAGCCGCCTGTTGTTTTCGCTGAGTTTGGTTAAGTGCAGAAAGGACAGCCTTTAGTGAAGCATTCACCGTATCCCTGTCGATGCCAGCTCCGGCAACACGATGTCCTTCCACGTTGAGCTGGACGTAGGCAGCGGCTTCCGCATCAGCACCCTCCCCAATCGCATGTTCGACATAGTCGATGACGTTAATCTGCAGCTCGCCAGCTCGGCAAATGGCATCAATAAACGCTGAGATGGCACCCTCACCACGGCCCTTGATGGTCGTTCTGCCGTCTCCTGCATCAATATGTGCTTCAATCACTTCTACGCCCTCTGTACGGTCGATGCGGTAGCCCTCAAGGCGATTTGGACCCTGTTCAACAACAAAGTACTTCATGAACAGGGCATGGATGGCTGCGCTCTCTATTTCGCCAGCATGTTGCTCACTCTCGCGTTGAACGATACGGGCCAGTTCCACCTGTATCCAGCGAGGCAGTATCAGGCCGAAATCACGCTCCAGGACATAGGCTACGCCACCTTTGCCTGATTGGCTGTTAACCCGGATAACCGCCTGATAATCACGACCGATATCCTGTGGGTCAATCGGCAGATAGGCGACCTGCCAGGGTTCATCCGGTTGCTGTTGATGCAGGCACTTGCGGATAGCGTCCTGATGTGATCCGGAGAAAGCGGTGTAGACCAGCTCTCCCACCCAAGGATGCCGAGGGTGTACCGGTAGGCCAGTGCACTGGCTATAGACCTGAATGATCTCATCAGGCCGGGAGAGGTCAATCTTCGGATCTATACCCTGACTGTAGAGATTCATTGCCAGCGTAACTATGTCCATATTGCCGGTCCGTTCACCGTTCCCCATCAGGGTACCCTCGACTCGGTCAGCCCCGGCAAGGATTGCCAATTCGGCAGCAGCCACCGCGCAACCCCGGTCATTATGCGTATGCACTGAGACGATGACCGCATCTCGTCGAGAGAGGTGGTGACAAAAATACTCCACCTGGTCGGCAAACACATTCGGTGTGCTGCTCTCCACCGTGGCGGGGAGATTGATGATGCAGGGGTATTCAGCGGTGGGTTTCCAGATGTCAATGACCGCATCGCAGACGTCTACAGCATAGTCCCATTCGGTATTGGAAAAGCTCTCTGGTGAGTATTGAAAAATCCAGTCAGTGTCAGGGTGATTTGCGGCCTCGCGCTTGAGCAATTCTGCGCCATTGATGGCGATTGCCTTGATTCCTTCGCGGTCTCGCTTGAATACTCGTTCACGTTGTATGGTGGATGTTGAGTTATAAACATGCACGATGGCCCGGTGAATACCCTTCAGGGCCTCGAATGTTTTACTGATCAGCTCCTTGCGGGCCTGTACCAGCACCTGCACGGTGACATCGGACGGGATTCGGTCCTCCTCGATCAACCAGCGTACAAAATCATAATCGGGTTGGCTCGCTGAAGGAAAACCAACTTCGATCTGCTTCAGTCCAAGACTCACCAGTAGGTCCCACATACGACGTTTTTGTGCCACATCCATGGGTTCCAGGAGCGCCTGATTGCCGTCACGCAGGTCGACACTGGCCCAAATCGGAGATTTGTCGAGGGTACGACTTGGCCACTGACGATTGTGCATGGGCACAACCGGAGTAGGGCGATATTTTCGGTGGTCAAACTGGTTCACTGTAACGCTCCTGCTGTTGACGCAAATGGAGAAAGCGATTTTTCCTTACCGAGTAACTGTACCGGGGAGGGGGTGGTCTCCCCGGCACTTCGATAAATCGGTGACGACTCCATAGGGATTGGATATCTCTTTGTTACAGACCCTTGTGAGGTATGTTGCCATTACCCGAAACTTGTGGCATCGGGCTTAATGGGGGTGGCTTGTGGCCGATAGTGAAAGATTAGTGCAGTTTGGCTGGCAGGTGCTTGCGAATGATGACTGTAATTAACTAAAATAAGAAATAAAATAGCGCTATAATGTGAAATAGAGAGATATACTGCTTTTAACTTCGAAAATGGAGCAACTCGATGAAGTTGGATCGATATGACAGACGTATCCTCGAAGAACTGCAACAGGACGGTCGTATGAGTAACCAGGATCTGGCCGAACGTATCGGTCTTTCACCCTCACCCTGTTTGCGCCGAGTACGTGCTTTAGAAGAGTCGGGGATTATTGATGGGTACCGGGCTCATCTTGATTCAAACAAGCTGGGGCTGAGTCTCATGGCATTGATCCATATTGCAATGGATCGCCACACCCCTGAAAGATTCGCCAATTTTGAAAGTAAGATCAATACGCTACCAGAAGTCCTTGAGTGCCTGCTGATCACAGGTCAGGATGCTGATTATCAGGTTAAGGTGGTTGTCCGTGATATGGAGGCCTACCAGGCTCTGTTGTTGAACAAGATAACCCGTATCGAGGGTGTTAGTGGGGTTCACTCAAGTTTTGTGATGCGTCGGGTGGTGGATAAAAGTGCATTGCCTGTGTAGCACACTACACGATTGGACCACTAGCCAGTATTTTGGGCATCGGGCAGTAGGGGCGTTGATGGGAAATACTGTGACAGCCATGTCACAGCATCGTTCTTATCATAAAATGATTTAACGACCACATCCTTGAAATAGGTGTTGGCAGCAATCCTGGTCATGATGACATCCTTGTGATCCCTTTCGATAAAGGCCACCGCCTTCAATCGGTGCTTAGTCTGCTGCAGCATGGCGATCTGTACAGGCACAGATATTGAGTAACGCCCTTTCCGCTCAATAAGTGCCGGTATGGGGTTGCTGAACATATTCAGATAATCAGTAACTGGCTGTATATCATCTTCAACGATATCACCATTCGTATAGATGACAGCATGCAGATAACTGTTATCTTCGATACTGAGGGTGACTTTTCCGGTGTCTCTGGTATCCATAATTGGAAGTATAGTCATCTTTTTTAATGATATCGGCAGGCTCTGATACTGGATAGAGTAGACTATAAACATATGCGGTTTTGGGGCTATGAGTATGCTGGAAAATTGATAGGTAATTCAGTAATAGTCAATTTAAATCAATAATGAGAGGCTTTGTTAGGTGGCATGGTTGTTGGTGAAACAGTACAAACGACAAACACCAGAAGGGTCAGACGTGTGAAACAGTTGCTGAACAGCGCTCTTTACGCATGGATGATATGGATATATATCAGCTGTGGGGAGAATAGAAGCGATGCTTAACAAGCAGTCTGATGAGCGTCAATTGGAACTCGGCGATTTGCTAGAGTGGCTGGTCGAAGACGGTCTGATTGATGCGGAGTTAGGGCGCACTGTCAAAGCAGTGACTAAAGACTCAAAACACAAGCAACACCCACTGATCGTTATAGCTGACCACAAATGGCCCAACCAGGTTAACCGGCAATCGGTCCTTGATATCAAATCACTCACCGAGTGGTTGGCCAGCAGGGTCGGAATTCCGTTATTACATATCGACCCACTCAAGGTTAATGTGCCAGCCGTCACCTCGGTGATGTCTTATGCCTATGCCAAGCGATTCAATATCATTGCAGTCGAGGTGAAATACAATGAAGTCATCATCGCAACTGCGGAACCCTTTTTAAGGGAGTGGGAGCGTGAACTTTCGCGTATTCTTGGCAAAACAATAACACGGGTGATGGTTGACCCAGTGGAGATTGAGCGCTACCTGGTTGAGTTCTATAGCCTTTCTCGTTCGGTACGTGCAGCCCACGACGATAGCCAGGATATCGGTCCCTCCGGGGTTCAGAACCTTGAACAGTTGATGGAGCTTGGGCGTAGCGGTCAGCTCGAAGCAAACGATCAGCATGTGGTCAATATTGTCGACTGGTTACTGCAGTACGCCTATGGTCAACGAGCCAGCGATATCCATATCGAACCAAGCAGGGATCAGACCAATATCCGCTTTCGTATCGACGGTGTGATGCAGATGGTCTATCAGATACCCCCTTCAGTCGGTACCCCCGTCACGTCAAGGATCAAGATTCTCGGGCGTATGGATGTCTCGGAAAAGCGACGTCCCCAGGATGGTCGCCTGAAGACCAGGAGCAAACAGGGGCATGAGGTGGAATTACGTCTATCCACTATGCCTACGGCCTTTGGTGAAAAGCTTGTTATGCGCATCTTCGATCCGGAAGTGTTGCTCAAGGACTATCGGGCACTGGGATTTTCTCAGGCAGAGACAGGACTATGGGGGGATCTGATCGGTCGGCCGAATGGCATTATCCTGGTTACAGGACCCACCGGTTCAGGTAAAACTACGACCCTCTACACGACACTCAAGGAGCTGGCCAGGCCGGAAGTCAATGTCTGTACTGTGGAAGATCCTATCGAACTGGTTGAGCCAAGCTTCAATCAGATGCAGGTGCAGCACAACATCGGTTTAAACTTCGCCAGCGGGGTGCGTACACTGCTGCGTCAGGATCCGGATATCATCATGATCGGTGAGATCAGGGATCGCGAGACGGCAGAAATGGCGGTACAGGCATCCCTTACCGGTCATCTTGTATTTTCCACCTTACATACCAATGATGCGCCGACAGCCATTACCCGATTATTGGAGATCGGGGTGCCCCCCTACCTGTTGAAAGCCACCTTATTGGGTGTGTTGGGTCAGCGGCTGACGAGAATACTTTGTCCTCACTGTAAAGAGAAGGTGCCACTCGATGTGGAATTGTGGGAGACCATGATCACCCCATTGCGAGCAAAACAGAGGCCAAAATCGGTCTATCAGCCCATAGGCTGTCTGGAGTGCCGACAAACCGGATTTCTCGGTCGTGTGGGCATCTATGAAATGATGATGATTTCATCGGGTATCAAGCGGCTGATCACGGCGGATTGTGATATCAATCAGCTACGTCGTCAGGCGATCAACGAGGGGATGCGGCCACTTCGATTGAGTGGCGCGCAAAAAGTGGCAAGCGGCCTGACCACTATCGAAGAGGTACTCAAGGTAGCGCCTCCGGAGAGCATTGAGGTTTGACATAAGTGGTGCTCTCTTTCATCTCAGGAAATACCGCACTGTTGTATCTGTTTTCTAACCCTTCAGTGAAATCCTTCTCTATCTGTTTGTGGTTGCTCCTGTAGCCGGGTCTATTAGGACGTCCTTGTATTTTTTATTTCCGAG
The DNA here is from genome assembly GCA_025656675.1 of Candidatus Thiodiazotropha sp. (ex Codakia rugifera). GTDB lineage: Bacteria > Pseudomonadota > Gammaproteobacteria > Chromatiales > Chromatiaceae > Thiodiazotropha. The sequence continues at coordinate 335,295 of JAHXHN010000002.1, forward strand.
TTAATTAATTGATAATATTCAATAGGATGGGCATCTATAGTGCCCGGTTGAAACTTATTTTTACCGATTGATCGGTTGTCTTGAAGTTTTCTGAGTTGCATCTATACTTGCCCGTTAATGGGAAAATATTCCCAAATAATCTTTCAACTATTACGAAATACACATCAATACTTGTCTGGAAATGTGTACTCAGGAGGAAAGATGATGGAACAACGAAAACACATCTTATTGATTTCGACATTTTTAGCGGCCTCCCTGGGTGCTTGCGGAGGCGGTGGTGGTGGTAGTAGTCCAAGTGGCGGTAGTGCTGTTACCACGGTGGGTAAGATCGACGGTTTTGGTAGTGTTTATGTCAATGGCATCAAGTTTGATACCACACATACGGTTTATCAGGTTGATGATGAGCCTGGCTTTGATGACGCTTCTCTTGGTGTTGGCATGAAGGTACGCATAGAGGGGAGGATCAATGAAGACGGTAGATCAGGGACTGCTGATACCATCTTGTATGACGATGACCTGGAAGGTCCTATTGATAGTGGCACCCTTTTAGTTGGCGACGGTGTCACAACGTTTACCATTCTGAGGATGGCTGTCAGTGTGGATGCGAACAGTACAGTCTTCGATGACGGAGCCAGTTATGCAGGGCTGGAGGAGGGTCAGGAGATCGAAGTGAGTGGTTTTTTCGATGGAAATAGGATTGTCGCATCACGGGTGGAATTACAAAATGACAGTGAGGATGATTACGAAATCAAAGGCACAGTGACCAGCTATGATGGCAGCCAAATCACCTTGGTACTACAGAATGGCGTCATTGCCGGTCCATATTCTATCGGCAGTACAGCTGAGTTGGATATTCCAACAGATCCGATGGGACTCTATGTTGAACTTAAACTGGATAACAGTTCCGGTGCATTAGAGGTTATTCATATTGAGAGTGAGGACAGTGATCTGATAGCAGATGATGATAGCGAGGTCTCACTACGGGGTATTTTGGTTGATGACGGCAGTGATGGTTTTTCTGTGAATGGGGTCTTTTTTGAAGTCTCTCCGGTAACACGCTACAAACCTGCCAGCCTTGAAGCAAATCTTAGTGCGGGTATGGAAGTCGAAGTGGAAGGTGTTATGCAAGGCGATGTTCTGATTGCAGAGAAAATTGAAGCGGAAGAGGGTGAAATCGAAGTTGAAGCAAGGGTCAGTGCGGTACAGAACAGTGATGCTAAGAATGGCACAATCACCCTTGATCTTGGGAATGGACAGCGTTTATCAGTGCAAACTGACAACTCCACCCTGTTTGAGGATAGCTCAGACTTTGACGAGGATGGAGACGGGAGCTTTACCCTGAATGAACTGACAGACAGTGACACAGTCGAGGTTGAGCTGGGACGCTCAGGTGATCAGTATTATGCCATTAGCGTTAAGCGGGAGGACGAGGCATCACCCACAGTGGTCGAGGCGCCGGTTGAGGCCTTCAGTGTTAACAATTCTGTGACCTTGGTGGGCGCTATATTTACGATTCATGGCGGCACGGAATATCAATTGGACGATGACCAAGTCGATATTGATACCTTCTTTAGCCAGATAGCAGTGGGGGGGAGCGCCAAGATTGAAGATAGGGATTGGGATGGGTCCATTGAAGAGATTGAGTTGGAGTGAAATTACCCTCCCTTAAATAGTGTTTTTCGGTTTTGATGAGATGGACTAGATTAATGCCAGAGTTTGGCGGCAGTTGCTTACACGCTTCTGCCGTCATTTTTTTTATTTACAGTTGCCTATGTGGCTCAGCTTGTTATGCTTTGAAGGAACATTAGAAATTTTTTTGCTCTTTGAATGAGTTCTCGGGATAAGGTATCGACACTGACAATATGATAATCGGATGCTTACAACTCTCTGCGAATCAGTAATATGTCCATAATCGAGTCCTATATTAAACATCTTGGTGCCAATTCCCGCATCTACTCGATGCAGGAACTTGATGATTTGGTATCTGCTGAAGAACACCCAGGTTACATGCGTAAGCATCGGGCTGAACTGCTTCTTGACAGGATACGGTTTCTCTCCTCGCTCTTTTCTCTGCTGATTCCATTATGGTTGCTGGTCGATTATCTGCTGCTGCCACTGGAAGTGTTCCTGCCCATTGCGCTGATCAGGCTGCTTTCAACGGCCCATTTTGTCTACTTATCCCGTTATCATGCGAAAGAGGTGGACCTGAAAAGCAGTCTGCTGCTGCTAACCGGAATGGTGCTCAATCTGCCACTGACCTTTTTCGCTTCCGCTCACTACCTGGCACTGTTACCGCCGGATGAAATCTACCAGTTGCCAGTACAGCTCTATACCATGTTGCCCTATATTGCCGTGGGTTTTCTCGGGCTTTTTCCATTAACGGTACTGGAGTGCGTCATACTGGCTCTGTTGTCAGCGATGGTGATCGTGACCGGATGGAGTTTCTATGACACCGATCCGTTGAACCATTTGCTGCCGACCTTGTGGATGGTATGCATCATACTCAGCATCGTATTGTTTGCCACCACCCTGCAACTACAATATATGATTATGTTGATCCAGCGGGCGGATCATGATCCTGTGACCGGTGCCCAAACCCGAAAATCAGGTATCAGGAGTCTGATAAGGGTATTTCAACAGGCCCGTTTACATAATGAGAATCTCAGCATTGCACTGGTGGATATTGATGATGTGGAAAATATCATCGCTGAATATGACTATGCGACATACGACCATGTGATTATCGAGGCTGCAGACATTCTGCATGATGATTTACGTCATAATGATCTGCTCGTTCATTGGGGAGAAAAGGTTTTTCTCCTGATTCTGCCTGGTACAGATTGTGAGGGCGCAACCATTACTGCAAAGCGTATACATTCACAGGGCCTGGGTACGCTACCGGATGGCCGATCCGTTACTGCAAGTATTGGTGTATGTGAGGTAATTAGCGACAATATCGAAGAGTGGTCTGACATGTTGAAAGTGGTCGATATGCGTAGAGATGATGCTAAAAAGCAAGGTAAAGACCGATATATCTTGTGCGGCACAAAAAAAACGATATCAGAAGAGATTGCTTAGCGACAATAGGGGTTGCTCAGTGATTGTGTTTAACCCGCAAAAATACAGAATTATTACGCTATTTCGTTCGAATATTTGATTGCTAACTCTTGGGCGCTGATGGGTTTGCAAAACAGATACCCCTGCACTTCCTGACATCCTTTTTGTTGAAGAAATTTTACCTGTTTTTCAGTCTCGACACCTTCGGCGATGACCTGTAACCCCAGGGCCTTGCTAAGCGCTATCACAGCTTCCGAAATGGCCATGTCATTCGTGTCAAAAGGTATATCGCGTATAAAGGACTGGTCGATTTTCAGCTTTTGGATAGGCAGTAGCTTGAGATAACTCATTGAGGAATAGCCGGTACCAAAGTCATCAATGGCTATTTTGACGCCCAGAACACGCATAGCCTCTAACTGCTGAATAGCATGGGTTGTATTATGCATAATGAAGCCTTCAGTGACTTCAAGCTCGAGTCTGTCTGCAGCTAGTTTTGTTTCATCCAATATCGCTCTGACTTTATCGATAAAATCATTGTGTTGCAGCTGTGGTCGTGCAACATTCACAGCAATGTGCCCAAAATCAAAATTATTCTCAAGCCATTTAGCCCCCTGTAGGCAGGCAGTTTTCATAACCCAGGCACCTATGTCATGGATAAGTCCGTTTTCTTCGGCCAGGGGGATGAATTTTGCGGGAGATATATTACCAAGATCTGGATGTTGCCAGCGAATCAAGGCCTCAACCCCAATCAGCTTCCTGTCTTCAATAGCAAACTGAGGCTGGTATACAAGATGAAATTCATTCCGATTCAAGGCCATTCTGAGGGCATTCTCAATCATCACGCGTTCAAAGGCATTACTGGTCATCTCTTGAGTAAAGAACTGATAGGTGTTCCTGCCTTCATTCTTTGCCCGGTACATGGCGGCATCCGCATTGCGCATAAGGCTGATAATGGTATTACCGTTTGTGGGATAGAGACTGATTCCTATACTTGCTGTGATACGGATTTCATGGCGGTCTAATACAAATGATTTGTTAAACACCGACATGATTTTTTCCACAGTGACAGCAGTATTCTCAGCAGAACCGATATTTTCGAGTAAAACGACAAACTCGTCACCGCTGATTCTTGCTACTGTGTCATCCAGTCTGACCTTTTCCTGAATTCGAATTGCCAACTGTTGTAACAATTCATCGCCCGCTTTGTGACCAAGGCTGTCGTTAATATTTTTGAATCGATCCAGGTCGATAAAAAGCAGTGCAAATACAGACTGGTTTCTTTTTGCGTGCTTGATCGCCTGATCAAGCTGAGAGTTAAAAAGTAATCGATTTGGTAGGTCTGTCAGAGGGTCATGATGGGCCATATGGTCCAACTCCTCTTCAGATCGCTTTATTGATGTAATATCTGAAAAAACACCAACGAAGTTGACAGGTTTATCATTGTTATCATAGATACAACTGATATTTAACCATTCAGGGAAGATTACACCGTCTTTACGTCGATTCCAGACTTCTCCACGCCACTGCCTGTTCTCCTCAATGGAGCGCCACATCTGCTGGTAGAAGTTTTTGTCATGTCTTCCAGATTGAAGCATGCGGGGAGTATGGCCTACCACCTCCTCACGGGAATATCCGGTGATTTCTTCAAAGGCTTTATTGACATCCAGAATTGTATTCTCTCCATCCGTAATAACGACACCTTCGATGGTACTTTGAAAAACGGCAGCTGATTGTCGCAGGCGCGTCTCGGTAATATTTCTTTCGATGGCTAAGCTGGCGATTTGACTTAATGATTCGACAAGCTGGATCTCTTTTGGTGTAGGTGCTGTGACATTTGGATAGTAGAGCGCGAAAGCACCAAGCACCTCGCCAGAAGAGTCCACAATCGGATCGGACCAGCAAGCGGAGAAATTATAGCTTGCCCCCAGATGTCGGTAGCTAACCCAACGTGAGTCTTGTTGGATATCCTCAACGACAACCCGCTGTTGAGTGAATACTGCAGTACCACATGATCCCACAGTTGGACCTATTTCCAATCCATCAATCAGTGCGTTGTAATCGTCAGGCATATTGGGTGCTGCGCCGATATGCAGGGTATTTCCTTTAAGCAGTAGGATAGAACCTCTCAAATTATCGGTTTGGCTCTCTATAACAACCACAATCTCTTCGAGTATCTGAGGGAGAGAGGCAGAGCCCTGGGAGATGAGCTCCAGGATTCGCTTCTGTTGTGCTAAAAAGGATTCCGCCTGTTTTCTTTCATTCACTTCGTTAGTCAGGGCGCTGTTTTTATCCTGGAGTTGAAGTGTGCGCTCTTTGATTTGCTCTTCACGTTGATCGATTTCATTGTTTAATTTTCTAATCAGACCTTGATTTTGAAACTGAAGACGTATCGATTTCAGTACACTTTGGTTTGTATTACGAGTGAACAGTGTGATCATTAAAACATAAATGCAAAGCGCTAATGTCAGCCAATTGAAGGAGCTGTTCTGAAACATCAGCAGTGTCACTCCGAGCATGAATGCCTGTGGGTAGGTGTAGACGATAAAGGCACGCATCGAGACAGCAAGAATAGCGACTGATGCGCCAATAATGCCGAAGGCAAGCATGAACAGTGCAATAGAGACAATCAGGTCATTCGCGATATAGATCAGTGGGTAGATCAGGCTCCAGGATATGCCGACTAAAGTAGATCCGAAGATATAGTGGTTCATCCATTGACGCGGGCTTTTACTTTCAGGTGCCTTGCTACGACGAAACCATAGAAAAAGTCGGTATAGCGCAGTGATTGAAAGAAAGAATACCCAGTATCCGATTAAGCTGGATTCTATTCTGGCGGTTAGGATCAAAAAGAAGATAGTGGAAGTAACAAGCACTGTAGTATTTGATATGGGTGCCTGCATATAGAGAATACGGGCCTGTTCCTCTGTAGTGTCGAGGCTATCATCAAATTGTTTGGAATCTGGAAACATCGTTCTCTTAATATTCAAAACCATGAGGCAACAAAGTTCATTCAATTACCCAACTATTTTGTATAACGGCAGGAAAATTTAGATTATTAGATATTTACGCCACTTTATATATTGAAATCAGTTGTAAGTGTAAAAAGATAGTATCTACCCAGATACTTAATATGCCTAAAAATGAGATGTTCAGATTGAACGGATTATGCAATTTACGAAGGGAACGGGTTGGCATGTCGCTAGATGATAGCTTATGTAAGGATTTGGACGAATGGATGGCCACTCGCCCTATTTGTGATTTATATCGCCATCCTTCACTTCTCAGTATTATGAATATGTATCAGTAGAGTCTTAGGAAATTTGGAATCAGTAAAGGATCACCCATGACGATGCTGGCATGATTGACGAGTAACATGACAAATCCCAGCAACAGCAGGGTGTAACCGGCTAGAGTCTGCAATTCCAGTTTTGCCTCCACCATGATCAGTTCCTCTACGAGTATTGTGTGGGAACTAAATTAATAGCAATCACCAAGAGAAAATAACAGAGTAAAATTGTAAGGAAATAAGCGGTGTCTCAAGCAGCCGGTATTTTTTGGCCAAATACGGTGTGAATCAAAGGGTTTTTATGAATACTTTGGCATTCCGCCGGTAGTTATAAAGCGCCCGCTTGTGCATCGGAAGATCTTTCAACTCAGCTTGTACAAATCCCCGTTCCCGGAACCAGTGGGCGGTTTGTGTGGTGAGTATGAAGAGCTGATAAATCCCCTGTTGTCGGGCTTGTGACTCCATCTGGGCCAGTAGCCGGTCACCCCGGTCGCCTCCCCGGTAGTCGGGGTGTACGGCCACGCAGGCAAGTTCAGCCATGGATTCCTGTGGGTAGGGGTAGAGTGCGGCACAGGCAATGGCCATACCGTCACGTTCCATCAGGGTGAATCCTTCGATTTCAGTCTCCAGGAGCTCCCGTGAACGGCGAACCAGTACACCATCTTTCTCTAACGGCTCAATCAGACTCAAGAGACCACCCACGTCATCGATACGCGCGGTACGTGTCTCTTCATAAGGCTCGGCAGTGATCAGTGTACCTATCCCGTCCCGGGTAAACAGCTCTTTCAACAGTGCACCATCGAGCTTCCGGTCGATTAAATGAATGCGTTTTACACCACTCCGGCAAGCGCTGACAGCTGCCCTCATGTGTTGTTGCAAATCTTCTGGAAGCTTTTTGCGACGACCCAGTAAAGTGTCGACTTCTTTCGGAACGATATTGGGGATCAGACGGTTTCGCGAGTCGGTCAGGCCTTTTGCCTCTACCAGACTGATCAGCTTTTCAGCACCTAATGCAATTGCCACCGAAGCGGCGACATCAGCAGCGCTGAGATTAAATACTTCACCGGTTGGTGAATATCCCAGTGGTGGCACGATGGCGATGGCACCAACCTCCAGCCGCTGTTCTAAACCAACCGCGTCGATGCGCCGCACCTCACCTGTGTGACAATAGTCGACACCATCCCGTACGCCAATCGGCTTGGCGGTGACGAAGTTACCGGATGCAGCCCGAATGCGTACCCCGGCCATGGGTGAGTTGGCCAGCCCCATCGATAGCAGGGCCTCGATCTCAACCCGTACTGAACCGGCTGCCTCTTTTACACAGGTCAGTGCGGGATCATCGGTGACTCTGAGACCATTGATGAATTGGGTCTTAACCCCTCGGGTCTTTAATCGTTCCTCAATTTGAGGACGAGCGCCGTGGACAAGCACCAGACGAATTCCCAGGCCGTGAAGTAGGGCGATGTCATGTATCAAGTTGGCAAAACTGGTGTCAGCCACAGCCTCACCACCGAAAGCAATGACAAAGGTGCATCCCCGATGGGCGTGGATGTAGGGTGATGAACCACGGAACCAGTCGACGAAACCGTCAGGAAGTGTATTTGTGGGCTTTGTCATGCTGTTAAGCCATTGTCTATAAACAGAATTGCCTAACCAGTGACTTTATCAGGTTGATCGCAGGTTGGATATGCTCAAGGGGTAAATATTCATCTGGTTGATGGGCTTGATCGATATTTCCAGGCCCACATATCACTGTTTGCATGCCCATACTGTTGAGATAGGGGCCTTCAGTACCGAATGCGACTGCACCCGCTGGCGTGTCGGTAAGCTGCTCAACAGCCTGGACGATGGTGGCATCCCGAGGTGTCTCCATGGCTGGAATGCCTTCAAATACAGGCACCAACTCCCAACTTAAACGGCTTTCAGACAGGCATTTATCGAGGCGGTCCCGCAGTTCGGAACGCAGATCGCTCAAGATCATCCCGGGTAACGGACGCAGGTCGAATTGCAGCTCGCACTGACCACAAATCCGATTGGGATTATCACCTCCGTGGATATGTCCCAAATTGAGGGTTGGTACTTCAATTTCAAAGGCCTGATTGTGAAATCGACGTTGTAAATCGTCGCGCCACTGCATCACCTCGCTTATCACCAGATGCATACCTTCAAGGGCATTGACCCCCAAGGCAGGATTGCTGGAGTGACCTGATCTGCCAGTCAGACGAACCGACTCCATTGAGATGCCTTTGTGCATACGGACAGGTTTCATACCGGTTGGCTCGCCAATCATGGCATGACGGCCCAATCGCCGGTGAAGTGCTGCCATTGATTTTGCCCCGCACATATTGCTCTCTTCATCTGCAGTTGCAAGGATCACGAGTGGTTGTGTGAGTTTGTCGATAGGCAGTTCACGGATCGCTTCGATGATGATGGCAAAGAATCCCTTCATATCTGCTGTGCCAACACCGTAGTACCGGTTGTTCCGCTCATGTAACTTAAGCGGATCGCTTTGCCACCTCTCAGGATCAAAGGGTACCGTATCGGTATGACCGGAGAGTACGAGGCCCTCGTCGCCGCGACCGGCGGTAGCAATCAGGTTGAACTTTCCGGGGTGACCGGGAAGTGGGAGAGTTTCGGTCTTGAAACCCAGAGCACTAAACCAGCTGTCAAGCAGTTCAATGACTGCGCCATTGCCCATATCCCAGGCAGGATTGACACTACTTACCGATGCCGCACCGATCAGGCTAGTCAACATGTTGTGAAAAGATGGAGTCTGCATTAGACGATTCTGTGATCATGAGCGTTAACATGCAACTGGAATTATTGATGGTATTGCAGTTCAGGTTCATGATCGTGGCTGATGTGACTTATCGTTGACTGACTGGATTGCCAGGTTTACAACTTGCAAAATTGGTCGACCTTTGCTTTTGTTAATCTAGCAATGTGCTGTTTGGATGGGTGCAGGGAGTGATTTTTATCCAGTATCATGCTGATCTGAAATCATGCTTTGGAATATATCGGTATCTGCCTGTTGGGAGCGTCGAGATTAAAAATAAATATCAAATATCTCAAGATGATAAGCATCTTTTTCTGGGGCTTCCTCCAACTTTACGGTATAGAGGCCATCCCTAGGACGGTAGGGTATAACCTGAGGATTATCAGCTATGCGCCTCTATATCCGACACCCTACTGATGTTCCGATTGATTTTCAGCTAGGTGGGCGCGCCTCCACCAATCGTGAAATGCTGACCAATTACAGTGATGGCGGACTCTGTTTTTTGGCGGATGGTCAGATAGATCCTGGCACAGAAATCCATATTGCGATTCCGATTACACCGCCTTTGTTCCATGCAACGGGTGTCGTTGTATGGTGTCGAAGAGAGGAGAATAGCTACCTGGTAGGTGTTAAGTTTACGGAGCAAGAGACAGCCTATGCAGTACGCATGGTAGAACAGCTTTGTTATATTGAGCATTACAAGCAGAGCGTCAAACAAACAGAAGGGCGTACCCTGTCAGGTGAGGAGGCTGCAATGGAGTGGATTGAGAGATATGCTGGTGAGTTTCCAACTTGAAAGGTCTTGAATAAACAAATGCAGACAAGATTTTCATGGGTGTCCCTGCTTGTATTGCTAAGCTTGCCCCATCTGCCACTGCAAGCAAGGGATATAATTGCGGTAAAGCGGCTCAGTCCGGATCTTGCACTGGAGATGGTTAAGCATGCAGTCGAGGCCTGTCGAGGCGACGGTTATCAGGTGACGGCCATCGTGGTGGCCAGTGATGGTGCAGAGGTGGCCTTGATGCGGGATGTACATGCCAGCCGTTTTACTATTCAGATTGCCCGAGATAAGGCCAATGCTGTCATATTATCGGGTATTTCCTCGGGTGTATTTCGGGATAATCGGCGCGATATCCAACAAGAGATGAATCATGTCACGGGTATTCTGGTATTGCAGGGTGGCCTGCCAATAGAGGCGGGGGGGTATCAACTTGGTGCAATCGGTGTCAGTGGGGCACCCGGTGGAGACAAGGATGAAGTATGCGCCGGAAAGGCCATCGAAAAGGTACAGGAGCGCCTTGAGTTCGCAGACTAGTTCGATTAAACCTGAGACAGGTTATATTCAGAGATAGATGGGGAATTGCCGGTGCAAACTGAAATGACTACGAATCACTACACCCTTGGTGAAGAGATAGCCCATGCTGTGACCCATGGTGTCGGGATTCTGTTGAGTATTGCAGGATTGGCGTTACTGGTAGCTTATGCCTCACTGAATGGTGATGTTTGGCATATCACCAGCTGCAGTATCTATGGCGCTACACTCATCCTGCTATACACGGCATCAACGCTCTATCACGGGATAAGGGCACCCAGGGTTAAACAGGTTCTGCAACGCATCGATCATGCAGCAATCTTCTTGTTGATCGCTGGTACCTATACACCATTCACACTGGTTAATCTTCGTGGTGGTTGGGGTTGGATGCTGTTTGGACTGGTGTGGGCTATAGCGATCTTCGGGGTGGTTCTTGAGGTGGTAGGTAAAAAACGAATCAAATGGCTTTCTCTATCACTCTACCTGGGGCTTGGTTGGTTAGTAGTGATCGCCATTAAACCCATGATTGATTCGGTAGAGACAGGTGGACTGGTCTTACTGCTGGCGGGAGGACTCTGCTACTCATTGGGTGTGATATTCTACGTCTGGAAGCGCCTGGCCTATCACCATGCCGTGTGGCACCTGTTTGTTTTGGCAGGAAGTGTTCTGCATTTCTTTTCAGTCCTTTTCTACGTTGTACCCCCTGCAGGAGGAGGATAATCCCTATTTCATCAGCACAGCCGCTGCAAATGAACCGATACCGAGTAGAAAGAAAAGCGCGGAGGAGGTTTTCCACATCGTATAATTCAATGTCTGGGCATTATTATTGTGTAGCACGATGGAGAGTATGCCGGCAATCACGAAGATTCCTCCCGCTACATAGGCAATGATCTGCAGATACTCGATCTTGACCTTGGTTGAACCCGATACGCCGCCTCCAATGGTTTCGAACTTATTCGCCAGGAGGGGTTCTGTAAACAGAGCCAGCAAAAAAAGGAGCCATGCCAGGCATGCTATGTATCGGGCTGTTCTGTTTTTCATGGTTAATCACCTTCTGAATAACTGATGCGTACGTGTTCAGCGCTTCCTTAACTGCACATATCGGCATTAGATTGATTTTCTTCACTATGGATGATGAAGGGGCAGGTTACTTGTTGAATGTAGCATTTCCAGGAAGAAATCCAGCTAAACTGTTCCCTGCTGCAGGGCGGCTTCCTATGGGGTTTTTCCCGCCTACATAGTTGAAAAACATGAAAAATATTAATTCATTGTAGACAAGAGTGAGGTAAGCATATGTACAGTTTTAAAACCTGTCTTGCAGGTGATATCGGAGTGATAGAAGCGCGTGTAGTGGAGGCGCTGAAGGGTGAAGGATTTGGTATAATGACAGAGATTGACGTCCAGGCGACGATGAAAGCCAAACTCGGTCTCGAGAAACGCCCCTATAGGATATTAGGTGCCTGCAACCCGTCACTGGCCAATCAGGCAATCGAAGCTGAGCCGGATATTGGCTTACTGCTTCCCTGCAATGTTGTGCTTCGGCAAGAAGAGGATGGTTCAGTAACGGTTGCCTTCATGGATCCTGTAGCTGTTCTGCAGTTAGTGGAGGGCGCAAAGATAGCGGAGTTGGCGATGGACGTCAGACAGCGATTGGAACGTGTGCGCGATGTGATTGAGGCTGCCTGAATAATAGTCGATGCTCAAATCTAATTGTCGACTTCAACACCTCGCCAAAATGCAACATGGTCTTTTATCTCAGCTGCGGCATCCTTTGGTGATGGGTAGTACCAGGCGGCATCTATATTCTCTTTATTGTTAACGCGAATGGTGTAGTAGTGGGCTTCACCTTTCCACGGTCAAGTTGAAGTGGTAGCACTGTCAATAAAATACGCCCTGTTCAATGAAGAAATGGGGAAGTAGTGATTGCCTTCAACTGTGACGGTCCTATCACTTTGAGCCAGAACCTGGCCATTCCAGATGGCTTTCATATTGTCACCTTCGATGACATTAATTTGTACTCTATTATAGACGTTGAGCCTTTATAGATGGATTCTTTAACATCGCTTATTCCAGAACTATGAATCGGTGGGGATGTGTGATACTGCTGTGTTTGAAATATAAAATCATCTTATAAAGCGTAAGAAATCTGTGCAGAGGCAGCCTCTCGGCTACCTCCTCTGGATTATTGCAATGTCTGATTCTGAAATAGATGGCAAGCGTTGATGGATGTGCCGGATAGGTACAGCAGTATTGCAGCGTGAAGAATTGGAGCGATAGATTACTTTTTCATATCGTCCATCATCATCTTACCTTCCTCTTTCATCATCTCCTTTTGATCCATTTTATCCTTCTTCTCCATATCCATTTCAGCCTCCATTGCATTCATATCTCCCTTCATGGTCTTCATACCATCCTTACTCTTCATTGAGTGGGTTTTGTCCATTTCCATCGTTTTCTCGGACGACTCCATCATCATCTTACCTTCCTCTTTCATCATGCTGTCTGCACTTGCGATAGACCAAGTTGCGCAAAGCATTGAAAAAAGAAGAGATTTTAGAGTGTTAGAGTTTCGCATAAGCATCGTGATATCTCCTGAAAAATTGATTGGTGCGTGTAAAACCGGTAATACCAGGTTTCATGGTCAATTTAATAGGGGAAAGTCCGGTTAAGATCACGAAAATATCACAAATCTATAACTGACAAGATCGATGTTTGGATATGCAGTCAAAGTGAAAGTGATTGTAACAGTTTAAGCAATTTGGCAAATTTACCAATCTATAATGCGTTACCTGCATCATTTATTTCCGTTGGCGTGCGTGGCTCAATTACCCTTAAGAATGCTTCGGGTGACTTAACCCAGTTGTATCTCAAGGTAGTTAATAAGTTTTTCAGCATCAATATGGAAGTCGTTATAGATTACTTGACCCTCTGGGCTGATGATTACGACCCATGGGGTACCGCCTGTTCGATAATCCCGCATGGTACGAGGATGATGATCACCAGCCGGGTCACCTGGGTCATGGCCCATCATGATTGGTAACTGGTAACGAATTTGTAGTTCTCGGACACTCTCCTTAGTGTTACTGGCAAATCCTTCGAAAACTGTTTGTACAGCAAGTACTTCCACCTTGTTCTCTTGGTGGAAGGCATCTGCAACCTTTTTTAATGCTGGAAATCCATATTTGTGGCAGCCAGGGCACCAGTTTTGAAAACACTTTAGATAAACCCATTTATTCTTTAACTGTTTAGATGAGAATTGACTCTGTTGGCCGTTTGCATCGATCCAGTAATCAATCTCCAGATCTGGTGCCTGCTGACCTTTTATGCCGTATTTGTTTGCGGAGCCGGCACTAAATAACTGCTTGGATCCTGTGAGTGAAATGACAGGTAGGGAGAATAGAGAGGAAACTTTGAGGAATCGTCTTCGGGATAGGTTAATTGTTTTCATATGTCAACTCATATCAGGTTAAGACGTAGAGTCCAAAAAACACTATTTATTAAATATGCTGTCGTTGATAATCAAATTCCTGTAGATAGGTTCTAGTGGGCCAATTCTGCGTTGCCCTTCTTGTAAAGGGCATGCCATTCCCTGCGAAGTACGCCTTGCCTTGGCCCACTAGCATCTCCGACTCGAATAGCGGGAGATTGTTCCAGTCATTGCATGCGGTTAAATGGAATTGCTGCGCTGAAAATGCGATTTCTACTTGATGCGTAAGGATACTATGACGATATTATTGATTTTTGGACCGGAGACGTTGCCAGGCTGATAATAGGTGGATAGCCTCATGATAAGGCCATCATATCAATGAGTTCGTTGCTGGAAACTACATGGCAGTAGATCATATTAATAATTTCCAGCTCTTTTTTATGGAGTTCCTCGGTTCCAGCTGCGCAACAGTCCTCAACCACAACAACATTGAAGCTTTCATCAGCCAGGCTCCTTACGGTAGAGGAGACGCACTGATCGGTGAATATGCCGCACATCACCACATTGTCTACCCCCATGTTCTGAAGTATCAGTCTGAGATTTGTACCAGTCAGTGCGCTATCAGTAGTTTTGGTAACGACAATCTCCCCTTTTTTGGGTGCCAGCTCAGGCACGATTTGAGAATCATCACTATCACTCGGTAAAAGCAGGTAGTTCCACCCCGGTTTTTTCTGACTGAGTGAACGATCACGACCATCCTTGAGCTGGCAGGCGATACGCGCATGCAGTACATCCATATTATGTTGACGGAAGCGATCTTGTAGGTCTCGGGTTGTAGGGATGACAATATGATGCATTCTGTCGTGAAAGGGTGCCCAGCGGGCACGTTCAGCTGGGTCAAGTGCAGGCTTGAGATAGGTATTTTGGATGTCGATCGTCAGCAAGACGGTGCGCTGATAGGGAAGATCCAGATCCTGAGGTTCGGGAGCACCCTGATAATAGAAAGAACGATATGCTTTTTTCCAGTTCATCCATCCTCCTGCATGCCGGACGGGCTGTATGTGAGAAATGTCAGAGAATAATATTCTTTATTTGTGATTCTGCTCATGGTTGATATTTATCATCAAACCATAACCTGACAAAGTGTCAGTAGTATGAAGGTGTGTCATGTCAAAGTGTCAGGCATTTAGAAGATGAATGACAGCTGATCTTCAAATAAACTGCTCAAATTATAGTTTAACAAATACAAAATACATGGTTAAACAACGACATATAATAATAATGAAAAGTGTCTGATGCGTACTAGCGAAAATGGTGTGGATTTTGCGTGATTCATATGCCGTTTTGGCATATTTATATAAATAAAAAATATCGTAGGAGACCGAATCATGAAGAAATTAGCATCACTGGTAGTGCTTTCATTGGCAATTACAGGTTCAACAATCGTACAAGCAGATAAACACGGTTCTGGCATGAGTGGCATGTCTGGCATGGGCGGCATGAGTGGGATGTCCGGTATGGACGGTATGAGCGGGATGTCCGGCATGGGCGGCATGAGCGGTATGTCCGGTATGGGCGGCATGAGCGGGATGTCGGGCATGGGCGGTATGTCCGGCATGGGCGGCATGAGCGGGATGTCCGGCATGGGTGGCATGAGCGGTATGTCCGGCATGGGCGGCATGAGCGGTATGTCCGGCATGGGCGGCATGAGCGGGATGTCCGGCATGGGTGGCATGAGCGGTATGTCCGGCATGAGTGGTATGTCCGGCATGAGTGGTATGTCCGGCATGAGTGGTATGTACGGTGTCTATAAAGTGTCTCCACAAGGCGTGCATCTTTATCCAGTAGGCATGTCCGGCATGAGTGGCATGTCCGGCATGGGCGGCATGAGTGGCATGTCCGGTATGGGCGGCATGAGTGGCATGTCCGGTATGGGCGGCATGAGTGGTATGTCCGGCATGGGCGGCATGAGTGGCATGTCCGGTATGGGCGGCATGAGTGGTATGTCCGGCATGGGCGGCATGAGTGGCATGTCCGGTATGGGCGGCA
>JAHXHN010000002.1:351301-904145 GCA_025656675.1 Candidatus Thiodiazotropha sp. (ex Codakia rugifera)
TGAGTGGCATGTCCGGCATGGGCGGCATGAGTGGGATGTCCGGAAAATAGTGGCATTGACAGACTGATCAACTTTGCTGGCTATTGCCTATTCAGTGCATGAGTCATTAAGTCATTAGCCAGCTTGATTAAGACAACAGGGATGTTTTTATCTAGATGTAGAAAAAGGTTAGATGTATTTGTGTAGATAATAATAAGTGCTGTAAAAAATGATGGCCATTGTCATGTATTGACACAATAAACCGATTCTTATTGATCGGTTTTTTTTTTCTTTTTTATTACTACTGACTATGAATAACCCAAGTGCAATAATTACATTTGATAAGCAGTGCTACAGCATCATTTCTGTTTTGTTGAGTCGATCTAGTCTTGGGTATTATTTTATTTGATCATGACTGACTGGATTAACGCTCTACGTAATCAGTTTCTCGTGCTCAGCAGTATAGTTGACACAGCAATTTCGTCCTCTAGCTTTTGCCTGATACAGTGCCCTGTCAGCTGCCTGGTAAAGATCAGTAAAGGATATCTTTGTATCACCATGGAGAATATGGATACCGGCAGAAATAGTTAGTACACCTCGGCCATCATTGTGCGTGTGTTTAATGTTTTTGGCTTCTACCTTTCTACGAATTTCATCAACAAGTAGGTTGGCATCATGATCATTATTTGTTACTAATAAGCCACAAAACTCTTCACCGCCAAAACGAAAAGCCAGGTCTGAGCTTCGGCGCATGCAGTCCTTGAAAATATCAGTAACCTGGCACAGCACTATATCACCCTGTCCATGACCATAGTTGTCGTTATATTCCTTAAAATGATCAAGGTCGAAAATAAAGAAGCAAAGATAGTGACCGTCACGTCTTGCACGGTTAAACTCTCTCAGAAAAGTCTGTTGTAGATGTCGGCGATTGTACAGTCCTGTCAATGGGTCTGTTATAGACAACATCTCCATCTCTTTTGAAAGCATTTTTTGTTTCGTTAATAATCCTCTTAGCTTGTCGTAGACTTGATCATGACTCTTTTTGAAATAGAAAATAATGTAAGTCAGCAAGAGTGAAGCCAATGCGAAGCGTAGAAAACTTTTATCACTCCATGCGCCATTCTGCCATTCACCTATACCCATAAATACAATCGGAAAAATAATAGAGTAAAAAACTGCGGTATGTATCAACCCGCTGTGTTGTCCTTTTGTTATTATGGCGAACAGCGGGAAAAAAAATGTCCAGATAAGTGTGAAATCCTGATTTTTTGTGATCAGAGTGAGCGGAACGAATAAAAAATAAAGGACAACGATGACAGTGTTATCCAAGCGTTGCAAATTCTTGTGGTGGTAGTAATCAAAAATCGCAGTTGTTGTCAGAATCAGTGCTATACCGTCAACCAGGGCCACCCAGTAGACATCTGTGAGGATATTATAGATACAGAAAAACAACAGAAACAGCGAAGCGATAAACAGAGAATAATATGATAAGCGACTACGCAGATAATCGGGGCTCTCAATATTCAGCCCGTCTTTAATTGTTAAGTACTTAGAAATCATTAAGTTACTGTAATTATGATGTATTTCCTTTAGTTTTGTATCGGCAGTAACAGAAAAATCTTTTGTTTTTGAAGAATCCTGGCCGCATAAATAGACGATGAGCCCAAACTGCCTATTCAGAGTGAGCATTTAAAGGGGTTTTTGGTTCTTGAGCCGTTCGACAAGGGACAGATAAGGGTGTGTTCGTGTTGGGGAAATAGCTTATACACCTACCTGGTCAAGACGTTTCATGATTTGTTGAGGCTTGGTCAGAACAAATTGATGCTTGAAATGTTACAAGACACTGAACCGGTTAGTACTCGAATCAGTTTAGTCTGTATTTTCACATGGAAATATAAAGATGTAATAAGTTCACATATATTTATTTGAATGACTGCCTGATTGTGATCAAATCCGGCTGATGTAACTATTTTTTAGCATGACGGTACTTGAGGTATTTAAAAGCAGGAGTACGAGCTCGTGCCGGATAAGTGTTTACTAGAGTTAACAATACGTTATGGCAGATACAAAAACGGAAACTACAAATACTGAGCCCTCAGAACCTGTTGAATCAGCATTGAATACGGGGATGGAGCGACTTGTTGAGAAGATCGAAGTTCCTGAGCAACTGGAGCCTGTTGTCGCAATGCTAGGGGACCAACCCTGGATAAAAGGGGTACTCGTTCTGATATTGTTCTTTGTTCTGGCAAAGGTGGTCGAGTGGATCATAATACCTTTGATCAGGCGCATAACAGCCCGTACATCTACACATGTGGATGACTTGATAGTTCATAATATTCGTAGTCCTCTGTTTTGGACATTGGCACTTGTCGGTGTCCTGGTTGCTGCAGCAGTGATAGGAATAAGTGAGGGTTACCGCTCAACCCTTGTTTCATTCGTAACTTCATTGCTCATATTCCTATGGATGCTGTTTGCTGTTCGTGTTTCAAAATTATTACTTTCTGTAACCAGTCGGCGGGCAAAGCTGAATGCACTTGTAAGGCCTCAGACACTACCCCTATTTACAAATCTTGCAGCGATCGCAATCATCGTCTTCGCAGTCTATTTCATATTTCAGTCGTGGCATGTTGATATGACGGCCTGGTTAGCATCGGCGGGTATCGCGGGAATAGCTATCGGCTTTGCGGCAAAGGATACGCTCGCTAATCTGTTTTCCGGTGTCTTCATTATGGCCGATTCCCCGTACAAGATCGGTGATTATGTTGTGCTTGATGATGGTGGTGGGTTACGTGGAAAAGTTACTCATATAGGTATACGCAGTACCCGTTTACTCACTCGAGACGATGTGGAAGTGACTATTCCGAATTCCATAATGGGTAATTCAAAAGTTGTTAATGAATCTGGTGGTCCACATATAAAATACCGTATCAGGGTCGCTGTGGGTGTGGCCTATGGCTCTGATGTAGATCAGGTGCGTGAAGTGCTGATGTCTGTTGCTGATGAATCAGATGCTGTTTGTGATGAACCGGAGCCACGCGTGCGTTTTCGTACATTTGGTGCATCTTCACTTGATTTTGAATTACTCTGCTGGGTTAATAATCCAGAGTTGCGCGGTCGAGTTATTGATGCATTAAACACAGCTATCTATAAACAATTCCTGGTCGAAGGCATCGAGATTCCATTTTCTAAACAGGATCTTTATATAAAAGAGCTACCAGATGATTCAGTATGAACTGATAAGATAGGGAATAGTGCAAATAGATTTGCATGAACAGTGCATGCACATATCTTTCCTTATTTCACCTCTATCTACACTCTCCGATAGAACCTTTTGCACAGATCCTTCCATCAGTCCAAA
Organism: Candidatus Thiodiazotropha sp. (ex Codakia rugifera); assembly: GCA_025656675.1. Taxonomy (GTDB): domain Bacteria; phylum Pseudomonadota; class Gammaproteobacteria; order Chromatiales; family Chromatiaceae; genus Thiodiazotropha. The sequence goes on from JAHXHN010000002.1 coordinate 354,639, forward strand.
TGGCATTATCAAATTTGGCTTTTATGATAATCGCCCCCAGTAGATTCGCACCTCTCAGATTTGCGCCAGAAAGATCTGCATCGAATAGACTGGCACCGGCTAGATTGGCAAGCATAAGGTTAGCATTTTGAAGATTGACACCATGAAGATGGGCATGCTCCAGGTTGCTAAGCATAAGATTGGTATCCTTTAGATTGGCGAGTTGAAAGATAGATCTAGAGAAGTTGGCTCGTTCAAAATTGGATCGATCGAGACGTGCGGAAGCGAGTGATGATTCATGCATATCGATGCCGGGAGCATTCACATCGATTAGTATTGCCCATGAACACTGGGCCTCGGGTTCTAGTTTGCAGACAGTGTTAACATACGCCGTCTCAGTTATGTTTTTGGTCCAGGCCAAGACGGGTGTGAGCCAAACGAATGAAATGATGAGTGTGAGTGTAAAATAAAAAAAGCTGTATCTTAGTGAGATCATTTGACGCTCCCAGGAGTGTAAATAGATATCGCGTATCTACTGCCGGGTCGCGATAGAATAGACCTAGTAAGGTACCAGGATAATAGTAGCCTATACCTCAATTGTGAGCGTAAAATAAACAGATTCATTGACCTATAACAATTAGTATTTGCTTCTAAACATGTGAGTAAGAAAATTACATTACAAAGATTCGATTAGGATGTCGATTTGAGAGCTATAGAAATTACGTTTATTGGCTGGATGGTAATTGGTTGCAACGGCAGCAGTGGCCCAACATCTTCAGATCAAACAATACAAGCATCGTCAAACTGGTCAAGAGATATACTTTCAACCAGTTTGTTGGTTGACCTCAATTCAATGTCGGTAACAGCAGATATTGTTTTGGCCGGTTCAATGGAAACGACAGGTGCGTCATTCGAAGTGGGTGACCTGATGATTACGGGTGTAACCTCTGGTAGTGACTCACTTGACTACCGCTTAGATGCAGGCAGGTTGGATGTCGGTGTTCCTATCTCAATCAGTCCAGTCCATCTAGTAATCGATTACTCATTTCGCCTCCATAACAGTTTTAACGGTGTACTCGAGAACGGGCTGACTTTTGCGTGGCCCTATTTTTGCGGCAATATCTATCCATGTAAATCCAATCCAAAAGAGGGACAGTCATTCGAACTTACACTTAATGGCGTGCCTGTGGGCAAGGAGGCGGTCTATGCCGCATCTATACCAGCTGATGCTCCATCATATATGGTCGGATGGGCTATCGGAGAATATAGTTACTTGGATCTAGGTACTACGACTAGCGGTACATTGGTCGGTGTCTACTACAGGCTGGTTAATGAAGCTAATGCTATTGAAGGGACACAGCATCTTCGTGATGTAATGGATTGGTATGAGCGGACCTATGGCGAGTATATCTTTGGTGAAAAAGTCGCCAGTGTCTCCGTTGACTGGGGAATAGGGCAGTTTGGCGGTTTGGAACACCATCCGTTCTGGCATATCGCGAGGGAGTCTATGTCTGATCAGACTGGACATGCTCATGAAGCAGCCCATGGTTGGTTCGGGAATGGTGTTCGTATAGCGTGTTGGGAAGATTTTGTGCTATCCGAGGGAGTGGCCTCATATCTCGCTGCACGATCATTAACCGAGGTCGGGGGCGAAATTCTGGGTAATAAGATCTGGGCGTCATATTCAAATCAGCTTAATCGTCTTCAAAGCAGTAGGGAAAATAAAATTGCCTGGCCAGATTCGTGTAACCAAGTGGATATCATTGAAGATGGTTTGTTTGGGTCGGCGCCTTATATGAAGGGGGCATTTTTCTTCCGTGATGTAGAGCGCGTAGTAGGCAAGGATAGGCTAGACAAGGCTCTCCGTGAATTCTATATGGCCTACAAAGGAGAATATGCAGGCATGCAAGATCTACTTGACAACATTATGATCTATACAGGCTATGATCCGACTGACTGTGCTAATGCTTGGTTGCGCACAGCCTCACTGCCGGTTAATGGTATATGCAACTACTAGTAATTAAAATAATAACAAGTAATTGCTGATTTACACATCATATTGGCAGCTTAACTGTGTTTGTTTTCCTGTCACCGGTTGCCAGGCGATAACCCCATGTGCAGGAAGTTTGTCGTTAATGAAATATGAAGTACAGATCAGGGTCAGAAATAGGATACAAACATATCATGAGATAATTCAAGAATTATTTGGGTACAGTTGCAATGACTGTTTTACCACCAATCCCGTGAACCAAATCATTTGCTCTAATCATAATGCGCTTGATTGTGACTGGAATATTCAATACGGCGTTTCGAGTAAAAGGTTGTTCATTGACATGTGGGTGTAACAATGTTCGTTTACCTAGTGGCTTACCATCAAGATCGAGCACTTCCCAGGAATTTGCGTAGTGTTCCCAGCCAGTATCTGCATGATAAACAGTGGTATCAATTGAATATCTATTGTCGCCAAGCGGGCGTATATCCACTTTAAGCACATTAGCCTCACCAGCAAAAGTAGTGCCTGAAAGTAAGATTAGAATAGTGGTAAAAAGCCTAAGTAACATCAACATATAATTTCAACTATAAGTTTATGCGCTATTGAATAAATATCCGGTATTTTGTTGGGGTAGTTCTGTATGCTGGATAAACTTGTACTATTATCCTGTCGTGAATTATGACAACTGTACATTATAGTATAGGTTCAAGCGGTAACATACCCCAGAATATGACCTTTAGCTTTTTAATAAATCCTACATTTTGCAGCTGTTCAGATTCATTCGCATTCCAGCTATTCCCGGGAGCCATATCCTGCTTAATGGCTTGTTCTACTAGGCGAGCAATTTCATCATCGTGAATCACTATACCGGCTTCAGTATTTAAGTTAGCTGAACGTGGGTCAAAGTTAAATGTACCAATAAATGCAGTATTACCGTCTATAACCAGTGATTTTGCATGGATAGCGAATATTGGGGCACTCTTTTCCATTGCTCGATAACGGTCGATGAGCGTCTTAGCTATTGCTGGATTGGGTTTGAATTCATAGATCTTCAAACCCAAATCAAGTAATTTTTGTTTTTGCTTATCGTAACCGGAGTAGGCTTGAAGGTTATCAGTTGATGCAAGCGAGTTGGTTACAATAGAAATTTCTACACCCTTATCAAGTAATTCAGAAAAGAAATCAAAACCACCTGCAGGCATGATAAGGTAGGGGCTCTCGATCAGGATACTATTTTTGGCTTTAGAAAGTAGATTGATTAGTGATGTGGTTGACAGGCCGCCACCATCAAGCTGCGTAATATTGTTATTCTTGCCCGGTAAATCATGAATATAATAAGCATCAACCCATTGAAGCTTGCTCAGTATGCCATCGATTCGTACGCTCATGTCTGAGATGGCTGCGCGTACCTCAGGTGCATAGTTATCTGTATCCAGAGCATAGTTATGCAGCCACTCTGTGTAGTTTGTTATGGCGGCAGGTGTAATGGACATCTGTTTTTCTATAAGCAATGATGCAAGCGTAACGGAGAGTGGACTATGCCAGAAGTTATTGAAACTTTTCTGTATCGTTGGTATTACATCCCCTGCAGCGATTACATCACGATCTCTGAAGTTGTAGGTATGATCATAATCAAAATACTCGTCAGCCATATTTCTTCCACCAGTAATGGCAACTGTCTGATCATAGATAACTAATTTATCATGCATACGCTGATTGGCACTTCGAAAATCGGTAAGTAGATTCCAAAGCTGTTGTAAAAACCCAATCCCGACTGAATGTTTCGGATTATAAATTTTAATATGGATGTTGGGATGTGCGCTCAGCAACAGTATAGTCTCGGGGTCAGCATCAATCATCAGGTCATCCACAATCACCCTAACCTTGACGCCACGCTCTGCAGCGGTTAATAAAGCTTCACTGGCAAGTGTGCCTATATTATCGGTACTCCATATAAAATATTGTACGTCTATGGATATTTTGGCTGACTCTACCAACCAGGCGCGTGCCAATAATGATTCTTCACCTTTTTCCAGTATATATATTGCACTCTTGCCAGGGTGTTGGCTTACTGATGCTTCAAGAGTCTTTAGTGTATATGCGCTTTGACAGTTAGGTGTGAATAAAAAAAATAACAATAGACAGCATGATTTTAATAACTGGTATTTCATGGGATTACATATGTAGATATGATCGTGTATATTGCTTTTGTTGCTATGGGATCAACATGCACTGGCTAATGCCATTTTCAGATATACTCATGATAAAGATAAACCTCTGAATAAGCATTAACTATTTTATGCCAGTATGGGAATATGTTTGACGCTGATATCTGATTGTCATTGTGTATTGTAGTTATGTAAGCATAAGCATACTGTACCCAGTATATGACTTAAAAAAACACATAATGGTCACCTCAAATTAAATGGTTTGTGAGTTATGGCATTAACTGCGTTGGTAATATGAAAATATTATTGAAGTGTTAATAATAACTTATTCAATATCACGATTGAGCTGCCGTCCATACTCCTGTTCATAAGTGGCAATTCGAGATAGTGAGTGAATTCCCTGAACAGACACTCTTGCGGTAATACCAGGAACCTTAACCTCCAAAGCATTGCTGTAAAATCAGCACGTGCGCTGGACAGTTGCATATTTATAATATGGCTACCATGATCATCCATAGGTCCGATAGTTTAAAATGGTCGATTTTGGTTCTGTTTCAAAAAGATTGCTGTGAACAGATCAAATACTAGCTGACATAAGTGAATCACTAACATCAATGCAGAGGCTCAAGTAAGGCTGATTTGGACTATATATCAAAATACTATTCGATATGCCTGTAGTTATTAATATTCTGTGGGCCCGATGGCGGCTTAGGTAACATGTGGTTATAAAAAATAGACATCCTGAAAACAGGGTATGGCAATGACATAGAAATGTCCTATTATCAATTATGTAAGATATAGCATCAAAACAGAAAAAGAGAAACTCTCATGAACCTTGAGCGGGTCATTTTTGGATTTTTCATTATCCTCTCTTTAACATTTAATTTTGTTTTTGTAATTGGTGATATTGACAATCCAATGCACCACAGTGTCTGGATATTAACCATTGCAATCCTCGTAAATCTGATAGCCACAGGCCTGAAATTGGGAGATAGATCTCAAGTAGGCGCATTATTGCTGGCTGCCAGCCTGGTTGCAGACCTTTTGTTGATTACAGCACGCGTGGTTTGGGTCATCTATCAAAATGATACGCTACAAGGTCCGAGTGCAGAGTCGATTGTTACCATAGTTTCACTCGCAGGAGGTGCCCTAATAGCTAATATTGTTTCTGTCATCATATTGATTGGTGACACGCTCATGTCTCGTCGCTAAGACCGCAACTGTGGCTGCAACATCAGAACTGGATCGGGTATCCATGCTGGTTCTTCGCTATATGCGAAGACCAATATTCGTGTTAATAATTGTCTACGCAATTGGTATAACAGGAATGGCTCTGATACCTGGAACAGCTGCCGATGGTAGCCCAGAGTACATGAGTTTATTTCATGCTTTCTATTTTTTTACCTACACAGCTACCACAACCGGATTCGGAGAAATACCCAGCGAATTCACGGATCAACAGCGTCTGTGGGCAATATTATGCCTTTATATCGGTGTGATTGCCTGGTTATATGCCATAGGTTCAATTATACATCTTATCCAGAATATGCACTTTGTGCAGGCATTGAGCGAATATCGTTTCTCAAGGGTTGTGAATAGGATAACTGAACCATTTTTTATTATTTGCGGCTTTGGGGATACCGGCAGCCTGTTAGCACGCGGGCTTAGCGATCATCGCTTTACAGCTGTTGTTATTGATCGTGATCCTGAAAGGATAAAAGCGTTATCTCTACGTGACTATAACGTTACCATGCCAGGGCTTTGTGGCGACCCAAGTGAGCCCAGGCATCTTGTCGATGCAGGATTGAAGCATCCACAGTGTAAAGCCGTAATCGCACTGACCAGTGATGAGGATGTGAATCTAAAAATAGCCGTCGTTTCCCGCTTCATTAATCCAAAAGTACAAGTTATCTGCCGATCAACCTCTACCAAGCATAAGGAGCAGCTCGCGCCTTTGGATAATGTAAGGATTATCAATCCTTTTGAAATATTTGCACAGTTACTCAGTATGGCAATCATTACACCTCGATTACATAATTTGAATAGCTGGCTGGTACGGGCAAAAGGTGTCCGTCTTGGTGTTCCATTAGATGTGCCCAGCAATAACTGGATACTCTGTGGTTATGGTCGTATGGGGCAGTGGCTCCATAAATATATGAAACTTAACAGCATCAACCCACTCATCATTGATCCTGATATAGAGAGCTCCTCAGGGATCGACCGTTTTATTAAAGGTTATGCCGATCATGGTACGCTGAGTGATGCCGGGCTTGATACCGCGGCGGGCATTGTAGCTGGCACCGATAACGATTCCGATAATCTGAATATTCTAATGAGTGCACAGGTCTTGAATCCCAAAGCGTTCACAATCGTACGACAGAATCACCATGCTAACCAGTTGGCATTCGATGCTGCAAGCGTGGACCTAATTTTACAATCAAGCCTTACCACGGGTCGACGCATCTTAAAATATCTTATTTCGCCTCATATACAGATTTTAATTGATTATCTGCGGGAACAAGGTGAACAACATACTGAAAAAATAGTTAATCGACTTAGTACATCGATTGGCGATCAAACACCTCACCTATGGTCTGTCACACTCGACAGTAAACATGCGAAGTCAGCTACCGAATTACTCAATGCAGGTCACATAATCAACATAGGAGACATTATTAGACATCCCTCCAGGCGTTGTGAATCACTCTCCTGTGTTCCGTTGGTCGTCCTCAGAACGAACAGACCGATCATGTTGCCTGAGAATGAAATACAGCTATTCAATAATGACAGTATCTTGTTTTGTGGAACAGAGCAAAGTGAACAGCTTTTGGCATCGACGCTCAATAATACTTACACACTTCACTACCTGTTAACGGGGAAGGAAGTTGCTAGGGGATTCATTTTTCAATGGCTGGGCCAACTGGCTGAGGATAAGAAATCAAGTACAGCCTAGCTACCCATCCCTAAAAACCATGCATGTCATGTAAGCCCCATTTAACGACTAAGCCATGGATTCGCTGCCTGGTGTATTTGACGGACTTTAAAACGACGCCCCTTGATATTACCTTCAGATAGTATCCGCATTGCCTTCTTACGAATACTGCGATCAATCGCGACGTAAGCAACACGGTCGAAGATGTCGATTTTTCCTACTTTTGCAGCTGGTATTGCATCATCGGCAGTGAGTGCCCCAAGTATATCGCCAGGACGAACTTTTTCTTTGCGTCCACCTTCGATACTGAAAGTTACCATAGGCGCAGAAAGTGTGAAACCATCTGGAAGGGCGAGACTGCGTGGTTGTTCCAGGTCTACCTTACGATCAAGGTATGTCTCAATGGCATTGACGCGATTAGCTTCGGATGCGATGAAAAGACTCAAAGACAATCCCTTACTACCAGCCCTGCCAGTGCGGCCGATCCGGTGTATATAAATCTCAGGATCACGTGGTAGTTGATAGTTGATAACAGCTTCCAGGTCCTTGATGTCAAGGCCGCGGGCGGCAACGTCGGTGGCCACGAGTACCGGTACACTGTGGTTGGTGAATCGTACCAGTACCAAGTCGCGCTCCTTCTGTTCCAGATCGCCATGCAGTGCGAGAGACTGAATTCCACGCTGTTGCAATTCATCAGCCAGCTCCTGGCACTGTAGTCTGGTTTGGCAGAAAATTATTGTAGATACCGGTTTATATTGTGCCAGCAGTGCTGCCAGGGTTTTACTGCGACGACCTTTTTCAACCTCGTAGAAATGTTGTTTGATTTTGAGGCTGTTGTGATGTGTGTCAACTGTCACCTCTATGGGTTCGCGTTGGAAGGCTGAACTCATCTCACGGATGGTCTCCGGATAGGTGGCAGAAAACAGCAGGGTCTGTCGCTGTTGTGGGGTGGCAGAGAAGATGGTTGCGATATCATTGTAAAAGCCCATATCGAGCATGCGGTCGGCCTCATCGAGTACCACTGTGCGAACATTTCCAAGAGAGAGCGTACTTTTTTGCAAATGCTTAAGGATACGTCCAGGTGTGCCAACCACAATGTGTGCACCGTGCTCCAGTGAGCTGATCTGCGGTCCAAAGGGTGTGCCTCCACAGAGGGTTAAAATCTTCGTGTTGGCACTGCTTCTTGCAAGACGACGCAACTCCTTCGCTACCTGGTCAGCCAGCTCCCTAGTGGGGCAGAGTACCAGTGCTTGTACTGCAAAGGATGTTTGCTCAAGGAGACTCAGCAGGCCGAGGCCGAAAGCAACGGTCTTACCGCTGCCGGTTTTGGCCCGGGCGATAAGGTCCCGGCCGGCCAGCACATGAGGCAAACCCTCTACCTGGATGGGTGTCATCTGCAGATAGCCGAGGGTTTCTAGATTGGCCAATAAGGCAGGGTTGAGTTTTAAGTGTGAGAATTGGGTTGTCACGGGATATTTTTCTAGCTGGTGGTATAGGCCGAGTAGGATCGGGGAGCGTGCCATGATAGCAGCTTCGGTTTGCCTGTTATGCAATCACTGCAATTAATCTGAATATTCCCCATGTAGCGAATGCCTCTACTATCGATTACAAGCTTTCGATGTAGTGCAGAAGACGCCCCCAGCCTATCTGCAGACGTGCTTCAAGTGCATTGAGATTGCTTAAAAGGGCGTCATCACCGAATAGCCTGATACCCATATAGATCAGACCAAGGACAATAATCACAGTGATCAGACTGCGTATCTTACGACCAAGATTCTGTAATAACCGATGTCCAAACGTGGACTTCGAATGAGGGACGTTGGTCCCTCGATGATTTCTTAGAACCACTTCATCAATAAGACGCTCACCAAGCTTGCTTAACACTTCAGCTGGTGATTGGTCTGCGCTGATATTTTTAGGCAGGTCTTCCTTAATCGACGGGCACAGGACACCAAGATGGTCTGCAAGGTTAGCAACCTCGTTACTCCAGTGTCGGTCAGTGAGTGTAGCGGCCTGTTGGCGTGACAGCTGTTCAATGCTGTGTGGTAACGTTTCAGGCCCCGGCATATCGGCACCACCCACTAGGATGGGTATCACATGCTTTTTCTGGACAAAGGCTGCTTCTATCTCGGTTCTTACCCAGTCTGTGGGTTCGAACAGTCTTGATCGATAGCCCTGTTCAGAATCGGCTGACCAGTGGCGACCGATCACTACCAGCAGGATATCACAGGCTGCAACAGCACGCTGTAGAACGTCAGTGAAATCACTGCCCAATGGGATTTCGATATCACGAAATACACGGTCAGGTCCCAGTATTTGGCTTAAGTCATCTGCCAGACGACCGGCAAACCCTTGGCTGTCATCACGACGATAGCTGACGAAAATACCCGCCATCGAAGAAACTCCCGAGTAGAGTGTGGTGTGTATTGCCTACAATACAGTATATTGTTCCTAACCTGATCATAAAGGTTATCGTATAGTAAACGATGATTGATAGTGCATGAGCCCGATAATCACCCGCTCTTTGAGTAGAATTGCGGTTTCAAGCGTGCTTCCCTAACCACTGTAAAATATCCCAGTTGTCTGTGTGCTGGTGACCAGTCATCAGTGATTATTCTGAGTCAATGACCTGGTCGCTCAGTGATTTGGATACCAATGCTTAAGTGTGCAGTTTGTGTTGTTCACGGAAATTGCAATAAGAAGGGTGTGTCCTCTTTTCTCTATTGACAAGTGGCTTGATTTTACTGTGTTAGAATGATTCAAGCCGTCACCATGAAATCGTTAATTTGGCGATAATAATTAACACTCAATATACTTAAGGTTATTAAGGTTATCTGTCGCTGTCAGTAAATACGTATGTCGAGTAATCATTAAGGTGAGGTAGGCAAAGATCTCAATAACAGACAGGTATCTGGTAGAATGCAACGTTGATCGGAGTTGGTATAACTTTCCGGTGGAAATCGGTCATTTTCACCCCATCAAACATTGTGTTCAATATCAGCAGGAAGTCTATTTGTGCAGTAGTATGAGGCGCACAATTATTGTATCAAGTCAGTGATGCACCCTGTTCTATGCATCAATAGGTTGGGAATTATCCATTCTGGATTAGTACTTCGAGGGTAGATTTCAATAAAAAAATGCTGAATCATAGCCACGCACATGCCAAAAGCCGATCCGCCGGTTCAATACGGAAAGGCGCAGAATTATTGATCGTTGATGAGTGTTCCGAAAACATACAGATTTTGCGGGATGTGCTCAAACAGGATTATTACATATCAAGTGCCTCAACTACGGAAGAGATTCTGGATATGATCAACCAGGGTCAGAAGCCCGATCTGGTACTGCTTGACCTTTTTATGCAGTCTGGAGAGGGATTCAGGATCTGCAGTCTCCTCAAAGATAATCTCAAGACTTCGAATATACCGGTTATCATTATGGCTGCACGAAATGATCCCGATGATCAAATTCAAGGCCTGTCATTGGGTGCGGATGATTTCATTATCAAGCCCTTCCATATACCGCTCTTAAAAGCCCGCATCAACAACCATCTCAATCTCAAATCAAAGGCGGATTTGTTGGAGCACTTGGCCCATATCGATGGTTTGACGCATATTCCTAATCGGCGTCGTTTTGATACCGTTCTCAAGCAGGAGTGGCGTCGCGCTATTCGTGCCGGGACATCGCTCGCCATTCTGATGGCTGATCTGGATGACTTCAAAGAGTACAACGATCTACATGGACATGGAAATGGCGATGATTATCTTAGAGTTGTTGCCGATTGCCTGTCGAATGAGCTGCAGCGTCCCGGGGATCTTGTAGCTCGCTATGGTGGCGAGGAATTTGTGGTATTGCTACCCGACTGCGGTTTAAAAAATGCAGTTACTATCGCTGAGCGTATGCGAATAGCAGTGGAATCACTGCCGGTGGAGCACCTTATCTCATCAGATTCAAAACCGGCAACAGTCAGTGTGGGATGCGCTGCAGAGCGGCCTGATTTAACACGCCATGCTACACAGCTGATAGAGCGGGCAGACCAAAATCTCTATAAAGCCAAATCCCTTGGTAAAAACCGAGTCTGGGGTAGACTTGAGGATGAGGATACAAACAAGTATGAATAGCAAGTTGGTTGGCTGGTCGGATATTTATGAATTAGGTATCGAAGAGGTTGATCTACAGCATCACTATTTTCTGAACCTGATTATTAGATTGGAAAAAGAGCTGGCAAACACAGATGATCATGCCTACAAACAGGCCCTATTCACAGAGCTAGGCTTGTACACCCACTTCCACTTCATCAGTGAAGAAAATCTCATGTATCGTGAGAAATATCCGGAGTTGGTTAAACATAAAGAGCATCATGAGTCCTTGATCGATGGATTAAACCGTAGCAAGTTACGGTTTGAGAAAGAACAGATTGAGGCAGTGGAGGTTGTCGAGTTTCTCCAACATTGGTTCATACGGCATACAATGGGGGAGGATCGTAAGTTTGCGGAGTTTCTTGAGAGTGCCAAGGCCTAGGGACTAAGGATAGTAATTGACAGCAATCTTCAAAACAAGATAACCACTCCAGCCGTCGTCCTATTCGGGCTGTCTGTGTGTCTACAGATTGTCAGGATCCGGTACGCTGTAGTGTTTGAAGTAGATATCGTCACCACTCGGAAAGTCATTATCGAGTAGTATGACATGCACTTCGGCAGGTGTGCCGTCAAAAGAAATGCCTTTCCAAATGGTTAATCCCTCCACCTCTTCGCCAGAACCCGGATCGATCTGGATGGCGGCTGAACCTCTAAAAGCGCCATTCAGAGCACTGTAGCAGCGAATATCAAATGTGTGGTCAGAAGCCAGCAACAGATGACCATTGTTTGAGAACACGCCGCCTTGAACCCGCTTGATACCACGCTTTAGCTTGAGTGTCTTCCTGTGTTTGAAATCGTCAGCAGGATCGTAAGCAAAGATCTCTTTGATGGGTGCCCCGTCGGCACTCCCGAATTTCGAACTGTAGAGGAGTCCATTCCATGGGTTGACTGCACACCATGGGAATGAGCTACCCTGGGGTGATGAACCACCGGACGAACTCTTCAGCGTGTCTGACCCGGAATCCTGGAAGTCAGTGCTGACCCACATAATCCTGGCAGGCTGTTCCAGCGCAGCATAGATGCGACCCTTATAGTGATCGATGCCTCCAAGATGATCGCTGCCGATGAAATCGACCCCAAAATAGTCAACCTGTTGCATGCCTGGTGTGAACTTATAGATGCGCCGTTTTGCATTGCCGATGATTGGGTCTTTGTTGCTCGATATGTACCAGTGCTGTCCATCATGTGTGACACCCTGACACTCCTCCGTCCAGTCATGGTTGGCGTGTTCACTCTCACTTGTCTTCTGCCACTGAGCCACCTGAGGCGATTGCATAGCCCTCAGAATAGCCTTCAGGCTCGAGGGACTGCTGTGGAATCCTCCACGAATTCGCGGATAGTCAGGACCGTTCTCTCCTAACTGAGCAAAAGCGGCTTTCAGACTCAGAGAGGGCACTAACGTCTAGGTTCCGGGATCTGCTTGACCGATACAAATGGTTCGCTGAGGGAGTCGATAAGTCGCAGTCTACCCTCCAGATACTCTCCCCCGACTATCGCCGGGGCGCTGCCGGGGGTTGCTAATGACTGCATTCTGAAAATCGTTGTACCCTGTTCACGTCTGGTACTGCCGGTCATGATGGGGCGACCGCTACGAGTCACAAGTCTGAGCAGCGTTTCTCCACCTGCCAGTTGCGATCCTGCCACGAGATAGTAGCGGGTAGACCAGAGTCCCGTCTCCTCAGTATCGCGGGTTGCCACAATGCCGACGATGCTTCCAGTGCTCTGCTGATCACCTGATTCAATGAAAGATTCCGACAGTTCTGTCGGTAGAAACATGAGTGTTCTCTTTCCGCAGCGAATTGTGCGGGCGAGGGAGGACAGGGCGCCATACCGGCCGATATCGCCGATGAGATCCCTCTCAAGTTGGGTGATCTGAGCCGTTGAGGCCTTTCGCTGGGTCAGCGGTTGCGCGCGACTGCGATCCAGCAGCAAGAAGGGCTCAATCTCAAGCTGCAGCGACCGGTCAAGGAAGGCGGCTGGGGCTGGCTCTGCAAGTGTGGCCCCTGCTGCTTTGGCGTGAGTCGATCCATGCAGCCGAACAAGTTCACTTGCACCGGAAACGGCTGCCTTCCGTACAACCGAACTCCGGCTCTTCTGGCGTTTGGATAGAACGTCCCATGCCTCAGGCGAACCGAGTCGGCCAAGTTCCAGCGCTGCAGCGGTCCTCGCACGCTTAGGTGCTGATCCGTTATCAATAATGGCAGCTAGATCGGAGAGCTTGTCCTTCAGGGCATACCGCTTACGTCGAAGCAGTGCCACCGCGATGACTGGATGCAGTTTCTCATACTCCCCCGCAGCGGCTGCGAGCAGTGTCTTTCGATCGAACGCTTTGGGGTCCAGGTCAATGAAGTCGCTATTTTGTTTCATCCTGCTCATTGCCATTCTCGTTAACAATTGTCTCTGCTCATACAATGCCCCTTCACGTCATTTCCCTGACCGTTCGAGAGTTGTATTGAGTTACGGGTCGAGTTTGCCTGTCCGCTCTGACACATCAGGTTATTCTGCTGGTTATTGCGGTGCTGCAAGGTAAGGTAGTGTCCCAACTCATGTGATGTCGTACGGGCTGTCTGTTCGCTGCCCCAAAGACCGGTTGTTGATCCGCTCATTCCCTTGTCATCCTTGTCATCGGGACAGGGACCGTCGACAGCTGAACGGCCAAGCAGAATTCCAGTGCCACTGGGGATATTCATGTCATGCACTACGAACAAGTCGATGCCGTTGTTGTCAACTGACCAATTCTCCGTCAGCTCTTCCAGTTGATCGCGGTTTGTAGGTGCGTCCAGGCCGTCTGCCTGCGCAACAGAAATGGCGTGATGTTGTATACGTCCTACACCCACACCGACCTGATTGTAGATATTACGCATCTTGAAGATCGTATAATCGACTTCAATGTCATCGGCATCGACAAAGTTGTCGACCCCGACCGCAATGACGTTGACGTGGAAGTGTTCACCCTGGAGAAGGCCCAGTTGGCGTCTGAGTGAGACTTTAACCTCTGCCCCTGTAGGATCCGGTGGCAGGACGCCACGAAAGAAGCCGAACAGGTCGCCGAGGACAGACAGATTGCCGCCAATGCCAATACAGGTAGCAAGCGTGCGAACCGATGCCATGATAAAGCCTATTGCAAGGCGATAAGCATCGGTATCAATCCTTGGCCAGTATCGAGGCGGCCCAGGGATTTACCGATAACTGCACCGAATGCACGGGAGGGGTCTGTTGCTTTCATGGCGTGTCCTTTCATTGAGGAGGTAGTCAATATGTCACCCAGGGTGATCGCTTCTCTCGAAGCATCGGCAAATGCATAGACCTTGCCGACCAGGGCCACCGGTTTACGACCCGCAGTTACCCGGCGTTTGTCCAGGGTAACGCCCGGAAAATAGCCTCCGGCTCCGGAAATGACGCCGGCGACACGGCGATCATAGACCGATTTGCAGGGGTGCAGCTTACCGTCCTCTCCAATCACCATGATCATTCCCGGTATAACGTCATCCGGTGTAGAAATGTCGAACTCCTCCGCGCAATCGGCACCTACCAGTTCAATATCACCGCTTTGGCCATCGAGCCGGATGGTGTCGACACCCGCATCGTTACGGACCCTGATGTCACCCTCGTTGCCATCTGCACCCAGGTACAATGCCGCATACTGCGATGAAAAATTCAACACACGCCGGCCGGCTGAGTCCATTACTTCAAGGTCTCCTCCGTTCCCGTTTGTGCCAAGACGAAGTCTGCTCGATGCACCATCGAAGTTGAACACCACCCGATTTTCAGCATCCCGGACCTGGATATCCCCCTCGTTATCCGTGGTGCCGATATGGAGTGCCGCGTGCTTGGTATCAAAATTGAATGCGAAACGTCCATTGTTGTCTGTCAGGCGCATCTGGGCCGGATTCCCTCCTGTTCCCAGAGTAACCTGGGCAAGGTGCCCGTTTACGTTGAGAATATTGCGACCTTCACTGTCACGTATAAAGAGGTCACCCTCGTTACCCTCAGCACCCAGATAACAGGTGGCGTAGTGCCCACTGACAATGAATACATCACGACCTTCATTGTCCTGGACCGCAATATCGCCTTCATTTCCCACGGTACCAAGGCGTATCTTCGCTGCATTCCCGTTCAAATGTATTGCAGGCCGATCTGCAGAGTCCTGAACATAGAGATCTCCATCTTTGCCGCCACCGCCAAATGTAGTATCTGCAGTCTGATTATCCAGCTGAATTGTTACGTCGCTGTCACTGCTAAGAAGCTCGACGGGCTCCGAGAATTGCTGAGCCATGCTTAACCCCCCTTAGTTAGAAATCCCAAAAAGATGACAACGTTTAAGGCTGAGTATAGGAATTAAAAGAAGTATAGACGCTATTTTCATCGCTAGATAATGGCTGGTCTGTGGGTACAGAGAGGCAGTTTTGATTGGGTATCCTGATTATTTCGAATAAGAGATAGAATAAGTGCTTGTTCATCAATCCAGTGTCTCACACGATGAAAAACAGTATAGATGTATCCGCTACCTTCAGTTTCAAGGGGGAAGTTCACGCTCCTTCGGCAACCATTGATCTCGATGACTGCATGGCTACGAGCGGGGCGCTTCCCTCGATTCATACCTTGTTAGCCAAGCTTAATAATATCGATACCTACTCCTACCAATTTGAAGTCATGGCGTTGTCAGAGATCCACTACCGCAATGCAAGGGGTCTGGCAAAGCAGTATCTCAAGGATGGATTGTTCAATACCGCCGGGTTTGAAGTGGCATGGCAGGAAGATCAGATCACACGATTACTTCAGCCCATCGCAAGCAATATCCTGGGAATAGAGGACCTCAATGACCACACTGATCTCAAGGCAGCTTTACTGCAAGCCTATAAACTGGGTAGTGATGCGCCATGAGAAATGAACAAGTTAGATTCGCCTGGCTGACAAATATGAAATTGAGTGGGTATTATGGTAGTCAATAATTGGGGTGTACAGGCTATTAAGTAGTCACTTTCCTGCATTGAACCGCAAGGCGCTGTTGTAGTTATAACCAAAGGATGTGCGAATAAAACTACAAGTCAGTCCTGTATGGGATTTTCCATCATTGGCATAGTTGACTGGGTACAGTGATCCATCCGTACACTTCACTATCCACCAGTTCTTATCCAGATACCCCTATGCTGAGATAGTCTTACATTGCGGTTTATGCTTCTATTTGGAATTGATTCGGCTGAACAGTGACAATCGATCCTCATCGGAAAGTGCTGCAAGTGGGCCTTTTATTGAGTTTTTTTCTGTATGTGCCGTTTCAGTCAGTTAGTAGGAAGAGTAACAGGGTGGCTTTGTTGATCATCATTGATATCTCCCAATTGACTGTGAGTTCTCAATCTTAGTACAGCGATATCTTAGGGATGTTGTGGTTCGCGGTGCGGCAAGGCCGCACCCTACATTGACTTGACCAGCGTATAAGATGTTGTCACATGCATCATCAAATAACGGGACTGTTCGGTTCACAATCCCCACCTGGATTTTTCAGATGCTCACAATGATGGGCATAGAACCACTTCAAGGCTAAGGGTGACAAAAGTGTGGTCAAGGTGATGACGATGACCATGCCTGCATAGACTTCGACGTTGAATATACCGGTTGAACGACCCAGTTCAGCAAAGATTAAACCGACTTCGCCTCGCGGCACCATCGCAAGTCCAATAGCGACACGTTGCAGGAAATGGGCCTGTATCAGCATGGCGCCGGCGAATTTTGCCAGTACCGCCACAAAGAAGAAACTGAGGGCAAAGGTCCATATGAAGGGTGAGGACCAATCAATTTCTCTGAGACTAAGAGAGAGCCCCACAGTGACAAAGAAAATCGGACTGAAGATGTAGACGATGGGATTCATTTGAACCTCGATGCGTCCAGCAAATTTTTTGTCACTATGCAGTGCTACACCGAAGGGTAGAAAAAACCGTCTTGATAGCGCCAGACCAGCGGCAAAACCGCCCAATAATTCCGGCGCGCCAACCACATGGGCTAACCAGGCAAAAAAGAGCACCAGGGATATGATCATAATTGGAATCAGTCCCGGGGTACTGGAATAGTCATCGAAGCGCCTGATCAGTACGGAGATGAGCTTCGCAGCGACCGGTGCAAGGATGAAGAAAAGCAGTATGAAGGTCATCACTTTGCTGATATTCATGACACTCACACCGCCACTGAGCGAAAATTCATAGAGAATGGCCAGCAACACGACGCCCATCACATCATCGATGACTGCAGCTCCCAGCACGATCTCTCCCTCCTTTTCGTGCTGACGATTCAAGTCACTGAGAACCCTGATCGTAATGCCGATACTGGTGGCAGTGAGTGTGCCGCCAATAAATAGGGAAACCAACCCGGAGAGACCAAACACCCAATACCCAAGTGCGAAACCACTGACCAAGGGCATCAGGAAACCACCCAGCGCGACGATTAAGGATTGCCTGCCGGCATTGATCAGACGACGTATATCCGTCTCGATCCCGACTTTGAACAACAGTAGGATGATACCCACCTCGGCCAACAATTGGATGGTTTTGGTCGGTTCAATCCAGCCCAGCAAACTTGGGCCAAGCAGTACGCCGGCCCCCAGTTCGCCAATGACAGTAGGCATCTGAAACCGCGCCGCAAGCTCGGCAAGCAGTCGTGAAATAATTAAAATGAGGAGAAGATGAAAGAAAAATGTATGAGTATCCACAACTGCCAGACCTCTCTTTCGTAGAGAAATCAGACCCTTGTCGTGACAGACGTGCGGATCGTCATGCCCTACATACACCGCTAATGCAATGATATGTCAAAAAGCATGGAAAAGATTTGACCCCGGACAGCGTCTTGTTCGATTTTTCTTCAGGCTTAATGCCTACCAATGAGCAGTCATCTATTCAGAGAGAGATGTACACAGTGCGTAGAATTTTAATTCACTATCATGACTGTTGTTAACCGATTGGAAAACGACATTGTGTGTAAACTGTCCACACCCAGTGCTGACTAGGCTTCAGTATCGGATGGCAGTGGTTTGGGTAATCCGGCGATTTTGGCTAGTTGCTTATCAGGCCCATGAGGAAACAACTGGTAAAGGTGCTTGTCAATCGACCTTCTGTCTTCAATCGGGTCCTGACCAAAGTCCATAGCCACCATGCTGATAATTTCGCGTGTGGAAGGTGTGTTCTGCTTCTCTAGGTAGAAGTTCCTCGCTTTGCGTACAAGAAGAGTGCGCTCAGCAGTCATTTCAAGACCTTCAGTGCTAGCCAGTTCAGCAGCCACCTCCTCATCCCAGTCTTCAAGGTTTGTTAGAAAGCCCTCCTCATCGAGAGGGATGGTCTTGCCTTTGACGGTTATAGACATTGTTACTCCTCTTATGCACATTTTCGAAACTGAGTACTTTGACAGTATAGTACTCATCATTGGAGTCTGAACTAATTTTACTCATACTGATAAATTCTGTCGGGTTATTCCATGCCTATGGTGCGGTTGTGTGACACACAACGACTGTAGAGACGCATAGGGCGTGGCCCACTTTTGTGGGGAATCTATTTTTTCATGTAAGAAAGTAAACTACCGGTATGAGTAATCAGAGGAGTACGAGGTCAGCAGGGTAATCTGAGTATAAAATTTATCGGTATACGATGTGATTGTTCTCTTTATACACATCAGGCCAAGCAGTTTTTTTAGTTTTTCATTGCACGCAGATTCGTATTATACCCACTCGCTTGAAGTGTTGAGCTTAGCTTCGAATGAATGTTTGAACGCCATAATAATTTCTCTTTGAAATGAGTTCGCCTGACTATCGAAATTTGCAATATGTGACATAAGCTCCAGTGCTGAGGAGACTTGCTCTAAACTGAATTCATTAATGCTTGGTTGAAGCAGTTTATCCATTTTAGTAATGGCCTGAACATCGTCTTTTATTAAGAAAAAGGAGGAGGCAAGAAGCGCGGAGGCTTTATCATCATTAAGATGGAATACTTCCTGAAACTTATGCTTGATTTCCTGTTTCTGGCCAGTGCTTATTTCTCCTTCACTCTTGGCCAGTGCAACCATGATCAATGCGGTTACCTCCATCGGTGTTTTCAGTGAGTAGATTGGATTGGCATGGTATTTCTTCGCCCACTCTCTACGTCTCTTCCAGGCAAATGGATTCAGCCAACCGATATCAATACCGTTATCGGAAAGTCTGTTAACAAGAATTAAGATAGTCACTACTACACCAAGAGCACCTAATACAATATGCATTTGAATTCCCTTTGAAAAATATACGGCCTGTAAATCACCTACCGGCATACACAAATAGGCTGTCTGCGGTACGTTCAAATGAAGGGAATAGAGTGCCAAGCAGAATCGAGAGTGAGGATAAGAGCATCCTGCCAAGATAGCGATAATTCCTTTCTGTGATTAGCCTAGCAAAAAAATATTGTTAGAGGCCAATAATTTCTTGAAGCCAGGAATTAAAATCTAGGGTTGTATAATAGCGGTGGGTATCCACCTGCCCGTTAAACCTCTATTCTACATTCTGAATGCCGCTACTTGAGTTATAATTTATGGGTGCCTATATCGTCCGCTGTTTTAAAAATCCAACGTAGATTGAGGTCTATATGCAAGCACTCCTGAATCGTTGTTGGACCCTGCTATTCGGTTATGACGTATTTGTGTCATACCGTCGCAACGACTGTGCGACTTATGTAGATGCTCTCGTTAACGAACTACAACACAGGGGTTTGATCTGTTTTGTTGACCGAGAGGAAACTGTTGGGGGCGTTAAGCTGACGCCGGCACTGACTAAAGCGCTGCGTCGCAGCCGTACCCTTATCGCTGTTTTGACTCCCGGCGTATTGAAGTCCGACTGGGTGAAACAGGAAGTATCAACATTCCTGCGCAAGCCAAACCGGTTAGTGCCAATTAATGTTGGCGGATTTTTGACCAGTGAGCTGATCCAGGATACACCTTTCGCCCCATTGCGGGATATCTCCTGGATAGATGAGCGGCCTGACGCTGTTAGTTCGGGACAGCCAAATCCCTCAATCATCACCGAGATCACCAAGAGTCATCGATGGCTCAGAGTGCGTACTTATGCACGTACTTTGATGAGTGTGATCTTATTCGCCCTTTTGATAGGCGGATGGAGTGTGGGACAGTTTTTCATGGAGGAACAACGCCAGGCGGAAGTCGCCTATCAGGATATTTCGGACAGTCTTGGACGGCTCACCACGCTTATGCGTTTTATTGACACTGTTTCAACAGACTATAAGCCACCTGAAATTGTACCAGGGGAAGGGCAGTTGGATTTGGCCAATACACGGCTTCCAGGTCCATTGGTGGGGTTTGACCCGATCAGCCCACCAGGGGATACCCGTCCAGTTGCGCGTATTATCACAGAAGGCACTGCAGGTATTGTGTCGGAACTGGATCGGATTTGGCGACAAGACCTGGTGCTCATCGATAGTGAGCTTCCGGAATTGGTCAAAGCCCTGGTTGAAGACACCTTTATGAATGCGCTGCAGGAAGCTGAAGATAAACTAATGCGCTATCAACATATCGAAGACTCGAGTCGCCAGCCATTTTACCTCATTGGTAATCCAGGTGTGACGGACAAAGCTGCATTCAGCGATTTCGAAACTAAGGCGGCCAAGCTCAGCACTAAATTATTATCGCTCAATTCAAAGCCATGAAGCCTTTTTGAGGCTGCCACTGGATTTATGCTGTATGACTGATGTTTCCGAATTCCCTCTTGGCATGAAGGGTGTGGTCCTGGCGCATGTGACGGACGGAATGTGAACAACAGGGCATCCCAATAATTCCGGTACTCTTATGTTTAACTGTCTTCGACGGGTTGATCTTCACAGCGAAGCATCGGTAATACAGCGCCTACGGGATAGTAAGTCCCATACTCGACCAGAAACTTACTCTGTATGTTATAGGCTTCACGTTCCGCCTCGATGCTTTGCTCGCAATTCTCGAGCAATGCACCTTCCTTGTCCTGGAGCCAGTGCACCAATTCGTGAACAGCAACGGAGGTATGGAAAATATTGTTGTCTAGGTCCATGCGGTCATCGAGATAGACGATGTCCCCTGATCCGGGATACCAACCGAGAACTTTACAGGAACGACCTTCACAAGCGCGCTCTTCCAGCCAGCTATGCTCCACCATACGCATTTCGGGACAAGCATCATCAACCTGTTGGTAATCAGAGAGTGTAAACACCCAGGATAATAAAATGGCACATAATTCCATTGGAAACCTCAAGAATAAGGTCGTCAAAGACGACATGGTTACTACGACGACCTTATTGTGAGTGGTTTCCATGCCGCTTCGAGCAGGTCATCCTGGATCAGATTGCCAATTGCCTGGGTTTCATACAACGGCTTGTTTTACAGGGTTACCCTGTATGCATGCCCACCCGCATGGTGACAACCGATTTCAGCTATATCCTGCATAAATCGTACCTTTATGCCTTGAGAATCATCAATTATCAGAAAATCAAGGAGTTAATCAGGTAGCCTAATGCGGTCTACATCAACCTTACGGTTGAAGTGAGGGGGGATGTCAAAAAAATGGCGATAATCCGCCTAAATAGTTACGCTGTCATACGGTTTTTTTTTCAGTGAAACGCTCTTTTGTCGGAAACCGATTTCAAATGATGGGCGTCCTCATTTTCGACTCTCGAGAGAGAGTAGGGTGCGTGCCGCACCCTCTTGGCTGTTATTCCCGTCAATCTACTGTTATCAATGGTACCGCGCCTCAACCTGCTCTAAATAGTCACGGTCCTCCTGTACCTGATCTTCCAGCATAAGCAACTCGGACTCTGCATCTTCCAGTTCGGCGTTGAGGTCTTTGATCTCTTCCAAAAGTACCTTACGCTTTTTACGACTGATACCGTCGCTGACGAGCTTGGCTTCTGCATCCTCAATCTGCTCATTCAGTGTTACCACCATTTTCTGATAGCGTTTCAGCGTACGTTCACTGGCTCGCAATTGGGAGAGGGCATCATGGACCTCAACACCCTGCAACCAGGCAAGCTTGAAATCTTCGGCCAAAGGCGGTTTGCAAACTGTATTGAGCTTTTGCCCGGATTTACCCAATTCAAAACCATTGCTTGGGGTACAGTATTCATGCAGGCCTGCCAGACGACCCTGTTCGTAGCGTTCCATGTCTGGTGAGATACCATAATCGGAACAGGCTTTTCGATGATTACCCAGATAGGAAAGCGCCCGCCCTTTTGCTCCATCCTCATACCCAATGGCCCGCCAATCGGCAATTTGGCACTCCTCTTTGTCCATGGAGGCACAACCCGATAATAAGAAAATCAATGCAGTGAAAACCAAATAACGAATCATCATGAATTCCAGAATCTCTAAATAAATAATCTAAATATTTAATCGAATGGAGTTGCTTTATCTCTGTGTGTATTGATTATTATATCGGGAAATTATTAGAGTGGTAGATCGTTTCAAACCGTGTTTGTTTATCCACTATAAAAGGCTAGTCCCATTGAAATGAAATCCGGAATAGCTGACTTAAATAGATTCAATTGATGGGTATCATCGTGTGTCGGCCCATGTAACGGAAGACGTGTTTGACCGAATAGGCATGGTAAAACCGTTGGCAAAAAAGAAGCATTTTGTGATTAAGCATGTAGGGTGCGGCCTGCCGCACCTTGAACCAGTTTTACCAATGGTGAGTGATGCCGTTTATGTTGAGATGTGGAACCTGGTTGGCTGAACGATCAATGAAGCACAATGACAGAGACGGATCATGCAGTCACATCGATATTGCCACCTACAGGTCCGGCATTTTTAGGTTTCGGAGCACTCTGCTCGATTGAGGAAATGAGTTGTGCTGCCATCTGCTTCTGCATATCCATCGCCTTTTTTTGCATCGCCACACTACTCACGGTGGTTGCCTGAGAGGCGGTGTTTGTGATCATGCTGATGGGTGCAGCGCTAATGCCGGAAACAGCCATAATAATTACCTACATAAAAAGGATTCTAATACCACTAGCGTCCAGGTAAGCGGTATCTTTATGGTATGTCAGAGATGAAGTGCTCTTTCAGGAGTTTTATGACTAATCCACTGGACTCCCATGGTAATTGCACCCGGAAATGGTAGCATATATTTTCTTTTCCAAACGTGTAGGGGATTGTTCTGCAGCACCTTTTCCCCGTCCCGCAAATGAATAGCATCCTCGTTTGCCTGGCTGTTAAGGAGACGCACGAGCTGTCGGTCGACGACTGGTCGCTGCAGCTGTTGCCGTGCTGATTTGTGGACTGGTTAAAAGCGGGTTGGCGCGAATGATTCCAGGTGTCATAAGATTACTTGTAGCGGCTAAACGTTCGCTTGCGGACATACTGGTACTGGTTATATGAGTGAGTCCCAGAATATGGCCCAGTTCATGGGCCAGCGCCAGAGGCTTGTAGCTCTGGCTGATACCACGGTGAGGTTGTAGTGTGAATCGGCCTCCTATGGTAGCCATACCGGCCGAGATGCTATCGGCAACTTGATTGACCAGACCAACTGTAATACGACCTGCTGGAGCAACTTGTGACTGCAGAAAGAAAAAACCGGCATTGTTGATCACAGCCGAACTATTCGTTCCAGGCATCTGGACGGACTGTGAGGAGGTATGCGTCACAACGAATCGTATATTGGCCTGTTGCCATACCCGATTGGTCTGGTTGATCAGACTGGTCAAATTGCTTTGATTCCAGCCGGAAGCCACTGTACCGGTTGTTGCTTCAATGGTAATGAATACTACATTCAGGTTGACCGTAGCCATATCAATACCTCCTTTCACCCATGAGGAATAACGCAAAAGCTAATTGCTTATATCCACTTTAACCCTAGTATCAATAGCTAAACAATTACACTTTGTAAGACCCTTGAAAATATCCTTCAATAGATGAGAGACTCACGCTCAATGTTCATTGATCCCGCTTTTTCTTCTTTGCCTAAACAGTTACTGCTTGGGTGGTAAGGCGGGTGGCGTCTCGTACTTGTACACACCCTGGTCCGTCATGTGGCCACGCATATCAATGACGATATTGGTTTTGTGGCGTTTACCCTCACGGGCGCGAACCGCATCGAAAAAGGTCTTGCGCATTTTACCGCCACCTTCTGTATCCTGATCGATACTGAATACAATATGCAGCGGTTCCCCCGGTTTTCCCAGAGGATGGGCGAGGGCATGCACCCGTTCGTTGTGAATGGTATAGACGAGGATCTCCATCTTGTTATGCAGATATGGAATGCGAATGGAGAAGCCGGAACCCAAAGCGATATAGGCAATTACCAGGAAAATAATCGTACCCAGTATGTAGCCGGCGAAACGGCGTCCTGCAGAGATGATTATTAACGTACCCCAGATGGCGAGGATGAAGAGAAGCAGGTATTTGGCGGTCAGTGGATCAGAAAACATGCCGTCACTTTTCCAATCTTCTCAAAGTGGCGTGGAAGATTTCGAACGGTTCGAAGGATTTACTCTCCTCTATCAGCTGTTTATCTTTCATCTCAAAAGAGATCACACCTTTCTCTTGCCCGGGATATTCCAAAGTCAGTTTATCCTCGTAGATCACGTGCATGAGGCGTCCTTCCCGGTGTCGAATAGAGATGTGGACATCCACCGGGGTGTTGCCCAGGCCGTTTTCGCTGTAGTAGACAATGGAGAAGCGATAGCGCCCATCCGGAATGCCGCGGGAGAAGATGAATTCGTAGTTGAGCCCGGAGAAGTCCACATCGCGACCCAGGTCGTCACGTACCAGGTTGAATATCTCACCATAGGGTGTGGCATAACCGACATTTTCGTTTTGCGGTGCACTGGCCCACAGGTCGATATCGGCGGGGTTTTCCGGGTCCCAGGTGATCTCGGCAATCATGTCGCCGGCGGCTTTCTCGATATCGGTCTGCATGCTCGCCTGTTTGACTTTGATCAGGGGAATCAGCAGTACGACTAAAGTGAGCATCAACAATGCGAGTAGCATCAGCAGGTCACGAAAAACAATGGACATGCTGTCTTCGCGTGGTCGGCTCATGACCTACTCTTCCTCAGATACAGGCTCGTTTGATCGGGTGGGGCCGTAGAGCATATCCCGGATCTTGTTCATTGCTTCCATGATCATGGCAGCCGACAAACCGATCATGGTGGTATCGACGGCAAAGGCAACGGATTTCAGAAACTGTCCGATCTCGGCGGAGAGGGTGGAGGCATCCTGCAGGTCACTCACATCGATGCCGGCCAAAGCTATGGAGAAGCCCAGTACCGTACCCAGCATACCCAGGCCGGTAGTCAGCCAGGACCAGAAGTGAACATCGGTCATTCGTCCGCTGAAGGCAAAGACTTCCACCAACAAGACGATGGTTAGGATGATGCCGAAAAACCAGAGGGTTAAGGTAGTACCGAGTATTCGGTCCAGGTATCCCAGGCTGTAGAGTGTGAAAATCAATGCACCCAGTGAGAGAAGTGTGGCAAGCTCGAACAGTCTTGTCCAGGGTGCCGCAGGTTGTTGATCGTCCATCGTGGTGACTGCCTACCAATAAAACCCATATCGCACGTGGAACGTGATCTTATCCGAGCCTCGTGCAGCTTTTTTGCTCGTACCGCGTTATTTTGCCAGTTGCCTACCCAACAAGAAATACCCAAAACGAGGCAGTTGAAATAATCCGGGTGAACCCAGTGATTCTGGGGATCAGAATAAACAGACGCTGACCCAGTTACAGCATCACTGGAAGTGGGTGCCTATGGTAATGCTATGGTCTGAGAGTTATTTCGGCCTTCCCGTCAGTGAATACGGCAAGTACAGACTTGATCCCTAAGCTATATTTCTAGATTTTGATGTCTGGAGCCTGATAGCTATCAGTGGGAGTGAAATAAGTAAAGGTAATTATTACCTAAACAAGCGTCACTGATGCTGACTATAGTGAATGCAAAGTAGTCCGGATATTACTGAATATGCATTGCTGTGGGAATCGTGAAATGAGATTCGAAACAATTCATCATAACCACTACTAAGCATCGCCATATATTGAAGCAAGGACAAATGCTGGTTTGTCATACGCAAAAGCAGAACCAGATTTAACATAAAGGAGATCAGAATATGACCTCAATGAAGCGAGTTACTTTTTTAACCGCCGTGTTGGCAGTCACGACTTATATATCAAGCGAAACAGCACTGGCAGCCTGTAACGCAACAGTAAACGGGCGCCCGATGAGCCAACAGGAATGTGCTCAGTCCATACAGGTTTACGGTCAGGTCATACCAGGTGACTATCTGGTGGACGGCTATGGAAACTGGGTCAACGCCAACAATCCCATGCACCGTGGTAACACATACAGAGATGCACGGAGCTACCGTGGCGGTTCCTGGGGCGGTCAATCCTACGTCAGTCCTCACAGTGTCTACGACTCGAGTGGCGGCTGTGAAGGCGGTGGTTGCGTCAATATCATCGATTAAGCAACAGCCTTATGGGTGTCTCTGACTTGGACAGGATGCCGGACGGGACACCCATCATTTACCGCTACTTAACTTACTAAGAACAGGCCTGCCCCAATAACCGTCACATAGGCTATAGGTGTATACCCCATCTGGGTGTAAGTCAGTGGTTGCTGATATTGCAATCAATCAATGTGTTCATTTGAAATGCCTGATCAGCGTAGGCTGAGGCTTGGCTGGGTATGCGGTTTTCCTATTTGACTATGAAACTGCAACATCATCGTACTTTTTACATATATCCCTTCAATCGACACTGATACCGACTGCCTTCGCATGTTTATAAGTCCGCACTTTGTCGGACTCATCAGCAACATATTCTGATTCGGCGTCTATGTTAGTCTGTTGACTTTATGTTAACTTTTCTACGCCATGATGATGCTCGCATTGAAGGCCCCTTTATACCGAATGCGACAATTTGGGAAGGCGGCATGGTAAACAGTCCGAACCCATCACTGAATGAGTGGTTAGGATTCTGAGTTGTATTTGAAAAAATAGGGCAGTTGTAGATGAATGATAAACATGATTTAGGCATCATCCTGGCAGGACACTTTCCCATCATCACCATGCGGTCTCATGAGGAGTTAAGGGCTTTGGGACTGTTAAGGGATATTGCAGTGCAACAAGGCCGCCCTCTGATGATGTGGTCAGTAACTGATGGAATCCGCAGAGATAAATCTTCACCCAGCAGCACTTCCATCAATTGGGAGGAAGTGACCTATGACGGGCAGGAAACCGCCAGGAAAGAGGAGACGAGCAATCCAGAAGTGATGCTGGAAAAGATACTGCGTGAGAAAAATAAACCGATTGTCGTGCTGTTGGATTTTCACCCGTACCTGAACAATCCTAAAGTGATTAGACGGCTTAAGGAGATCTCTATCGGTCATCCTCAGAATGGTATATCAATGGTTCTTTTAAGCCACGCCCTTGATCTGCCAGCAGAACTGCAACGGTTGAGTGCCGGCTTTGAAATGTCGCTACCGGATACGGAACAGATCAAGCGGATAATTCAGGAGGAGATACGGATTTGGTCACTGCGCAACGATAATAAGCCATTTCGTGGCAACAAGAGTGCGTATCAGAAATTAGCACGCGTTTTGACCGGTCTGACGATCAGTGACGTGAGACGCCTGGCACGGAATGCGATCTATGACGACGGGGCCATTACCAGCAGCGATATTCCGAGGGTGATGGAGGTGAAATACCAACTGATCGGTCAGGATGGCCTTCTCTCTTTTGAGTACGAGACAGTTTGTTTTGAAGAGGTGGGGGGATTCTCGCGATTAAAAGGATGGCTTGATCTGCGTAAGTCGGCCTTTCTTGCGGGTACCGACAGTCCCTTGGACACACCGAAAGGTATGTTGCTGCTGGGTGTCCAGGGTGGTGGAAAGAGCCTGGCTGCAAAGGCGGTGGCAGGCAGCTGGGGATTACCCCTGCTGAGGCTTGATTTCGGTGCACTTTACAATAAATATATCGGTGAGACGGAAAAAAACATTCGTCAATCCCTACAGGCAGCCGAAGCCATGTCGCCCTGTATCTTATGGATTGATGAGATTGAAAAAGGTATTTCAACAACGGACAGTGATGAGGGTACATCACGACGGGTTCTCGGCACTATATTGACCTGGATGGCGGAACACGGCAAATCTATTTTTATTGTGGCCACTGCAAACGATGTACAGCTGTTGCCGCCGGAACTGATTCGAAAAGGGCGACTGGATGAGATCTTTTTCATCGACTTACCAAGAGAGAGGGCACGTCATAAAATCCTGCAAATCCACCTGGAAAAAAGGGAAGTGAAGCTCTCCCAAAACGATCTCAAGGAACTGGCTGTAGCCAGCGAGGGTTTTTCCGGCGCAGAATTGGAGCAGGTGGTGGTTTCGTCACTATACGCTGCTCATGGGGCGCAAATTCCGGTGACGGCTCTGATCTTAAAGTCTGAATTGGACCGTACTCAACCCCTCTCAGTGGTCATGGCGGAAAAGATTGCGGACTTACGTCATTGGGCTGCTGGTCGTACCGTACCGGCAGACTGATCAATCTAGCGCACCGGATAATCTGTCCACACTTGCATCGCTTTACGGCTTGCCATTTTCATCGACTGCCAGGTTAAGGCAATCATCCAAATATTGCATTAAACAATAGCTCCATATTGTACATGCTATGAGTGGGTGCCCTGTTACTTTTTAAGGCCCATCGCCTAGAGCTGCTTTGTTTCAAAACAGTTACAGGCCGGAAAACAAATGAAACGCTTTCCTCTCCTGGCGAAATCATTCTGATACCTGTCTGCTGCATACTGTTACCAGGTTGTAATTTCACCCTTAGGAGGAAGCTTTCTGGATGTCTGGTGTTGCAGCATTAACAGGATTGGCTACATGTAATGGTTTGGTCAATGTTACATACGCCATCGCTAACGGATGCTGCGAGTGACCTTCAGTGCAGACTCAATGCTGCAACAATTGTCACTAGCCAGTGAGGACGTTCGCCAAATATATAATTCTTAGGCCTGAGGAAAATCCACCCGTTACATTGCATCTGCTTCTATCATGCGAGTGCACTGACAATCCCTGGCTTTATTTGATTTACCCTACTTATCTTTGGAGATAGAAATGGAGATACAACAGACACAGTCACTGACAAATATCCTATCTATGATTTTCACTTTTACAGGCATACTGTTTTTACTTGGTACGATCGTGGTTAGTGTGTTCTGGTCTACCAGTTACTTGTTTAGCTGGTTATTTTAGTCAAACTGCTATTCAGCACTGCTGTCCCATAAATTGCCTCAGGAAGAGGGCGTTTGCGGGACAGCAGTGATTATTCATTTTAATGCATGAGCACAGACGTATCCTCTAGAGGATCTGTAATTTTCCCTATCACAAAGCCGGGTCCCCATTCAGATGACGGGTGCATAAGGGGGGGGTCCTGGTAAAAGACCTCTGGTAAAAAGACGGAAACCTAAAGACAATGCGAGTGTCTTATTTTTTGTTCTTTTCTGACGATAAATTCGTGATATTTTCGTGACAGGCGGGTGAACTTTATTATCCATATTTAACACTCACCTAATGGATATTTAGAGGATAGCTCGATGAAATTGACTATGTGGAGTGGCCTGCTGGCATTGATGATATTGTTGTCCGGTTGCGCCAATTCGGTGACTGAAAAGACAGAATTGTCCGAAGAGATGCTGCAGGGATTGTCGGTTGCTACTTTTGCCGGTGGCTGCTTCTGGTGCGTCGAATCCGGATTCGAAATGCTGCCGGGTGTTAAAGAGGCTGTTTCCGGCTACAGCGGCGGTACGGACAGATTCCCGACCTACAGGCGAGTCACAAGAGGAGGAACGGGGCATACTGAGGCTGTACAGGTCTATTATGATCCCAAGATCATCAGCTATTCGGGCTTGATTCAGGGCCTGTGGCGGATGATGGATCCCACCGATTCCCAGGGCCAGTTCTACGACCGTGGTACACAATACAGGCCGGCCATCTTTTACCGCAATGCCGAACAGAAGAGGATAGCGGAACGTTCCCGCGATGAATTGGCGGCTTCGGGACGCTACGAAAATCCTGTAACGATTGAGATTGTTCCGTTTACTAAATTCTACAAGGCAGAAACGTATCACCAGGATTACTACAAGAAAAATCCGGTCCGGTATAACTTCTATACCTTCAACTCCGGTCGTTATCAGTTCGTTGATGAGAATTGGGGAGAGGAGCGATTTGTGGATTACACCCAATACCGCGACGATCCTGTTGAGGAGACCGAACCCGGTGAGAAGCGTGTTGACTATAGCAGACCATCTGAGGCGGTTATAAAGGATAAACTGACCCCACTACAATACCGGGTGACTCAGGAGGACGGTACTGAGACGCCTTTCGAAAACGCCTACTGGGATGAGAAGCGGGAAGGGATCTACGTCGACGTGGTGACGGGTGAGCCTCTGTTCTCATCCACCCACAAGTACAGATCGGGTACCGGTTGGCCCAGTTTCACACAACCCATTGAACCGGAGGTTGTGACGGAGAGGCAGGAGCGGAAGCTGTTCGGTGTTCGAACCGAGATCCGCAGCCGTGTCGGCGACTCCCATCTCGGTCATCTTTTTGACGATGGTCCAGCACCGACTGGTCTGCGTTATTGCATGAACTCTGCAGCATTACGGTTTGTGCCCAAGGCACAAATGGAATCGGAGGGCTACTCGGAATACCTGGGTTTCTTTTCCGCTAATATGGCTGAGCGTACTTTTTCCCAGGCAGAAGCCGTAGCAAAGAGGGATCAAGATACCCACTCAAGCGTTTTTTAATAAGGAAATCATTGGAGTGGGTATCCGGTTTC
This sequence comes from Candidatus Thiodiazotropha sp. (ex Codakia rugifera), assembly GCA_025656675.1. Taxonomy (GTDB): domain Bacteria; phylum Pseudomonadota; class Gammaproteobacteria; order Chromatiales; family Chromatiaceae; genus Thiodiazotropha. Next base: position 385,662 of record JAHXHN010000002.1, read on the forward strand.
CTCTGCGACTTATTTCTTGCGAGGTGGATTCGCGCAATAGTGACAGCCAACGACGAGGTTAAATATGGAACCGGTGCGTATTACTCTCTATCGCTGGGCGGGACGCTGGGGGCCGTTCAAAGTTAATATTCCCTGTGGTGAATGTTCACTGACCAAAGATGTTCTGGGGGACACGTTTCTCCATGAACTGGAAGGTATTCCAGTCGAGCTGGAGATTCTTGACTGGCTGACCTGGTGGTGGCGCCCATTGAAGCGTGGCGGCTGGCATGCGCCGATCGTCATGGTGGAAGATCGCGTGATCAGTCAGGGGCATGCCCTGAATCGTGGCATTCTGACTCAGGCGGTTATCGAAGCATCGGTCAAGAAACATACTATCAACGGCAACCACCTGTTCGGCAAGGAGACCTGTCCCCACTGCAAACGCGCCAAAGGGTACCTGGAGGATGCGGGGATCTCCTATACCTATCACAATGTCGTTTCCAGTCCTCGGGCACTCTACGAGATGCTTGGTCGGGTCAAACCGCTGATAGGCCCGAAAGCCCCGGTCACCGTTCCGCAGATCTGGCTCGATGGCAACTATATCGGCGGTGCTGACCAACTGGAACAACATGTCCACAAGCCTGTGGAACCGAATCCGGAACGAGGCCAGTGCTCACTTTCCCCACCTCGTAGTTAGGATGTAAAAAAATGGGTCAAGACAAGTTATGGGTTGGCAAATGGGGCGCGTCTGCCTGTAATTCAAAACCAGACTCCCATCCATATATTTCTAGTTAAGTCCTTCAGTTTTATCTGTTTTCAAATGTATTCATTTCAAATGGCGTATTTACAGGATGTTCATCCTCACTGTGATTGTTTCGTTAGATGAATGAGATGTGCATGTGATCCCCATCCCCCATTATTGACTACACATTATTTAGATCAATGGCGAAGTAACGAATAGTGTCATGCATTGAAACAGGGCATATTGGATTCGTGTTAACAGGCCCTAGGTAATACGGAGACGCCGATCTAGCCAAAGGAGACGCACATGTCCACTGGGAACCAAAAAAATACAGAAGAAAAAAGCGTCAGGAACCAGGAGCTGGAAACCCTATTGTCTGCCTGTGCCCTGAATGATCAAAAGGCATTTGCTCGACTCTACCAAATGACGTCTGCCAATCTGTATGGTTTGATACTGCGTCTCTTGAGCAGAGAAGCTTGTGCAGAGGAGTGTTTGCAGGAGGCGTTTATCAAAATCTGGAACAATGCGGCACACTATCGGCCCTACAGGGCGGCACCGTTGACCTGGATGATGGCCATAGCCCGCAATCAGGCGTTGGATCATCTGCGCAAGCAACGCCGGGAGTTGATGGAAACCGATGGTTATGTATTTTCAGATACAGCAGACAATGATCCCTTACCCCTGGAGAACCTGATTCAGAGTGATGAGGGCCAGCAGCTTAAACAATGTCTGGATCTTCTGAAAGACAAACAGCGGCATACGATAGCACTGGCCTATTACAAGGGGCTGTCTCACAACGAGTTGGCGATACAGACGAATACGCCGTTGGGAACCGTCAAGACAAGGATTCGTCATGGCCTGGCACAATTGAGGCTATGTATGGAGTCATGTTGAGACCCACAACAATCAGTTGAATGTCTCTCGGTAGCAGCGATGCTGACCTTTAAGATCCCTAGATAGTGGGGTCCGAGTAATTTTACTCTGACCCCGATGTTGAGCTATGCTGGCGGCCGTTTAACCAGCCAAGGTCCGTCTATCGATAACAGGGAAGTCTCTTTATCGACTGGTGGCAAAAAGCTGGAGATCTGTAACTTCCATTTCGGTGTTATCAGGATAAGCGTCATGATATTCAGATCAATACTCCTCCTAATTGCATTATTAATGCCGGTCTCTTCCGTCGTGGCTGGATTTGAAGCGGGTGAGGTTGCCAATCGCGCGGGTGACCGAGATACCGCCTTTGCCGAGTATCAGGCGGCAGCGATGGCCGGTGACACTCGTGCCTATGGAAAGCTTGGCAGTATGTATCTCTACGGCCTTGGCACCAAGAGGGATTACGGTATGGCCTATGTCTGGTTTGGTTTGAGCAAGGAGAACGGCGACAAATATGGCGAGCGCTTCCAACAGACGGCTGCGTCGGTGATGACTGCTGCGGAGGTTCATCAGGCAGAGAGGTTGCTGAATGACTACCGCAAGCAGTTCACAGGCCCGGAGGTTCAGGCCAGGTAAGTGCTATTGGGCTAGGCTTCATATCCTGACTATTGAATAATTCTCAATGGATAGAGGTCTGACCATTTTAATCTATATACTTCAAATGTCGGGTGTACCCGTTTGTATATATTACTAAGTACAGACTTGACCCTTTTTAATCCTACTTTTTAACTTTTATTCGAACTTATTAAAATTGTTAGTGATTTTAGGTGGCACTTCTTAGGTGGATGTCCGGCTAAGATCCTCCGGCTAAGACCGTTTATCTGACGGCGAAGAGGCGGGCAGTTGACGGCAAACTACCGCTAGACTTGGACAAAAAGGGCGTTTATTCTGCTTATTACTCGATGCCGCTGCTGCGTTTGGAGTCGATCAGGTCCTGCAGTACGCACCAATTCGCCACGGTGGTCACGAGGCGGGCGAGTTCTTTTTCGTTCCGAATCTTATTGCATCATGAGGGTAGTAGCGCGAGCGGTGTAATCAAGCACGGTGCTGAGAACTCGATCCTTCGAAATCTTGAGCCGAGGGAGGAGAGTAATGAATAAGAGTGAGCGGTACATGCCGCATTCATCAGCCGATATCATTCAGTGTATCGACCGCAAAAAAAATATAATTGCCGTTGAGCAAACCGAAACTTGCGTGCGACGAAATTGGTCTTACCGACTGTTTGCTTTCGCAACGAGTCTGTTGTTGCTAATCCCGTTTGCCGCGCACGCGTTTATTCTCGACATCACTCCGGCAAGCGTAACAGTCAATGAAGGGGACGGCATCATCCCCGGCTCTGTCCGCCTTACTCGGGAATCTAGTGACCCGCAGGATGCCTGCACAGTCGCCGGTTTCATCAGCCTTGGCGGTACCGCGACTTTTAACGCCGACTACGACTTAGGAGGTGACACGCTTGATTTTCAAGTCGATTTACTCCCGGGTTCGTCATTCGCAGAGGATGCAGGAGGCGTTAGCATACTCGATGATGCCATTCATGAACCGGATGAGACTATCACCATCACAATCAATGACGCGACGATTTCCACAGCCGATTGCGGGGGGGTGATCAATAACATTGCGAATACAATTATTACGATCCAGGATAACGACACAACAACCTTGAACGCTGTCGATGATACCGCGAGCACTTCCGCAAACATACCGGTGACGATAAATGTCTTGGCCAACGACACTGGGACCGGTATAGACGTCAGCTCGTTAGGGATTGCTTCCAATGGAACGGTAGTTGACAATGGCGATGGAACGTTGACGTACACGCCGAACACCGACTTCACCGGTGATGACAGTTTCACCTACACGATTACGGATCTGCTGTCCGCACCGGATACGGCCACAGTCACCGTCACCGTCACCGAAGCAGCGCCTGTAACCAATGCAGCAGATGATACTGCCACCACAGATATGGATCATGCTGTGAGCATCGACGTGCTCGCCAACGATACAGGATCGGGGATAAGCGTCAGTTCCGTCGGAAGTCCGCCCAATGGTACGGCCGTAAACAATGGTAACGGTACGATCACATATATACCCAACACTGTATTCGAGGGTACGGATTCGTTCACTTACACAATCATCGACGCCATAGGGGCTACGGATACCGCTACTGTAACAGTGAGCGTCGGGGGCACTAACTTCGGTGATCTCCTAAGTCTCACCAAAAACCAGCAGTCGGTAGCCGATGGCCTGGATGCACTCTGTTCAACGACGCAGAGTGGAGAGCTTCAGGCGCAATGCAATACCATCGCTTCCTTATCCACGGATCTGCAGGCGTTAGTGTTTAGCGAGATTGCCCCCAACGACCTGGCCGCGCAAGGGAGCGGTTCCGTTGAGATCGCTACAACACAGATCACAAACATTCGTATGCGTTTAGCCGCTCTGCGTAACGGTGCGACCGGACTTGCGATGAGTGGCCTCACACTTGGGGTCAGGGGTCAGTCGATACCGATGGGCACTCTCACCGATGCCGTAATCAACGAGCGGCGAGGCGGTGGTGCAAGTGCAGATGAGACTGGACGTTTTGGCGTGTTCGTAAACGGTCGAATCAATTTTGGTGACAAAGACGCTACAGCGAACGAGTCAGGGTTCGATTTCGATACCCAGGGGATCACCATCGGAGTCGATTATCGGTTAAACGATCGACTGATCTTGGGCGGTGCCTTGGGCTTTGCCTCTACCGACTCGGATTTTGACAATTCCGGTGGCGAGCTCGACAACGAAGCAAGAACTGTATCTTTCTATGGCAACTACAATCCGTCGGAGCGTACGTATGTCGACTGGATCGCGACGGTCGGTCGGCATGACTTCGAGGCCGTAAGAAACCTGTTGGTATTGTCCACTCGGACCGAAGGTGATACCGACGGCGACGAGATCGCGCTTAGCCTAAGTGGTGGCACGAACTTCAGCCGAGGCTCCCTGTTGTTGAATGCCTACGGACGCCTCGAGTATATCGAGGTCGACATCGATGGCTATCAGGAATCAGGTGGTGGTGGCCTGGCCTTGCTGTTCGAGGATCAGACGGTGGAGTCGCTTACGACCGCGCTGGGTGCTCGTCTTTCCAATGCGTACAGCATGTCATGGGGTGTGTTGACGCCCAGTGTTTATCTGGAGTGGGAGCACGAGTTCGAAGACGATGAGCGGCTGATCACCGCTGCGTTTGCGGAGGATCCGACGGCGACGTTCTCGGTGGTGACGGATAGAGCAGATGAAGACTACTTCAACTACGGATTTGGTCTGGCGGCCATGCTGCCGCGCGGCAAGTCATTCTTCCTCAACTACGAGTCCGTAACAGGACGGGATGGGATTGACAACACGACGATCGACCTGGGTCTTCGGTTTGAGTTTTAGTATAGGACACTACACTAGAACTCAATCGTAGCTAGGCTGGACGCTTTGCGCCCTGGAAGATGCTCTCAGGGGGCGAGTGACCATCTATTGCATGGACAGACTCGGCTACTGCGGGATGCTATGAAGCGCTACCCCTTTTTTGGGGATGAGGTTTACTTCTGGCTTTGAAAGGCGTGATCTCAGGAATGCTAACCGGGAATACTGCTAACCTGCTAACCAGACACCCATTCTAATTTCGAATTATTTTGGGTGGGTGTCTGGTTAAGTTCTCTCTGCGTAATACCCAAAACTAACAGCAATTGACATAAGGTAAGGCAGATTTGGCATTATTTTGTTAAGTAATGAAAGGGTCTGTACAAAAATGGGAAATAGGATTCTCGATATGCCTATTCTGATAAAGAAACAAAAGGTGTAACTCTCAATGAAACAACTTGGAGAGATACTTGCCTAAGGTCACCTCAAGCGGAGAAGTCATTGTGAAAGATCTGGTTTGGAGCAATACACTAAGTGTCGAGGTCGATGAGATCGATGAAGACCATCGCAGGTTAGTGGATCTATTTAATATTCTCAATCATGCTGTAGCAGATGGAGAATCAGCGGACTATCAAGAGGCGGTATTGGAAGAGCTGATAAGTTGTACCGTTTGGCACTTCAAGCATGAAGAACGGTTGATGCTGAAGTATGCCTATGAGGAATTCACAGCGCACAAGACGGAGCACCAGGACTTAATCGAAAGCGCCCAAGCGCTGCAGCAGCAGTTCCTGCAGGCGGACAAACGGATCACGAGTGAAGATATCGAGTTTCTGGAGCATTGGCTAACCGAACATATTCTCGTTACCGATATGAAGTTGGGCGCTTATCTTATAGAAGTGATGTAGGCATCCTTTACAAGAGCATTTGAGTCTTATCACATATTGGGAGTTTTTACTGAAATTACTTCTTTGGATCGGCTTTGGTTTATTGAATTAATCCACTCAATGCCTGACTTGGGAGAGTACCCAGCTGCAAAATAGTCTGCCGGGATTGAATCAGACACCCACTAAAATTTCAAATAGATTTGGGTGGATGTCCACACTATTTATATGTCCGTATTTGGTCGATCTCATCAGTAACATAATTGGATTGGATGTCCCGGTAAATAGGGTGGATATCTCCACCCTACCTTATGTAGCTATTTGCAACCTTGTCCTGCAGAATCTTATTTCACGAATCGATTGATGGATCGAGAGAGATATAGCCGATCCCAAGCGCTGCTCCAAGCCCGGTGTTTACACCCAAAGCGATCGGCTGCAGACTGACGTTCTTGTGACCGCCACCGACTAGTACTGCGACATTAGCACCGACAGCAAGTGTTGCTGAAGCTTGTGCGCCTACATATCGACCTGTAAGGCTGTGTGCACTGGGATCTACATCACTGGTGCCGCCAATCACTAAAAAAGCCATGTTTTCTGTCTGTCGCCAGTTCAGATCGAGTCCAAAGCCGATACCAGCTCTTCCTTTATAGCTCTCTTGGCCATGGTTGTGATTAAAAATACAATCGACACCAACTGAATGGTGTATGACGTAGTAGCTATGCGTACCCGGGATGGATTTGCACGTAAGTACGCCAAGCTCGATACCACCGCCTGCCATTGCTGGTAGTGGTGCAAAAAGAGTCATGCTGATTACAGCGCCCGTTAAAGTGCTTCGAAAATAATTTTTCATAGTCATGATTCACTCTCCATCATTAATTCAATGAGGTTAAGTTATTTTGTTCACCGCATACAAAAGCAGGGTGAATATATAGGAAGTACTGCTTCTATGGATTCTCTCGTGTAAGAGTGAGCAGTACACTTTGGGCTGCGGTTTTGTATGAAACTAAGCCTAACGAGTAGGGAATAAGTTGGCTTTTTGATTCCAGCCACAACGTTTAACTTTATATACGTTCAGAACAGTAAAATAGTTTCTTTCGATAGCGGTGAAAGTGATCTGTGACAGATGGTATTTCGTGAATTATCGGTGGGTGTCCATACTAGTGTTTCCTAAAAATACATCCAAATAAGTATGACTAAGCAGGTTTCTAATACTTGTTAAAAAAAGAATGGGTGACAATCCTGTGGCTTGTTAGGATTGATGTATGCAGAAACGGTCTTGAGTGATAGTAGATATCATCCAAGTTATGTGCAAAATCAAGTGCAGGGGTGCTCAAAGAGATATGTTGCTGTGAAGCAAATCAAGAGACATTTTCATGGCGTGACTTGCGAGAACCCCTTGATCCTTTCGCTTTTGTGATTTATTAAGTGAATATTTATTATAAACACGTCCAATTAAATGGGGGTGTACATGTTTATCCCTGTCTGTGCCAGCGTGGTTTGAATGTGAAACCCAATAAACCGATCAGGCCACTCGTAAATAACCAAAGTGCGGCAGGAATAGGAACAGCAGAAATATTAGACATGGTTGCAGTACCCATATACCGAATACCACCATCTAACAAGTTTGAAGGGCTCCCTCCAAAGTTGTCGTAATAATTTTCATGGACACCTTGAAAGAATGAATAGGTTTGTCCCATACCCATGTTAAGAGAATCGACTAACGACTGTGGAGTAATATCAGATTCTGTGTAAGGAGCATCATCCCAGAACAAATCAATTATGGTGTCTCGATCTAAGTCGGCCAGATAACGGGTGGATGAGTCGTAATAATAAAAACCGCTATTGTTATTAAAACTTTGTATTACACTGGCGGAATTAGATGATTGGTTGTAAGAGGATTCGCTGAAAAATGCTCCTGTACTGCCAGTGTCGGGATTGCCATGGTAATCAAGTACCGGCATCACTGCATTTATCTCCGTATCGAAAGGAGTCGGTCCGAATGCAACTGGTTCAAGAGATGAATAGACACTGGTGATACCCAGTCCACTCATATTATTTACTTCGCCTGGTGAATAGTTGTCTGAGTCAAGACTAAGGCGAAGAGTAAATTGTTGTCCGGTGAAACTGGTGTCGGTTACCCATGCACCGCCACTGGATGTGTGACGTGAGGTTGCATCGACCAGAAAATCTACATTGACGATTGCTGCCTGAGTGTTCTGTGATAGTGCGATGAGTAGGATGGTTGTAACTGTTCTCCACATGATCGAAATCCCTTCTTAATTGTTATTTCCTGTTCTTTAGCGAAACAAAGAATTACCATACATTCTATCTGTGTATAGTATGACAATCAAGACTTTATGCATTAGTGTCCGTTCAGAAAGGCCAAATTGCGGAAGGTCTGCTATTTTTGTAGACGTCGGATAAACATGTTCCGTTAAATTTCTGCTGCACCTTGTTGTGCTGGAGGCTCATCACGCCAAGTTGCAGTGCGTATCCATATTCCACTCTAGTCAACACTGATACTGACTACCTACAAATATAATAGGCATTCATTGAGTTGGTCTCGTCAGCAACATAATTAGCATGGGTGTTTATGTTACCTTTGATGTCTTGTTTATAGTGTTTATTTGCTTATATCTTGATAATCAATTAAATATATTCGACTGGGTTACCGATCATTGTCACTAGAACACTGCCAGCCCCATGATTCTAATGTGTTAATAAACTCAACAGCTTTTCGCGCGCAATAATTATCTTCATTTTCTGCTTTCCATAATGTACGTGGCATTACGTTTTCTTTTGGCTTGGTATAGTAGACTTTGCAGGGCAATCTGGCGGGTTCATTTGGATAGAAGATAACGACGTTCCTTGTTAGTTCCGCATAGTGACAAGTCCATGAATTCGCAAAGATCTCAGATGGCATCATAAGGATGGTTAGAAGTAACACCCAAGATTTGTAATTCAGATGCTTCATGACATCTCTCCAGATACATTCAAACATAGACCATATTCTTAGCATATTAGTGTCTGAGCGTATTTGCGTAATCGAGTGAAGGTTGACGCCCAACAGAGCAACAGCGATGCGGCCTACTGTATTGTTATTCCGATTGGGTTGGTGTTGTCAACTGTGTTTTATTATTTCGCATGGGGTCTCCCTCCAAATTAATTTTATAAGCGATGTGTACATGGTGACCCAGAATGGTATTAGCCTGTGATGGATCATCGCTTATGTGATGCCATTAATCCTATGGTTATCATGCCGGTATTCGAAAACCTCCAATAGATCATGGTGCTGTTCGGCAATAAGTTTGGCCAGGTCCCAATCATTCAGGACCAGGACATCAATCTTAGCTAATAGGACCGGTAATTTAGTATAACTAAAAACCGATCTATAAACCGGGCACCCATTCAAATTTCGATTTATTGTGGGTGGGTGTCATATTAGACTATTCTGCATCGAGTGTGTGGTGAGATGAGATGCCTCGGATCAAGGCGAAAAAGCACGTAACAGCCACCTATTGAGAATCTTTTCAACCCAGAGCCGGGGCATTTCAGCCGCCATACGCCGATTCATGAATTGATCGGAGGTTTCTTAAATACGTTGGGCGTGAAAGACGGTTGAATAGAGCAACAGTTCAGAAGTAATCTTGATTATGTTCCATTCAAGTACTTCACCCCCTGGTCTGCAACAGACTGATATTTATCACAGATCCCTTTTACACGGATACAAGGAATACAGGTAATGAAAGAGATAAAAAGCAGCACAGGTAGCGTGAAAGGACAATGCGGCGCAGCGGTTGTGAAAAAGCTGTCGGGATTAGCGGTCTCTGTCTTGGTTTTGATGTGGTTCAGTAGTGCAGTGCAGGCAGACACAGAATGGCCCAGGGTAGCCCTTTCCAAAGATGGCACGCCGATCTCGTACGAGATTTACGGCAGTGGCCGAACAACGCTTGTGTTCGTCCATGGGTGGAGTTGCGATGCCAGATACTGGCGCATGCAACGGCCTGTGTTCTCCAATAAATATCGGGTTGTCACCCTGGATCTTGCTGGCCATGGCCATTCGGGTTTGAGCCGATCACGTTATACGATGAGAGCGTTTGGAGAAGATGTACAGGCAGTGGTAGAGGCGACAGAGAGTGAACAGGTCATTCTCATCGGGCACTCCATGGGCGGGGCGGTCATCGCTGAGGCGGCCCGTCTTATGCCGAAGCGAGTCAAAGGGCTGATCGGCGTCGATACGCTTGGAAATATCGAATACCCCATGACCGCCGAGGCGTACGAGCAAATGGCTGCACCCTTGAAAGCGGACTTCAAAAACGGCAGTCGTCAGTTCGTAAAACCGATGATTTTACCGGGTACCGATCCAACACTCGCAGCGTGGATTCTCTCGGACATGGCTTCTGCGCCAAGTTCTGTCGCTCTAAGCGCCATGGAAGAGATGATGTCCCAGTACATCACCGGAGAGGCGGCCAGGATATTTAAGGAGATCCGTGTTCCCGTTATCTCCGTGAATGCGGATTTATGGCCCATCGACCATGAGGCCAACCGGCGGCACATGCCTTCTTACGATGCCATCATTTTAAAAGGCGCGGACCATTTTCTGATGATGAACCGTCCCCTCGAGTTCAACTGGGCCTTGGAGCAGGCAATTCAGACACTTCTCGCGACGGTAGTGCCTCACCCTGAAAAAGTCACATCCAGTGAGTTGTCGAGTGATTAATTGAGCAACGGAGGAGCACTAAAGGGGGTGGTGATAATTGAAGATTAAAAGGATCATCACTTGTCACTGACCCCTTAAGACTTCTGAAAGGTGAATAAATTGAGTGCTATTGGATGGAGAGGATGTCACTTTTGACACCACCCAGGTTCATCATTATCTAAACGGGTGTCTTATTGACCCGGTCCAGTTATCTTTCCCTAAATCGCACAGAGGTAAGACTGCCTGTCACTTTGATTTAACGTGACAATATGTGTGTGTCATGTGATAATGCGGGGTTGAATCCCGTTTAGTGCCTTTATCCCAGGAGAACATGTGACTGAAACCGAAGCAGAGCTACAACTCAGAGTCTGGAAAGAACTCGCGATAAGCAAGCAGATGTTAATGATGGCGGCGACTGATGCCCTGAAGCTCGACAAAGATTGCGCCCCGGAAGAGCTCAAACTCGCACTCGAAGCAACTATCAAGCACGCTACCAAAGCCGAACTCGAGGTGAGTCATGCCCAGGAACAGGCCAAGCTTGCTGTCTCTGAGGTGGAACAGCATTTGGCAGAGAGCCAAAAATCCCTGAAAGCCGTTGAAGCCGCCCTCGCTGAGGCGCAAGCGAATGTGCAGCAACTTCAGCAGCAGCTCATCACCGACCGCACCAACCATGGACAGCAGCTGAAAAAACTCAAGGAGCAACTGGCAGAGAAGGAGCGCGCAATCAAGGCCATCAGCACAACCCTGTCTGACACGCCAGAAAACGTTCTGAAGAAGCTAAAGGGACTGAAAAAACAGAAGATGGACGAGTCTGTGGCCCGCAAAAAGGCGGAAGAAACCCTTGCCGCCTTACGCAAGGAAAAGCAGAAACTTGAGCAGAGCTTGAAGGAACTGCAGGCAGCACAGGAAGAGCCTGAGGAAGAGATTGCCGCCTAGAGAGTAGCAATCCAGGGTGTAGCACACGCTCTGTGCATAACGCGCTATGATGGAAAAGGGGGATGGAGTGATCCATCCCCCTTTTCTTTTAGACCCGTAAATTGGTTAAAGGGTACTGACTCCTTTTCCCCTAATAGTCAAAAAATTTAGGCCTCTAAATGGCAATTTCCGAGCACCCTTCAAAGCTGAGTTTACCGCAGACTAATCCCGGCGTTGCCACAGTGCTGGAATACCTGATCATTAAATTTCCACATATTGATGCTCAGATTTGGCGGCAGCGCATCGCCGATGGCAAGGTACACTGCCACGACGGCTCACTGATAACGACACATTCGCTCTTTCAACCACAGCAACGGGTTTACTATTACAGGGAAGTCGAAAGCGAGCCCAGCATCCCCTTTAAGGAAACGATTGTATTTCAGGATCAGCATATTTTAGTGGCCTATAAACCCCCTTTTCTTGCAGTAATCCCCGGTGGAATTTTTGTGGATGAATGCTTGCAAAATCGCTTACGACGCAGCACGGGCATTGAGGCCTTACAAGCACTACACCGCTTGGATAGAGTTACAGCAGGCTTGGTTATATTCTCGGTTAATCCGGACACCCGTCATCAATACCATCAATTATTTAAAACACGACAAATACACAAAACATATCAGGCAATTGCCAAAATTAGTGACGGTGAGAACCTTTTAGGTCAGGAGTGGGATATTAAAAATCGTATCGTGCAATCCGAACCACGCTTTCGCATGCGTGTGACCGAGGGAGAAGCCAATAGCCACTCTGTGATTCGATGCATACAACAATCTGCTCAGGAGGCGTTATTTGAACTAAACCCAGTTACAGGTAAAACCCATCAATTACGCGTTCACATGCAGGCACTGGGCTGGCCCATACTGAATGACAAATACTACCCGCATTTACAGCCGCTATCAGCGGATAACTATTCAGCACCATTGCAGTTACTGGCAAAAAGGATTCAGTTCATTGATCCAGTGACTCAGCTTCCAAGGGCCTTTAGTTATAACGGTAACTTATCACTGAAATGAGGTGAAACAGCCAACGGCGGACAACCATTGCGGGAAAAAGGGGTCAGTACCCTTTTTCTCTTACTGTTTTTTCTTTCTTCCCTTTGGGCGTCCTCTTCTGGCCTGACCAACTTTACACTTCAGCTGCTTTTCAATCTGCACACAAAAGCGAGTGTTACCTAGGGGAGTACCCGTTTGAACGGTCGCTCGGATAGCGTGGACCTGATCTGCCTCTAGCACATTACGGAACAATTCACGATAGGTAAACTGCCTGCACAGGAGATCTTGAGCTAGTTGTCGATACAAGGCATGAGGAGTAGTCAGTTTATCAGTGTATTGGGTCGCATTACCCCGATAACTGGACCAACGATAATCAATGGGTTTTTGTACCATGCCCGCCCGAACCGGATTGAGTTCGATGTAACGCATACAAGTCAACAGATATGCATCACTATCGATCACACAGCCCTTGTGGCGTCCTTCCCACAAGGTACCGGATTTTCCGTAGGTATGATTAATATAGGGAACGTATTGACGGCCTACGAACTGTATAGTTTTGCTGATAGCCTCCGGGGATTCCGGCGTCAGAAGCAAATGGACATGGTTGGTCATTAAGCAATAGGCATGGATGGTACAACCGTGTTTGTCCGCACCCTCTTTTAACCAGGCTAAATAGGCCTGATAATCATCGGATTCAAAGAATACCGGTTGGCGGCTATTACCACGTTGGATCACATGAGCCGGAATGCCCGGCAAATAAAAACGGGGTTTTCTTGGCATTTGAACGTCCTTGTTCAGATAGCTGATGAAGTATGATTGTACTGAATAAGACGGTTAAAGGGTACTGACCCCTTTTCTGTTGTCGCAACAGCCCAATCTTATACAAAGGAGATTTCGCAGGAAGATTTTGAGGACACCCACCAAATGCTGCCTGATAATCACATTCAATAGGATTAGTTAATATTTGAGTGATCTATACCAACACTAAACGATGGTGTCAGCGAATAATGCCCATCCAAGCAGGTTTCCCGATAGTAAATACTATAAGTACAGACTTGACCCCCATACCTTTGTACTGAATAAGTCGGTTAAAGGGTACTGACCCCTTTTCACGCAAGATTTTTATTTTTTAATATGTCCACTTTTAAAGCTGGGCAAACTATAGGCTTTCTCAATTACTTCTGGCGATTCATTGCAACCACTAAACTGCAAAACAACTTTTTTTCCTTTTAATTTTTCTTTTAACTTAATTGCAGCAACTATAGTTGATCCACCTGCACCCTCAACGAGATTTTGAGTGTAGTAACCAGCCATAGAAATCCCTTGATAGATTTCCTCCTCGCTAAGAAGAATAAAACCTTCCAGATTATCCTTATAAATTTCAAATGGGGATTCATATCCAACTCCTGTCGCAAAACCTCCTGCAAATGTTGTATTTTCAGCAGATGTAATAACACCTGATTTCCATGACAAATATGCAGCAGGAGAACTTTCAGCTTGAACAGCATAAATTTTAATATTTGGATTTATTGCTTTTAAAACAGTAACTGCTGCCGCTGCTTCACTTCCTGCTCCTATTGGTACAATTAAACTATCAATTTCTGGTAGTGATTCAATAATTTCTAGAAACTCAGTCCCAACTCCATTTATGAGATGAGGCTCATTTGCTGGATGCACATAAAAAAGGCTTTTTTCTTTGTCTATTTGTTCAACAATCTTTGAAGCTTCTTCAAAAGTTTTACCTGCTTCAATTAGTTCAGCGCCTGTACCAAGAATTTTTCTATTTTTGGATTCATTATTATTTTCAGGAACTACTATCGTTGCATTAATCCCGAACAATGATGCGGAAGTAGCAACCGATAGACCATGGTTACCGGTAGAAAAAGTGATGACACCTTCAGTGCCAGTACTTTTAAGGTGATGCATTAAATTAACACCCCCTCTTATTTTAAAGGTTCCGGTAGGGTTATGGTTTTCGTGCTTCACATAAATATCAGCTTCGAGCAAAGATGATAGCCCTTCATACCGTGCTAATTGTGTTGGAATTAAGTGATTGTACACTGCTTTTTTGGCTTTTATGACCTCAGCAAGACTAACTGGATATTCCTTTTTTCCTTTCATATCTTTATTTTTCTTAATAAATCTAACGCCTACATAACCGGCAAAATGGTGCATGGACTGATTTTTAGGCCGTGCGTCCTTTTTGTCGGGTTGATGTGATTGTTAGGGTATTTCATTTTGGTACGACCATTACCTTTACTTCTAGTTTGCCTTCTTTTCTGGATAGATCATCTTCTAGACCAGATGGATTTCTTATGTGCATTTCTGGATCATATACAAAAGAGCAAAAAGGGGTCAGTACCCTTTTTCTCTTACTGTTTTTTCTTTCTTCCCTTTGGGCGTCCTCTTCTGGCCTGACCGACTTTACTTTAGCTGCTTTTCAATCTGCACACAAAAGCGAGTATTATCTAGGGGAGTACCAGTTTGAACGGTCGCACGGATAGTGTGGACCAGATCTGCCACCAGCGATATACGAGGAGCAATATGCCTCTAACTAAATAGTCCGTTTTATTGGGGGAACGTCAACCTGACCCCCATACCTTTATACTGAATAAGTCGGTTAAAGGGTACTGACCCCTTTTCTCCCTTTTCTCTTAACAGTTATATTAACGAGAGCCCCTGTCTCGCTATACATTTTTAGGCTTGTTCACTATAAGACACTGTTTAGGAAGAATTGTTCTGTTTTCACAATATGTCGGGCTGGATTTGGCTGCATTTTACGGCGTTCCTCTGACTCGTGAAACGCCGCATCTAGTTTATCCCAATTTTCTTTTCCTTCATATTTTAGTATCCAATAAAATAGATTATTCTCTTCATTTGTCCAAGCGCCTAAGATTTCAAAACCAAGCCTTAATCTCAATGGTTTAATTTTTTCTTGCCATTCTGAAACCCAATCCTTTAAGTAACCACGGTTGATAGTGTAAATACGCATTTGAATTGCCATTACTTATCTCCTGAAAAAAGGTTAGGAAAGCAATTATGTAAGTCTAACGTCTGAATTGTGGGGCCGAGCAGAAGCAGAGGTACCACACAAATGACTGGTTATGTTTCATAGCAAAAAGGCCGCAAAATACATCAAGCGACAGCCTTGAATTCTCATTTAAATCCAAGACAAACTCTGATCAATAACCTTTCTCAACTCTTCGCGATGAGTAGAAAACTGCCATACGTTGGATGGCTAATGATACCGTTTTTAAATCGGCATAAAAAATTACCGGTTAAAGGGTACTGACCCCTTTTCTCCTGACCCCTTTTCTCTAAAGGGTACTGACCCCTTTTCTCTCTTATGACTTGTTAGAACTTAATACCACCTAAATAGCAAGCCAGTTGACCACATATTTAGATGGCGACCAGCTCGGCGACTTTTTCAGCGACAATACTCATTGAGTCTTCTTCAGTGTCTAGGCCGCTTCGGGAAGCGAGCAATGGGCTGACATTACGAAGAGCTTCGTACGTAGTGTTATGAACGATGGGAACGAGCTTATTACCTGCCAGAAGTGTCGAAAGCTCTTTGTCGGCGACGCCCTCTTTTGGAAGGCGAGTCAATAGCGCAGGGGTTACCAGTACAAGTCCGATTCGAGAATTCGCTAAGCCCTTATCGATGGCGCGCATCATAGGTACGCCGAGGCCAAGATCCTTTTCGCTGAACCAAACTTTAACACCGGCAGTCTCGAGTAAATCGTGTAGCTCTTTGGCAGGCCCTTGCCTGTCGTCCCAAGCGTGGCAGAGGAAAACGTCGCGAAGGTTAGGTTGCTCTGCTGCTCGTGTCTCAACGGTTTCCCGGATTGGCGTGAGTGACTGTACTTGAGTAGGCGTGTACGATACAGACGAACCCGCTTTCGACCAGCGTGGCTTTGCACTGCGGCTGGACCCACCGGCACTGCTCCAAGACGGGGAGTAAGACGAAGGCGAGTATGAGCTATAGCCGCCACCCCCATAACGACCATAGCGCCCGCCACATGCAGGGCAATTTGCTCTGCCGCTTGCTGTGCGGTGTCCCCTTGATGGTGCTGTGCATCTAGCCATGTACCTTACCTCTCTATTTGAATGAGTAGTTCTAACGCCTGTATTCAGGGGCCGAGGCGAAGCCGAGGTCCCAGCCCGAAAGGCGACTGGAATTTTTTGTTAGCCTTGAGTTGGTTTTCGCCATGCTGATGCGCTCCCCTTTTTGCCGGGTACTTGTTCTAGCAGACCACGATCACGCAATCGGTAGAACACCTCCTTCATAGTGTTTTCCGACTTGATTGCTGTCAGTTCACGGGCAGTTGAATTGGTGATTTGCTCGTGTGAGCCTAGGTACTCCATAACCAACTGCTCAGGGGAACCTAAGCTTTCGTGTCGAAGAACAACAAGTACAGAGTTCTCACCTTCTTGAATTACAGGCTCTTTCAAGCGCAATTTTTCCATCGACTCGAAAGCTGTATTGAGGCCTTCTCCTACATCCTTATTCGGTGCGTTAGGAAACTTATTTGCGATCCTTACCAATGCGGGGTTGCGTGCAAACTGTTCAGTGAGAATGTTCCCATGGGTTATGTGGCCAGCTAGCTTTCCGGGACTTTGAATCTCCAGTCGGTTGTCGTAGATTCTAATCTGGCAATCAGCCGCAATGCTGTAATCTCTATGGAGAACGGCATTTGTAATAATTTCGTGCAAGGCCTCTTCCGGGTATATGACTTTCTCAAGCCCATGTGGCCCAAGCTTTTCAATTTCTTCGATAATCTCTTTAACTTTATCTACTGCGGCGTAGATCAGTTCGACAACCGGTCCCTCAATTGTCAATGGATCAAAGACGAGTGCATCCCTTTCTCCTTCTTCTTTCGTTTTATATCGAAAGATCTTAATCGCAGACCGCTTGGGCAATATCGCCTGAGGCTCATCAGCTAGTAACATTATTCCCGCTACTGTTGGGCGGTTTTCTCGTAATAGGCGTTGCTTTCTAACCCATGCTTCTGGTTCTGCTGTTGGAACAACATGAATAAGAAAATCGATCACCGTTTCTGAGTTGGTTATGAAATCCTCTTCGGCATCGGTGAGCTCATTTTCAAAGGAGACTATACCTTTGTTGTACTTCAAGGCTTGAATCGCATCATCGTCTTTGACCGGAAGCTTCTGAGCACCCTTTCTAAGGTATGCCGTTCCGTTGGAGGAGGTAATGATTTCACGGGTTTTGAAGACTGTTACCGCCAACACTAAACCAATATTGTCTAAGCTTGATAAAAAAGTGGCCTCGTAGTGGTTACCAAGAGGTGATAGTTCATGGATGGTTTGAATTAAGGCATTGGCCGCTTCTTGGTTTTGAAAACCCCTCCATTCCCTTTCTTCGCCATTTGGCCCCATCTTGTCATCTATGCCGATAAATATCTCTCCACCACTAGCGTTGGCGAAGGCGGATACTGTTTTCGAAGCAGACTGAGGTGATACTTCAATTGCTTTGAAGTCAAGGAAGTGGCTTTCATCGGTACCTAATAGTCGGACCACTTCATCCTGAGACTGTTCTTTTACTGTGATATCCACGGGTTCTCCATTTTGTAGACTAACTACAATTCCACCCCAAAACAGTCCTGTTGTAACAGGTCAATCCTGTACAGTAAAATTCCAATCAAAACGTAACTAATAGATAAACCAGTCAATACAAGGTAAATAGGGTTAATTAACAAAAAAGAAAAACCAGGCAATGGCGCAAAGCGCCAAAGCCCACCCGCAACAGCAGGTTCAGAGGAGAGGAGGTAAAACCCTTTTAAGTCTGTCGAAGCGCCTGTCTTGCCAAGCGTCCCATCTGCAAAGTTAAATTCTCTTTCCATTGATCCAACGTCCTGGTAATCAACTGCGTCCGTCCACAAACCGGACACTCGAACCGCGACTGTTCCGTCCGTCCTTCTTTCCGGGTCTCAACTTCGGCCATCAACGAAGAACAGTGTGAACAATGCATGTGTACCCTCCGGGTAATTTTGAATGATGAATTTTGAGTTTTGAATTGTGGGTGTTCGCTGTGCTCACGTCTTCATTTCCAAATAAGCGCGAGCAATGCGAACACGTTAATTCATAATTCAACATTCAAAATTCATTAAAAAAAAGTTCAATCGGCTATTGCCGATCAATCCCACTTCAATGCGCCACCGGTTTGATACTCGGTTACGCGTGTCTCAAAGAAATTCTTCTCCTTGCGCAGATTGGCCTGCTCATCCAACCAGGGCAAAGTCGCTTCCGCACCTGGGAAGGGCTCATCGATGCCCAACTGCCGTGCACGACGGTTGGCGGTGAAGCGGAACTGGCCGATGTGATCCTCTTTGGAGTAACCCAGTATCGGATCGCGCAGGATGTAACCGGCATAGCCAACCTCGGCGGCTTCGGCCTCGTCCCACATGTCACGCAACGCCTTTTTATCCAGGGTGATGTTCTCTTCCAGGATGATCTGCTTGACGACCCGGATACCGAATGAGGCGTGCAGCACTTCATCACGCATGATGTATTGCAACTGCTCGGCGGTACCCTTCATCAGGCCGCGACGCTGCAGGGCGAAGATCGGGCTGAAGCCGTTGTAGAACCAGCAGCCCTCGAAGATGGCGGCGAAGAAAATGTAGGCCATGACGAAGTTCTGCAGCTCGTCCGGGTCACGCAGGTCGATGTCGGCGCGCAGGATGGAGGAGAGGCGGCGGTTGGTGATCTGGATCTTTTTGTTGATCTCAGGCACCACCCGGTAGCGGTTGTAGATCTCGCCCTGGTCGAGACCGATGGTCTCGATGCAGTGCTGGTAGGTCCAGGTATGCAGGGACTCTTCATAGACCTGGCGGGCCTGGTAAATCTGCAGCTCGGGGGCGCTCATCTTCTCCATCACCGCCAGGCCGATGTTGCGCATCGCCAGGATGTCGGAGGTGGTGAGGTAGGAGAGCACGTTCTCATACACATGACGCTCTTCGAGGGTCAGTTTGCGCTGGTAGTCGTGGACGTCCTGGGCCATGTTGATGTCCAGCGGCGTCCAGTGGTTCTTGTTGCCGTTGAGGAAGTACTCCCAGGCCCAGGGGTACTTGAAGGGCGCCAACTGGTTGATGTCGGTCATGCCGTTGATGACCCGCTTGTCATCCGGATTGACCGGCTTCATATCCACCGGTGGCGTCTCGACGGCCGGTTCAGTCTGCAGGGCCTTGGCGGCCTCTTCAACCACATGGGGATGGGCGGGTTGCTTCTCGGCAGCGGTTGGCGCAGGGGGGGTCTCTATCGGCACCGGTTTGGCGAGTGGATCGTCCCAGTTCAACATTGTCTATTCCCCTCTCTGATTCTTTTCTCTTGGGTGTTGTTCATCACGGTTCTGCCTATTGGCACGCTTCGCAGTCCGGATCGAGGATCGAGCAGGCCTTTGGCGCTTCGCTGCCGCTGGCACCGATCAGGTCGACACTGCTGCCGCTGCCGCCCTGCTGGACCGAGGTCTTCTCCGCACCGGTGGCGCCGATTGAGCGCAGGTAGTAGGTGGTCTTCAATCCACGCACCCAGGCCAGTTTGTAGAGGTTGTCGAGCATCTTGCCGGAGGGCTCGGCCATGTAGAGGTTGAGGGACTGGCCCTGGTCGATCCACTTCTGGCGACGTGAACCGGCCTCCACCAGCCAGCGGGCGTCGATCTCGAAGGCGGTGGCGTAGACCGCCTTGATCTCTTCGGGGATGCGGTCGATGGGCTGCAGGGAGCCGTCATAGTATTTGAGGTCGTTGATCATCACGTCATCCCAAAGGCCGAGCTGTTTCAGGTCGTGAACCATGTAGGGATTGACCACCGTGAACTCACCGGAGAGGTTCGATTTGACGAACAGATTCTGGTAGGTGGGTTCGATGGACTGGCTGACACCGCAGATGTTGGAGATGGTCGCGGTGGGGGCGATCGCCATGGTGTTGGAGTTGCGCATCCCCTGGGTCTTGATCTTGTCGCGCAGGGCGTCCCAGTCGAGGGTCTGGCTCTCGTCCACCTGCAGGTAGTCGCCACGCTCCGCCTTGAGCAGCTTGAGCGAGTCGATGGGCAGTATGCCCTGGCTCCATAGGGAGCCTTCATAGGTGGAGTAGCGGCCACGCTCAGCAGCGAGGTCGGAAGAGGCCTGGATGGCGAAGTAACTGACCGCCTCCATGGAGCGGTCGGCGAAGCTGAGGGCTTCATCGGAGGTATAGGGCAGACGCTGTTTGTAGAGGGCGTCCTGGAAACCCATGATGCCGAGTCCCACCGGGCGGTGACGCAGGTTGGAGTGGCGCGCCTGGGGGACGCTGTAGAAGTTGTAGTCGATGACATTGTCGAGCATGCGCATCGCCGTGGTCACGGTCTTCTGCAGCTTCTCCATATCGAGACCCTGTTCGCTGACATGGGCGGTCAGGTTGACCGAGCCCAGGTTGCAGACCGCGATCTCCTGATCGTTGGTGTGCAGGGTGATTTCGGTACAGAGATTGGAGCTGTGTACCACGCCCATGTGCTGGTTGGTGTAGCGTAGGTTGCAGGGATCCTTGAAGGTGATCCAGGGGTGTCCGGTTTCGAACAGCAGGCCGAGCATCTTGCGCCACAGATCGTTTGCCTTGACCTTCTTCACCACATCCATCTCGCCGCGCTCCGCCCGCTCTTCATAGGCGACGTAGGCCTTTTCAAAGGCCTTGCCGGTCAGGTCGTGCAGGTCAGGGGTCTCGTTGGGGGAGAACAGGGTCCACGCTTTGTCTTCGGCGACCCGCTGCATGAACAGATCGGGGATCCAGTTGGCGGTGTTCATGTCATGGGTACGACGGCGCTCGTCACCGGTGTTTTTGCGCAGCTCGATAAACTCCTCGATGTCGACATGCCAGGTCTCCAGGTAGGCGCAGACCGCGCCCTTGCGCTTGCCGCCCTGGTTGACGGCCACCGCGGTGTCGTTGGCCACCTTGAGGAAGGGGACCACACCCTGGGACTTGCCATTGGTACCCTTGATGTGAGCGCCAAGACCGCGTACCTGGGTCCAGTCATTGCCCAGACCGCCGGCAAACTTGGAGAGTAGGGCGTTATCCTTGATGCTGCTGTAGATGCCGTCCAGATCGTCGGCAACGGTGGTCAGGTAGCAGCTGGAGAGCTGTGGCCGCAGGGTGCCGGCGTTGAACAGGGTCGGTGTCGAACTCATGAAATCGAAGGAGGAGAGCAGGTTATAGAACTCGATTGCCCGCGCTTCCCGGTCGATCTCGTTGATCGCCAGTCCCATTGAGACCCGCATGAAGAAGGCCTGGGGCAGCTCGAAACGAATACCGCTCTCGCTGTGGATGAAGTAACGGTCATAGAGGGTCTGCAGACCCAGATAGGTAAATTGCAGATCCCGTTCCGGTTTCATTGCCGCAATCAGTCGATCCAGATCGTACTGACCAAGACGACCGTCGAGCAGTTCCAGCTCCTCGGCCTGCTGAATGTAACGTTTGAAGTAACTGCAATAGCACTCAGCCATCTCTGCCTGGGTATTCACCCGGGTGCCGATGTTGAGAAAATCGAGGGCTTCACGACGCAGGATATCGAGCAGCAGCCGGGCCGCGACCTGGGAGTAGTTGGGCTCCTGGTCGATCAGGGTACGGGCGCTCATTACCAGGGTCTGGGAGACATCACTCTCTTTCACGCCGTCGAACAGGTTACGACAGGCATCCTGCAGGATGTGTGTGGGATCGACTTCCGCCAGACCGTTGCACGCTTCGTTGACCAGTGCCTGCAGGCGTTCGATGTCGAGGGGGCGGAGGGTGCCGTCAACCAGGGTGACGTTGACCCGATGCTCCTCGGGAATACCTTCGATCTCAGCGCGCTTGGCGGCCTCTTCAGCCCGTTTCTGGGCCTGGCTTTCACGATAGAGCACATAGGCGCGGGCGGCCTTGTGCTCACCGGAGCGCATCAGCGACAGTTCAACCTGGTCCTGAATATCCTCGATATGGACAGTGCCGTTATCGGGCATGCGTCGGGTCAGGGCACTGACCACCTGGTCAGTGAGTACCTTGACGGTGTCGTGGATGCGACCGGATGCGGCTGCATTGCCCCCTTCGACGGCAAGAAAGGCCTTGGTCACAGCGACGGTGATCTTGCTCGGGTCGAAGTGGGTGACTTTGCCGTTGCGGCGGATGACCTGGATACCACTCGTGCCGGCCGGCTGGGCCGGCTGTGCGGATTCCTGCATCACGGGTGGCTGGGTAACTGCAATGGAAGCGTCGCCGTTGGCTGCTTGTGTGGCCATCTCTTCTCCTGAATATGTTCGCTTAGTAGCCATCGCTGCTCCGGGACTGTATATAGGCTGCCCAGGCTTTCGAATGTCTAGTGGTGGTCTCTATATTTTGGTGACAGGACTGCCGGCTGTTGCGTGTCGTTGCTAACCCTGTCTTAAAGCGGTTTCGCGGTATGGATGCCGTTGCCCTCGAAACCATTTTTCATCCGTTGGCCGATTATATTTCCGGCCTTTCGGGCTGGTTGTTGAGATGAGGAGTAATATCCGGTTTTCACAACCAGTAAACACAATATATATCCAATTTCGCCGATGTCAACCACAAGATATTGTGTATGAAACTGTGGAAAAGGGTGGCTTGTCTGTGTGTCAACTGTGGATAAGTTATGGATTGTTGGGTGCTTTACCCGGCAAATCATTGGCTTACATCGCTGGGCAATTTTTTCCTTCAATGGGGGATTGGAAGCTGGTTTTCCGGCAATAAAAAAATAGGCTGTTTGAGATCTTCCACCAGTCCGGGAATCTAATTCTTTTTCTGCCCTGATCATGATAACCGCTACTCCTTTTGCCTGGCGCTAAGGCAGCGTCTCTGTCTGGTCACAACAAATCACGGATACGACTTAAACTTTCAGCAGCTTACGGTGGGGCAGGACCCCACTCTACGATCCATTTCGAGGGGCAAGGTGGGTTCTGCACCATACTTCTTTTGATGAATGAGACAAAGACTATCATGACGCCGGTTAATGATCCTGACCAACCCGCATGGGGTATCGATATCAGCCTTGAATTGTCCTGCTAGTTCAGCTGCTTGGGATTGGAAAAAGGGTTGGCAACCACACCCATAATGCGTATTGTGTGGCACTGGTGAAAACCCCGAATCCCAAGGAAGTCACTCTTCACCTGCTTCGCAAGCTGGGGCTGTTGAGTGGTCACTATTTACAATTGAACTGATGAGGAGTTGTTTCGATGCTGGTAAGCGAAATAATGTCAAGATCACCTAAAACGGTGGCTCCGGATGCCAAGCTTCTGGAGGTAGTCTCTCTGATGTGCCTGTTTCGTTACAGCGGCCTTCCGGTTGAGGAAGACGGCAAGTTGGCAGGGATTATCGCGGAGAAGGATGTATTACATCGGATGTTTCCCTCCCTGGAAGACATCATGGATGGCATGTCTGCACCCGACTACGACAGTATGATGTCGCAGTATAAAGATGTGGTGAACCTCAAAGTCTCGGATGTGATGACCACCAGTGTGATTTCGGTCAACCCCGATATGCATGTATTGCGTGCAGCCACTATCATGGTGCGGCATAAATTCCGTCGCATTCCGGTTACCGATGCCGGCCGCCTGGTGGGCATGCTCAGTCTGGGGGATATCCACAAGGCGATCTTCCAGGCCAATCTTGCAGATAATTTGTGCAAGCCTTGAAGGATTAGAGATCGAGTCTCATCCAATCGGTCGGAAACCGGTTTGATCGAGTCAGCATAAAAAAAACCCCGAGCCGCAAGGCGTCGGGGTTTTTTACTGTCGGTTACAGATCAGAATTCGCCTGTGGCTCCAGCGACCATCACATCGAGCATGGCCTGGTTGACCCGAATGGCAATCTCGGTGAGCTCAGGTGGCAACAGCTCGCTGTTGATCAGCATATCCAGATTCAGCATCATCAGCCAGAGCTTGCCATTCTTGTCCTCCACCATCGCAATACGACAGGGCATATAGGCGGCATAGATCGGATCGTGCATGATCATCTTGCGCGCATCTTCCGGATTACAGAACTGGAAGATGTCGAGATAGGGTGTCTTGAGTCCTCGCGCCTCCAGCTCCTTTGAAACCTGCTGTCTGGCGACATACTTTAAATTGATTTCAGCAGCGCGGGACATCAAAGCCTGTACGGCGTCATCTTTCGTGACCCCGTCTTTGACGCTCATTTGCACCACGGTCTGATTGATATCGGTAATATTGATTTCAGGCTGGTCTGACGCCAGGGTCGGGGCAGCCAGGGTTAGACTTAGCACAAATACACATGCCAGTGCTTTAATCGATTTCATTATCTTCTCCCGAGAATTGTTCGGTTCGTAAATTTATTATCAGTGAGTCCGTTTACTTTTTATTGCTGGGCGCCAGTGACGATATATAAGCGAGCAGCGCTTCTATATCCTGGTCATTCAGCTCATCGAATGTTTCATCTTCCGGATCGTCATCGTGGACCCGTTTGTCCCATTGGAACATCTTGATCTGGCGGAACAGGTAGCGTGGGTATTGCAGTGCCAGTGCCGGTATACCCTTGCGTGATTTTCCCATACCGTTTTTACGATGGCAGCTCTTGCAGTCGCCGTTATAGAGTTCTGATCCCCGCTCAATATTACCTGGCCATGTTGGAATCCTGTTCAGTATCGGGTTGATCTTTTCAAGATTGACGCTTTCGTAGTAGGCGGCAATATCATCGATATCCTCTTCACTGATGGAATGGAGTGACGAGGTGATCACCATGCGCGGGTTGATGCGTTCCTCTTTGATATAAGCCTCGATCTGTTTGACCATATAGCCGGCGGGTGTACCGGCGAGTCGCGGTGATGCGGGGCCCGGCGTACCCTGGCCGTAATGGCCGTGGCAAAGTGCACAGCTTCTTGCCTGCTTCTTGCCATTTTCCAAGTCAACTGCCTGTGTGACTATCGGGAAGGTGAGTAAAAGGGTTATCAATAGCCTTTTCATATTATTTTGGCTCCAGGTTTCTGTAGGGTCGTTATGAAAGCTTTCAACATGTTTTGGCGGTCGACACCATCACATGCGGCAAGAGGTTTGATTCCAAATAAAACCGATCGGCTGGAATGAACGATTTGGGAATTAAAGAATTAAAGCTCTCCTTCGGTTGGGGGCGCATGTTCCATTGTTTTAATTGGTTGTTTGCGCGTGAATCCCCTGTGGCTTGTTGTTTTTTTATCCGCAGGCATTTTCACAAAACAGACCCGATCTTTCAATGTTCATTTCGTCACCAGATGTGGGGTAATTAAAGAACCGCCGCAGACAGAGGGGAGGTTGAAATTGAACTATAAAAAACTGAAAAAAAAGCCGGAGGGTTATGTGCTTTTCAGTCAGGATGGTTTGGCGGTAATCCTGTTTAATGAGTGAAATAAAGCTGTTTTTTTATTGTGCCTGAGCACTTGCCTCGCTATATTGATTGTTACGGAACTTTAAAAAAGCCTGGATCCTGAATTCAGGATAAAACGACAACAATTGAACATATCAACCCGGATAGCCATATCCGCCAATCCTTTCAATTTGCGAGGGCGTTGTATATGTCAATTAACACCATGGGAGTCTCAATGAGAAAGTCTATCTGGGCAATATCCTTTTTTAGCTTGATGGTGGCGGGTCAATGCATTGCTGAACCGTCGGGAGCGGCAATGCGCGAATATGAACAGGCGATGGAGATGACGCCTGATCTGGAAAACGGCAAAAAGGTCTACAGAATCTGTGCTGTTTGCCATACACCCGAGGGATGGGGTCTGGAGAGCGGCGCCTATCCTCAGGTTGCCGGGCAACTGGCAACGGTGATTATTAAACAGCTGGCCGATATACGTGCAAGGAATAGAGATAATCCCACCATGGTACCCTTTACCTCGCCACAACTGCTTGGTGGTGCCCAGGAGATCGCCGATGTGGCGGCCTATATCGCCCAGTTGCCGATGAGTCCTCATAACGGGATGGGACCCGGCATCGATCTGGCATTGGGTGAGCAGCTCTACGAAGATAACTGTACCGAGTGTCACGGCGAGATGGGTGAGGGTATTCTGGATGACCATATTCCTGCAATTTATGGTCAGCACTATCGCTATCTTTTGCGCCAGTTTGAGTGGATCAAGATGAAACGACGTAGAAATGCCGATCAGAAAATGGTCAAACAGATCCATCGTTTTACCCATCGCGACATTCGTGCGGTACTTGACTATGTGTCGCGGATCAAACCACCAAAGGAGAAACTGGCAACAGAGGGCTGGTACAATCCTGATTTTCCCAATTTTGCGCGGCCATCAACGATGCATTCCGGTGCCGGGTATATGATCGATCAACGGCCAACCAGACCCAGTCGCCCAAGATAAAATATAGATGGCATAAAAAAAGCGGGGCATTGCCCCGCTTTTTTTTAGGCCAATCCCTGGCCGGCAGTTGATTTACATGAAAATATCGTTGGTGATATTGGTAAACCAGCTGTGAGCGTACTTGACTTCGCGAGCACGCATTTCCGCTGTTGCATCGGTGGGTGTCAGACCGCCAGATATCTTGGTGATCTTGGATCCATCCTGAGCCAGCTGATAGACAGCTGCCACCGAGATACCCCAATCCTTGCCGACAATGGAGTAGCAGGTGTTGACGTAGGCTGGCGTACCAGGCTCCTGACCGTTCAACAGGGCAGCCACGCTAGCTGCGCAGACCTTTGCTTCAGAGTTAGCCGCATAACCGGATTTCGGCATACCTTTGGCAATCGAAGCGTCACCAATCACATGAATGTTCTTGTGCATGGTGGATTCGAAGGTGTGCAGGTTAATGGGGCACCAGCCGCTGTCATTGGTCAGACCGGCAGCAAAAGCGATCTTACCCGCATTCTGATTCGGAATGACATTCAACACATCAGCCTTCACCGTGTCATCAAAACCGGTCGTGACACTTCTTGAACCAGCATCAACCTTAACCACGGCATTATCGTTGGAACCCTGAGCACTGCCACGCCACTCGATCATGGAGTTGTCGGTCTCGTAGCCATACAGCGCTTTCCAACCTTGGGTAAAGAGACCCATTTTAGAGAATTTAGGCTTCGGATCGAGAATCAGGATCTTTGATTTGGGCTTGTGCTGTTTCAGATAGTGAGCAATCTGAGAGGCACGCTCATAGGGTCCTGGAGGACAGCGGAAAGGATTGCCGGGTGGTGCGATTACCACAGTGCCGCCATCCTTCATTGCTTCAAGCTGCTTGCGCAGGGTGACAGTTTGAGAGCCGGCTTTCCAGGCGTGAGGAATATCCTCGGCAACCTTGGCGTCGTAACCATCGATGCTGTCCCACTTGAAGTCGATACCGGGTGCAACAATACAACGGTCATAAGGGAAGCTTTCGCCACCTGCGGTCTTCACCATCTTACCTTTGGCATCGATTTCGGTGACGACGTCATGGACTACCTTGACGCCATGTGAACCGAGTCCGCTATAACCGAACTTAATTGAGTCGATACTGCGGCCGCCACCCAACACTTCGTTGGACATGTAGCAGGTGTAGTAGTGCTTGTTGGCCTCGATCAGGGTGACCTCAATGGTCGGATCGGCCATACGCAGATATTTCGCTGCAGTAGCACCACCGGTACCACCACCGACGACGACAACCTTTTTGGATGCGCCAAGGGCGATATAAGGTGTGCCCATCATGCCGATGGCTGTTGCTGCACCTGCGCCTTTAACAAAACCTCTTCGGGTAATTTTCATGTTTCTCATTCCCCTCTTATTGCTTGCCTTGGGCGTAGAAGTTGAGCAGTGCGTCAAATCCGGCATCGCCCTCTTTCTTAATCAGCTGATTAACTTTTTTCTTCATCTTTTTGGTCATCTCACGATCACCTGCCTTGTAGTCGGCCATGGTGTAATGAAGATAGGGTGTCAGCTGTCCCATCAGAATGCCAGAATCGTCTTCGGCAGAAGTGCCGTTTTCGGCATGGCATTTTTCGCAATATTTGTCATGCAGTTTAGCGCCTTTCTTTGCCTTGTCAGCATCGAATGACTGCTTGGCCATGACAAACGGCTGTTTGCTGAACAACTCGCCCATTGCCTTGATCTCGTCATCGGAATAACCTTCGGCGATGCGTTGCATGATGGTTGATTTGATTGAACCGTCTTTGAAGCCCGCCATCACCTCTTCGAAATATACAGCGGAAATACCGCCGATACTGGGTGTTGCCGGTCCTGCGCTTGCGCCGTTAGTACCATGGCAGCCAGCACAGGTATTTGCCAGCATGCCGGCGCTTGCGCCGGTCATCAGGGGCTTTTTGTCAGCCGCGAAGGCCGCGGACGATGCACTGAGAACCAGTGCGCCTATCAGGGCTTTCTTTAGATTTTTGTACGCCATGTTACCTCCTTTGGAATTAAAACAGGCTTACATTGTAAGAACAGGGTACAAAGTGCACCCTGTCACTTGAGCGGAGCAGCTTAATTTAGGACTGCTCCTGTTGCAGTAAGCTCAGACGGTGATCCTGTATGCCACAAGCGTGACATCAATCCAGGCAGCTATGCTGTTCACCATCTGGGCAATGCTCTGTATTACAGAAGACTCAACAGCTTGCTATGCTTTTTCTTTTTAGCAATGTCCGCAGCTGTGTGGCCTTCTTTATCTTTATGCGTTTTATCAGCACCATGTTGAAGCAGTAGCTTCACCATTTGCTCTGATCCTTTGCGGGCAGCCTCCATCAGTGGGGTGATACCATCCACATCCGCCAGATTTACATCCGCACCCGCTGTTATCAAAATCTGCGCCGTATCAGCTCTATCCTGACCAGCCACCCATATCAAGGCGGTTGCACCATCGCTGTCTTGGGCGTTGACATCGGCGTAGTGATCCAGCAAGGCTTTGACGACATCGTTATGTCCACTGTCTGCGGCCAATATCAAGGCGGTGGAGCCGTTCTTATCCCGGCTTGCGCTGTCCGCACCATGCTTCAACAGCATGACGCTGGTGGCGGCATACCCTTTTTCTGCGGCCATCATCAACGCGTTTCTGCCATATTTATCCGATGCCTTCGGATCAGCGCCCTTGTATAGCAGCTGTTCTACCATATCGGTGATGCCATAGCGGGAGGCGATCATCAAAGAATCCCATCCTGCTCTGGTACGGTCATGCAGGTTTGCACCCCGTTCAAGCAGCATGGCGGTAAGCGCAGGATGACCATTTTCAGCAGCAAAGGTCAGCGCTGTACAACCATCCTTTGTCCGTGCATTGACGTCGGCTCCCCGACTCAACAGAAGTACAACGGCTTCGAAATTGTCATTCTCGACCGCCATCATCAGTGCGTTTTTGCCGAATTTATTTTCACTATCGACGTGCACCCCCTTGTCCAGAAGGGCAGTCATCGTCTCTACGTCACCGACATTAGCGGCTAGTCGAAGATCTTTATCGTCCTGCGTATCGCCGGCAAACAGTGGTGCCGAAAAAAGTAGTGCAAGAACCGATAGGAACAGTCTGGTTTTATTCATTGAATTCCTGTCACGAGGCTAAACAACAAGTTTCATTAGCGAAGCCAACAGATTATATCAGACCTGATTTTATGAGGGGTCAGGCTCATCGGGCTCATCCGGTTCTTCATGAGCTATACCCTTGTGGCAATCGATACAAGCTGTACCCTTGTCCATCGCTTTGGGATGACGTTTACGGGCACTGCGATCCTGCTCGCTCAGGTCCATGCTGGTGAATTCATGGCAGGAGCGGCACTCACGAGAATCTGATGCACGCATTTTATCCCATACCCGGTTGGCCATATCCCAGCGAAGGGCTTCATATTTCTCCTTGGTATCGATGGTGCCCATGATCTCGTGATAGACATCCTTGGCAGCCATGACTTTGGCGATCATCTTGGGGATAAAGGGCTTGGGAACGTGGCAGTCTGAACAGGTGGCTCGTACACCGGAGGCATTTTTATAATGAAGGGTCTCTTTGTACTCCTCCAAATTGATCTTCATGGTGTGGCAGGAAGTACAAAAATCCATCTCATTGGTAAAGGCAAGGCCGATATTGAATAGACCGGTAAAAATAATACCGGCAACAAAAATGATGCCCGCCAGGATGATAGAAATTTTACCCGCAGACTTACTGCCAGCGCGTTGTCTGAACATACTCCACCCTCGAAATTCTGTCTGGAAAAACAAGCTGTCTTTCAAGTGTCTTTTTTAACTATGCCCGTCTAATTCCATTAGGTCGGGTGATTTTTCTTGACTGAGGGATGTTACGTCAAGTCGTATATCAATGCAAAAAGACACTGTAAACAAATGCATATGACATTATTAGTGGAAACTAATTTAGCCTCTCGGCGAGAAAGTCCTGTGACTGAAAATTTTGATCTCT
This sequence comes from Candidatus Thiodiazotropha sp. (ex Codakia rugifera), assembly GCA_025656675.1. Lineage (GTDB taxonomy): Bacteria > Pseudomonadota > Gammaproteobacteria > Chromatiales > Chromatiaceae > Thiodiazotropha. Next base: position 416,564 of record JAHXHN010000002.1, read on the forward strand.
GCATGCTTGCCAGACATGGTTGAAATTGCCCAGGGAACTGAGTGCATCGCTCAGTTGCTCTTTTTTTTCTTGTGTATCGATTGCAGGATAAAGGGTGGTGCGGATTTCATGAGGCAGGCCGCTGAGTGCCAGTAATCGGGCACATTGCCAGGCAGACTCTCCCGCTCCGGGAGCGCCGGTGAGTGCCTCGTAGTCTTCCACCGGGGCTTTGATATCCAGGCCGACCCAGTCGAGATGGGGTAACAGTCGGGCAAAACGGTCCGGGTAGATACCCGCTGTGTGCAACCCGACTAAAAATCCCATAGCCCTGACCTGCTTCACAGCATCCAGCAAGCTGGCTTGGAGGGTTGGTTCCCCTCCGCTGAACACAACCGCCTCAAGTAAACCACGACGGCTTTCGAGAAAGCCGAGAACCGTTTCCCAGGGTATATCCTGGCCCCCATGGCGGGGTAACAACTCACTGTTCTGGCAATAGTGGCAGCGTAATGGACACCCCTGACAAAAGATCACCGCAGCGAGGTGGTCAGGGTAGTCAATGGTGGTCATGGGAGTCAGACCCCCCACCTGTAGCGGGGAATGGGGCATGGCTCAGCGGCTCATTCCATTGCAATCGATTGGGGCGTCAGGGAGGGTTTTGTGGGTGTCTTTTTTGATCTTTGCCTCCTTGTAATAGCATCGTTCGGCCTGCTCGGATTGCTTGCCGGGATTGAACGCAGAGATTGGGCGGTGGTAGCCCATGACCCGGGTCCAGACCTCACAACGGGTGCGCTCTTCGTCGCGTAGTTCAATGGGTGTGTGCATGGTTGATCTCCTGTTGTTTCTGTTGGATGAGTGCCTGGTCGCATTTGGGGCAGAATGTCTGCTCTCCGCTGAGGTAACCGTGTACCGGGCAGATGGAAAATGTCGGTGTAATGGTCAGATAGGGGATGCGGAAGTTCTCCAGTGAGCGTTTAACCAGTTTTTTACAGGCTTCAGTGCTGCTGATCCGCTCATTCATATAGAGATGAAGTACAGTGCCGCCGGTATATTTTCGCTGTAGTGGCTCCTGATGCTGCAGAGCGGCAAAGGGATCGTCGGTAAAGCCTACCGGGAGCTGAGAGGAGTTGGTGTAGTAGGGTTTGTCCGGCGTGCCGGCCTGAAGGATCGTGGGGTAGCGCTTGAGATCCTCTTTGGCAAAGCGGTAGGTGGTCCCTTCTGCGGGTGTTGCCTCCAGGTTGTAGAGGTTGCCGCTCTCCTCCTGGAAAGCTACCATTCGTTGACGGATATGGTCGAGAAAACGGGTCGCGAATGCCTGCCCTTCAGAATGGCTGATATCAAATTTATCGTTACTGTAATTGCGGATCATCTCATTGATGCCGTTGACGCCAATGGTTGAGAAGTGGTTTCTCAAGGTGCCGAGGTAGCGCTTGGTATAGGGAAATAGTCCTGCATCCATGTGACGTTGAATGACTTTCCTTTTGATTTCCAGACTGTTGCACGCCAGTCGCAACAGTTCATCGACTCGCGCCATCAGGTTGGCTTCGTCCCCACTGTGCAGGTAACCCAGACGGGCGCAGTTGATCGTGACCACGCCCAGTGAACCGGTCTGCTCCGCTGAACCGAACAGGCCATTGCCTCGTTTCAGCAACTCACGCAGATCGAGTTGCAGTCGACAACACATGGAACGCACCATATTCGGGCTCAGTTCAGAATTCAGAAAGTTTTGGAAATAGGGCAGTCCATACTTGGCTGTCATCTTGAACAGCCGTTGGGCGTTCTCGCTCTCCCAGGGAAACTCGGGGGTGATGTTGTAGGTCGGGATAGGGAAGGTGAATACCCGACCTTTGGCATCACCGGCGGTCATTACCTCGATATAGGCGCGATTGATGAGGTCCATCTCCCGCTGTAGATCACCATAGCTGAAGGGCATCTCTTCACCCGCGATGATCGGGATCTGTTCGCGCAGATCCTGCGGGCATACCCAATCGAAGGTCAGATTGGTGAAAGGGGTCTGGGTACCCCAGCGGGAGGGCACATTGAGGTTGTAGATCAACTCCTGAATGTACTGATAGACCTGTGGGTAGCTGAGATTGTCTTTGCGTACAAAGGGTGCCATGTAGGTATCGAAGGAGCTGAAAGCCTGGGCACCCGCCCATTCGTTCTGCAGGGTACCAAGGAAATTGACAATCTGACCGACAGCGCTGGATAGATGTTTTGGTGGTCCTGACTCGACCTTTCCCGGCACCCCGTTCAGCCCTTCATGGAGCAGCGTGCGCAGGGACCAGCCTGCACAATAACCGGCCAACATGTCGAGGTCATGAATATGGATGTCACCCTGTCGGTGAGCTTCGCCGATCTCAGGGGGGTAGACGTGATTGAGCCAGTAATTGGCAATCATCTTGCCTGAAGCGTTAAGGATCAGACCACCCAGGGAGTAACCCTGGTTAGCATTGGCTGAGACCCGCCAGTCGGAGCGCTGCAGATATTCGCTCACTGAGGCGGAGACATCCAGCAGAGTGCGGCGATCCTCACGCAGCTTCTTATGCTGTTCACGGTAGACGATAAAGGCCCGGGCCGTCTTCAGATGGTTGGCGCTGATCAATACCTGTTCAACGATATCCTGGATACGCTCGATCCCGGGGGTTTGCTCCCGATAACCGGTATGCGTCAAAACCTTGATCACTTGTGCGCAAAGCAGTCTGGCCTCGCTGTTATCGAACTCCCGACTCGCTTGGCCGGCCTTGAGGATGGCGAGTTGGATCTTGCTGGTGTCGAAGTCGACTTCGCAACCATCGCGCTTGAGAACCTTTGTGGGTGTGCAGAGTGTCTGTTGAGCAGCAATTGCTGGCATGGCCGGTAATCCTCCTATATTATAATATTATTGACACCATATATGGTGGTTATATGTTTATTTAAGCACTATATATTGTGTTGCAAGCGGTTTTATTTGATTAAAGTCAAGTCAACATCAAATTCCCTGCGCTATTGCATGCAGCGTATGTGTTGATTTTGCGGGCTAACAGTTGAACATCTCACTGGTTGATGCTTGAAGATGATTCAGTCCGGTGCAGTCAACCACACTAGGGCTTGTTAACGCCGATTTGATTATCAAATCAGCGTTAACAGGCTCTTGGTGAGCATGCAACGATTGAAGAAGTGATTGAGTTGAGTGGGCTAGCGGCCGTCACCCACGAAGGGATTGGTTCGACGCTCCTCGCCGAAAGTGGATTCAGGGCCGTGGCCAGGGACAAACCTGACAGCATCACCCAGTGGCCATAGCTGATCCCGAATGGAGCGGATAAGGGTGCTGTGGTCACCACGGGGGAAGTCGGTACGCCCGATTGAACCGCTGAAAAGCACATCACCCACCTGTGCAAGTTGATCGTTGCGATGGAAAAAGATGATATGTCCCGGTGTATGGCCCGGGCAGTGATAGACCTCGAGGCGTTCCTCCCCCACAGGCACTTCATCACCCTGATTCAACCATTGATCGGGCTTGCAGGCGATATCATCACCAAAACCAAACATCACTGCCTGCTGGTCCATATTGTCCAGCAGAAATGCATCCTCCCGATGGGGGCCGATGATGGGGATGTGCAGTCTCTGAGCCAGTTCGTTTGCACCACCGGCATGATCCAGATGTCCATGGGTGAGGAGAATGCACTCCGGGATCAGCGCTAAGGCATTGATCTGATCGATCACTCTTTGGCTGTCACCCCCCGGATCGATAATCGCTGTATGGCGGGTTTTCTCACACCAGAACAGGGTGCAGTTTTGTTGGAAGGGGGTAACGGGGATAATTCGGTAGTGCATCAGATGATCTTCTGTAAAAGGGTTTCCAGCTGTTTCTGACTCTTTGCACCCAAACAGACGTCAGTGACTTTATTGTCTTTCATCAGAATGGTTGTCGGGGTGGCTCGGATATTGAATGCCCTCGCTGTATCAGGGTCACTCTGTACATCAACCTTCATGACTGTGTCGTGGTTTTCAGAAAGGTGATCGATGATAGGGGTCATGCTACGACAGGGGGGACATTTCTGACTATAGAAATAGATCATTCGGTTTCCGTCCGTCTCACTGGTTAAATCGTTCTCTATCATTTTACCCACCAGGCGTCTTGCAGAGAGGTAGCTGAGTAACGGCAACAAAATGAGGTAACTCGCAACTATCAATACGATAATCATCACCCAGGACATTGTGGTAGGTCTCCCTGATGGTTTTTTGAAGAATGCCAGATACAATACCAGGACCCCTGCAATAGGTGCATCACCGATTGGGGCGTGCAGTAAATCGATCACTTGAATCCGGACCCATGGACTCAGGTTTATATTTGGTGGCAACATGCGGGCCGATTGCACACCGAATTCTTCTTAACAGGCCCACTATCTTGAGTTGGAAAATGGATCAGATGACGCTCTTCTTGGTGGTGGGAGGATTATTGATTCTCACCCTGATTTTGGCAAGCATAGCCCAGCGATACCACGCCTTTGTCGAAGAGCGGCGTCAACATGTTCAGCGGATTCTGAAGCGGGTGGGGGAGATAGATGGACTCATTCAGCGTATGACCGGTCTGCCGGTACCGATCGAGGCAGAGCGGATTCTACGGCAGGATATTGTTGCCCGCCTGCAGGCGCTGAAGGGGATCCACGCCCGATACGATGGTATCGATCGCATGATCGGGGAGGCTCAGAGAACCCTTGAGCAGGTATCGGCAAAGCCGGCATCCGCCCGTCTTAGCGAGCAGCAGCTGGAACGGTTTAGTCGACTGACGAGTGAAATCGAGTGGCTGGTTCAAGAGAAAAGATTGCTTACCCCTGTTTCCCCTGAAGAGCGTGCCCAGTTGCTCGAACTGATGAGGATGCGACGGGTGGAATCACTGTATAATCATCATCTGCCGGAGGCGAATCGATTGGCGAACAGTGGCCAGGTTCATCAGGCATTGTGGCATTGCGAGCACCTGAAAAAGGTACTGAAGAGTCATCAGCCGGAGAATCAGCAGATCGATGCCTGGTATCTGGAGGTGGATAAGCTCAATAAACAGATCAGTAAAAGGCTGGCCGGGGGTTAGTCCGGATACTCTTTTTCTGAATGATCATCCAGGGGTTCGGAGATACAGTGGCTTTCATCCAGCCAATCCCCAAGATCGATGAGGCGGCAGCGTTCGCTGCAGAAGGGACGTGAACGGGAGGCCTCGGATAAGGCGACCTGTTTGCCACAGGTTGGGCATGGGACTGCCGTTTTATTGTCACCGGAATTCATGATTTAAAAAATACAGGCAGTGAGTTGAAAATCCACCTCGTGGGAGGTCTGGGCCGGTTTGCCGCTATCGACGGCTTCAAGGAAGCGTATGCTGAAGCGGTGTTTATTACCGCTGATCTCAGTAAACATCGATGAATTTCTCGGCAGTCCCACCCGGATCAGCTGGGCGGGTGAGGAGCTCTCAAGGGTTCTCTGGAAAAAGCCCTGGAGGGCCTTTTCCTGAGTAGGCAGGTGGCTGCTGCGGACCAGGTTGAGTAACAACACGACTGCTTCGCGTACTGGATGCAGATCATGCATCCATTCACTCATTTGATACTGGCGGACCTCATGGGGCTGATTGAGCCAGAAGTGATACTGAGGTAGATCGAAATTACAGCCACCACCTGGGATACTGCTACGCTGCAGGATAGCGGTCAGGAACTCGTTGCTACGCAGTCTTCTGGCGATTTGACCATCCATGCGATAGACCTGATGGATGGCCTGTTCCAGATCATCCAGCACCTGTCCCAGGGCCTGCATGTTGACACCGGGTTGTTGGCGAACACGCTCGAGATTACTGGTGTGGCGTTCCAGCTCTTTAAGGATCTCTGTCTTGAGATCAGAACGTCCGAAAATGGTGACAATGCTGAGGAGCCCCTGAATGGCTGCCCTGTTGCTCCAGCTGTCAGCCAGCGGACGAAAATGATCAACCTGCAGAAAAAGGTGCTCAAGTCGAAGAAAGGTTCGAATCCTTTCGTTCAACGGATGCTCAAAGTGAATCAGATCGGTCACGAGAGATCAGTCTTTCCGTTAGCTGTTGAGTGAGTGTGGTAGTTATCCGGATCAGCACTAATTATGTCAGGGCTGAGGCATTACTGCTAACCCGAATCGGTCACTACTTACGTTTTTGTTATCGGGTTTGCAACAACCATTATCCAGGAATCCGAAGTTGAACATGGATTACTCACAAATTCATGGGGTGCTCCACAACTTACCCGTGGGTGCGGGAAAATTCATTGTTTGATCCAGCATATCATTACCTTACGTGAGATATCAGCGGTCAACGGCGGAATCTGGGATTTTGAGCCTTCAACCTCGTACCCCGGGGCTGACGCTGAAACTATCGAGGATATTGACATAATTGACCCGTTCGAATGCTGTCGGATCGGTAACACTGATCTGACTGACCCGGCCACGAAAATCCTCAACCGTCTCGAATCCCTTCTCCTCCATCCATGCTTCGATACCGGTGATGATGGTTACGATTGCCTGGGGTCCCTGTTCAAGTAAAAGGCTGCAAAGGTGGACCACATCGGCCCCAGCCAGCAGTAATTTAATGGCATCTGTCTGGTTATGTACTCCGCCGGTCGCACCGAGGGAAAGCTTTGTACGGCCATGCAGAATTGCGATCCAACGCATCGCCAGCAGCGCCTCGGCTGAGGTTGATGTCTGCAAGTTGGAGGTCAGGCGCAGGTTATCGATATTGATATCGGGTTGATAGAAGCGGTTGAACAGAGAGACTCCGCTGGCACCGGCCAGCTCCAGCCGTTTCACCATATTGGCCATTGAGCTGAAAGCAGGCGATAGCTTCATGTTGATCGGTATCGATACCTGCTGTTTCAGCTGGGTCAGCAGTTCAATGTAACGCTGTTCGATTTCACTGCCGCTGATCTCGATATCGGCGGCAACCTGGTAGATATTCAACTCCAGGGCATCGGCGCCGGCCTGTGCCATCTCTTCAGCATGGGTGATCCAGCCTCCCGGTGTGGTGCCGTTGAGACTGGCGATGACCGGAATCTCCAGTGCCTGTTTCAGTGCCTGCAGGTTTTCCAGGTAGCGTTCCTGACCATTGGAGAAGTCGAAGTGATTGGGCAGAAAGCTATCTGCTTCTGCAAATCCGGTGTCCTGATGGTGCAGAAACCGGACCATGGTCTCCTCTTCGGCTGTAACGGCCTCTTCGAACAATGAGTACATGATAATGGCCGACGCCCCGGCATCTTCCATGCGGCGGGCATCATCGATGCTGCGAGACAGGGGTGATGCAGAAGGTACCAGTGGATTCTTCAGCTGCATGCCCAGGTATTTGGTTGTGAGATCCATATCGCCTCTCTTTGTGCAAGGGGATTCAGATATTGATTAGAGGGTATATAGCATGAAAAGACTGAATAGGTCAGATGCGAATGGCACATGCTTAGGGCCTGTTAACACGCATCCAGTCGGTTCTGCCCCACCCCGTCTGAATTGATCAAGGTGAGTGGTTACACTCTGTTACAGTCGAATACGCGCCGTCACAGCCATACGCTTTATACAGTGCTAATGTAAAGAAAGAGTTAACAGGAGTCGCAAATCCAATGCAGGTCAATAGCGATCCCGGACCGTCACAGGTTCTGCTGGTGGAAGATGATGTGCAGCTCGCGGAGCTGGTGCAGGAGTATCTGCAGCGCTATGAGTTTGAAGTGAGTCTCGAGCACCGTGGTGATACGGCCGCTGATCGTGTGCGTCGGCAAAACCCCGATATTCTGGTTCTTGACCTGAATCTGCCTGGACGGGACGGATTGGAGATCTGCAGAGAGTTGCGCATGGAGTTTCAGGGGCCGATCGTGATGTTTACCGCCAGGGATGAGGATGTGGATGAAATCGTAGGCCTTGAATTGGGGGCTGACGATTATCTGACCAAGCCGGTTGAACCGAGAGTGTTACTGGCCAGGCTCCGTTCGCTGTTACGCCGTTACCGCCCAACGGATGCACATCAGACGGAAACCGCTGAACACAAATTGAGTTTCGGGCTATTGCATATCGATGCCAGTGCGCGGGCGGCATCTCTTGGGGAACAGACCATTGAACTCTCAACCGGTGAGTTCGATCTACTCTGGTTGCTGGCCAGTATGGCCGGAAAGGTGGTTGAGCGTGACAGTGCACTGAAAAGTCTGCGTGGATTTGGTTACGATGGTCTGGACCGTTCCGTGGATATCGGTATATCAAGGCTGCGACGTAAGCTCAGCGATGACGCCAATCACCCCTATCGAATTAAAACTGTACGCGGGCGGGGTTACCTTTTTGTGCCGGACGCCTGGGAGTAATCATTGTTGGCCCGTCTCTACCTCACCCTATATGGCGTATTATTTCTTACTTGCGCACTGTTTATTGCAGGTCTGACCTGGCTGCCGGAACTGGCATTGCATGGCACTATCCAGCGTTACTATGAACGGGCCTTGATCGGTGCTTACCACCTGGTAGAAGATCAACTGGCAGCGCGTCCCCACTCCCAGTGGGATGAGGTGATCGATGAATTGGAACCCCATTTTCGTTATGGGCTTGCACTGTATGGCGCTGATGACCTGGATAGGCTGGAAATCGAAGATCCGGAACAACAACGGCTTAGAGATGGGCAGCTGATATTTCAGGAGGAGGGGGAGCAGACCCAGTTTTTCAAACGGGTACCCGAATCCGACCGTTACCTGATGATGGTGTTGGGTCCCAATCCGGAACAGGAAGAGGTCGACCAGGTGGGGGGGATCGTCTATATGATCGAGTCCCGTTTTCTACAGAGCGATCGATCGACCTGGCCTGAGACACTGGCAGATCTGGGCCAGGTGTTTGACATGCCTTTGGCGATGCTCTCTGTTGATGATCCCGCACTTCCGGCTGAACGACTGACTGACATCATATCGGGTAAAATTATCGTGCTGGGTCTGGAAGATGGAAAGGAGACCTATTTCAAGCGATTGGGGGATACTGATCAGGTGTTTCGAGCGGGGCCTTTTGAGGTGCCCCCCATCCTGCGTTATTTTAATCTGGTCATTCTATTGTTGCTGGCGTTGTTGATCGCCCTGGCTGTCTATATCTGGGTTCGCCCGGTTTGGCGTGATCTTAATCGATTCGATCATGGTGTCCGACATTTCGGTACCGGCGATCTGGATACCCGTTTACTTGTCAGTAAGGGTTCGGCATTAGGCTCGCTGGCCGATACCTTCAACGCCATGGCAGAGCGCATGCAGCGTTTGATCCATTCTCACCGGGAACTGACGGGTGCCGTCTCTCATGAGCTGCGTACGCCCATTGCCCGGTTACGTTTCAGAGTGGATATGTTGGAAGAACCCCTCAGCGATACTGACAGGCAGCGGCATATCACTGGTATGCGCAAGGATATCGTGGAGCTGGAAGAGCTGGTCAACGAGTCACTCAGCTACTCCCGTCTTGACCGTGAACGGCCTGATCTGGTGCTGGAGTCTGTGTCGCTGGGTGACTGGTTGAGTGCCCTGCTTATTGAGCTGGAGGAGGAGCTGTCGATGGTGAATGTCGAGTTTGAACCCCTGCCGGTGGACGCTGCGGAACAGGTGACCCTTGATTCCAGATTAATGGGGCGTGCAGTCAAAAACCTGATACGTAACGGTCGTCGGCATGCCTCACAGCGGATGTTGTTGAGTGGTGATTGTAAGGATGGGCAGGCCAGAATTGTAGTCGAGGATGATGGTTCAGGCGTACCAGAAGAGGAACGGGAGCGTATTTTTGCGCCCTTTGCCCGACTGGATGCTGCCCGTGACCGGGAGTCGGGGGGGGTTGGCCTGGGACTTGCCATCGTCAATCAGATTACCCGTTGGCATGACGGGAAGGTGTGGGTGGAGACATCCAGACTGGGTGGCGCCCGCTTTGTGATTTCCTGGCCTGTTACACAACAATAGGACCTGTTACAGCCTGATACAATCCCATACAAGACCGCCACAGACCGTTGTTACATTCTTTTATAACCTGATGTTGTCACTTAAAACAATGGAGACGACATCATGTCTTTTAGACTTTACAAACAAACCTTCACTGCTGTTTTACCGGCATTGGCTTTTACCACTGTTCTGATTGCGGGATCTGATGATGTATCGGCCGGTGAATGGAGTGTGGGTGCCAATGTCCTGGGTGGACGCAGTCCGATCGTGGGTGAGGATGGGGTTGCGGCACTGATCCCGGTTGTGGCCTACAAAGGAGAGCGGTTTTACGCCAACCTGGGCAATCCCGGAATCTCATTCTTTAACGGCAACACCGATTTCGGTGGGCTGGGCTACAGCGTCTTCAAAGGCGAGCACTACAATATCGATCTGGTTGGCAAGATTCGCGCTATGGGGCTCGACCCTGACGGCAATTCCAAATTGCGTGGACTAGATGAACGCAAAGCCGGTTTCGATGCCGGGGTCAATGCACGATGGGATACCGGCTATGGTGAGTTGAATGCACAATTGCTGACCGATGTCAGTAATCGTTCGAAGGGTCAGGAAGCGATATTCAGTTATGCCTATCCGGTGACCCAGGGCAACTGGACACTGCGACCAGAAGTGGGTTTTAGCTGGCAGAGCAGTGATTTAACCGATTACTACTTTGGTGTGCAAAGTCATGAAGTGTCAGCGAGCAGACCAGCTTATGAAGGTGAGTCTACAGTGACTCCCTTTGCCGGCGTGCAGATTGAGTATGCATTTACTCAGCAGACGCATCTGATCGGCGGCGTGGGTATAGGGCGCCTCGGGGACGGCATCAGCGACAGTCCCATTGTCGATGAATCAAATGTCGGTGGAGGGTATCTCGGCTTGATGTATCACTTCTAAGGTCGGCTTAGATGAATCTGCTTTTCAGTATGACGATTGTGACCGTCAGCCTGCTGATCCTGGTCGGTGGATTTATCGGCTATATGGATCAGGCTCGTCAGGTTGAGACTGTCTCCATTGAACGTGGCGATCTGGAACTTGTGATCAGGGTGACCGGTGAAGTGATCAATGATCGCAGTGTAACCCTGACGGCGCTGGTGGATGGTCAGGTGAACCGTGTCAATACAGCCCTGGGTGACCGGGTTGAGACCGATCAGATACTTGCCTCCATGGATAACCGGGCAGCCGCTGCGCGTCTGCAACGTGCGGAGGCCTATCTACTGCAGGAGGGGGTACGGCGTCGCGAAGAGCAGTTGCGCTATCGGCGATTGAAAAAGCTGGCAGACAAGGGTGCTGTTTCACAAGAGAAGCTGGAGGAGGCGAAACTCAATTGGGAGGCGGCGACAGCCGCGTGGCAAGTGGCAAAAGCTGATCTGCATCTTGCTGAAGTAGCACAGGAGTGGCAACAGGTACGTGCCCCTTTTGCAGCGGTTGTGGTGGGGAAGTCGACCGAAGTGGGGCAGTGGGTGGAAGCGGGGACAGCACTCTTTTCCCTGGTGGCACTGGATCAGTGGGAGATCGAGGCCCATGTGGATGCGGTGGACAGCGGTCGGGTGAAACCGGGTCAACCGGTGACAATCCGTTGTGATGCCTTTCCCGAACTGGTCTGGCAATCGACGGTCAGCTGGATCGGTCCCAGTGTGGAACGTGAGAAGGATAAACGACTCAATACCTTTCGGGTACGCCTCGGTCTGGGTGAAACCCCTCCACCCCTGCTGTTAGGGCAGCAACTGGATTTAGAGATCCTTGTGGATCGTCGTCAAGGCATATTGAAACTGCCTTTTGCTGCCCTGCATAAAGGTGATGAGGGCTTTGAAGTAGCACTTATCGAATCGGGTCAGTTGCACTACAGGTCGATTGAAATCGGATTGGAGGGGGATACCCATGTGGAACTGGTCAGCGGTTTCGATGAGGGTGTCAAAGTGATTCGCCTGGATGGTGACATCCTTGAAGCCGGCACGCTGGTTGCTGAAGAAGAAACACCATGATCCAGATCGAGGGACTCTGCAAGTCGTATTGGCGATCAGGTATTGAGTTAGCGGTCATACGCGATGTTGATCTGGTTGTTTCCGACGGTGAGTTCATCGCCATTATGGGACCTTCCGGTTCGGGTAAAAGCACGCTGCTGAATATTATTGGCTGTCTGGATATCGCGGATCGTGGTTACTACCGGTTGGATGGGCAGATGGTGGACCCTGGCATCCCCCATCATCTGGCCCGGCTACGGGCTCGATACATCGGTTTTGTTTTCCAATCCTTCAATCTTATTCCAACCCGGAGCGCCCTGGACAATGTAGCGCTGCCACTGCTCTATCAGGGGATGAGCCGGTCGGCACGCAACAGCCGTGCAAGGAACGCCTTGCAACGTGTTGGTGTGGCAGATCGCTCCGCACACCTACCCAGTCAACTCTCCGGTGGTCAGCAGCAACGGGTAGCAATCGCCCGTGCCCTGGTCAATCAACCCCGATTACTGATCGCGGATGAACCGACAGGGGCATTGGACAGTCGTAACGGCTCCCAGGTTTTGACCCTGTTCAGGGCGTTACATGACGAGGGACACACCCTGGTGATGGTGACCCATGACCCTGCCATCGGTGAGTGGGCGGACCGGGTGGTGATGTTAAATGATGGCGCGGTAGTGTCATGAACAGTTTACATATCTTTATCGAGTTATTGGGTGAGGCGTTGTTGGCGCTCAGGGATAACCGGTTGAGATCTCTGTTGAGTGTGGTGGGTATCGCTATCGGGATTGCAGCGGTGATGACAGTGAGTGCCGTCAGTAGCGGCGGCAAGGCGTTTGTGACTAAAGAGTTGGAGACCTTCGGGCTACGCTCGGTATGGGTGTTTCGAGACTATGCCGACAAGGATCCCAATCGACGGGTACGCCAGGGATCGGGGCTGGTGGACCAGGATATGGCCATACTAAGCGGTGGATGCTGTCCGGCTGTACATCGATTAAGTCCGGTGACGCTGGTGGAAAACGATCCCATAATCCAGTGGGGCAATCGCTACAGCAATGCAGAAATCAAAGGGGTGAATGCAGATTATTTAGTAATCAATAATGATCGTTTGAAATTTGGTCGCGGCTTCAGACAAGTGCATATCAACAGCCGTCGTCCGGTGGCCCTGATCGGGGAAACTGTCCGAAAAGATCTATTTCCACAAACGGAAAACCCGCTAGGTCGACATTTGCGTATTGCCGGTCGTAAGTACAGGGTGATCGGTGTATTGCAATATAAAAGCAGGGATCTACTCGCCAGTATCGGTTCAAAGGGTGGCGAGGATGCTAACAATCGTATCCTGTTGCCTTATACCCTGGTGCAGCAGATCAATGGGAACCGGGAGATCAGTTATCTGCAGGCTGAAGCTGTATCACTGAATCAGGCAGAGCGAGCGGTAGCACAACTCAAACAGGTGCTGGAACGACGCCATCGCGGTGCCTATCAATATACTCAAGTCACACTCGCCTCCTATTTGAAGACCGTGGAGCGCATATTGAACGGCATCACCGCTATGGGCGTGGTGGCTGCATCCACCTCGTTATTGGTTGGCGGGATCGGTGTAGCGGGGATTATGAGTACAGCCGTTGTAGAACGTGTCCGGGAGATCGGTGTGAGAATGGCTATAGGTGCTAATCGTCGTCATATTCTATTTCAATTTCTGGCAGAGGCCGTGCTGATCAGCGTGATCGGTGGTATCGCCGGTCTGGTTGTCGGTCTGTTGCTGGGTGGCTTATTGGATCTGGTTACCGGATTTCCTCTCATACCTACCCCGAGCGGTATTCTGATCGGGTTGACGGTTTCCGTACTGGTGGGCTTGGCGTCCGGTTACTATCCGGCACGTCGTGCTGCTGCATTTCTGCCGGTGGAGGCGCTGAGGCATGAATAGTAATTTCGAATTTTGAGTGATGAATTTTGAATTGAATGTGTGCGCTTTATGCAGGCTTTTATTGGTCGCTTGTTTTGTGGCAAGTGGTTCTTGATTTTATGATGCTTTTTTTAAGGTTAACAAAATGCGAATACTGAAAAACGTGTTTTCATTATTGGTTTGCTGCTTTCTGGTGATTTCATGCACCACGTTACGTCACAGCAAAACCGTGAAGGTCAATAATGAGAGAGTTGCCTATGCCACTCTTGGAGAGGGGCCTTTGACGATTGTCCTCGAAGCGGGTTTGGGTGACGGGATGGGGAGTTGGGATGGGATCTTTGAAGCGTTGTCATCTATCACAAAAGTGTTTGCCTATAGCCGACCGGGCTATACACCCAGCAGTGCAACATCAAGGCCTCGCACTGCTGAGCAGATCGTTGACGATCTTCGTCAGCTATTGAAAAGCTCAGAGCATTCTCCACCCTATGTTTTAGTCGGTCACTCTTTGGGTGGTCTCTATATGCTCAATTATGTTGAGCGTTTTCCCGAGGAGGTGGCTGGTGTGGTGTTGGTAGATGCACGTCATCCCCTATTGACTCAAGCCTGCCTTGAACAGGGACTCTCCCAATGTAATCTGCCGTCGGTCATGTATGCACTACTGCCATCCCACGTTAAACGTGAATATGATGACGCACAACAAACCAAAATACCTGTAACGATGGGTGATACGCCGCTTGCGGTTATCAGCAGGGCACCACACCAGGGTCAGGAATCGGATGCCTGGCAGACATTGTGGCACGAAATGCAGGTTGGTCTGTCCGAGCTAAGCGAAAGGAGTCAACATCTGATCGCCGAGCGTGCAGGTCACTATGTCCATAAGGAGGAGTCTGAGAGAGTCATTGAAGGTGTTAATTGGGTTGTGTCTCATTGGCGTTAGTTGATACCCATTCAAAGGAGCGATATTGAGTTAGTCGATGTGATGCTCCGTTTGATGAAACTGACTGTTATAGCGAGTCGTCACTATTGTCCAGAGCCCGGGATAGGTCGGTCGTATGATGATTGGTTGGTAGTGTGAGATTTGGTCATGTCCTTTGTGAGGTTCGGGTTGTATTACTATAATGTTGATAGGGTTTGTTCTCTCGCACTGCAGCAGCAAAACCAAGCCGACTACGGTCTGAAACCAAAGACTCGGGTGGAAGACAACCCTGTCTAGTCAATTTTAGATCCCCCCCGGGATCTCCTCTGTGAAATTGGCTTCAGAACGATAGACAGCTTCGCCACCCATCAGTACAATATCCCTCCAATCAGTTCGGGGTGTCTCAGTAATCGACTCCCGAAGCCAACTGTTCTCATATTGTATGGGGCAGGCACTTTGTGGCCTGCCCCTTTTTGCACGCCTGTAACGGAGAGATTCTTGAGAAAACCAGCAGTTCTGGTCCTAGAGGATGGCAGCCAATTCAGGGGTGAGGCCATCGGTGCTGAGGGACAAACCGTCGGTGAGGTGGTCTTTAATACCGCCATGACCGGTTATCAGGAGATACTCACCGATCCCTCCTATTGCCAGCAGATCGTTACCCTGACCTATCCTCATATCGGCAATACCGGTATCAATCAGGAGGATGAGGAATCGGGGCATATCCATGCAGCAGGTCTGGTGATTCGGGATCTTCCTCTCATTACCAGCAATTGGCGCTCGGAAGCTTCTCTTGAAAGCTATCTGCAACGAAACGGCATCATTGCTATTGCGGGTATCGATACCCGCAAATTGACCCGTATTCTGCGTGAAAAGGGTGCACAGAATGGCTGCATCCTTGCAGGCGACGGACTCGATGAACAGGCAGCGCTGAAAATGGCACAAGGTTTTCCAGGGCTTAAGGGCATGGACCTGGCCAAAGAGGTGACCACATCTATACCCTATGAGTGGGCACAGGGAAGCTGGTCACTGGAAGACGGACTGCCCGAAGCGGAGCACCCAGTTGATGAGAAGCTTCCCTACCATGTGGTGGCCTACGATTACGGCGTCAAACGTAACATCCTGCGCATGTTGACGGACCGTGGCTGCCGGATCACCGTGGTACCGGCACAGATGCCTGCCGACGAGGTTATAGCCATGCAACCGGATGGGGTCTTTCTCTCCAACGGTCCGGGTGACCCGGAACCCTGTGAATACGCAATTGATTCGATTGCCCGGATTGTCGATACCGGTCTGCCGGTATTCGGCATCTGTCTTGGCCATCAGTTGTTGGCCTTAGCCTCTGGCGCCAAGACGGTAAAGATGAAGTTTGGTCATCACGGGGCGAATCATCCTGTACAGGACCTGGCCGATGGAACCGTCATGATCAGCAGTCAGAATCATGGATTTGCGGTTGACGAAGCGAGCTTGCCTGACCATCTGACCGCCATCCATCGATCACTCTTCGATGGCACATTGCAGGGCATTCATCGTACAGACAAGCCAGCCTTCAGCTTTCAGGGGCACCCTGAGGCAAGTCCGGGACCTCATGATGTAGCGCCGGTCTTTGATCATTTTATCGAGTTGATAAAGGAAAGCGATTCAAGCCGCGAATAGACGCAAATCAAAGCAAATGGACGCAGATAAACTAAAAGGATTTCGCAACGGGTCATCGGGTATGTCTACACGGTCGGCAATGAATTGGGGCCGGGATTTCTAGAGAGTGTGTATGAGAATGCACTCTGTGTGGAATTGGTTGGAAAAGGCCTTGTGGTGAGCGTCAGAAACAGTTGAACGTGATCTACAAGGGTGAGGTTGTTGGAAAGTTTTTCGCAGATATTCTTGTTGAAAACTGCTTACTATTGGAACTGAAGGCGGTTGCAAGACTGTCACCAGAACACAAGGCTCAAGTCATCAGTTATGTAAAGGCAACAGGTTTGAATGTTTTGCTGCTGATTAATTTCGGAAAACCAAGAACCGAGATCAGGCGCATCGTCTGGCAGCATGATGATTCGAAAGTGATTTAGCGAAAATTTGCGGTGATTAGCGTCCATTTGCGGCTAATATAATTTGACGGTTGTTACATGCCAAAACGTACAGACATACAAAGCATCATGATCATTGGCGCCGGTCCGATTGTAATCGGTCAGGCGTGTGAATTCGATTACTCCGGCGCACAGGCGTGCAAGGCGTTGAGAGAGGAGGGTTACCGGGTCATTCTGGTTAATTCGAATCCAGCCACCATCATGACCGATCCGGACATGGCGGATGCCATCTACATCGAGCCGATCACCTGGCAAACACTGGAACGGATTATCGAGAAGGAGCGTCCGCAAGCCCTGTTGCCAACCATGGGAGGACAGACTGCCCTCAATTCAGCCCTCGATCTGGTGCGTGAAGGGGTGCTTGAGAAGTACGGCGTAGAGATGGTTGGTGCCTCCCGGGAGGCGATCGACAAGGCCGAGGATCGGGATCTGTTTCGTCAGGCGATGCGCAAGATCGGCCTCGACATGCCCCGTTCCGTGATTGCCCATAGTCTGGAAGAGGCGCTTCAGGTACAGGTGCAGATCGGATTCCCTGCGATTATCCGACCCTCATTTACGATGGGGGGAAGTGGTGGCGGTATCGCCTATAACTCAGAGGAGTTTGTGGAGATCTGCGAGCGTGGACTGGACCTGTCTCCAACCAGTGAGTTGTTGATCGAAGAGTCAATCCTCGGCTGGAAAGAGTATGAGATGGAGGTGGTGCGTGACAAACAGGATAACTGCATCATTATCTGCTCTATCGAAAACCTTGATCCCATGGGTGTCCATACCGGTGACTCCATCACGGTTGCGCCGGCGCAGACCCTGACTGACAAGGAGTATCAGATCATGCGCAACGCCTCCCTGGCGGTATTGCGTGAGATCGGTGTTGAGACCGGTGGTTCGAACGTACAATTTGCCATCAATCCGGAAAATGGGCGGATGATCATCATTGAGATGAACCCCCGAGTCTCCCGCTCCTCTGCGCTGGCCTCCAAGGCAACTGGTTTTCCCATCGCAAAAGTGGCGGCCAAGCTGGCTGTCGGATATACCCTGGATGAACTACAGAATGAGATAACAGGCGGTGCCACACCCGCCTCCTTCGAACCCAGTATCGATTACGTGGTAACCAAGATACCGCGTTTCGCCTTCGAAAAATTCCCCCAGGCCGATGACCGCCTTACGACCCAGATGAAGTCAGTTGGGGAAGTGATGGCGATTGGACGGACCTTCCAGGAATCGCTGCAGAAGGCATTGCGAGGGCTGGAAATCGGAAAATATGGCCTGAATGAGATTCTGGATCTCAGTGAACAGGATGTACGGGACACCCTGGTACGGGAGATCCGATTGCCTGGACCTGAGCGGCTATGGTATGTGGCGGAGTGCTTTCGCTATGGCATGAGTCTGGAAGAGATATTTGATATCTGCGCCATCGATCCCTGGTTCCTGGTGCAGATCGAGGAGTTGATCAATATCGAGCGTGAGATCTCCGGGCAGGGTCTGGAGGGGCTGGACCGGGACCGTCTGTTAGCGCTGAAACGAAAAGGCTTTGCAGATAGACGTATTGCTGAGTTGGTTGATACCAGCGAAGCGGAAATCCGCAAACAGCGTCATGCGGCTGGGATTAGACCGGTCTTCAAGCGTGTTGATACCTGTGCGGCTGAGTTTGCTACCAGTACAGCCTATATGTACTCCACTTATGAAGAGGAGTGTGAGGCACAACCGAGTGATCGTAAAAAGATCATGGTATTGGGTGGCGGTCCTAACCGAATCGGTCAGGGTATCGAATTCGACTACTGTTGCGTCCATGCAGCCTTTGCCATGCGCGAGGATGGATACGAGACAATCATGGTCAACTGTAACCCGGAGACGGTTTCCACTGACTATGACACTTCGGACCGGCTCTATTTTGAACCCCTGACACTGGAAGATGTGCTGGAAGTGATTAACAAGGAGCAACCTGTCGGGGTGATTGTTCAATATGGAGGACAAACACCGCTTAAGCTGGCAAATGACCTTGAGGCTGCGGGTGCGCCTATTATAGGCACCAGTCCTGATTCCATCGATCTCGCTGAGGATCGAGAGCGTTTCCAACAACTTGTCGAAAAACTCAATCTCAAGCAACCACCGAACCGAACCGCAAGAGATCCCGAGAGTGCAGTACTCCTTGCCGAAGAGATCGGATACCCTCTGGTTGTGCGTCCCTCATATGTTTTGGGTGGTCGTGCCATGGAGATTGTCTATCATGAGAGTGAACTGCGCCGTTACATGCGTGAAGCAGTCAGTGTCTCCAACGACTCACCGGTACTGCTCGATCGCTTCCTGGATGATGCCATTGAGGTTGATATCGACGCCATCTGTGATGGTAAGGATGTGCTTATCGGCGGCATCATGGAGCATATCGAACAAGCGGGTGTCCATTCCGGAGACTCAGCCTGTTCGCTACCGCCCTATACCTTATCGGCTGCAGTTCAGGACCGGATGCGTGAACAGATGCGGAAATTAGCCCGGGAGCTGAAGGTGGTTGGACTGATGAATGCCCAGTTCGCCATCAAGGACAACCAGATCTACCTGTTGGAAGTCAATCCCCGTGCTTCACGGACCGTACCCTTTGTCTCCAAAGCGACGGGTGTACAGCTGGCCAAAGTGGCTGCTCGCTGTATGGCGGGCATCAGTTTGCAGCAGCAGGGCATTACCAAAGAGGTGATTCCGGAGAACTATTTTGTCAAGGAAGCTGTCTTCCCCTTTGTGAAGTTTCCTGGTGTGGATACTGTGTTGGGACCAGAGATGAAATCCACAGGTGAAGTGATGGGTGTTGGCAGGACCTTTGGCGAGGCTTACAACAAGTCAATATTGGGAGCGGGTTACGAACTGCCCCAGGGTGGACGAGCCTTGCTGAGCGTACGTAACGAGGACAAGGTGAGAGCGGTTCAAGTGGCTGAGGATCTGCTGCAGCTGGGCTTTACTATCAGTGCCACGGGAGGTACATGTAAAGCGATTCAGGATGCAGGTCTTGAATGCACTCGGGTTAACAAGGTTATGGAAGGGCGGCCCCATATTGTCGATTCAATCAAGAACAATGAAGTCAACTTCATCATCAACACCACGGAGGGGGCACAAGCCATTGCTGACTCCGCAGAGATCCGTCGCGCTACACTGCAACACAAGGTCAACTACACCACCACGATATCCGGTGCTGAAGCAACCTGTCTGGCACTGAAACAGTTGGATGACCTCAGCGTAAACCGACTACAGGATCTACATCAATAATGACAGGATTTAGAGGAATCATGAGATGAGTAAGGTACCACTGACAGCGAGAGGTGCTGCCAAGCTGCAAGAGGAACTCAAGCAGTTGAAAAGTACCGAACGCCCGAAAGTCATTAAGGCCATTGCAGAAGCCAGGGAGCATGGGGACCTGAAGGAGAATGCGGAATACCATGCGGCACGAGAGCAGCAAAGCTTTGTCGAGGGTCGTATCAAGGATATCGAAGGTAAACTTTCACATGCCCAGATCATTGATGTCACCACGCTGAATGCGGGAGGGAAAGTCGTTTTCGGTGCAACAGTGGTGGTATTGGAATTGGATAATGACGAGGAGTTCACTTACCAGATTGTTGGTGATGATGAGGCTGATATCAAGAGTGGACTGATCTCAGTCAGCTCTCCGATTGCACGTGCCTTGATCGGTAAACAGGAAGGAGATGATGTCTTCCTTAACACCCCAGGTGGCGCAAGAGAGTTTGAGATTCTGGAAGTAAGGTACGAATAACGGTTAATTTTAAATTATGAATGTTGAATTTTGAAATAATGAGTGTGCTATGCACACGGTAGTTTTATTAAAAAAATTGTGAGCAAAGTAAACACCTAAATTCACAATTCAACATTCAAAATTAAACAACGATTCGGTTTTTCTTTTTCTTCGGATTGGCCCGATAGAAAATGGCCACGCGTCCAATGATCTGAACCAACTCAGCGGATAGATGCTCTACAATTTTATTACTGAGCTGTTCACGGTCGGTTTTATCTGCACCAGCAAGCTTTATCTTAACCAGCTCATGGGTGTTAAGGGTGATATCTATTTCATTGAGAACACTGTCACTCAGACCATGTTGGCCGATGATGACAACAGGTTTGAGGTGATGGGCAAGCTTTTTCAGGGCCCGGTTTTGTGCGCTAGTGAGCGGCATATCAATCGCCTTGTTTGAATTAGGGAGGCGGATTCTATCCCGTTTCCTTACTGGGCGAAACATCCGGGATAGACGATTGACTCATAAAGGCTCTGCAGTGTCATGAAACGAAGTAAAAGTAGTCGACAATGGCTTGATCGCCATTTTAACGACGAATATGTCAAGAAGGCCCAAAAAGCGGGCTATCGTTCACGTGCAGCCTTCAAGTTATTGGAAATCCAGGAAAAGGATAACATTATCAAGCCTGGGATGAGAGTAGTGGACCTCGGTGCCGCCCCGGGAGGATGGAGTCAGATTGCCAGGGATTTAGTGGGGGAGAAGGGGCAGGTGCTGGCGTTGGATATTTTACCAATGGACCCGATTGCCGGTGTGGATTTCATTCAAGGGGATTTTCGAGAGCCTCAGCCCTTGGAGGAGATGAGAAAATGGTTGGCTGGAGAACCCGTTGACCTTGTAATTTCCGATATGGCGCCCAATGTTACAGGTATGGCTAGCGTTGATCAGCCTCGCGCCATCTATCTTTGCGAACTGGCACTCGAATTTGCACGGGAAGTACTCAAGCCAGGAGGCCATTTTGTCGCTAAGGTATTCCAGGGCGAGGGGTTTGATGCCTATTTGAAGGAACTCCGTGGTGATTTTCGCCGTGTAGTGAGCCGGAAACCCAGCTCCTCCAGGGCAAAAAGCCGCGAGGTCTATCTGGTAGCGGGGAACTTTAAGATAGTGTACCGTACCAACCAGTAAATCCTATAAATCAGTTATTTGCACTATAATGTAAGGTTTTTTCGGGGTATGACTGAAATCCATGGTCCGGTGTTCCAGGTCTTGGATTGAATAACCCGACATGCAGATGCCAAAGCGGAAAGTAGTTTCCGGTGACTACCGGGACTCATATTAAGAGGTTTTTACGTTTTGAACGACATGGCAAAAAATTTGATTCTCTGGGTGGTGATCGCCATCGTATTGATGACGGTCTTTAATAATTTTTCCACCACCCAGCCAAAGGCTCAACCGATGAGCTATTCCGAGTTCATCATCAATGTTAAGTCAGGACAGGTCAAGGATGTCGAGTTCAGCGGCAATGGCCGCGACATCAATGGTACCTTGGCCTCGGGCCAGCATTTTTCCACCTATAGCCCAGGTGACGATATGCTGGTGAGTGACTTGCTTAACAGCAATGTAGAGATCAAGGCAACCCCGCCTGAAAAACCCTCCCTGTTGATGAATATTCTGATCAACTGGTTCCCTTTGTTTGTATTGATCGGTTTATGGATATTCTTCATGCGCCAGATGCAGGGTGGCGGAGCAGGCCGGGGCGCCATGTCATTCGGCAAAAGCAAAGCCAGGATGCTCAGTGAGGATCAGGTCAAGGTGACATTCAACGACGTTGCCGGTGTGGAAGAGGCCAAGGAGGAGGTCTCCGAAATGGTAGACTTTCTTCGTGATCCATCCAAGTTTCAGAAGCTCGGCGGCAAGATACCCAAAGGTGTATTGATGGTCGGGTCACCGGGTACCGGTAAAACCCTGCTCGCCAAGGCTATCGCCGGTGAGGCCAAAGTGCCTTTCTTCACGATCTCGGGTTCAGATTTTGTAGAAATGTTCGTCGGTGTCGGTGCTTCCCGTGTGCGCGATATGTTCGAGCAGGCGAAGAAGCATGCGCCCTGCATCATCTTTATCGATGAGATTGACGCGGTAGGCCGTCATCGTGGCGCAGGACTTGGTGGTGGTCATGATGAGCGTGAGCAAACCCTTAATCAACTGCTGGTAGAGATGGATGGTTTCGAGGGTAACGAGGGCGTTATTGTTATCGCTGCGACAAACCGCCCGGATGTGTTGGATCCGGCATTATTGCGCCCCGGCCGCTTTGATCGTCAGGTGGTCGTACCCTTACCCGATGTACGTGGCCGTGAGCAGATTCTCAAGGTCCATCTACGTAAAGTGGCGGCCTCTGAAAACGTTAAGCCCGGTATCATCGCCCGTGGTACACCCGGTTTCTCTGGTGCTGATCTGGCCAATCTGGTGAATGAAGCGGCACTGTTTGCCGCACGCGCCAACAAGACACTGGTCAGTATGGAGGAGATGGAGAAGGCCAAGGACAAGATCATGATGGGTACTGAACGTCGTACCATGGTGATGAGTGAGGATGAGAAAAAACTGACCGCCTATCATGAGTCCGGGCACGCGATTGTAGGACGACTGGTGCCATCTCATGATCCGGTTTACAAGGTCAGTATCATTCCCCGTGGACGAGCCCTGGGTGTGACGATGTTTCTGCCTGAAGCCGATCGTTACAGTTACAGCAAAGAGCACCTGGAGAGTCAGATATCCAGTCTGTTCGGTGGGCGCATTGCCGAGGAACTGGTTTTTGGCATCGATAAGGTGACAACAGGAGCCTCCAACGATATCAAGCGAGCCACGGAACTCGCCCGCAATATGGTTACCAAATGGGGGCTTTCAGAGCGTCTGGGACCTCTCATGTACAGCGAGGAGGAAGAGGAGGTCTTTCTCGGTCGTTCAGTGACTCAGCACAAGAATGTCTCTGATGACACGGCACATACCATCGATGAGGAGATCAGAAATTTTATCGATCGCAATTACGAGCGTGCAGAGAAGATTCTCAACAACAATCTTGAGAAACTCCACATCATGGCCGATGCATTGATGAAATACGAGACCATTGATACTGAACAGATCAACGACATCATGAATGATAAGCCGCCTCGCCCACCTAAGGATTGGGTGGATAGTGATATCGATTCTGATGATGATACCCGACCTTCCGGTGAGTCTCCCTCATCAGATGATGTTTCCGGTACTATCGGTGGACCTGCCGGTCAGCACTGATAAGTAACTCATTGATACTGGATTGTGCTGGAAAATCCCTTGACCTGGGTTCGCCCCAGGTCATGGGTATTCTCAACCTAACACCTGATTCCTTTTCTGACGGTGGGCGTTATTATCGCCCTGAAACCGCCTTGAGGCATGCCGTACAGATGGTGGATGAGGGGGCGGCAATCATCGATATCGGTGGTGAGTCGACCCGTCCCGGTGCTCAACCGGTCACAGCTGAAGAGGAACTGGAGCGTGTCATCCCGGTGATTGAAGCACTGGCAGAGAACATCCCTGTCCCTATCTCAATCGATACCAGCAAACCCTTGGTCATGCGTGAAGCGGTTTCTGCCGGTGCAGGAATGATCAATGATGTGTTGGCGTTGCGTGAACAGGGGGCATTGCAGGCCGCTGCAGAAGTGGCTGTTCCCGTTTGTCTGATGCACATGCAGGGCAAACCGCGAACCATGCAAAATGCACCCTACTATGACCATGTTGTGGAAGAGGTCAAATCATTTCTACAGCAGCGCCTGGATGCTTGCGAATCGGCAGGTATCGATCGCCACAAGATGGTAATTGATCCAGGATTTGGGTTTGGTAAAAGTCTGCAGCACAACCTGAAACTGCTTAATGAGCTGCACGCGCTGTGCTCGCTCAATGCACCTCTGTTGGTCGGTATTTCAAGAAAATCGATGATCGGGTCGCTACTTGGGGATGTATCAGTCGACCAACGCATCTTTGGTAGTATTGCTGCAGCGGTAGTTGCCGTTATTGAGGGCGCTACTATTATCAGGGTGCACGATGTGCGTGAAACAGTTGAAGCCCTTAAGGTGGTATCCGCAGTCAGAGCCATCTCATAAACAACGAGGACAGTTTAGTGAGTCGTAAATATTTCGGAACAGATGGGGTACGTGGCCGCTTTGGTGAAGGGCCGATCACACCGGAATTTGTCCTTAAGCTGGGCTGGGCAATCGGCCGGGTGCTTGGCACTGAAGCAAAAAGCAGGGTCCTGATCGGTAAAGATACACGCATATCCGGCTATCTTCTGGAGTCAGCGCTTGAAGCTGGGCTGACAGCGGCTGGCGTCAATATCACCCTGTTGGGCCCCATGCCAACCCCGAGTGTCGCCTATTTAACACGCACCCTGCATGCTCAGGCAGGGATAGTGATCAGTGCCTCTCACAATCCCTATCAGGACAATGGCATCAAATTCTTTTCAGCGGAGGGTCTCAAGCTTCCGGATGGGGTGGAGATCGCCATCGAGGCTGAGATGGAGAAGCCGTTGATCACAGTTGATTCATCCAATCTTGGCAGAGCGGAAAAAATGGAGGCGGAAGGCAGGTACATTGAATTCTGTAAAAGTACCATTCCCCTTAAAACGCGTTTTAAGGGCATGAAGATAGTGGTCGATTGTGCAAACGGTGCAACGTATAACATTGCGCCCTATGTATTTGATGAGATGGGTGCCGATGTGATTGCGATTGGTAACCAACCGAATGGGTTTAATATCAATGATGGTGTCGGTTCAACCTATCCAGAACATCTAAAGGCAGCTGTGCTTGAGCATGGTGCAGACCTGGGTATAGCCCTGGATGGTGATGGGGATCGCCTGATCATGGTCGATGATCAGGGTAACGAGGTGGATGGCGATGAAATCCTCTATATCATTGCCTGTTCCAGGATGAGAATGGGTGAACTCAAGGGGGCCGTTGTCGGGACCCTGATGAGCAATCTAGGGCTTGAGCATGCTATGAGGGAACATGGTGTGGTATTTGAACGGACCCAGGTGGGCGACCGATATATTATGGAGCGCCTGTCGAAAAAAGGCTGGGTACTCGGTGGTGAACAGTCGGGACATATCATCTGCCTGGATCGAACAACCACTGGCGATGGCATTATCGCAGCCCTTCAGGTTCTTTCTGAGATGCATGCAACAAGCAGGAGTTTAAGGGAATTAACTGCCGGTATGAGCAAATACCCCCAAAAATTGACCAATATTCATCTTGGCAGTCGGACGCCACAAGAAATCATGAATGCTGACTCGGTAAAAAAATCGGTCAGGGAGGCCGAGGTCGAGATGGGAAGTTCAGGACGTGTTTTATTAAGGCCATCAGGTACTGAACCCCTGATAAGGGTCATGGTGGAAGGGGTTGATGGTGCCCAGGTTGACGATTTATCCGGGCATATTGCAGCAAAGGTTCAAGAGCTGGTATCAACTGAGTGA
This sequence comes from Candidatus Thiodiazotropha sp. (ex Codakia rugifera), assembly GCA_025656675.1. Lineage (GTDB taxonomy): Bacteria > Pseudomonadota > Gammaproteobacteria > Chromatiales > Chromatiaceae > Thiodiazotropha. Next base: position 442,555 of record JAHXHN010000002.1, read on the forward strand.
GATAAGCCGGGATTATCGATCCTGGGCGGGACCGCCGGCACAGGATTTTCAATGAAGATTGATTTCAAACCCATTGGCCGTTAAGCTAGCGCGCTTTCTTTTAAATCGCAGGAGTGAAGGCATGCGTAGACCACTGGTAGCCGGAAACTGGAAGATGAATGGTTCGCTTGAGAGCGTCCGCAGCTTACTGGATGGTATTAAACGTGGTATCGAGGGTGTGAAAAACGCAGAAGTAGCGGTTTGTCCTCCTTGCGTCTTTATTCCTGAGGTCCAGAAACTGCTTTCAGGCAGTGACGTCGCCTGGGGTGGCCAGGATCTGTCGACAGAATCATCCGGCGCCTTTACCGGTGAGATTTCAGCCTCGATGCTCAATGATTTCGCCTGCAAGTATGTCATTGTTGGCCATTCGGAACGCCGCAGTTATCATGCAGAGAGCGATCAGCAGGTTGCTTCTAAATATGCGGTGGCACGCGCTGCTGGACTGGTGCCTATCCTCTGCATTGGTGAGACCCTGGAAGAGCGTGAAGCAGGGACAACCAACGATATCGTAGCCCGACAGCTGGATGCAGTGATTGACCTGGAAGGGGTTGATGCACTGGCCGACGGCGTTATCGCCTACGAGCCGGTCTGGGCAATCGGAACCGGAATGACGGCCACGCCGGAGCAAGCACAAGAGGTGCATGCCTTCATACGTGGTCGGGTAGCGGCAAAGAGCGCTTCTGTTGCAGAAGGTCTGCGTATACTCTACGGCGGTTCCATGAAGCCTGACAATGCCAGGGAGTTGATTGGGAAACCCGATATCGATGGTGGTCTGATCGGGGGTGCATCCCTCAAAGCCGAGGATTTCCTGGGTATCTGTACCGCAGCCGATTGAATTAACAGGTAACTGAGCAAATGCAAACAATATTGACCGTGTTTCATCTCTTTCTGGCCATTGGTCTGGTCGGGTTGATCCTGATACAACACGGAAAAGGCGCTGATATGGGAGCCGCCTTTGGCAGTGGTGCATCGGGTACGGTATTCGGTGCAAAAGGCTCCGGCTCTTTTCTGACGCGAGCGACAGCTGCGTTGGCTACCCTGTTTTTTGTCACCAGTATGGTCATGGCCTACTTTGCAACCCAGGGTACTGAACCGGTGGGTGTCATGGAAACCTTCGAACAATCCCCAGCTGTTCAGGTTGAAGAGGCTCCACAGAGTGATATACCACCTATACCCATGAATAGTGATATGCCTGACGTTGTACCTGCTGCTGAATCCACAGAAGCGATTCCAGAGATAGCGTCAGAGCAGTCTGTACCACCTGCCGATAGTGCTTCGGATACAGAGGGTGCCGCCTCCGCTGAGCAGGCTAAGGAGTAAGAGGCAAGGGCTTGTTTTTTTGCCGATGTGGTGGAATTGGTAGACACGCTATCTTGAGGGGGTAGTGGCGTAAGCCGTGCCGGTTCAAATCCGGCCATCGGTACCAACATTAAAAACGGTATTAGGTCCTTTCAACCTAATACCGTTTTTTTATGTCCGCGAAAGTATTATAACCTATTGAAATTCTTGGTATTATGACTTTAGCTCCTACTTGACACGATAATGCAGCAAAGGATAGACTGCTGGCCTTCCCTGAAGATTCGCTTAAAACGATAATGATTGAACGACGCAAGGGGGCAGCATACTAATGCTCGAAAATTATTTACCCATCCTGATTTTTCTCGCTATAGCCTTTGTGTTGGGTGGCGTTGTTATCGGACTGGGTTTTCTGTTGGGCACCCGAAAGCCTGATGATGAAAAACTTTCCCCCTATGAATGTGGTTTTGAGGCATTCGAGAATTCGCGCATGAAGTTCGATGTGCGCTACTATCTGGTTGCTATCCTCTTCATTATCTTCGATCTCGAAATTGCCTTTCTCTTTCCTTGGGCAGTGGTACTGGATCAGATCGGCATGGTCGGGTTCATCGCCATGATGGTCTTTCTCGGTATTCTTGTGATTGGCTTTATCTATGAATGGAAGAAGGGAGCTCTGGAATGGGAGTAACCATGCGTACTGAGAACAGGATATTGGTCCATCCGGAGGTCGATAGTGGGCATTGAGGGCATTCTGGAGAAGGGTGTTATCACCACCTCTGCAGATAAATTGATCAACTGGGCACGAACCGGGTCCATGTGGCCGATGACCTTTGGCTTGGCGTGCTGTGCGGTAGAGATGATGCATGCAGCAGCAGCCCGTTACGATATGGATCGTTTCGGTATCATATTCCGGCCGAGTCCACGCCAATCGGATGTGATGATTGTGGCAGGCACGTTGGTGAACAAAATGGCGCCGGCACTGCGTAAAGTCTATGATCAGATGGCTGAACCACGCTGGGTCATCTCAATGGGCTCTTGTGCCAATGGTGGTGGTTACTACCACTACTCCTATGCGGTGGTCAGGGGCTGTGATCGTGTGGTACCGGTGGATATCTATGTTCCCGGGTGTCCTCCAACTGCTGAAGCGCTTCTTTACGGCGTACTGCAGTTGCAGGACAAGATCCGTCGAACCAGTACAATAGCTCGTTAAGGTGGAGAGATCATGAGCAGCGGTGCACAGAACGGGATGCATGATCGCCTCGATCGGCTGGCAGAAAATCTTACCCAGGCATTTAACGACATGGGTTGCCAGGTCGAACGCAGCAATGGCGAGGTCACACTTGTCGTACCCGTTGAACATCTCAGCGATGTTGCGATGCGCCTCCGGGAAGATGACAGCTTTGGCTTTCAGGAATTGATCGATGTTTGTGGTGTCGATTATTCAACGTATGGCCAATCCGAATGGCAGACAGACAGTGCGCCAAATACCGGTTTTGGACGTGGCGTGCTACCCATCGGTCAATTGGAATCGATGCAATCGAACCGCTTTGCCGCGGTCTATCATCTGCTTTCAATCAGCAATAATTTTCGGTTACGGCTAAGAGTCTTTGTCGATACCGAACATCCAATCGTTGCCTCGGTTGTATCGGTTTGGCAAGGCGCAAACTGGTTTGAACGGGAGGCCTTTGATCTTTATGGCATCCTCTTTGACGGACATCCCGATCTGCGACGTATCCTCACCGATTATGGTTTCATCGGTCACCCCTTTCGCAAGGACTTCCCTCTCATCGGTCAGGTGGAGATGCGTTACGACCCGCACTTGGCCCGAGTGATCTACGAACCGGTGAGCATCGACCCGCGTACATTGGTGCCACGTGTAACCCGTGATGATAACCGTTATCTGAACGAAGATAATGCAACGCAGGATGCCAGCGATGCCTGAAATTCGTAACTTCACCCTAAATTTCGGACCTCAGCATCCAGCTGCCCATGGTGTGTTACGCCTGGTGCTTGAGATGGATGGTGAGGTTATAGAACGCGCTGATCCACATATCGGTCTACTGCATCGTGGAACCGAGAAGCTGGCAGAGAGTAAGCCTTACAACCAGAGTATTCCCTACATGGATCGTCTCGATTACGTATCGATGATGTGTAGCGAGCACGGTTATGTACGGGCAATTGAAAAGCTGCTGGGGATCGAGGCGCCGATACGAGCTCAATACATTCGCACCCTATTCGATGAGATTACCCGTATCCTCAACCATCTGATGTGGTTGGGCACCCATGCCCTCGACGTCGGTGCAATGACAGTATTTCTGTACGCCTTTCGGGAACGTGAGGATCTGATGGACTGCTATGAAGCGGTCTCTGGCGCCCGTATGCATGCTGCCTACTATCGTCCGGGTGGCGTCTATCGGGATCTGCCTGAGCAGATGCCCCAGTATCAGGCCAGCCAATGGGTCACTGGACGGGATGTCGAAGTACGCAATCAGACCCGGCAAGGTTCCTTACTCGATTTTATTGAGGATTTTAGCAATCGCTTTCCCGCACTGGTGGATGAGTATGAAACCCTGCTGACCGACAACCGTATCTGGAAACAACGTACGGTCGGGGTTGCTGTTGTCTCTCCTGAACGGGCCATGCAGCTGGGTTTTACCGGTCCCATGCTTCGCGGTTCAGGGATTGCCTGGGATCTACGCAAAAAACAGTCTTATGCGGCTTACGACAAGGTGGAGTTCGATATTCCTGTCGGCAAAGAGGGCGACTGTTACGATCGCTACCTGGTGCGTGTCGAAGAGTTGCGTCAATCCAACCGTATCATCAAACAGTGTATCGATTGGCTGCGCAAGAATCCGGGTCCGGTGATGTTGGATGACAATAAAATCGCTGTACCTACCCGCAATGAGATGAAGGATGACATGGAGAGCCTGATTCATCACTTCAAACTTTTCACTGAAGGTTACTGCCCTCCTGCGGGTGAGGCCTACGCCGCTGTTGAGGCACCGAAAGGGGAGTTCGGTTGTTACATCATCTCCGATGGTGCCAACAAGCCTTACCGTTTAAAGATACGCGCCCCGGGTTTTCCACATCTTGCCGCCATGGATGAGATGGTCAAGGGTCATATGCTGGCCGACGTGGTGGCGGTGATCGGTTCCATGGATGTGGTGTTCGGCGAGATAGACCGTTAAGACAATATTTAGATGACGACAACAATAGAAAAAGATAAAACCGAGCTCTTCACGGCTGAAATCAGAGCGGAGATAGATCGCTGGATCGCCAAATACCCGACGGAATGGAAACAGTCCGCGGTGATGGGTGCATTGATGGTCGTGCAGGATAATAACGATGGTTGGCTGAGCACCCAATTGATGGATCAGGTTGCAGCCTATCTGGATATGCCGTCCATCGCCGTCTATGAAGTGGCGACCTTCTACTCGATGTATGAGTTGAAACCGGTCGGTAAACATAAAATCTGTGTCTGTACAAATGTCTCCTGTATGACTAACAAATCCGATGTGATTGTTGAACATATTGAGAAGAAGCTTGGCATTGGCTTTGGCCAGGTGACTGAAGATGGTCGCTTCTCTCTCAAAGAAGTAGAGTGTCTGGGGGCCTGCGGTGGGGCACCGATGATGCAGATTGGAAAACAATATTACGAAAACCTGACTCCAGAGATCGTCGATGCGATCCTGGAAGGCCTGGAGTAAAAAACGGATGGCCAACGAAGTCTGTTTACGAACCCTGGATCTTGAACGCCCCTGGCTGCTGGAGCAGTATCAGAGTCGTGGCGGTTATGCGATGTTGAAAAAGATCCTCACAGAAAAGATGGCGCCTGAAGCGATCATTGAAGAGGTCAAGAAGTCAGGGCTGAGGGGACGGGGTGGTGCAGGTTTTCCGACAGGTCTGAAATGGAGTTTCATCTCGCGTAATGCACCCGGACAGAAGTATGTGGTCTGCAATTCCGATGAAGGCGAACCCGGTACTTTCAAGGATCGGGATATACTGCGTTACAACCCACACCAACTGATAGAAGGGATGATTATTGCCGGGTATGCAATCGGTGCAACCCGTGGCTATAACTATATCAGGGGTGAGTTCTGGGAACCCTACGAACGTTTCGAACAGGCTTTGGAAGATGCGCGAAACGCCGGGTTTCTGGGTGAGAATCTGCTGGGTTCCGGTTTCGATTTCGAACTTCATGCCCACCTTGGAGCTGGCGCCTATATATGCGGCGAAGAGACAGCTCTGTTGGAATCCATCGAAGGTAAGAAGGGTCAGCCACGCTATAAACCCCCTTTTCCAGCTCACTTTGGCCTATATGGGCGCCCCACGATTATCAATAATACAGAGAGTCTTGCCTCGATCCCGATGATTATGGAAAAGGGGGGTGAGTGGTTTGCCGATATCGGGGTTAAGAACAGTGGTGGATCGAAGTTGTTCTCTATTTCAGGCAACATCAATAATCCAGGTGTTTTCGAAATCCCGATGGGGACCCCGTTCTCTGAACTGTTGGCAATGGCCGGTGGTATGAAGGAAGGGCATAAGATAAAGGCTGTAATACCAGGTGGTTCCTCTGCTCCAGTCATCCCGGGGGAACAGATGATGGAACTCAACATGGATTACGACTCGATCGCCGGTGCCGGCTCGATGCTGGGTTCCGGCGCAGTCATCGTTCTGGACGAGAGCAACTGCATGGTCAAGATCCTGGAGCGCATGTCCTACTTCTATCATGAAGAGTCATGTGGACAATGTACGCCTTGCCGAGAAGGTACAGGTTGGCTCTATCGGGTAGTGCATCGAATCGAAACGGGTCAAGGCCGTCAGGAAGACCTTGATCTGCTTGATGACGTGGCAAGCAAGATCAGTGGCAAGACTATTTGTGCCTTGGGAGACGCAGCTGCCATGCCGGTGCAGGGTATGTTGCGCCATTACCGCGATGAATTTCAGTATCATATCGACCACAAACGTTGCATGACCGGGGTCGGCTGAGGTCATGAGAGATAGCATACAAAGATGACAGATTCTACAGTCACCATAGAAGTGGATGGTCGCGAACTGCAGGCGAAAGCAGGGGCGATGCTGATCGAAGTTACTGATGCGGCAGGTATTCGTATCCCTCGATTTTGCTACCATAAAAAACTCTCCATCTCAGCTAACTGCCGAATGTGCCTGGTCGAGGTGGAGAAGGTGCCGAAACCCTTGCCGGCTTGCGCCACACCGGTCAATGAAGGCATGAAAGTCTATACCCGTTCCCCCAGGGCGCTGGCTGCACAGAAGGGGACCATGGAATTCCTTCTCATCAATCACCCGCTGGATTGCCCGATTTGTGATCAGGGTGGTGAGTGCGAACTTCAGGACGTGGCAATTGGATATGGCCAGGATGTTTCCCGCTACAGCGAAGGCAAGCGTGTCGTGGCCGACAAGAATATCGGCCCATTGATTGCCACCGATATGACCCGCTGTATCCATTGTACGCGTTGTGTGCGTTTTGGTGATGAGATTGCCGGCATCCGTGAGATGGGATCCACAGGTCGTGGTGAACATACCGTGATTGGCACCTATATCGAGAAGAGTATCGATTCAGAACTCTCCGGGAATATCATTGACCTCTGCCCGGTCGGAGCTTTGACATCAAAACCCTTTCGTTTCAATGCACGTGCCTGGGAGTTGACGCAGGTAGAGGCAGTGGCTCCACACGACAGTCTCGGCTCTAACGTTAATCTGCATCTGCGCAACAACAAAGTGATGCGTGTTCATCCCAGAGACAATGAGTCAATCAACGAGAGCTGGATCTCCGATCGTGATCGATTTAGCTATGAAGGACTCTACAGCAGTGACCGCCTGACCGTGCCGATGATCAAAAAGAACGGTGAGTGGAAAGAAGTCAGTTGGGAGATGGCCTTGGAGATGGCCGCTGCGAGTTTCAGTGAGATCAAGGAGCCCGATCAACTGGGTGCATTGCTGTCACCCACAGCTACTTTGGAAGAGCTCTATCTGGCGCAGAAACTGATGCGTGGCCTGGGTTGCGACAATATTGACAGTCGCTTACGTCAGGGAGATTTCCGAACGGATGCCAATCAGACCCATGCAAACTGGCTGGGTATGAAGATCAGTGAGGTCGATACCCTGACTAGCGCATTGGTAGTGGGTTGTAATCTGCGCAAGGAACAACCGATTCTCGGGCACCGTTTACGTAAGGCTGCATTGGCTGGCGCCAGTGTCCACACGATCTCTCCCCTGCAACTTGAATTGAATTATAAGTCTCAGCAATCGTTGTGTACGCCGGCTGATATGGTTGGGCGGTTGGCTGCTGTAGCCAAAGCTGCAGGTGTAAAAGCGAGTGGTTCCGTTGCGAGCTTCCTTAATGCTGCAGCCGTCGACGAATTTGCACAAAACACCGCTGAATCCCTCAAGCGCTCAGATTCATCGGTGGTGATGTTGGGTGCTCTGGCCCAGTCTCACCCAGACTATTCGCTCCTTTACGCGCTCGCCTCTGGTTTGGCTGATGTTTCAGGTGCTCGACTCTCAATCGTACCCTCGGCTGCAAATACGGTTGGGGCTCAACTGGCCGGTGCCGTACCGCATTTGCATGCAGGGGGTCAATCAGCTGATCGTAAGGGGCTGGATGCGTTGAGCATGCTCAAGCTGCCTCGTAAAGGGTATCTGTTGCTGGGTGTCGAGCCTGGTATGGATTTCTGGAATGGTGCCCTGTCCCAAAGTGCATTACAAAGCGCAGATACCGTGGTTGCTTTGAGTGCCTACCGCAGTCCGGAGCTAGAGGCTTGTACCGATATACTGCTTCCGATAGCACTCTATACCGAGACATCTGGCACTTATGTCAATGCAGAAGGTAATTGGCAGCAATGCAGGGGGGCAGTTAAGCCACTGGGTGAAGCGCGTCCGGCATGGAAGGTACTGCGTGTGCTGGGCAATCTGATGAATCAGCAAGGCTTTGAGTATACTGATCCGCAACAGATAAACGACGAGTTACGTGCCCTGTGTGGTGACATATCGTTGGACAACAAAATAACTGAACCGGCCTCTTTCGAGCCGACTTTGAGTGTCGATGGATTGCAACGCGTCGGTGACACACCTCTGTATGCAACCGATCCACTGGTTCGTCGTGCCAAGGCGTTACAGCTGACCAAGGACGCTGGCGAAGCAGCGATACGATTGCATCCACAAGAAGCGATTCGTCAGGGTTTGGAGTCTGCACAGCATGCATTGATCAAGCAGAACGGCTATCAGGCCAATCTGCCTCTAGCACTGGATGAATCCATACCAGAGGGTTGCGTGTGGATCTCCACGGGATTGAGAGATACCTCAATGCTCGGTCAGCCCTTTGGTGAAGTGACAGTGGAGAAGGCGTAACCGATGGAATTTTTAATCAGCCTCTGGGAAGCCCTTCCCTCTGAACTTCAATATCTGATCTGGACTGTGATCAAGATCGTGGTGATCGTTGGGCCGATGATGCTTGCAGTGGCCTACTTCACCTATGCGGAACGCAAGATTATCGGTTATATGCAGGTGCGTATCGGCCCCAATCGGGTCGGGCCGAAGGGCTGGTTACAGCCGATCGCGGATGCCCTCAAGCTGATGTTCAAAGAGATTGTCATCCCGGCCAATGCCAACAAACTGCTGTTTCTCATCGCGCCGGCAATAACCCTGGGACCTGCTTTGGCGGCCTGGGCAGTCTTTCCCTTCGATGAGGAACTGGTACTGGCAGACATCAATGCGGGATTACTCTACATCCTCGCCTTGACCTCTATCGGTGTGTACGGTGTCATCATTGCCGGTTGGGCTTCGAACTCAAAATACGCCTTCCTCGGTGCCATGCGTTCGGCTGCTCAGATCGTCTCCTATGAGATTGCCATGGGTTTTGCCCTGGTCGGTGTGCTGGTGGCTGCCGGCAGTCTTAATCTTGGTGAGATCATCAAGGCGCAACAAGGTGGATTCTTCTCCTGGTTTTGGTTGCCCTTATTGCCGCTGTTCGGCGTGTATGTCATTTCCGGAGTCGCAGAGACCAATCGCGCACCATTTGATGTGGCAGAGGGCGAGTCGGAGATCGTAGCCGGTTTCCACGTGGAATATTCGGGTATGACCTTCGCCGTCTTCTTCCTGGCTGAATATGCCAACATCATCCTGATTTCAGCCCTGACCGCTGTCATGTTCATGGGCGGCTGGCTGTCACCCTTTCAAGGCTGGCCAGTGTTGGGTGCCCTATTTGACTGGGTACCGGGTTTTGTCTGGCTGGTGATCAAGACTGGCTTTTTCATGTTTCTCTTTCTCTGGTTGCGTGCCACCTTTCCCCGCTACCGTTATGACCAGATCATGCGGCTTGGCTGGAAGGTATTTATACCGATAACAATCGTCTGGATTGCTGTCGTAGGTCTCGCAGTGGTCTATCAAGTACCCTGGTGGTTCGACTGAGGAGATCGCTTATGAAAGTGCTTACAAATTATTTTAAGAGCCTCTTTCTGCTTGAGCTGTTTCGTGGGCTGAGCGTGACCGGTCGTTACCTGTTCCGTAAAAAATTTACGGTCATGTATCCCGAAGAGAAGGCTCCGGTCTCTCCCCGATTTCGTGGTTTGCATGCCCTGCGACGCTATCCAAGTGGCGAGGAACGCTGCATTGCCTGCAAACTCTGTGAGGCCACCTGTCCGGCACTGGCGATTACTATCGAGGCTGAACCACGGGATGACGGTTCGCGTCGAACCACCCGTTACGATATCGATTTGTTTAAATGCATCTATTGCGGCTATTGCCAAGAGGCCTGTCCGGTCGATGCGATCGTGGAGACCCGCATTTACGAATACCACTTCGAAAATCGCGGTGAAAATATTATGACTAAAGAGAAACTACTGGCTGTCGGTGACAAGCATGAGGCGCAACTTGCCGCAGATATTGATGCCCAGGCGAATTATCGCTGATCACTAGCCATTGGAAGAGATAACTGGAATCCATAGATGACACTTGAAAAGCTGATTTTCTACGTGCTGGCTGCTGTGATTATTGCTGCGGCGTCGATGGTTGTAACCCGTCGCAACCCTGTTCACTCAGCCCTGTTTCTGATCCTCGCTTTTGTAGCCTGCAGTGGCGTATGGATGCTTGCAGAGGCGGAATTTTTAGCCATTGTGCTGGTGTTGGTCTATGTAGGTGCCGTGATGGTGCTGTTCCTGTTTGTACTGATGATGCTGGATATCGATATTGCCGTGTTGAGGGCAGGTTTTATCAAGATGCTGCCACTCGGTGTGATTATGGCCATCGCCATGGCGGCCGAGTTGATACTGATTGTAGGCCCGGGCAATTTCGGTTTGGAGCAGTACGCAGCACCCGTAAGACATGCTGCCGATTATAGTAACACCGAGGAGATCGGTAGTGTCCTCTATACCGTCTATATGTACCCATTTGAGATTGCAGCAGTGATACTGCTGGTTGCTATCATCGCAGCGATCGGTCTGACCATGCGAAAGCGACCCGATACCAAGTATCTCGATCCGGCAAATCAGGTGTTGGTGAAACGTGACGACCGTGTGCGCATGGTCTCCATGGATGCCGAGAAAGGATGATACTGACATGATTGCACTCTCAGACTATCTCATTCTCGGCGCCATACTTTTCGCTATCAGCATTGCAGGTATCTTCATCAACCGTAAAAACGTAATCGTGTTGCTGATGTGCGTGGAGTTGATGCTGCTGGCGGTTAATATCAATTTTGTTGCATTTTCCCACTTTCTGGGAGATAGCGCGGGGCAGGTCTTTGTGTTCTTTATCCTTACGGTAGCGGCTGCAGAAGCCGCTATCGGACTGGCAATTCTGGTGGTGCTGTTCCGCAGCAAGCAGAGCATCAATGTCGAGGATATGGATGCGTTGAAGGGTTAGTTTTTTGTCCGCTAATGAACGCGAATAAACGCAAATGTTTTTATTCGCTGAGAGAAGATGGTGCGGACTGGTAAAGATGAGGTTTGAATATACGGATGGCGCAGTCGATGAACAGTAAGTATTCGTGTTCATTTGCGTTCATTAGCGGACTAAAAACAGTCATAAAGCCGCGTTCATTCGCGGACTGATAATCTAAGTAGCGAGAGATATGGAAAATATCTATCTGACAATCGTACTGGTGCCTCTGATCGGGGCCATCATTGCCGGTTTCTTCGGTGGCACTATCGGGCGTAAAGGTGCCCATTGGGTGGCCAGCGGCGGTGTGGGTATTTCGGCTTTGCTTTCGCTATTCGTTCTGAAGCGTTTCATGTTCGATGGCGAGGCGATCTTCAATGGCCCGGTCTACACCTGGATGGTGAGTGACGGCCTCCATATGGAAGTGGGTTTTCTGGTCGATCAGTTGACCGCGGTGATGATCAGCGTGGTCACCTTCGTCTCTTTCTGTGTGCATATCTATACCATCGGTTACATGGCCGATGATGAGCACAACTGGCCCAAGACCAGTCTGGCAGGACGCAACAGCTATCAGCGCTTCTTCAGTTATATCTCCCTGTTTACCTTCTCGATGCTGATGTTGGTGATGTCCAACAATTTCATGCAGCTGTTTTTCGGTTGGGAGGCGGTCGGACTGGTCTCCTACCTGTTGATCGGATTCTGGTCGGTACGTCCGACAGCGATCTTCGCCAATCTGAAGGCCTTTCTGGTCAACCGGGTGGGCGACTTCGGTTTTATCCTGGGCATTGCTGCAATTGCCATGTATACCAACAGTCTCGACTATGCCGAAGTGTTCGCCAAGGCGCCTGGGTTGGCCGATACCCAGATCCAGATCTGGGGCGACAGCAGTTGGTCGCTGATGTCGGTGATCGGCATCCTGCTGTTCATCGGTGCGATGGGTAAGTCGGCGCAGGTACCGTTGCATGTGTGGCTGCCGGATTCGATGGAAGGCCCGACGCCGATATCAGCTCTGATCCATGCCGCGACAATGGTCACAGCCGGTATCTTCATGGTGGCGCGCATGTCACCCCTGTATGAGCTGTCGGAGACCGCCCTCAGCTTTGTGTTGATAATCGGTGCCACCACCGCCTTTTTCACCGGCCTGATCGGCATCGTGCAGAATGACATCAAACGGGTGGTTGCCTATTCAACCCTCTCTCAGCTGGGCTACATGATGGTCGCCCTGGGCGCCTCCGCCTATGCCGCCGGTATCTTCCACCTGATGACCCACGCTTTTTTCAAGGCACTGCTCTTCCTGGCGGCGGGTTCGGTCATTATCGGTATGCATCACGATCAGGATATCCGCAACATGGGGGGTATTCGCAAGTACATGCCCATCACCTATTGGACCTCATTGGTTGGATCCCTGGCATTGATTGGTTTTCCCGGCTTTTCGGGCTTCTTCTCCAAGGACGCCATCATCGAGGCGGTACATCACTCCTCGATTACCGGTTCCGGTTATGCCTATGTGCTGGTCGTGGCCGGTGTCTTTGTCACGGCACTCTATAGCTTCCGCATGTTCTTCCTGGTCTTCCACGGGGAGGGGCCGCGGGATGAACACGCCAAGGCGCATCTGCATGAAACGCCCAAGGTCGTGACCGTGCCACTGATACTGTTGGCCATTCCTTCCGTATTCCTCGGCTATCTCACCATTGGCCCGATGCTGTTTGGCGATTGGTTCAAAGGTGTGCTTCACGTTCTGCCCGAGCATGACACCCTGGGTATTGTCGGAGAGCACTTCCATGGCGCAGGCGGCTTTATCCTGCATGGCATGATGGGGTTGCCTTTTTACCTGGCAATGGGTGGACTGTTTGTTGCCTGGTTTATCTATATGAAGAACCCAGCCATTGCAGACAAGATCAAGAGCACCCTCTCACCGGTCTACAATCTGCTGGACAAGAAATATTGGTTTGACGAGGTCTACCAGGTTGTCTTCGCAACCGGAAGCCGTGGCCTGGGTAAATTTCTCTGGCTGGCGGGAGACCGGGGGCTGATCGATGGCCTGGCGGTTAACGGCTCTGCGCACTCCGTCGGTTGGTTGGCCTCCGTGGTACGCCACGTACAGACCGGCTATCTCTATCACTACGCTATTGCCATGATCCTGGGTCTGCTGTTGCTGCTGACCTGGTTTGTGTTTGTTTAAAGGATATTGAGCATGATTGCCGATTGGCCCATCCTAAGTCTTACGGTCTGGCTACCGATCATCGGTGGTTTCATGGTGCTCGCCAGTGGAGACCGTGAGGCGAACGCAACCAAATGGACCGCTCTGACCATTGCCATCCTGACCTTCATTGTCAGCCTGCCGCTCTGGTTTGCCTTTGACAGCGCCACGGCACAGATGCAGTTTGTCGAGCGGGTGCCCTGGGTGCCTGCCTTCAACGTTGAGTACTACATGGGCATTGACGGCATCTCCATGCCACTGATCATCCTCACTACTTTTATCACCCCGCTGGTGGTGATAGCCGGCTGGGAGGTGATCAAGTTTCGCCCCTCTCAATACATGGCGGCATTCCTCATCATGGAAGGGGTGATGGTGGGTGTCTTCTCAGCACTCGATGCGATGCTTTTCTATGTCTTCTGGGAAGCGATGTTGATTCCGATGTTTCTTATCATCGGTGTCTGGGGCGGGGAAAACAGGGTCTACGCGACGATCAAGTTCTTCCTCTATACCTTCTTCGGCTCGGTGTTCATGTTGGTTGCACTGATCTACATGTATTTCCAGTCGGGCAGTTTCGATATCCTCGGTTTTCATACCCTCAAGCTGGGTCTGACCGAGCAGATTCTGATTTTTATCGCCTTCCTCATGGCCTTTGCGGTTAAGGTGCCGATGTGGCCGGTACATACCTGGTTGCCTGACGCTCACGTAGAGGCACCCACCGGTGGATCGGTCGTCCTGGCGGCCATCATGCTCAAGATCGGCGGTTACGGATTCCTGCGTTTCAGTCTGCCCATCACACCGGATGCCAGCCATACCCTGGACTGGCTGATTATCGGCATGTCCCTGATTGCCGTGGTCTACATCGGTTTTGTGGCCCTGGTCCAACAGGATATGAAGAAGCTGATCGCCTATTCTTCGATCGCCCATATGGGCTTTGTCACTCTGGGTTTCTTCATCATCTTCATCATCAACCAGAACAATGCAGGCAGTGGAGCGGCGCTGGGTGTGCAGGGCGGTATGGTGCAGATGGTCTCTCATGGTTTTATCTCCGCAGCCCTGTTCCTCTGTGTCGGCGTGCTCTACGATCGTCTGCACAGTCGTCAGATCAATGATTACGGCGGGGTGGTGAATACCATGCCGATCTTTGCTGCTTTTATGGTCTTTTTCGCCATGGCCAATGCAGGCCTGCCCGGCACCTCGGGTTTTGTCGGTGAGTTCATGGTTATCATCGCCAGCTTCCGTGCCGATTTCTGGTATGCATTCCTGGCCGCCACCACCCTGATTATTGGTGCTGCCTATACCCTTTGGATGGTAAAACGGGTCATTTTTGGTGATGTCACCAACGAGGGTGTGGCAACCCTGAAGGACATGAATAATCGTGAATTTATTGTGCTGGGCACCCTGGCGGCTGCTGTGCTGCTACTGGGCCTGTGGCCGGCACCCCTGGTTGAGGTGATGGATGCCTCCGTCAATAACCTGCTGCAGCACATTTCTGTGTCGAAGCTTTAACTGACGGAGCCGATTCGGTAGCGTACAAATGCAATTCGATTCAACACAATTGATCCCGGTACTGCCGGAAATCTCCCTCCTGACCCTGGCCTGTGTGGTCTTGGTAGTCGATCTGTTCATCCGTGAGGAGCAGCGTATCATCAGCTATGGCATTAGCCAGGTGGGCCTGATCCTGACCTTGCTGATCACCATTCTAGTCGCTCAGCCTACGACCCAAATCCTGTTTGACGGCAGCTATATCCGGGATCCGATGAGCGATCTGCTGAAAGTGGGCATCCTGCTTATCACCTTCCTTGCGTTCCTCTATGCCAAGGATTACCTGCGTGACCGGGGCCTGTTTAAGGGAGAGTTCTATACCCTGGGCTTGTTTGCCGTTCTGGGTATGATGATCATGACCTCCGCTAACAGCTTCCTCACCATCTATCTGGGGTTGGAACTGCTGGCACTCTGTCTCTATGCCCTGGTGGCTTTCAACAGAAATTCACCCCAGGGTGCCGAGGCGGCAATGAAATACTTCGTCCTGGGAGCCCTTGCTTCCGGTATGCTGCTGTATGGTATCTCCATGATCTACGGCGCCACCGGTACGCTGCGTTTCGACGAGCTGGCCCAGGTCGTGGATAAGGGCGATATGAACCAGCTGGTGATGATCTTTGGTGTCGTCTTCCTGGTCATCGGCCTGGCCTTCAAGCTGGGTGCTGTCCCATTCCACATGTGGGTACCGGATGTCTATCACGGTGCCCCAACTGCAGTGACCCTGTTTATCGGCAGTGCGCCAAAGATAGCCGCCTTTGCCCTGGCCATGCGGTTGTTGGTGGACGGCCTGGCCGATCTTCACGGTGGCTGGGAGGGATGGCAGGGTATGCTGATTATCCTCGCCGTGCTTTCCATGGCCATCGGTAACCTGATCGCCATTGCCCAGACCAACATCAAACGAATGCTGGCCTACTCAACCATCTCTCACGTGGGTTTTATCCTGTTGGGTATCCTGGCAGGCACCAAAGAGGGCTATACCGCCGCTATGTTCTACACCCTGGTCTATGCTTTGATGTCGGCCGGTGGTTTTGGTGTGGTCATCGCCCTTAGTCGAAAGGGCTTCGAAGCGGAGAACCTGGATGACTTCAAGGGACTCAATCAGCGTAATCCCTGGTTTGCCGGTATGATGCTGTTGTTGATGTTCTCCATGGCCGGTGTGCCGCCCACAGTCGGCTTCTTCGCCAAGTTGTTTGTTCTCGATGCCGTTGTCTCTGTGGATCTGACCTGGCTGGCCCTGGTCGGCGTTTTCTTCTCCATTATCGGTGCCTTTTACTACATACGCGTCATCAAAATCATGTATTTCGACCAGCCCACAGATGAGTCACCCATAACAGTCGGTATGGATACCCAGGTAGTGCTGTCGTTGAACGGACTGGCGATGCTGTTTCTTGGCCTGTTTCCGGCAGGTTTGCTCTCACTTTGCAGTAACGCTATCGGTAACTGAGCTTTTTTACCTATGGGTCTTGTCATCCGGTTACCAGACAGGTAGTATGCCCCCTCCTTGATGCGGGGTGGAGCAGTCTGGTAGCTCGTCGGGCTCATAACCCGAAGGTCGTTGGTTCAAATCCAGCCCCCGCTACCAATCAAAAAACAACAAAGCCAATCACTTAACGGTGATTGGCTTTTTTGTTGTTCTCTTCAAAAAACCACTCTGCCAATAAAGGATTCTAAGTTAAGAATTTTTAATCAGAATTGACCTTCAGTTTCTGTGCCCAATGAAACCTTCGGATTTTGGATCTCACGGAATAATTTCCTGTAGTACTGCTACCCAGTGCTTTTTAAATTTTGTCGTAAAGAGGTACCCGTCAGTTGTGATAT
Organism: Candidatus Thiodiazotropha sp. (ex Codakia rugifera); assembly: GCA_025656675.1. Lineage (GTDB taxonomy): Bacteria > Pseudomonadota > Gammaproteobacteria > Chromatiales > Chromatiaceae > Thiodiazotropha. Next base: position 459,344 of record JAHXHN010000002.1, read on the forward strand.
CCGTTATGCGCCGAAACGAAATACATACCGAACATGTCCTTTAACCTAGGCTAAAAAAGGGAATTTATTACTTTGAAAATATTGGTCACAAAGCACGGCCTGGGTCTGCCGGAGATGCAAATGGACAACGGCTATGATGCCTGTGGTGCAAGCTATTGAGATGGATGGTGCGGTCAAGCAGGACCTCCATCACCCAAGTTGGCTTCACCAATTCTGCCGAAGATATATTTCACACCCAAATTCTCCAGACAGCATACAAATAATTCTTGGGCGCAAAAACACCCCGATTCGAATTGTCATGCAATGCTGGGATTGTGAGCTACCGTTAAACTTGGTGGACCAGGTAGTTGAAGGCGGCCAGTGCGGCCTTGGCCCCATCCGCTGCAGCTATGATTACCTGTTTTTCGCGGCCGTCGTTGACGTCACCAGCGGCGAACACGCCGCGCATTCCGGTCTCCAGTTCGCGGTCCACGTGGATCTCGCCACGTCGGTTGGCCTCCAGCAGATCCAGTGCATAGTCGGAACTTGCCGCCAGGCCGATCTCGATAAACACGCCGTCCAGGTCGAGATGGAGCTCGTTGCCGTCTGCCCGGTTAACCAGAGTAAGACCGGTAACCCGTTTCTCACTGTGGATCTTGTGAGGATCGAAGCCCCTGAGCACCTCCACTGTGGAGGCGTTGACCTTGTCCTGGAGAATGTCGTCACCCGACCAGTCCCCGCGCGAGACCAGCATTACCTGAGAAGCCATACCGGTCATCTCGATCGCCGCCTCCAGGGCTGAGTTGCCACCGCCAATGATGGCAATGCGCTTGCCCTTGAACAAGGGACCGTCACAGGTCGCGCAGTAGACCACGCCTTTGCCTGTCAGGTTCTTCTCTCCGGGGATATCGAGCTTACGCTTTTCGGCACCGCTTGCGAGGATAGCGGTGCGGCCATGGATCTCCTTGCCCGAAGCGGTTGTGACGATGCGGCACCGATCCTTCACCGACAATCCGGTGACCCGCTCGCCGATCAGTTTAGTGATACCGTAATTGTCTGCATGCTCCTCGAACTGGGTCACCAATGCAGGCCCGGTTACCGATGCCATGCCCGGGTAGTTCTCCACCTCGGCGGTGGTGCCGAGTTGACCGCCGATATCGAGGCTGACAACGGCCACGGACAGGTTCTTGCGCGCAGCGTAGAGTGCCGCGGACAGACCCGCCGGCCCGGCACCGACGATGACCACATCGAAGACCTGTTGTAACTCGGTCGTTTCGGCAATACCCAGCTTGCGATCCAGTTCACCTGTAGCGTTAATCTGTGCCAGATTGTCATAGCCACCGATGGACTCATCATTGATGAATATCTGAGGCACAGTCTGGCGTTGCGAGCGTTCGACCATCTCCCGTTCCAGCGCCTCTTCATGCGTGGTGTCGATCTCCTTGTAGTCCAGGCCCTTCGACTTCAGCAGGGCCTTGGCCTTGTTGCAGTAGGGGCACCAGGATTTGGAATAGATCTCTATCTTGTTCATCGGACTCTCTGCTCCTTCTCGGATTGTTGTCGGTTGACGAGACACCTTGGGTCTCTATTGCATTGCTGACCGTCGCGTCAGCAGCGTACCGGTTTAACCCCCTTTCTCAATCGGGGATTTTTTTCAGTGCCACTGCGTTCATGCAGTAGCGCAGGCCGCTTGGCGTGGGACCGTCCGGAAAAACATGTCCCAGGTGCGCGTCGCAAGTATTGCAGGTGGTCTCCACCCGTTGCATGCCGTGGGAGCCGTCACCGTGATAGGCGATGGCGTTCGTTTGCACGGGCTGGCTGAAAGAGGGCCAACCGGTCCCTGAGTCGAACTTCTGTTGCGCATCGAACAGCAGGGTGTCGCAACACACGCAGGCGTATCGACCCGGCTCGAACAGGCCACACATCTGCGAGCTGAAGGCTCGCTCCGTCCCCTTCTGCCGGGTAACGCTGAACGCCTCCGGCGTCAGCTGTTCACGCCATTCCGCATCGGTTTTCGCCACCTTGCGGTCGGGCGCCGGGTTGCCTTGGTTTGCAAATTGGATGACTTCTCGCCAGGTCAACATCAGCTTGATCTCCTTCTATGTTGAGTTCGATGGCATTCCAGGGGTACCGGTCAGGATTTATGTGACGGCCGGGTAACCGGTAGCGCGCCACACCATCAGCTCAGATTTCAGCGCTGAACATCAGTCGTCCGCCAATATCTCCATTGACCCGGGATTCACCGGGCACCGCTCAAGGTAGGATAGGCATGAATATAGACCAGGTCGGTTTCCTGGGCTGGGATGTGGCAGCTCAGGCAGTCGGCCTGATAGTCCTTTGATGCGTTGACCTCGGGGGCGTCCGTCTTGAATAGAGCCCAGCCCCAGCCGTCACCCCAGGTCGGATTACCGGTAAAGCGTCCCTTGGCGTCCTTTACCATCACGAACCACTGTTTGATCCGTGTGCTGGCTGAGTGGACGCCTTTCCCGGTAGTGTAATCTGCGCTATCGGATGCTCGCAGCTCCTTGACCAGTGTGGCGCCGTCCGGGAATTTACCGGTCGCACGGTAAGCGGTTGCGGACTCAGCCTCCGTATAGACGTCGTGGAAGCCGCTGGCGTCACCCTCAGGTACAAACCAGGAGCCGAGATGAACCATCCGTAGGCGAAAATCCTGGGGCAGGCTTATATTGCCTTCCGTGTCGACGTAGGCTGAAAAGGTTTCTGCGCTGGATACACCAACGGGTGCAGTCAGGGCGAGTCCAAGAATCAATGCAAGAGGGAATCTGTTTGAGTTGATCATAGTGATGCCTTGTGAATAGGGATTAATGGGTTAGATATGATTCTGAGTCGGCTATGGAAGTAGACAACCCATCCGGGTCTGTACCAGTGCATAAAGGCACCGGCAGGAGACCGCCGCGGGCAGGCTTAACGTCCAGCCGTACCATCCGCAGCCCGTAACACCGGATAGTATTGGGTGAAGACCCAGTCTGTTTTGGCGCTTGCCTGGTGGCAGGCGTTGCAGGTTTCAGTCGGGAAGGCGTTCGCGGTCGACTTCAGCATGCCATGCTGCGGATCGGTAAAGCTGAAGTATGCCCAGTTTCCGGGTTCATTCGGGAAATGCTTGGCGCTCTTGATCGTAGTCTCCAGCCCTATGAAATCGCCCATGAAGTAGCCCTTACCACTCACTGCCTGCTTGGATCCAACACTCACCAGCTCTTTAACCAGAATGGTGCCGTCGCGGAATTTGCCGGTCTTTTTCCAATGATCAAAGCTTTTCGGATCAATGTAGACCGCGTGGAATTCTGGAAAGGGCGCCTTACCATCATTCATGTCATTCGGGGTGACGGGTGTACCGACATAGATCCATTCCCGATAATTCTGGGGTTGTTTCAGGGTGCCATCGTCGCTGATCTCGAATGCCATGTCTGCCTGGGCCAGTGTCGAAGCAGCAAGTAGGAGAGGGAAGAATAGTCGTGTCATAGTCGTCATTTGGTCTGCTCCGTTGATTGATCAAACCCTCGGCTTATCTCTCTGCAACCGAGGTGTGGCACAAGATTAGACACAGTCCATCGGATAAACTATGCTTTTTAGTCCGTGATTATTAGTTAATCGTCCAGAATGGTGCTATGAATAATCAGATTCCCGACGACGCTCTCACACGACTGCTGGACCGCATGCAGATTGAAGCGCAACTCTTCAAACACCGTGACTATTGTGGTTCCTGGGCTATCGACACCTCGGGTAGCGGACTGGTGCCGTTTCATCTTATTGAAAGAGGTATGGGTTGGTTACACATCGAAGGCCAGCCGCCCCAGCACCTGCAGGCTGGGGATTTTGTACTTTTTCCCAGAGACCTCCCGCACGTCGTAACCAGTGAAGCGACACCGCCGAATCCGGACATCATCAATGTTGAGGAGGTCGGCACGAAGGATGAAAATTTTGCCAGTATCCTTTGCGGTTTCTATGCCTTCCGTAGCAGAGCGGTAACGCCACTACTCAACGACTTGCCGCAACTTGTCCTGATCAAGGAGGCACGCAGCAATCCCTCGACGGCCGCAATCGGTTTTGTCATCGACGCCGCACTCATGGAGCTGGATCACGACTACCCGGGAAGAAACACTGCGCTTCGTGACTTGGCACGACTGCTGTTTCTCAATGTGTTGAGAGATCGTATTGCACGGGGTCTCTCGGCGCATTTTCTGGCTGCGCTCGGGGATTCCCAGATCGGTAGGGCCTTGACCGCGATTCATACTGATTTCTCCCGGAGCCTCAGTCTGGATGTCTTGGCCCGGCTGGCAGGTATGAGCCGGTCCTCTTTTTCCGATAAGTTCCATACCCTGGTCGGGATTACCCCGGCGAAGTATTTGACGAACTGGCGCATGCAGGAGGCGGTTTTTCTGCTTGAGACTACAGACTTGAGCGTGGAACAGATCGCCGATGCCTGCGGCTATAACTCCCCCATTGCTTTTCGCAAGGCGTTCAAGTCCACCACCGGCACAACACCCAGGCAGGTGCGGATAGGTAACACGCCTAAAGGCTAATGGCGCAGTTGTCATACCAACCCAGGTATCGTAGGAAAGTGTTTTTTACAGGTGACTTCTCTTACACGCTCGATAGCTGAATCAGTCAATTCCATTCTCGAGGGCATGACAGGGTTGGGGATGGATTACGATAAAGGCCCTTTCTACCAGACCAAGCACTTTGAACGCTATAACGAAGTAATCGAGAAAACGGTTTGGCCTGTCACAGCCGTTGTACCCGAGAGTGTCGCGATGCATTGCGTGAAGAGCAGATGCGGTAAAAACACAAACCACGATACGATGGCCATTGTGCAGAGGAAATTGGGAATGACATTAGCCACCTGAGCCACCTGATCCCTATGCATAAGCAGAAAGTGGTGAACGCAATTAAATTTGATCTGGCAAGCATTATCGAGCAGACATAAGTATCTCTATGATGCGGTACGGGTCATCGACGACCTCGTGTTTGTGAGCCAATGCAATTACATCCTTCTAAATCTTCGGTAGCCCGAAGGCCGTTGGTACAAATATAGATGGTATAAAGACCTGAACATTATTGATATTAAAAAAGAAGGTTCACCGGGTTGGTGCAAAGACTGACTTTTGGTTTGATGTCAGCATTAGAAGTGTGTTCGACAAAGTCTACGATATGGCATTCAAGGAAATCCCAAAGTTGGCCAATATTATCTATACCAGCGTTGTATTCAACTGATTGATCATCTTTAACAACACCATACAATGAATTCCAGCTGTTTATGCAGTCTCTCCAAATGCTATTCATCAGATCTTCTGAGAACCGCTGTTTCAGTTTTTTATATGACAGTTCATGCACGGCCTAATTCAGTGATATGCTGGTTTACTCCGCTCTGGGTCACTGCTTTATTTTTTGGCTCAACATCAATCTTTTGCGTAATCGTGTGGGCAATTGCTGCTTTATCTCAGTGGCAACCATCAGTTGTTACCTGACATGCAACCAGGAGTTCTGTTGATCCATTCAACGATGATTATCCCAATAGCAGCAACAAGGGGGCTTCAGGTGAATACCGGATGATAGTTGCTTGAACTGTTTTGATCTCAGTAGAAAAAATTGGTCGGGCTTCAGGAAAATGGATACTCCATCCTGACCTTTCGTGAAAATGGTAGCGGTTATGTTTTCACTTTTATGCATCGGGCCAACCAATCTGCATGACAGATCAGCTGTGATTAGTAGTAGTAACCCAGATTTATATTAAATCGATGCTCGGTATTCCCGCTGTCGCTTCCCATACTGCCGCCAATGAATGGTTGATTCTCAGCGCTGACAAAGTCGATATAGGTATACAAACCGCCAGCGGATACAGCGACCCCAAGCACATTCATCCAGGTGTCATCCAGATTTGCAGATTTGTTGGTAATGAGTGAGTAGTCGTTATAGAACAATAGGTTGGTAATCGGTCCCCAAGCAACCGGTAGGCTGTACGCTATGTTGGCTGTGTAAGTATCGGCTTCCGCCGGAATGGTATCGTAGAAGCTGTAGGCGCCAACAGCCATCAAATCAGCACCGCCGTCTACATCATACTCGTATGCGCTGGCTTGCAACTGTAAGTTCCACGGACCGTAGTCACCGACCAGATGAATTGCATAGGCATCGTGGTCACCCACCTTATCGCTACCATTATGTAACCTACCGTACTGACCTGAGGCGCCCAGTTCGATTTTCAGTCTGTCATTCACAGCCAGTTGATAGGCTATGCGTGCATTCAATGTATTGTTTTCCCCTAATATATTGGCCGGTTTTTCAAATGTGCCTTCACCTGCTACCCGATAACCCACCACATCGTATGAGTAACGATCCTCGCGCTTGTCGACAAACCCATCAGCGCCACCCTGTTCATCGTTTAAATAGAATCCTACACGAAAATCCCAGGGTCCGGCTTTATGTAGAAATTTTATACCCGCATCGTAATCATCCTCCAAGCCCACGTAATAATTGGAGCTGAAGAAAAAGTTGTGGGAGTTATATGGCAATATACCAAATGGAACTTTGTGAATGCCTAGTTGGCCTTGGCTTGTAGCGGAAAAGTCGTATCCCAACCATGCATGGTGGACTACATTCATATACTGGAACCAGCGCCACTCGGCAGATAACAACACATCACCGATAGTGCCATCCACATTGAGTCTGAAGATATCAAAATCCAGATCGCCGCCCCGGTCCCTGTTGCCTTCATTATAGCGCTCATTGCTGTATTGTAATCGTACCGCACCGCCAACTTTAATCCCGTCCTGGGCCTCTTTGGACTTTTCACTTTTTGTGCTGGCAACTTCCATTTCAGTCCCTGCGCCATCCTGTTGTTCGCTTTCTGTCTTTTTGCCTGACTGATTATTGTCCTGGTTGTTCAGCTGCTTTTCCTTCAACAACATCTCCAGTTCGTGTATCCGCTGCTTCATCATTTCAATTTCATGCACAACCTGCTCCGTTGTGGTATCAGCTGAAAGATGACCTGTATGGAGTGCTGTCATGAGCGCCACGATTACTGGCACATGTCTCATCAGAGGGAGAACTGGCATGCTAATTACCTTATTTATTGGTCTTGTATACTAAGTGAATGAAACACGACCATACCAATCAACTTGGACCTGGTATTTTAGCTATCGATAGACAGCTGTCATTGTTTGCTGTTTTTATTGGATCGTTATCTCATCTAACCGAACGTGTAATCGATTTGAAATTTGCACCCGGATCGTGCATTGTGCTCGGCACTCTAATCAAATAAAAACGCATATGTCAAATGGTTCCATAGCCTACGAGACCGATTATGAGGTTGGACAGGATAACCTCATGCTATTCGGCATGGATTTACACAATCCGGTCTTTTTCATCAGCGCCACCCTGATTCTGGTTTTTGTCATCTCAACGCTGCTCTTTCCATCTGAAGCAAAAGCTCTCCTTGATGGTGCAAAAGGGTGGTCAATTGAACATTTTGACTGGTTATTTATCTGGAGCGCCAATCTGTTTGTTGTTTTCTGTATTACATTGGTGTTTCTGCCGGTAGGTAAAATACGCATTGGTGGAGAGGGTGCGATACCGGAGTTTTCCACCATTTCCTGGTTTGCAATGTTGTTTGCTGCAGGGATGGGAATTGGTCTGATGTTCTGGAGTGTTGCCGAACCGGTCGCCTATTACACCGACTGGTATGGCACCCCACTGAACATCCCCCCCAATACTCCTGAAGCTGCCCGTGCGGCGATCGGTGCCACGATGTTTCACTGGGGCCTGCATCCCTGGGCAATCTATGCCGTTGTTGCCTTGTCACTCGCGTTCTTTGCATTCAATAAGGGTATGCCTTTAACCATAAGGTCTGCTTTCTACCCGATTTTTGGTGAAGCATGCTGGGGTTGGGTCGGTCATATTATCGATCTGCTAGCGGTATTGGCGACAATATTCGGTCTTGCCACTTCCCTGGGACTGGGTGCTCAGCAGGCAGCTGGCGGGCTACAGCATCTATTCGGTATACCCAACGAAATCAATACGCAGATTGCAATTATCGTGGGTGTAACCAGTGTGGCGGTTTTTTCCGTCGTACGAGGCATCGACAGTGGTGTCAAACTACTCAGCAATATCAACATGGTTTTTGCTGCTTGCCTCTTGGTATTTGTGCTGATTCTTGGCCAGGGATTTGGCTTCTTCACAAGTCTGGGCCAGACGGCCAGCGCCTATATCCAAAACCTGCTGCCGTTGAGCAACTCTTTTGGGCGGGAAGATGATGTCTGGTTCCATGGCTGGACGGTATTCTATTGGGCCTGGTGGATCTCCTGGTCGCCCTTCGTCGGTATGTTCATTGCCCGTATCTCGAAGGGACGGACAGTAAGACAGTTCATTATCGCCGTACTGCTGGTACCTACGGTGGTTACCGCTATTTGGATGACGGCATTCGGCGGAACAGGCCTGGATCAGGCGATGAACGGTGTGGGTCAATTGACCAACGGTATCTCTGATGTCTCTCTGGCCATGTTCCATATGCTTGAGAACCTGCCGCTTTCATCCATCACCTCATTTCTTGGTATAGCCTTGGTGCTTATTTTCTTTGTCACCTCTTCGGACTCCGGCTCTTTGGTGATCGACAGCATTACCGCCGGTGGAAAAGTCGACGCACCCGTGCCCCAGAGAATCTTCTGGGCAACCCTGGAGGGTGTGATAGCCGGCACACTCCTGTATGGTGGCGGTGCTGAGGCGCTTAAGGCACTCCAGGCGGGTGCAATCAGTGTCGGACTCCCCTTTACTGTTGTGTTGCTTCTGATGTGCTTTAGTCTCTACAAAGGCCTCTCAGAAGAGCGCCGAAGTGCTCTTGGATGAATCTTCCGGCATGAGAGTAAAATGGCCTCCGGCAGAACTGGAGCCGGAGTTCCACTAACCAGAATATATTTACCTCTCACCTGTTTGCCCCATCGTGTTGTCCAGGTCGGGCTCTCAAGTGTGGTCGAGCCCTATCCTGCTCAGCAGATCGTTGACATGTAATAGCTTTTCATGAATTTAAAGAGACACCTACCCTAAATTATCATTTTACGCAGTAACCAGACCCGCCAACACTAATAAACCCCAATAATTACAACGATGAAGGGGCTCGAATTTAAGGTTATAAATTCCTATATCGAGATAAGGGCAGATATTGGTCGATAGGCCAGACAAGTTATTTGGGTGGAGGACTCGGTAATGGAAAAGTGGTTGGAAGGCAGGGTAATGGAAAAACGGCTCTGGAGTGACAATCTCTACTCTTTGCGCCTCAGAGCACCGGTGGATCCGTTCACTGCGGGGCAGTTCACAAGACTGGCACTCGAAATCGACGGTGAGCGTGTCGCCCGGCCTTACTCCTTTGTCAATCCGCCTCAGGATGATCTACTGGAAATTTACTTCAACAAGGTGGAGAGCGGTCCACTGAGTCCCCGGCTTGCTGCGCTGGAGCCGGGTGACCGGGTCTGGGTCTCGGCCAGACCCAATGGCTTTTTCACCCTGGATCAGCTGCCGGACTGCGAAAATCTCTGGATGATCGCCTCCGGTACGGCCCTGGGTGTCTATCTTTCTATCCTGCGTACTGAGCATCCATGGCAACGATTTAATCGGATCGTCCTGGTACACAATGTGCGAAAAGGGGATCAGCTCAGCTACAGCGAGGAGATCACCACCCTGAAACGACAGTATGATGAACGCTTTCGTTATATACCGATTACCAGCCGTGAACAGGTTGATGGTGCCCTGCATGGGCGGGTTCTGGCCACCCTGGAGGATGGCCGTTTGGAAAAACATGCCGGTGTCCTGCTCACAACGGAACAGTCTCACGTGATGCTTTGTGGCAACATGGGAATGATCCGCGAGGTTTCTCAAGCCCTCGAGGTTCGCGGTATGCGCAAGCACCGCAAGAAGGAAGCCGGTCACTACACCATTGAAAAGTATCATTGAACCGTGAATCGTAATAATTTCTGCAGTTGATATCAGTCCGTAGGATTATTCAGAGACACCAAACAAATACCTCAACAAAATTGCGGATGTCCTCAAATTCCTCCAGGATCAGTAGATCACTTCTCTTGTATTTCATGATGTGGAAGAGATGTTCCACTCTGCTTCTGTTAAGGCGTGGTGGGGAGCCTCATTCACTAAAGTTGTAGCTGTAACACGCCGATACAACTGATACTGCATACCAGGTTTACTATCTGGGTTTCAGAATTGAACGGTTTGCACGAGTCTGTGGAAACAAAGTGATTTAATGCCACATTGAAAATTGTGGCGATTCTAAGGAGTGATGAGCTCCATGCTTCACGAAAATTCACATCAGCAACGAGAGAGCAATATCCGGGTACTGTTGGTAGATGATGATCCCGACAGCGCTGAGGAGACTGTGCGGCTGCTCAAGCATATGGATTCTCAACAGAGGATCGAGTACAGGACCGTTGAGCTGCTGGCAGATGCCCTCACCGAGATCAGTCAATCACACTATGACCTCATCCTGCTGGATACCGGACTGGCTGATATGCCGACACCTTCAGCCATACACTCCCTGCGTGATGCATTCTCCTATGCACCGATAATTGCCACTATCAAATACGACGACCCGGAGTTGGCTGCAATGTGGGTGGGAGAGGGAGCTGATGAGTGTCTCTTCATGGGCGTGGTGAATGAGAAGGTGCTCAACCGAGTCGTGCAGTATGCGATTAAACGCTACCATACCTATAGTAAACTGCACCAGCAAACCCGCACGCATCATATCCTCAATACACTATTAAGCCTCTCACTGCAGGAGATGCCTTTCGAGCGTTTGCTGAAGGCATGCCTGGAAGTCATCCTTTCCGCTCCATTTACGGAGATGTTGCATCAGGGGGCAATCTTCGTGACAGAGAATGGGGACCGACAGCTCAAAATGCTGGCGCATTCAAATCTCGATAAACAGATAGTTGAGCTTTGCAAGAAGGTGGCTTTTGGTCGTTGCCTCTGTGGCTGCGCCGCCCAGAGCGGACAACTGCAGTTTGCAGATTGTATCGATCAACGCCACGAAAACCGGGTGGATGGGATGCAGCCCCATGGTCACTATAACGTACCTATCATATCCAAAGGTAAAGTGTTGGGTGTGTTGGTGCTCTATCTCAAACAGGGTCATATTCACTGTCAGGAAGAGGAAGAGTTTCTGCGTGGTGTTGCTGACACCCTGGCGGGCATTATCGAGCGGGCACGCACCAGCGAGCAGTTGGCACGGGCCCATGAACAGAACAGCCGTCTTCTATCTTCGTTGACTTCCATTCTGATCGGTGTGGATAAACAGGACTGCATTAGCCACTGGAATGAACAGGCGGCAGAAACTTTTGGGATTTCAGCTGAACAAGTGCTGGGCAAGCCGATGGTTTCCAGTTCCATCGGTTGGGACTGGGTGCAGGTCACAAGCCACATCCTCCAGTGTCAGAGTGATTGCAAGCAGACTGGCCGTTTCGAGATGCGATTCAAACCGGAGCATGGAACCAATCGCTTGCTTTCAGTATGTGCTACCCCTTTCATCGGCGAAAGTGGCAGCCTCGATGGCTATCTGTTGATCGCTGATGATGTAACCGAGCAGAAGCAGCTCGACTCGGAGATGCAGCAGACACAAAAGCTGCAATCGATAGGTCAGTTGGCAGCAGGTATTGCACACGAGATCAATACGCCGATCCAATATATCGGTGACAATGTGCGATTCCTGCGCGAAGCGTTTGTGGATATTGCCGATTTCATCTGTGATGAGCGTGCTGTGGTTGAAGCGGCACGTATTGGCCATGTATCGCCCGAACTCATAGCCCAGCTGGATGAAAAGATCGAAGAGGTGGATCTGGCGTATCTGGAAGAGGAGGTGCCTAACACGATTCAACAGACGCTCGACGGGGTTGACCGGGTCGCTACCATTGTGCGGGCAATGAAAGAGTTCTCCCATCCGGGTTCGGAAGAGAAGACGGCTACCAATATCAATAAGGTCGTTGAAAGTACGGTGACGGTTACCAGAAATGTCTGGAAATATCATGCCGAGATGAAGCTTGATCTCGATGCCTCTATACCACAGGTTCTCTGCATTCCCGGGCCGGTCAACGAGGTTATACTCAACATTATTGTCAATGCTGCGCATGCGATCGCCGATCGGGTGGGTGATAGCGGGGATATGGGGCTTATCCAGATTACCACCGGGTGTGAGGGTGGCTGGGTGATAGTCCGTATCGGTGATAGTGGAACCGGTATCCCAGCAGATGCACAAGCGCATGTCTTCGATCCTTTCTTTACCACCAAGGATGTCGGTCAGGGTACCGGTCAAGGGCTCTCACTGAGTCACCGAATTATCGTAGAGCAGCATGACGGAGAGCTGAATTTTGAGACTGAGATAGGTGTTGGCACAACTTTCATCATCAAGCTCCCCCTGTAGTAGGGGAAGGCTTAAACAGTTAGTCAGACAAAAAATAGATACTGTTCGTAGATGATAAACCGCATTTATTTATCTGAATTTCTGCGTACAAAGGCATGTGCATTTTCACTAAGCGGTCAGCTTGATTCGTATGTTTCTCCCGTTTCCAAACCATGTCTGGTGAAGATGCCATAGCGATCTGCACGCGCCAGCTGTAGTGGGAGCAGCCCGTACTCAACTATTGGAATGGGTATCTTGATTATCTTGTGAAGGCAAACAGTGTGACGTACTAGAAAATGAAGTGTTCATTCAGTCAAGGCAATAGATGTGAACAATAACCCCTCTCCGAAGAGGAGAGGGGTTTTGCGTGTAAGTCGTCAGGCACCGGAAACTTTAACTAATTTACCCGACTTACAGTCGTAGATATAGCCATAAACGGGAATGTCATCGGGTACCAGAGGGTGATGCTTGATTCTTTGTACATCCTCAATGACGCTTTTGGCGTTATCCGAGATTGTCAGCCAATTTATATACTTCCCTTCCACTGAGCCGGGTCCATCGCCTGAATCATGCCAACCATTCTTATCGACACTGGATGTTTTCAGACTGCTTGCTAGCAGGTCACTCATGATTTCATTGGTAAATGTCAGCATACCGCAATCAGTGTGGTGAATGACAAACCACTCCTGTGTACCCAGCAATTTGTAGGAAATGACCAGTGAGCGGATAGCATCATCACTTGCTCTACCACCGGCATTGCGAATGACATGAGCATCACCTTCAGACAATCCGGCAAACTTGGCTGGATCCAGTCGTGCATCCATACAAGTCAATATGGCAAAACGGCGGCCAGGAGGCATTGGAAGCTTAGCCTTGTCACCAAAATCTGCCGAGTAAACTTTATTTGCCGCTAATACTTCATCATGTATTTTGCTCATGAATCTTCTCCTCGCGTCATTTTTTTAGTAGGTACCAATCAAATAGGTATAGTGTTGAATGATAAGCACGCACTTCATCCTGTTTTGACAGTAACACCACCCATTTATTAATCCACATTCACCGCTAAGATGTAAGGAAAGCTCAGCAAAATACTGAATTTATGGCCTGATTGACTAATGTTGCGATTTAAAAAGGAAATTATAGGGTTTACTGGTTATTTCCTATGGCCATCCATTGTGATTCCCTGAGCAATACGCGGTTTTTTTCTGATCATTAGGCAGGTGACTGCGGATTAGATTGATACGCGAGTTATGGCAGGAGTTAAGGTTAACAAACACAGGGAGACGAGTCGTGTCAACCATTGCAAATGTTATCGTCGGTCTTATTGCACTCCTGCATATCTATATTCTGTTTCTTGAGATGTTTCTTTGGGATAAACCAACAGGATTGCGTGTATTCAAGCAAACCCGGGAGGTGGCAACAGCATCAAAGGTATTGGCAGCGAATCAAGGGCTCTATAATGGCTTTCTTGCAGCTGGGCTGATCTGGGGTTTGAGTCTGGGTTCCGGTGGCAATGCTATAAAGGTGTTCTTTTTGTGTTGTATTCTGGTTGCCGGTATATATGGCGCAGTGACTGTAGGTCGCAAGATCCTTTTTATCCAGGCTGTTCCGGCAGCCATCGGTCTCGTGTTTATTCTTCTGTCGTGATGAACTATATGTGCTTGATCCCTAAACCGTGGATCAGTGTTAACAGGCCCTAGGGAAAGCGCTGCGAAATAGCTTGACTTACGGTGATAAACGCATTAGGTTGAAGACCAAGTAGAAAGAAAGTCTTTTGTTTACAATCTCCATTTCGTGTTTTATTCGTAAAATTCTCGTCCTGTAGTTTCTAAGTTTCAGTCTATTTTTCCACTGTCCATGCCTCTTGAAGGCGTATTTGTTTTTCAAAATTACAGGATATTATTATGTCTAACACAGTAACTGGAACCGTTAAATGGTTCAACGAAGCTAAAGGTTTTGGCTTTATCGAGCAGAAATCCGGTCCAGATGTTTTTGCTCACTTCAGTGCGATTGCCAGCTCGGGATTCAAAACCCTGGCAGAAGGCCAGCAAGTTGAGTTTACGGTCACTCAGGGCCAGAAAGGTCCACAAGCAGAGAATATTGTCGTTATTTAAATTACTGCAATGCCATAGCTTAGGCTAACGGCGCTGTATTTTAAAAATAGCTTCCACGAAAAAAGGCAGGCCTTGATGGCCTGCCTTTTTTTTACAAGATTTCCACTGTCCCATTGCTTGAATAGAGCCTGCTCGTAATTTTATGAACAGGCTCTAATTAGATCTGTGTTCAGGCGCTTGTAACATTTCATGTTGTCGATTGGGCTGCAAAAAATTTTGTCAGCTCTCTTGTCGCCGGTTATCTGGGTTCTCACTAGTAATTGTAATATTTCGTAACTGTTTTGCGCATGTATGAATATGCCGTGCCTTTGCATGCATGATCTGAAAATAGTGTTCAGGTCCTGGATCTATTCTCTGCTGGGCTTTACCCACACCACGACAGGTTGCTGTGGGATATGTGGAGACCTTTTGTAATCCTATGCCTGACTCAGATGAATGGCTGACAGTGCGTACGAAGCGGTGACTGAAATAAGGATCGAATTCAGCAGCGAATTGTTCCGGTATCGGATCAAGGGGAGCGAGCATGGCCAAAATTTCACGCTCGGTTTTTTTTATCCGTTTCAGGAGCAGGATCTCATTGTCCAGATAACGCGCTGCATGATCCGGATCGATACGTACCAGTAGGGGTGTGAGCTGCTTGACAGCCATCATGGCGATTCGTGGGTCGCTCCAGAAATGGAGATCCCGGGAGATTTGACGCGATGATTGTATGCCATTAAACCCTTTGCGCGGGAGCAGAGGAACGGTGTGGGAGAGTGTTGTAAAGCGATCCTTAACTGCTGGAAACTGTTGCAACATACCCGTCATGGAAGATTCAAGCCCGGCCCCCACCCAGATGACTAGATCAGCTGTCAATAGCTGGCTCTTTTGAAATGGGTCCATTTCGTTGGTTGAGTCAATCTCCTGTTGAAACAGGAGAATCGGCTCACCCACACCTTGCATCAATGCCGATACTAGGGAGTGAATGGGTGGAAGACTCACGACCACCCGTGGCGTGGCAGCTAGTGACTGTACGCAAAATAGTGTTAGGAATGCAGCAACGAATTGTAAACGAAATCTATTTCTCATCATCCTCACCTTGATTCATGATTATTATGTAATCTAGGGATAACAAAAAATATGCCAATCAAGAATTTCTGGAAAATCAGTCGATTACATATTTCTTAATGCGTATGAGTGAGGCATAAGCTTATCAACTGTGTGATATGACAGATATCGACTGTGGATGATCAAGCTGGATGCCAGGCTATGGCTGTGCAAATACGATGGAATAGTCCTCCAAATTCAGCTTTTGATGCTATTGGTTTTTTAATGCTGGGCTTTCCGGTTGTCGTGACTTGTTCCTTTGCATCTTCTTTTTAAGTGAGAGATTCACCGGTTTCCAATAGTGACCGTCTTTGGAAAATGCAGCCCACCCCCACTTCAGCCAGGATAGCAATGAAAAGGCCAGCCACAAGGCCCACAACAGCATCAGGCCACGATAGACAAGCAATGGCGCAGAGATTACTGTGGCCTGGGGAAAGTGGTCAGCTACCCTGTCCTGATACCAGTTCATCTGATAGGCGGAGGAGGCATTGCCTTCGATCTGCATGGAGGGCAGGCCAAGCAGGCCCTGTTGCACTGACCAAAACAGAATACCGATAAAGACAATGGTCAGTAACACGACCCCGATTTGAGTGATATTAAATCGGTCCGCTTTGTGAGAGGGGTCTATCTTGCTTCGGTAATGGAGCAGGAAGAACCAGGCAACTACAGCCAGGCTTGAGATGATGGAGACCTGGGTCAACCCAATCCCCAGCAGGAACCATGATCCGGTTGAAAGTGGCAGGAAGCTGGCGGTCGTTCTGCCCAATAGTAGGGCGGCGATTAAAACCACCACTAGCAGGCTCCAGAAAAGCACTGCAGGACCCATCCGGGGACCCTCAGTCCAGAGTACCCAGCGACCCTGTCCCGGGTTGACGCTCAGGTTCGCATTGACACTCGCTACGCCGAGTGACAGCCCAGGGGTTTCCCAGAAGGATTTGATGCCTTCCCGTTGACGCCAGGCAAGCGTGTAGCGCTGTTCGCCCGGAACCACAGGAAGTGACAGGGTGCCATTTTCCGGCCTGAGTGGTAGTTGGCGATCATCTATTTTCAGCCATTGGAACTCGGCACCTTCAGGTAGTATCAGGTCGTGTTGTCCACCCTGGCTCGCTCTGAGTTTGAAAGACAATTCACTGTTTGTTACCCGCTTACCTGGTTGTACGGAGAGTCTGCTGTGGTTAACGGTCATAACATTGCCGGAGACGCCTTCCGGTCGAAGGATCTCAAGCATCACCTGTTCACCCGGCCAAGGCTGCCAGGTCGGTAACCAATTCCGTTTTGTATCCTGATGATGTACCGGTGGAATGCCGCTATGACGCAAATGCCACATAGGACCGATATCGACGAGCCAATGCTCTATCCATTGATCGGTATCACTGGCCTCGAGTTCAATCTGATCATCAATATCCAATTTTGAACGCCATGCCACTTGTCGTTGGCTGGCGGATAGGGAGACGACTGCATGGTTGTTTTTTACACTGACAGCGTCACTCACCACCGATTCACCCGTCAGTAGTGGTAGGTGTAAGGTGACAGGTATCCCGACCGGTGTGACTCGATGGACAACCGTTGAGATTGTCCAATCCAATCCCAACTGGATAGTGCGCTCAACCTTGAAAAACGGTGGTAGTGCAGTCCCGGCAATTACAGGTTGCGTGTTATCCTGCGCCATGGATTTCGAACGGATTCGGGTCAAGGCTATCTGTTCCTGGGGGACACCGTTATGATCAATACCTTCAACAGACCAACCGGCCGCATTCACGATGACACGATGGGGTTTCATCGGCAGCGGAATCTGCACCTCATTCAGCCGGGGTAGACCTACCTCCATTTGAATACGAAACACTCCTTTTTGCGCAACTATCCAGAGCTGATTGTTTTTTCGAAATAAATGGGGTGTTGCTTGATTGCTCAAGGTGATACTCACCGGTGTTACGTGTCCGGTATCGACAGGCAGCGGTATAGCCACCGATTCCAAGGCGTGCACGGTCAAGAACACCTTGTAAGATTGCTCATCCACAGTCAGTGCCATTTCATGAATTGAGGCGCATTCTGGCAGGCAATCCGGAGGCTGGGTGAGCCGCTGTTCAAGTTCGGCAAGCATTTCTGGGTCAGGGAGTTCAGCATAAGCACTGTCCGATACCGAGGACAATAAGGGCAACGACACGATAACAACCATGAGTTTACTCATGGCAGGCAATCGAAGACGGATGCCTTTTTCTCGATCCAGTAGACGCCATCCCAATAGCAGGATTAAACCGATAGAGGTAAATTTCAGCAGTGATGTCTGAATCGGTGAGAGTATATAGAGTCCGATGGTTTGATTGGCAGAAACGGGACCGTTCCAGTACAGACTGATTTTAGTCCAAGTCCAGGCGGGCAATCCCGGGCCTGTCTGTACGACGGCGCTCGGATCCACCTGTTCAAGGGTGCGACGAGAGCGTCCGAGGCGAGCCATCTTGGATCCAGGAAGTTTCGAATAGAGTTTAGATGAAGCATCTGCTTCCGGTGAGATGGTTTTTCTCTTCTGTTCAACTTCGTCCAGCACAGCGGAGGCTTGCGGTTGTTGACGTAGCGGCTGGCTTGTGACCAAGGCTTGTGGCGAAATCGTGTATCTCTCCAGTTGCGGGTGCAGTCCGGTACGCGCCTGATGGATGATAAACGGTGCGATGATGACAATCAGTGCAAGATAGCCGGCTAAGCGTAATCCGCGAATCCATTTTTCAGCCTTACCGGCAGGTGTTACCCTTGAAATGGCGATCATGGCCAGCAGATAGAGCCAGATCATCTGAGGTGCCATGGGTTCATGCCAGGTAAAGAGTAGCGTGAGTAATGCAACGATCCCCCACTGCCAATGCCACAAGCGTGCAATGACGATGGTAGCGATGAGGAGCAGAAACAGATCATAGAGGGTCCACATTTGTAGCCATGACTGAGGGACATTGTCTACGCCTGTGGCCGCCAATAATTTCCAGCCAGGCGGTAGATTCAACTCACCTGACAGCTGGTTGAAATCCCGTCTCCAACCGTTTGCAGGCAACAGCTGACTTTCCCGCTGCAGACGTAGGTCTGCCACGAGAGAGATCTCGCCTCGTCTGACCTCGACACCGGTTGAATCACCACCGGGTAGGTGGGTTATGAACTGTGGCACACCATTCAATACGGCTCGACCAAGCTGCAGGGATGAGTCAACATCGAGTCGCCAGTCATGGGTCATGCTGCCGGTGATTCGGTCCTGCAGGGTAAAACCCTGACCATCGAAATCAAGCCAGATTGAACGCTTGAGTTGCAGTTGATCCGGTTCCGGTTCTGTATTGCCTCGGCGAATTTCATTGATAGTAAAGTTGTCCAGCGCTCCCATTGTGTAGGCGGGAAGTTTGTTCCATCTTTTTGGCAACTTGACCTGGCGTGGGTCAATCTGCTTCGGACCTGAAATTTCAACCATCCTGAGATGGTGTTGAGCCCGAAATGACCAGACCTCTTGATCTGGCCATGGCGCTTCCTGTGCATTCAATATGAGCTGATTAACGGGCTTTGGATGTCGACTGGATACCGTCAGTTGCCAGCTGCCGGGCCTGACCTGGACACGCAGATCCCCATTGGCATCGAGCCGGGCCGGTAATACGCTGGTTATCTTGATCGGTATAAAACCCTCCAATAGAGGTTTACCCAGTACCATCTCCCGTTGTCTGCCCGAGACTTGTAGATCGATGTGTACTTCCATTTGGAATGGCTGGTCGTCGCTGATTAATCGAAACACACGCAGCGAGAGACGTTCTTCAGGTTGCCGTTGCTGATTGACATCACCCTGATCTTTCAGCCACAGGGAACCCTGCTTTATCACTGGATGCAGAATGGACTGGCCATTCAGGGTCAGACTGACAAGACCGGCTTGTGGTGGGATTGCCAGGGTATCGGGTAACTGATCCCAGCTGAAACGCCCTTCGATGGTGTGCATACCCGGGGTGAGCCGAATCCCGGGCACTTTAGATTTTGCTTCTGATTTTGAGCTTTGTTGAGCCGATGCGCTGTCCGGGAATGTGGTGACGATAGCCGGGTTTCCATCCACCAGGACATGGGTGGGCCAATGACTTACATTGCCGGGCAGTATGACTGTCTCCTCCCTGAAGGTTGTGACTCTATAACTGTACTCGCCTGCTTTCTCAGTGAGATGGATGGACAAATCACTACCCCAGACACACTGTTTTACCTCCCCTTGAGTAAGGAAGGGACAGTCGATATCGTCATGTTCCCAAATAGTCCAGGCTATCCAATCCTTCAGTGGTAGCGGTACGTCTGCCGGATCGAGTGGGGCAGCAATGAGTATGGATTGACAAGAAAACAGTATGAGTAGGGAAAACAAACAGTAGTTGAATCTGATCCGTAAGGTGAATAAGCCCTTATTCCCTGTCAAGAGATTCTGCCGCTCCATGATGGATCCTCAACTATTACCATATGTCACAACCATGCTTGACCGTTGTCGTGCTGATGTCAAGATGCGTGTACCGCCCATCTTTCACAAGACAGATAGATTCATCGGCAAGCGACAAATAGCCTGTGTTGTTGTAATTTCATGGTGGTTTGTTGACGATAGAAAATAACTAATAAATAAATAGTAACAATCGAATATACATATCATTGTTTTGTCTCTAAATTGAAGTTGTGGCCTGTATTAAGTGGGCATATTGATTGAAATATCACCGCAACAAGACTGAGGAGACAAGCGATGAGTAAAAAAAGAGTAATCACCACAGCTGCCGGATGTCCGGTAGCAGATAATCAAAATAGTATGACGGCGGGTGCGCGTGGTCCTGTGTTGATGCAGGACGTCTACCTGATGGAAAAGATGGCCCACTTCAATCGGGAGCGGGTGCCTGAGCGGGTCGTGCATGCCAAGGGTGCTGGTGCCTATGGAACCTTCACCGTTACCGGCGATATATCGAACTACACTTGTGCCAAACTGTTTTCCCAGGTGGGTAATCAGTGTGAAACATTCACCCGCTTCTCCACCGTGGCTGGTGAGCTGGGGTCGGCTGATACAGTGCGTGATCCGCGAGGGTTTGCAACAAAATTTTATACGGAAGAGGGTAACTGGGATCTGGTGGGAAACAATACCCCGGTGTTTTTTATCCGTGACCCACTGAAGTTCTCCGACTTCATCCACTCACAGAAGCGCCATCCTGTTACAGGCCTTCGGGATGCTGCCATGCAGTGGGATTTCTGGTCACTCAGTCCGGAATCGTTACATCAGGTCACCTGGCTGTTCGGTGATCGCGGTATCCCTGCAACACTGCGCCATATGGATGGATTCGGCAGTCACACTTTCAGTCTATGGAATGATAAAGGTGAGCGCTATTGGGTCAAGTGGCACTTGAAGACACAACAGGGCATCCAGTGCCTGTCGGCCGAAGAGGCGGAAAAGGTGGCGGGTGAAGACCCGGATTATCATCGCCAAGAACTTCATCACGCCATTGAACGAGGCGAGTGTCCGAAGTGGAGCGTTAAAGTCCAGATCATGCCGGAGAAGGATGCTGAGACCTATGCTATCAATCCATTTGATTTGACCAAGGTATGGTCACAAAAAGACTACCCATTGATAGAGGTTGGAGAGCTGGAGATGAACAGAAATCCGCAAAATCATTTTGCAGAAGTAGAACAAGCTGCATTTGAACCAGGCAATCTGCCACCAGGATTTGGCGCATCACCTGACAAGATGTTGCAAGCGCGTCTGCTCTCCTACCCGGATGCGCATCGTTACCGTATTGGGATTAACTATGCGGCACTGGATGTCAATAAGCCACGCTGTCCTGTGCACAGCTACCACAAGGATGGCCAAGCCCGTTTCGATGGTAATGGTGGTGATCAGGTGGTTTATCAGCCCAACAGTTTTTCCGGCCCAGTGGATGATGAGCGCTATAAGGAGCCACCTTTACAGATTGATGGCGATGCCGATCGTTACGATCACTGGGTGGACAATGAGGACTACTATAGCCAGGCTGGAGATCTGTTTCGTCTAATGAATGCAGATGCTCAGCAACGTCTGATTGATAACCTTGTCGGGGCAATGAAGGATGTGCCACATGCGATCCAAGTACGTCAGATCGGCCACTTCCACAAGGCGGATTCTGCCTATGGTGAAAGGGTGGCTCAAGGACTGGGAATTCGTATGGATGAGGTGAAATCAGCGGCTTGATAGTGATTTGGCGGAGCACATGTCATGTGTTCCGCCAATCATGATTGGGAGAAGATAGATGAAACATCCAACACAACTGGCCATGTCAGATCATAAGCCGGGCACAATCCTACCCAATTGGCTGCGACAGGTGACGCTGATCGGCTTCACATTCTTTTTCGCAAAGGGATTACTATGGCTCGCACTTGCGGTATGGATTATGTTCTGAGGTTTTTTCCGGCCAGGTAGAACGCGGCTCTGGTATTTCTGGTACCCAAGCAAAGCGCCACAAAGATAATAGTTATTATCTGATGCAGGACTTAGTAATTCATACCGCAACATTTAGCAACTGCGCACAAATGTGGCTCGGAAAATGGGTCTTTTCAGCAATTGAACAGCCGGTCAATCGCGTCTAGTCCCTCCTGTACGATTTCATCCAGGTCCTGGGGATCGTCATCATGCTCATAAGCAAGCATGGAGTAGGCTGCCAGGGATTTCAGACCCATAGCAATTTTCTCGACATCCGGTAGATTCAGCTCCGCCCCATCTCTCAAACTGCATTCTTCACTCATCAGAGACACCTCATAGGTACTGCTTGTCGGCATGCCGATACTTGATCAGAGATGATGAGCTGTCAAAAAATAACGGCTTTTTATTGATGTAAGTCAAACTTAGGGGCCAGTCGGACTTAGGTGGTCGTAGCGAGGGAAATCTGGCCAAAATGGCTTTTCCGCAGTAGATTCATCCTAAGTCCGACAGACTTCTAGCCCTTCAAAATAGGGCCTGTTAAAAAGGCAATCAGTATTTAGAGGGTCTGTTCAGTCACATCAACATAGAGTTTAAGCCGTTGACCTGGCTGTAGATATTTACTGTTCAGTGTGTTCCAGCGCTTAAGGTCTGAAATTGAGACCTTAAAACGTTGTGCGATGCGGGCCAAAGAGTCACCTCGCTTAACTTTATAGTGCAGTTTGCTCTGTGTGCCTGTGGGTTGCAGATCAAGCAGTGACAGTTTGGATGAGGATGATTTTTTGACCCAGATGACCAGTTTCTGACCAGGCTTCAGCGGATCTCCCGGTGCCATGCCGTTCCAGGCAGCGAGCTTTCTATGGTTAACATGATGTGCTTTGGCAATCTTCCACAGGCTGTCCCCCGACTTGACCCTGTAGTGTTGTTTTTGGCCGCTACGGGGTCTGTTCTGGATTGCGGATCTGCGCTGCTCGGCGCTGTAGGCATATTGATCGAGACTTTTGCTTGAGACAGGGATCAACAGGTGTTTTCCAGCGCGGATTCTGTTTCCTCTGAGTTTGTTGACCTGTCTGAGTAGTTTGCTTGTGGTGTCGTGTTTTTTGGCGATGACACTCAGCGAATCACCATTTTTTATCTTGTAGCGCTTCCAGGTCAGACGCTTTTCATTGGGCAGGGCTTCAAGTCTCTCGAGAAATGACTCCACCTTATCAAGAGGAAGAGTCAATTGGTGTGGACCATCCGGATCTGTTGCCCAGCGGTTGAATCCGGCATTCAGGAGGTAGAGATCCTGAATCGGTAGCTCGGCCATCTCAGCAGCCAGGGCAAGATCGAGCTGAGAGTTGATATCAACAGTAGTGAAATAGGGTTCATCAGGGAAATGCTGCAGGGTGATCCCATGTATTTGAGCATTTTTGAAAATCTCAGCCAGAGCCAGTAAACGGGGTACATAGGCACTGGTTTCATCGGGTAGTTTGAGTGACCAATAGTCAGTGGGTTTGCCACGCTTCTGATTGCGTCGAATGGCACTACGTACGGTGCCGGCGCCGGAGTTGTAGGCAGCCAACGCCAGTTCCCAATCACCATTGAATTGTTTATTCAAAG
Organism: Candidatus Thiodiazotropha sp. (ex Codakia rugifera); assembly: GCA_025656675.1. Taxonomy (GTDB): domain Bacteria; phylum Pseudomonadota; class Gammaproteobacteria; order Chromatiales; family Chromatiaceae; genus Thiodiazotropha. Next base: position 482,949 of record JAHXHN010000002.1, read on the forward strand.
CCTGCAGATAGTCCAGTGCAGCATGGGTTGATGCCACGATGTCCCGTCGAGCGTCATACCACCAGTTTTGTTTGAGTCCGAACTGTTTGCCGGTAGAGGGAATGAACTGCCACATCCCGGCAGCTCGGCCTGGCGAGTAGGCAAAGGGTTGAAAGGCGCTCTCCACGGCTGGCAATAGTGCAATTTCTGCGGGGATATCGCGTTTCTCGATCTCTTGCAGAATAAAGTGGAGGTAAGGTTCTGCACGCTCCTGGATACGTTCGATATAGTCCGGGTTGCGGCTATACCATTTCAGCTCACGTCCCATTCGTGGATCATGGGGAATGGCAAGCTTGTAGCCATTCAACATCCGGCTCCACAGGTCTTCAGGTTGCTCTGGGTCTGGCAGGGTAGCGATGACGACCTGAAGCTGGTCGGCGACCTGGGGCATCTCCTCTGTTTTTATCTGTGCAGCTTCAACGCTCGGCTGTGTCTGTACGACTTCGGCAACGAGGGGAGAGAGGGGAACACTCTGCAGTGCAGATGGCTCCTCCCCGCTGGGAAGCGTCTGACATGCGGTGAAAAGACAGGCGAAGAGTAGATTCATTATCAGAAAAGATAGCTTTGAGTACTGCATTGCATTAGTGAGAGTTGTTTTAGGCATACTTTAAATCGGAGGAAAATAGTATCAGAGCCGCGTATCATTTCCATGGCCAGTGCTCCCTGTGTGCGGTAGTTCGCAATAGTCTGTGGATCCAGGCAGCACAGATTACCTGACAGTTGTATCGGTAGCAAAGTCCTTACCTTGATATATGAAAGAAAACAAGCTGTTAAAATTGGGATCTTGTCAGCAGAATCATCTGCAGACCTGGTTTGAGAGTCACTTGGGCAGGATTCTGGCTGAGCAGGAGGCGGTTTGCCTGCAGTCACGGATCGCCACCCTTTTTGGTTACCATGTTGTACAGGTGGGGAATCCCTACCGAAATCAGCAACTGTTGCGAATGAGCCCCGCCCGGAATAGGGTCATAACCGGTGTAGGTGGTACTGGAAGTGGCTTTGATCTGCAAGCAGATCCCCATTTTCTGCCCCTGGCAAGCGACAGCGTTGATGGCATCGTATTGCCCCATACCCTCGATTTCTCAACCGATCCTCATCAGGTACTGCGGGAGGTGGAGCGGGTACTCATCCCGGAAGGTAAGGTATTGCTCAGTGGTTTCAATCCTTGGAGTATGTGGGGGTTATGGCACCTTCTGCGTATCCGCTCAGCCACAATGCCCTGGTGCGGGCACTTTTTTAGTTGTAAGCGAATCCAGGATTGGTTTTCACTACTTGGCTTTGAGTTGGAAGAGGTGGTTTATCTTAACTACAGACCTCCATTGGCCAGCTATCCTATCATGCAGAAACTGGCCTTTATGGAGAAGTTGGGTAAAAGAATCTACCCGATATTTGGCGGTGTGTATGTCATACTCGCAGTCAAACGGGAGGTGACCCTAACACCCATTCGCCCCAAGTGGCGGGTCAAAAAACGGGTCATGCCAACTGCAGTAGAACCTACAACGAGAAATGGTATTCAATGACGCAACAGGTAGAAATATATAGCGATGGTGCCTGTAAAGGTAATCCGGGACCGGGAGGCTGGGGTGTGGTATTGCGCTTTGGGCAACATGAAAAGCATCTGTTTGGTGGTGAACATGAGACAACCAATAACCGGATGGAGCTTATGGCGGTTATCCGCGGTCTGCAGAGTCTCAAAAGAGAGAGCCAGGTAAAAGTGACGACAGACTCTCAATATGTAAAGAACGGTATTACGCAATGGATTCACAACTGGAAGCGCAATGGGTGGAAGACGGCTGCGAAGAAACCGGTTAAGAATGCCGACCTTTGGCAGGCCCTTGATGCTGAGGTGGTCAATCACCAAGTAGAGTGGGCATGGGTAAAAGGTCACTCCGGCCATGCTGAGAATGAACTTGCTGATGAGTTGGCAAATAGAGGTATTGAGGGTTTGAGCAGCTGATGCGACAGATAGTCCTCGATACCGAAACCACAGGCCTTGAACCTAAGCAGGGCCACAAGATCATTGAAATCGGTTGTGTCGAAATGGTGGATCGCCGATTGACCGGTAATAATTTTCATCAATACCTGCAACCGGAGCGGGATATCGATGCGGCAGCGATTGAAGTGCACGGTATTACCAATGAGTTTCTGGAGGATAAACCTAAATTCAGGGATGTGGCGAACGACTTCATCGACTATGTGAATGGCGCCGAATTGATTATCCACAATGCGCCATTTGATGTCGGGTTTCTTGATCACGAGCTACTACTGATCGACAATCCAGCACGGGTGGATACCCTCTGTGCTGTAACTGACACCCTGGTTATGGCAAAAAAGATGCATCCGGGGCAGAGAAACAGCCTCGATGCTCTCTGTAAGCGCTATGACATCGACAACTCCCACCGTGAACTGCATGGCGCTCTACTGGATGCTGAGATACTGGCAGATGTCTATCTTTTGATGACAGGGGGACAGGCTGCACTGGTTCTCGACAGCGCATCGGAGGATGTGAGCGGTGGGCTTTCTGTCGATGGGATACGGCGACTCCCCGAAAACAGACCACCGTTGAAGGTTGTCTGCGCAAATAAGCAGGAGCTGAAAGCCCATAATCTGCAATTAGAGGGCATGGGTGAGGGGTGCGTCTGGTTAAAAAACTAAATGCGTGACTGGCTTGATTTTGCGCTGTCAGTGCCTTGCACAATGTCGTATAGCCTTGGTATGTCCAGCAACTGGACATGCTTTCTCTCTACATGAAGCAGATTTTCATCTTGAAAGCGTGTGAAAAGACGGCTGACAGTCTCAACGGCAAGTCCCAGGTAGTTGCCAATTTCATGGCGGGACATGCTAAGAAAAAAATCGCTTGCAGAAAAACCACGCTGTTTGAATCGTTCAGAAAAGCTGAGCAGAAAGGTAGCCAGGCGCTCTTCGGCACTCTTTTTACCGAGTAAGGTCAACATCTCTGTCTCCTGACCGATTTCACGGCTTAGCAGACGGTACATTTGATGCTGTAGGCTAGGCATGATGCAACTTAGAGATTCCAGCTGAGAGAAAGGGATCTCACATACCGCTGTCGTCTCCAGGGCGATCGCGGAACAGGTGTGATTATCATCCTGAATGGCATCAAGACCGATTAACTCTCCCGGCAAGTGAAATCCCAGGACCTGTTCACCGCCATCTTCATTCGGTGAGTAGGTTTTGACAGAGCCGCTGGTGATCACACGAAGACTATGGAACTTGTCTCCACCGCGATAGAGATGGTCTCCCCGATGGTAGGGGCGGCCGCGTTTTATTATGCCATCAAGGCGCTCCACATCATCCGGAGTCAACCCCATGGGTAGACACAGTGTCGCGAGACTGCAGTTTTTGCAGGCAACCTTGATGTTTTCAAATGTGACAACTTTTCTGCTAGTCAAAAAATCCACTCCAGCATGACGAGGGCTTTGTTGCCAGGGGCTAGCTCATCTGTCTAATCTTCCAGACTTTCTTGATGCGGATCAAGTCATTTTAGGCTTTTTATTACCCGAGATCATGGTGCATTAAAAAAGCCGGCCAAAAGGCCGGCTTTTTTTAGCGCTACTAGGCTGACTTGCTTATTTGGCAGGTGCAGCTGGAGCGGCAGGCGCAGCAGGCGCACCTGGATAGCCATAAGGTGCTCCGTAAGGGGCACCATAACCATAAGGGGCACCATAACCATATGGAGCGCCATAGCCACCGTAAGGACCGCCATAACCGTAACCATCGTAGCCACGGTAGTAGTTGTTACCGCGACCATAACCGGAACCACGGGCGTTGCCACTCATGCCAAAGCTGAAATCACCAGAGCCATCGCCCCAGCCATCGCCCCAGCCGTCGTTGTTCCATCCACGGTTACCACCACCTGGACCCCACCACGCAGATGCGCTAGTGGACACGGCTACGAGAGCGGCGACACTCAGAACTTTAGCAAATTTAGTCATGCTTTCTTCCTCTCTAGATAGATTTTTTCAAACTACATTTTTCTTTGAAAACAAGCGGTTGGTCGTTGCAATATTCGAAATAGGTCGAGACTTAGCTCGAGTGTCCGTCTTCAATTTGGCACAGCCTTTCCGAGTATCGGCCAACTTGTCTCTGTAGTTGTTTTTTGCGTTATACGCTTGTCGATTATAGACCCTAAGTAGGCATAATCAACTGTTCTTTGAGTGCGGTCGTTGATCATAAGTTGCACTTATTGGGACTCTATATGATTGAGGCGAGCGGGCTGATCTGTTACTGTTTCCCCCCGTCCGATCCCCCATATCCTGCACTTTAAAACAAGTAGTTTCATGACAAAATTTATATTTATTACGGGCGGTGTTGTCTCATCCCTTGGTAAAGGAATTGCCTCTGCTTCCCTAGCTGCATTGCTTGAAGCCCGAGGCCTCGATGTTACGATGATCAAGCTTGATCCCTATATCAACGTCGATCCGGGCACCATGAGTCCGTTTCAGCACGGTGAGGTCTTCGTTACCGAAGATGGTGCCGAGACTGACCTCGACTTGGGACATTATGAGCGGTTTATACGCAGCACTATGGGTCGCAATAACAACTTCACTACCGGCCAGATATACGACAGTGTCATCCGCAAGGAGCGCAGAGGTGAATATCTGGGTGGTACGGTGCAGGTCATTCCTCACATAACCAATCAGATCAAAGAGAGCGTGTTATTGGGTGCAGGCGATAAGGATATCTGTCTGGTTGAGATTGGCGGCACAGTGGGTGACATTGAGTCCCTGCCTTTTCTTGAGGCGATCCGTCAAATGGGGGTGGAGATGGGACCGCAACGTGTGATGTTCATGCATCTCACGCTGGTACCCTACATTAAAGCCTCCGGTGAGATTAAGACCAAGCCCACCCAACACTCCGTGAAAGAGTTACGTTCCATCGGTATTCAGCCCGATATCCTTGTATGTCGTTCTGAGCAACCGCTACCTGAAGCGGAACGCAAGAAGATTGCGCTATTCACAAATGTTCCTGAAAAAGCAGTCATATCTGCTGTTGATGCCGACTCGATCTATCGCATACCGGTTCTGTTGCATGCCCAGGAGATGGATGAACTGGTCAATCAGCGATTCAATTTGGACCTGCCACTTGCCGACCTCTCTGAATGGGAGACCTTTCTGGAAGGGCTGGATAGCCTGGATCAGGAGGTCAAGATCGCCATGGTGGGCAAATATGTGCATCTCACAGAGGCCTATAAGTCGCTCTCAGAGGCATTGATGCATGCCGGTGTCCATACCGGCAACCGGGTGGTGATTCATTATGTCGATTCAGAGCAGATAGAGCGGAGTGGACTCGATAGTCTGGCCGGTATGGATGCCATTTTGGTACCGGGTGGATTTGGAAACCGGGGTGTTGAAGGCAAGATCGCCGCTGTTCGCTATGCCCGTGAAAACAGCATCCCCTATCTGGGTATCTGTCTTGGAATGCAGGTGGCGGTGATTGAGTTTGCCCGTCATGTTGCTGGACTGGATGGTGCCCACAGCACCGAGTTCAATCGCTCGACACCAAACCCGGTCATCGGCCTGATCACTGAGTGGCTCAACGCGGATGGCAAGGTGGAGAAGCGGTCTGTAGATTCCGATATGGGGGGGACAATGCGACTCGGTGGTCAGGAGTGTCGCCTGGAACCCGGCAGCCAGACCCATGAACTGTATGGCAAGGATGTCATCATAGAACGGCACCGTCACCGCTATGAGTTTAACAACAGCTACCTGGATAACATCGTCACGGCCGGTATGAAGGTATCAGGCCGCTCTGTTGATGGGCGCTTGGTGGAGATCGTCGAGATCCCGGATCATCCCTGGTTTGTGGCCTGTCAGTTTCATCCCGAATTTACCTCGACCCCTCGTTACGGGCACCCGCTGTTTTCAGGGTTTATTGAGGCGGCAAGAAAACACCGGGATGCCAGTGTATGAAACTTTGCAATTTCGAGGTTGGACTCGATAGCCCGCTATTTCTTATCGCAGGACCCTGCGTCATAGAGAGTGAGCAGCTAGCCCTGGATAGCGCTGGTGAATTAAAGATGCTGACTCAGTCGCTTGGCATCCCGTTTATCTATAAATCTTCCTTCGATAAGGCCAATCGTTCTTCTGGCGACAGCTTTCGCGGTCTGGGTCTTGAGCAGGGATTAAAGATACTGCAACAAGTCAAATCAGAGATTGGTGTAGCGGTTTTGACCGATGTGCATGAAGATACGCCAATGAGTGAGGTCGCGTCGGTGGTGGATGTTTTGCAAACCCCGGCGTTTCTCTGTCGACAGACAAACTTCATACAGCGTGTTGCCAGTCAGGGTCTTCCTGTGAATATCAAGAAGGGACAGTTTCTCGCGCCCTGGGATATGTTGCATGTGGTCAACAAGGCAATGGCGCTGGGTAACGAGCAGATAATGGTCTGTGAGCGGGGCGTTTCGTTTGGCTACAATAATTTGGTGTCAGATATGCGCGCTCTGGCGGTGATGCGAAATACAGGTTGCCCTGTGGTTTATGATGCAACTCATTCGGTGCAATTGCCGGGTGGGCAAGGCGCAAGCTCGGGTGGGCAGCGGGAATTTGTTCCGGTACTCGCCAGGGCTGCAGTGGCTGCAGGGGTGTCAGGTCTCTTCATGGAGACTCATCCCCAACCGGAAAAGGCACTCAGTGATGGTCCCAATGCCTGGCCCTTGCACAGGATGCGCGAGTTGCTTGAGACACTGATGGAAGTCGATCATCTGGTGAAGCAGAAAGGCTTTGCCGAGCTGGACCCATAAGCCTGTAATGACCATTTTACCAAACATGGCCTTGGCTACACTCAATTATATTTAAAAGATTACAGAACACGGAGACAAAATGTCTGAAATTGTTGATGTTCGTGGACGAGAGATTCTCGATTCACGGGGAAACCCAACCATCGAAGCCGATGTGATTACCGCCGATGGTGCCATCGGTCGTGCTATGGTGCCTTCCGGTGCCTCGACCGGTTCTCGGGAAGCCTTGGAACTGCGTGATGGAGATAAAAGACGCTATTTGGGTAAAGGAGTACTGAAAGCCGTTTCCCATATCAATGGTCCGATCAGGGAGGCATTGATGGGGATGGAGGTGACCGATCAGGGGGGCGTTGATCAGTGTATGCTCGATCTGGATGGTACCGAGAATAAGTCCAAACTGGGTGCGAATGCACTATTGGGCGTATCTCTTGCGAATGCCCATAGTGCCGCACAAGAGCGGGCACTGCCCCTCTACCGTTCCCTCTCAGCCGGTCCCTATCGGCTTCCTGTGCCGATGATGAATATCATCAATGGCGGAGCGCATGCTGATAATAGCGTCGATCTTCAAGAATTCATGATCCTGCCGGTTGGGGCTGGTTCCATTCGCGAGGCAGTACGCTATGGCGCAGAAGTTTTTCATGCCCTGCAGGGTGTACTGAAAGGGCGTGGGATGGCGACTGCAGTCGGAGATGAAGGGGGATTCGCACCCAATCTGCCCTCCAATGAAGCAGCTATTGAGGTTATCCTGGAAGCGATAGGTAAGGCCGGGTTTACAGCCGGTCGAGATATCTATCTCGGACTGGACGTAGCCAGTTCCGAGTTCTACAGGGATGGTGTCTATGATCTCGCCTCTGAAGGACGTAAGTTCTCAGCGGCGGAGTTTGCCGATTATCTCGCTGCATGGGTAGATCAATACCCAATCATTACCATCGAAGATGGTATGGATGAGAGTGACTGGGACGGCTGGAAGTTGCTGACTGAAAAGCTGGGTCAGCGCGTGCAGTTGGTGGGTGATGATCTGTTCGTTACCAACACCAAAATCCTGCAGCGGGGAATTGACGAAAAGATCGGTAATTCCATTCTCATCAAGGTCAATCAGATCGGCACATTAAGCGAGACCTTGGCTGCGATTGAGATGGCTCGTGCCGCAGATTACAGTGCAGTTGTCTCTCATCGTTCCGGCGAGACTGAGGATACAACCATCGCCGACCTGGTCGTGGCGACAGGTACAGGTCAAATCAAGACGGGCTCACTCTCACGCTCTGATCGGGTGGCCAAATACAATCAATTGATGCGTATTGAGGACCAACTTGGCGAAGATGCGGTTTATGCGGGTAAGGATGCATTTCCAGTGGCTATCGACTGATCACCTGTCGTGCGACTCGTTATCGCCATATTAATTGGATTGCTGCTGTTTCTGCAGTATCGGTTATGGGTGGGTGAGGGCAGTCTGGCTGAGGTCAATAATCTCAAGCATGAGATCAGTCAGCTGCAACAGGAGATGATTGGATTGCGTGAGCGGAATCGTGCCTTACAGGCGGAAGTTGAAGATCTACGAACGGGCCAAACTGCCATTGAAGAGCGGGCGCGTAGTGAACTGGGGATGATCAAAGAGGGCGAGACCTTCTATCAGGTCATCGCTCCTTCTGATGAAGACGGTGATGAGCGATAGCTGCTGGGCAGTCGTCCCTGCTGCTGGTGTTGGGCAGCGTATGGGCAGCGAAATACCCAAGCAGTATCTGCAATTATCCGGACGCCGGGTTATTGATCACACCTTGGCGCGCCTCCTGAGTCACCCAAAAATCGAGGGTGTCTATGTTGCGCTATCACCGCAGGACAATCATTGGCAGGCATGTGATTATGCCGATGATCCTCGGGTTGTGAGGGTGGATGGCGGAGAGCAGCGTTGTCACTCGGTACTCAATGCTTTACACCAGTTGCAACAGCACCAGGCTGCACAGGAAGCGTGGGTTCTGGTCCACGATGCGGCACGACCCTGCCTCTCCCATGCAGACCTTGATAACTTGATCGTGACACTCATAAATCACCCGGTTGGTGGTCTGCTTGGGATTCCAGTGCGTGATACACTGAAATCCGTCAATGCTGATGCCGAGGTTGAGGCCACTGTTTCACGTAAGGGATTATGGCATGCATTAACCCCGCAGATGTTCCGTCTCGGTATATTGACTCATGCCCTTGAAGACGCTATCAGCAAAACTAAATGGGTGACTGATGATGCGAGTGCCATGGAGTTGGCAGGCTACCGTCCAAAGATGATCGAGGGCGAGGCAGGCAATTTGAAGATTACCCGCCCGGAAGATCTACTGTTGGCATCTGATATGCTCAGTCGTCCTGATTCCAACCAAAGTTAAACCTAGAAACAGCAGTTGAGCGCTTTGAGTAACTGGCAAATGATGGGTTTAATGGGGGTTGCGGACAATCAAGCAATCACCCATTGGGTGAATGCCCTTACGATCACCAAGAGATGCACACCGGAGGTTGTTCAACTGCCGTTTCTAGGTTAAAGCGCTAACAGTTCGCGCAGTTCCCGGATCCGCTCCTTAGCATTCTCAAGAATGCCAATGGAGTGTCGCGGTGTCAGTTTGCCCAATGCCAGTTTGTGAAAAGCCGGGACCAGGTCCAGGCGTGGTAGATCGGACATTTTAGGTGTGCCGATATAAGCATGCAGTTGTGCAATCACCACAAGGTCGACATAGTCGGGATCGTGGTTGATATCTTCCATCCAATCCTCTGCATGCAATGCAGCCTGGACAAAATAGTCAGGAAATTGCCATTTGCGCAGTACCATGGCACCCACTTCGGCCTTCAGATTGTTAATGATCTGATCGAGTAATTGGGGATTTTCCGACAAACCGGGATTGCTGCGGGCCGCACCCAGGATCGCAAGTGCGCCGATATCGTGTAAAAGCCCGCATAGCATGGCTTGATCGGGTGCTAGGCCTGGCGTGACCTGTGCCAATTCGTGGCAGATGGGTGCCACATAGCTGAGGTGCCTCCAGAGATGGATCATACGATTCTGCAAGGGTTTTGAACGGCTGTGAAACAGTTTGCCCAAGGCAAAGCTGATGACCAGATTGTGGGTAACCGATCGTCCCAGGCGTGTGACAGCATCGGGGAGATTGTCGATCTGTTGTTTACCTCGATAAGCAGCACTGTTAACCACGTTGATAATACGTGCCGCCACGGTAGGGTCAGCCTGTACTACCTGGGCAATCTCCTCGCTGTCGGTATGCGTATCATTGATCACTTTTGCGATACGCATTGTGATATCCGGCATGCTTGGAAGCTCTAACGAATCGTTTTGTATCGCTTCATAGAAATCCCAATAAAGCTTAGCCTCAGGGCCGCTGCTGTCTATCAGTTCGATGGGTTGACTGGAGCGTTTATTGACGACCGGAGGAAGACGGGAGATGGCTTCAAACAACTCCCGGGGTATACAGAGCAGATCCACTGCAGTAGCTGCGAGAATATCAACCTTGTTAGGCGTGCCATCCACCAATGGCAATAGACTGCAGTCCTGTTCGGCTAGGCAGTGTATTTGTCTCCCTTCCTGGGTTGATTTCACTACATCCCCTTCCAGCAGATAATAGATTTGGTTGTCTGTCTCGCCTATATTGGCGATCTTTGAACCCGCATTTTTGTGCTCAATATGGGTCTCGGCGAGGATGTAATTCAGTATCCTTTTAGGTAACCCGCGTAGAATCGATATTTTCTTGACTCTGTTAGCGCTGACGGCGGTTACTCGTTGAATCATCTTGATTGGTGCTCAGGTAGTGATTAGGGTGATAGGTAACTGAGGTATCTATTAAAGGTACCTTGATGTTCAATATTCTGTATTCTCATGGGATACATTAGCGACCCAAAGAGCAAACTCTTTACAAGTGCTGGAGACTACGCATGACCCTGAAGCGACAAATTCAGGTGAACTGGAATAGTCGCTATCCGACAATCCTGTGTGTAAGTTCAATCTTGGTATTTTAATGGTGAATGGCATGCGTATTGGACAGGGCTTTGATGCCCATTGTTTTGAGACTGGCTCCCGTTTGATATTAGGGGGTGTAGAAATACCCCATAATCAGGGACTGAAAGCTCACTCAGACGGGGATGTATTGATTCATGCCTTGTGTGATGCCCTGCTAGGGGCTGCAGGCCTTGGCGATATCGGCCGACATTTTCCTGACACTGATTCAACCTATGCTGATATCGACAGCAGGGTGTTACTGCGTCACGTAGTCGAACTTCTTTTTTCAACGGGTTGGCAGTTGGTCAATACGGATCTTACTGCGGTTGCACAACAACCCAAGCTGGCGCCCTACATCGCCGCTATGCGACAACATCTGGCCGAGGACCTGCGGGTAGGGCCCGAGCGGGTGAACATTAAGGCCACTACCACTGAAGGAATGGGGTTCACAGGGAGGGAGGAAGGCATTGCTGCGTTTGCCATAGTCTTATTGGAGGAATGTCAGGTTGATTGAGTATCCCTGGACACCGCTCCAGGAGATGCCCTGTGCCATGGGTGATCCGGTAGGCGAGGCGTTGATGCGTGCAACAGCAGATGATTTCCAGGTCGATGAGGTGCTTGGATTTGATCCGGATGACGAGGGTGAGCACCTACTCCTGCATATCAGAAAACGGGATACCAACACCCATTGGCTTGCCGGTCAATTGGCCAAACTTGCAGGCATTCCCAATCGGGATGTCAGTTATGCCGGTATGAAGGATCGGCATGCGGTCACGACCCAGTGGTTTTCGCTGCGATTGGTCGACAAACCTGAGCCGGACTGGCGATCCCTGGACCCTGAACTGATCCAAATATTGGCTGTGCATCGACACCGACGGAAATTGCGTCGAGGAAGCTTACAGGGTAATCGTTTCTGCATACGGCTCAGACAACTGAATGCTGATTCGAAGCAGATCGAGCAGAGACTGCAACAGTTACACGATGGGGGTATGCCTAACTATTTCGGTGAACAGCGCTTTGGTCGTGATTACAGCAATCTTACCCAGTCGGATCAGCTCTTTTCAGGTAAGAGACATCGTATTGACCGGCAGTTGCGTGGACTGATGATCTCCGCAGTACGTTCCCAACTGTTCAATCAGGTATTAGCGGAAAGGATACGCATGGCGTCGTGGCACATGCCTTTGCAGGGTGACTATTATATGCTGGAGGGTAGCCGTTCAGGGTTTGTGGATGATACTGAGGACCCGCATCTGGCAACACGATGCCAACAGCAGGATATACACCCGTCGGGGCCTCTGTGGGGGCGTGGTCGCTCTCCGGTCAGTGGCGAGACAGCTGCCTTGGAAACCCGAGTGCTGCAACCTTTTGCTGATTGGCGGGACGGACTGGAGCATGTCGGACTGTCTCAGGAGCGCAGATCACTACGGGTAAGGCTGAAAAGTCTGGAATGGCGCTTTACGCATGAGGGTGACCTGGTGTTGGATTTTTTCCTGCCCGCCGGCTGCTTCGCTACAGTACTGCTTCGTGAGCTGATTTCCCCTGTTTAATGGGGGTGGTAAAAGGCGTCTACAGGGATAGGATTGGCTACAGGCATTGTGTGGAAATGTATCATTGAAAAAGCGTACCAAACGGTAGAGACAGTCAGTATGAAAGGCTCACTTCACCATCTATGTTGTGCGGTTCAACGGAATTGCCATATTTCGGACGCTCGTCATGGCACCGATTACGGCCTTTGCACCTATCTGTTGAAAATGCGCGAATATTATCGCTGGGAGAACGGGCTGGATTATGGTGCTTCACTGACCAACGAGTCGGTAGGGGAGTGGCTCACTGAGAGAGAGGAGCTTTGGGACTCCTTGAGTGAGGATGATTTTGTTTCGTTGCCGCTGCGTGATCAAGTGTTCGACCCCTTTGATGTGGATACAATCAATGATCACCTTGAGCCGCTTGGTTTGGTCTACAGTGCGGGCTATGGTTCGAAGAACAAACCCCTCTTTTTTTTAGGCCACCTGGAACGACGAGAAGAGCCTGGCGGTGCGTCGGTATGGGTTGCGGGACGCGAATTGGCTCGTGACCTGATGGCGCCTGCCGCAATGTGTCAGGGTGACCGTATTTTTATTCGCCGTGAATCCTTCAGACGCCTGTTATGGGAAAAGCTGGAAAGCTGGCGTTGGCAACGCCCAGACAATGCGCTGGGCCGTGCCTTTGCCAACTACAATTTTGAAGATGATCTGGAAGCGGCACTCGATAAGATGGTTGAAAAGGAGTTGGATGTTGTATTGCTGCATGAGCAGGGTGAGTATTTGGCAGGGCAGCAACTGGGAGAAATCTGGAACCGGATGATATTAGATCTCGGCCATTCCCCGGCAGAGTTGATGGCACGTGCAGTGCGTGATCATTGGGCCGATTGCCAAGTCACTCTACCAGGTCTACTGGAGATTGAGGATCAAGCATCGGTACATTTTTACATCGGAGGGCTGGGCGGCATGCGCAAGGTTATCTTTCCAAGTCTTATTGCTGCTTACGAGGCATGGTCTAAAGAGGATGATTGGGAGCCCTTAAAAAGGATTATTGAACAGGGAGAACGACATTGGTCAGCATTGGCTAAGCAGCTGGTAGTGATGTACAAGGAACATCCAGATGAAGCATTGAGTGGGATCAAATCACTCATAGAGGCCAATACACTTTGAGCCTGATCCGACAAGCCGTTGCAGATGCAACATGATTGATTGCCGTGTCACATCAGGGCTTAACCTGAACTCACCGTCACGGATTCATTTTAATTAAATTGAGTCTCTTCCGGTTCGCCATTGTTATCGATAATCACTTGTTTGACACCGTTCATACGAGAAAGAATATATCCACCCATCATCAGGGCAAGCTTTTCGTTGTTGGTTTCGAGGGCAGCCAACAGTTTACTGGCTGCCAGTTGACATCGTTGAATTTGATTGGGATGACTAATCCACTTTTGACCCATTTGCCAGCCCTCATCCATGTCTTTGTCCATTTTGATAAATGAGTTGCTCATGGCCTGTATGTATTCCGAAGTAACCTCCAGGTCCATTGACCAGTCATCAATAATCAGATTTAGTTGCATGCTCCGAAAATCCTCAGTTGATCGCTATATGTGTTGTGTCGTTAGGGTTGAAAAATGAGCTTATTCAGTAATGAAGCTACACACCTGAGGGTTTACCAACCTGTGTTCGGGGTGGTCATGATAATACAAAAGCTGCTCAGGAATTCAGTTGTTTATAATCAAGCCCAATAGAGGCAAAATCAAGCTTATGGACGATCGGGAATTACTTGTATTGGTTGAATTAGGCGGCTATCCCAATTTTGTACCGCTCTATCAGCGTATGGGTTATCGGGTGGAAATGGTCAACTCAGTACGTAAAGCCCAGACCTGGCTTAAAAAGCATAGTCCGTCGGTAGTGGTTGCCGAGTTTTATGCTGATCCTCAGTTTCGAGATCGACTCAGTAACCTTGAATCCTTGTTAGCTACCCTGCAACGCTATGATATCGAAGCAAAAGTTATCGTATTTATCGATAGCAAATACCTGGAGAATCTACAAAAGGTAAAGACACGGTATTCAGTGCATGCCGTGTTGACCTTTCCTATTGATGAGAAGAATTTACAAGCTGCATTAGAAGCAGTTGAAGGAGCGTCGGATGCTGGTGGAGATTGAAGGTTTTCTGCAGCAGGCACAACTAAACAAGATCGATGAGGTATTGTCACAGGCGAACTTTGTCGATGGTAAATTGACTGCTGGCAAAGCGGCCCAGCGGGTCAAGAACAACCAGGAACTGAATGGTGAGCCAAAGCAGATGGAGTTGCTGATCCGAATACTCACCAGTGCGATGGCACATAACGCCACTTTTCGCTCAGCAGTCCTGCCCTATCGAATGGCTGACCCCATTTTTGCACGTTATCAACCGGGAATGACCTATGGGAAGCATGTAGATGATCCGCTAATGGGACTCAGCGGGCAGCGATTCCGCAGTGATGTATCGATGACGATTTTTCTCCGGGACCCCGATACCTATGAAGGGGGTGAATTGGTTGTTCGTACAACTTTTGGTGAAAAACGGGTCAAATTGAAGGCAGGTAGTGCAGTCATTTATCCCTCTTCAAGCCTGCATCAGGTCGCTGAAGTGAGTGGTGGTGAACGTCTGGTGGCACTTGCATGGATTCAAAGTTATGTACGAGACCCGGCACAGCGTGAGTTGCTGTATGAACTGGATCTGGCTCGTGAACATTTGTTGGCTACAGCAGCAGATGATGAGACTACCGGCCTGGTAGATAAGTCTTATGCGAATCTATTGCGGATGTGGGCGGATGTATAGGAATGGCATGGCCACACCCTACTGAATTCACCAGGTGTACGGGTATGCCACATCGAAGAATAACGACGATAGACGTAATGCATTACAACAAAATCAGTAACTACCTAACACTAGAATACAGACAGGCATTTGACTGATACGTGCCTTGCACCACTACCTGTCAACAGGCAAGCAGGCCTATTTTAACTGACTACGGTGGGCTACCCCCCTATAAATCTACTGCTGCCCTGATGGAAGAGACTGTGGGCCAGTTTACCGGGAGTGACGGAAAGAGGGGGTTAGAGAGGGCGATATATCGGTGATGGAAGTGTAGTTCAGTAAGAATTGCATCCTACATTCCATAATCTGTGCTTCCATGTACCACTACTCGTGGCGCCAATACCCATGCGTTTTATGGAAGGAACGGTAATGTTTCCAATGTATTGATGGCTATGGGGAGCCTCGGATGAAACTGACAAAATGGCCATTATGCGACTTATACTCGCTATGACTGTTGCTGGTTCGATTATTGATTGTAAGAGCTAGTGACAATAAGCTGTTTACCGATTTTCTATTGATGAAGATTATTTAAAAACCCCCAATAATTGGTTTTCTTGAAGGTCGTTGTTTCTGTTGTGCCACTATCTCATTGAGTCGTTGATTGACAGAATCGTATAGAGTTCGGAGTTGATTATTTTCAGGATGATCATCCAATACCCGTGCAATATCAGCCGCTAATTGATTTCCATGGTTGGATTGTGCTTTAAGGTTTCCAGTACTAACTCGCCACTGAGAGTTTCTTTCTTGTAGTTGATTGATTTGTAAGTGAAGTTTTTCTAAACGCTGTCGCTCTATTTTTTTTTGCGCAAACGTTACTTTCGCTGTTGTAATATCATCAGCCGACGTTTGTAATTGTTCATGTATTGGATCAACGCTCCGTAAATCCTTTAGTAGCGATTCTGCCAATGAAAAATCGTTGTTTGAGATGGCGGTCTGAATTTGTGCGATCAAGGCTTCAGCGATTTGTGATAAGCCGTGCTCAGCTGTTTGATTTTTTGATTCTAACAATAGGACTTTTTTGAAGTAATTCAGTGCACTGTCATTTTGTGGTTTTAAGTATTGACCTGCAATCATAGATGAAGTGGCGGCTTGTAGGTATTGGTTGATTTTCCTCTGTTTAGCGGCATCTGCCGCTGCCAGGTTTCGCGCTTCAATACGTTGGCGGGATTTCGCAATTTGATCTCTCAATTGTTTAAGCTGTTCCTCGTCCGGCCATAAGTTGTTTAGAGCATCCAATTGTTGGTTGGCTTCATCCAAAGATTGAGTCAGTATGAGTTGTTCCACTTCTAACACAAGTCGCTGCAGAATGCTTTGTTGGCCGTTATTCGCGATGATGTTACCGCTGTCTTGATCCAAAACTTGCCGGTATAGGGCTAGGGCGTTGCTATCCTCCGGTGCTACCAGTTTATCTTGTTCAAAAAGTTGATTTGCTCGTGTCAAGGTTTCCTGCCAGGGAGGTGTCTCTAGATCTTGAGAAGTAATTACTGAATTGGGATTGTTACCAGTTTGGCTTGTTGGAATTTTATCGCTATCGGTATTAGGGGGTGAGCTAGTTGCATACCAGGTACCTATACCTAGTGCAGCAATAAGACTAACGGCCGCTGTTCCGGCAATCAACCAGGTTTTGCTGGATTTTTTCTTTGTGTTTCTAGCTTGTCCCAGTTCTCTAGTAAAATTCGTGCTGCTGTTTATTTCCGGGACATTTTCCGGCCATAGTGATATTAGTGGAGCTGTTAATTTTTCTGGCAGGTCTATTATACTTCGTAGCTCATTTCCTAAGGCTTCCGCGCTGGTTATACGATCATCTGGGTCCTTGGCCAACAGCTGATCGATAAGATATTGCAGTCGGGAGGTTGCTTTTGGTAAATGTGGTATGTCGGCACTGATGTGTTGCATTGCTACGTTCATCATGCTTTCGCCGCGATAGGGATGGTAACCCGTCAGTAATTCAAACAAGGTAATACCAAGGGAGTATATGTCGGCACGACCATCCAAGGTTCTGCCGGAAATCTGTTCCGGGCTCATGTAAGCCGGCGTGCCGAGCATGGCGCCCGTCACTGTCATATGCGTAAGGGACTCGGCTTGTCGAGCGATACCAAAATCGGTCAATACGGCATGCTTTGGATTACGATACAAAATGTTGGCGGGTTTGATATCTCGGTGTATAAATCCACGGTCGTGTGCTACTTGCAGGGCCTGCGTTATCTGCAAAATGACTTGCAGCAAATCCTTGAGCGTGAGTTGTTCAGCCTGAGATCGTAAATCACCGCCGCTTAGGTATTCCATGGCCATGAAATACTGGCTATTGAATTCCCCAATATCGTAGACAGGAATAATATGGGGGTGATTGAGTTGAGCAATGATGCGACCTTCCCGTTTAAAACGTGCACCGAATTTTGGGTCTGAGGTGAGTATCCCCTTGACCAGCTTAAGTGCCACGCGACGATTAAGGTTTTGCTGAACGGCAAGATAAACATCAGCACTGCCTCCGGACCCAACCTTGCGGATAATTGTGTAACCGGGAATTGGAGTACCAGGATTTAGAGTGGCCATGATAAGATGTGAGAATTCTCTAAACGGGTCAGTGTACGATTCTAAGCATTGTATATTTTGTGTTCCAGACTGACCACAATCAATACCGTAAATTGTCACTGTAGAATCGTAGAAGAGGATTATTAGGGGGTTTTATGAAAGAACGCTTGCTACTGGTGGGTGTCATTTGGTTAATATCGACTGCGCTATGCGCGCAGGAGAATCAGAAAGTGGGCTACATGGGCAGTGTCGCCTTTGGTTATACTAATTTGGACTTTGATGCCAAGCTCGATTCCACACCAAGTTTTCAGTCCATAGTGGTGACTGGTGGCTTGATGTTTGAAAGCTATTATGTGAATTTGAGTTACGCTGATTCAGTTGGTAATACATCAATCTCAGAAGAAGAAGATGTTGGTGATGCAGGGCGCACCGATTTGGACTTGACGTTTGGATATCGAGTGAGTGATGCTTTGAGCGTTTTTCTGGGTTACAAGGACAGTGAAACTGATATCGATTTTAAATTGCGTGATGATGATGTGGTACGTAAGGAATATTATCGCAAGGACGGTTGGTTTGCTGGTGCCACGTACAATATAGGTTTGAAGTCTGCTGGTACCTTAAGTCTTAGTCTTGGCTATGTGGATTTGAAAACGGATGATTTATTCAAAGCTGATGTGGAAGATGATGATGAACCCGATGTAAATGATTTCGATGACCTCACCGGTCGCCACAAGGGCGATGCGGATGGTTGGAGTTATGGCATCAACTGGCTGGTGCCGGTAAACAATAATTTGTTTATCAATACCACTTATAAAATTAATGACTATGATGAGGAGATTAAGTTTGAGGGTAAGAAGTATTCTGCCGATCAAAAACTCACTTTTTTTAATGTAGGTGTAATTTATCTGTTTTGATGCTTACCTGTTTTGTAAATATTACAAATTATCATTCCCTTGTTTGCGGGAATGGCGGTTGAGCCACTCAGCCAGCATGATATGTATACTACCAACGGTAACTATATCGTGTAGATTGCTTTTTTCTGCTATTTCTTGCTAACTGGATTCCCCATCTCTTTTGCAAGCCACGCCTTGGCGATTTTAATATCTTCAAACAAAGTGGTTTTTGACACGCATAATACTTCCCCTGTCTCATCATAGGTCAAACCGCCAAAAAACATCAGTTCAATGGCTTTAGCGCCACGTTCATCAAATTCAGCCAGTCTTTGCAGGGCTTCGTCCAGCTCGATGACAGCATCTTGGTTGTTGTCACTGACATACACCGAATCGTCCAGTGTGATTTGTTTCAAGCTACCGCCACGTTTGCCTCTTTTTTTAGAGCGGGCGTGGTCCACCAAAATTCGGCGCATGGTTTGAGCGGCCAGCGCAAAAAAGTGTACTCGATCCTGGGCTTGTGTTTCTTTGCCCGCCAAACGCAAATAGGCTTCATTGACCAAGGCCGTAGCCTGCAAGGTGTGATTATAACGCTCCTTGCGCATGTATGACGCCGCCAGGCGGCGCAATTCGTCGTAAACTTTTGATAGCAACTGGTCATGTGCATGTTGGTCACCATTTCTGACTGCGGCGAGCAATTGTGTCACTTCATTTTCAGAATCAAACATGGTTTTTCCCATACAGGGTATCAGTTGGGTGAATGGTACTTGAGCTATACCACCCGGTAAATATTTTTACCGAACGATCAGGTTGTGAATAGCGCTTTATCCAGTAGCAGGCAAATTAACCTGACTTTAACCGTTACAACCATTGAAGAAGGAAAGTACCATGAATAAAGTGATCAGTTTTCTATCTATCACAACCATATCTATTTCCACTGCCGCCGTGAATCCAGCGGTCCATGCACAGGGTAGTGTACAATTTAATCTGGAGTCCCGTGGACCTGGCGCTGGCTATAACCATACCATGATGGACCGACGTGTGGCTCAACCCAAGAGTATTTTAAAAGGCAGTGTGGCCAACCGGGCTATACACAATGAACAGCGTTTTTTACGTCAGCTGGGCCCGAATGTTCGCGACGACATGCGCCATCGCGGCGATGTGGTCAGACACACCCGACAGAATGGGAAAATCAAAGCGACCCTGAGTCAGAAAGCTCGAATACCGAGGACCCGCTACGATGTGCGTAAGTTGTCTCCTGAAGTGCGTCAAAATCTTAATAAACGCGGTAATGTGGCCAGACAGGCGCGGGTAAATAGCCATATGAGCGGTGCAGCCAGTTCCAAAACGCAAACACCAAGAGTTCGATTTGAAACGAGACTTCGCGTCCGTGGCGCCAGTTACAGTCCTAGCTCTCCTCGTAACAGAACCACCAAACCAAAAGGTATCCTCAAAAACAAAAACACCCTAAATACCGTGAAAAGAGGTAGGAAGTTACGTACCTTGGGTAAGGTCGCCGCGGGCGGTGTGATGGTCGCGGGTGCTACAGTAGTGGCTGAAACAGCCTTGGGTGTCGACATCCCCGATGCGATCGACGCTGTTGAGTGGACCTACGGTACTTTTAAGGATCCACGTAAGGCACCTCGGCGATTTAACAAATTGGGTAGAGATTCCTTGCGTACACTGGACAAGGCGGGTCGTTCCCTGACCAATCCGAACAAAATGGCTAAAAATCTGGAAAATGGCGCTAAAAAAGCCGCAAAATCGATCAGTAAAGCTGGCTGTTCCGTTGGTAAGTTGT
Source organism: Candidatus Thiodiazotropha sp. (ex Codakia rugifera) (assembly GCA_025656675.1). Taxonomy (GTDB): domain Bacteria; phylum Pseudomonadota; class Gammaproteobacteria; order Chromatiales; family Chromatiaceae; genus Thiodiazotropha. Next base: position 503,330 of record JAHXHN010000002.1, read on the forward strand.
TTGGTGCCAAATGCTAATCACGCCCTTATTAGATCCTTTCGAAACCACTAAAATCCGCGCTATGCGCGGGTTTTTATGTTTGAATCAATGCTCGAATCTGCATGCTCAATTCCGTGCAGGACTGCAAGCGCTTGTGTTGATCCTTCACCAGCAACTGATCAACAATGGTTTGGACCGGTGCCAGTTTGTAACCATCGCAACTGGTTGTGGGTAGCGGCGGGGGTTCTTCTGTAAGCACTTTTTTTGCTACCGCTAAGCGGTCTAGCGCAATAAAAGGCTTGTTGGTTGTAAATAATTCAAACATCAGTATTCCCAGAGACCATAGATCGGTTCGGTAATCTACGCCCCGGCCGTGCCACTGTTCTGGTGACATATAGCTTGGTGTTCCTAAAATTTGACCAGTGGCTGTCAGCTTTGTATCGGCAAACTTGGCAATACCAAAGTCAATCAACTTAATTTGCTCGTGTTGATCGAGTAATACATTGTTGGACTTGATATCCCTATGCGCCAGACCTTGAGCATGTGCCTGGGCCAGTACATCGCTGAGATTGAGGATGATATTCAGGCATTGGGAAAAGGGCAGGGGTCCTTGATTGAGGTATTCATCTAGGCCATTGCCATCAATAAATTCCATGGCAATGGCGGCATATTCTTCAGTGTTAAAGGACTCAAACAGGTGACACAAAGCAGGGTGGTCTAGGCTGGTCAAAACCTTGGCTTCCAGCATAAAGCGACGTTGTGCATCTTCAGCAGCTACGGTAAAGCGAGGAAGAAGCTTGAGTGCAACTTTACCGTATTGCGGATGCTCGGCAAGGTAAACCACACCCATTCCACCGCGACCTAATTCTTCGAGTATCTGGTATTCGCCTACTGTTTGCGGGCGTTGTAACTCTTTGGCTGCCTGCAGGACTGGCGTGACAATGTCCTGATTCCCTTGCTCCAGCTGGTCGTGGGATTCCAACAAGGCTTCTATTTCCCGGCGTAATTCGTTGTTTTCCTCACACACCATGTCAAGATAATCGCGCCGGTGACTGGGGTTTTTATCCACCAGGTGGCGAAAAATACTTTGTATTTGTTGCCAGCGATGTTTGTCCACGAAAGCTTTTCCATGTGCCTTTTGTAAACTGACAAGCCACATCTTGATCAAGGGTATTCTTAATGCCCTGAACACGACATATTAGGTTGCCGGGTTGATTACGGTTAAATTCCAATGTCGATAGTTTACAGGATCTATTCGGATAGGGTGAAAAAAGGGCGGCACAAGGCCGCCAATTGGAGAAAAAAGTGTTTTTTTAGGATTAGTAGGCCCTTCTCATCCCCAGGTCAGTCGACGCAATTGAATAACCAGGTTACGTTTGTCGTTGCTATGCCATTCACCGTTGTGAATGGTAGTGAATTCATAGGTCATGCCTTTGGATTGGTACAGATTGGGGCCAATTTTGGTGTAGATAACAGGTTTGCCATTATTGGGGGTCACCATGATGCCGTCGTATGTGTGGCGGATGCGGTTGATGCGACTACCGTGGCCCAACAGCTGCCAGTTTCCGGTTAGGTCGATTTCTTCAAAATTATTGCCGTAATTACCAGTTTCAACTTCTTGGGAGCGGCTGTTGTAACGATCATTGATGTCTTGGATTGTTGCCCAGATATCTGGATTATTGAGGTTACGCTCCAAGTTGGTGGCGATGGAGGAGCATCCGGTAGAAGCCGTTAACAACAGTATCAGATATACCAAGTTAATTTTGTTCATGTGTCTTCTCCAGTAGAGTTTATGTGTGATTACCCGCTATTTCGAGCGGTTCTACTAGTTAAAGCGAGCTTCGTACCGCATTCGTTCAGAAAAAATAAATAATAATTACCTTATTAAAATAATAAGTAACAAGAAGAAATTTTATCCGCAATTCGTGAAATTCGAAGAGTCCAACTAAGTTGGATAGGTTGTGGCAGGTGCGAATCGAATATTTCTATATTTTTTCCGAACGATTTTGATAGAGGTGACGCTTTCATAAGTGAGAGCAATACATTCATTATAAATGACATTGTAAATACTCAAATTGGAGAACAGTCATGAAATCTATCAAATACATTGCCGTCACCACCCTGTTACTTGTCTCTTTCTCAGCCTGTGCAGATCTTGAAAAAGGCCGTGCTTTTCAAGCCTTCTTTAGTGCGATTGCCAAAGTGGCCGATCAACAACAAGCCCAATCTGGTGGTTATCAGCAAGGTTTTTACGAAGGCGAGTACTACGACAATGGTTATCAGGAGGTGGGATACAATAAGCAAGGTCCTGTTATTTTTAATCTAAGTGGTAGCTGGGGTATGCGTGGTGGCAAAAAGAACCGCTTCCAAAAAACCTACACCGGCTACCATGTAATTCCGGTGGGGCGTGGTAAAGGCGTACACTACAACGAAGTTGGTGAAAATCTTTACCAAGATGCCAATAGCTCAGGCACTTATGAGGTTATTGATCGTGACTACATGATTTGGCGCAGCAACGACAGACGAAACCTGGAGATTGAGTTGTTTCGTCAGTAGTGTTCCAAACGATATTCTCCCCAACACTAGTTTACGATTAACTTAATTCCTGGGTAGTGTAACTAATAAATACACTGGACAAATTTGTTTTAAAAATATAGACGTCAAGTGGTTGTGTATTTTACAGTCCTGGTAGACATTTGGATTTGTGCAGCAAGAATTTGAGGATTACCTTGCAAGGAACCGTCTGAAAAGTACAGTTTTCTGCGAGTGCGCTGTTGCTCCTGTCCTAGATGTGGTACAAGTTGGCCGCCACGATGGGCAGCCCGGCTCATCAAGGTAGCGAAGTAGACCAGATATGGATGTAGAAGGGTGTACAGCTGTGGCAGAGCCACAGCCTACTTAATTTACCTAGGGTGCGGCTATGCCGCACCTATGATAATGACACCAGTCGTTTCTAAATTTCAAAGGAATCAATAACCACCCTTACGCTTTGTTTCAGGTAATCCGGCTACCTTACTGGCCTGCTTGGCCGGGCCTTTCGGGAAGTGGATATAGAGGGCTTTTGCATCTACTTTGCCTTCATCAGTCCACACGCCTTTGAAATGTTTAACCATGTGGCGTTCGTTAGGTTGATTGCCGCCATTGTTCAAATATTCATCACGCAGGTAGTTGATGATTTCCCAGGCTTTTTCCGATAGGTTGATACCTTCTGCTTCTGCAATGACCTTGGCCACATCTTCATTCCAATCACTCTGATTGGCCAGATAGCCATTAGCATCGGCCTCAATTTCATTACCATTTACTTCATATGCCATTGATCTCTCCTTACAAAAAAATACGAGGCAAGCGGCCTCGCCAAAAAACTTTGCGCGATATCTTAAACAGTCTTGTGTGGAATAAACAAGCCGAAACCTCTACTTCGTAGTGGACCTAGTCCCTGTTCCTGCAATATGACAGCGTCATCCAGCGTTAAGCCTGCAACCATCAGGCTTTGGGTCGATAAGGCGCCCTGCGGCGTTGAGAAGGTGGTCCCCTTACCGCATAGTACCTTCTTGAAACCAAGACCAAGCGCTTGTAGTTGTTCGATGGCGATGTGCAGGAATTCCTCTTCGGCCTGATCTTTTTCAGCCACCATGTGACGACAATAGAGGGTTGTGGTCATGCTAAGCAAACGGGTATGGGCCTCACCAACCTGCAATTCACTACCGGGAATGTCGAGTGTTCTACCTGTGAGCGTGCGGGCGTCTTCGACTCGCTCCTTGGGTAAGCGTAAAATCAATGGTGTGCGACGTGATAGGTAGAGGGGTTCGGTACCCTGCGAAGGGCGCTCCCAGCCATTACCGGAATCGGCGCCATAGATGAGATGTATGCCTGTCTGGGTCTCCTCAGGAAACCAGGGCAACCGCTGATGAATCGCTTCTGAAAGCGCCCAGGCATGATCAACCGGAAGGGCAGGACACTTGATCTTGAAGATCATGTCAACCACGGTATCCGGTACCCGAAACTGTGCTTCGTCTACCTCTTCCTGCCAGAACATTGCTTATTCCACCTATACATTTTCTGGGATCTTACTGCGTAATTGATCTCGATCGAACCACCACTCATCTTCGACAATCAGATCCAGGATTTTTGCCAGGCGAGGTAGAAATTTTTTGGGGTCATCCAGTTCCATCCGCTCTACCCAGAAGTCAAAGATCTCTTGTTCCTCCACCTGACTGTGACGTCTTGCTACCTGGCCCAGGAGTTGATTGGTAAAAAACTTCAGGTCTTCTCTATCGGTATCCTCGGTCCGGATATCGACGATGTAACAAGCTGTCACAGCAGCTACGGCTGCACCATCTGAGTTGTCCGGTGTTTCATCAATCAAGTGCTGCAGCATCGCTACACTGAGTTCAGGATCAATGGGGAAGGTCACCCCTAGCCAGATACCCTGTGCCAGTGCTTTGATGGAATCATCCTGTTCAGATTGATAGAGGATGTCGCAGGACTCAACCGCTCGAAGCCACAAGTCTTCCTCCAAAGCTTGTTTGAGAACAGCTTTGGCGAGCGGCCATGCTTCTGTATATCGGTTTAAATCAAGCAGGATATAGCCGCATGCAAGGTTGAGTTCAAGGCGTTTATCGATAGGAGCGTCCACGGGGAGTTCTGCGATTTCGTCGCGCTTCTCCTGCAGACGGATCTCAAGAAGCTTGCTCGATTTAACAGCATCTTCTGAGCATTCGTTATCGCCGATGTAGGTTTCAGATTCCAGGTACTTCACAGGATTACTCGTCTTGCTTAGGTAAAGGCCGCTTCAAGGCGGTCTTCCCAATTGTCAGGTGTGTCAGAAAAGGGAGGTTTAACGTCGATGCGGAAAAAAAGCTCCGACTTTGATCGCTCTTTGATGACATCCAGTAATTTGTCGAAGTTATCGACCTCAGGATGTTGCATCATTACTTCGCTCAGGTACAGCATGATTTAGTAGGTTCGCTATATTGTCTATTGGGGGAAAATCCACAGTAAATTACTTGGTTATTCCTATTGAACACCATGTGCAGCAGATGATCAAGCCCTGTTGTGCAATATTTAATATTTAAATCATCCCTTATAGGAAGTAGGGTATCACATCGAACATTAGTATTTAATTATAAGTCTTATATCTTTGTATTTTAAGGATATTAAAGTGCTGTAATGGCTGTTTTTTTGCTGATTTCACCTGTCTGCATATCCCATATGGGATAGTCCGTTCTATCTCTCTACACCCCATCGGAAGGATATAGGTCTGCATTAGGAAACTCTAAACTTTCGCTCCAGTAGAAACAGGATATTTGCCTGTATAAGGTTTAGATTGCGGGTCGGACGACCATATTCAAAAGCCTTGGTCTTTAGCCAAGTGATATCAGAATATGTGTCAGCTGATGACCTAGATAAACGACCATTGGGAGAAAGAGTGATGGCAAAACAGATGCATGATACCCCCATGCTTGATCAGCTGGAGAGTGGCCCATGGCCCTCGTTCGTCACCGGCCTCAAGCGCCTCGCCAAAGATAACGACATGATGGTTGACCTACTGGGTCAGCTCGAGACTTCCTACGAAACCCGTAAAGGCTACTGGAAAGGTGGTACTGTCGGTGTTATCGGCTATGGCGGCGGTATCATCCCCCGTTTTACCGAACTCAAAGGTGATGATGGCAAGGCCTTGTTTCCTGCAGCCGCCGAATTTCATACGTTGCGTATCATGCCGCCTCCAGGCATGCACTACGACACCAACACTATCCGCAAGATGTGTGATATCTGGGAAAAATACGGTTCAGGCCTGATTGCATTCCATGGCCAGTCCGGCGACATCATGTTCCAGGGCTGTTCAACAGATAACGTCCAGCCTGCTTTTGATGAGCTGAATGAAATGGGCTTTGATCTTGGTGGTGCTGGTCCGGCTGTACGCACCGGCATGTCATGCGTAGGCGCTGCCCGTTGCGAGAACTCATGCGTTGACGAAGGTCGTACCATGCGTATGCTGGTCAATAATGCCCTGGATGATATGCATCGTCCTGCGTTGCCTTATAAATTCAAATATAAAGTTTCCGGTTGCCCCAACGATTGCATGAACTCTGTGCAACGTGCTGACCTGGCTACCATCGGTACTTGGCGCGACGACATGAAGGTTGACCAGGAAGAGGTCAAGAAGTTTGTTGCAACACGTGGTCGCAAGTACACCATCGACAATGTCATCACCCGTTGTCCGACTAAGGCTCTGTCTCTGAATGACGACGATACCCTGTCAGTGGACAACCCATCATGTGTGCGTTGCATGCACTGTATCAATGTGATGAACAAGGCACTTTCTCCTGGTGACGACAAAGGTGTCACGCTGCTGTGTGGTGGTAAGCGCACATTGAAGATCGGTGACCTGCTGGGCACAGTGATCGTTCCCTTTATGAAATTAGAGACAGATGAGGATTTTGAGACGCTGGAAGAGCTGGCTACAGAAATCCTCGATTTCTTTGCAGAGAATGCCCTTGAGCACGAACGTACCGGAGAGATGGTAGAACGAATCGGTCTGGTCAACTTCCTGGAAGGTGTTGGCTTAGAGATCGACCCTAACATGATCGAACGTCCGCGCATGAATCCTTACGTCCGAATGGATGGTTGGGATGAAGAAGCAGCCAAATGGGCTGAGCACAAGACAGCTCAATAAACCAATGTTCTCTGCTGATTAACAGCAGGATGTAAGGGGGGCACCGGGATAGCCCGGCTGCCCCTTAAAAACGAATCAATTACCCTATTTTTTTGGAGGTAGGTATGTCGGAACCTCGTATGCAGATTGAGAGTGGTGTCCCAGAGATGGAGGCCTACTTACACCCCGTCCTGAAGAAGAACTATGGCCAATGGGCTTGGCACGAACGTCCTCGTCCCGGTGTTCTGCATCATGTTGCTAAAAGTGGTGATAGCATCTGGACAGTGCGTGCAGGCACTCAACGTCAAATGGATCTCTATACCATCCGTAAGCTGATGGATATTGCTGACGAATTTGCCGAGGGCTATGTCCGCTTCACCATTCGTTCCAATATCGAGTACATGGTGAGTGAAGAGTCTAAAGTACAACCTTTGATCGACAAGCTGGGGTCTGAAGGCTTCCCGATCGGTGGTACCGGCAACTCTGTATCCATGATCTCTCACACCCAGGGTTGGTTACACTGCGATATCCCGGGTACCGATGCATCCGGCGCGGTCAAAGCGTTGATGGATGATCTCTATGACGAGTTCGTCAAAGAGGAGATGCCTAACCGCGTGCGTATCACCACCTCCTGCTGTCAGATCAACTGTGGCGGTCAAGGTGATATTGCCATCAATATCCAGCACACCAAGCCGCCGAAGATCGATCACGATCAGGTCGCCAATGTCTGCGAACGTCCTTCCGTGGTGGCACGCTGCCCGGTTGCGGCTATCCGCCCGGCAATGGTCAATGGTAAGCCTTCCCTGGAAGTCGATGAGAAAAAATGTATCTGTTGCGGTGCCTGTTTTCCACCATGTCCACCGATGCAGATCAACGATCCCGAACACTCCAAGTTTGCAATCTGGGTGGGAGGCAAAAACTCCAACGCCCGTTCCAAGCCAACGCTGCATAAATTGGTAGCGGCCGGTGTGCCAAACAACCCACCCCGCTGGCCTGAAGTCTCTGCAGTCGTGAAGCAGATTCTGGCTGCCTATAAGGCAGATGCGAGGGACTGGGAGCGTATCGGCGAATGGGCTGATCGAATTGGATGGCCAAAGTTTTTCGAGAAGACCGGTTTGCCGTTTACCAAATATCACATCGATAACTGGCGTGGTAGTCGTAACAACCTGAATACCTCTGCGCATATCCGTTTCTAAAAAAATCCGGACAACGTAAAGGTAAGTAACAGGAAGGTCTAACTGATGAAATTCGCGATTCAGGTTAATGAAGGTCCGTACCAACATCAAGCTGCGGACTCGGCATACCAGTTCACCAAAGCGGCACTGGAAGCAGGGCATGAAATCATGCGCATCTTCTTCTACCACGATGGGGTGAACAACGGTACAAATTTGACAACGCCGCCGCAGGACGACCGCAATATCGTCAACCGCTGGTCGGAACTCGGCAAGCAATATGATCTCGATATGGTGGTCTGCGTAGCAGCAGCACAACGTCGGGGTATTGTTGACGAAGGCGAAATGCAGCGTAATGGCAAAGATGCACAAAACATCGCAGATGGTTTTCGTATCTCCGGTCTTGGCCAATTGATCGAGGCGGGCATCCAGTCGGAACGTCTTGTGGTTTTCGGTGATTAAGCACAGGGGTTGATCATGTCTGAACAGATAAAAAAATTCATGTACATCAATCGTCGTGCACCCTATGGCACTATCTATGCCTGGGAGTCGCTTGAGGTTGTATTGATTGGGGCAGCGTTTGACCAGGATGTCAGTTTGGCATTTATGGATGATGGTGTATTTCAGCTGGTGAAGGGGCAGGATACTGCCGATGTGGAGATGAAAAACTTTTCGCCCACGTATAAAGCGCTGGGTGATTATGACGTAACCAAGCTCTACGTTGAAAAAGAGTCGCTTGAGGAGCGTGGTCTGACACTTGAAGATCTGATGCCTCTGACTTATGAAGACGAAGATGATGATTGGGCAGAAAAGGATTCCATTCGCCTGGTGAGCCGTGCAGAGATGGCGGACATCATGGATGAACAGGATGTCTTTTTCAGTTTCTAAGTCGGAGTAAAGAACATGGCTACCCTACACACAGTCAATAAATCACCTTTTGAAAAGTCTTCTCTGGATAGCTGCCTGGCTTATGTCAAAGATGGTGGTTCTGTCCTGATGTATGAAGACGCTATCTATGGTGCTATCAAGGGCACTGCCTACGCCGAAAAGGTCGCGGCAAAAGGCAACGTAAATTTTTTCGTGCTGGGTGCAGACCTGAAGGCACGTGGTGTCTCAGAAGATAAGGTCATTGATGGCATCGAAATCGTGGACTACGCCAAATTTGTCGCGCTCGCTGCAGAGAATGACAATGTACAGGCCTGGGTCTGATTGGCTTACTGAACAACATTCAACTCTATTTGGAGAGAAAATATGGCTATCGAAGCAAATGGTAAAACCTTCGAAACTGACGAAGAAGGCTACCTGACTAACCTAGGCGAGTGGGAACCTGCTGTTGCCGAAGTTATGGCTAAAGAAGATGATCTCGAATTGACCGAAGAACACTGGGAGATTATCAATTTCCTGCGTGAGTACTATGAAGAGTACCAGATTGCTCCAGCTGTACGTGTACTAACCAAAGCTGTAGGTAAAAGACTGGGTAAGGAAAAGGGTAACTCCAAATACCTCTATGCGCTGTTTCCATATGGCCCGGGTAAGCAGGCTTGCCGCTTTGCCGGTCTGCCGAAACCGACAGGTTGTATCTAACAACCGAGCACTCGGTGGGTGGCTTTTTAAATCCACCCACCGGGATTCAGATTATTTATTGAGGGACGCAGGAACATGTCATCTGTCTACGCGTTGCTGTTTATCGTAGCGACCATCGTTCTGGTAATTGGCTTGGCAAGAAAGATTGCCCAGTATGCCAAGGCACCTGCACCACTTAAGATTCCTACTACACCGGCGCCTGTGACACAGACCGGTGTGGTTTTGCGACTGTTCCGTGAAGTGGTGTTCTTTGAAAGCCTTTTCAAGAGCACCAAATGGACCTGGTTATTCTCCTGGCTGTTCCACTTCGGGATGTTCCTGGTTCTGTTAAGGCACCTGCGTTATTTTATCGACCCGGTCTGGCTACCCATTCAGTTGATACAACCTTTTGGCAAGTATGCGGCATTTGCCATGGTGGCAGGCCTTGCTGGATTGCTGATCCGAAGAATTTTTGTTGATCGCGTCCGCTACATCTCTGCACCATCTGACTACCTGTGGTTGCTGTTACTGCTTGCTATTGGTGTGAGTGGTGCAACGATGACTTTTGTTATTCATACCGATGTGGTTGCGGTCAAACAATTTTTCACCGGTTTCTGGACTTTCAGCATGGGTGATCTGCCGATGGACCCCGTCCTGTTAGTGCACCTGACCCTGGTTGCTGTACTGATGTTACTGTTGCCTGTCAGCAAGTTATTACACATACCCGGTATCTTTTTCAGCCCCTCCCGTAACCAAGTGGACAATCCGCGCGAGAAACGTCATTTGGTTGAGTGGGCTAGAAAACTTGAAGATTCCTAATTTATCGCTTGGCCGATGAGGGCTACAAATGGCTAAAGCTGAATTTAAAACACCGGAACTGAGCGAATACATCGAAGTTCCCGATCTGGTCGAAGGTACCATGGAGCATATTACCTGCTTTGTGGCTAAACCTGAGCATCAGGAAGCATTGGGCTTCCCCGGTGAAAAGAAAGAAAACTGGAAAGAGGTTGCCATCGATAAGATGGGTGACCTGTTGAGCCGCTACCGCTCCTTCCGGGTCTACTTGGATGCCTGTGTGAAATGCGGGTCCTGTACCGACAAATGTCACTATTTCCTGGGGACCCAGGATCCAAAGAATATGCCGGTAGGCAGACAGGATCTGTTACGCAAGGTCTATCGCCGTTACTTCACCTTTGCTGGAAAGTACTTTCCCAAACTGGTTGGTGCGGTTGACCTCAGCGAAGAGATCGTCGATGACTGGTACAGTTACTTTCATCAGTGCTCTCAGTGTCGCCGCTGCTCTGTATTCTGCCCCTACGGCATTGATACCGCAGAGATCTCAATGGCAGCACGAGAGATACTCGATGCCATCGGGATCGGACAGAAGTATTGCAATGAGATCATCGGCAAAGTACATGCTATTGGCAATAATCTGGGGCTACCCGGGCCTGCCATCCTCGATACCCTTGAAGGGTTGGAAGAGGATGTCTGGGAAGAAACGGATGTGGCGGTTAAATACCCCTTGGATGTAAAGGGTGCGGACATCTTGTTGGTCACACCGTCTGCAGACTTTTTTGCGGAACCCCATGTTGACGGTCTGATTGGTTACGGTAAGGTCTTCCATGAGGCAGGCGTCAGCTGGACACTGAGTACAACGGCCTCGGAGGCCGGAAACTTTGGTATGTTCATCGGTAGCTACGAAAACATGCGCCGTGTCTCGCTACGTATTCGCCAAGCAGCGTTGGAACTGGGTGTAAAACGCATCGTATTCGGTGAGTGCGGTCATGCTTGGCGTATCGCCTACAGTTTTCTGAATACCCTTGCCGGCCCATTTGACTTTCTGGACCCCGATTATCCGGTGCCTCAGCATATTTGCGAGTTCACACTCAATGAGATTGAGAAGGGAACACTGGAGTTCGACAAATCAGAAAATGATGACATGTCGATCACTTTTCATGACTCCTGCAATGTAGCTCGTGCCTCCCGTATGGGTGACAAACCGGGGGGGCAGTTTGAGATTCCCCGTAAAGTCATCAAGTCAGTGGTCAACAACTATCACGACATGGAGTGGGATACCATCCATGATCGTACTTTTTGCTGCGGTGGCGGTGGTGGCATATTGACTGATGATCTGATGGAGGTCCGCGTCAAGGGAGCGAAACCCCGTATGTCCGCCTTCAAGAATGTGATGGAAGAGAAGGGTGTAACCCATCTTGCAGCTATCTGCGCGATCTGCAAAAGCCAGTTCACAAAAGTGTTTCCCTACTACGGCATGGATATGTTCCAGATCGTTAGTGTTCATCAACTCGTCAGTAATGCGATTGTCATGAACAGGAAGACACCACCGGAAGAAGCGCCGGGTTACGGCGAGGATGATGACGAATAATAGTTCTAAGACTAGCGCAAACAATAACGCCTACCTTGGGTAGGGCACGACCAAGACAAGTACCGAAAGGAGACTGAGAATGGCAACTCCTAGTGAAGAGATGAAAAAACCGATTACCTGGCGTCGTTTTGAGGACGGCGAAACTGAGTGGGACGCTTGGGGTGAAATGATCTTCCAAGAAGATACTTCTCACAAGTGCCCAACCTACATCAATCGTACGCCACCCTGTCAGGGTAGTTGCCCTTCCGGGCATGATATTCGTGGTTGGTTAGCGATCGTGCGTGAAGAAGAGAAGCCCTCTGAGGGGTTGGATTGGCAACAGTATGCTTTCGAGCGTGCGGTTGAGGCCAATCCCTTTCCTTCTATGATGGGACGCGTCTGTCCAGCTCCCTGCCAGGACGGTTGTAACCGTAACGAAGTTGAAGATTTCGTCGGCATCAATGCGGTTGAGCAATACATTGGTGATATTGCCATTGAGAAAGGCTACAAGTTCACCCCAGGGGCAGATACCGGTAAGAAGGTCGCTGTGATTGGTGGTGGGCCTGCCGGTATGGCAGCTGCTTTTCAACTGCGTCGTATGGGGCATGGCGTCACAGTGTTCGAGAAAGATCCTGAACTTGGCGGCATGATGCGTTATGGCATACCCAACTACCGTATCCCACGTGACAAGTTACAGGCGGAGATCCAACGTATCCTCGATATGGGTGTAGAGGCCAAGACAGGCGTGAAAGTCGGTGTTGATTTCCCCGTTGCGGATATTGAGAAAGAGTACGATGCCATTCTTTGGGCGCTGGGCTGCCAGACAGGACGCGGTTTACCCATCGATGGTTGGGAAGGTACACCCAACTGTGTGTCCGGCGTGGCATACCTGAAGGCCTTTAATGAAGGCCGGATGAAAGTTACCGGTAATAAAGTTGTCTGTATCGGTGGTGGTGATACATCTATCGATGTCATCTCCGTAGCCCGTCGTATTGGTTGCGATGAGGCGGCTGGCAATCCAGAGGATGTTGTACTTGATTTGAATATGAATCAGGATGACTCACTCTCTGCTTCAGCAAAACCTGCTGCTGCAACCCTGACCTCGCTGTTCACCAAGGACAAGATGTTTGCCGCAGAGCATGAGATTCACGATGCACTGCATGAGGGTTGTGAAATTCTCGATGGTGTGATGCCGCTGGAAGTGATTGTAGGTGCAGATGGTCGTGCAACAGGCCTAAAGGTCTGCGATTGTACAATGGATGGCATGACACCAATACCGACTGAAGGCACAGAACGTGTGCTGGATGCAGATATCATTGTCTCCGCTATCGGCCAGGGCGGTGACATGGAAGGTCTTGATGATCTTGCCAACGATCATAGTCTGATTGATGCCGATAAGTTCTACCAGGTGCCAGGTAAGCCCGGTCACTTTGTCGCAGGTGATATTGTTCGCCCACATCTGCTCACAACGGCTATCGGTCAAGCAACCGTTGCCTGCGAGAGTATCAATGCCTACATCAGTGATGAGAAGATGGCTAAACGGCCGAAGGTGGATGTACACCACTTCGATCTGCTGACTAAGCTGAAAGAGGTCCATCTCGAACCTGAGACATATGATAAAACTCAGGGTGATCAACGTGGCACCGCATCAGCAAAATTTGCTATACACAATTATGAAGACCGTTCTCATCAGGAAGTGATTTCTGCCGATGAACTGTTTCTCGGTCACTTCTCGTTCACACCGCGTCTACTTCGCTCAGAAGATGTACCTACTGCAGATGAAGTGTTACACCACTTCAAAGAGCGCATGTCCGGGCTTAACGATGAGCAGGTTCAGGATGAAGCCAAGCGCTGCATGAGCTGTGGAATGTGTTTTGAGTGCGACAACTGTGTGATTTTTTGCCCACAGGATGCCGTGTTCCGTGTCAAACGTAACGAGTCGACGACTGGCCGTTATGTGGATACGGACTATAGCAAGTGTATCGGTTGTCACGTCTGCACCGATGTTTGTCCTACGGGTTATATTCAGATGGGGTTGGGTGAATAGGAGCTGTGATGCGTAGTTCTCTCATCAGCAACAGGTATCTCATTTTCCTTCTGGCAGGTTTTTTCATCCCTGCCATGCAGGCCTATGGTGAGAGTGCCTATGTAACCGAAAATTCTAAGGCTGCTTCCATGGACAGCTGTGTGGCACCGACTGACCTGATACGTCGCAACCATATGGATTACCTCCAGCATGGAAGAGACGACACAGTAAGGGACGGTATACGCGGCCTGAAATACAGTCTGTCGGAGTGCATCGATTGTCACGCCTCTACGGATGCCAACGGAGAAGGCTTGTCAGTCACCAGTGAAGGTGAGTTTTGTCAGGCCTGTCATGGTTACGTTGCGGTGAGCCCCGCCTGTTTTCAGTGCCACCGTACTAAGCCGGTCGGCAATGCAAAGGGAAATTCGCTTGGTTATCGTTTTGATGAGCATTCCCATGCCGGTTTAGACAGAGAGGCTGATCATGAGCAATAAGAGTGACCAGCTAAGCGTGAAGCGCCGCCAATTTATAGGTGGAACCGTAGCGGCTGCTGGGGCATTAACCATTGCACCTGGTGTGATATTACATGCTGCTACTGAAGGTGATAAGGCGAGTGCGGGTGCATCCAGCGAATATCGCTGGGGAATGGTTATCGATAGCAACAAATGTGCTGAAGGTTGCAGCGCCTGTGTTGATGCCTGTAATAACGAGCATGATCTGGAAGGTCATGACAGGCCTGAGACAGATGCAGTTTGGATTCGTGCAGTCAAGTTGAAGGATAAGCAGACCGGGCACGTCAACCGACTGGTAATGATGTGTCAGCATTGTGAACACCCACCTTGTGTCGATGTTTGTCCGACAAATGCCTCCTTCAAGCGGGATGATGGTATTGTGCTGGTTGATCGTCATCGTTGTATCGGTTGTCGATATTGCATGATGGCTTGCCCGTACAAGGCCCGTTCCTTTGTCCATGAGGCACTAACTGATCAATCCGTGAATGCACCTAGAGGTAAGGGGTGTGTTGAGTCCTGTACCCTCTGTGTTCATCGTGTCGATGCCGGAGTGATGCAGACGGCTTGTCAGGAGGCCTGTCAAAAGGAAGGCCATGCAGCGATTATCTTTGGCGATTTAAAGGATCCGAATAGTGAGATCAGTCGGGTTCTTAAGTCACACAACTCAGTACAGATCCGGGCCGACCTAGAGTTGAACACCGGTGTCCGCTATCTCAACTTGTGATCTGTAGGGAGCTTGGATTCAGATGAGTAAACTATATTACCGCGAGCTCTACTGTGGCACACCCGTGCGTTTTTGGATGGGTTTGGCCTTACTTGGCTCCTTTATCGCCATCGGATTAGGTGCTGCATACTATATGGAACATAACGGTCACTGGGTGACAGGTATGTCCAACCAGATTGTGTGGGGTTTACCCCACGTCTTTGCGATCTTCCTGATCGTAGCCGCATCTGGTGCACTCAATGTGGCCTCTATCGGTTCAGTATTTGGTGGTCCGTTGTATAAACCGCTGGGTCGATTTTCCAGTCTGTTGGCAATTGGACTGCTGGCAGGTGGCTTGATGGTCCTGGTACTCGATCTGGGGCGACCTGATCGACTGATCGTGGCAATGACAGAATATAATTTCAAATCGATATTTGCATGGAATGTTATTCTTTATAGTGGTTTCTTTGCTATTGTCGGTGTCTATCTATGGACCATGATTGACCGGAGTGTGGCTAGATACAAGCGAACTGTCGGATTTGCTGCCTTCTTTTGGCGTATAGCGCTGACGACAGGTACTGGTTCAATCTTTGGTTTTCTGGTTGCCCGTGAGGCCTATGATGCAGCGATAATGGCGCCGATGTTTGTCATTATGTCATTCAGTTACGGTTTGGCGTTTTTCATTATTACTCTGATTGCAGCCTATATCTGGGGTGATCGTGAGCTTGGCGACCTTCGCTTGACCAGGCTGAAAAATCTGCTTGGTGTATTTGTTGGGGCTGTCCTTTATTTTACCCTGGCTTACAATTTGACCAATCTCTATGTTACCCAACATCACGGTATCGAACGCTTTGTTCTGCTTGATGGTGGAATTTATACCCAGATGTTCTGGATTGGCCAGATTCTCATCGGCAGTATCGTGCCATTATTCCTGATCTATTCACCCGCTTTTGAAAAATCCCGTTGGGCAATTGCGGTGGCCTCGGTTGCCGTGTTGATCGGTGGCTTCTTCCAGATATATGTGATTGTCATAGGCGGTCAGGCCTATCCAATGAATTTATTCCCAGGAAAAGAGGTCATTGAGAGTGGCTTCTATGATGGTCAGGTTATAAGTTATATGCCGACAGTGCCGGAAGCAGCCCTGGGTATCGCAGGTATTGCGGTTGCTCTGGCCATGGTTGCTGTGGGTGCACGCGTATTTAAAGTTTTTCCTGAGACTCTTGAAGACTGACTGTTCCCATCAAAAATTATTCAAAAAAATCCATCATCGCTTGTCGGTGGTGGATTTTTTATTTACAGGGTAGGATGAGATTTCACTTTTTACTGAACAGGGTTAGTGTTTAGACTCTATTGATGGATTCTTGTGTCTGCCATTTATTTATCTGCTGCCCATAAATCCTCCGGTAAGACTACCCTTGCCATCGGTCTTGTCAGGGCATTTACCGAACGTGGCATCGCTTTGCAAGCTTTCAAAAAGGGCCCGGATTACATCGATCCACTGTGGCTATCCGCAGCTTCAGGTAAGGCCTGCTATAACCTTGATTTTTATACTCAGAGCCGGGAAGAGATACGCAATAGCTATACCTCCTACCTCACAGGTAAGGAGATGGCCCTGATTGAAGGCAATAAAGGCTTGTTCGATGGGGTGGATATAGAAGGTTCAAACAGCAATGCAGCTATGGCTGCCTTTTTGAACGTGCCCGTTATTTTGGTCATAAATTGCCGAGGAATGACAAGAGGTATCGCCCCTTTACTGCTTGGCTATCAGGCGTTCGATCAGGGGATTGAAATCGCGGGTGTGATTCTCAATCAGGTAGGTGGTGACAGGCATCAGTCCAAGCTGGTGCAAGTTGTTGAACACTATACAGAAATACCCGTTCTAGGGGCTATACAGGCAGATAAAAAACTGCAGATTGATGAACGCCATTTAGGTCTGATTCCCAGTAATGAAAGTGAATTATCAGAGCAGATTATCGTTCAGTTGGCTGAAACTGTTCGCCATAACATCGATCTGGAAAAGGTTATTGAGATTGCGGATAGATCCCCTCTGCCTATCACCACATCCACACAAAAATCGCAGTATCCGCCACTGCCAATTCGACTTAAAATCGCAATTGCCCGTGACCAGGCTTTCGGATTCTACTACCCGGATGATCTTGACAAGTTTCGTGAATTAGGTGTTGAGCTGGTTGAGATTAATACCCTAATCGATCAGGAACTACCTGAAATTGATGGATTATTTTTAGGTGGAGGGTTTCCAGAAACAGCCATGGAAGCATTGGAGTTAAATCACGGTCTGCGAAAGGCGATAGCAGATTATATCGAACAGGATGGTCCGGTCTATGCGGAGTGCGGTGGCTTGATCTATTTAACCAGGAGCCTTACCTGGGGCGGTAAAAAATGTAGAATGGTAGGTGTCATACCGGCTGACACCCTGATGCATGACAAGCCTCAAGGGAGAGGCTATGTGCGTCTACGAGATCGTGGTCAGGGACCTTGGCCAATGTTGGGGGAAGGGACCTCTCAGAAGATGATCCATGCTCATGAGTTTCATTACTCATCGTTAGCTGCGCTAACTTGTGATGAGAGTGATTTTGTTTATGAAGTGGAGCGGGGGACCGGCATCGATGGTAAGCATGATGGTTATACCTATAAGAACCTACTGGCAAGTTATACACATATGCGCAGTGTAGGCGGCAATAACTGGGTTGAACGCTTTGTGGCACAGGTTTGTGCTTGTAAACAGCGTCAAAGCTAATACGGTATCGTTGGTTAGCAGATTGATCCCATTGAGAGGCTTTTTTTTGATAAAAGGTCCTTGCATGCTAAATGGCTGCATTCTCAACGTATAGGTCTGTCTACTAATGATCCTGATAGTCAAACAGGTGACTGATGTTTAAGATAACACCGCGAGCAGCACAACAGATTCTACAAGCAGCTAAAATGGGCGGTACCGAAGGTATGGCATTGCGATTTGCCGCTCAAATGAAAGGAGACGGTAGTTACGACTACCTGATGGGTTTTGATGATGCCAAGGATGATGATATCCAGTTCGACTCCGAGGGTATAAGTGTCATCATGGAACCCGAGCACTTTTCATTACTCGATGAGACCACGATGGACTTTGCTGAATTGGACGATGGTGAGAGTCAATTTATCTTTATCAATCCAAAAGATAGCAACTACTCGCCTCCACAAGAGCCCATCCAGTAGCTGTAAAGGCTTCAGTAATTGAAATGAATCTTTCAAGCGAAGATGCATTGCGCTTGAATGTGCTGCTGGCGAATAATCCGCAAGCAATCCGTATTGATGAGTCTTCCATGACCCTGTTTGGACTCTCAGACAAGGGTGAAGCCAAGATAAAGCTCAATCCTAACTGCCGGGATGATCGCTATCTGCGTAAAGTTCGTGAGGTGCTTTCAGGGCATGTACAGGGCTCTCCCGGTGGCTATCCCGTCTATCTCAAACGATGGAGTCGAATGGGGCAGACTCGCGATGAGAATCTCGAGCAACTTTTGTTGTTAGGTGAACCTGAAGCTGTGGTTGCCTTTACCTGTGCCCACGGTATAACCGATGAATTGGCGCGTCGTGCCTGGTGGACAGCTCAGGATCCTGACAATGCTCGGCGGATGCTCGATAATCCTCAGATTGTGAACGGAAAAATGGGGCCTGAGTTAGCACGGTTTCTGATTGAATATCTCCCCTTTGAAACAGATCCAACAGTCACTATCGAGAGTCTTAGGCTGGCGCTTCAGCCTGGCCTGATAAGCAGGGAGGATAGAGTTGGATTATGGAAACGCTGCCAGCGCAGGCCAACCTATTATCTCGGTTTTCTTGCTGCACTACCTGATGACCTACCTGAGGCTGTAGCTGCAAGAGCATTATCAGATCAGGAATTATCCGATTTACAGCTTCTGGCATCGAGAGAGAATCCGTTCGCTTCACAACTGTTACGCATTTACTCGCCGTCCGGTCAGGGATTTCTTAAAACTGTCTTGCGGGTGATGGAAAAACCGGCCAATCAGGACGTGGTGACGCTGCTGCTGGATGTACTTCGCGACTATCTTGTATCGCTCCGGCCGACAGGCACTCCTGACTTGACGTTGGCAGAACTGCAAGCTGAGGCACAGGTTTTGGATAGCGATCTGTTTGAGGCATGTCGCAGTGTAGTCAGTGACAAGGAATCTGAACTGCGCACACTCTATCTATTGTCCGGCCTAGGGTATGGGGTTGTCAGACCGGTGTTTAATAAAACAGATGCAATCGGAACCCTGATGCGCAAAAAGCTTGAGCCGATTATTGAGCCTTTGAAACAGCAATTAATGCATTTACAGGGTAGTTCGACGGATAAATCATCAGCGTAAGAGAGATCATTTATTGCCACGCTGTCTGCCTTTATAGGCAGAAACCTGTTGGATGAGGATTTGATAGGGAAAGTTGTCCAGTTTTTCATAGGTCTCTTTAGCCTGATTGATCAGTCCAAAGACATCGTCAATAGCATCGGGTATTTGCTGATCAGGGTAAAGAGCTGAAAAGAGTCCACGCAATCCGCCCACCTGGAGGCGCATCGCCTTACCATGAGGAAGGACCTCGTTGTCATTATTGGATTTCAAAGCAAAACGGGCTTGATGACGTAGTGTTTCCAGTAATTCCAGACACTGTTGTTGAGCTTCATCCGAAATACAATGTACTCCTTCACGCTCAGCGATACAGATCTTTTTGGCTTGAGAACAATTGCAGTGACGGGTCATGAGACTCTTTTCAAAAGCACAATGACGCTCATTCATCTCTCGATAGGTACGACGAAAGGCATCCTGATCCATGGTTGTCTATTCTGATTTTCCAGTGAAACGGTGAATCATGCGCCTCTCCCTCTTGTTGGGCCTGCCCTGAGATGAGCGAGGTGTGAGCGAACGCTCCAGTCGTAACACATCAACCATCTTCTCGCGTTGCTCGATGCTTGCTGGCAGCTCTTCATAGAAGTCGCGTGCCTCAGCGGCGGGTCTCCGTTGTGTTGCCGCAACCCGTACTATGATCTCCCACTCCAAAGCCCCTTTGTGGATACGTAGATGTGACCCTGCTTTGATCTCTTTGCCTGGTTTTGTGCGCTGACCATTGAGGTGGACCTTACCACCATTGATGGCTTCAGTTGCAACCTGACGGGTCTTGAAGAAGCGAGCTGCCCATAACCATTTATCCAGGCGGACTTTATGTGATTCATTTTCAACAGGGTGGTTCATTCGTCCACTCTACCTAGTAGCGTGTCGAGCTGTCCGGATATTTCCATTGAGGCCAGGTCATCGTAGCCACCTACGTGAAAATCATCGATAAATATTTGCGGGACAGTATGGCGGTTGCTGCGGCGCATCATCTCTTGCATCACATCATGGTTGTGCTCGATGCGAATCTCTTCAAATGCAACACCTTTATTATCCAGCAGGTGCTTTGCCCGGACACAGTAGGGACAGATTGCGGTTGAGTACATAACGACTTGTGGCATAAAACGGTGTTCCTCGACTGCAGTTCAGAATTATAATATTTCTAACTAATTGTAAAGTAGAGAAAAACGGACTTAGTTATTTTCTCTCTATCCTAGCAGCAGTGGGAGATGACTTCCATGTCAGCAAACGACTAAGGTGGATTTCTCTGGTCAACTCCATGGGAAATTCCATCTTATCTGTTGGCACAATTAGATATTTACACGGTCGAGTTAATTTACCCGCAGGTCTTATTGTCATAGTCTGCTGATTAGTTATTGTTCGCGGAAAATTGAGCGTCACCAGATGACTGACTAGCCTACGATCGGGTTAGTATGTTTTCCGAGACCTTTAGATTATAGGAAAACTGATGCGAACTGAGAATGCCAAGACCATCCACTTGAAAGACTATCGCCCACCGAGCTATTTAATAGATCGTGCGGAGCTGGTTTTTGACCTCTGTGGTGAGGCCACACAGGTCACAACGCATCTGCAGGTACGAAAGAATCCAGCTTGCACCTTATCTGATCCGCCATTGCAACTGGATGGTGAAGCTCTGCAACTCCTGGCACTATCATTGGATGACCGTCCACTGCAGGGTGATGAGTATCAGGTCGATGAAAAATCCCTGACTATTCCTAACGTACCTGAGAAATTCACCCTTATGACAAGGGTAGAGATCTTCCCGCAGAAGAACACAGCCCTGGAAGGGCTCTATCGTTCAGGAGGACTTTATTGTACCCAGTGTGAAGCTGAGGGGTTTAGGCGCATCACCTATTATATTGACCGACCGGACGTGATGGCCATTTTTTCAACGACGCTTATCGCTGATAAGGGGGCGTACCCTGTGCTGCTCTCAAATGGTAACTGTATTGAGGTGAAGGATCTTACCGATGGACGCCATCAGGTGCATTGGGTTGACCCCTTTCCTAAACCCAGTTATCTGTTCGCACTGGTGGCGGGTGATTTGCGGTATCAGCAGGATAGCTTTACCACGTTGTCTGGTAGAACAGTCGATCTGCGTATCTATGTGGAACCGGAGAATATCGACAAATGCGATCATGCCATGGTCTCATTGAAAAAAGCGATGGCTTGGGATGAGCAATACTATGGGCGTGAGTATGATCTGGATATATTCATGATCGTGGCGGTTAACGACTTCAATATGGGAGCGATGGAAAATAAGGGTCTCAATATATTCAATTCCAAATATGTCCTGGCTCGTTCTGACACAGCAACCGATATCGATTTTCAAGGTATAGAGGGTGTCATCGCCCATGAGTATTTCCATAATTGGACTGGGAATCGCATTACTTGCCGCGACTGGTTTCAGCTTAGCCTCAAAGAGGGGCTGACCGTTTTTCGTGACCAGGAATTCTCCGCTGATATGGGTTCCCGAGGGGTAAAGCGTATCAATGATGTGCGTCTTTTGCGTAGTCACCAGTTCGCTGAAGATGCAGGACCAATGGCGCATCCTGTACGGCCTGAAAGCTACATTGAGATCAATAATTTCTATACTGTAACAGTCTATGAGAAAGGTGCCGAGGTAGTGCGTATGCAGGCCAACCTGCTTGGTCCTGAACGCTATCGTAGGGGTACCGACCTCTATTTTGAACGTCATGACGGTCAAGCGGTTACCACGGATGATTTTATTCAGTGCATGGAGGATGCCGGGAATCGGGATCTTGACCAGTTTCGTCTCTGGTACAGTCAGTCAGGTACGCCTGTCGTTGATGTGGAGGCTGACTATGATCAGACACATGGAAGTTACCGCCTCAGTTTCTCGCAGCACTGTTCCGATACGCCAGGGCAGCAGGATAAAAAACCCTTCCATATCCCGATTGCCATCACGCTGCTGAATAGTGATGGAAAAGAGATTCCATTGCAGCTGGAAGATGAGTCGGAACCTGAGGGCACGCGACGTGTCCTCGAGCTTCGAGATCCGAATCAAACATTTCGCTTTATTGGTTTGAAAGAGAGACCGATACCCTCGTTATTGCGTGGTTTCTCTGCTCCGATAAAACTTCGATACCATGCAAGTGATGAGGATCTGATGTTTTTGATTGCCAGGGATACGGATGATTTCAACCGTTGGGACGCAGCCCAGACCCTCTCCCAGCGTACCTTGTTGAAACTGGTGACTGCCTACCAGGCGGGTGAACCGCTTACTCTGCCGGAGGGACTCGTCCTTGCTTTTCACAATGCCCTGTCTAACGAAGATGCCGATAAAGCACTGCTGAGTGAGATGTTGGCGCTTCCTTCGGAATCCACGCTGGGTGACCAAATGCAAGTGGTCGATGTGGATGCGATTTATCATGTGAGACAGTGGCTAAAGCATGCTGTTGCCAGCCGGCTTCGCCAACTTCTGATGTCAGTCTATCAGCGTAACAAGCAGGCATCACCTTATGATATAAGCGCTGCTTCGATTGCCAGGCGCAGGCTGAAAAATCTGGTCCTCGATTATCTCATGCAGTTAGGTGAACCTGAGATCAACGCACTCTGTATGAAACAATTTGAGACATCAGACAATATGACAGATGTGATGGCCGCACTGGGTTGTCTGGCGAATAGGGATTGTGCTGAAAGAGTACGTGCTTTGGCAGCATTTGAAGCAAAATGGCAGAAGGACACACTTGTTATGGATAAATGGTTTTCAGTACAGGCAATTTCACGATTACCTGGGGCTCTCCAGAGAGTGAGGGAGTTGATGAATCATTCAGCTTTCTCATTGCGTAATCCCAATAAAGTAAGGAGTTTGATTGGTGTTTTCTGTAGTGCGAACCTATCGGAATTTCATGCAGCCGATGGCTCAGGTTATGCATTTCTTACTGATCAGGTACTGGAGTTAGATGGACTTAATCCACAAATAGCGGCACGATTAATGCGTATCATGAGCCGCTGGCGACGTTATGATGATGAACGTCAGGCATTAATGTGTGCAGAATTTGAAAGAGTACTGTCACATGCCAATATTTCCAAGGATCTGTTTGAGATTGCCACGAAATGTCTGGCTGATCCATCGGCTGCCTGATCTTGTACAGAACGGCTCTGCTGAGGATTTAAGGTGCAAGAACCTCCCGACAATTTTGTTCGATGCTATCCTGTGCCCCATCTGGAGAACCGCTAACAGCCATGCAAGAACGCTATATCGACACCCCCGGTCAATTGCAGGATCTGTGTGAGCAGATCCGTCACAGTCCCTGGCTGGCATTGGACACCGAATTCGTACGAGAGAAGACCTACACGGCGAACCTCTGCCTGGTGCAACTGTGCAACGGTGAACTGGCTGCCTGTATCGACCCATTGGCTTTCAGGGATCTGAGCCCCCTATTGGAGATCCTGATCAATCCACAGATGGTCAAGATTTTCCACGCAGGTCATCAGGATCTGGAGATCTTCTACCAGCTTTGGGGTCAACTGCCGAAACCACTGTTCGACACTCAAATCGCCGCCACGTTACTGGGTTACGGGGAGCAGATTGGCTATGCCAATCTGGTTCAACAACTGCTTGGACGGGAATTGGAGAAGGGTCATACCCGTACAGACTGGTCCCGTCGCCCTTTGCACGCGGCCCAACTCCGCTATGCCTTGGATGATGTCATCTACCTGGGAGAGATCTATTTGACTATAGAAAGTCAGATACGAGAACGTCAGCGAGAAAGCTGGTTACAGGAAGAACTCAAGAAACTGAGCGATCCCATCACCTACGTCAATTCACCAGATCAGATGTGGAAACGTATACGTGGGCAACGCCATCTCAAGGGAGCACAAAGGGTCGTGCTACAGGCACTGGCTGCCTGGCGGGAAGACGAAGCACAACGAGCCAATCGACCCCGTCGCTGGATCCTCAAAGATGCCGTCCTGCTGGAACTGGCTCGTCGACAGCCAACGGATATTACCCGGTTGGAAAGCATCAATGGCCTTGAGTCTGGGACTGTCCAGCATTGGGGAAGCAGGTTGATACAGTTGATCGCCAACAGCAAGACACTACCAAAAACCCAGTGGCCGCTCAACGATGTGCGTCCACCTCAGCTTTCCCAAGAGCAGGGGGCACAGATGGATCGGTTGTTGGACCATCTGCACCAAACAGCGGAAGATGAAGCTATTCCCCCTACACTGCTCACCAATCGTCGTGATCTGGAACGATTGGTGGCAGGTGAGCGGGAACTCCCGATCCTGCGGGGCTGGCGGCGAACACTAGTCGGGGAGAAACTGCTGGAGATGTTGTAAAGGTATTCGAATAGGGTGCTTCAGCACAGCGGCAGCGGATGCTGGGATATCCAGCTGAGACTACCTGCTGAACAACGATCATATCAATATCGGCAGTGTGTCCTATGTCCTGTATCAGGGTGGGGGTATTGAGGGATGAATAAGTCGTGATCAAAGAGAATACAAGTAATTCATAACTCAAAATCCTCCTCCCCCTTCGATATCAAACGCTCCGCATACATCCCCCTTGCCATAGCCTCGCTTAGACCGTCCCTTGGCGTTCAAGCTCACAGGTTGGGTACCGGTTCAACCAGTTCTCCGGGTTTCAGATTGGGAGATTTTTGAAATAATTTATCATTCGAATTTGTCTCATTCATCCAGGTCAGTTACTCTCATGTTTTTGTTTATCTAGTGTCGGCTCTGAAACGCTACCGACAACCATATGCCATCATGCAATGGTGTTTCTGCGCACTAACTATCTAGGACTACTCCATGGCACTGAATGCAATATCCTATTTGCTACCCGAGGGGCTCGACCTTGGTGGGCTCAAGAAAATTCTTGCTGAATCAAATCACTTTTCAGAGGATGCGCCTGTGACAGTCAAGCAAACCTATTATGATAGCTTTGATTGGCGTATCTGGCAGGCAGGCGGGGAGCTGGTTCATGGGCTGGATCAGCCGAATCAACTCTGTTGGATGGATCGAAAAAAATTTAGCGTTGTAGTCTGCCAGGGAGTCGATTCCACTCCCGGGTTTGCTGACGATATTCCTGATGGTCCATTAGCCGATAGATTAACAGCCGTGTTGGCGATGCGGGTATTATTGCCCAAGGTCAATATCATTCAGAAAAAACATACGCTGCGTATTCTCGATAGTGAAGAGAAAACTGTTGTACGCGTGGTGTTGGAGAAAAACCGCTATACCGCTGTCAGGGGTAAGCAGAAGGGTGAACTGGAAGGCAGGGTAGTACTAAAACCGCTAAAAGGGTATGAGGATCAATTTTTCAAGTTCAAGCAACAGCTGGCTGCATTGAAGCTAAGACCCGCTGAACAGAGTCTGTACGAAGATGCATTGGTAGGTATTGGTCAAAAACCAGGGGACTATAGCTCAAAATTGAATTACCGGCTCGACCCGGATGCGCCGGCCGATGCTACTGCACGTCAGATCATGATTGGTCTATTGAATACGCTGGAGGCGAATATCAGTGGTACCAAGGCTAATCTGGATAGTGAATTTTTGCATGACTTACGGGTTGCCACAAGGCGTACCCGATCGGCAATGAGTCAGATAAAGGGTGTCTTCGATCCGCAGCAATTGGAGCCCTTTAAACAAGGTTTCGGATGGATAGGTAAAGTGACAGGAGAGACACGGGATCTTGATGTCTATCTTCTTCACTACCCAGACTTTCGGGCAGGGCTACCCAAGGTAATACAAGATGATCTTGACCCCTTTCATACCTTTCTGCAGCAACACCATAAAAAAGCGCAGGCTGAACTAGTAAAAAAGATCAACTCACCCCATTTTAGAAAAACCCTTAAGGCGTGGCGTAGTTGGTTGCAATCGTCCCCTACAAAAAGTGGGCATGCACCCAATGCCTCACGTGCTACAGCACAATTGGCTGACCAGCGGATTAGCAAACTCTACAAACGAGTACTTAAGAACGGATTGGCTATTGGCCCCGATTCGCCGGCCGAGCAGCTGCACGACCTACGTAAACAGTGCAAGAAATTGCGCTATCTGATGGAGTTTTTCCAAAGCCTCTATCCGAAACCGGCTATCCGCGAACCGATTAAGGCACTGAAGATCATTCTCGACAACCTGGGTGAGTTCCAGGATTTAGAGGTTCAGGCTCAGTCATTGGAAGACTTTGGTGATCAGATGTTGAAGGAGGGTGCACCGGCCAGTTCTCTGATGGCGATGGGCATACTCGTTGGCCAGTTGTTGGAAAAGCAGGTACAGGCCCGAGAGGCATTTGTCGAGTTGTTTGCAGGTTTTAGCAATGAGTCGAATCGACAGGCATTTAGAAAACTGTTTGGAGGCGCATGATGCATATTATCGGTGTCTACAACATTAAGGGAGGTGTTGGTAAAACGGCAACAGCGGTTAACCTGGCTTACCTGGCGGCAAGACAAGGGTACCGAACACTGATTTGGGATTTGGATCCGCAAGCTGCTGCAACATTCTATTTCCGCATACAGCCAAAGGTGAAAGGGAGTAAGAATAAACTGATTGCCGGTAAAGTTGACTTGGACAAGGTGGTAAAGGCCACTGATTTTGAAAATCTGGATATGCTTCCAGCTGATTTTTCCTACCGCAATATGGATCTGCGCCTGGAGGTTGCGAAAAAGCCAACTAAACAGCTGCTCTCACTGTTGCGCCCATTGTCTCATTCCTATGATTATGTGTTTCTCGACTGTCCACCAAGCATCTCGCTGGTCTCTGAAAATATATTTCGTGCAGCTGAGGGATTACTGTTACCGATGATACCCACAACGCTCTCTTTGAGAACCTATAAACAGCTACTTGATTTTCTCGAAGGTCATCGCATTACCGGATTGGAGATAATGCCTTTTTTCTCAATGGTTGACCGGCGTAAGCGTATGCACCTGGATGTCATGGAGAGTCTACAAGCAAGTTCTGGCGAGCTGTTGAAGGCACAAATACCCTATGCCAGTGATGTAGAGAAGATGGGCATACACCGTATGCCAGTGGAGGCATTCGCACCAAGAAGTTTTGCCGCTAGTGCCTACCAGGCCTTGTGGATGGATGTGCAGGAGCGGCTTAGGTAGTACTGATGTGTCTGCGCTTGTTATTGAAAACTTATTCAAGACCTACCGGAATGGCTTTGAGGCCCTTAAAGGCATCAGTCTGAATGTTGAAAGGGGGGATTTCTTTGCCTTGTTGGGTCCCAATGGCGCGGGTAAGTCAACGGCAATCAGTATCATCGCTTCGCTGGTCAGCAAGAGTTCAGGAAATGTTTCAATCTACGGTCATGATATCGACACAGAGAAGGAGAAAGCCAAATGCCTGATCGGCTTGGTGCCCCAGGAATTTAACTTCAATGTTTGGGAGCCGGTGGTGGATATACTGGTCAACCAGGCGGGTTACTATGGGATTCCCCGTAAAGAGGCCTTTATCAGGGCCGAAGCTTCCCTTAAACAGCTCGATCTGTGGGAGAAACGTAATACCCAGGCTCGCCAACTATCCGGTGGGATGAAGCGCCGATTAATGATCGCCCGTGCTCTGGTGCACAGACCCAGACTCCTTATCCTCGATGAGCCAACAGCTGGAGTCGATATCGAGATCCGGCGTTCAATGTGGCACTTTCTACGCGAAATCAATCAACAGGGAACCAGTATTATTCTCACCACTCACTATCTGGAAGAGGCGGAGAGTCTGTGCCGGAATATAGCAATCATTCACCACGGACGTATTATCGAACAGACCAATATGTCCAAACTGTTAAGCCAGCTGAACGCTGAAATTTTTGTGCTCAATCTGAAGTCGTCACTCACTGCACCACCTGATCTACCCGGCTATCAGGTGAGTCCAGTGGATAGTAAAACCCTTGAGGTTGAGGTACAACGCGAACAAAGTATGAATGGGCTGTTTGCACTGCTCTCTGAACAAGGTATTGAAGTAATCAGCATGCGCAATAAACAGAACCGCCTGGAACAGTTATTCATCGGGTTGGTGGATCGCTCAAAAAGGCAGAAAGAAACGTCATGAATACCTGGCGGATCTACAGGATTGCATTTCAGACAATCGTTACCAAAGAGGTATTGCGCTTCTTGCGTATCTGGGTACAGACTATTCTGCCACCTGCCATTACAACAACGCTCTATTTTGTCATCTTTGGTAAGTTGATCGGAGATCGCATTGGAGAGATGGATGGTTACAGGTACATCGATTTCATCGTACCAGGTCTCATTCTGATGTCAGTGATCCAGAACTCCTATGCGAATGTGGTCTCTTCCTTCTTCGGTACCAAGTTACAACACTATATTGAAGAGTTGTTGATCGCACCTGTACCCAATTGGGTGATATTGAGCGGCTACGTAGTGGGGGGTGTGGCACGAGGGACTTTGGTAGGGATTGTGGTGACGATAGTGTCTCTCTTTTTTACCGATTTGAAAATCAACAGCTATGCCTTGACCTTGCTCGTGTTTGTTCTGACGTCCGTGTTGTTTGCACTTGCTGGATTCATTAATGCAATCTATGCAAAGAGCTTCGACGATATCTCAATCGTACCAACCTTTGTGCTGACCCCGCTGACCTATCTGGGTGGGATTTTCTATTCGATACAGTTACTGCCGGAGTTTTGGCAGAAGCTCTCCCTGGCCAACCCTATCCTGTACATGGTCAACACTTTTCGTTTTGGCATACTTGGGGTCTCGGATATCGATGTCACAGTTGCGTTGGTGATAATTCTGGGTTTCATCATCCTATTAACCACTTTTAGCTTGAGATTGCTGTCACGTGGTGTTGGTATCAAAGATTGATGAGGCACAAAGCGTGGATGGTCATTTTGTAGGGTATGGCCCTGTCTCGCCAAGTGCCTGGCCCTTCAGAGTCATGGTAATAAGGTGATGGTTAAAAGCTATCAATCATTGCCTCAATCGGTATGACACAATGATATGTGTAGCAGGGAGACATCATACTGATAGGATCAATCTTAATGGTTATCATATGTTGGGTAACCCATATGATGAGAGAGTCCTGTCATCAGGGGACAAGCATCAGTGCTTCAACGTTTTATTTTACGTAGTGTTTTTTCTGTCCAAAAAGAGTTTTTTCTATTGCTGTTATATTCAACGACTTTTTGTGGTATTACGGCCCAGCTTTCCTGGCCTGTTCTGAGGTCCAGGCCATACCAGTACTTCCAGAACAGTGCGCGTGGATCACCATCCTGATCACTATTGACCCGTCCCCAATCTCTATCGATGACTTTGATCAGTTCATCGTTCTTATAATAGAGTGTGCGGTAGTCGGCAAAACTTGTGGTATCGACATAACTGATACGATAGTCATACCACCAGTATTTAAACTTGGTTGTACTCTTTAGACCGTAAACCTCCTTGTTGATGTGTCGGCAACTGCGTTCTGGCAGCTGGCCAGAGTATCTGAAGTGCTTTCCCTCCAGTGAGTTGATAGTGCCTAGGCAGGTCCGGAATTGTTTTTTCCCAATGATTTCATGGGTTTCATCTTCTGGTTTTCTTAACGTAACATCACCAAAGGTGAAGGCACTCCCACCCCAGGCATCATCATGCCTAGGCTCTGAAAAACGTCGGATTTTGCGTAGCGATGGAAGCCAGATCATATAATCCTTGTTTTTTGTATCGTCGCTGTACTCTGTAACCAGCATTCCGGTACCTTTCATTCTTCCGGAGTGAAAAATCGCAAGATCCTTGGATATGACCGAACTTGTTTCATCATCTTTGTAGTTGTTGTTGAGATGACGCTCAAGGCTGGTTGCGGTCTCTTTTCCGCTTTTGGAGCGATTGATTAATACCGTCATGGTACGACCGCGACGACGTATGGAGAAGTTTTTGAATGCATAGAAATGGTTAGCAAAATAGACCTGACGAGCAACTTCATTGGCATCAGGCGGTGTCCCTTTTGCTGGTAGTGCAAGATCGTGACTGACAGCGGCCATGCTGCTACAGGAGAAGAGGCAACAGGCAATAAAGCTGAGCCTGTTCGAGATGAGTGGTATACGAAAAGTGGTCATTAGTCTCTACTCTTCAATTTACGCAGTGATAGATGATTGAAGTCAGTTGGCCTATTATTTTTTCTTAATATCTCGCGAATATTTAAAGATATTATTCTTAATGTGATCTAGATTGCCTGTCGCAAGGTATTCTTGATGCAATCGTTTTTTATAAACCTCGGGTAGTTTGGTATAGAAAATATAACTACCGGGTGACTTATCTTGCAAAAATTTGGAAAAGTCCTCCAACTCTACCAGTAGTTCACCACTGGTTTTTGACTGGTTGTCTACCGTACCTATCCAGGATGAGTCAGCGGGTGGTTGAAACTCACTGGTTGTAAATTCCGCAACATCCGCTTTTACCGCTTCAATGTATCCGTTTTCGGCTGCTTCTACAGAAAATACAGGTATACAACAGGCAAGCAGCAGTTGCGACATAGGATAAATTGCAATTTTGATGAAAGACTTGTCCACTGGCACGTTCCTTGAAAGATTATGTGTGCATGACAAACTTATAGTGGCCTTGTTACGAAGATCATCTGGCTGTATAAGCTTTCACTCGGAGTACTACATTTATTCAAAGCTTGTAAGATTGGTACCCTGTTTCAGGAGCAGACACGCATCTCTAGCTACCTACACCACCAAACTATTATTTAAACTGTATCGGCCCGGTCAGTCATGTTTAGCGGGGTAGTGATATGAATCAAATTATATTTTCACCAATCAATAAATTTCATGTTATATGTTGCACTCATTTTTTCAGTCAGCTTCATCATTTTAAGCGGCTATGGCAACAACCCAGAGGCCCTGGTAAAGCTGGAAACTGATGTGGGATCGTTCAACATTGCTCCCAAGGTAATCCGTGGTAGCGCCATCCTCCCTGGCTACTGCGATGATGGTCATCATCGAGATCACCTTCAAACCCTTCATCAATATGAAAAACACGAACAAATCCTTCGTCAAGCAGTGCTTTTCCTGCTTCAAGGGAGCGCTTACCACTTCGACATATAAGAATGACCGGTGCGCAGCCTTCATCAATGGTACAGATGCTGCCGCCAAGCAATAGTTTTCTTATATCAGTGACAAAATGAGGGTTGACTGTCCAGTCAGGCTCGTCAATCCAGGGAACATGAACAGCACCTTTAGGATGACCAACAAAGAGGAATTCCATACTGGAACGGATATCCACTAAGACGCTACGAGGGTCGTCCTGCATCAATTTCAAAGCCTGTTGCGGGGTGAGATTGTGGAGTTGATTCTCACTCATTGAAATAATCCTATTGTTTGGTTTTGATTTGTACTCTACATGGTAGATGGTTTGACACTGAAATCAATCTTATAGAGCACTACTGCTAGGGTTATTGTGAAACTGATACGAATTCAGGCTGAAGTATCTTTTTGTGTACAATCACTACCCATGCCATCACAACTCATATTTAAAATCTTGCGCTTACTTGGCTATATACCGCTTAAGTGGTTACATGCGCTGGGCAAAACGATAGGCTACTTTTACATATGGTTTCCCAACCGCGAGCGACATATCACTGAGATTAATCTGCGGCTCTGCTTTCCAAAATTATCAGAAGAGAAGCTCATCCAGTTGCGTGATGAAAACATTAAGCAGCTTGGCTGTACATTGATGGAAATGGCGACCATCTGGTTCACACCAATAGAAACAGTAAGTGGTTTGATCAGAGAGGTTAGTGGAGCAGAGTTGCTTGAGAGAGAGGAAGGGCAGGGCTTGATCGTTCTTCTTCCTCATCTTGGCTGCTGGGAGATCATTGGTCTGGAACTGCCGATCCATGAGCAAGTGACCTCTCTTTATCGTCCCCCACGAAAGCGTGATTACGAAACGGTCGTTAAGCAGGCGCGGGAGCGTAGTGGTGCTGTGTTGGTTCCTACTGATACCTCGGGCGTCAAACAAATCTACCAGGCACTGAAACTGGGTGGAGTGACCTGTATTCTACCTGACCAACAACCCAAGTCTGATAAGGGTGCTGTATTCGCCCCTTTCTTCGGTATCTCCGCATTGACGATGTTGCTGGCTAATCGGCTGACCCGGAAGACGGGAGCAAAAGTTATTTTTGCCTATGCCGAGCGACTTGCCGGTGGCAGGGGATATCATATCCACTATTTACCCGCGCCTGATACTATCGCCGACCAGGACCCAGTTAAGGCGGCAACCGCCTTGAATCAAGGGGTTCAGTCCCTGGTGCAGTCTCTGCCGACTCAGTACCAGTGGTCCTATAAACGCTTCCATATCCAGCCTGAGGGAGAGCAATCCCCTTATCGCAAAAGGTAGTGCATCTCCTCAAATATGAATATCCGCTCGGGTAACCCGATGGGAATTAAAGAGCTATCCATGTCAGCCGATAAGCAGGTGAGGAGATTTTTCCAAATCTCTGATGATGACTCTAATCAGTAGAGCTAGGATGATCTAGGAATGAGTAAAGGAAAGGCCTGGATAGTTGTTGCGCTTGTGTGGATGGCGATCTGGTGCAGTCAGTTGCAAGGGGCGGATGAGAAGACCGATCTGCGGATTCTTATTGATGTCTCGGGTAGCATGAAAAAGAATGACCCAAAAAATCTCAGGCGTCCCGCATTGCGCCTGCTGGTTGGGCTCTTGTCTTCCCAGACCCGGGCTGGCGTATGGACATTCGGACAGTATGTCAATATGCAGATACCTTTGGGGCAAGTCGACAGTGCATGGAAGGCTAAAGCCCGTAAGAGCTCGAAATCGATCGGTTCTCCCGGACAGTTCACTAATATCGAAGATGCTCTAAAACGTTCAACTGAGGACTGGAGTGGAACACCAGGACCCTATCGCCGCAGTGTCATCCTGTTAACCGATGGGATGGTGGATATATCAAAAGATAAGTCAAAGAATGCGGCTTCGAGAACACGTATTCTGAATAAGACCCTGCCACACTTAGTTGGGCAAGAGGTCACTGTTCATACCATTGCCCTGTCAAAAAATGCCGACCATGTATTGATGCGTGAACTGGCAACATCCACAGGCGGCTGGTACGAACAGGTGGAGAATGCCGATCAATTGCAGAAGGTTTTTCTAAGAATCTTTGAAAAAGTAGGTAAGCCGGATGCAGTGCCGCTGAAGGATAATAAATTTTCTGTTGATGAGAGTATCACTGAAGCCACACTGCTGGTTTTCCACAAGCCTGGTGCCCAGGAAACAGAGGTTGTCCCGCCGAGTGGCAAAGCATTCAACGCCAATAGTGCTCCCTCCTCAGTCAGTTGGCACCGGGATGAAGGTTACGACATGCTTACCATCTCAAATCCACAGGCGGGTGAATGGAAGATCCGGGCAGAGGTTGATCCCGATAATCGGGTTATGGTGGTAACCGACCTGAAAATGCAGACAACAGATCTGCCAAATCGTTTGATTCAGGGACAATCACTACCCATGATGGTCAATTTTACCGATCACGGTAAGTTGATTCAAAAGCAGGAATTTTTAAAAGTAGTCAATATCTCAGCCACCCAGGAAGACAGCGCTGGTCCCTCTGAGGCCCGGCCATTGATGGATGATGGTCGGGAACCGGATAAGATGGCAGGAGATGGACTGTTCTCCATCTCATTTGGCGGGGAGTCACTGGGTAGCGGATTGGGTGAACTGGTCCTCAATGCCTCTGGACCAACCTTTGTCCGTGAAAGAAGAATGACGTATGAAGTGGTGCCGCCGGTTAATTTAGAGGTCTCTCCTCGCAGTGATGGTCGGTCACTGGAGGTTAAGATTTCCGCTGACTCAGATTTGATCGAACCATCAAGTTTACATCTTGAAGCCTGGCTGGAGGATGCTGAGGGAGCGCAGTTTCGTCTACCCCTCGCTAGCCAATCAGGCAGTCAGGGCAGTAGTGGTGAGATTGATCTAATGAGTTTCTCCGGCACACGACAGATTGCCGTTAAAGCTGCTGCCAAATCCAAAACCGGCACAATGATTGATTATTTTGATACGCCTGTTGAAGTGGAAGGCATGAAAATGCCTGAGCCGATAGCTGTAGAAGAGCCTAAGTCACCACCACCCCCACCCACACCGATAGAATCCGAAGCTGTATCTGCCCCGGAACCCGTGGTTGAACCGGAGCAGGATGAAAGCGAAGTCGAAGATACTGGTTGGCTATCGGCTGCAATCTGGTTTGGAGTGATCAACTTACTGATTATAGTTGGCGGCGGCGGAGCCTTCTGGTGGATTCGTCGACGAAATCAACGCAACATGATCAGCCTGGTCGATGAAACAGACACAGCGGCTGTTGAGATTGATGAGGAGAAGGGCGCATGATTGAAGTCAGCTCTCTGGTAGCCCTCATTGTGGCTGAAGTGTTGGTTGGTCTAGTGATACTGAGTGGCCTGTTGGTTTTGTTTACCCTGTTACGCAAAGGGCGTATTCGTAAAGCTGCACATCATCTGGCTGAACGTGTTAAGAACGACAAACCAAAGCGCGTTGAACGGCTCAAGACGCTTTTACAGGATCGTTTTCAATATAAAGATACTGAGCTGGATCAGGCATTGCACAATATCATGCAGTCAGAGATGTTACTTTATCAGAATGTCATTAATGGCTTTCTGAAAGATGATCAAGTGCATTTGCAGCAGATTGATGTCGATGTGGAAAACCTAGTACTCAATTATCAAGGACTGACATTGCCGGAAGGTACCGGCACCTCGCCAACCGCTAATGCAGCATCAACGGCTAGTGGAGGTGATGAGATAGACAACCTCAAGGCAGAGAATGAGAGGCTTTCTGATGAGCTGCGAGTGACCATGGATACCATGGGCAGAATGCTCAATGAATACTCATCCATGTTTTCAGGTGGTGAAGATAGCGCTGAAGGCCTCAAATCACAGGTTGCTGAAACGGCTGGTACAGAGATGGACGCAGAACCTGAGTCCATAGACACTCAGCAACCCGCTCAAATTGATGAACAACCGTCAACTGATCAGGCGATGGCTGAGCAGGATTTGGTGAATTTGGGCCAATTAGCTGAAGAGGATGTACCTCAACCTGACGTGGGCACAGAAATACCGGATATGACGGTGGAGGAGCTTCAGGAAACGTCCTATCTGGAAGAAGAGAGTGGGGATGTTGTGGAGCAGAGTTCGGAACCGGGGTCCACAGCAGAATCTACAAGCATGGATGAAGATGCAGTAGAGGTGGATGAGGAAGTCTCAGAGATTATTGACGAAGTCATGGAGATTGCCGATGAGATGATCCATGAGTCGGAACCTTCAACGACTGCCGAGCAATCTGATCTGGCTGGGGAGTCACTGGTTGATGATCTGGACAAGATTGATATAGAAATACCCGATGTGGATGATGCAGTGTCCGAAACTGCCGAGTTTGAAGCAGGTTCATTGGAGGAGGAGTGGGCCAAGTTACTGGAAGAAGATGCGGCTGATGGAATAGAAAACCAACCTGAAAAAGACCAAGAGTAGGATGCCGTTAACAACACTTATTGCTTAAATATATGTCAATAAAAAAAGGACGCTCAGAAGCGTCCTTTTTTTTGGCTGGTGGTTTTTCTCCCGTTTTACAAGGAGAACTGACAGCCTCTCTATATCATTGACTCCATAGTCAACGACTACTTAATAGCACTGGTCATGCTATCGCTGCCACCCGTATTATCGGTCCAAGTGAGCTCGAGTTCATCACCTTTGGCACCACCTGAAAACTTGAATGAAATGTAGGGGTTTTTTGAAACACCACCACTCCATTCCGCCATCATGACTGTGTTGCCTTTATGTTTGCATACAACTTCTTGTATAAAGTGAGCAGGTATCTTTTTACCGGTCTTTTTATCGGTACGACCACCCGTTTCCATTGGGTGTGTCATCAGGGCCTTAACGGTGGTTACACCACCTTTCTCTTTGGCGCGGATCTTGATCGATTTAGCCATTTTTTAATTCCTCGTATACTGTATTAGTGGGGTTGGTTCCGGTATGGATCAACCGCCACAACCACCGATGGTGACTTTGACTTCTTTTTTGGCGGTGTGGAGTTTACCGCCAGCTTTAACCACGCCGACCACATCACCTGTCTTCCCCATCTTGATGCGTGTGGATACGAAACCTGTAGCGCCTGTGCCCATGACAAAATTTGCTACCAATGGTACCGGGTTATTCGATGCTATGATTGCAATCGATTCGACACCCTCCATGGCTGTTTCGACAGTAACGGGTACAACAGCACCATTCTCCGCGATATCGGGTGCCTTGACCGTAATATCGGCAGACTCTGCTGTATCGGAGCTTCCCAGGAGTGCATTCAATGCACCAGAAAGCTCTTTCGATTCGAATGCTTCTTTGTTCCAAGCAGCAAGAATTTGCTGTGGTGCCAGCATGCCGGCAGCAGCAGCAACGCCTACCGTTCCTGCAGCGAGTGATCTCTTGAGGAAGATCCTGCGTTTCATTTCAGTGCTCATTCATTCTCTCCAGACTGAGAAAGGTTAGTGATTAACAGTTTTCATGAAACTGAGTTGGTTGGTCAATTTCATTATCCCGGATGTTGTGTCATCGATATGCAATCTAGCAAAACTTCAGCGTAGCGTTGCATCATGACTGCCAGGGTTGAGTGCAATTTTTGTCAGCAGTCGTCATTGTTTGTTTGCATTTGTCAGACAAATTCGCTGAGAAACACCCAACAGGTTCCCTGCATGCATATTGCATGGGTTTAGGTAGACTGTATTAGAGTAAATTGGCGTTTCTTGCGACATCAGACGCTTTAGAACAACTTTTATCTAAAAAAGTTGCGACTGCTCGCACTAAGTCCTCCATGTATAAGTTGCAGAACGGCAAGACCGGATCGGTAATTCTTATAAAAATAGGCTCGCCGGTACAGGTTATACCTTTACAGGTAGGTCGTAAGAATACCTAAACAATCTGCGATATCAAGTGAAAAATGTTGAAATATTAGTGATTTGTGATGTTCTTGAAGTGTCTTCTGCATATTGGAGTTGGGTTTATTGTGTGATTGGTTAGGGTTTACCGGAATGGTCCATCAGGAATAGCGTGCCTATCAGTCACTTCATAAATCGGGAAGTGTAGCGTGGGGCATCGTTCATTTTAATAAAAAACAATGGGTGCTACCGCTTGTCGGCCTTCTCTTGTGCCTTCAGTAGGTCCCGTAGCTTGTTCAGACGGGACTCGATTTTTGATGTCTGATAGAAATTGGATTTTCCATCCGTATTCAGGGCAATCTCCAACTGTTGCACAGCAGGACGCAATTCTCCATTGGCTACAAAAGCTTCGGCCAGCATGCGGTGAGATTCAATTTGGTTATTGTCAAGCTCTTCTATCTTGCTGAGCATGCGGTAGAGTCTTGGCTCGTTATTGCGCAGGGCAATCGTTTGTTGGGTAATCCTGCGGGCTGTATCGAGTTGTTTGGCCATGGTGAGTGCGTCAATATAGGCGATTGCGAGGGGGTAGTTTTCCGGCATCAGACTGTAATAGGTATCGAGAATATCGAGCACTTTATTTTTGTTGCCCTCATCTCCCGCAATCTTTGCAGAGGTCAAAATATACTCTACCTGACTTGGGTTTTTTTGGAGTAGGTTTTCGATGATCTTTTCAGCTTTCTTGTA
This sequence comes from Candidatus Thiodiazotropha sp. (ex Codakia rugifera), assembly GCA_025656675.1. GTDB lineage: Bacteria > Pseudomonadota > Gammaproteobacteria > Chromatiales > Chromatiaceae > Thiodiazotropha. The sequence continues at coordinate 541,296 of JAHXHN010000002.1, forward strand.
CTGATGATTGGCTGACAGGGCGAGGGCATAACCATATTTGTGGGCTTCTTTATTCAGATGGCGTCCATCGTCGAGTCCACTGGAAAAGTGTTTGGCAGCCTTGCTGGGGTCTTTGAACTGTCTGACACGCAATGCTTCGCGGGTAAGATAGTAGCTGAGGTTACCCGGAAATTGGCGATAACTGTACTTCTCCGCCCGTCCCAGCGCATCGGCCACACGGTTTGTCGTGACCGGATGGGTGCGTAGTATCTCCGGGATACCCGATTCATAGAGTCGGCTGGCATGCGTCAGACGTTCAAAGAAAACTGGCATTGATCGGGGATCAAAGTCCGATTTTGCAAGTATCTGAATACCAACCGTATCGGCCTCTTCCTCATTACTACGGGTAAAGTTGATCTGCTCCTGGATGGCGCTGGCCTGTACACCTGTGGCCATGGCTATGCCGGCATCAGGGGAGCCGGCGACACCAACCAGTATTGAGGCCAGAATCAGCGCGGCAGTCTTGCCACTCATGCGATTGGCTGCGTCAAAAGCGCGTAGCAGGTGTTTCTGTGTGACATGGGCAATTTCATGTGCGATCACCGACGCCAGTTCACTCTCACTCTGTGTGGCGAGGATTAATCCACTATAGATACCGATATAACCACCTGGCCCGGCAAAAGCATTTATTTCGGGTTTATCGATCACAAAGAAGGTGAATTTCTGGCCAACGGCCTCGCTCTGCTTCAGCAGTTTATCGCCCAGTTGCTGGATGTACTCAGTAATTTGCGGGTCATCCAGAACCTGTCCCGTCTTGCGTACACTGAGCATGAATTCTCTACCGAGTCTGGCTTCATCACCGGGTGTCAGGTATTGATCTGATGGTGAACCGAGCTCTGGCAATCGGATAGATTCATCCTCTGAAGCGCCAGTCGTGGTCACGACTACCCAGGTGGTCAATATAAAAAGAGCGAATTGGGTGAACAGCTGTTTAATTGTCATGCCTTTAACTGATTCCCTGCCAGGCCAGATAGTTCCTGGGTCAAATAAACTCAAATCGAACACATTTATGTTTTGCTGCAGACTAACGGGTTGGAGATGTGGGATCAATTTGTTTAATCTTAGTCGCTCACGATCAATTGGCTGGACTCAGTCCGGCATACATTGAATAGCATGTTGGAGGTTCATTGATGAAGAAAAGTGCTGGAGTCATAGTCATTGCTATGCTGGTTTGCGGAGTCGGGCAGGCGGATCAGGCTATGCAGGCTCATATCGAAGAGGGCAAAGGTGTTATTAAAGCGTTCTTTGGCGATCTAAAAGGCGAGTTGGTAAAGGGTATGAAAAAGGGCGGACCGGTCAGTACTATTGCAACCTGTAACACGGTGGCACCCAGCCTTGCCGAGGCTCATACGCAAATGAGTGGCTGGGAAGTAGGCAGAACCAGTTTGAAGGTACGCAATCCTGATAATGCCCCGGATGCATGGGAATTGTCTGCGTTGAAGGAATTCGAGGACCGAAAGGTTGCGGGGGAGGACCCAATGAAACTCGTCAAGGCTGAGATGGTAGAGGAGAAAGGCCACAAGATCTTTCGTATGATGAAGGCAATCCCCACCGCTGAAGTTTGTACCAAGTGTCATGGTGATACCCTTGCTGCCCCTGTGGCCGCCAAACTGGATGAACTCTATCCAGCAGATCAGGCGCGTGGTTACAAGGTGGGTGACCTGCGAGGTGCCTTTACCCTTAAAAAGCCGCTGTGATCTAGCGTGTCGGCGGGGCTTCTGCAGCCCTGCCGTATCTGAAATACTTGCTCAATTGAGCTGAATACGCTGGCCCCAGGGAATCGGCTCTCTACCCTTTACTAACCAAATAACAGGATAGTGAGGTGCCTGTTTGGGAAATGCTCCTTCTGCATCAGTGAAATAGACCAATAGATCGGGTCTCAGACCCTGCCGTGCAACCCATTCGAAAACCGGTTCGAAATGGGTGCCACCACCGCCGGTGATGTGAGTCGGTAGTTGAAAATCCTCCCAGGCCTCATAGATCCATGGTGCATCTTCAGCAATCGCGGAATCGCATGCCAGTAGGGTGACTCGAGCCCGCATCTGGCCCTTTAAAGCATTGATTTCAGCAAGAAACTCACCCATCTCATGATCATGGATAGAACCACTGCTATCCAATGCAACTACCAACTCAAGTTGGTTACTGCGTAAGCTGGGAAGAATGAAATCACCTTCACGCCGGGAGGGGCGCATATAGCTAAAGTCATCTCGTGCTATGGCGGTCATATAACGAGCGAGTAACAACCGCCAGGGGAGTTGTGGCTGCAGCAGGTGATCCACTATGCGTGCCATAGCGCCATCCAGTTTCCCGACCTGCATGGCCTGTTGTGCGGCCCCGGCAAGGCGCTGCTGCCACTGAATATTTAAAGTTTCCGCCTCATCAGGTGTAAGGGGGGGAGGTTGTGTTGCCGTGGAGCCGGAACCATTCTGCTGGTTTTCGTTTTCTTCACCCTCATTGTCCGTCTCTGTCTGTTCGTTGTCAGATGAGATATCCCGCTCTGTTTTACCACTACCTGAACCCTTACTGTTGTCTTGATCATAGAGGTGATTGTCAAGCGGTGTCTGATCATCTTTTTCGTCAAGACATGGGTATATCTCTTCTGCCGTCATACCCTTGAATTGGGGTAGAAACAGGGATCCAGGCGGTGGTTTCAGGCCATCTTCTGCCAATAATGGATTGATAGCGTAGTCGCAGGCCATATCCCAATGAAGTTTATTCCGGTGCTGACGTCGGGAGAAGTGAGAAAGTGCGCAGTGCAGGGCCTCATGTGCCAGCATGAATTGAGTTTCTTCAAGACTCAACTGATCGATATATTCCGGGTTGAAATAGAATTTTTTAGCGTCGGTAGCCGTGGCTGGACACCAATCAGGGTTTGCCTCTTCCATGGGTAGGCGCATGACCAAGGCGCCGAGGAAGGGTTTGTCCAGGATCAACTTGGTGCGGGCGGCCGCCAGTTTGGTTTCGATCTGTTCCAGATCCATTGGACTTAATTATTCATACAGCATGACGTCAGAGATCGCCTGAGCCCAGTCGCTGAACTGGGGAACAGCGAAGATGGCCTCTCCGATAGCGCGATGCATGTCGGAGACCAGCATGACCCCCATCTCACGCTGTGGGAACTGACGTGCATAATCCAGAATGCGGCCATGGACCTCGGCTCCCTTGCCTGCTTCCTGGGCACGGATGGCACGACCGACCAAGGCGGCGGCAACCGCATACTGCAAGTCGATCTCTTCCGGAGCAGACACCTGCTCGCCGGCAATAATGGCATCCAAGTCGGGTAGTTTGTCCAGGCTGTTGACGAAGGCGTTTAACTCCACACCGGCAGCGGGTCCCACACAAGCCTGCAGTGCACCTTGCATGAGTTGTGGGTGACCACCAAATTTTTGTAGTGCCCGATGGGCAAATTCCCAAGAACGAGGGGAGGGGAAGGCTACAGGATTGTGTGCAGGATCGAAGTCGAACAATAATTCAGGTCGAAAACGCAAAAAAGCGATGATGCGTTCGTCGATGTTATGACGATAAGCCCAGACAACCCAGTCATCCAGATTGGTCTCCACTTCGAAGTGAGAGAAGCGATTAGCCAATGGTGCAGGCATACTGTATGTAACGCCTCGGTCACCCTGTCGATTGCCGGCAGCAAAGATGGCCCAACCCTCAGGTACCTGATACTCACCTAAACGTCGGTCGAGAATAAGTTGGTAGGCGGCTGCTGAGACTGTGGGTGGTGCAGAGGTGATCTCATCCAGGAACAGGATGCCCTCCTGACCATGTCGTGCACTATCGGGGAGAATTGACGGGATGGCCCAGTCAACGCTGCCATTAACGCGAAAGGGGATTCCCCGTAGATCACTGGGCTCCATCTGTGAGAGTCGGATATCGATGACCGGCGAATTATGAGTGAGTGCGACTTCCCGCACCATGTCTGATTTACCAACGCCGGGTGCCCCCCAAAGCATGACGGGTGTATGATGACCGGCCCGGGTACTGATGAATTCCTGTTCAAGGATTGTGAGCAACTGAATAGGGCGCATGCTAAATTTCCTAGTCGAAAAGATTTCTGACCGCCCGGGCCAGCTGTTTATAGACTTCAGGGCCATCCACATCCATCACTTGGTCGATGACCCAGCGATTGTCATGCTCATCACTGGCCATCACCTGCTGAATCTCAAAGCCAAGATGACGCAGAAAAGGGTAACTGGGGCCATCCTTATTGAAGTTGAACTCAGCATATTCACCTGACCGGAGGTTAGACAGGGCGATGAATTGGTTGGCGTGGTCACCGGGACCGAGCAGATCGGTTGCGTTATCCCGGTAGTGATCGGCAAGTTTCATTACAAGCGCGGTAATGATAGCAACTCTGTCCTCATTGTTGGCCATGCTGTGGATCAGACGATCGCTGATCTGTACTTCGTAGGCTAAATACTCGGCGATCACCGCCAACCGATGACTGTCATCTTCATAGACAAAGTGCTCACCGTGCAATGTGATCGCTTTGTCCAGTGCTATGCGCCAAGCTATGAACGCAATAGCGCCTCCAAGCTCATCGGCAGAGCGTGAGGCATCCTCATCATGCCACTGACTTTTAATTCTGATAGCCAATACATTTCTCCTCAATTCCATCCACACGCAGTCGGTGGGGACTGAAAGGCAGTCAAGTCGCTATGGGGAAGATGCCATCGGAGTTCGATGGTGCTTGTACTGCAGGTTTAATAACCAAGTATTTTACTGGGTATAGACTGGATTTCAACCTGGAATCCTCAGTTTAACACCATGAAGCGTGTATTAAGCGTTGTATGGAAGTTCACCCAGCAGATGGATGGTCTTGGTCCTGATAGGGCCTGCGATGTTAAACGCGATGGGTATGGTGCAGAGCGGTCAACTGAGGATTCCAGATTCAATGGTACAGGGAAAAAAACAGGGTTGGATCTCATCATTTGGCCCTTTTTTTATTTGGATTACGCAGTAACACATAGGCTGCACCCGTGCCCCCATCCCTGCGGGTGGCAGAGGTGAATGCGAGAACGTCATCCCGTTGTCTCAGCCAGAGATTGAGTTTCTGCTTGAGGATGGGCTGTTTGCCTTCCGAGCGATACCCCTTACCGTGGATGATACGGACACAACGAATATCACGTTCCTGGCAGGCCTTGATGAACTGTTCTAGGTCACTGCGTGCATAACGTACAGTCAGTCCGTGCAGATCGAGTTCGGCACCGATTTCCAGGTAACCACGACGCAGATCGTACATGACACGCTGTTGAATACCGGGACGAGCGAAGTAAAGTTCATCTCCAGTTTCGATCTCTTGGTCGGAATAGAGGTCGCGCTCCTTCCTATCCTCGTCCCCGACTGGAAGATTCAGAGGTCTGGGGGGTAACCTGCGGCGATAGGGTTCGGCGCGTTTTTCCTGTAGCGGCTCTACACCACCAAGTTCTTTGAAAAACAGCATGTTATCATCAGCTTTTTTCTGATCTTCACTCATTTTCAGTCTGCCGAGAAGGTATTAGTGAGCATGTTAGGAGTTGTGAGGGGGAATCTCAATCTTGACCGGGCTTCGGAGAGTATGTGAGGGATGAGAAGGTTGGGTATTTCCAGTATATTGTGCCCGGTATGAAAATCCTCATTAGCAACGACGATGGCTATCAGGCGCCTGGTCTACAGATATTGGCTGAGCAGTTGTCGGCAATAGGCGATATTGTGGTGGTAGCGCCAGATCAGGATCGCAGCGGTGCCAGCAACTCCCTGACGTTGGTTAATCCCCTCCGCGCCCGTACCATGGAAAATGGCTTTATCCGTGTGGACGGTACACCGACCGATTGTGTCCACCTGGCGATTACAGGATTGCTGAGTGAAGAGCCGGATCTTGTCGTCTCAGGTATCAATGCCGGCCCAAACATGGGCGATGACGTACTCTACTCGGGTACGGTTGCAGCGGCTACCGAAGGACGCTTTTTGGGCTTTCCCGCGATTGCGGTCTCTATGAATTCTCATGATCCCAACCATTTTGAGACAGGTGCACGTGTTGCCATGGAATTGGTGAGTCGATTAATCCAATCACCATTAGCGGAGAATGTCATTCTTAATGTCAATGTACCTGATCTACCCTATGAGCAGTTACTGGGTGTTCAGTCTACCCGTCTTGGACATCGGCATAAGGCTGAGCCAGTGGTGAAGACAACCGATCCACGGGGAAGGACCATTTACTGGGTAGGACCTGCCGGGGCTGAGCAGGACGCCGGACCCGGTACAGATTTCTATACCGTACGTCAGGGTTATGTTTCCATTACACCACTACAGGTGGACCTCACCCGGCATAGTGCTTTGCAGGCGGTAAGCGAGTGGCTCAATCAGTGATTATGCGTCCCGAACACCAGGGCATAGGTATGACATCCCAGCGTACCAGGGAACGATTGGTACAGCGATTGCGAAAAAAGGGTATTCGCCATCAGGGAGTCCTGGAGGCGTTGCGCAATACCCCCCGGCATATTTTTGTTGATGAAGCGCTGGCCAGCCGCGCGTATGAAGAGACAGCCCTTCCAATTGGATATGGTCAGACCATCTCTCAACCCTATACCGTAGCACGCATGACCGAGGCATTGATGGAGGTGGGCACACCGGAAATGGTATTGGAAATAGGTACCGGATCTGGTTACCAATGCGCTATCCTGGCCCAATTGGTGCGACGTGTTCACAGCGTTGAACGTATCTCTGCATTGCTCAATCAGGCACGAATCAGGTTTAGGGAACTTGGTCTGCGAAATATTCGTCTCAAACATAGTGACGGAGGAGTCGGTCTACCGGAGTACGCACCGTTTGACGGCATTATCGTGACAGCAGCCCCCGCCGGATTGCCGCAAATGCTACTGCAGCAGCTGGCCGTTGGAGGTAGATTGGTTTTACCGATCCAAAATAATAAAGGACGACAGGTTATGGTACGGGTAACACGGACATCTGATGGGTTTCAACAGGAACGTCTGGAATCGGCAAACTTCGTACCATTGATTGGTGGAATGATTTAATGCGTCTTTTCTCATCCCTTTACGCACGCACCATGGAGTGGTCACGTCATCCGCATGCACCGGCTTATCTTGCAGGATTGAGCTTCGCTGAATCGTCTTTCTTTCCGATTCCTCCCGATGTCATGTTGGCGCCTATGAGTATGGCCAGGCCGAAACGTGCCTGGTATTTTGCCGGATTGACCACGCTTGCCTCGGTAATAGGTGGAATGCTCGGTTATCTGATCGGTATGACTGCATTCGATTTAATTGAACCATGGCTGCACAGTTGGGGATACTGGGAAGGTTATCTGGATACTAAGGAGTGGTTCAGCCGATGGGGGTTCTGGGCGATATTCCTCGCAGGTTTTTCACCCATTCCCTATAAGATCTTCACTATCACTGCAGGCGTCATCGGTATGGCATTCATGCCCTTTGTCGTCGCTTCCGTTATTGGTCGGGGAGCGCGCTTTTTCTTGGTCGCGGCGCTGATGGCATGGGGAGGGGAGCGTATGGAACGCGCATTGCACCGGTATGTGGATCGTCTTGGTTGGCTGTTGGTGATTACATTTTTACTTTTAATCGTTTTTCTCAGATAGCAAGGGGGTTAGGTATCGTCAATCTGCTCGCCAGAGGCCGACACCAAACGATCATGCTGGGACCGGTCGGTCTCATGCTGCTGCTGAGCCTGCTGATCAACATAACCGCCTGCTCATCCAAGGGCAGTGCTCCTGTCTATACGCGCTCGACAACAGAATCATCTCGGGCCAGTTCAGGGGTTAGACGGAACGCTCCTGCACAACCGCTGCGACGCAAAACTTCGTTAACCTACTACCTGGTGCAGTCTGGGGATACACTCTATTCAATTGCTTGGCGGTATAACCTGTCACATGAATTGGTGGCGGTCTGGAACGGTATCAAAGGGCCAGAGTATCCCATCTATCCTGGGCAGAGGTTACGTCTTAAGCCACCGGCCACTCGGCAAAAGAGATTACCAAATCACTCGCTTAAGACGCAGCCTGTGCCACAAAAGAAGAATGTCGTATCTCGGCAGAAACAGCTGTCACGAGTGCCCCCTGCTGCTCCCCAGTCCCAGAAAAGGAAGAAGCCGGTGAAAAAAACCGCTTCCTTGAAATCACCGCAGCAGGGAAAGTTGAATAAGAGTATCAAGTTAAAGTGGGTCTGGCCGACCAAAGGAAGGGTTGTGCAGACCTTTTCCGGTTCAGATCAAAACCGAAAGGGGATTAGGATTCGTGGGGATATGGGCCAGCCCATAGCAGCAGCAGAGGCAGGAAAAGTTGTCTATGCGGGGGGAGGATTGGTGGGCTATGGAAACCTGATTATCATCAAACATGACCAGGAGTTTTTAAGTGCCTATGGATACAATCGCAAACTACTGGTAAAAGAGGGTGATAAACTCGCCAAGGGCGATATAGTGGCGCACATGGGTTCACCCAACAGGGGGGGACAACCGATGCTCCACTTTGAAGTTCGGAAACAGGGTAAACCGATTAATCCGTTACCGCTGTTGCCACGTAGATAGAAAAAATAAAATACCACACTATACCAAAGGGTGACTGAGGTGTGCTTTGCATGGAAATCCCGGGAACATTGTTACCTGGTGATAGGAATATGACAAAGCATGATCTTGTAGATGGAGATGTGAGATGAGTAAAAGGCCTGTAGAGCCAGATAAATCTGAAGAGACTGATGTCGTTGAAGCTCTCGGGGATGATGAAGTCATCCTTGATGATGACGAGGAGAATGATGACGAGGTTGTGGATGAGAAACCGGAGGCTGAGGTCAATGATGTCCTAAAGATCAAAGGCAATGAGCCTGGCGATGCGCAAATGGATGCCACTCGGCTCTATCTCAACGAGATAGGTATTTCCAAGTTACTGACTGCTGAGGAAGAGGTCTATTTTTCCAGACTGGCTCAGAAGGGTGATCAAGCTGCCAGGCAACGAATGATCGAGAGCAACCTGCGTCTAGTTGTTAAAATCGCACGCCGCTACATGAACCGTGGTCTGGCACTGCTCGACCTGATTGAGGAGGGTAATCTGGGGCTGATCAGGGCTGTTGAAAAGTTCGATCCGGAGCGTGGGTTTCGCTTTTCAACCTATGCAACCTGGTGGATTCGCCAAACGATCGAACGTGCGATCATGAATCAGACGCGCACCATACGCTTGCCCATCCATGTTGTAAAAGAGATCAATGTCTATCTACGCGCTGCACGAAAACTGGCACAAACCCTTGATCATGAACCCAGCTCCGAAGAGATCGCTGATCTGCTGGATAGGCCCATTGATGAAGTCAAGCGCATGTTGGGGCTCAACGAAAGAGTGACGTCTGTAGATACGCCGTTTGGTAAGGATGCTGATAAACCTCTGCTTGATACCATTGCCGACGAGAAGAGCATGGATCCGACGGTGGATATTCAGAATGATGGTTTAAACGCCAATCTCGATCGTTGGCTGAGTAAACTGAATGACAAACAGCGTGAAGTAGTGGAACGTCGATTTGGCCTGCATGGCTATGAGAACTCGACCTTAGAGCAGGTGGCTAACGAGTTGGGAGTGACGCGTGAGCGGGTCAGACAGATTCAGATGGATGCGCTCAGACGTTTGAGGGATATCCTTGAGCGAGATGGCTTTTCTGTTGAATCGATCTTCAAATGAGTTGTAATCCGATTATTGTGAAAAGCACATATAAGCGATAATTGAACAGTGACTAAGTCATGCTGCATTTCAGATGATAGTGGCGTCTTGACGGCATTGGAGGTTGCCTGCAAGGAGTGCGGTCTTGATCCCATGTGCCAGGTCCTTGACTATTCTGAACAGGGTAGTGGTGTTCCTCCTGGTGTGTTATTGAGGCGACAGCCTGTCATGAAAGGGGAGAAACTGTTCTCTGTCAATCAGCCATTTCAGGCAATCTATGCGATCAAATCGGGTTCATTCAAAGCATTAGTGCCAGATACTACCCAGGGAGAACGTGTTGTCGGTTTCTTTCTGGCGGGAGATTTGATTGGAGCCGAAGGGATGGCCAATCACCAATACTCATACACCATTCGGGCGCTAGAGCAGAGCAGCGTGTGTGTTCTGGAGCTTGCTCGATTGTCAGAGACCGGACGTTCCACTGAGGCCATCCAGGGTGCGCTCATTGAGATGCTGGGCCGAGAAGTTGCATTGAACCATCTGGTGACCACATCATTAATCCAGCAGAATGCGGATCAACGAATGGCTGCTTTCCTCATTGCTCTTTCCAAGCGATCTGTAACCCGTGGTTTTAGCAGTGACCAGCTTGGGTTGAGCATGTCCAGAAGTGATATCGCCAGCTATCTTGGACTCGCACGTGAGACTGTGAGCCGTATATTGACAAGATTTCAAAACAGCGGATTGATTGGATTGCGCAAACATAACCTCAAATTACTCAACCGCAAAGGATTGGAGGAAGTAGCCAGTTCTCGCCAGTTTTACTCGTCATCTAAATTACAACAATAACATCGAGTTCAAATAAAAAGGCTGAAAACCGGGAACGAGCGAATAACAAGCCATGCTGCAATGCCCAGTGTAATTGTCTGCGCCTTATTTTCTGACCAAATCAGTCAATTATTCTTGATAAGAATCTTGTTTTTTTTAAGTTTCGTTGATCTATGTCAATTAATCTAATGTCCTCATAAATTCCTTTTTGCATCAATATCTTATCATGCGTACTTGGCATTAGATTATTCTAATGTTCGTATTGACATCTGACCCAATTAAGAGTGATATATGTCACGCCGCAATTGTGGCATTTCACGCAATTGGGTTGTTTGGGGTTTTCCGAACAAGAAATTCTAAAGTTCCGTTCAATTATCTGTTTTTAAGAGGGGGGTTCATGGACGCCGCAGCCGAGCAGAAATACAACTTCGCTGTTGTACGCTGGTTTACCGTCATGGCCACAGTCTACTTAGTCGTAGGCGCGCTGGTAGGTGTTTACATCGCTGCCGAATTGGCATGGCCGTTTCTAAATTTCGATCTTCCATACATTACTTTCGGACGTCTTCGTCCGCTGCACACCAATGCGGTTATCTTCGCCTTCGGCGGATGCGCACTGATGGCAACATCGTTCTACAGCGTTCAACGCACCTGCGGCGTAAAGCTCTGGAGTGACAAGCTGGCATGGTTTGTTTTTCTAGGCTGGAATCTGATCATCGTTTCGGCGGTTATCACGCTTCCTTTGGGCATTACCTCTGGTAAAGAGTATGCAGAACTGGAATGGCCAATCGATCTGGCTATTGCTGTTGTCTGGCTTGCCTATTCGTTCAACTTCATCATGACACTGGCGACCCGCAAGTCTTCACATATCTATGTGTCGAACTGGTTCTTCCTGGGCATGATGGTCATGATCACTTATCTTCATGTAGTGAACAGTCTGGCTATACCGGTTGATCTGTTCAGGTCCTACTCAGTTTTTTCTGGTGTTCAGGATGCCATGGTTCAGTGGTGGTGGGGACACAATGCAGTAGGTTTCTATCTGACAGCAGGCTTCCTGGGTATCATGTACTACTTCGTACCTAAGCAGGCCGGACGCCCTGTCTATTCCTACCGTCTGTCTGTCATCCATTTCTGGGCACTGATGTTCGGTTATGTATGGTTGGGTGCCCACCATCTGCAATACACCGCGCTTCCTGATTGGACTGGCTCCCTGGGTGCAGCTGTATCCCTGGCGATGATCATCCCGTCTTGGGGTGGTGCAGTGAACGGTATGATGACCCTCTCGGGTGCTTGGGACAAACTGCGTACCGATTACATTCTACGTTTCATGATCATGTCCCTGGCCTTCTACGCCATGTCCACCTTTGAGGGGCCTGTCATGTCGTTGAAGACAGTCAATGCGCTCTCTCACTACACTGACTGGACTGTCGGACATGTTCACTCCGGTGCACTGGGTTGGGTGGCTATGGTTGCCATTGGCGCTATCTACCACATGATGATGCGTACCTTCCATACGGAGATGTGGTCTTTGAAGCTGATCAATGCTCACTTCTGGACTGCCACCATCGGTGCTGTCATCTATGTAGTCGCTATGTGGGTATCCGGCATCATGCAGGGCCTGATGTGGCGCGCCTATGATGAGTACGGCACCCTGGCCTACACCTTTGCAGAGTCTGTCGAAGCCATGCATCCATACTACGCAATGCGCGCAGTCGGTGGTGCAATCTTCCTGCTCGGTGCTGTGATGATGCTCATTAACGTTCTGATGACCGTGATGAAGGCATCCAGTGAAGGTAGTCTGCAGCAAGCCCGCACCGCTGCGGCTACTGCTTAATTCAAAGGGGGTTTCGCAAAATGGCGAATGAAAACCAATCTGTAAGTTTTCAGGAGAAGATGGAGAAAAACATCTGGTTGCTCCTGATTCTCCTGGCTTTGTCTCTCTCTGTGGGGGGGCTGGTCGAGATCGTACCGCTCTTCACCATGAAGAGCACCATGGAGCATAATGCTGCACCTGAATTGGTCTGGCAGCGTCAAGCCGGTCAGACTCTGCATGACCACAAGCCGGGTGATGGAATGCGTCCTTATACTGCGCTTGAATTGGCAGGCCGGGATATCTATTTGCGGGAAGGTTGCTATACCTGTCACTCGCAAATGGTTCGTCCGTTCCGTGACGAGAAAGAGCGCTATGGCCACTACTCACTGGCATCAGAATCGATGTACGACCATCCCTTTCAATGGGGTTCCAAACGTACGGGCCCTGATTTTGCCAGACTTGGCAACAAGTACTCGGATGACTGGCATCGTAAACATCTGCGTGCACCTCGTTCCGTGGTGCCAGAGTCTGTCATGCCCAACTATCCTTGGCTGAAAGATAACTCAGTTGAAGGTAAGGATATGGCGGCACGTTTTAGTGTCATGAGACTGATCGGTGTGCCTTACACCGATGAGGATATCGCCAGTGCAAATGCTGAAATGGCTGGTAAGACCGAAGAGGATGCCATGGTGGCTTATCTGCAGGTCTTGGGAACCATGGCCAAGCTAGACGAAAACAAGGTCTATCGTGAATAGTTTGAAAGAGTATTTTTATACTGACTGGGAGGCAATGACCACCAGTGACTGGGTCGGTCTGGTCATGACTGTGGTCACCTTCCTTCTCATGATAGGCGTGTATTTCTACGCACTACGTCCGAAAAATCGGGAGAAGCTGGAGAAGAACCGCTTTATCCCGATGGATGATGAAGCAATTGATAGCGGAGAGAAAAATGGCGGATAATAATCCTTTTCCGGGTGAAAACAATACCGGGCATATATGGGACGACAACCTCCGGGAGCTCAGCAACCCACCCCCACGTTGGTGGATGATAGCCTTCTGGGCTTCTATAATTTGGTTTATCGTTTATGGTGTTCTCTATCCTATGTGGCCAATTGGTCAAGAGCCGACCCAGGGTATTATGGGTTGGAGTCAGATGGATGAGTACAAAGCGGGTGTCGATGAGGTTGAGGCAGTACGTGCCGAATTCGAGACTCAGATTAAAGGCATGACAGCCAAAGAGATTCTGGCTGCTCCCGGTCTGTCTCAATATACCGTGGCTTCAGCCAAGGTATTGTTTGGTGATAACTGTGCGCCTTGTCATGGCGGCGGCGGTCAGGGTGGTCCCGGCTATCCTGTACTGGCGGATGACGACTGGTTGTTCGGTGGTACCATTGAGAATATCCAGCAGACCATCAGCATGGGCCGCAAGGGCATCATGACAGCGCACGGCAAGATCCTGTCGGATACTGAGATCGACGGCATGGCAGATGCCATACTTGCCGGTGATCCCATGTCAGACGCCAACTTCACACAAAAGGGTTGTATCGCCTGTCATGGTATGGACGGCAAGGGTATGGCTGTACTGGGTTCTGCTAACCTGACCGATGGCATCTATCGCTTTGGTCCTACTGAAGGTGAATCCCAGTTGGAAAGCATCAAGAATACTATCAAATACGGTGTGAATGATGTGACTGATCCTATGACACGGGAGGCAGTGATGCCGGCCTTTGGCGGAAGACTGTCAGAAGATGACATTAAAAAGCTAGCAGTCTATGTTCATAAGTTCGGTGGTGGACAATAACAGGGACACCTAACCGAAGAGGCACTTTTTCTATCATTACTGTGTGGGGCAGGATGTCTCACACAGTTTTAAAAAAATCTAGGGGATTGCTATGAACGGAGATGCAGTATTTTGGGGATCGATAGTCACCGTCGTGATTAGTGTGGTGATCATTATCTTCCTCGGCTTTAAGGTCAATAAACTGATCAAGAGTGATGCTGAAAAGCATAAAGCTAAGTAGATAGCGTTTGTTTCATAATAAAGGGGGGTGTATACCCCCCTTTTTTTATTTTTTTGTAATAGATATTGCGTTGATTTCCTTAAAAACAGAAGTTGGATAACCTTGCACGATGGTAGTTTAATTGATTCTAATTTATTGATAAATCGCATTGGCTTGAATTTGAGCGGGCATATATGATTTTCCTGATACATTCATCACTGATTCGATAGGAGTTTATCCCTTGAGCGGAAATGAAAACGCAGCATCCAAACAGTCTGTGATGGATGATTTATATGCAGAATCGGCACATTTGCATATCAATACCGGTGAAGAGACCATTCACGCCAAGCGCATGGGAGGTTACTGGCGGAATATCAAATGGTTGTCTGCGGCAGCATGGATCATCTTTTTTATTGGACCCTACTTCCAGTGGGGTGAAAGACAGGCTGTTCTGTTTGATATCCCCAATCGCCAGTTCCATATACTAGGCGTGACAATACTGCCGCAAGACTTTTGGATGCTATCCCTGGCACTACTCTTTCTCGCCCTATTGTTGGCCGTGGCGACAGCCCTGGCTGGACGTGTCTATTGTGGCTTTTTCTGCTTCCAGACCGTTTGGACGGATGTTTTTACCTGGCTGGAAGAGAAGCTTGAGGGTAAACCGGCAAAACGACGAAAGCTGGAGAAAGCACCACTGAGTCTGAACAAAGTCAGTACCAAAGCCACTAAGCATTTAATCTGGCTCTTGATCTCAGTACTTACCGGAATCAGTTTCGTCGCCTGGTTTTATGATGTTTTTGACCTGTGGCGAGATCTGTTTACCCTGCAGGCAAGCACTGTGGCCTATGGCACCATTGCCTTATTTACAGCGGGTACCTATGTCCTGGCCGGTTATATGCGTGAGCAGGCCTGCTTTTGGCTCTGTCCCTATGCCCGGATACAAGGGGTGATGATTGATAAGACAACTGTTGTCCCTTCATATGATTTTCACCGTGGTGAGCCTAGAGGCAGGATCAAGAAGGGGCAACCCGAAGAAGAGAGAACAACAGGTGATTGCGTTGATTGCAAGCAGTGCATCGCGGTCTGTCCTACAGGCGTCGATATCCGTCATGGCCAACAGGAAGGTTGCATTATGTGTGCCCTTTGCATCGATGCCTGTGATGAGGTGATGGTGAAGATCGGTCGGCCAAAAGGTTTGATTCGTTACGAATCCTATGACTCTCTAGAGGCAAACAAAAAGCCCCAGCCTCTTTACAAGCGACCACGCGTCTGGGTCTACTCTGCCATCATGTCATTAGCCCTGGTTGGAATAGCTTATGGTCTGACCTCGCTGGCGCCGCTGGAGCTCAAGGTTATCCATGAACGTCAACCACTGTTTGTACTGCAGAGCGATGGGAGTATTCAAAACAAATATATCTTGAAGGTACTTAACAAGATGACCAAGGATATTGCCGTAACCATCAGTGCCAAAGGACCAGAAGGATTGGTCATGGTGGATAAAGACCTGGTCACCACGGCCCGTCATGGCAAGGTAACGCCTCGTACCGTATTTATTCGGGTACCGAAACCGTTGTTGGCAGCGGAAACCACACCGATAGTGTTTACCGTCCGTGGTGAATATGACAACGAAATGCTGGAAGGCATTCGGGAGAGTGTTTTTATCGGGCCTGATCGTTAATATCAACACATCAGTGAAGGGCAGGCAGCCTTGTCTGCCCTTTTTTCAGTATCCCCTCAAAATAGTTATAATCCACTCATTATGACAGAGAAAAAATCAGCTTGGCGTAGTCCTTGGGTAATAGCCTGGGTAGCGATGGTGGTGATTTTCTTCACCATGAATATGATCATGATCTATCTGGCTACAGATAATAATCCGGGTCTGGTAGTGGAAGATTTTTACGACCGTGGACAGGATTATGAGAAAAACATGCTCAAACGGCAGGCTCGAAATCCCGGTTGGAAGATGAATGTGAATCTACCGCGCAAAATCGACGTCGGTCAGTCGGTATTGTGCCGTTTCCTGGTTGAGGATAAGGAGGGAAATCCGATATCACGTGACCAGGTGACCTTCTATGCTTACCGTCCATCCGATGCCAACCAGGATTTCTCCGTACCGATGAAACAGGTTGAGCCGGGACAATACGAGGCCGAAGTGAGTTTCCCACTGAAGGGTGCCTGGGATATCCTGGTGAGTATTCAAAATGGGGAAGATGAGTACAATACGCCTAAGCGAATCGGCGTTGGAATCGATTGGATCCCTTGAGTGACCTGTCACCATTAGAAATGGGCGATGAAACCTGCTTTCATTGCAGCCTGCCTGTAACAGAACAAGAGGATATAGTCGCCAATATTGAGGGTGAACCTCAGCACTTCTGTTGTACAGGTTGTAAGGCCGTGTGTGAGGCTATCTATGCAGCGGGGCTGGACGGGTTCTATCAGCGTACGCCAGAGGGTGCCTGTTTAGCGCCTCCCCCTGAGATTCCTAAGGAACTTGCCCTGTATGACCTGGATGATGTGCAGGAGGAGTTTGTTGGGGATCTGGGCGAGGAGAGGGAGATACACCTTCTGATTGAAGGCATCCATTGTGCTGCCTGTGTCTGGCTCATTGAAAATACATTAAATGCTATTTCAGGCGTGATATCCGCACAGGTCAATCTGTCAGGAAAGCGCCTGCATATAAAATGGCACAATAGTGTCATTGCACTCTCACAGATAATCCAACGCTTAGGTCAGATCGGTTATGCTGCCGTGCCCTACGATCCGGAGGTAGCGGAAGGGGCACTGAAAAAACAGAATCGTCATCTACTTTACCGTATGGCATTTGCCGCTTTTGGCATGATGAATCTGCTATGGATATCGATTGCGCTCTATTCAGGTGCCAATGAAGGCGAGTTCAGGACACTTTTTCATTGGATAGGCTTTGCCCTGGCGACACCGGTTTTACTCTATTCGGGATATCCGTTCTACAGAGGGGCTTGGTCAGGGTTACGTCATCTGCATCTAGGCATGGATCTACCGATTGCCATCGGCGCTTCGATAACCTATCTCTATTCTCTGTATGTGACCGTGACGGGTAGCCTGGTAGGCGAGGTCTACTATGACACGGTGGTCAATTTTTTGTTTGTCATTCTTGTGGGGCGCTATCTGGAGGCCATGTCAAAGCGACAGGCCGTCGCTGCCACGCAACGCTTGCTGGATCTTCAGCCACGTGTCGCAATCCGTATAGAAGAGGGTAACGAGAAGATTGTGCCCATCCGGGCAATTCGCATTGACGATCTGGTGTTGGTAAAGCCGGGTGAAAGGATGCCTGTGGATGGAGTGATTGTCGAAGGACAGAGTGTGGTCGATGAGGCCATGCTTACGGGAGAATCCCAGGTGGTAACTAAGACCGTCGAGGACAGTGTCTCTGCCGGTACTATCAATGGCCATGGTGTTCTGCAAATCAGAGTAAAGGGATCACTGAGGAACACCGCCCTTGGCCGTATCATCAGTCTGGTGGAAGAAGCACAGGGCTCAAAGGCGCCGATTCAATGTCTGGCGGATCAAATTGTTCCCTGGTTTGTGGCTGTGACACTGGCATTGGCAACAGTGACTTTCCTGTATTGGGTGGGTAGTTCATTTGAAGTTGCGCTTCTGGCAGCGACCTCTGTACTCATTATTACCTGCCCCTGTGCATTTGGTCTTGCAACACCCATGTCCATTGCGGTGGCTTCCGGGTTAGGAGCGAAGTACGGTATTCTCGTTAAAAATGGCCAGGTGCTTGAGACACTTTCAACCATTAATCATGTTATTTTTGATAAGACAGGCACCCTTACAGAAGGGGGCATGTCGGTGGTTGGAATCTACACAGGTGAAGATCAATGGACGCTGGATCGGGAAAGCCCGCCCTCCCTGTTTATTACCGAACTGATGAAAAAGGTTGCTGCAGTAGAGCGAAATTCGGAACACCCTGTCGCATTAGCTGTTGGTCAATGGACAGATGGCTTCATGCATGTAAAAGACCACCTGCATACCACTGACTTTCACTATCAGCCTGGCTTGGGAGTGGCTGCAATGGTTGATGGTGAGCTTGTGCAAGCAGGGAATACAGCACTGATGACAAGCCAAGGTATAGCATCATCTGAACAACTCGAGCAAATTGCAGTGAGGCTGGATGGCCAGGGTGTGGGTTCTTTTTTTGTTGCCATCAATGGTCATCAAATAGGCCTGATTGCTGTTGAGGACAGAATTCGGGATGAAGCGGAGGCTCTGATAGGGACACTCAAGTCAGAAGGTTTACATCTCACCCTGTTGAGTGGTGACCGACGCCAGGCAGCAGAAGCGATAGCCAAACGGCTCGGTGGAATGGATGTGATTGCTGAGGTCCTACCAGAAGAGAAAGACCAGGTGGTACAGCGGTTACAGGATCAGGGGCAGCGGGTTGCAATGGTTGGAGATGGTGTCAATGATGCACCGGCTTTGGTACGGGCTGATGTCGGAATCGCCATGGGCTCAGGTACTGATGTATCAATTGCCAGCGCTGATATCGTATTGATGAGCAGTGAATTGGAGAAGGTAAGACTTGCCATTGGACTATCAAGGCGGACTCTGCTGACGATCCGCCAGAATATCGGTATTTCGATCACCTATAATATCATTATGGTTCCCTTGGCTATGGCCTCAATTGTTACCCCGTTGGTTGCAGCGATTTCCATGCCGTTGAGCTCGTTAGCTGTGATTGGCAATTCTGCACGTATCCGCAGTCTGTTTAAAGGTGTTAAAATAAACCGATAATCGACACCCACTAGTGAGTGCCCATCCAGAATGGCCGCATATTGTCCTGGCTCCTTGCCGCTCAGCAAGCGTGTTTCTGGACATGCGTTGTCTGGTTTTCCAAGGGCAAATAGTTTTTGAACCGATCGGAGTAGTCAAATGGACGTAATCTATGGCCTGATACCGGGCATGATTCTATTAGGGCTTGCGGCTGTGGCGGTTCTTTTTTGGGCTGCCAGAAGCGGCCAATTTGAAGATCTGGAAGGTGAGGCGCACCGTATTCTGATGGATGACGATATTCATCCTGTTAAAAAGAAAAAGCTGCCGAAGCAGATGATGCCTGATGCAGATGAGCAAGAGTAGCGTTACACCACATTAGATTCAAGGCTTCAGCAGGATTTTTTCATAGTTAGCGTTGTTTTTACTGATGCGGTTATAAAATGACTTGATTCTCTCCAAAGGCATGTATTGTATCAGCTCCTTGCCCTCTGGATTAACCCCGATACTCAAGCCTTTCTCCGGGTAGATCCAGTGTGTTATCCCAGTTTCAGTTTCAGTTATTTTTTCAGTTGGTTCACCAAAACGACTCAGGATTAGAGGTTCATCCAGGTTGGCTGCTGGAACATAGTTAATCAGCTCAATAGGGAGATTGGCTGTCAGAAGTTGGTCTTCGCTTGATAGCTCAACCTTGTGGATCGTATTGGATGTACGACTAATACGAGAGCCACGATCGTATAGTTTTTGTAGCAGTTCCTCATCCGCCTTCAACACCAGAATAAAGTCAGCTCTCAAACCGCTAAGGAAGACCCTCTCAAAGTAAGCTTCCAATGCAGGATTACCACTTTTGGCGATGAACATGTTTATCTTTCCCTGTGCCTGGAAAACTGCTCTTGCATCGGTCAGCCTGCTCAGATTCAAAGTGAGATCGAAGACTTCAACCGTATTATCTGTTCCAATCGTGATATCCCACGGTAACCGTGGATGCTGATCCACTGTTCGTCCACCGGGCAAAAGTACCGCAAGTGCAACGGCGACGAGTGAGAGCGATACGACCCAAAAAATGATCTTTTTTTCCATTTATTCAGAACCAGTATGATTAATTTCGGGGAAATACTCCCCGACTCGGCTTATGATGACGTCAGTTGTGTTTGCGAACAGAAGGGGATTCTACAATGGGAAGCACGGTTTGGGTCATAACAATTCTCAAGGAACAGCCATGGATTGGAATTGTTGTGGGTATCATACTGTTTTTTTTACTGTTTATATTGAAGAGATGGTTTGTTCGAAAACTGATGGTTAATGAAAAAGAGGGGTGAAATGCTACCATAGGTGACGGGTTCCGTTTTACGAGGATGCATTAAAGCAGATCAAATGGTAGCCTCTGTCACTCTTTGTTGTTCGGCTGGACTGTGATCCTAGATTCCGCAGTTGACCGCTTATGTTTCACATAAGGTAATGAAATGCAAAATCAAATACGGGATTTTTTCTGCACTCATTGGGCGGGCGGTGGAATGCTACATGGATTTGTGAAAAATCCTGGCGCACCCAACTGTGTTGTCGTTCTTGTAAAGGGAATAGCCATTAACGGCGAACGACACCTTGCCGGGCATACCAGGAATTCCCACAAATCCCTTTTCAACTGTGGATTCTAGGATGATAAATGAAATTTGAGATTTCGGATGACCTGGTTCATCAAGCCAAGATACCTCACGATATCGCTCTCACTAATCTGATTGGCAATCATATTCTCTTGTTTGTTGCAGCATTGGGACTTGTGCGCTCTTACTGGCAGCCTATGGCGCTGGTGCCTGTGATTTCCTTCGCACTGCTTTTCTATACACTCTGGCGTGCAAAGCAATCTGAATCTCGAGACAGCTGGTATGTTCGGGTTCATTGGCAGATTGCTGCAGAACGTAGTCGACTCTTCATCTATATGCTGCTAGCGGTTATGAGTGTGTGTCTGTTGGGTTGGATCGGCTACTCCTATTTGGGAATGATGAAGGTTGCAGTCATGGCAATGATTGGAGGTATTGGAATTCTACCTATCATGATTACTGTGCTGATCCTGATTCTTATGGAATCCGATGCGTTGCATCAGGCAACTCTATGCCAATTAAGTAAGAGAATTGTGGAAAAATACCCCTATCCCGATGATGTAGTCGTTGTTGAATATGACAAGGAGGAGGATGTCGTGGCTACGAATGGCGAGATTAAATCATGAACAGTGCCGCTGCCACGCGTCTTCCTTCTGACATCAGGATGTTGTAGGTCCTGCAAGCAGCTGTTGTATCCATGACTTCCAGGCCAATTCGATTATCGATCAAAGGTTGGGTTATACCGGGATGAGGGAAATATTGGGTGGCGCCTGTGCCTAGAATAACGATTTCCGGGGCTAGATTCGCAAGAAAAGCGAAATCCTCCAGCAGTAAATCCTGAAAAGTAGCGGGTCGCCAATCTGGAAAGATCTGCTCTGGGAGCACCACGAAACTCTGGCGATAGCGGGTTCCGCTAACAGAGATTTCACCCTGTTCATAGCGCTGTATGGAATGACCTGTGCTGTTATCGTCCAGTATGAATTTCATGCTTTGACGATACCTTAATCCAGTATACGAAAAAAGTCAGTTACATCACTCAATTCGAGTGCCGGCAACACAGATGCTGACGTCATTTGTAGTCGATCATTTAACAAGGTCCCTCAAGAGCGTGATGCCGCTAAAGGGCAGTCGTGTAAAAAATTGATATTTAATAGTGGGTCAGTTAACTTTACTCCTTTTAACCCAAGTAATAAGTCGAGGTATCTGTGTCCACGCCAGAGATGGAAGAATTCCGCAGAATCAAGCGTTTGCCGCCCTATGTGTTCGCTATTGTCAATGAACTCAAGGCAGCTGCGCGAGCGCGGGGTGAGGATATCATCGATTTTGGCATGGGAAATCCCGATCAGCCCACGCCTCAGCATATCGTGGATAAGCTGTGTGAAGTAGCCAATCGGAAGGATACCCATCGCTACTCCATGTCGAAAGGTATTCCCAGATTACGTCGGGCTATGAGCAACTGGTACAAGTCCCGCTACGACGTCGACCTGGACCCTGAATCACAGGTTATTGCAACAATTGGATCAAAAGAGGGTCTGGCACATCTTGCTTTAGCTTGTATGGGGCCGGGAGATTCAGTTTTAGTACCCAATCCAGCGTATCCGATTCATCCCTATGGTTTTATTATTTCAGGTGCCGATGTACGCCATGTGCCGATGGTCCCAGGCGTCAACTTTTTTGATGAATTGGTGAAGTCAATCAAAGATTCCTGGCCTCGTCCTAAAATGCTTGTACTCAATTTTCCAGCAAATCCAACGACACAGTGTGTCGATCTGGAATTTTTTGAGAAGGTGGTAGAGATCGCAAAAGAGTACAATATCTGGGTTGTGCATGATCTCGCTTATGCCGATATCGTATTTGACGGCTATGTTGCCCCCTCTATCCTGCAGGTTCCAGGTGCAGATGAGGTTGCCGTTGAATTCTTCTCTCTCTCCAAGAGCTACAATATGCCCGGCTGGCGGGTTGGTTTTATGTCAGGTAACAAGACCCTTGTTGCGGCCTTGGCGCGGATAAAGTCCTATCTGGACTACGGTACATTCACACCTATACAGGTAGCTGCTATCGCTGCATTGGAAGGCCCGCAGGATGTGGTGAAGGAGATCTGCAGCATGTACCAAACCCGTCGTGACGTACTTTGTGACGGGCTGAACAACATCGGGTGGCATATCGAAAAACCAAAAGCGACCATGTTTGTTTGGGCGCCTATTCCCGAAATTTATAAATCACTGGGATCACTGGAATTTTCCAAGAAGCTTCTGCAAGAGGCGAAGGTGGCGGTTTCACCTGGTATTGGTTTTGGTGAGCATGGCGATGACCATGTACGTTTTGGGCTCATAGAAAATGAGCATCGTACCCGACAAGCAGTACGCGGCATTCGTGATATGTTTCGCAATGATGGCCTTAACGCCGCATAGGCTAATCTGAATTTTACAGCAGGAGTATTCACTTGAATCCAGTCAAAGTTGGTTTGTTGGGACTCGGGACCGTCGGTGGCGGTACCTTGAATGTCTTGGCCCGAAATGCCGATGAAATAGCACGTAGGGCAGGTCGCGGTATTCAGATTACCCATGCTGCTGCAAAGCAGTACGATCCGAGCACACTGAATGGGCTAGAGTATGTTGATGTCTCGGATGATGCATTCTCTGTGGTGGATAATCCCGAACTGGATATCATTATAGAATTGATTGGTGGTTACTCTCCTGCCAGGGAATTGGTCTTGAAAGCGATCGAGAATGGAAAGCATGTGGTGACTGCCAACAAAGCGCTGATTGCTATGCATGGCGATGAAATTTTCAAGGCAGCGCAAAAGAGGGGAGTCATGGTGGCTTTTGAGGCTGCTGTAGCTGGAGGAATCCCAATAATCAAGGCAGTTCGAGAGGGATTAGCAGCCAATCGTATTGAGTGGATAGCAGGTATTATCAATGGTACAGGTAATTTCATTCTCTCTGAAATGCGTGATAAAGGTCGTGAATTTGCGGATGTCTTAAAAGAGGCTCAAGGATTGGGTTACGCAGAAGCGGATCCTACGTTTGATGTTGAAGGGATAGATGCTGCCCATAAACTGACCATTCTTGGTTCCATCGCATTCGGTATTCCACTGCAATTTGAAAAAACCTATACAGAAGGGATCACCAAGATCGAGCCGCAAGATGTAGAGTACGCCGACCAGTTCGGTTATCGCATCAAACATTTGGGTATAACCAGAAAGACAGCATCAGGGATAGAGATGCGTGTCCACCCAACCATGATCCCCCATCGTCGACTGATTGCCAATGTGGATGGCGTCATGAATGCAGTACTGGTTAAAGGCGATGCAGTCGGACCAACCTTATATTATGGGGCAGGTGCTGGTTCGGAACCCACTGCATCTGCAGTGTTGGCCGATGTGGTTGATGTGGTACGCACCCTAACCACTGATCCTGAAAACCGAGTGCCTCATTTGGCCTTTCAACCTGATGAGTTGGCGGATTTGGTTATTCTTCCGATCGAAGATGTCGAGACAGCCTTTTATTTGCGTATGCAGGTAGTAGACAAACCTGGGGTAGTTGCCCGAATCGCAAGCATTCTGGCTGACTCAGGGATTAGCATCGAAGCTATCCAGCAAAAAGAGCCGATGGAAGATGAGAGCGCCGTCCCCTTGGTGATGCTTACCCAAAAAGTTGTCGAAAAGCAGCTAAATGAAGCAATTGCCGCGATTGAGCATCTGGATAGTGTATTTGGACAGGTAATGCGAATACGTGTTGAACGTCTTGACGGCTGATCAGCCAACAGCCATTGATTTCTTCGGATTACATAAAGTCTGTTCTGTGTCAGGTATGCTGACAATAGTTTATTAGAGGTTTTAATCATGCCATTCCGACCCCGTTATACTGGATTGATTGACAGGTATCGTGACAGACTTCCTGTACATGACGATACCAGAATCATCAGCCTTGGTGAGGGCAACACCCCACTTATACGACTGAACAATATACCGAAACAACTTGGCAAAGATGTCGATATCTATGTGAAGTACGAGGGCCTGAATCCAACCGGCTCATTCAAGGATCGAGGTATGACCATGGCAGTGACAAAAGCCGTGGAAGAGAACAGTAAAGCGATAATCTGTGCATCAACAGGTAATACCTCTGCAGCCGCAGCTGCCTATGCTGCCAGGGCAGGTATTACGGCCTTTGTCGTGATACCTGATGGTAAGATCGCAATGGGTAAATTAGCTCAGGCCATGATGTATGGGGCTATCACGATCCAAATCAAGGGTAACTTTGATGATGGTATGCAATTGGTAAAAGATGTTGCAGAGCACGCCCCGGTGACGATCGTCAACTCAATCAATCCGTATCGATTACAGGGACAGAAGACGGCAGCCTTTGAGATTGTAGAAGAGCTGGGTCATGCACCTGATTATCATTGCTTGCCAGTTGGGAATGCCGGGAATATTACAGCACACTGGATTGGTTACTGTGAATATAGCTGCACATCAGGTGAGCATGTGACCGAAGCCTGTGCCTACTGTAATGGCAAGTGTAAATTTGCCGGTGGTGCAATCACAGGTAAACGACCCAAAATGGTTGGTTATCAGGCTTCAGGTTCGGCACCATTTTTACGTGGAGGACCGGTCAAAGAGCCTGATACCATAGCGACAGCTATTCGTATCGGTAATCCACAGTCGTGGAATCAGGCATGGAAAGTTCAGGAAGAATCCGGAGGCTGGTTTGACGAGTGTGAAGATGACGAGATACTTGCAGCACAAAAACTCCTAGCGCAATGCGAAGGCATCTTTTGTGAACCTGCATCTGCAACATCGTTGGCAGGCGCAATGAGAGATATTACTTCAGGCAAGATACCTGAAGGCTCGAGTATTGTTTGTACACTGACAGGCAATGGTCTCAAAGATCCCGATACAGCAATCCAGCAATCGACGTCACCGGTTATGACAATCAATGCAGAACTCGACGCAGTGAAGCAAGCAATTCTCTCTAATATGTCAGAAGATTGATCTGATATTGCTCACTAGTAGTGTTTATACAGATTGACTCCAGTAGTGGCTAGCAACAAGAGATTACGTCTACTGATACCGGGTTTATTCTGGGCTGCTGCGACAAAACAATTAAGGGATGAGGGCATTCGGTTGAAAGCCCTGCAAAATGTCATAGCAAAAGCCGGAAATAATTTATTTCAAGTTGCAGATATTTCGGCAACACTATTCCAGCTATTTACTATTGAACCGGGAGTAAAGCAGGAGTTACCACTAGGCGCAGTCACACTATACGGTTTGGATTTAGATCCAGAGGAGTTTTGCTGGGCGCTTGCTACACCAGTGTATCTGCTTGCTGATAGGGACAGACTGATATTACTAAAACCTGACGAACAGGTAGTAAGCCAGCAGGATGCTGATCAGTTAACCGGTCTTTTCAATAAATATTTTGAAGAAGACAATCTATCTCTCATTGCAGTATCCCCAACTGAGTGGTTCATAAAAGTGCCATATTGTCCGGACTTAGCCACATTTCCAATAGAAGCAGTCGTCGGCCACCATATTGAAGACTATTTACCTACAGGACCAGATGCAAAAAAATGGAGGAAATTTCTCAATGAGATTCAGATGCTCTTCTTCCAGGGTGAGTTAAATCAACAGAAGTCTATAACTGGGGAAGCGGTTATTAATAGTCTTTGGTTTTCTGGTTTTGGTACGCTTCCAAAGGTAAATACCAGCTTAACTAGTATTTACTCCGATTTACCTCTGGTAAAAGGGTTGGCAAAGCTATCGGGTATTGATCATTATGATCAGCCAAAACGACTGGATGACCTAGTGGATACTCAGGGCGATGTATTAGTTGTTATCAGTGACCTTCTGGACTGTGAACTTAAATCAGATTTTTATGGATGGAAAGATGCACTACTTAGAATTGACGAGGTAATTGAATATTTGCTCAGAAAAAAATTATCAAAGCATGATATTGAACTGTATGCGTGCGATGGAACAAAATATCGTCTAAAAAACCCAATATTTAGGTTGAGGTTTTGGAATAGATAGTAGGATTTGTTATTAGGTAGAGAGGGATTTCTTGGTAGCCAAATTATAATGAATCTAGGGGGTGTGTGATTCCACGGCTATATTTCTTGGTAATTGAATAAAACAATAGCCAGCACATTTTTCATACTTAAAAAAAACCAATGGAATACACTGAAATTCGTACCACAGGTTGGGGTATTTATTTGGTTGCGATGAGGTTAATAACCTCTTCTACTAAGCTTTGGCATCGATTGGAAATATACAGCACAGACTGTTATGCCCAGCAATCTTGGGTTTTTTAAATGACAACTATCATTAAGATGGAGAACTCCTTCTTGCTTTGGACGTCAAGATTGTTAAACAGCTACTGAAAAAGGACTTTATTCCTAATAGATCTCATAAAATTCAGGCTAACTAACTGATAGTTATGATATATTTTATATCAGGAGATTGATTGTGGACTTTTATTCTCAATTTCTTTGAGGTTCGAATTGCGCATACTATTGTTAGAAGTAAGCCATAGTTTTTCATGCTATGAGCGCAACGAATATTTCAATGATCTCCAACTACTTAAAATCCTAGAGAAGTAGGGGAAAAAGCGGTTTGTAGTACTTTTTTGTGAACTTAATCATATCCAATTGCGAACTGACACATAGAGAAACTACTATGAACTGCCGATAATAATTCTAGATCGAATAAGTCCTGCTCTCTATAGGTTGAGTCTATAGGAGCACGCGGTCTGAGTGAGTGCGATGACTAAAGCGAGAGAAAACGTAATTGTTTCAGTGAGATACATGATAGTAGGTCTATGATGCACAGATTGGCTTTAAAATCATGATGTTGTGAACAATACTCGCGTAATTTCAACGTAGGCATTGATCGTGGAACTTTCATACAGGATATTCATTGACATGATGTGATTACGAATCTGTGAGTAATATCGAGGCAATATAACCGATAGCCACTTAATGATTTAAGATATTAGCAAAGGCTAATGCAATATATATCATCAAGCACGGGTTATGTGTTTACGATTTTATTATGATTACGCCCATCCACAGAACTGTAGTTATTCTATATCGATTCAATGTCCAGTTGATGATTTGTAACTGTACTAAGTAAATTTTTGATTACAATCTAGGATTGTAGAGGGTAATACCATGAAAAAGCTGTTAATTTTTACATCACTATGTCTTGCCTTCTCAGTCGCACAGGCAAAAACGCTATATGTTGATAACAATGGTGGTAATGACAATACCAGCTATGAATCAAATAGCGCCTCGAACCCATGGTCATCTCTGGGTCGTGCAGCCTGGGGTAGTACATCACTTTCGAGTACAAATTCAGGCCAGGCCGCACGGGCTGGTGACGTCGTCATCGTAAGGTCAGGTAACTATAATACGAGTTCGGGCACTGGCGAAAGATACATACCTGTCTACAATCCGGTCAACTCCGGTACAAGTGGCAATCCGATTGTTTTTCAGGCTGATGGGAATGTGGTTTTAAGCTCCAACACAAACACAATTGGAGAACCGCTGATAGGTACCTATGGCAGAAGTCATATTGTTTGGGATGGCTTTATTCTCGACGAAAGAAATATTAACACTAAATCGGATACTGGACCTGTTGTAGTGTGGGATTCAAACAATATTACCATTCAAAACTTAACAGTCAGAGGTATAACATCAAGCTGGAATGACAACCATAATGCAATTCGAATTGAACGTTCCAGGGATTCACTAATTCGAAATAATACGCTCTACGGTACCCGCAACGCAGGTAGGAATCGTAATGGTTCGTCGATAATGCTCTATTATTCTAATAATATCACTATGGAACATAACGATATCTCTGATTCTAGTGGTGGTATTTTCATAAAGGGCGCGAATGGTGGGCCATTCATTGTACGATACAATTATCTTCACAATATCGATGCTGAAGGTATCGCCATCGGCGGAGTTGGTACTGCTTCCGAACAGCATGGAGCCCAGATCTACCAAAATATCATTCGTGACAGTAATGCAGGCATTACCTTTATTGGTTATGACTCTGTCAGCCCAGCCAATATTGATGTCGTCAATAACACTATTTACAATTGCTCCAATGGCGGTTTGTTTTTCAAACCAAATACAAATGGCTACAGAGACCTTGTCTTCAAAAACAATATAATTGTCGGCAATTCTCGCGGTATACAGGGTGAGGATATCTCAGACTTAAGCAGTATGACGTATTCTAACAATCTGTACCATAATAATGGTTCTACAGCTCGGGTGAATTACAGCAATTACAGTTTTTCCAGTTGGCAGAATAACTTTAATAAAGACAGATCAGGTTCAATCAGTGCGGATCCGCTTTTCAGTAGTACTGCCAATAACACATTTACCTTAGCTTCCAATTCTCCAGCAATCAACGCTGGTGTAGATCTATTAAATATTCGGGGCCAAGGTACAAGTTCTTCAATTACGCTAGGTGCTCATGTCACAGGCAATGAGATTATTGGGGTTACTAACACCCCGAATGTCCCACCTGCCGATGTAGCAGCACCCAGCCCTGCTATATTGTATTAGTATTATCCAGTGCGAGAGTGATAGAACACCTTGGTTTTCAAGGTGTTCTTCTCTCCCATCAATGTTAATATCCAAGGGATTTTTAGCTGTTTATCAGCATTACGGAATGTAAACACCATTACTCTCAATCGTTGGCTGAAAACGTTGCTAATCAGTTCTACTTCCCCGCCTTATATGTCCTTTTAAACCTCGCTCGTTTTTGGTCTGATTGAAAAGACAAAGTACTTTTTTTCTTAAGTTTATCGTGACATACTGCGAAGTTGCCGCATACATATTATCCTTATCCAATTACTCTTGTTTGTATAATAAAATAAATAATTAAACTGGTTTAGGTATGAATAATCGATATCGAATCCTGATCACTATCAGTGAACTGATTTACAGTTCACAGGTACGAAACTTATATGACCTTCTATCTTTAATTGACACTGAAAAATTTGATGTTGAAGTTGGTGCGTTAGCTACGGGTAATGAAGCCCAAGCAGATATCGAAAGGTTAGGCTTTAAAGTATTTCGATTGAGATTACAACCCACACGAGGATTTAACGCTGAAAAATTATTGGACTTATTAAAAGGGCCTTTCATTATCAGAAAAAAGAAATACGATTTGGTTCATTCCTTTTTATATCAGTCTCTGTTTTCTGAACCTTTTTTCTTTAAGCTCTTAACAAATACAAAGTATATATATACGAAATCGAATCTTGAGTGGGATAATCATCCTAAAAACTGGAATAAAAAGTCAGAACTTGCAGATCGGATTATAAGTATATCCAATGCAACTGATGATTTGCTAAAAGGAAAAGGTTTTCAAGAAAAGATCGCAAAGATCTATTTAGGGATAGATACCGAACATTTTAAATATTCCAAAGGAAAAGGTAATCGTCTGCGGAAGGAAAATAATATTCCGCATGATGCAGTTGTATTTGGATGTGCAGCACAATTCATAGAAATGAAAGAGCAAATTACACTTTTAAAAGCCTTTGAATTAGTAGCGGCAGAGAATACTAACATCTATCTAGTCTACTGCGGGCCTAATCATAGAGATGATTATTATAAAAAATTCCTAGATGAAATCGATAATTCTCAGTATAAGGACCGGATTAGGGAGTTAGGGTCATTAGGAGATATGCCTAGCTTTTACTCTGCGATAAATTGTTTTGTGCTAGCAAGCCGTTATGAGACGTTTGGTTACGTTTATGTCGAAGCTATGAGCTGTGGCATTCCAGTTATAGCTTGTCGGGCTGCTGGGCCGCTTGAAATAGTAATAGATGGAGAAACTGGTTATTTCACGGAAATGTCCAACCCTGTCAGTTTGTCGGAGCAAATGTCAAAATACCTCTTAAATCCGCAACTTTTAATTGAGCATGGAAAGTCGAGTAGAAAGAGGGTAATTGAAATATTTTCAAAAGAGACTATGGCCAGAAAAATGATGGATCTTTATGTTGAAACATTAAGTGCGTAATGCCTGTAATTTCATAATTAATAACCCATGTTTTGTTATTAATGATCAATAAAAAAACAATATTTACTAATATATTTTCAAACTGGGCAAACCTTGCCGTCAATATATTAATCTCCTTTTTTTTAGCGCCCTTCATTGTCCATAAATTAGGGAATATCTATTATGGTATATGGGTAATATTAATGCAGTTTACAGGGTATCTATACCTACTGGATTTTGGTGTCCGGGAATCAATTATTCGATATGTATCTAAGCATAAGTCAAAAAAAAGTGTTGATGAATTAAATGAAATACTGAGCTCAGGTATGCTGCTCTACAGTGGTATAGGTATTCTATGCCTGCTAATCACTTTTATATTTGCATTATCTTTTCCATATCTTTTTGAAATCAGCAATGTTTCGATTACAACGATTAGGCTTGTAGTCATCCTATGTGGTTTAACGATTGCTCAATCACTTGTTTTTAATGTCTTTAATGGCGTTTTAATGGGGCTTCAGAGATATGACATATTTAACAAAATTGGAATTATCTTTGCTTTTGTCAGACTTGGCCTTATTCTCTACTTCCTTAATCAGGGTTATGGAATTGTAGCGCTTGCATTTATTCAATTGGGAATGGGTCTTATAAATAATATTACAATATTTTTCTATTCAAAAAATTTGTTACAAATTCATGAAATTCCTTTTAAATATACACGTTCATCGCTTCGAGATAAGTTCCCTACAATAAAAAAATTATATAATTATAGTGTATATGTCCTGATTAATAATCTAGGACAAAAAGCCATATTTTATACTGACGCACTAGTTATCGGCTTCTTTTTATCAGCGCCTGCTGTAACTTTCTATGCAATTGCGGGAAATTTAATTGAGTATCTTCGTCGCTTAATAATGATGAGTAACAATGTACTCAATCCAGTTGCTAGCGAACTTGACTCGAAAAAAGACGATGAAAGTATAAACTCTTTAATTATCAATGGGAGTAAACTTTCGATACTTGTCGCTATTCCAATCTGTATAGTGTTTCTGCTCTTAGGGGATATGTTTATTGCTATATGGATGGGAGAAGAATATGCAGAACATTCATCGATAGTTCTGTATATATTATCAATAAGTACTCTTTTAGCAATTCCACACACAACAATAAGTAGTATTCTTTATGGAATTAATAAACATAGGATTATTGCTAATTTAAGAATATATGAAGCAGTTGTAAACTTAGGCTTAAGTATTATTCTGATTCATTATTATGGTATTGCAGGCGTTGCACTTGGTACAGCCATCCCACAAGCATTTTTTATGGTAGTTGTATTACCAATAATGACAAGGCGTATTTTAAAGTTTGATTTTAAAAAATATCTTGTTAATGTCTACCTGATGCCGTCAATTGCAAGTATTCCCTTTTCATTAGCTGTATTTTATATAGCAACCAATTATAAAACAGACTCGATGGCACTCTTTTTTACCTGGATACTACTAATGTTACCAGTATATTTTTTATCAATATTCGTAGTATGTTTATCAAGCAATGAAAGACAACTGTTTGGGAGGGTGTTGAAGAAAATAATCCCGAGAAAGCAAAATTCAAATAACTAACCAAATAGCAAAACTATATATAAAAAATGGCCAATATTAAGAATATAATGTACTGCGAGGGAAATACTGATGGTACGATCGGTGGTTCGTTCTATAGTTTACTCTATTTGGTGCGGGGTCTAGATAAATCTAAATATAATCCTACCGTTGTTTTTCATAGTCATCATGCCCTTATTAGCGAGTATGAGAAAGCAGGGATAAAGACCTTAATAATACCTCATTATAAACCTGTATCAATTACAATTAACACCAATTCTCTATTATTTCTCAACAAGATAATTGGTAAGGTACAAAAGCTATTCAATTTGGTTGGCTATCTAATACTCTCAAGCTTAAGATACAGAAGACTTCTAAAACAACATGAAGTTGATCTTCTTCACTTGAATAATTCAATTCTTCGAAATAATGATTGGATGGTTGCGGCGTTTATATCTGGTATTCCTTGTGTCACTCATGAGCGAGGGATCAATAATTATTACCCATTTATACCTAGGTTTATATCAAAATACCTGAAAGCTATCATAAGTATTTCAAACTCTGTAACTAGTACATTGATAAACAATGGCATTGTCAATAAGAATATTGTCACCATATATAATGGCATTGATCCAATAGATGTGATAAATAAAATATCAGATAATGACATACTCAGAACGTTAGGTATTAATGATGAAATTAATGTAATTGGGGTGATTGGAAACATTCGAGAGTGGAAAGGGCAAGAAATAGCTGTGAAAGCTATGAGTATAATTAATGACAAGTACCCAAATACAGTCTGTTTGTTGATTGGTGATACCGCACCCTGTGATATTGAATATCATAAAAGGCTGAAGTCCACCATTAATAAATTAGGTTTAGAGAATAAAATAATATTTACTGGATATATAAAAAATGTTGCTGATTATTTGAATATCCTGCAAATAGTACTTCATACATCCATTGAGCCAGAACCATTTGGTCGTGTGTTAATTGAAGCCATGTCTCTATCCAAGCCTCTGATTGCAGCGAAAGATGGGGCAATACCAGAAATCATAGAAAACGAGAAATCTGGATTGACGTTTAATCCTGGTGATCATGAATATTTAGCACAATCTGTAATTAGGTTAATCAAAGATAAGTCTTTTGCAGAGAATATGGGTCAAGCAGGTTATAAACGGCTAATGGATCACTTTCACATTAAAGTGAATGTAGAAAAGACTCAAAATCTCTATACAGAGATATTTAGAACGAAATAAACTTAGCTGACAGCAAATTAGTTCATGATTATATACATATCAGGTATTTTTCGATATCCTGGATTTTCACTATAAACAAAGACGCCCCTAATCTATAGATCTATTGTAAATCTGTAAATGTTATTTACCAGTAGTAAATAATACTATGATTGATTTTTACTTTTCCTTGAGCAGATAACAAAATATTCTGATTATAGGTACGTCCAGAATCCAAGCAACTCACATGATGGTTTAACAGATGATATTAAATGCAATGACTGTCGATGTAGAGGACTACTATCAGGTATCTGCATTTTCGAAGCAGATTAAAAAAGATGACTGGGGTAGTTTTACTTCAAGGGTTGATCATAATACAAATCATATTTTAGATATATTTGCAAAACACAAAATTAAGGGTACTTTTTTTATATTAGGTTGGGTTGCTGAAAGAGAGCAAAAACTCATAAGAAAAATATCTGATCAAGGTCATGAAATAGGGTGCCACGGTTATAGACATGATCTGGTTTATAATCAGACAAGAGACATATTTAATGAGGAAACACAAAAATCAAAGTGTATAATCGAGGATATTACCGGTAAAGCTGTCAATGGATATAGAGCTGCTAGTTATTCGATTACTAAGAAATCAATTTGGGCAATGGATGTACTATGTGAGGCAGGTTTTAAATATGACTCCAGTATATTTCCAATCATTCACGATAGGTATGGAATACCAAACGCAAAAACTACACCTCATGTTTATAATACCGAATCGGGAAATAGAATTATCGAGTTTCCACTTTCGACTATAGGTATTGGAAACAAAAGAATGCCTATTAGTGGTGGAGGCTATTTCCGATTATTCCCATATTGGTTAACTCAACTAGGCTTGCGAAAAATTAACAAGAAGAGCTTACCATTTATATTTTATATGCACCCCTGGGAAATAGATATCAATCAACCAAGGATAAAATCATCAATATTATCTGAATTTAGACACTATAATAATATAGATAAATTTGAAGCAAGACTTATCTCTCTAATTAATGATTTTAAATTTACAACAGTATCTGATGTGCTACAGATGAATGGATTATGGGATGCATACAATGATGGCTAATCAAAATATAAAATCTGTTTGGGGTGATATTCGCTGATATGCGTCAATTTATAATTTATAGAATATTTGCTGCTATCATAAGAAGAGTCAGACACCAGTTTATTTTGCTATTTGCTCGGAAGAATAGTCTTCAGTCTATAAAGAATAGACATGGTAATAATATATTAATAATATGCTATGGCAATATTTATCGTAGCCCACTTGCTGAGCACTTGTTAAATACGTTTTGCAGTCAGTCAGGTATAAATACAAGGTCAGCAGGTTTCCATGAAAATATTAATAGACCATGCGAGCCTGAGTATTTAAATATACTAAAAAACTATGGGTATGATTTGTCCAACCATCGCTCAAAAAGGTTAACGGTTGATGACGTATATTGGTCTGATGTAATAATTATTATGGATAGAAAAAACTGGGATATGCTTCACGATCTATATCCTAAGAGTGGTACCAAGACGGTGTGGATTGGTGCATTTTCAAAAGCAGTTGGTATTGAAGTAGCTGACCCATATGGTAAAAATAGCGATATCCTAAATTCTGTTATATTTGATATACAAACATGTATGAAAGACATCTGTAGCGTGTTGTCATTAGATACCGAGCGCTTGGTGTAACTATTGCGAATAGTATGTACATTTTCACTATACTTCCGAGCTACACGCTAAGAAGTATTTTTTAGTAAACAGTTACCATGCCTACATCTAATATCCCACTAAAACAATGACTGAAAAAGCAAAATATATTCATATCGATGGTAAGAAAATATATACCATTCAACATATTCCTGATCGTGCTCCAATTAAGGGCGCTTTTGTGTTTATACATCCGTTTGCTGAGGAGAAGTTATGGAGCCATCGAGTATATGTTAGTTTTGCACGCGAGATGGTACAACATGGATACCTGGTAGTCAGATTTGATTTTCGGGGACATGGGGACAGTGAAACTGAATTTGTCTGTTCATCATTAGAAGATCATATTTCTGATATTGATTGTGTTATTACGACAATTAAAAGTGACTTTGAAATTTCACAGATCGGCCTTTTTGGTCTAAGATTCGGCGCAACATTGGCGGCTATTTATGCTTCATCAAGTACTGACATTAGTCGGTTAATATTATGGGATCCTGTAATAAATGGTGAAAGATACATGCAAGAGATATTGCGGAGTAATCTTGCTACTCAAATGGCAATAAAAGGAAAGGTTGAAATCACTAGAGACGAATTAATTAATCAAATGCAATCAGGGAAACCCATAAATATTGACGGCTACCTGTTAACACATAACTACTTTCTACAACTATCAGCTTTGAACCTGCTGGAGTTGAACTATCATCAGTCAACTCAATGTATAATCAATCAAATTGTAAAAAACCCGAAACAGCCACTTAATAAACTCTATCAAGAGCTTGTGATCCGATTTAGTGGGAATTCAACAATAAAAAAATCTCACGAAGAACAATTCTGGAAAGAGATAAAAACCTTCTACCAAAATGCAGATAATCTCACTACCTCCTCAATAGAATGGTTAACGGGCACACAATGAAGTCTACACCGATTGAATTTAGTAATAGAGAAGGCTTTAAATTATTTGGAATACTTGAGGAACCTATCAAGGATAGAAAAGATATTGCAATATTATTATTGTCTCCTGGTATAAAAATGCGAGTGGGTCCTCATAGGCTCTATAACAAATTATCGAGGGTGCTCGTGGCGTGTGGATTTACTGTTTTAAGATATGATTTCTATGGATTAGGAGATTCTGAGGGTGTTATACCGGAAAATGTACTTGTGAATGTATACAACAGTATTCAAAATGGAAGATATATAAATGATACGATAGATGCAATGGATTGGATGGAGAATGAGCATGATTTCAACAAGTTTATCCTTGGAGGTTTATGCGGAGGTGCAATCACAGGGATGCTGACCGGTAGTATTGATAATAGAGTGAATGGGTTGATAGCACTGGGATTAATTAATGTCTTTGAGGGCGGAGAGGACAATTTCGCTAGATTTGTCACTGAGGGTCAACTTGATGACCTAAAGGATGGGTATTTAAAAAAATTAACGGATATCGATTCATGGATAAGAATATTAAGCTTTAAAAGTGACTATAGGACTATATTTAAGATTTTATTTAAACCCGTTAGAGTTATTACGTCAAAAGTAAAACAAATCAGCTCTAAATCACATAATAGTGTTGAAATAGAATTCAAACATGATCATTCGAGTAACACTAATCCAAAATTTGCACCTACTTTTTTCTCGATGTTGAAACAATCGAAAAAAATGTTACTTATATATAGTGGTGGAGATAGATTACTTTGGGAATTTAAAGAAAAATTTGAGGACATATATAGGCCACATTTGAGGAGATATGATGATCTTTATGAAGTCATTACAATACCAGAAGCGAATCATATTTTATCATTAGTGGAGTGGGAACAGACTATGCATGATAATGTCGCGAAATGGCTAAAGGAAAATTATTAGAAATACACGTATTCTCAAGGCATTGCTAGTAGGCATAGACAGTTGGTCAGACTGGCAGAGGTAAATACATCTAAACTGATACTAGCTTAATTGCATAAACCATTTACCATATTGTTATATGAAGGTCATCTGCCCCAAAAAATTATGCCGAAATGACTAACTCATGGATTGATGCGTTACGGTGATTTCCGGTTACCCAGGAAAAATCATCAAACCGACAATGTCTGTCATATCAAGCTATATCTACTCAATGTCGTATTATAGTATTACCTTATATTTGTTCGCATTCTATCCATTTCCTCTTCAATCCTATAAATATTATCACTTAAAAAAAGATTTAGTGTACTCCTCATATCTGCAATATCAGCATTAGATTGTGTTGATATGATCAGAACAGTTGCATCTGGTCTTCCTTTCAGCACAGATGTAATGCCGTATAGCTTTGCGGATAGTGCATTATTAGTGGACATGCCTCCGATGTAATACCATATCCAATTTACTCTTTTTGAACCTTGTGTATCTATAATGACCTCTTCCTCTATAGGTATTAACTTCTCATTTCCAACTGTGACTATTTCACGGTTTCTGCCAATACGCCTCCACTTTCTGTCATTGAACGATCTATTCATATCATTAATTACCTCTCGTCCCTGTTCCTGAGAGAAAAAAGTTGAGATGAATAAATCAACCTTATTATTATCATTTGAATAACTTGTTAATAATTCGAAATCAGAAGGAAGCCATATAGGTTTCCAGTTATTATTTTGTTCGATAGATATCCATTCATTGAAATTTAGTTGTACGTCAGTTGTTTTGAAATTGCTTTCTATAATGGAAGTATTTAATAACCAGTTTGCTATTGGGCCAATGCTTGCGACAACTGCTATTGAGAAAGCTAAAAATATGCTTTTTTTAATGTTAACTTCATTTGATTTTATGGTTTTTATGTTATCAACTACAAGCGTGTCATGATTTTGATATTTATTTTCAAGTAAACCGGTAATAACAATGAAACACATGAAACTACAGGCGAATACTAACCAGCCAAGCCATATATGATCAACGAGTAGATTATGTGTCATGTTAGTATAGTGTCCAGCAAGAACTACTATATATATACGTATAGTATTAGAAATAAATGCTATTAATGATGCAGCAATTACATAAAAAATAGATTTAAAAAGAGAATATCTAACTGTATAGACATAGAGAGTGGTCGCCGTGATTGCTGCGATTTGAAAACGTAAACCACTACATGTATCACCTACCTCGAATATACCCTCAGGAATACTAATTAAGTACCCCTCCTGGAAAGAAGAATAACCAGTTAACTTCAGCAATTGATTGACAGCGAAGGCTGTTGGTTCTTGTAGTGGTTCTGAAAATATTGACCATATTGGTGCAGCACTTAATATTATTAATATTGGAAAGATGAGTCTAAAGTTAGTTCTCATTCCAAGTAACGATACAACATAAAAACATAATATAAATAAAAAGACTACTTGAGATGCAGTCTGTATATGTGTGATCTCCGAGATAAACCATATAATAGAAAGACCGATCAGTGAAACCGTTGATATTGGTCTAAATTGTATACTTATGCGATTTTTTGTAGATTTCCACTCTCGTACGATTAAATAAAGTGAAATGGGTAATAACAACAATCCATGAGAATATATGCTATTTTCTGCTGTCCAAATATCATAAAACCTGAGGGCGTTTGGATAGAAAATAATGATCAAGACAGCTAGTCCAGATGCAATAATAAATCCGGGTAATACTCTACTATCTAAAATAGATGTGTACTTCATATTTCAAGAATAAATCATTGATTATGTGCGGCCGTTGAATTTCTTTTATGTGGCCTATTAATTTGAATGCAAGTACTATTGAATAGTGTGCCAGTTTCTCGTTTTTTCATATCTGTTATTCGTAACCATCAGTATACTGTAATTTCAGTGTAAGAGGTTTCTTTACCGGATAAAAAATTATCCTTGCTTCTCGCAGGTTGGAAATAAGTAAATTATGCAATATAAATTGAATAATATTATGATGATGAGTGCTTGTAGTTGTTCATACATAATTTAATAATATTTAATAATCTTGGAAGCTGGAAAAATAATTTCGCTTATTACAGGCCAGTCACAATTAGTTGAATACCGAAATTCGAGATATTATTAATAAATAGCGAATTACATGTTAGAATTCGATTGAGCCTATGTTTATGTTGAATTTCCTTAATTTATAGAATGAACACTAATTATGCAAATTGATCATATCTGTATTGCCGTGCGATCCATTGATAGAGCCATGGCTAGATTTAACGATATTTTTGGATACCACCAAAAAACAGAAAAGGTTACAAATACTCGACAACAAGTTAATGTGGTTTTTCTAACAAAAGATGGGTCAATGGATATTAAACTTATTGAACCATCATGTAAGGAATCGCCATTAATAAGTTCTTTGAAAAAAGGTGAAGGTCTACACCATATTTGCTTTAAATCTGAAGCAACTGTCGATGACGAGTTATATAAACTTAAGGAAAAGGGGGTCAGAGTATTAACTGAGCCTGAAATAGGAGAAGCATTTAATAATGAAAAGATTGCTTTTATTTATGCGGGGTTTGGACTGAATATCGAATTAATTGATACCGATAAAAGAGCTGGAATACTAAAATAAAGATGGTATGGTGTGAATTAAATGTGTGCACAATACTGTAATTGTTTTTGCTTTAGCAAACATAGCATTAAAAAGTAATATATGTGTATAACAGATATTTCAACTATTAGTCCTATTTTGGCCATCAATTATTATTTCGATTGCTATCTAAAATAAATCATATTTAAGAATAAATCGCATGAAAATTATATTCTGGACTTCATTTGTTTCCGTGTTTTATGCCTATTTTATCTATCCGCTGCTATTAATCTTTGTGGGTAAAATAAGAAAGGAGGCAAATGAGGTTGTAGATGAAGACTTTTTTCCAAGTGTATCGATATTATTACCAGTGCATAATGAATCTGCAGTTATTGAAGAAAAGCTAAATAACATCTTAAAATTAGACTACCCTAAAAATTTAATTGAAATAATCATAGTTTCAGATGGCTCCACAGATAACACTTTGGAAATAGTGGAAAACTATAAAAGTGATATAACAATAAAAACAAAAAATGTTCCAGACCAGAAAGGAAAAGCAAATGCTTTGAATGAGGGATTACAATTGATTGATACAGATATCGTTGTATATACAGATGCATCGATAATGCTTGAGGAAGATGCACTAAAAAATATACTTCAGCCATTTAAAATTCAAAATATAGGGTGTGTTTCTGGAGAGGATCATATAATCGGTAGTAAGGGGGGGGAAGGTCTGTATGGTCAATATGAGTTATTCTTACGAAATAAAGAGTCTAAGATAGATTCAATCGTAGGTGCTAGTGGTTCGTTTTATGCACAGAGAAGTAATCTTGTAATGCCCTTTGAGGAGGGTCTTGCACCTGACTTTCTATCAGTTTTAAATACAGTCGAGGCTGGTTTTAGGGCTATTACTGAGCCTTCTGCAATTGGAATCATGAGCGCCTCAACGAGTACCAGTAAAGAATTTGATAGAAAAGTTAGAACATTATTGAGAGGTATGACTGCATTATTCTCTAGAATTAGACTACTAAACCCTATTAGATTTGGATGGTTTTCTGTTTTTTTATTCTCACACAAAATTATGAGATGGTTGGTTCCATTTTTTCTTATATTGCTTTTGACGAGTAGCTTGGTATTGGCTGATTATTTATTTTATTATGTTGTATTTATTGCCCAAATACTTTTTTATGCTTTAGGAGTGAGTGCCATACCTAAAAATAGCCTCATGCATGACTCTATTATTGGGAAGATCCCGCTTTTTTTTACGATGGTCAACATGGCGATATTGAAAGCTTGGGTAATGTATTATTTTGGAAAAAGACAAGAAGTCTGGCAACCGACTAAACGTGATCATATCAAAAGATAATGACAAAGCTATTTGGTAGTATTTCAATTGCGAATGTCGATTGAAAATACCGAATCGACTAAAAGAACTGAATTAAATTTCACCATCTTATACTTTTCATATGTATATTTGTGATTTGAAATAAGTTCCTGACGTTATCAAAAGTACTGACTTAGCAGAATATCAGCCACTCCCATTTCTAAAAAGGCCATATCAAAAAGTGTAGTTATGACTCATTCCATTCGGTATTTGGGGTAGAGTTACCTGACTACTCTATGACCATAATCATGTTAAGGGCATACTTGGTTGATATACAGCGTTTTTGCACCTATGCATCACGATCAGGTATTTTTATCTCTCAAAAGTGGATTGTCTTTATTTGTAATTATTAATCGGTTATCACCTGCAAACCATACCTCTATTCAGATGCCTGCTGAATAATCATGCAGTATTCTCTGCATCACTGTATAGATAAAAACCATAATACGATACTGGTTGTTTATTATTTTGTGTACATTAAGTGTTTTTTGTAAAAGCACTTTTTTAGGGTATAGGACCTTAATGTACATGTTGTTATTTTGTGACATATTTTGTGGCAATGGTGTTAATATCATATGTAATGAAATGATTTCATATTTCGTGTTACATATTAAATAGAGTCAGGCTGGCGAACATAGGTGCCCATATTTGGGTGATCAAAATATTTAAACATGTTCTATTGTATATCAAGAACTGTACTCAATATGTGATGTTAAAAGTGAGGATTGTGTTGAATTGAGATAATGTTACATTTTTATTTTATAATCACAGGCCTCAGTTTAAAGTAACGATAATTAAAGATAAATAATACAAAACAAGAATAACTGATATTAAATATGAGTACAGACATTATAAGGG
Source organism: Candidatus Thiodiazotropha sp. (ex Codakia rugifera) (assembly GCA_025656675.1). Classification (GTDB taxonomy): domain Bacteria; phylum Pseudomonadota; class Gammaproteobacteria; order Chromatiales; family Chromatiaceae; genus Thiodiazotropha. The sequence goes on from JAHXHN010000002.1 coordinate 583,308, forward strand.
TATTAGATTTACGTGATTCGCCATGGATTGATGGTCCGGGTAGGACAATCCTGCAATGCGCGGATATGATAGATTCATCGCAGTGTAAAATTATAATTGGGGCGTTTTCGGGTAAGAGTCACAAGGAACATGCGTATCTTAATCAGGCCATTAAATTGAATCTTGAAGTAGTCCCTATTACAGAAAATAGTTCATTTGATATCGGGGTTGTCAGACAAATCAATCAAGCAATAAGGGATAATTCAATAGATATAATTCATGTGCATGATTTTCGCTCAAATCTTTATGGCCTCATCTGTGCTAAGGCAATGGGTATTCCTATCATTTCCACATGCCATGGCTGGATTTCTAATAATATGAAAGGAAAGTTATACACGCTATTGGATCGCTTTTTACTACGTTTTCATAATAAGATTATTACAGTTTCAAATACCATGAAAGATCAGCTAGTAAAAAGTAAATTCAAAGAAGACAGAATAACTGTAATTAATAATGCTCTAGTTGTAGATGACTACATAATTAATAGGAACAATCAGAAATTCAGGAATGAGTATTTTATTTCAAAAAATAAAATTGTCGTTGCAAATATAGGGCGATTAAGTCCCGAAAAGGGTCAGGACATTTTTTTGAAGTCTGCGAAAGAGATTCTTTCAAAAAACAATGATTTAATATTCGTATTGATTGGTATTGGGCAAGAGAAGGAACGCTTAACTGCACTAGTAAACCAGTTAGGAATAACCGATAATGTCATATTCACTGGCTATCGCGAAGATATGATCGACATCTATAATAGTGTGGATTTGGTAGTACAGAGTTCTAGTACAGAGGGTATGCCAAATGTAATATTGGAATCATTATTAATGGGTATCCCGGTAATTGCGACAGATGTTGGTGGTACTTCACAGATAGTTCAGCATAGGGTAAATGGTTTCCTCATTGATGCTCAAGATATTAGTGCTTTAAATCGTGCAATGAGTGAGTTTGTTGATAATAGAGATGAGTTTATTAATATGGGCCTTGCTGGGCGAGAACATATTATCAATAATTTCAATCAAGACAGTAGAGTAGATAAGCTATACACGGTTTATAAAAGCCTAATATCATGATAATAGATTGATTTTATATAATGCTTTATATCGGCTTACTTATTTCGCTTTTTTTGGATTATGTTCGTCCTGATACATACTTATCTATCATAGGCATACTGAAAATAAATACAATTATTCCTTTGCTTGTATTAGTAGGCGCATTATTTCACGTTAGTGTAAACGACAATAGAAGTATATTAAAACATCCAAATTCAAAGTGGCTTCTGTTTCTTCTCTTTCTCCTGGCAGTATCTGTATTAGTTGCAGATGTAACTGAGTTTGCATTTAAAATATTCAAACTCGTGTTCGGATTTGTATTATGGTACTACATTATTGTTAAGCTGGTTACTGATGTAAGCAAAATAAAGGGTATATTTGCTGTCTTTGTAATTAGTCATGTTATTCTTATTTTTCTTAATCCAAATGTTGTTTTAGAGCCGGCTACAAGAACATATATTCAAGGAAACGCATTCCTTGGTGACGGTAATGATTATGCGTTATCCGCCTCACTTGCCATCCCAATGTCCTTGTTCTTAATTCAGGATTCAAATAAATTTATTATGCGATCCATATATATTATCTCATTGATAATATTGATACTTGCTATAGTTGGTACTCAATCACGTGGGGCATCACTAGCACTGATGGGAACATTTGGATACCTTTGGTGGATGGGTCGCCAAAAAGTGATGGGGCTATTATTGATTGGTGGAGTGTTACTGGCAGTTATTAGTTTCGCACCACCAGTTTATTTTGAAAGAATGAATACGATATCCAACTATGAAAATGAAGGATCCGCTATGGGTCGGATTGTAGCTTGGAAAACAGCTATCAGAATGGTAAGTGCCTACCCAGTAACCGGCGTTGGTGCTGGTCATTTTCCTGTCAAGTTGGGTACAGAATTCAGGCCACCAGAATTTGGTGATGAGAATTTTCCTTGGTTGACTGCTCATTCTTCCTACTTCTTGATTTTAGGAGAATTAGGTATACCTGGTATCGTTTTCTTTCTTGCTTTGCTTATAGGAAACTATTGGAGAAACAATAAAGCTATTAAAACAGCCACAAAGTATACGGACCCTGGTGGCGAGGGAGAGCAATATAGAAAGTTATTTTTAATGTTAAATGCGAGCTTGGTCGCATTCATTATCGGTGGTGCTTTTTTATCTGTAACGTATTATCCGCATATCTATGTACTAGCTGGACTATTTGTGGCCGCTGATTTTATGTTTAAAAAAGCATTATTTGAAAAAAGCAATGCAAAATAAATTTAAATGGTATCTGTTCTATTCGCTAACAATTATTCAATAAGTATTTTATGACAAACAAAAGAATAAAAATCTGCCTTTTACACTCGACTTTGCATATTGGTGGCGCAGAGGAAGTAACAGCCAATATTTGTAAAACTATAGATAAAGACAAGTTTGATGTGACTGTCTGTTTTCTCAAAGAAATGGGGAAAGTAGGTGAGAGAATTAGGGAAAACGGCACACGAATTATTGGCATCAAGCAACAGAAAAAGGGGAAGCCTGATTATTTTACTTCATTAAAATTTAGAAAGATTATTCATGAGAATAAATTTCAGATAGTACATTCTCATGATATCCATTCATTAGTGGATAGTTCATTGTGCAGACTGATTACGCCATCTCTACGATTACTACATACATTTCATTTTGGCAATTATCCCAATAGAGAAGCTGATATGGCTAGGTTGGAAAGATTGTTTTGGAGAATCCCGGATAGATTAGTAGCTGTAGCAAATAAACAAAAGCAGGATATATGTGATTATTACAAAATACCGAATAGTAGGATTACAACAGTATGGAATGGGGTAGATGTCACACACAACCAAGTAAAGCTGGATATTTTAGATGAATATAAGAGTCAAGGTAAAATAATTATAGGTTCGATAAACACACTGATTGAACAGAAAGGAATGCATGATCTTATAAAGGTTGCCAAGCTACTTAAGGCTACTGTACCGGAAAAGTTTGTATTTGTTATTGCAGGCGATGGCCACTTAAGAAGCAAACTGGAAAACGAGATCGTATCAAACAAGCTTGAACAACACGTTAAACTATTGGGTTGGATAGACTCAGCTTCGTCCGTACTGCTACCTCAAATAGATATATTTTTTCAGCCATCACTATGGGAAGCTATGTCAATGGTATTACTGGAGGCAATGGCATCTGGTAAACCTGTCGTTACGACAAGTGTCGGCGAAACACCAAAAATAATTGAAGATTCAAGATATGGTGTGATAGTAAATCCAGGAGCTATAACCGATATGTATTCATCTCTTGAAGCACTGATACTAGATAATAATGAAAGAACTCGCTATGGGAGTTTGGCAAAAAAACGTTATGAGGAGACTTTTACTGCTACTAACATGTCACGGCGCTATGAATCGATATATGAAACTCTTGCAAGAGTGTGAACAAGTTAAATGAAAATATTATTTCTATCTCAGATCGTACCTTATCCTCCACATGGTGGTGTACTACAGCGTGGTTACAATATCATTCGTGAAATCGCGAAAGATAATGATGTCTACCTACTTGCATTTATACATCCCGATACTTTGCCATCGCAGCATCTTGTAGATGAGAGTAAACGTCATTTAGAAGGTATATGTAAAGAAGTACATTACTTTTCGCTATGGCCTAAAAAATCAATGCTTCATAAGTATACAGCATTTATCATCGGTTTTTTTTATAGCTTACCTTTTAGTGTTCTTGCACATAAGAGTAGTGACTTTAAGAATAAAATTACCGATTTAGTCAATAGGGAAGGTATTGATATAGTCCACATTGATACAGTAGGACTATCACAGTACAAAAAATATATAGGCGACTTACCATCAATTGTAACTCATCATAATATTGAATCTTCACTTATGGCAAGAAGGTCGAAGGTCGAATCTAATTGGTTTACTCGGTATTATGTTGCTAAACAGTCAGAAAAGCTTAAGAAATATGAAATTGATGAAAGTAAAAAATATTTTATCAATGTTATGATGTCAGCTGCAGATGAAAAAGAATTGTTAGACATGTCACCTGGCGTGAAAACAGCAATAGTTCCGAATGGTGTGGATGTAGACTATTTCAAAAGAGTGGAAGGAGAGGAAGAGCAAGCTATTATTTACACTGGTGGGATGAATATGTTTGCTAACAAAGATGCTGTTATGCATCTTCTGGACGATATTTGGCCCCTCGTAAAAACAAAAATCCCAAACATAAAATTTTATATTATCGGTCAGGATCCACCAAAAGACCTGTTGCGATTAAGTAAGGAAGAGGCTGGTATTGAGGTACTTGGCTATGTAGATGATATTAGACCATATGTCGCAAAATCAGCTATCTATGTTGTACCGCTAAGAGTCGGTGGTGGTACTAGACTTAAAGTCCTTGATGCATTAGCTCAAGGAAAAGCAATTATATCTACTTCAATCGGATGCGAGGGTATAGAGGTAACGGATCGTGAAAATATCTATATCGAAGATTCAGATTCAGAATTTGCCTCCAGTATAATTGAGCTTTTAAACAATAAAAAAAGAAGAAAAATATTAGGTGATAATGCAAGAAAGCTTGCTGTAGATAAATATGCTTGGCCATCAATCGCAAAATATCTAATACGAGCGTATAAAAATACCTTACCGTCATAACCTTAGGGCAACTAATGGATTCTCCACTTAAAGGTTTATACGATGTGCTGCCTGTTTCACTTCAAAACCTTGCTTTGACAGGTTTTAGTATAGCACTTGACAAAATGAGATATGGAGGTGAATTTCAAAATATTAAAAGTCATCTAGAGAAAAGTCAGTGGCATTCTGAAGATGAACTTATCTCATATCAGGAGTTAAAACTATCTGAGTTAATTAAGTATTGTTATAAGCATGTCCCTTATTACACTGGTGTTATGAATGGACTTAGTTTAAAACCGAGTGATATTTGTACTATTGAAGATCTGCAAAAGCTACCGTTATTAACAAAAGATGATATTAAAAATAATTTTAGCGCACTATTATCAGATCAATACTCTTATAAAAAAGTTAAGAAAGGCCATACAAGTGGTACCACTGGGTCGCCGTTGGAAATATGCTACAGTGATAACTTGATTCATTACAATTATGCAATGCTAGACCGACAATACAGTTGGGCAGGTGTGAATTTAGCAAAGCATGGTGATAAGGTGGCAGTGATACGAGGGAATACTATTGTACCACTAAATAATTCACAACCACCGTTCTGGCGATATAACCATTATCACAATCAACTATTATTATCATCCTTCCACCTAAAACCATCTAATATACATTATTATCTTGATGAGTTAGAAAGGTATACACCACGTGTACTTGATGGATATCCATCTACTGTATATGTACTTGCAAAGTACCTGGATAATAATAATCAGACTTTAAAACTGGATTCAGTATTGACCTCTTCTGAGACGCTTTATGATTTTCAGAGAGAGGTTATTGAAAAGAGTTTTGAGTGTAAAATATTTGATTATTTTGGCTCTGCAGAACGCGTCTTGTTTACTACAGAATGTGAGAATCATACAGGTAGTCATATTGGTATGGAGTATGGGATTACTGAAATATGTAATCAGGACGGAGAGTGTGTAATTGAAAATGAAATTGGCACGATTGTAGCAACATCGCTCCATAATTATGCAATGCCACTGATTCGGTATAAAACTAATGATATGTCTGCGATAAAAAAAGAACGATGTCAATGCGGAAGAAAGCACCCCCTGTTATTAGATGTCACTACAAAGGCTGAAGATATGCTGACCTTAAGAGATGGACGCATTATCTCTCCGTCTGTTCTTACTCATCCTTTCAAGCCGGTCACTTCAATTTTAGAGTCGCAGATAATCCAGAATGATTACGATAATATAACCATCAAATTAAACGTGGATGATAAATTTTCTACACACGACAAAAAGTCACTACTTCATGGACTGTCAGAAAGATTAGGAAGTGATGTGAATATAAAACTTGAGATAGTAGATGAAATTAAACGAACCCATACTGGCAAGTTCAAATGGGTAATATCAAAAGTCGGTTTAGGTATATAACTCGGAGAAAGTCTAGACTATGTGTGGAATTGCAGGAATATATTATCACGATTCAACTAGACGGGTTGATGAAAACCAGCTTGTTGCAATGCGCGATGTATTCACATACAGAGGACCTGATGATAAAGGATTATATATTTCCGGACCCGTAGGGCTTGCTCATAGAAGATTAAGTATTATTGGGTTGTCAACTGGACACCAGCCGATGTCTGACCCAAATCAAAAATTCTGGATTGTTTTTAATGGAGAGATATACAACTACAGAATATTAAGAAAAGAGTTGGAAAAGAAAGGATATAGTTTTAAATCAGAATCTGATACCGAAGTTATAATATATCTATACATGGAGTATGGAAACAATTGTATAGAGTATCTGAACGGCATGTTTGCATTCGCTATTTGTGACGAGAGCAAACACTCTCTATATATCGCTCGTGACAGGATGGGGATCAAGCCTCTCTATTACTATAAAACAAATAATGAATTCATTTTTTCATCAGAAATAAAATCAATACTTAAATATGACAAAATAGAAGCTGCATGTAATGGAAGTGCTGTATTTGAATACTTTCTGTATAGAGATGTAGCAGGCGAACATACAATGTTCAAGGATGTAATGTCACTCTTACCAGGGCATTACATGACTGTAGATAGTGCAGGCATAGATATCGTAAAATATTGGGATGTATTAAATACTGATAAGGACCATTCATTAGACAAAAACTCTGCAAAAGAACAGATAGAATATCTTTTACAAGATGCAATTAAAATAAGATTGATGAGTGAGGTCCCGCTAGGAACATTTTGTAGTGGAGGGATAGATTCAAGCCTTGTGACTGCAATGGCTGCAGGGATCGCTGGCGAACATTTAAACACATTTTCCGTAGGATTTGAGGAAAGTGATTATGATGAGTCTGAATATGCAAAAATTGTATCAACAAGGTATGAAACTCAGCATCATGAACTTGTATTAGGCAGTAGTGATTTTTCCAGTTTGCTCCCAAAAGCAATTGCATTGAACGATGAGCCTCTTCACTTCGCAAATTCAGTACATATTCTTGCATTAAGTGAACTAACTAAGAAACATGTAACAGTCGTACTAACAGGTGAAGGAGCGGATGAATTGTTCCTAGGCTACCCTAGGTATTTAATACCTGAATTGGCTAAGAAGATTAAGCACTTTTCATGGTTAACATCGCCATTGTTGAATCTACTATCAAGAATACATAAAGACCACCGAATAAAAAAACTAAGAGACTATTCTCAACTTGATATGCAAGATATCATAATGATGAATGCAGCCGTAAACAGAGTAGATGTAGTAAACCAAATAATTGGTTGTGATATAGATAAGAAACTTGGATATCGAAATGAATTACATGATTCCGTACTTAACTACAAAAGTACAATTGAGATGGTCTCACTGCAGGATCAACTAACCTATCTTATATCGATTCTCAATAGACAGGACAGGATGAGTATGGGCGCAAGTGTTGAAGCAAGAGTCCCTTTTCTTGACTATCGTCTTGTGGAATTTGCAAATTCACTTCCACCGAGTATAAAACTCGAAAAAACAAATACTAAAATGCTTATCAAGGAAATAGCAGAAAAATACCTGCCTAGAGAAGTAATTTACAGAAGAAAATCAGGCTTTGGAGTTCCTTTAACAAAATGGATGCGGGATACAAATGGACTAGGAAAATTAGTAAAAGAAATTATATATGACACCCCTGGTGATGATTACATTAATATTGATAACATACGCGCTAAATATGACGAGCATATGTCAGAAAGAGCAGATAATACAGAGATATTATGGACGGTTGTAAATTATCTAATCTGGCGTGAGGTTTACAATATATAATAATGCTATTTTGTAATATTAAGTTAATATTGACTCAATTGTACATCTTGTCAGAGGCTTGAATCGTGAATGATAACCAATCAAAAGATGCTGAAAAAACTTTGAAGCAAACTGCCATTCATGATGAATGGGTGGATAACTATAGAACTCCACAAAATGAAATATTTTATAACATGGCCTTTGATTTTATTAGGGACTCATTTATTAATTCTGACGATAATATTGTATTAGATGCAGGCTGTGGAAGTTGTGCAAAATCAAAGAATTTAGTTGATAGAGGTTACACGGTCATAGGTACGGATCTGTCTGAATCAGCATTAGTACTAGCAAGAGAAGAGCTAAAGGGAACCATGTATGATAGTCGTATCGAATTAAGATGCGAAAACCTAACACAGCTAACCTTTGAGAATGATTCGTTCAGCAAAGTAGTTTGTTGGGGTGTTTTGATGCATATACCTGATGTTGAAAAGGCGATTTCAGAGTTAGCAAGAATCGTAAAGCCGGGAGGCTATTTGGCAATTAGCGAAGGCAACATGATGTCAATGCAAACTCGTACCCTAAGATTAATAAAAAAAATATTAAACAGAGAGCGAGCTGACGTTAAAATCGTGCCTGCAGGAATCGAAAATTGGGAAGAGACAGTTGATGGCAGACTAATGACAAGGCAGGCGAATATTAAATGGCTCATCAATGAATTTGAAAATAATGGCATGATTCTAGAAAAGAGAAGAGCAGGTCAATTCAGTGAACTGTACTGGGTAGTACCTACAAATATTTTAAAGACCATGATACATCTATTAAATAAAATATGGTTTAAATATATCAAATTGCCAGGCCCTGCATTTGGCAACATATTGATATTTAAAAAACCGGAAAATTGATTAATTTGTCAAGAATTAAATAAAATAATAAATATGATAAATACATTGAGGAAATTGCTATCTATTATAAAAAAGTCATTTAAAGTAATTTATGCTTACATTTTATATTACACAGGCATTTCAAATTATTATTTACTGAAGCGATTGAATAACAAGGCGGTTGTCCTGACTTATCATCGTGTACTACCCTACGAAAAACGAATTGAAAGTTATTCACACGAAGCCATTATGGTGGATCCCATACGTTTTGATATGCAATTGAAAGCACTAAAAGAGTGTTTCAGAATTGTGGATATTAATGAATTTAGTGATTTAGTTCATTCCGGGATTGTTGAAGGGCCACCTGCTTGTTTAATTACTTTTGATGACGGTTGGGCGGACAACTATAATTACGCTCTCCCAATCTTAAAAAGACACCAATGTCCAGCAATTGTTTTTGTACCAACTGACTATATCTCTTCTCCGTTAACGTTTTGGCAGGAAACTCTAGGTCAACAAATAGCTAAAATATATGAATCAGGAACTTCCGATGCTAAGGAGCTGATAACAAAGTATGGATTTCCAGATACCCTGTCAGGTAATGATATAACAAAAAATATTATAATCAGAGATTATGTAAGGAGCTTAAAAACCCTACCATACAATAAAATAGATATGATGATGACTGATTTAACAAAATTTCATGGCATGAATGGAGCATCGAAAGTAGATAGACATTTAACTTGGGATGAACTTAAAGAATTACACAAATCTGGTGTTGCTGTTGGTTCTCATGCATGTACGCACAGAATACTTACTAGGCTTACACAAGATGTTGTAGAGACTGAATTGGTTGAGTCAAAAAATACGTTGGAAAGAAAGTTAGGAGAAAGTATAGAAGCCATTGCGTATCCAAATGGAGATTATAATGACCGTTTAGGTGATCTAACTAAAAAAGCTGGATATTCTTTAGGTTTCGGCACACATTATGGGTATGTTTCAGGTACTGATAACCTTTATGATATTAAGAGAATAAATATGAATGATAATACTGCAAGTAGTAAACCAGTGCTTTTAGCCACAATACTCGGGATCATGTAGTTCATTCTTAACTTTAAGAATTAGTCTGATATCATAAATTAATATTAAATGTATATAGATCTTCATGCTGACTTAATATGAACTTATTATCGCTGTAATGCACTTTCGCTAATTTATAAAATAATATTGACAAAAATGACCGTTAAAATGGACAAAAAGATAATTACAACCATCAGCAGTAATTTAGATAGTCCTAAATTAACGAACTGGAACCAATATCTGGAAAGTCAAGATAACGCTTGTTTTTATCAACTGCTAGAGTGGCAATATATCAATTCAACGTATTTTGGCCATAAAATATATTGTATTACTGCTGAAATCGATAATAAATTAGTCGGTGTGCTTCCCGTTGTATCGATCAAAAGCATATTCTTTGGCCACATTCTGTCATCAATGCCATTTGTTAATTATGGTTCAAGTTGTTCCGACTCTACTGATATAGACAGACAATTAATAGATGCAGTTTGTAAACTTGCAAACGATAAGAATACAGATTACGTGGAACTGAGGAGCATAACACCCTCTGCGGTTGGACTTAAGGAAACAACAAATAAAATATCTCTTACACTGGATTTAGATGTGAACTATCAGAGTATTTGGGATAGTTACAAATCAAAACATCGTACTAATATCCGCAGGGTTTATAAAAATGGAATAACAACAAAATTTGGTGGTGAGGAACTATTAAACGATTTTTATCAAATCATTTCAAAATCATGGAGAACCTTAGGCACACCAATATATTCAATCAAGTATTTTGAAAAAATATTTACGCATTTACACAGGCATATAACGATATTTGTTGCCTACAAGGATGGGGTACCAATAGCAGCTGCATTGAACGGTTATTATAAAAAAACTGTCGAGGGCATGTGGCTTGGAATAGATCAAAGCTATAGGACACTACAACCGAGTTATGTTCTCTACTGGGAGATGATAAAACACGCATGTGAATCAGGGTATACTAGTTTTCATCTTGGAAGATCAAGCGTAGATTCAGGTGGGGAATCCTTCAAAAAGAAATGGAATGCAGAAACAAAACAACTGTACTGGCAGTATTATCTAAACAGGGCAAAGGATATGCCTAACCTCAATCCGTCAAATCCAAAATATAAATACTTTATTAATATGTGGAGTAGAATGCCGCTTAAAGCTACCCAAATGTTAGGACCACTGATATCAAAGTATATTCCATAATTGGGTAGGATCATGTTTAGATATCTCCCCCCAAGCGGTTCACCCATTAAAACAATTGAGCTTCTAGAGTGGCTTAAAGACAATACCTTCCGGATAGATCGAAGCCACGACCTAACTCGCTTGATAAATCATAGATTTAATGTAGATTTCAGTTATTTATTGTCTACGGGAAGAGGGGCAATGGTTTTATTATTAAAATCATTAAAGGATCTTTCACCAGAAAATCACAGAAATGAAGTAGTTGTTCCGGCCTATACTTGTTATTCAGTTGCAAGCTCAATCATTAAGGCTGGTCTGAAGATCAGAATATGTGATATTGACGATGAAACACTTTCATACAATATAGATCAACTTAATGGTATTCCGTTTGACAATGTATTATGTATATTGACAGCTAATCTATATGGACTACCAAATCAACTCACCGATCTTGAAAAGATTGCTGAAAAGCATAACGTATATCTCGTCGATGATGCAGCACAATCAATTAATTCTAAATACGAAGGAAGATATGCAGGAACTTTTGGAATTGCAGGTATTTACAGCTTAGATAAGGGTAAAAATATTACATCTATTGATGGTGGTATCATAATCACAAGGAGTAGGGATCTATCAGATATTATCGATGAGCGATATAGAGAGTTAGACTCACCGACATTTAGAGATAACGCAGTAACTGCTGTAAAGATTTTAATCTACTATTTTCTGTTAAATCCATATTTTTATTGGTTGCCAGCAAATTTACCATTCCTCAAGCTAGGCAAAACAATATATGACGATAAATACCCGGTAAAGAAATATTCGAGTATGCTTGCGTCGATTGCCTTGTTGCAATTATCCAGAATAGACTCTATTACAAGTTCAAGAGTAGACAATGGATTATGGTACGACACTAACCTGTCTCAAAATACAATGGTTAAAAAAATAGCTGTCCTAGAAAATGTTTCACCTGCATATTTACGTTATCCAATAAGAATATTAGACAGAAAAAAAAGAGATTCGCTTGTAGAGCGCTACAAAAAATATGGGCTTACGATCTCTTATCCAAACTCACTGGATAAGCTTAATGAGATAGCAGAGCATGTAGTAGGTATAGAAGAATGTCATGTTGCTGGGAAAGTTGCCAGACAGTTAATCACTCTACCAACACATATTTTTGTGAAGGAAAAGGATAGATTAACGTTATGTAATATTATCAACAGTTTATCTGAGTGAAAATATAAATCAATCAGTACACAACTGTAGTATGAATTGCATGATTAATTACGTATTTTAAAGCATTGTAATTAAATTGGTATGTTAATAACATGCTTTAAGCCTGAAAGTATTATTGCCATTATCTGCATGAAAAGTGCTATTTAAAAAATATTATGTGGAGGCAGTAAGCATGCTTTATGTTAATTAAAACTATAGATATTTAGTGGTTGATTATTTTGTAGTTATTTTCTCTGGCAGTACAATAAACAATAAACCGTATTATGAAAGATAGTTAGAAAAATATTATTCTGTACTGGATGGGATTTATACAACCAATCATAAAAATTAAATAAGTGATATTAGTTCAAATGCTATGAAGACTAAGCCCAATGTGTTAGTAACAGATGGAAATAGCCGAGCCTCGCTCGCAATCACTCGGTCATTAGGGGCATATGGTTATAATGTATTTGTAGGAGATAAAAACAAAGCATCATTAGCATCAAGTTCTAAATATTGTCACCAAGCAATTATATACCCAGATCCAGTTTTACACCCGGAAGAGTTCCTGGAAAAGATTGCCAGCATAGTTAATACATATGATATAGATCTACTGATTCCAGTTACAGATGTATGTGTGATACCAATTTCAGAATCAGTCACACTTTCGAACATGTCATGTAAAATACCAATTCCAAATAGGGATACTCTTCACTTAGCTGCTAATAAAAATAAGCTGGTTAAGCTGGCTTCAGAATTAGGTGTGAATGTACCTGAATCACAAACAATCGAGTCATATGGTGATTTAGAATCATTGAAAATATCAATTTCATATCCTGTTGTGATTAAACCATCGAGATCAAGAGTGCTGGTGGAAGGTAAGTGGAAGTTTACTAGTGTAGATTATGCAGAAAACATACAAGTATTAACAAGCAAACTGAAAAATATTCACAGCAAAATATTTCCGGTAATGGTACAGGAAAGGATTCAAGGACCAGGGATAGGTGCGTTTTACTGTTACGAACATGGAAAGTGTATTACAAAATTCTCTCATCGCAGAATTCGAGAGAAACCACCGTCTGGTGGTGTAAGTGTATTGCGAGAGAGTATCGGAATAGATCCAATAGTCGATAAGCACAGCCAAATACTCCTCGACCATCTTAAGTGGCATGGCGTTGCCATGGTAGAGTATAAGTATGACGAGGAGAGAAATATTCCATACTTGATGGAGATTAACGGAAGATTCTGGGGTTCGTTGCAGTTAGCCATAGATTCCGGAGTTGATTTCCCAAGACATCTTGCAGATATATCAAACGGAATCCAGCAATACAGAAATGACCCATACAGAATAGGTATAAAAACACGATGGCTTTGGGGTGACATTGATCTGTTACTTATGCTTTTATTCAAAAACAAGCATCAATTACATCTACCTAATGGTTATAAATCGAGATGGAGAATGATTTTAGATATTCTCATCCCATTCGGTAGAAACTTACATTATGAGGTACTTCGAATCAGCGACATAAAGCCATGGCTGTTTGAGAGTAAAACGTGGATCAAAGAAGTATTTTCTACAAAGAATTAGTATTAGTAGGCCCTAGGTTTTCGCGTGTAAGCATACAATTATCCAACATTTCAATAGCCAACTAATCCATTAGATTTTGATTAAGTATTGTACTGGTGGATATGTCCATAAAATGACTCTCTGTCCTTGAATAATAGAAATCGTTGAATACTTGGCAGACCAGCAAAAGCACCTTTAAGGCCAGTCATGGCAGTCATAGTATGTGAGTAGAATATATTTTAGAGGTGGTTAAATCAGGCCAGAAAGTCTACAAATTATCATGTGCGTCTTTATCATAATAAAATTATACTTACTCTTAAATATCACTGTATAAGGCCTGCTTGAAAACTATATTTGACAATTCACTTTCACGACCATGCGTATCGTATGCAGTTATAGCAAAAAAATAACTACCTGCTGTAGACAATCCAACACGATAATTATCAGTATACGAACCGTCGATATCTAATAGGGGTTGTAGATTTTGATCATCAGATCCATAGTAGACACGGTAGCCAGCAATACTACTTAAAAGAAGGTAGCTGCCGTCAATTCGTGTTTTTGGGTTTATCCATGACAGATCGACATATGCAGTATCAGACTCAGTGGAACTAGATCCACCTCCGCCTCCGCCCCCACAAGCCTGCAATATGACGATCAATGATAGTGCAATGAGGTATTTGCAATTATTTAACATGACGTCCTGCCTGCAAATCTGTGTTTGTCCATGTGTTCAATTAATTATGTAACTCGAAATACGTGGTTGCAAATTTTGCTGAAACTCAACCGATCTATTTTAATCAAGGTGCGCAAAATCTCCGCTGATAAGAAAAGTTGAATGTTGTACACCACCAGTAAAAATCCAGTAACACTAAATACTTGTACAGAATCTCAAGCATACTCTCATATTCATTAGTATATGCTTCTGAGAAATTTAAAGTACTTCATCGTGTAGAAGCTGCTACTTTACTATCCACACAGAGTTTCTTGCAATGTGATGGACTTGCGTCGGTGAAATCAGGCTGTTGTGTGCCATGTCCCTGTCAATGATTATACTCCCATATACATTGATGGCCTGCACATGCTTTCGGTAAATCAGGTAATCAATTAATTTGTTAAGTATGGATTGCAGCCTACTCAGCTATCTTAGTTGATATCTTCAGGAAAGGTTCACCTCTGCATCGATTTTTACAGAATAGCCTATCTGCTTTTCAGAAAGATCATGGATGTCATATTGTTGTATTTCAAATTTCAGTGATGATGGTGAGAAATAGATGTAACAGTATGAATATATAGATAAATTAGGTCAAACTGCTATTGCGTATCTCTTTAGCGTCTATTTTACCATTTTTGCCACAACTTCATTATTCAAACACTCAAGTATGCTTTCATCCAGAATTGGCTGGTTATCTCGGTCAGTAATGAAAAAGATGTCTTCGACTTGGGCTCCTAGCGTGGTGATCTTCGCGTGTTGCAGGCGAATATGACAGCTTGCGAAAGCTTGACCCACATCAGAAAGCAGTCCTGGTCTATCTAAAGTCACCAAGCGCATGGCTGTGCGCTGCAAGGTAGGCTCCTGTGTGAAGTAGATATGTGTCTTTGTGTCAAAATGTTTGTTTTTTCTAGGGATTCGTCTGCTGACATTTAGCGGTTTGTCACCTTCCTGGCATAAACCATCATGGAGCACTCTAATGATTTCGTCACTTCGATGACCGATTTCGATAGGATTTCCATCCTGTTCAAGCACCAAATATGAGTTAAGTGAATAGCCGTCAGTAGTACTCATCACTCGCGCATTGACAATCGATAAAGCCAGCTGGTCAAGGAGAGTGGTCGTGACAGCAAATAGGTTATCTCGATCAAGGCAGTAGAGTAGAACTTCGGTCCCCCCGCGCTTGGCCGTTTGGCGCATCTTTATCAGAGGAAGGGATTCTTTGGGAGTATCCAGAATAGCCTTGGAATGACGCTGTATTGCATTGGGTGAGTGTGTGAGAAAGTACTCGTTTGTAAACGTCGACCAAAGCGTAATGATTGCTTTCTCAGGGATGTGCTGTTGTTGAAGTTGTTGCATAGCTGCCAACTGTTTTTCCTGAATCAACTCCTCTTGGGCAAGGGGGTTTTCCAGACCGCGAATGAGCGCACGGCGGGTGGCATTAAACAGATCACGTAGTAGAGAGTCTTTCCAGGAGTTCCAAGCAGCAGGGTTGGTGGCCCTGCTATCAGCGAATGTAAGCAGATAGAGATAGGTAAGGCGGTTTAGATCACCAACCAGGGCTGCGAATTCCTGGACGACCTCGGGGTCTGTGATATCTTTTCGTTGAGCTGTCATTGACATCACTAAGTGGTGTCGAACAAGCCAGCTGACTAGGTGGCTGTCATATTGACTCAAATGATGGAGTCTACAGAAATCGAGTGCATCAATTGCCCCAAGCTCTGAATGATTCCCGCCTCGGCCCTTGGCAATATCATGAAATAGGGCTGCCAGATAGATGAGCTCTTCTTTAGGCAGAGTACGCATCAGTTGTGTGCAGAGTGGATGTTCATCTGCATACTTTCTAACTGTAAGACGACGTAGATTTCGAATTACCATCAGTGTGTGCTCATCCACTGTATAGACATGAAACAGGTCATACTGCATTCGTCCAACAATACTCTCGAACATCGGTATGTAGGCTGCGAGCACACCATATATATTCATTCGACGTAAAGCGCTGGTGATGCCATAGGGTTGGCGCATAATTTCCATGAACAGGCTTTGCGCGCGAATATCTTGACGAAATTTTTCATCGATCAGATAGGTGTGATTTCGTATCAATCGGATAGTACTGGCCCTGACACCTCTCAAGTCGGGGTTTTCCTGAAGGATTAGAAAGAGTTCTAGTAGCGCTGTAGAATTGTATTTAAAGACATTATCATTTGACACTTCAAGGAAGTAGCCACGCTTTTGAAATCGTTGATTGATACTGACTGGATCACCCAGTTCATTCTTGAACAGGATGTTTTCCTGGAAGTGTTGCAGCAACATTTCGTTGAGCCTGCTCAGTTCCATGACCGTGCGGTAGTAGTCGCGCATGAAACACTCGACAGCCAGATTGGCATGGTCAGCATCGTAACCTAGATACGAAGCAAGTGTCCGTTGATGGTCAAACAACAGCCGATCGTCATGTCGGCCTGTGAGCAAGTGCAGTGCAAAGCGTACTCGCCATAAATGGTCCTGTCCCTGTACCAGGGTCTGATACTCGGCTTCTGTAAGAAAATTATGCGCAACTAATTCATGCAGATCATCGATTTGAAAGTGACGTTTTGCCACCCAGCCGATCATCTGTATATCTCTAAGGCCCCCAGGACTCTCTTTAATATTTGGCTCGAGGTTGCTGATGCTGCAATCCTGCTTGGCATGTCGATTTCTCTGTTCATTCCATTTTGCCTCGAAAAAATCCAGACTGTTCCACATGTGGTCCGGACCTGTGGCTTGCAGCATCTCCATGAATAACTGATTTGAACCCGTGATGCAGCGAGATTCAATCAGATTGGTCATCACGGTAATATCCTGATCCGCCTCACGGATACAGTCTTCAATGGTGCGAACACTGTGACCGACTTCCAGACCGATATCCCAGAGTAGGGTCAGAAATTGCTCAAGAAGCTCTTTGAATGACTCAAACTGCTTTTCATCATCGAGTAGAATCATGAGGTCGATATCGGAAGCAGGGTGGAGTTCCCCGCGCCCATAGCCACCAACGGCTACCAATGCGGTCTTAGAGGTCGCATCAAAATAGCGTTTCCAGGCACGGGTTAATATTTCATCAACTAGATAGGCGCGCTCAGCAACCAAGTCACTCGTGGGTGTCTGACCTGTGGAAAAGCGCTCTTTGACGCCCTCTGAATAGTCTTTTAATAGTGCTTTGCACGGAAGAATAGGCGAACTGTCTTTAGCAAAGGCAAAATTGAGGGCGGCGTGGTCGATCATTTAGAAATTGCTCGACTCGGTTTAGGAATTTCACTCACGTTCTTCGTTGCGTAAAGTGAGGATTTCATAACCGGCTTCTGTGACCAGCAGGGTGTGTTCAAACTGTGCAGAGAGACTGCGATCCTTGGTGACGACTGTCCAACCATCAGGCTTGAGTTTTACCTGTTGCTTACCCGCATTGACCATGGGTTCTATGGTGAAGCACATGCCTGGGAGTAGTTCTATTCCTGTGCCAGGGCGGCCATAATGCAAGATTTGTGGATCCTCGTGAAATTCACGCCCTATGCCATGTCCGCAGTACTCTCGAACCACTGAGTAGTTGTATTTCTCGACAAATGATTGGATAGCATGGCCAATATCGCCTATGCGGCATCCAGGTTTGACCTGTTTTATGCCCGTCCACAGTGCCTGCTGAGTCACATCTATCAGTCGTTTGGCCAGTATTGACGGTTCGCCGATGCAGAACATCTTACTGGTATCCCCATGATAGCCATCCTTAATGACAGTGATGTCAAGATTGACAATATCTCCTTTTTTCAGCCTTTTTTCGCTGGGAATGCCGTGACAGACAACCTGATTGACTGATGTACAGATCGATTTGGGAAACCCCCGATAATTGAGAGGTGCAGGTATCGCGTTTTGCTCGTTAATAATGTAATCGTGGCAGATGCGATCCAGTTCCTGGGTGGTGATGCCAGGCTCGACATGGGGTGCGATCATCTCCAAAACCTGCGCGGCCAGTCTTCCTGCCACACGCATCTTTTCGATCTCAGCAGCTGTTTTTATTGTGACGCCCATGTGAAATTGTTTGAAAATCCGGGGGATTGATGAGGTTAGGGGGGTGCGGCGCGATTGTCGCAACAAGCTGGTTATGGTATAAAACGCCCCGCCGAATCGCAAACGGTTCGTCAATTCAAACCCGCCGTAGCATTAAGGTTTTGTCGGTGGGTAAAAAACACACACATATCGACACGTGAGCCTGGGTGCCGCAGGATGTCGTTTCATAGGTGATATCACTTATGAATCAGACTCTTATGGTTGGGCCATGGGATATGTGGAAGCACAACCCGATACAATCAGGAGTCACTCATGAGTGAAGTATCAATGCGCCAAATGCTTGAGGCAGGCGTACACTTCGGGCATCAGACCCGCTATTGGAACCCAAAAATGGGTTCTTACATCTTTGGTCATCGCAACAAGATTCACATTGTCAATCTTGAAAAGACCATGCCACTGTTCAAGGATGCGATGAACTTCGTCGGATCTCTCTCAGCAAATGGTGGAAAGATTCTCTTTGTTGGTACCAAACGTGCGGCCCAGAGCGTGGTTCGCGAAGAGGCTGAGCGCTGCGGCATGCCTTTCGTCAATCATCGCTGGTTAGGCGGAATGCTGACTAATTTTAAGACCATTAAGCAGTCTATTAAGCGTCTCAAGGAGTTGGAGGCGATGTTTGAGGACGGTAGTGTCGAGCAGCGTTTCAATAAGAAGGAAGCCCTTGGGTTGAGCCGTGAGCTGGAGAAGCTGGAGCGAAGTCTCGGTGGTATTAAAAACATGAATGGACTGCCGGATGCGCTCTACATCGTCGATGTCGGGCATGAAAAGAATGCCGTGGCTGAAGCCTGTAAATTGGGAATCCCAGTCATCGGAGTGGTTGATACCAATAATGATCCTGACGGTATCGACTACGTGATCCCGGGCAATGATGATGCAATTCGTGCCATTCAACTCTATGTGCAGGGAGCGTCAGCCGCCATTCTGGAGGGTCGTACGAGTGCGGCCAACATGGTTGGTGGTAATGGCAATGAAGAGTTTGTCGAGGTATCAGAGAGCAGTTCCTGAATTGGCAGAACACTTCAAGCCTGATGGTCGGCGGATGGTTTCCTCGGAATCCGGCCATTTTCATTGAAACGATTTTCAGCTTTAAGTTAAAGGTAGACAGACTATGGCGATTACAGCCTCTCTGGTTAAGGAGCTGCGCGAACGTACAGGCGCAGGCATGATGGAGTGCAAAAAAGCACTGGTTGAGACCGACGGCAATGTTGATGCCGCGATTGAGCAGATGCGGAAATCCGGGCAGGCAAAGGCTGCCAAAAAGGCCGGACGCATTGCTGCTGAAGGTGTGATTGTGCTTAGCTTCAATGAAGACAGCACACAGGCCTCCATGGTGGAGGTCAACTGTGAAACCGATTTTGTCGGTAAGGATGACAACTTTACCTCTTTTGCCAAGGCGGTAGCTGAGCGTGTACTCGCTGGTGGAGCAGATGAGGTGAAGACACTGATGGAGCAACCGCTTCACGAAGGTGAAGAGACAACCGTCAATCAAGCTCGCGAAGCCCTGGTGTCGAAACTGGGTGAAAATATGAATGTACGGCGTTTCTCTCGATTCCAGGCCGGTAGTGGTAAGCTTGTCAGTTACCGTCACGGTGTAAGAATTGGCGTCGTACTCGAGCTTGATGGTGGTGATGATGAACTGGGTAAGGATTTGGCCATGCATATAGCTGCAACCAATCCGGTCTGTTTATCTGCTGACCAGATGCCTCAGGATTTACTCGACAAGGAGCGTGAAATTGTCGCGGCCCAAGCCAAAGAGAGCGGCAAGCCGGACGAGATCATTGCCAAAATGGTTGACGGTCGGATGCGTAAGTACCTGTCAGAGAACACACTACTTGGCCAGGCCTTTGTGAAGGATCCTGATACGACAGTTGAAAAGCTGCTGAAAAGCAAAGGTGCATCGATACTCCAGTACACACGTTTTGAGGTGGGTGAGGGTATCGAGAAGAAGCAGGAAAATTTTGCTGAAGAGGTTATGGCCCAGGCAAAAATGTAACCAGGACATGGTTGTAAATGACTGATCTAATAAGCCAACGCATACTGCTTAAAGTCAGTGGTGAGGCCCTCATGGGTGGAGGGTCGTTCGGTATTGACCCGCTGGTTCTTCAGCGGGTTTCTGAGGAGATCAAGGAGTTGGCCGAATCCGGTGTCCAGATCGGATTGGTGATCGGTGGCGGGAATATTTTCCGCGGTGCAGGGTTGGCCCAAGGTGGTTTTGATCGCGTACGTGGCGATCACATGGGTATGCTGGCAACCATCATGAACTCATTGGCGATGCAGGACGCACTGTCGCGGATCGGCGTTGAAGCCATCGTATTTTCGGCACTGAGCATGCCGGATGTGTGTGAGACCTTTACCGCCAGAGCGGCGAGAAGTTGTCTGGTGGCTAACAAAGTGGCTATTCTGGCTGCTGGTACGGGCAACCCCTATTTTACAACTGATTCAGCTGCCAGTCTTCGCGCTGTTGAGATCAAGGCTGATCTGTTGATCAAAGCGACTAAGGTCAATGGCGTCTATTCAGCCGACCCAGTAAAGGACCCTCAAGCTGTCTTTTATCCAAAATTGACCTATGATCGTGCATTGGCGGAAAATCTGCAGGTAATGGATGCAACAGCGATTGTCCTCTGTCGGGACAACAAGATGCCATTACGTATCATGAATATTAATGATCCTGGTGCCCTTATGCGCTTGATGCGCGGTGAGGATATCGGTTCCCTAGTGGAAAAGGGCGATTGACGATGATTGACGATATTAAGCGCGATGCGAATACCCGGATGGGCAAGAGTGTTGAATCATTGGTCCATGAACTGGCCAAAGTACGTACAGGTAGAGCCCACCCCAGCCTGTTGGATCATATTCGGGTGGATTACTACGGTTCAGAAGTCCCGATCAGTCAAGTAGCCAATATCAATGTCGAGGATGCACGCACTTTAACCGTCATACCATGGGAAAAAAATATGGCGGCGGTGGTTGAGAAGGCAATCATGACATCAGACCTGGGGCTCAATCCGATGAGTGCCGGCAGTGTCATCCGGGTTCCGATGCCACCTTTGACCGAAGAGCGGCGCAAAGAGTTGATTCGGGTTGTGCGCCATGAGGCTGAGGGTGCAAAAGTAGCTGTTCGCAATATCCGCCGTGACGCCAACCACGATCTCAAGGATATGGTGAAAGAGAAGCTCATTTCAGAGGATGATGAGCGACGTGGTCAGGAGATCATCCAGGGCTTGACTGATCAGCATACCAAGCAGATCGATGAGTTTCTGGGAGAGAAAGAGAAGGATCTGATGGAGATCTGAGCATCTCCTTTTTTCTCATGAAATGAAGCGGTTATCCTAGATGAACAGCGGCAAGACAAAGGAGTCTGTACCTGTCGATAAGCGGTTGCCCAGGCATATCGCAATTATCATGGATGGTAATGGCCGATGGGCCAAGAAGCGAGGGCTACCCCGCTATGCCGGGCATCCTGCAGGGGTAGAGGCAGTACGCAGGGTGGTTGAAGTCTGTGTAGAGTTAAAAATCCCCACCCTGACCCTGTTTGCGTTCAGTAGCGAGAATTGGCAGCGACCTCAAAAGGAGGTCAGCCTCATCATGGATCTGTTTGTGAGGTCTCTGAAGAAGGAGGTTCGCCGCCTGAACCGTAATCAGGTCAAACTCAAAATCGTTGGTGATCGTAGTGCCTTCTCAACGAAACTGCAGAAGCAGATCGAAGAGGCAGAGCGTCAGACAGAGTCCAATCAAGGCCTGCTACTACAAGTGGCTGCCAACTATGGTGGTCGATGGGATATTACCCAAGCAGCTAAATGTGTGGCTGAACGTGTACAGAATGGTGAACTGACACTGGATCTGGTTGATGAAGAGGCCATCTCGCAACACCTCTCATTTGCAGGCGTACCAGAACCTGATCTATTCATTCGTACCGGCGGCGAGCAGCGTATCAGCAACTTTTTGCTTTGGCAGTGTGCCTATACCGAACTCTATTTTACCGATCTGCTTTGGCCGGATTTCAACCGTCAGGCCATGGAGGCAGCACTTCTGGACTTTACCCATCGTCAACGGCGATTTGGCCGTACTGGGGAACAGGTTCAGGATCAGACTGCGGAGGCCTCCTGAGTCGCTCAATGCTGAAACAGCGTGTCATTACCGCCCTGATTTTGGCCCCTTTGCTGGTTGCAGCGGTATTGTTGCTGCCTACGGGTTACTTGGCCGTGGTACTGGGTCTGGCAGTTGCCATTGGTGGCAGGGAGTGGGCAAAACTGAGTGGTATTGATAATCACTCAATACAGCTGGTCTATGCATTTTTTCTGCTGATCTGTCTGGCTGGTGTTTATTTTTTTCTGCCTGAGACATGGCTGCCGGGTGTCATGGCGGCCTCTGTTGCCTGGTGGTTATATGCACTGTTTCGATTAACCCGCTACCAAACCGGTCAGGATAGCCCTGTCAGTACACCGATAAGAGCCTTACAAGGATTAATTGTACTGGTGCCTGCCTGGCTCGCTTTGATCTCCATCCATCGTATTATTTCTACCGGGCCGGGATTATTATTGTTTGTACTGATCCTGATCTGGAGTGCAGATGTGGGTGCTTATTTTGCAGGGCATCGTTGGGGAAAGCATAAGTTGGCACCCCAGGTCAGTCCTGGAAAAACCCGTGAAGGCGTATATGGTGCGACTGCCGCTGCTTTGCTATGTGGACTGTTTCTTGCCGGGTGGCTGGATGTTGCTATGACCCAGCTTCCCCTCATATTGTTTCTCTGTCTTGTCACGATGCTCTTCTCCGTTGTTGGGGATCTCTTCGAAAGCCTGCTCAAACGCCAACGGGGATTGAAGGACAGTGGCACACTGCTACCCGGTCATGGTGGCATGTTGGATCGTATAGATAGTCTTACCGCGGCAGCACCGGTATTTCTGTTTGGTCTGATCCTACTCGGAATTAGGTCATGAAAGGTATAACCATACTGGGTTCAACAGGCTCAATTGGCATGAGTACCTTGGATGTTGTGGCTCGTCATAGGGATAAGTATCGAATTGTTGCATTGACTGCGAATAGGGATGTGGATGGCATGCTGGCTCAGTGTGAGCGTTTTACACCTGAAATCGCTGTGATGGCGGACACGGATTCTGCCCATCGACTGGCAAAAGAGCTGAGTCAACGGAACATTTCAACTGAGGTACTGACAGGTTTGAGGGGATTGGAAATAGCAGCCGCCATACCGAGTGCCAAGATAGTCATGGCGGCTATTGTGGGTGCTGCAGGCCTGCTGCCCACATTGGCAGCCGTTAGAGCGGGCAAGCGCCTTTTACTGGCAAACAAGGAAGCGCTGGTTGTAGCAGGTCATCTGTTCATGGGCGAAGTGGAGGCTCATGGGGCGGAGATTCTGCCAATCGATAGTGAACACAATGCGGTTTTTCAATGCATGCCCGATGATACCCGTGAGGGTTTAAAACAGTGTGGTGTGAAACGCATTCTGTTGACCGCCTCAGGCGGGCCATTTCGCACCCTGCCACTTGAGGCGTTGGCAACAGTTACGCCCTCACAAGCTTGTGCTCACCCGAATTGGGAGATGGGACGAAAAATCTCGGTTGACTCCGCCACGATGATGAATAAGGGGTTGGAGGTGATCGAGGCGCATTGGTTGTTTCATGCGGAACCGGAAAAGATTCGTGTGGTGTTGCACCCACAAAGTATCATTCACTCCATGGTCGAGTATGTCGACGGCTCGGTACTCGCCCAACTTGGCAATCCTGACATGCGCACACCGATTGCCCATGCGATGGCTTGGCCCCACCGCATTGAATCAGGTGTCGGTAGTCTTGATCTATTCGAGGTGGCCAGACTTGACTTTGACCATCCCGACCTACAACGTTTTCCCTGTCTCAGGCTTGCCTACCAGGCGATTCAGGCTGGAGGTACAGCCTGTGCCATACTCAATGCAGCCAATGAAGTGGCCGTAGACGCCTTTTTGTCAGAGCGTCTGGCCTTTACTGGTATTGCAGAAGCGGTTGAAGAGACACTGCACCGGATGCCTGTTCAACCGGCTGACGATCTGGAAACCCTTCTCGACACAGACAGGCAGGCCAGAGTGGTTGCGGAACAAGTATTGCAGAATAGGGTCTCAAGCAGCGGTATCAGCTGAAAAAAACTACATGGGCTCACTACTCTTCACCATTATTTCGTTTATTGTCGCATTGGCGATCCTCATTACCGTGCATGAGTACGGCCATTTCTGGGTGGCGCGGAAACTGGGCGTAAAAGTGTTGCGTTTCTCCATTGGCTTTGGTCGTGCTTTATGGAAACGCACCAGCGAAGTGGATGGTACTGAGTATGTGATCGCCGCCATTCCTTTGGGTGGCTACGTCAAAATGCTGGATGAGCGGGAGGCACCGGTAGACCCAGAGGAGCAACAACAAGCGTTTAATCGTCAATCATTAGGGGTGCGTAGCGCCATCGTTGTAGCAGGGCCACTGTTTAACTTTCTATTCGCGATCATAGCATTTTGGCTCATATTCGTGACTGGTGATACCGGTCTCAAACCATTGGTTGGTCAGGTTGAAAGCGGGTCCATTGCAGAGCAGGCGGGATTCATACCCGGAGACGAGATACTTTCGGTTGCCAATCAATCAACACCAACCTGGGAGAGTGTTGTCTACATACTCTTGTCTGAAGCGCTGGATAGTACCAGTCTATCCATACAGGTGCGCAACGAAACGGGTGATGAACAGTACTATCAGCTGCAGAGCCTTGGACTGTCAGATTTGTCAGAAGATGGTCGGTTACTGCAAAACCTTGGGCTGACACCTGATCGTCCTGTTTTGCCGCCGGTACTTGGTGATGTGCTAGCGGGTGAACCCGCTGAAGAGGCAGGGCTCAGGTCAGGTGACCGCATTATCAGCGTGGACGGTATTGCTGTAGAAAACTGGAATGATTGGGTGAGCTATGTTCGAGAACGTCCGTCAGTTGTCCTCAATCTCGAGGTGGATCGAGACGGAGAGACCCTTTCGATGGCTATCACACCTGCGGTTATTGAGAGTGAAGGTGAAACCATTGGGCGAATCGGTGCAAGTGTAACGGTGCCTGACAACCTGATGGATGACTATCGGGCTGTCGTCAAGTATGGGCCTGTTGAAGCCATCGGCCAATCCGTTACCAAAACCTGGGATCTGTCCCTGTTGATGTTGCGGATGCTGGGAAAAATGGTGATTGGGGAGGTCTCGGTAAAGAACCTCAGTGGCCCAATATCCATTGCTGATTCTGCTGGAAAATCAGCAAGTTATGGGGTTAGCTATTTCCTCAAATTTCTCGCCGTTGTGAGTGTTAGTTTGGGTGTATTGAACCTGTTACCCATCCCTGTTCTGGATGGTGGACATCTGTTTTTTTTCCTGATTGAGGCGATTAAGGGTAAGCCTTTGTCGGAACGATTCATGGAGCAGGGTCAGAAGATTGGCTTGCTCATACTACTGGGGGTGATGGGTCTTGCCTTTTATATCGACCTAAACCGTTTTCTAGGTTAGTGATGATTTCATTCTGTCTCCTGAATCCACGGATTGAGGTGTAGAGCTGATTGAGGCTGAAGGCTATCGGTATCCTGATCTAAAAAGATCACTTATACTTACGCGCTGTTTGCCACCGAAGTTGTTCAGAGGATGTTAGCCTCAGAGCAGATAATATGAATAAACTAAGTTGTAACTAGAGATAATGCCTTCATCGCTCCGGATTCTGTCCCTCATCCTTTTCATCAGTGGGCTGCTGTTTGGTCAGCTGGCAGCGGCCTTTGTTGTCGAGGATATTCGCGTCGAGGGTTTGCAGCGTATTTCAGCCGGAACAGTATTCAACTACCTGCCTGTCAAGACAGGGGATGAGGTGAATGCAGGTAACAGCTCACAGATCATACGCACCCTCTATAAAACAGGTTTTTTTAAAGATGTGCGATTGGAACATGAAGACAATGTTCTGATTGTCTTTGTCCGTGAGCGACCGGCTGTTGCAGAGATCAACATCTCTGGAAACAAGGATTTGGATACGGAAAGGTTGATGGAAGGCCTGAAGGATATCGGTTTGGCGGAAGGCCGGGTTTTTAAAAGAGCGCTGCTTGAGCAGGTGGAGCAGGAACTCAATCGTCAATATTTTGCACGTGGAAAATATGGCGTAAAAATTAAATCCACTGTCACCCCACTGGAACGAAACCGGGTTGGGTTGGATATCGAAATCTCTGAAGGATTGACTGCCAGGATCAAGAAGGTCAATGTCATCGGCAACCAGGCCTATGATGACGATGAACTGCTGGATCTTTTTGAGCTTGGTGTCCCATCCTGGTATGCATTCTTCTCCAGCAAGGATAAATATTCAAAGCAGGCGCTTTCTGGCGATCTCGAAACATTACGTTCCTTTTATCTTGATCGCGGCTATATCGATTTCAAAATTGAGTCCACCCAGGTCTCGATCACCCCAGACAAGAAAGACATCTACATTACCGTTGTGGTCAACGAGGGCGATGTATTTTCACTCAGTGATATCAAACTGGCGGGTGATTTGGAATTACCTCAAGACGATCTATTCCCGCTCATTCATCTCAGACGTGGAGAGGTCTTTTCGCGCAAAAAACTGACTGCCAGCGCCGACAGACTAAGCAGACACTATTCCGATGCAGGCTATGCTTTTGCCAACGTAAACAGTATCCCGGATATTGATCGCGAGAATCTCAAGGTGGCGATTACCTTTTTCGTCGATCCGGGAAAACGGGTCTACGTCCGTTATATCAATGTCTCTGGGAACACGAATACCCGTGATGAGGTGTTGCGCCGCGAGTTGCGTCAGATGGAATCGGCGTGGTTTTCCGGTGAGAAAACCCGCCTTTCCCGGGAGCGACTACAGCGGCTAGGCTACTTCAGCGATGTGAGTATGGAGACACCAGCGGTCCCTGGTTCCACAGACCTGGTGGATGTGAATCTGGGGGTTTCCGAGGCAGCATCCGGGAGTCTTAGTGCCGGTGTCGGTTTTTCCCAGACTCAGGGAGTCATCCTGAACGCCAGTATCAGTGAGAATAATTTCCTTGGCACGGGTAAAAGAGTGAGTGCAGGCTTCGATACCAGTGATGCAACCAAAAAACTCTCAATCGCCTATACCGACCCGTACTACACCATTGATGGGGTAAGTCAGGGCTATGAAATGAGCTATCGAAAGACGGATTTCTCTGAACTCAATGTCTCCAGCTACTCGACGGATGTAGGGCGTTTAGGCATTAACTTCGGTATACCTGTGACAGAGTTTGATCGTCTGAGATTCAGTCTGGCTTACGAAAACACCTCTTTTTTTCTGGGTTCATCTCCCTCGGATGAGATCAATGAGTTTGTAGAAACGAATGGTGACGAGTTCAGTGATTTTGAAATGGTAGGTAGCTGGATCCACGATACGCGAGATCGGGCCATATTCCCCAACCGAGGGGGACGACAAGTGTTCTCCGTGGAGGCCAATATTCCGGGGAGCGACCTGCAGTACTACCGTGTCAATTACTCCAATGCTTATTACTTCCAGCTCACCAATTCATTCACCCTAAAGTTGAATGGAGAGATGGGATATGGTGATGGCTATGGGGATAATGATGAATTGCCGTTCTTTCGTAATTTTTATGCGGGTGGTATCGGCTCGGTGAGGGGATTTGAAGAGAATACCCTGGGGCCACAGGACTCCCAGGACGATGCTTTGGGAGCAAATGCTAGAATTGTGGGTCAGATGGAATTACTGTTCCCCGCTTTTGGTGACGATTTTAAGGATACTGTGCGTGCCGGCCTGTTTGTGGATGTTGGTAACGTGTTTGATTTGGCGGGGGACGAGAAGATCGAGTGGGAGGGATTTAGGGCTTCCACAGGTCTGATGCTATCCTGGTTCTCTCCAGTAGGCGCACTCTCCTTCAGCTGGGGGTATCCGCTCAAAGAGGAAGAGGGTGATGATATAAAGAACCTTCAATTCAGGATTGGCGGTGGTTTCTAATCAATTTGGGAGTCAATGGGTGAATTCACTACGACATATATTACTTGCTTTAACATTGGTTTTTTGTGTGACTGGCAGTGTGCTGGCCGAGGAATATCGCATTGCTTTTGTAAATGCTACAAAAGTCTTCGAAGAGTCCCCACAGTATAAAAAAGCACGAGAACGACTACAGACTGAATTTTCACGTCGGGAGAAAGACCTATTGGCATCTCAGAAGCAGCTCAAGCAGCTTGAAGAGAAACTTCAGCGAGATGGTTCAGTGATGAGTGAATCAGAAGTCAAGCGCCTGGAAAGAGATATCCTGAATCGAAGTCGTAAACTGAAAAATGCCCAGACAGAATTTCGTGAGGATCTGAATCTACGCCAGAATGAGGAGTTCAAAAAACTTCGTCAGCAGGTACGTGAAGTGATTCAGGAAGTGGGTAAGAAGGAAAAGATAGACCTTATTGTCTCTGATGGCGTGGTCTATTTCAGTAAAAAGATCGATATCTCAGAATTAGTCCTGGAAAAGCTTCGTCAACTGAAAGCCGAGTAAGCGTGGGATCGAAGGAATCAGGGGTTCGGCTCGGAGATCTGGCAGAGGCCGTCGGAGCTGAACTTCGTGGTGATCCTGAAATAGTGGTTACAGGGGTTGGGACACTCCAGAAGGGCATACCTGGTCAGTTGAGCTTTCTCAGTAATCCCTCCTATCGTCACTATCTCAAGGACACTCAGGCCTCGGCGGTTATCGTTTCGGAGCAGGATGCGGCTGACTGCCCGGCCGCTGCAATCGTCTCCAACAATCCCTATCTCGCCTATGCCAATGCTGCAACACTGCTTTTTCCTCATCAGTCGTTTGCACCTGGGATAGACCCAACAGCTGTTGTCGCCAATTCGTCAATGATCGATGAATCTGCCAGGGTCGGACCCTGTACGGTCATAGGCAATGGAGTAAAGATTGAGTCCGGTGTATATCTCGGCCCCGGTTGTGTGGTTGAAGATAATTGTCATATTGGAAGCAATACCCGGTTGGTGGCACGGGTAACCCTCTGTCGTGAGACCCGGATAGGGCAGCGCTGCCTGATCCATCCTGGTGCAGTACTGGGTGCGGATGGATTTGGATTGGCCAATGACCAGGGACATTGGATTAAAGTCCCCCAGCTAGGTCGAGTACAAGTGGGCGACGATGTAGAAATTGGAGCCAATACCACCATCGATCGTGGGGCGTTGGAGGACACCATCCTGCACAATGGAGTCAAGTTGGATAACTTGATTCAGATAGCGCACAACGTAGAGATTGGAGAGCATACGGCAATGGCGGGTTGCTCTGCGGTTGCTGGCTCGACAAAGATCGGCCGTCACTGTACTGTCGGTGGCCAGACGGGTCTGGTAGGGCACTTGACGATAGGCGATAATGTGCACTTTTCGGCGGCTACACTGGTAACCCGATCCTTCACAAAGGCAGGCTACTATAGCGGGAATCTTCCAGCCATGGAAAATGGGGCATGGAAGAAACTGATCGTAAGACTGAGACGCCTTGAAGGGTTGGCCAAGGATATGAAATTCATAAAAAAAATATCAAGACGTTCAGCGGAGAAGGATTGATATGTGTAGATTGTGTCATTGGAGGGTAGTTTGATCGCGATGGATATCAATAAGGTGCTGAGTCTTTTGCCGCACCGTTACCCCTTTCTGCTAATAGACCGGGTTGTCGAATATGAGAAAGATGCACGTCTGCTGGCTCTGAAAAACGTCACTTACAATGAACCCTTTTTCAATGGTCATTTCCCCATACAACCGGTGATGCCCGGGGTATTGATCGTAGAAGCGATGGCGCAGGCAACCGGTTTGTTGGCGATGGAGTCAAATCCGGAGACTGTCAATGAAACAACCATCTATCTTTTTGTGGGTAT
This sequence comes from Candidatus Thiodiazotropha sp. (ex Codakia rugifera), assembly GCA_025656675.1. GTDB lineage: Bacteria > Pseudomonadota > Gammaproteobacteria > Chromatiales > Chromatiaceae > Thiodiazotropha. The sequence goes on from JAHXHN010000002.1 coordinate 613,941, forward strand.
AGATAAAGCCCGTTTCAAACAACAGGTTGAGCCCGGTGATCAATTGATGATCGAGGTTGTTCAAAATAAAATGAAGCGCGGTATAGGTTTTTTTACCTGCTCTGCACATGTTGATGATAGAACTGTGGCAACAGCTGAAATAATGTGTACTGCAAGGGAGATAGGCCGCTGATCGACTCACGCGCAGTCATCGATCCGGATGCTGAACTAGATGAAGGGGTACAAGTAGGGCCTTTCTCGATCATCGGTGCCGGTGTTAGGATCGCAGCGGGAACCGTGATTGGGCCTCATGTGGTCATCAATGGCCCGACCCACATTGGTAAGGACAATCGCTTCTATCAGTTTGCTTCGGTAGGTGAAGATCCGCAGGACATGAAATATGCGGGTGAACCTACTACCCTTGAGATTGGTGACCGCAATGTTATCCGTGAATTTGCGACCCTGCATCGTGGCACCATACAGGATCAGGGAGTGACACGTATTGGCAACGATAATCTTCTGATGGCCTACATTCACGTAGCTCACGATTGCCAACTTGGGGACCACATTATTATGGCGAATGCCGCATCCCTGGGTGGTCATGTAGAGATCGGTGACTACGCTATTCTGGGAGGATTCACCAGAGTACATCAGTTTTGTCGTGTGGGAGCACACAGTTTTTCTGGTATGGGATCATCTATAAATATGGATCTGCCGCCCTACGTCATGGTTTCTGGACATCCAGCCAAACCCCATGGCATCAATCGGGAAGGGCTGAGCCGGCGTGGATTCAGCGGGGAGGCGATCCAGCAGATCAAGCGAGCCTACAAGCTGATCTATCTCTCAAAACAGCGCCTGGAAGAAGCCAGGGACACCATCGATACAATGCAGGAGGAGAGCCCTGAGCTTGAAATCCTGAGTCAATTCCTCCACCAGAAAGGTCGTGGTATCTTGCGCTAATCTCAGTGCATGTAGCTGCCTTTCCAGGTCTCCGTAAAATGCAGAACACGATTTCACAGGGACCTATCAGGATCGGCATACTGGCCAATGAGGTTTCCGGCGATCAATTGGCAGCAGCGCTGATCGAAGCCCTCCATTCCAAACAGCCCGCTATTCAGTTTGAGGGTATGACGGGGCCAATGATGGAAGCTGCTGGTTGTCGTTCACTTGCAAGGATGGATCCGGTAATGGGAATAGTCGAGGTAATTCGACATCTGCCAGGGTTATTGAAAACCCGCCGAAAACTGGCAAAACATTTTCTCAATTCACCCCCTGATCTTGTGCTCGGTGTGGATGCCCCCGATTTCAATCTTGCACTCGAAACGCAATTCAAAGCAGCAGGAATACCCACAGCGCACTTTGTGAGTCCTACGGTCTGGGCATGGCGACAGGGGCGGGTTAAAAAATTGCAACAGGCTGTCGATCTGATGCTCTGCATTTTTGACTTTGAAGTCGATTTTCTTAGACAACATAAGATACCAGCCGTCTACGTTGGTCATCCCATGGCCGATCAAATTCCACTGGAGCCGGTTGATGCCAGAAGAACCAAAACCCAGTTAGGCCTGGATCCAGACAGACCGGTGATAGCACTTTTACCAGGTAGTCGCATGAGCGAAGTAAGTCGGCTTGGCCACATTTTCATCCAGACAGCGTTGTGGGTTGGTCAACGCAAACCGGGATTACAGTTTGTGGCACCGATGGTAAATGAGAGGATCAAACAGGCCTTTCAGGATCAGTTGCATACTGTTGCACCAGACCTGCCCCTGTTGTTGTTGGACGGTCAATCCAGACAGGCGATCAGTGCAGCCGACGTGGTATTGACCGCTTCTGGTACGGCAACCCTCGAGACTCTGTTATTTAAACGGCCTATGGTTGTAGCCTACCGACTTTCCACCGTCACGATGTGGCTGATCCGCACATTCAATATGCTGAAAACCCGATATGTCGCTATAGCAAATCTGCTGGCCGATAGACCCTATGCGCCTGAATTTCTCCAGGAGGCTTGTGAGCCGGAGGCGATGGGAGAAGCATTATTAAACTTTCTCGACAACAGGCCGCAATGTGAGGAGATCGAGCAGGTCTATCTGGAAATCCATCACCGACTACGTCGAGATGCAGCAAATAGTGCTGCAGAAGAGGTATTGGGGATGCTGGATATCCGGTATTGAAGAGTAGATTGCATCTATCATTTAAAACTGTGTTGTCCCTATTAGACAGGGACATTATTTTTTGCTCTTATTATCTTATCGGTTGCGCAATAAGTGCGTAATTCACCCTACAGCAGGAAAATTTCAAGCAAGCGATGACAGGACTACTTCATGATTTGCTTTTCGATTCAGCCAGACGCTTTTCTTCCAATATATCCATCAAATACAAGGAGACGTCTTTAACCTATGCTGAATTGTCGGAGCTGGTCGATCGATTTTCACGGGCACTGATCTCGATCGGGGTTGAAAAGCAGGACCGGGTCGCGATCTATCTCCCCAAGTGCCTGGAGAATGTGGTTGCTCTGTTTGGTTCCTCAGCCGCCGGCGCTGTATTTGTGCCGGTCAATCCGGTTTTGAAGCCACATCAGGTGTCCCACATTCTGCTGGATTGCGATGCCAAGATACTGGTAACGACACAAGGAAAATTCAGAGCACTGCATACGGCTCTCGCCTATTGTGTAGACCTGCAATACATTATCTTGATAGATGGATTTGAAAATCTAAATGCTGACGAACATGCGCAGGGGTTGATCTCCTGGGATGACCTGTTCTCCGACTCATTTTCGGTCAGTACGCACAGAGTGATCGATTCGGATATTGCTTCACTGATCTATACTTCCGGCAGTACAGGAGACCCGAAGGGCGTCATCCTCTCTCATAGAAACATGGTGGCTGGCGCAAAAAGTGTCGCCCAATATCTGGGGAATAGACCCTCTGACAGGCTCTTGGCGGTACTTCCACTCAGCTTTGACTATGGTGTGAGTCAGTTGACAACAGCCTTTTCAGTCGGTGCAAGCGTGGTGTTGATCAACTACCTGCTGCCGATGGAAGTCATCAATACACTCACTCAGGAAAAGATAACGGGTTTGGCCGCAGTGCCACCGCTTTGGAATCTATTGGTGGAGTTGCCCTGGCCCAGCGAGGCCGTAGAGAATCTGCGTTATATCACCAGTTCCGGTGGGGTAGTGCCGATAGAGACCACTGAACTGTTAAGGCAGGTTCTACCTAAAACTGAAATCTTTCTGATGTATGGCCTTACCGAGGCCTTTCGCTCGACTTATCTGCCGCCCGACCAGGTTGATAAAAGACCCACCTCAATCGGTAAGGCCATTCCTAATGCCGAAGTGTTGGTGCTTGACAGCGAGGGTGTCCCCTGCGCTGTGGACGAACCCGGCGAGTTAGTGCACCGTGGTTCGTTGGTCGCTATGGGTTACTGGAATGATACCAGCGCCACCAAGGAACGGTTTCGTCCATTCCCCAATAGTTTGGATGCGAACCCCAGCAAAGAAATAGCGGTCTGGTCTGGTGATATTGTCAAGATGGATAGTGAAGGCTATCTCTATTTCTTGGGCAGAAACGATGATCTGATAAAGACATCGGGTTATCGGGTCAGCCCAAACGAGATTGAAGAGATTATTTTTGGTTCGGGTCTGGTAACCGAAGTAGTCGCATTTGGTATTCCACATAGTACATTAGGGCAATCGATAGCCCTGGTAGTGATACCCAAACCGGGTATAGAAGTGACAGAGGATAACTTGATCAATGCCTGTAAAAAACGACTTGCCAGTTATATGATGCCTACTGCAATTGTCTTTCGTACCAGTATGCCGCCTAACCCAAATGGCAAGGTTGATAGAAAACAGTTGGCCTTGGAAATGATAGAGTCCTTCAGTCGCCAATGATCCCGTTTTCATTAAGGATTATTTTGGAAATATTGTCCATTTGATGCAGTGATACGTACAACCTTATGCCAATAGAAACATTGCTTGTCGCGGGTGTAGATGAAGTCGGACGGGGACCGCTGGCCGGGCCGGTCGTGGCCGCTGCCGTAATACTAAACCCGAAAAAACCTATTGATGGATTGGCTGATTCAAAAAAATTGAGCGAGAAACGTCGTGAAGAACTTGCACTGTTGATTCGAGAGCGAGCTCACAGCTGGTGTTTGGGGCGGGCTGAAGTGGAGGAGATCGACCGGATCAATATCCTGCAAGCGAGTCTGCTGGCCATGCAACGAGCTGTAGAAGGTTTGCCATGCCTGCCTCATTTAGCCCAGGTGGATGGAAAACATGCACCGAACCTAACTTGTAAAGTAGACGCTATCATCGGTGGGGACAGTTACGTTGAAGCGATCAGTGCTGCCTCGATAATTGCTAAAGTGGCGAGGGATCGTGAAATGGTTGAATTGGATGCCCACTATCCCGGTTACGGCCTTGCGAAGCACAAAGGCTATCCCACCAAACAACATCTGCTGGGATTGCAGTCATTGGGTGTCTCACCGATTCACCGTCGTTCATTCGGCCCTGTTAAGCGACTCCTTACCCCGTCCTGAGTCCCAAGTTTCAGGGAATTGAAATCTGGGGCTTTAAAGGCTCATGACCTGAGACCGATTCAGGGTAGAATAGGCATCCATGGAAGCCCCTTTCATTCATCTTCGTGTTCATTCTGAGTACTCCCTCGTCGACGGGTTGGTGCGTGTCAAACCCTTGGTGAAGCAGGTGGCTGAGGGTGGTATTCCGGCGGTGGCACTGACCGATCAGTCCAACCTGTTTGCCCTGGTGCGTTTCTATCAGGCAGCGCTGGCGGCCGGCGTCAAACCAATTGCCGGCGTTGATGTCTGGATTCGTAACCCAGAGGATGTCAATACGCCCTATCGTCTGGTGTTGTTGGTCCAGAATCAGGCCGGTTATCAAAATTTGACCCGATTGGTATCACGCAGCTACCGGGAGGGACAACATCTCGGTCGTCCTCTCATGGAGCGCGAATGGCTAACCGGAAACACCGAAGGCCTGATCGCCCTCTCTGCAGGTCGTCAGGGTGATGTCGGTCGGGCCTTGCTGGCAGGTAACCAGGCTGAGGCCGAACAACTGCTCAACCACTGGTTGGAGCTGTTCGGGGACCGGTATTACCTGGAGTTGCATCGTACAGGCCGAGCTGAAGAGGAGCGATGTCTCCACGATAGCGTCGCTTTGGCCGCTGACTACGGTGTACCGGTAGTGGCGACCAATGATGTGCACTTTCTGCACGCTGAAGACTTTGATGCCCATGAAGTCCGGGTCTGTATTCATGAAGGCCGTACCCTCGATGATCCCAGACGTCCCAGACACTATAGTGAACAGCAGTATTTGCGCACCCCTGAGGAGATGTGTGAGCTGTTCGCCGACATCCCTGAGGCAGTGGCGAATACTGTCGAGATTGCCAAGCGCTGCACGATCGAGTTGACCCTGGGTAAAAACTTTCTCCCCGATTTCCCTATCCCCGAGGGGATGACGATCGACCAGTTTCTGGCTGCTGAATCACGCAAAGGGCTGGAGTGGCGACTGCAGCGTATCTTCGATGCCCAATCCGCCGACTTTGTTGAACAGCGAAAGGTCTACGATGAACGTCTGCAGGTTGAACTGGATGTTATCAACAGTATGGGCTTTCCCGGTTATTTTCTTATCGTTGCCGATTTTATCCAGTGGGCCAAGGATAGTGATATTCCGGTCGGTCCGGGTCGTGGGTCCGGCGCCGGTTCATTGGTGGCCTATGTACTGAAGATCACCGACCTCGATCCCATCGAACATGAGTTGCTGTTCGAGCGATTCCTCAACCCGGAACGTGTCTCCATGCCCGATTTCGATGTCGATTTCTGTATGGACAAACGTGATCAGGTGATCGATTACGTTGCTCAGCGCTATGGCCGTGATTCGGTTTCGCAGATCATTACCTACGGTTCGATGGCAGCCAAGGCTGTGGTACGCGACGTGGGTCGGGTGCTGGGTCATCCTTACGGTTTCACCGACCGGGTGGCGAAGATGATTCCCTTCGAAATCGGTATGACCCTCGACAAGGCGCTGGTGGAGAGCGACGATCTGAAACAGGCTTACGGCACCGACGAGGAGGTGGGTGAACTGATCGATATGGCCAAAAAGCTGGAAGGCTGTGCCCGCAATGCCGGTAAACATGCCGGTGGGGTGGTCATATCTCCAGGTCTGTTGACCGATTTCACACCACTCTATTGTGAAGAGAATGGTGAGGGATTGGTGACCCAGTTCGACAAGGACGATGTGGAGAAGGTCGGGCTGGTGAAGTTCGACTTTCTAGGCTTACGTACCCTGACCATCGTCGACTGGGCGCTCAAGGCAGTCAATGCGGAGCGTGCAAAACAGGGTCAGGAACCGATCGATATCAATACCATTCCGATGGATGATGAGGCCTCCTTCCGATTACTCAAAAGTGCAGAGACCACAGCGGTGTTCCAGTTGGAATCCCGTGGAATGAAGGAGCTGATCAAGAAACTACAACCTGACTGTTTCGATGATATTACAGCACTGGTGGCGCTGTTTCGTCCCGGACCGCTGCAGTCCGGGATGGTAGATGACTTTATCAACCGTAAACATGGACGGGCCAAGGTGGCCTATCCACACCCTGATCTGGAACCGATCCTTAAGCCTACCTACGGCGTTATCCTCTATCAGGAACAGGTCATGCAGATTGCCCAGGTCCTGGCAGGCTACTCATTGGGTGGTGCTGATCTGCTGCGTCGGGCGATGGGCAAGAAAAAGCCTGAGGAGATGGCCAAACAGGGTGAGATATTTCGTAAGGGTGCCGTGGAGCGGGGTGTGGAGGAGGAGACAGCGACCTATATCTTCGACCTGATGGAGAAATTTGCCGGCTACGGTTTTAATAAATCCCACTCTGCCGCTTATGCGTTAGTCTCCTATCAAACCATGTGGCTCAAAGCCCACTACCCGGCGGCCTTTATGGCTGCGGTCTGTTCAGCCGATATGGACAACACCGACAAGGTAGTGCCGTTGATCGAGGAGTGTCGGCGTATGCAGCTCAAGGTGGAGGCTCCCCAGGTCAATCTTTCTGAATACAAATTCATCGATGCCGATGTTCAGACTGTCGTCTATGGTCTTGGGGCTATAAAAGGGGTGGGTGAGTCTGCTATCGAGTCAGTGATTCATGAGCGCAAATCCAACGGCCTCTACCAGGATCTCTTCAGTTTCTGTCGACGTATCGATCTACGTAAGGTCAATCGACGGGTACTGGAGTCATTGATTCGTGCCGGGGCACTTGACGGTCTGGGTGCCAATCGAGCAACCCTGATGTTGCAACTGCCTCTGGCGCTCAAGCTCTCGGAGCAACACCATGCCATGCAGGCTGTCGGTCAGAATGACCTGTTCGGTATGGGTGACCCACAGCCAGCTGAGGCGAGTCACGCCCAGGTCATTCCGAACGATGTGGACGAATGGGAGGAAGAGCAGCGCCTGCAGGGCGAGAAAGAGACCCTCGGTCTTTATCTGACCGGCCACCCCATCGACCGCTATGCCGAAGAGCTATGCCACATCAGCAGCAGCCGTATCGGTGATCTCAGTCTCGATACCTCACCGGTACCGGGTCAGCGGCGTCGTGGCGTGCCTGTGGTGGTTACAGGGCTGGTTGTCAGTGCCAGCCATCGCCAGACACAACGAGGGCGCATGGGAACCCTGGTCTTGGATGATCGCAGTGGACGTATTGAGTGCACCCTATTCAGTGAAGCTTATGAGCAACACCGCGAGCTGATTGCAGCTGACAATATCCTTGTGGTTTCAGGTAGTCTGAACTACGACGAATTTCGTGGTGGACTGAGTATCCGTGCCGATAATATACTGACTTTCGAGCAAGCCCGTTCACACTATGCGGGACTGTTAAATGTCAACCTAACGCTTAACGGTCTCGATGCAGCGGTATTCAGTGTGAAACTTCAACAGATACTCACTCCCTTTCGTGGTGGTACCACCGGTATACGGTTGCATTATCAGACTGCCGTAGCCAGTGGCGATATTCAACTGGGCAAGGAGTGGCAGGTCAATCCAACCGATGAATTACTGCGTCGATTGGAGCAGTTTTTCGGTCCTGGCTCTGTGCGTGTCGGTTATCGTAATTCCACAGTACAGTCGAGTCGAGTGAGTAACCGGAAAGCCGCACATTGACTATCCTAACGTTTTTGAATCCGGTATATTCCGCCCATGGATCTGAACTTTCTAGAATTCGAACAACCCATCGCAGAACTCGAGGCCAAGATCGAAGAGCTTCGACTGGTCGGCAGCGACAATGAGATCAATATTCAGGATGAGATTGCACGTCTGGAGAATAAGTGCCAGACGTTGACTGAATCGATCTTCTCCAATCTCAAACCCTGGGACATCTCACAGCTTTCCCGACATCCTCAGCGACCCTATGTACTCGACTATATCGACCGGATATTCGATGAGTTTCATGAACTGCATGGTGACCGGGCCTTTGCTGACGATCACGCCATCATAGGTGGTGTTGCACGCCTCGAGGGTCGTCCGGTGATGGTGATCGGCCACCAGAAGGGCAGAGACACCAAAGATAAACTCTACCGAAATTTCGGAATGCCTCGTCCAGAGGGATATCGCAAGGCCTTGCGTTTGATGGAGCTGGCGGAACGATTCAAATTACCGATATTAACCTTCATTGATACCCCAGGTGCCTATCCAGGTGTGGGTGCAGAAGAACGAGGCCAGAGTGAGGCCATTGCGCGCAATCTCAAAATCATGTCTGGATTACGTACCCCGATACTTTGTACGGTAATCGGTGAGGGTGGCTCAGGTGGTGCATTGGCGATTGGTGTTGGTGATCGCATCGTCATGTTGCAGTACAGCACCTATTCGGTGATCTCTCCCGAAGGTTGTGCGTCGATCCTCTGGAAGAGTGCGGAGAAGGCATCGTTGGCGGCCGAGGCGATGGGAATCACCTCCGACAAATTAAAGGAGCTGGACCTGATTGATGAGATCGTACCGGAACCACTGGGCGGTGCCCATCGTGATATCGAGACCATGGCCAAGAACCTAAAACATGCCCTGATTGAGGGGCTGGACAACATCACCAGTATGGCCATCGACAAGCTGCTTGATACCCGCTATCAACGGCTTATGCAGTATGGTCAATTCTCCGGGGATTGACCGGTCTCTGATTGCCGGGAACCTCTGTGACCCTCACAGCACCCCGACTACTTGATACCCTCAAGCAACTGCCACAGGCATCCTGTTGCCATCTTGCCTTCAGTGGCGGGCTTGATTCCTGTGTACTGCTCCATCTACTAGCAGAGCTCCGGCCGCAACTGCCTTATAAGCTGCGGGCAATCCATGTGCATCATGGCTTGCAGGCAGAGGCCGGAGCGTGGCAGCGTCATTGTGAAAACATCTGTGAGTCTTACAACATCCCGTTGGACAATGTGCAGTTGACCCTATCGCCAACCGCTGGGGAGAGTATCGAGGCAGTTGCGAGAGAGGCCCGTTATCAGGCCTTTGCGGATTGTATGGGTGAAGGTGACCTGCTGCTGACAGCGCAACATCAGGATGATCAGGCGGAGACACTGCTACTGCAACTCCTACGTGGTAGTGGCCCGGCCGGTCTGGCAGCGATGCCGCTACTGGCCCGTTTCGAACCGGGTTGGCTTGCCAGACCTCTGTTACAGGTTTCCCGGCTAACACTGGAGGCCTATGCGCAGCATCATGCCTTAACCTGGTATGAAGACCCCTCTAATCAAAATCTGCGCTTTGATCGAAACTTTATCCGCCATCAGGTCATGCCTCTGCTGAGATCGCGCTGGCCAGCCGCTTCGATGACCCTGTCCCGTGCCGCTAGATTCAGTGGCGAATTATTAACCTTAGTGAGGGAGGAGGCTGAAGAGGACCTGGCCAAAGCCCGGTATGGTGATTCAGACACCCTTTCGATAACTGCATTAAAGCAGCTTCACTCTGTTCGCTTGAGGAATTTGCTGAGACATTGGATTGCCGCCTCTGGCGCAACCATGCCCAACTCAAAAAAGCTGGCACGTATTGAGCTGGAGTCGGTTCATGGACGTATCGATACAGTGCCGCTGATTACCTGGGGTGGATGGGAGGTACGACGTTATCGTGATCAGCTGTTTTTGGGCCCTGTCCGTCCAGCAACTGACCCTATGGGTATATTGCCCTGGCCCGATAAACAGTTGCTGGAACTACCTGATGGATTGGGCCGGTTGATCGTGGAGCCCTCTACCGTGGGGATTTGTGCGGCTCGTTGGCGGCAAGGCGAGGTGGAAGTGCGATTCCGTCGTGGGGGAGAGCGTTGTCAACCGGCAGGCCAAGCACATCATCGCCCGTTGAAAAAGCTCTTACAAGAGTGGCATGTGCCACCCTGGGAGAGAGGCCGGCTCCCCCTGATCTATTTAGATGGAGTCCTGGCTGCAATTCCGGGTCGGATCAATTGCCAATCTTGCATGGCTCACCCCGGTAAGGAAGCCATTCAGGTGCGCTGGGAAGCAACTGTTCATTCAGAATGAGAGTGATTCGAATCGCGTGTCTGGTCATTCGAGCGGTGTGGCTCTGCCCCACCATCAATCCGATTTTGAGCTGAGTAGCGTCTATTTGTGGTCTCTTATTACTATTTAATTTAGTGAAGAAAGTTAAACATCCTATTGCGGTACCGCTTCACCAATTCACCCTGCCCCTCAAGCATATCGAAAATACGCAACATCTCCCGCTGTGCTGCGTTGTCACCGTAGCTGCGATCCTTCTGCAATAGCGTTAGCAGAAGCTCCAATGCATGTTCATAATCATTCTCCATGATCTTATGAGATGCCAGTTGATGCAGGGCTTCACTGTCAGCTGGATTGTCCTTGAGTCTTGCCTCCAGCACTTCAGCCGGTGGGTTGTCAGCCGTTGCTCGATCAAACTGAATCCGCGCCAACATGGAGAGCACTTCGGGTTTGTTCTTTTCCTCATCCGGTAGGGCTTGTAGTAATTTTTCGGCCTCTTCCAACTTTCCGAGGGTGGCCATGTAGCGGGCATAGGATAGTCTGATACGAGGATTCTCGGGATCGCTGTCACTCACCTGTTTAAGCAGCACACCGGCAGACTCAACATCTCCCTGCAGCAACAGGGCATCGGCTTGATCAATCAGAGCATCTGATTCTCGTGGGATATGTTTGTTCAGGAATTGGCGTACCTCCGCTTCCGGAAGGGCGCCCATGAACTCATCCACTACCTCACCGTTATGGAACAGCTTGACACTTGGAATGCTGCGGATCTGGAAATGGGTGGCCAATTGCTGCTGTTCCTCGGTATTGACCTTTGCCAGGATAAATTGACCCCGGTAGTCATCAGCCAGTTTTGCCAACAGTGGCATCAATGTCTTGCAGGGATTACACCATTCGGCCCAGAAATCGACCAACACCGGACAATTCATGGAGTTTTCCAGGACCACCTGCTGAAAATTCTCTACAGTGACTTCAAAGATATAGGGTGAGTCCGACATCTTGTAGATGCTCCTGTGTGTCATGTTATCGGGCGCTATTATACTGAATTCGAGATGAAATAAAGGACTTGAAATCGACCGGGTGTCTCCCCATTTAAAGGTAGATAACAGAGCTGGAAATTGAGTTATGAATGAAGCATTACATATCGTCTGTCCACACTGTGACGGCATCAACCGGGTACCTGGCACCAGACTGAGCGATGGAGCAAATTGTGGTAAATGCCACCAGCCCCTGTTTTCTGGCAATCCCCTGGCACTGGATGAGAGGCGTTTCTTACGCCATTCACAAAAAAGCGATATCCCACTGCTTATTGATTTCTGGGCGCCATGGTGCGGACCCTGCCAAATGATGGCGCCAGCCTTCGAGCAGGCGGCCGTTCAGTTGGAACCTTCAGTCCGGTTAATCAAGGTGAATACTGAAGAAGCACAACAGTTGGGAGCACGTTACGGCATACGCAGCATTCCGACCTTGATGTTGATGCAGAAGGGGCGGGAGATCGCCCGCCAGGCAGGGGCAATGGACCAGGGGGGTATTGTGCGGTGGACTCATGAGCAGTTGAAGAGATAGGAGATGGCAATAACGTATTATTATCCATCTTTCTTCTTTCTCCAGTTATTTCCTTGCTCCGAACTATTAAAGTCGAAAACTCCGTGCTTTGTATGGCGGTAGTTTCTTGTATTCGACTATGTAAGGGCGGTAGATACAAGTCACCTGGAGCCAGTGGGCTTTAATCATCTTATTTACCTCTACGGCTATAAGCGGAAGTCCAGGTCACAATAAGAATTACAACCTGGTTACTCAAAAGCAGACGTAAACTCCCATCTTACTCAATTCTATCCAGTGGCCTTTCAAGGACGCGAGAGAAGAAAAAGACTAAGGTATTGATGGCAAGTCACTGCATTGCCCCAGAAACCTTGCGGTTTATCGCTAAATGTTCTAAAAAGAAGCCAGTTCAATTTCTCTGCAGTCACAGGGATGCTTTTCGGAATGGAACACAAGGAAATGGTTAATCCAAGCAAGATAGCTTTTCTCGGTGTTGGGAGAATAATCAGATATTCTCATGAAAATCAGGTATTTCTGATAAATATCCGGGAAATTCTTGGCAAATCTGTTTCTAGGATCGTTCACTGTCTTCTCAATCAATTCGTAGCACCTAGCCAGGGTAGGATGATCCCTCCCAAGGACTTTGGCACCGGAAAACCAGTGGTCCCACTCAATCTGGTTAACCCAGGGCAATTTCAGGTAGTGACAGTAAAGGAGTCTCAGTGCGTCGATTTTTTGCCTGAACTGCCATTCATTAACATGAGGATTTCTCCCGAGATGACTCAGCCAGGCGTCAACAGACGCGATGGAATGTTCCTTGAGTCGCGTGTTGGGATGGTCGTCAATGAATATCTCGATATGTCGCCGATACCAAGGCGTCGTCGCTCTGGAATGCGAAAGAGCTTCAGTACATCACTGTATTTATTCCAGAAATACTCAATTCCTGGGTCTGTGGAAGGTTCTCTTTTTCCATGAGACATGCCGCTCCATGCGATTAGACTCGATTGAGAACAAAGATAGAACATTAGGCGGCATAACACAATATTTGGAGCCGGCGGCATAACGCGATAATAAGAGTCGGCAATTTAATCACTTGTTATGCATAAAAATGGAATAGGTAGCGATGGATTCTCCTCCACCAATAATTGATTCATGCAAATTGCTTTTCTATGCAAGTAATGAAGATGATGTGACATTTACAGACCGTATAAGTCTATTTGTTGGTGGTAGCGGTGATGAACTAAAACCTATTGGAGAAGTTCAAAATCTTGCGATTTCCAGAACTTATTATGAGCCACATGAATTCTTGCTTATGTTTTGTAAAGAGGATTGGGCTGTGAAAGGTGTAATTCCTTTCACAACAATTGAAGAAGCAAAAACCAAGGCAGAAAAAGGTTACAACGGTATTTCATCAAAATGGAAAATGAGTCCATATAACGAAGAAGATATCGATGATTTTCTTAGAGACGAATATGAGGTTGACCCAAAGTCCGAGTGGTGGACTACAATCTGTTCATTTTGTGGTAGAAAAGATACAGAGTTTTCGCGGTTACTAGAGGGTAAACATGCAGTTATATGTGAAGGCTGCGTTAATAAGTTTTATAAGGTATTCAACGAAAATGCATAACCATTGGCTCCAGTGGATGCTCGCTTTCGCTCGCCCCACTGAGCCTGGTCGTTATACAAATAGGAGAAGAAATGGATAATTTGGGGATTTGGAAAACTATCAAGATAGGATTCTGGCTTGGGATCGGGTTCATTGTTCCCCAGTTAGTGGTTTTATACTCTGGTACCATGCTCACTATGTTGGCAATACCTTCAATGATGGAAGACTCGCTGGAGAATAATTCTCTATCGGAGTTTGACAAAACAAATCAGATTAAAGTCCTCGAGTATAGAGAAGAATTAAGCGGTAAGCAGTTGTTGATACTAGGATCCATCAAAAATGAAGGGACAGGAAAGGCTAGTTCTATACGTCTTGAAGCAGAATTGCTAGATTCAGATGGAAGATTTGTATTTGAATGCTCAGAATATATAAACAAAAAGCTCAAACCGGGGGAAACAGAATATTTTCAAATTAAATGTGGTTGTGGTGACACTGTTGCACCAGAGCATTCGAGTATCACTGTACGTGTGGTTTCGGCCAGCAATTATTAATGAATAACCAGGGCGTTAACTCGAACCCTATAAAGCGGTGTTCGTTCCTCACACCACTTTATGGGTCCGGTTACGTCTGTCGTTAGCGCTAATAAGGAAGGAAACAATAAATGGGAAAAATCGTATTACTGTTTGCTCTGCTTTTTTCAACTTTAGCAGCGGCAGGTGAGCGGGAAGAAAAGATCAGGCAACTAATGGAAGCACAAGGGCTTTTACAAACCTTTGAGCAGCAACTTGAGCTTAGTCGCCAGCAAAACCAGCAGCAAGGGCGTGACATGCTTAATCAGTTCATGGCTCAATTGAATCCCACCCCCGAATTCTACGAGCGTTTCGAAAATGCATTTAACTCTTTTATGTCAAAGATAGAGACCCCTTGGTCTGCTGAAGAAATCGTCGAAGTCTGGGCAAAATACTACGGTGAGCATTTCAGCAACGCCGAGCTCGATCAGTTGCTATCCCATTACTCGTCACCACTTGCTCAAAAAGAAGTGATAGCTTCCCGAAAAGCACTAGTAAGTTTTTCAAACCATTTTATGCAAGAAGGTAAGCCTATTGCTGAAAATGCGTTATCTGAGTTCATCACTGAAATGAAAGTCATTGCCAAAGAATGCAAATGCAAACGCTAACAAAAACATCAACTTCGCGCCTATCGGTGCCGGGCGCTCCTTCGTCGCACCGGTTATATTGACGTTAAGTTTCGCAAATACAGAGATAACAATAATGTTTCAGTATATGTATTATCTGCCGATTGCTCTAATAATAATATTTATCCTACTTGGTATTCGAGTTATTCGGCCGACTCACAGAGGGTTGGTGGAGCGACTTGGTAAATATCAACGATTTGCTGAGCCTGGCTTCCACTGGATAATTCCTATAATGGATAGAATGTATAAAGTAAATATTACCGAAGAAATGGTCGATGCTGAGCCTAGAGTAATAATTACTAATGATAACCTCAATGTGACCGTTGATGCTCAAGTATATTTCAAGATAAACCAAGATGAGGACAATGTAAAAAATTCACAATATAATGTGGATGATGTAAGACATCAAATGGTTAGTTTAGCAAGAACGACTCTAAGAAATATTATTGGCACACTTTCACTAAAATCCGCAAATAGTGAACGTAATAAAATTAACAAACAACTTTACGATACCTTAATGAGTGAAACCAAAAGCTGGGGTGTGGAGATAATAAGGGCTGAACTAAAGCAAATAGAACCACCCAAAGATGTTCAAAGCACAATGAATCAAGTTGTCAAAGCAGAAAATGAAAAAATCGCAGCCATAGATTTTGCTACTGCTAAAGAAACAGAAGCTGATGGCCAAAAGAGAGCAACTATTAAGCACGCTGAAGGAATAAGAGCTTCCCGCATTTTACATGCAGAGGGTGAAGCAGAGGCTATAAGACTAGTTTATGAATCAGCAAATCAATACTTTTTAGGAAACGCACAGCTCCTAAAACGCCTTGAGACGTTATCAAATGCTCTAGAGGAAAATACTACTATTGTAGTTCCATCAAATAGTGATTTGGTTAATGTTATTGGAGATCTGGCGGGTGTGATTCCAGCTAAACAGAACGCAAAATCAAATAAAACCTAACATGCGGCTTAACTCATGCACAAAAGCCCCGCCCTACCCTTGGGATCGACTGATGTGAGGAATTATGCATGAAATGAGCATGGACTGGATAAATGAAGCAAAGCGGATTTTCTGTATGGATAAACCTAAGCACTTCACAAACTACAAGCACTGTGAAGAATGTGAGGAACATGACCAAACACTAGTCAACTCATCAATTGATACAATTAGCTTGGAAGAGCTTGGGAATCCGGGGTGGGACCCAATCTGCTTTTCATCAGCTGAGGGCAAAAAATTCTATATGCCAGCACTGATCCGATTAAGTCTCGAAACAATAGATGATGATTTTTACTTTGGTCAATTGTTATTTCACTTAGAAGCTGACGGAGCGAATAATAATCTATTCATTTCTTGCAACTCAGAACAGCGTGAATACATTAAAACCTTCATTGAATACATCATATTACAGCACTCAGAGCAACTAGTAATACAGCACTATGAAAATGAAGCACTTAGAGTGCAGGAAATATGGTCAAATGCATAACAAAGGCCTCTATTGGAACTCACAGCTGCTTGCCCGCTAAGGCTGGGCGTTAAATTCTAAGGGAGTCGAGTTGAGTTTATTTAAAATGGATTTTCAGGAAGTTTGTTGTGGTAGAACTCAAGGAGTCCTCTAATATTAATCGCGCTGACGAAAATGATGCTAAAGAATTACTTTCCCAGGAAAATAATTAACCACAATAAGTTAACGGAAAGTGCTACTTAATAGATAGTATTAGAGACGATAATATTAACTTTCATTGGGCTATTGCTCAATTTGAGGATGATCGCTTTAATGACTCAATACTAGTTGAGTTCATTCAAGATAGCTTGTAAGAACAAAATAGGCTTTTTAAAGAAGAATTTCCTGAACAAATACCCCTATGGGTTAATCCAGTATAGAATGATTATTATCAGGTAGCAGACATTGAGTAAATTCTACAAGCGGCAGCAGTCGGAAGGTATAGGTGTGTCCGCCAAAGTGAAGGAAGCACAAGCAATATTTCAAAATTTAATATGTCAGAACAGTCCTCCTAACTAATGCTTTCAGAAGATAATTGACGAGGTGTTGGTGCAACTCGATTTCAATGCTTTGGATGAACTGGCGGGTGGGTTTGCTATAGAATAGAAAGGTAACAGTAACATCGCATCATTACAGGCTTAACCGAACATCAATAGTCTTGGGTAAGATCTCTTCTAAAATAAATTCTCGAAATGCACCTAAAAAAACTTTGATTCAATCACCGAAAAGAGGCTATCCACAAATGGTTGCTGACAAGTCGGGTTAGCATGTTTAGAGATCTATTCCAATATCGCCATCATTGTTACGTGACAATTTGCCAAGTGACCTGATGAGTAAAGCTATTGCTCTGTATGGCAGATCGAAAATAAACTCTAATGGATCGAACCATGCGTTTTCGCCTGTGGAACGTCTTGGCCAAACGTAGTGTACCAATAGGTAACCAGCGATACTCACTGCCAGCACAATCCAATCGAAACCATGAGCAAATAGATCGTATACGAGATAACTGCTTATAGTGAAGATGACAATTGAGAAGGCTACCCTAATTTCATCCATGCTTAATTACCCCTGGTAAAAATAAAAAAGTGAATAACAGGTATGATGCAGAGGTCGACCTTGATATGAATTATGGCATGCTACTTTTCCAATCCTATTGAAATAAAGAGCCTTTAATTCACAAAAACAGGTTTCAGACTGAGAGGATGGTGATTGTCAGGCAGGCACTATTCAGTTAAATGAACCCATTAATATAGCTGCACCACTCTTGGCTATTCCGATCAGGGACGTCAGACTTTCCACGAATACCAAGCCTGAACTCTATGACAGATTTCCATTCAGCAGATCCGATATCCGGACCATGTCCCATACCATCACCCGAAGGTATGGCTAATTCCACACGGCGATACCACGAATCCGTACATAGATTGGATTGTGCGGTTTGTAATCGCTGTGCCTGGCAAGCTGATAGCCAACACAATGATGAGGCAAGTAGTACAAGGTGCAATGGGTTCATTGACAAAGTCGAATAACGGTCTGGGCAGCAGATGCGAGATCCTTGAATAACCTTAATTTTCACCTGGGTAGTTTATATCCATCTCGACCAGAATCAACGGTATACGCAGTCAATACCAGCGATACTTTACCTATTTCAACGTGAATCCACTCACTCGTGTGGTTAGTGCTTCAATATCAAACAAACTGGAGTGTTGAAGAACATGATCGGCAGTATGGTGTCATCGTTATTCCAAAAATATCAATTATAACAAAATGTTATGAGTTAAAATGTCAAGCAGGTCTAGTATGCTCATTATGATAAATATCCAAATTATCAGATGGACGCATAGAAAAAATTGTGCACCGCACAAAAAAATACTTGACGTCTGCGGTAGGTGGGGATAATAATGTGGTTACAGTTTGTGCAGTGCAGCAATTATTACGATCTTTTCTACCTACAAGGTGATTAACATGAACAATCCATTTGATTTTACTAACCTTTTGAAGGCTTATGATCCACAGGCATTCCTCAAGCAGTTACAGGGTGGTTTCAGCTCTTATCAACTCCCGAATATCGATAGCGATTCCTTCATGGAGTCTCAGAAAAAGAATCTTGAAGCACTGATGGCTGCAAACCAGGCAGCACTTTCAGGGACTCAGGAGTTGCTCCGTTATCAGTCAGAGATTATGAAGCAGGCCATGGCTGACGCCACCGAGGCGGCCAATAGTCTGGCCAGTTCCACCAGCCCACAAGAGATCGCAGAAAAGCAAACCGAGCTGGTGCGTGCCGCTTTCGAAAAGGCTGTCTCTAATTCCACTGAGCTTAGTGAATTGATCAAAACCAATCAGGAGCAGATCACTGCATTGGTCAACGAGCGTTTTACGGATGCCCTCAAAGAGGTCAAGGATTCGATCAAAAAGATGGGCTAATGTACAGTAGCCGCTGAACATGCGATCAATATCGTCCTTTCCTATCATCCAGAACCCTTAGAGACCAGTCTGACTATGAGTGAATCGACCAACCAAGAAATCAATACGCTGGACTTTGTGCAGCTAGCCGAGGGTCTTCAGGAAAATTTTCAACGTGTTGAAGATTTGATGACAGACTTCTCTGAGGGCTTCAAAGAGATGGATATGGATCCGTTCAATCTCAAGCAACTCTATGGCGAATGGTTAATGGCGGCTATCCAGGATCCACAGAAGCTGATGGGTGCACATGCCGGTTATTTACAGAAATCGATGGAGTTGTATCGGCACAGTGCATTGAGTTTTCTGGGTATCGATTCTGCACCTGTGGCCGAAGAGGGGCGTGGCGATCGCAGGTTTCGCCATGAAGATTGGGTACAGGAACCCGCTTTTGGTTATATCAAGCAGTCCTATCTTCTCATCTCTGAATGGATGCGCGAGTTGGTGACCGATCTGGATGGCCTGGATGATCACACAGCAGAGAAAGTACGCTTTTTTACAGAGCGCTATCTTGACGCCATGTCACCAACCAATTTTGCACTGACCAATCCGGCGGTTTTGGAGAAGATCATTGAAACCAAGGGTGGTAACCTGGTGCATGGATTGAAGAACATGCTGGAGGATCTGGAACGCGGTAAGGGTATGCTGCAGATTCAGATGACCGATAGCGACGCCTTTGAGCTGGGCAAAAATGTTGCCGTCACCCCAGGCAAGGTTGTCTACCAGAACCGCATGTTTCAACTGATCCAGTACACCCCAACGACCAAAAAGGTATTCAAGCGGCCCTTGTTGGTGGTACCGCCTTGGATCAACAAGTTTTACATTATGGATCTGCAACCCAAGAATTCGCTACTGCGATGGTTGGTTGAGCAGGGACATACCGTTTTCGTGATCTCCTGGATCAATCCGGATGAGAGTTACCGTGATATCACGTTTGATGACTACCTGAAGGATGGCGTGGTTAATGCGACGGATGTGGTAGAGGAAATCACAGGTGAGAGTGAGATCAATGCCATTGGTTACTGTATTGGTGGGACACTGCTGACCACTACACTGGCCTATATGAAGGCCGCCGGTGATGATCGGATCAAAAATGCTACCTACTTTACCACCATGCTGGATTTCGAAGAGCCTGGTGAGTTAGGTGTATTTATCGACGAGGAGCAGATCTGCGGTCTAGAGCAACGGATGGAGAAGGATGGCTATCTTGAAGGTTCGGCCATGGCAGGCGCATTCAATCTGATGCGTGCCAACGATCTGATCTGGTCCTTTTACGTTAATAACTATCTGCTTGGAAACGATCCACGGCCATTCGATCTGCTCTACTGGAACTCTGATTCCACACGCATGCCGGCACAGATGCACAGCTGGTATCTGCGCAATATGTATCAGAAGAATTTATTGAAAAAGCCTGGTGCGCTGACAGTCGCCGGTGTTCCAATCGATATCTCGACCATCGATATTCCAGTCTGCTTCGTCTCCACCGTGGAAGACCATATCGCACCCTGGAAATCGACCTATGCCGGTGCCCAACTATTCTCAGGTCCGGCACGATTCATCCTCGGCGGTTCAGGACACATCGCAGGTGTGATCAATCCCCCTGAAGCTGAGAAATATGACTACCGGGTGATCGATGGTCTTCCCTCGAACCCCGATGACTGGGCTGAGAATGCAGAGAAAACCCCTGGTTCATGGTGGCCCGAGTGGCAACGATGGATCGCTCCCATGGGTGGTGAGCAGGTGGCTGCGCGCAAGCCAGGCACCGGCCGATACAAAGTGCTGGAAGATGCCCCCGGATCGTTTGTGAAGGCCCGTATTGGTGATAAATTAGAGGCCATTCAGGTCTCGCCTGCTCCAGTGAAGCCTGTCGCTGCAGCCAGTAAGGAGAAAAAGACTGCCAGCACCAGACAGAGGACAAAAGCCGCACCGGCAGCTCGGCCAGAAGCCAGCAAAGCCACCAAACAATCGACCGATGATCTGACCTTGATCTCCGGAATCGGCCCCGCGCTTGCCAAGATGCTGCAATCCAAAGGTATTGCAAACTTTACCACCTTGGCAGCAATGGATGAGAAACAGCTCCGGGCTGTCCTCGATGAAGAAGGCACCCGATATCGCCGCTTCGATCCATCCAGCTGGCCTGCTCAGGCCAAAGCGCTGCAGGATGCGGGCAAACTGGATATTTAGCTGATTATTCTCGTAGTTCTCCATTATACAACGGCCAGGCATTGCCTGGCCATTGTATATGGGCCTATTAACAGGATTGTCACGCTACCTGTTTGATGTGACAAACCGGCCAAGAACAAACCAACAAAGACCCATTGTCATCACCCGATTACAGCAAGGTTGATCGGTCGTGTCGTTGGACTGCATCACCCTGTTACCCACCGCTTTGGCGATGTCGATGATCAATTGTCCGACTTGGCATTCGACAACATGATGAATCCATCCATCATTGAGGTTTGTACCCACCCTTCAGCCTGGTATCCAAAGCAGGAATGATAAATGCGATGATCGAGTTGCTTGAGCGGGCGCAACACTTTCTGTCTATTCCGATTCAGTATGCCGCACTGCACAATGCTTATTAATGTGCTTTTCGGCATTGTTTTAATCAACTCCTGCGGTGATTTGCATTTAAATGCTAATCTATTGAATAACAAAGATAATATTAGATTAACCTAGGCCTCCATCCAGTCTTTTTTGTGTTTGCTTTCAGGTGATAGCCAGGGGAATGGTATGCATCCTCTGAATCACTTCCGAATAAAAACACCTGGATATTCCATAGAAACCCGAAGCCAACTTATGCGCTATCAGGCTATTACTGTGCACTTTCAGGATTGCGGGACTTCCCGGGAAAATACTAGCGTGGATACATACGCCAACAACAGCATCGAAAGAATGTGTAGAGGCAGGGATTTGGACAGCTATCCGATTCGATTGCCAGGCGATTTCACTAGTCAGGAGGCTCAATGTGAGTAGTTCAGAGAGAGTGGTTCAGAATTCGCTGAAACCCGGTAAGTGGGTGCGTTCAACCTGCAAGATGTGTTTGCACTCTTGCACCAACTTAATCCACGTTACTGACGATGGAGTGGTCAACAAGATCGAGGGTGATCCCTCCAATCCGTCAAACATGGGTAAACTCTGTCCAAAGGGCAATGCAGCTATTATGCGGCACTATGACCCGCAGCGTTTCAAACAGCCCATGAAGCGCACAAACCCGGACAAGGGACCGGGTGTCGATCCGAAATGGGAACCGATCAGCTGGGATGAGGCCTTTGACATCTGTGCCCGGGAAATCGGCACATCCTTGAAAGAGGATCCCAGGAAGATTCTGCCTTCCCTGGAAGATTTCCAGAAGATGCATATCTGGACCTGGCCACTCTCGTTCGGCAATTTTAACTGCTTCCAGTCTGCCGGCACCATCTGTGGCGGGGCCTACCACCCTGCCAATGGTTATATCCATGCATCCTTTGCCTCAATCAATGATGTCAAATACTGCAACTATTGGATAAATGACGGTACCGGAGATGGATTCTCATCCCACTTGCATGCCGCAGCTTCCTCCTACCATATGGCGAATGCCCGTGTCGATCGGGGTATGAAGGTCGTGACAGTGGAGCCAAGGCTCTCTATCTCCGGTGCAAAATCAGAAGAGTGGGTACCCATTAAACCCGCCACTGATAGGCAGTTTGCATTAAGCCTGTGCCATGTATTGATCAATGAAGGACTTTGTGACTGGAAATTCCTGAAACAGGACACCAATGCACCCTACCTGGTGGGCGAGGATGGACTGTTCGTGCGTAACGACAAGGGCGATATTTGGGTTTGGGATGCCAAAGAGGACAAAGCCAAGCTGTGGAATGACAAAACCATGGGTGATTTTGCGTTGACCGGTGAATATGAAGTTGCCGGTCAAAAGTGTAAACCGGCCTTCCAACGCTTCAAGGATATCCTGGATGATTGTAGCCCTGAGGCGATGGAAAAGATCACCACCGTACCCCCGGATACGGTACGACACATTGCCCGTGAGTTTGCGGAGGCGGCACAGATTGGCGCTACTATCGAGATAGATGGCCGCACGCTGCCCCTTCGTCCGGCAGCATACAACTACTATCGTGGTGCCCAGGGACGAAAAAAGGGTATGCAGGCCAATCACAGTTATAAGCTGGTCAATTTCCTGGTCGGCAATATCGATGCCCCCGGCGGTCATTTAGGCGTGAACCTGGATGAAAAGACCGTCGACTGGTTACGTTGTGAGCCAGGTGAGTGCGGCATGATGAAAGGTGAACCCCATCAACTTGGGGTGGTACCGCCGATGAGTTATCCACCCAACGAATATCACCTGTTGAGTTATTTTCCGGTAGGTGTCAATCCGCCCCATTTGAATCTGAGTGTATGGAAGGATCCAGAGCAGTTTGGCATGGATTACAAGCCGGATGTGATGGTGATCTGCCACTCTAACCCGTTATGGGCAATGCAGGGACCCCGTGAAGGCTGGTTCGACATCATGCGCAATATGCGTTTTATCGTATGTTGCGACATTATTCCCACCGAGACCACCGATTTCGCTGATGTGATCCTACCCTCCAGTGACGTACTCGAGACCTGGAACATGACCATGATCGAGCCACCTTTCACTGAGGGACAGTGTCTTCGTCAACCCGCAGTGGAACCGCTGCACGACACCAAGAGCGAGGAGGAGATCTTTTACGAATTGTCGGAGCGGATGGGATTGGTAGACTCCTGGAACAATGTCATCAACATGGTGCTGGGATTCCACCAGGTACCGGAGTTGATGCTCGAACCCGGTAAAAAGTATACCGACAAGGAGATCGCCGAGCGCAAAGGCAAGCTTTGGAACGGCAAGGATCTCGACTGGTATATCGAGCACGGTCACTCATCTACCTGGCGTCAGT
The DNA here is from genome assembly GCA_025656675.1 of Candidatus Thiodiazotropha sp. (ex Codakia rugifera). Lineage (GTDB taxonomy): Bacteria > Pseudomonadota > Gammaproteobacteria > Chromatiales > Chromatiaceae > Thiodiazotropha. The sequence goes on from JAHXHN010000002.1 coordinate 637,635, forward strand.
CGAAAAAGTCCTACCGGCCCTGGGAAGGGATGCGGCTGCTTTTCTATATCGAGGATATGGTGACCATTCGCGAGGATCTCAAGGTGAATATGAAAGAGAAGGGCGTCCCCTTTATCGATCAATGGCCCTGGGATGACTATCAGCCATTACCGACGCCAGATCTGGATCCGATTCACCAGGAACCGCCGGAATACGATCTGTATGGCTTCTTTTTCAAGGACATTCAGATGAATTTTGGTGAAAGTCTGAGTAATCCCTGGATCAAGGATATCGTCTATCGGGATCCGGTACATACCTCAATCCTTTTGAACAGCGGGACGATGCAGGCCAAAGGGCTGGAGAGTGGCGATATCATCAGGCTGGAGTCACCCCATGGCGGTCCCATATACGGTCGTGTTGCGGGTGTGGAGACCATGCATCCCGACGCGGTAGGCGTTTCCAATTCACTGTCACGAATCCGTACAGAAAATCGTGCTGTACGCCATGCAGGCGGACACTTTAACGATATGTTGCCCTATGACCTGAAGAACACGGATGCTGTGACCGGTCAACCGGAAACGGCCTGTAGGGTGAAGATCACCAAAGTGGATGATTGGCCGGAAAGTCTCAAGCAGGGCGGCACTGTGTATCAGATGGTTGACGAGATTGCGAAAGGCAAGGGGGCTCACTGATGGCCAGAATGGGTATGGTCTTTGACCTGAAGCGGTGTATTGGCTGCAATGCCTGCGTAATCGGCTGTAAACAGGAGAACAGCCTGCCGGACGGTGTTTTCTTTACCAAGACGCTGAGTGAGGACTACGGTGTCTATCCCTCTGTAAAGCGGGTCTACATTCCGACTCTGTGTAACCATTGTGAGGATGCACCCTGTGAAAAGGTCTGTCCCAGCGGAGCGACTTACACACGGGATGACGGCATTGTCATGGTGGATGGTGAGAAGTGTATCGGATGCGGAAGCTGTGCTGTGGCCTGCCCCTATGATCAGCGCAGTCAGGTCTCCAAGGATATGCTGGACAGAGGGTTGTTCGGTGAGGGTCAGTTAACCGATTTTGAGAAGCAGGGTTACGATCGATTCACCCCGGGTACCGTGATCAAATGTGATTTTTGCAGCAACCGGGTGGATGCCGGTCTGGATCCGGCTTGTGTGGTCACTTGCCCTACCAATGCACGGATTTTCGGTGATTTTGATGACCCTGACAGCAAACCCAATCGGGTGATGCGTGAACGGGGTGGCGGCCAGGCCCCGCTGGCTGAAAAAAATACTAAACCCAAGGTTTATTACATATCCTAAAGGAGCGGATGATGTCGAATACAGATGCACCTTTGGTCGGCGATAGCTTTAAACTTGGTTATCGTTTCCAAAATTTCTGGGATGTGCCGATGGCCACCGCTTTCTTCTTCGGTGAGTTGGGTGGCGGTACCTTCCTGATATCGATGTACTTTGATTTTATTGCCGGGATGGTTATCGGCCTGATCAGTACCGGTGTCGGAAAACCCTTTTTTCATTTGACCCACATGGGCGTACCGGCTAAATCCTGGCGGGCTGTGCTTCGACCTGATCGTTCCTGGATAAGCCGTGGCTTGATATCGATTATGGTCTTTGTCCCATTCGGGATGCTGGTTGTGCTGGATCAAGCATTTGGTTGGTCGGGTGGCGGATTTCTGGGCAAGCTGGTGATGCTTGTTACGGTGGCGGCTGCATTGGTGGTGATGACCTACCAGGGTTTTGCCATGTCTCACTCCTCTTCCATATCCTTGTGGAATACAGGACTGATGCCGGTTAGCAGTATGGCCTATGCTTTACTCAGCGGTACCGCTGTCACCCTGCTTTTGGCAAGTGTGTTAGGTGGGTTGGGCGAAACAGATCTGGTGATGTTGCAAAAGCTATTTTTAGGTTTGTTGGTAGTCACCCTGGCCATCCTGTTGAGCCTGCTTCATGCTGCTTATCATGGCACTCGGGGAGGACAACAATCGGTGACCTTATTGATTAAAGAGAATTTCTCAATGCCTTTTCATGGGTTGGTGTTCGGTGCCGGCATTGTACTGCCTCTTATCGCACTATGGTTTGGGGGAACGGCACCGATAGCGGTATTTGTGGCAGCAATTGGTGTGTTGATCGGTTTCTTTAGCTATCGTGTTTTAGTTTTCAAGGCAGGTGTCTATGAGCCCCAAATTAGCTTTGCAGCCCGTCTTGGGCTGCGCTAGAGCTGTCTCTTCCAACACCATGGATGGTGACCAGAAACCTGGCGTGCGGCGGGTAACTTCACGTTGTATCCCCGGTCCTGGTCAGCCGGGTGTGGTGGAAGAGAGTCCTGTTGTCGTGGAGGATGCCTTGACCTTGGATGTCGAGGAGATCGGTACCTATACCCTGATGTGGACACCAACCGATGATGTGCAACTCCTCGGTAGTGGTTATCTATCAGGGCATGGTCTGCTCAGCGGTGAGGTGCCTGGTGCGGCACTCTCTCTGGCTGCGGGTTTCGCTTTCACAGAAGGTTTGATCCAGGATCTTGATGATGTCGAGAGCCTGGCGGTTTGTCCCGATAAGCCGGGTGTCGTACGCATGAAGATCAAGCATCCGGAAATGATTGAAACACGTCGTCGCAACGTGGTGATGACCAGTTCTTGCGGAATTTGTGGAAGTAGGGAAGTGGTCGAGAACAATACATTTGGTTTGAAGCCTGTGCCTGATCGTATGCGCCTCAAAGGTAGAGGCTTTGCTGAGCTGATGGAAGAGATGCGGCGTCGACAAGCTATTTTCGATGAAACGGGTGGGGCACATGCGGCAGCCGTATTCTCCACCGATGGACGCATTCATGCTGTGGCTGAAGACCTTGGAAGACATAACGCCCTCGATAAGGTGATCGGTGCTTCGTTGTTGAGTGGCGAGGGATTTGAAGCGCGTGGCGTTCTGTTATCCAGTCGCCTGAGTTTAGAAATGGTGACCAAAGCGGTTCGAGCCGGTCTGGAGATCGTAGCTGCAGTTAGCGCACCTACATCATTGGCAATAGAAGTAGCGGAACGGTTCGGTGTGACGCTATGCGGTTTTGTACGCAAGGGACGCTTGACAGTTTATTCACATCCCCATCGAATCGATCCGCTCGGTTAATCGGCAGTCTGCTGCCAATCGATGGTTTCTGGCACCCCAATGGTTGAGTGGGCAAGCGCTGTAAATCACAGCAATTACTTTTACCAAGCGCACGATTGATCATCCAATAGAGTCTCATTGTTAGCCGTAGGGTGCGGCCTGCCGCACCATAAGCCTACCTGATCAAACGGAAGCATCGGTTGTGCTGTTGCATATTGTTTCAATTCGCAGCAGCTTCCTTGAGAGTCAACTTGTTCTCCCTGGTATTCAAGACGCTGTCAGACCTGGTTAATAGTATTCACATAGGGTCCGCGTTATTGCCTGAATTGAGCGGATATCAACATAGAGGAGTTTACAGATGTCTGATGCTTTGCCGATTGTCGCCGTTCTGGGTGGTACAGGTGATCTGGGTGGTGGTTTGGCGTATCAGCTGGCTAAAGCCGGTTACTCAGTGATTATCGGTTCCAGGGGCGAGGAGAAGGCCAGAGACTCGGCAAAGGCACTGTCTGAACGGGTCGGCACATCTGTAGAGGGTAGAGAGAACAGCACGGCTGCGACGATTGCAGAGGTCGTGATCATGACGGTGCCCTACGCCAGTCATGAAGGTACCTTGAAAAGTGTCCACGATGCGGTACAGGGCAAGATATTTGTTGATGCCACTGTACCCCTGGTCCCACCCAAGGTAGCGCGTGTGCAGCTCCCCTCGGATGGTCCGGCAGCGAAACAGTCGCAGACATTTTTAGGTGAAAATGTGCGTGTCGTCTCTGCCTTCCAGAATATCGCTGCTGCCCATTTACAATCTGGCGAGGGACATCATAACGACTGTGATGTGCTGGTTTCCGGAAATGATCCTGAGGCCCGGGAAGTGGTGGTCAAGCTTGCCCAAGACATTGGACTGCGTGCCTGGCATGCGGGAGCAATCGATAATTCCGTGGTGGCTGAGGCAATGACTTCGGTGCTGATATTTTTAAACAAACGCTACAAGATCAATGGTGCAGGATTGCGAATTACCGGTGAGCCGGGTTCGGCAGGTTAGGGGGCCAGATAATGAAAGTGCTTGTGGCAGTAAAAAGAGTCGTCGACTACAACGTCAAAGTCCGACCGAATGGTGATGGCTCCGATGTGGAAATAGCCAACGCAAAGATGTCCATGAATCCATTCGATGAAATAGCCGTGGAAGAGGCAGTACGGATGAAAGAGGCGGGTACGGCCACAGAGGCGGTTGCGATATCACTTGGCGAGGCGGCATGCCAGGACGTTGTGCGTACAGCGCTGGCTATGGGAATGGATCGTGGCGTATTGGTGGAAACCGATGAACGGTTGGAGCCTTTGACAGTTGCAAAACTCCTGGCTGCCATCGTGAAGAGAGAGCAGTTCGATCTGGTTATTCTGGGCAAGCAGGCTATCGATGATGATAGTAACCAAACAGGACAAATGCTGGCAGCACTGTTGGGTTGGCCCCAGGGTACCTTTGCATCCCATGTGGCCGTTGATGATGACAGGGTGCAGGTTACCCGAGAGACTGATACCGGCAGCCAAACCCTCTCATTTCAGCTGCCTGGCGTAGTGACCTCGGATCTGCGTCTGAACGAACCGCGTTACGTCAAATTACCGAATATCATGAAGGCCAAGAAAAAACCCCTGGAGAAGATCACGCCAATGGAATTGGATGTCGATATTTCAACCCACTTGGCGATTATTGCGGTAGCTGAACCGACCCAACGCAGTGGCGGCATAAAAGTGGCCGACGCAAAAGAACTGGTGGAGAAACTTAGAAACGAAGCAAGGGTGATCTAATCGTGACAGTATTGGTTATCGCGGAACACAATAACAGTGAACTCCATGCGGCGACGCTGGCGGCGATCACTGCTGCCACTCAAATAAGCGATGCAGTGAATCTGTTAATTGCCGGCAATGATTGTTCATCGGTGGCCAAGGCGGCTGCCAGGGTGCAGGGAGTGAGCCGTGTATTGCTGGCAGATGCCCCGGCGTACGAACATCAATTGGCAGAAAATGTTGCCCCCCTGGTCGTCAGACTGGCTGAAGGACATACCCATCTGTTGATGCCTGCCACTGCCAATGGAAAAAATCTTATGCCACGGGTGGCGGCACTGCTGGATGTTGCTCAGCTATCGGACATTATCGCGATTAAATCGACCGACTGCTTCCTGCGTCCGATCTATGCGGGCAATGTGATCGCCACAGTGCAATCGAAGGATTCGCTGAAGGTCGTTACTGTTCGTGCGACCGCTTTTGAACCGGCCAATGCTGAAGGTGGTAATGCTGCGATTGATCAGGTTGAAACGAGTGAGGATCTGGGCCTGTGCCAGTGGGTACGAGATGATGTGACTGAGTCGACACGACCGGATCTGACCCAGGCTGAAGTGGTGGTGTCCGGTGGGCGTGGGTTGGGTAGTGCAGAGAATTTTCAACTGCTTGAAGCGTTGGCCGATAAGCTTGGCGCTGCAATCGGTGCCTCCCGGGCTGCGGTGGATGCGGGTTTTGTTTCAAACGATTTACAAGTCGGGCAGACCGGTAAGGTGGTTGCGCCCAAACTCTATATTGCAGTGGGTATTTCCGGTGCGATACAACATTTGGCCGGCATGAAAGAGAGCAAAGTGATCGTGGCTGTCAACAAGGATGAGGATGCCCCCATATTCCAAATTGCAGATTATGGCATTGTTGGCGATCTGTTCGACATCTTGCCTGCCTTATCGGCTGAACTGGATCGGAGTGTTAACAGGCCCTAATGTCGGAGCCAATGATGCAACGTGAAAGCATGGAATATGATGTCGTCATCGTTGGCGGTGGTCCGGCAGGATTAGCGGCAGCAATACGATTGCGTCAACTCGCCATAGCGCAAAAAAAGGAGCTGTCTGTCTGTGTGCTTGAAAAGGGCTCTGAGATTGGTGCACACATACTTTCCGGGGCTGTCATCGATCCCTGTTCTCTCGACGAGTTGATTCCCGATTGGCGGGAGCAGGATGCACCACTGACCATTGAAGTCACTCATGATCAGGTCTATTTTCTACGGAACAAGGAGAAGGCCTGGCAGATACCGACGCAGTTTGTACCTGCCTCCATGCACAATCAGGGCAACTACATAACCAGTCTGGGCAATCTATGCCGTTGGTTGTCTGAACGGGCAGAGTCACTGGAAGTCGAAATATTTCCCGGATTTGCCGCCGCCGAGATACTTTACGGTGAGCAGGCAGAAGTGGCTGGTGTCATCACAGGTGATATGGGTATGGCAGAAGATGGCAGTAAAAAGCCAAGTTTCGAACCCGGTATGGAACTGCGTGCCAAATATACGCTGTTTGCAGAGGGAGCACGTGGTCACCTGGGTAAGCAGCTGATTGCCCGGTTTCAACTTGATGCGGGGGTGGGTGCACAGCACTATGGGCTGGGATTGAAGGAGCTGTGGGACTGCGACCCACAAAAACACCAGCAGGGATTGGTCATCCATGGTTCGGGTTGGCCGCTCTCCGAGAGTGGCAGTGGGGGTGGATTTTTTCTGTATCACCTTGAGAACAACCAGATCAGCGTTGGTCTGATTGTAGATCTTAACTACCAGAATCCTCATGTTAACCCCTTCGAGGAGTTTCAACGTCTGAAACAGCATCCATTGTTTAAAGACTATTTGACCGGTGGTCGCCGAGTCGCTTATGGCGCACGTGTTATCAACAAGGGCGGTTTCCATGCATTACCCACCATGCACATGCCTGGGGCGCTGTTAATTGGATGTGATGCGGGTACGCTCAACTACGCAAAGATTAAAGGCACCCATACTGCCATGAAGTCTGGCATGCTCGCTGCCGAGACTGTATTCGATACACTCTCGAAAGATGAGCAAGGTGGAAAGGATCTGCAAGCCTATGCGGAACGTTTTAAGACATCCTGGCTTTGTGACGAGTTATATCGCAGCCGTAATTTCGGGAGTGCACTGAAGAAATGGGGTCTGTATCTGGGTGGGGCATATAACTATCTGGATCAGACGTTGTTTGGTGGCAAGTTTCCATTGGATCTGCAAGACGATAGTGAGGATCGTGAAACACTAAAGGAGGCGGCTGACTGCAAACAGATCAACTATCCCAAACCGGATGGCATCATCAGTTTCGATAGGCTCTCTTCGGTCTATCTATCCAATACCAGTCATGAAGAGAATCAGCCTTGTCATCTCAGGCTACAGGATAGGGAGCTGCCGCTGGCTATCAATCTGGGGCACTACGATGCCCCGGAACAACGCTACTGTCCGGCTGGCGTCTATGAAATCATCGAACAGGGAGAAGGACCGCGGCTTCAGATCAACGCGCAGAACTGCATACATTGCAAAACCTGCGATATCAAGGATCCAAATGGGAACATCACCTGGGTGACACCGGAAGGTGGTGGAGGGCCGAACTATCCAAACATGTGAGCCAATGATGTGGGCCAGGTGTATCTATGATCAAGTGTGACCTTCCATTATCCGGGCTCAAAATCCTGGATCTTTCGCGTATCCTTGCCGGACCCTGGTGCACCCAGCTGTTTGGCGACCTTGGGGCGGAAGTGATCAAGATTGAGAGTCCTGAAGGTGATGGCACACGTCAGTGGGGGCCCCCTTTTTTTGACGGTAAGTCGGCCTATTATCTCTCCACGAACCGTAATAAAAAATCCCGCGTTCTGGACTTTAAAAACCCAGGCGATCTGGCAACACTGAGAGGATTGGTGCATTCCGCCGATGTACTGATAGAGAATTTTCGCACCGGTACACTGGCCAGGTTTGGACTGGATGGCGAAGCAGCACTCGAGCTCAATCCGCAATTGATCTATTGTTCAATCCACGGTTTCGAACAGAGCAGCGACTGGGGTAACAAACCAGGTTTTGATGCACTTATCCAGGCGATGTCCGGTTTGATGAGTATCACCGGAACTGCCCATGGTGAGCCGGTCAAGGTTGGGGTGGCCATCAGTGATATTTTGGCTGGACTCTATGCGAGCAATGGGATTCTTGCAGCCCTGTTGGAACGTCAGCGGTCCGGGCAGGGGCAGCTGATAGAGATACCCTTGTTCGATACCCAGGTAGCCTGTTTAGCCAATGTGGTCTCAAACTTTCTCACCAGTCGCGAGGTACCAAAGGCGTTGGGTAGTGCGCATCCCAATATCGTACCCTATCAGTGTTTCTCAACACTGACTCAACCGGTGATGGTAGCGGTGGGAACCGATAAACAGTTTGCCAGTCTGTGTCAGGTGATGGCTGCTGATTGGCATGAGCAGGATGATTACCGAACCAATCCCAGGCGGGTGGAAAACCGTCATCGGCTGGTTCCCCTGATCCAGGAATTGATGTTGACCCGTGCCCGGGATGACTGGCTGGAGATATTTGCTGCCGGTGATTTCCCCTATGGTCCAGTCAATGATCTGGGGGATCTTATCGATCATCCTTATGCCAAAGAGTCCGGCCTATTCGTGACCCTGGATGACGGTTTCACACCGGGTGTGCGCAATCCAATCCGCTTCTCCCGGACGCCTTTGGATCGGTATGAATCACCGCCAGAATTGGACGAGCACCCAGATGCCAAGTTCGATTGATTGTTGCAGCGAATGAATAAAAAGGGCCCGAGTATCCCGGCATCGGGGGTGAGCGGCAGACAGCAATCAGTGTCACTGGCCCATGCTTATCTTGTGTTAACCGCTTTTTTTCTTGCCAGCAATCATGTTATTGGACGGGGTGTGCACGATGTCATTCCACCGGTGGGCCTCAATTTCTGGCGATGGGTGGTCGGTGCACTGATCCTGCTCCCATGGGTTCTTAAAGATGGGTCTCCAGCCCGTATTTTTCGCGGTAATATGTCAACCTACATCTGGTTGGGCGGTTTCGTGACACTCAGTACCATGTTGGTCCTGATTGCGCTTCGTACCACCACGGCCATCAATGTCTCCGTAATCAGTGTCTTTCAACCTATATTGACCGTGATAATCGCCGGTACTTTTTTGGGTGAACGGTTACGAACCACACAACTCATAGGCATCTTTGCCGCCTGCACCGGTGTTGCTGTCATGTTGTTTCGTGGTAGTTGGTCGGCTGTCCTGGAGCTGGAATTTAACAGCGGTGATCTTTTGACTTTGTTGGCGGTATGTGGATTCTCAGCCTATGCCATCAATGTCTCTCGGATACCTGCAGGGTTGAGTGCATTGGAATCCCTGTTCGGCATTATTGTAATCGGTTGTATCATCCTGCTGCCTTTCTACCTGGTGGAGGCGATCTGGTTTATGGCCATGCCGATGGATATGGAAACACTCTGGGTGGTATTGGTGTTGGCTCTGACAGTCTCGATTCTGGGTATGCTGATGTGGAATCAGGGCAATCGGACGGTGGGCCCCAGCCGCGCTGCCGTATTCCTCAATCTGATTCCAGTGTTTGCAGCTGTGCTGGCGTCGGGTTTCCTGGGAGAACAGGTGTATTGGTTCCATTGGATTGGGGCGGGTTTTATCGGTCTCGGGATCTGGATGGTTGTCAGAGTGGGCCGGGTTGTCAAACAGATGGGTGACGGCTATGGCAAGTGAGGATCTGCAGCAACAGCGTGACCCACCGGTCAGTGTCATGATGTCGCGTATGCCGCTGCCTGGAAAGGAGCGGGAATTCGAGACCTATCTCAATGGAATCGCTGAAGCTGCACAACGTCATCCCGGTCATTTAGGGGTGAGCATCATACGACCCTCGGGACAGGAGAAAAATTACTACATCCTGTTCAAGTTTGATCGACGCTCAAACCTTGAACGCTGGGAAAAGTCTGATGAGCGAGCCCGCTGGCGGGCCATTGCCAAACAGGTCAGCGAGAAACCCAAGCGTCATATGGTGACTGGTCTAGAAGCCTGGTTTACCCTGCCCGATCAGGCAATGTTGACGCCGCCGCCCCTATATAAGATGGCGGTGCTAGCCTGGTTGGCGATCTATCTCTTGATCAGTGGCCTTATAGGGCTGATAGGGCCACTCCTTGAGCCCTACCCGCTGATGTTGCGTACCCTGATTCTTACCGGCATTGCCGTCCCCCTGATGACCTTTCTGCTCATGCCCTTGCTGACCAGGGTTTTCAAGAACTGGTTGTATGCGTAACAGAAAATCAACTCAAGCTACAGTTCGCCGCTTTGTCTGAATGCTCTTGTGGTCAAATGGGTAGCGTTCAGGTCTAAGAGTCGACGAGAAAGCTTGCATATACTCATTCAGAACTCACCCGTTTATCAAAAATAAATGCCGTGGTGATAGATCTGGAAGAGGCCCACCGCTTATGTCTGTCTCGTTTGAAATTGGCATATTGCCCAACCGACCGGTCAGCGAATGTTTGTCGTTGACCAGGCAGGCCGAGGAGTGTGGCTATGGTGGGGTTTGGGTTGCCGACTCACAATGTGTGATGCGGGATGCCTACATACTACTCTCGCAGATTGCACTACAGACTTCCCGTATCCAGGTGGCTGCCGGGGTAACCAACGCCATCACCCGGCATCCGGCAGTGCTGGCCAACAGCTGGGCAACCCTGGGGGAAGTCTCCCACGGAAGAGCCGTACTCGGTATAGGTGTTGGCGAGAGTGCCGTACATACACTGGGACTCAAGCCTGACCGGCTTGCAGCCCTGGAGAAAAAGATCATTCTGCTGCGTGCTCTGATGAAGGGGCAGGAAGTGGAATACGAGGGTCGCTCATTCCGACTGACCTGGTGTGACAGCGAAGTGCCCATTGTCATGGCCTGCTCAGGACCCAAATCCCTGCAATTGGGTGGGAGGGTGGCCGATGGTGTGCTGTTCCAGGTTGGGGCCGATCCTGCTTTTGTACGCTATGCACTGGATAACATTCGCCAGGGTGCAGAAGAGGCAGGACGACGGCTTGAGGATATTAGACTCTATATGCGTGTTGCAACGGCTGTGTCGGCACAGCGCGACAGGGCCCGTGATCAGATCAAGGGATATGCCTCGGTAGCCGCCGGTACAGTATTCAAGACAGTTCCCCGTGACTACTTTACCGATGATTTATGGCAGCAGCTTGATACGTTCAAGGCGAAGTACGACTACTTCGAACACGGCAGCAATCGGGCCAAACACCAAGCCCTGTTAACCGACACAATTCTTGATGCGGTCTGTATTGCCGGTACGCCTGAAGAGGCGATTCCACGCTTCAAGATCCTGGCGGAAATGGGTATAGATGCCTTTGTATGGCCAGCCAATATGATGGATGCGGAACACTTTATTCATACCTTTGCCGATCGGGTGATGCCTGAATTCACGGTTGAGGAGCAAGTGAAAACAGGTGGATGATGTGACAATGAACAACAGTGAGGAAATGCTGGCAAGCGATGCCCTAGGGTCACGATTGTTTACCATCGGTGGCATGTTGTTGATCTTGGCGGGTATGATTTTCGGTGATTTGTATGCCGTCTTCATATTGCATCCCAATGTGGATCAAATCTTATCGACTTTGGCAGCAGCAACATCGGCGATATCGAGTCATGATACTGAGGCGGTTTGGCAGTATTTCGGCCAACTCGGCGGCTTTCTGGAAAATGCAGGGACCAAGAAAGACACCCATGTTCATATTATCCAGGTTGGGTATCTGGCCCTGTTGTTGGCGTTTCTGCAATCCCGGGTTCGTTTGAATGACCGTTTCAAAGTAATGCTTGCCCGTCTGTTTTTGGTCATGGCAGTGGTACTGCCGGTATCTATTTTTCTGATTCACTATGTCGGGCTGGTTTACAGTCCATTGGAAACGATCGGATGGGCCAGTATCAGTGCGGACCTGTCGGGATTACTGTTGGCCTTCGTGATCCTGATTCAGTTGTGGGGGCTCATGGGAAGTGCAAGGCATCAACCGGAGACCGGCCATTTCTCTCCAGTCTTGGGTACGATCGGCTGGCTGCTGTTGAAGGGGGGAGCCTTGTTGGTCCTGCTTGGTTTTTTATTTGGTGCCTGGTATGCCGGGATGCAGATGCAAACCCATGAAACAAGTGAACTGACAATCCTGGGGCAGATAGTTGAACAGGCATATGCGGCGAATCAGACCGCCGCAGCGCAGTCGCTGCAGGCCTATGGTCAGTTGCAGGGAGAGCGGGCTGTGGCAATAGCTGCCCATGCCCACATGGTGGAATTCGGCATTCTGGCGATGATGACATCATTGATCCAACCTTTCATTTTTCTGTCACTGATTTGGCGACAGCGTCTGGCGATGATGTTGCTTATTGGCGGTGCCCTGTTGCCGGTTGCTGTCTATGCAGAGATTTGGTTCGGTTTATTGGCGGGGGGAGTTGCTGATATTGCCGGATTGCTGGTTATTGTCGCCTTAACCGGCATGCTGGGGGGGGTATTGCGACATACCGGAGCCAAGGACAGTCAGGGGGAAGTCCGATGAATGGTCCACAAAAACTGCTGATCGTCGTAGGCCTGGGTTTAGTGGCCATCAGTATGCTGTATGGTTTTTATTATGCGGTATTCGATGAGCACCAGACACTGGAGAAGATAGGAATTTCAATGGCGGGTGGTTTTGCTGAGGCGGCAGCGGGCAATCTTGCAGCAGCTCAAGAATCCCTGCAAACCTACGCCGGAACACGAATCGAGTATCTTCGTGAAGTACACGGTCACAGTCATATGGCTGCTTTAGGTACCCTGTTGATAGTGTTGGGCCTGTTTCTTGAACGCATCAATACATCAGCAGGGAATCGCAGACTGATTGCGTGGATGATGGTGATTGGTGCGGTTAGCTTACCGCTTGGTGCTTGGCTTGACGTGATGATTCCAGCGCCCGTTCCTAAAGGTTTGTCCATTATCGGTACCTTCTGTCTTGTGTTGGGTATGGCAAGCATGATTTTCAGTTTGCTATTCGCTTCCCCTGACAAGGATGACTAGGTAGCGAAGATTGAACAGGCAACTCTTGCTTGGTTTCAAGGCCTTCGATGTCCATGAGCTGTTATGTCATTTCGCAGCCAGAAAGGCAGGCTTTTACCAACGCCGGGGATTGAACGTTTTTTTACGGGATATCACTTTTACCGGATATGAGCATGCTTCATTGCCTGTTTTCAGCACCGCTTGCGCAGCGGGTTTGATGGATATCCTGAACGGGGCAGAGAAATGCCTGGTATTGGTCGTTATGCAAAGACCGCTATTCTGGTTGTTTGGTGGACCCGGTATCGAGCGTATTGAACAACTTGATGGAAGCAGCATCGCCGGCTATATGGATATTGCACCGCCTGCACATTTTCTGAATTGGATATTGGCTGATGTGTCATTGGATCGACCGCCCGACATTCAACCCGTACGTGATGATATTGCGCGTCTTGGTTTGTTGTTGTCGGGTGAGGTTGATGCCGGCCTGTTCAGTTCAGCAGTGAGTCCTACCTATTTGGAAACCTTTGGCTTGAAGAAGCTCTCTTCACCAGCAGAGCTGCTGCAATTTCCCACCACGGGACTTACAACAGATAAGTTTGTGATTGAGCAGCAACCTGAATTGGTGGAAGCGTTGGTGGCTGCCCATGCCGAGGCCTTGGCACTGTTACGAAAGGACGTGGATTTCATCTACTCGACAATCAATGAGATGCCCCTGCTGGGTGACCCTGCCGGTTTGGTTCCTACGCTTAGCAGTGCGTTTACTGAGGATGGCCATGTCACTGAATCAGTCGGCCGATCCTCTTTTCTACGGATGGGGCAAAGCATGGGTGGCGAATCATCGAGTCGGGATCTCGGGGCACTATTTGATTATTCAGCATTGAACAGGTTTTTGAATTGAATAAAGATCACCATAGCCTGCAGCTTCTGGCACCAGGCACTATTCCATTGATCAGGCCGGGGGATGACCTGGCGACTATTTTGATTCAAACCATGAAGGATCAGGGACCGGCGTGGGAGGATCGGGATATCCTTGTGATCGCTCAGAAAATCGTCTCCAAGGCAGAGGGGCGTTACGTTAGACTGGACGACGTACAGCCCTCTACGGAAGCCCGTCGTTTGGCTGGGATCTGTCAAAAGGATCCGCGTTTGGTGGAATTGATTCTTGAGGAATCGACGGGGGTCGTCCGAGCCGCACCCCATGTGCTGATTGTTCGCCATCGTCTTGGATTTATCAGTGCAAATGCCGGTATTGATCATTCCAATATTGACGATGGGCATCAACAAGTATTGCTGTTGCCCGAAAATCCGGATGCCAGTGCAGAAGCCTTGCGGGAAACCATACAGCAACAGACAGGCCGCTCACTCGGAGTGGTCATCAACGACAGCTTCGGCAGACCTTGGCGCTTGGGGACTTGTGGAGTTTGTATTGGTAGCGCGGGTATCGTGACGCTAAAGGATTTCAGAGGTGCACAGGATCTGTCTGGGCAAAGACTTGAGGTAACCGAGGTGGCGTGGGGTGATGAGTTGGCGGCTGCAGCTTCCCTGCTAATGGGGGCCACTGACGAAGCAAGGCCGGTGGTGATCGTTCGCGGCCTTTCCATCACAGGATCAGGAGAAGGTGCTGATTTGATACGTCCGTTGGCTGAGGACCTGTTTTTATAATCCTGGAATCCGCAGTCGATCGCTATGCATAGTATCAAACAGATTGAAAACATGTTTTTTTCTTTCACGGACATTGCACCTTTTAGACGTGTATCGCTACACCGCTTATGACACCCTTTAGGGTGTTCAACTGAGGATTCCAGGATAATGGTACAAAATAGAAAAAAATATCTGGCACTCTGCGGTGGCGTCGGCGGTGCGAAACTGGCACTGGGATTGAGCCGGGTCGTTGAACCTGAGTCACTGACCATCGTGGTCAATACCGGTGATGACTTTGAACACCTGGGTTTATTGATCTGCCCGGACATAGATACCGTTACCTATACGCTGGGTGGCATTGTTGAAACCCGGCAGGGATGGGGAAGGGCTGGCGAGAGTTGGAATGTACTTGATCAGGTAGAAAAACTGGGTGGTGAGACCTGGTTTCGCCTCGGTGACAAAGATATTGCCTTGCACCTGTTACGCCGTTCATTGCTGGAAAAGGGGCTTGCTTTAAGTGAGGTGACCGCACAGATCAGCCGAAGAATGGCAATCGACTCAGCCATCATTCCCATGAGTGACGATCCGGTACGAACCGAAGTGCTGGTCGATGAAGGTGTGATGCCATTTCAACACTACTTCGTCAAACAACGCTGCCAACCCAGGATCTCCGGTATTCGTTATGCAGGCGCAGAGCAGGCAGCTGCTGCAACCGGGTTCGTCGATACATTGAACGATGCTGCATTGGCTGGTGTAATTATCTGTCCCTCAAATCCATTTTTAAGTATCGATCCCATTCTGGCATTACCGGGTATCAGTGAGTTACTGCGTAATATGACTGTGCCTGTCATTGCAGTCTCTCCCATCGTGGGTGGAGAGGCGATCAAGGGTCCAACTGCGAAGATAATGCAGGAGCTGGATATGCCGGTGACACAGCAGGCCATCGTTGATCACTACAACGGCCTCATTTCCGGACTTATAATAGACAGGGTCGATAAGGAGACAGTTTCGACATTGAAAAAAAGTGTGGCTGTTCATGTTAGCGAAACTGTTATGAAAACCACTGAACAGAAAATCAGTTTGGCGAATCAGTGCCTGACGTTCATTGATAAGCTGGAGAAGTGTTCATGAATGAGATTTGGGCGTTGGTCCCACTGAAAGCATTGGTGCAGGTGAAAAACCGCCTTGCACCTGTGTTGACCGCTGAATTACGCAGAGAGTTAGTATTGGCGATGGCGCAAGATGTGGTTTCGGCGCTACTTGATGTTGATCTCATAGCACGGGTTTTGCTGGTGACCAACGAGTCATCGGTGGCCCATTTGTTCAGTACCATGGGAGTAGACAATTTCAAACCAGAGCAGGGCGCTGGACTCAATTCGGAGCTGGAGCAGGCGGTGGATTATGCCACAGCACAGGGTGCCGGGCAGATTATGATAGTTCATGCGGATCTCCCTCTATTGACGCCATTTGTTTTACGTGAATTTATCACTGCAGCTTCCCCTGGTATCACCCGGGCAGCCGCCTGTAAAACCAGCGCAGGGACTAATCTGTTATTGACACCGTTGCCGTTGAGATTCCCCCTCGTTTTTGGATCCAATAGCCTGAGAGCGTTTCGAAAGAGGCATATTGCGCAAGGCAGAACAATGGATGTCGTAAAGCATCCCCAGCTCGCCATGGACATAGATACGCCAGACGATTTGTATAATCTGTTACATCCGTCTGAAGCGGGCTATCCAGCAGGAAGAGCGACAAGGCGTTTTTTAGTCAGGAGGGAGATAGATCTGATCAACGATGCAGAAACAGGTCGTTGGAAGATTGCCGGTACAAGCTGAATTAAAGATTATAGGAATCTAGCCGCCTCCAAGCATCTGAAAAGTTACCACGGTATCACCCTCCTTCAACTCACACTCAGACCAGGTGCGGTTGCAAATAACCCGGTGATTTACAGCTATCACAGTATTGGGCTCGAAGGGTGGTAACTGCTCAACCAGGGTGGTAAGCGATGCCTTGTCGGGCAGATGATGCGGTGTGTCGTTCAAAGTGATGTTCATGGGCTGATCGTTCCTGCTTGATATGACTTTGGCTAAAAGTCCAACATATAAACATGCCACATTGCCTTAAATATACCAGCAGTTATAAAAATTAGTACCGGTTTCTTTGGTATTGATTCGTAGGAACAGCCATGTAGGGTGTGGCCCTGTCGCACCGAACGCATTATTTACAGATTCAGGCCCTAAGACAAACTATAGCGATAATCACTATTCTGTCACAAGACCAGACATGGATACGGTGAGGCAGGGCCGAGCTCCACGATACACATAGTGTGCAGCGTGACTTACCTCATAGTGAGTAAGCCTGATTGAATCGAAGTACTGAATTCCGGGCCAACGCCTTGCTTTTTCCTGAACAGTGAATTGATCATAGGTTCGCTCGGTAGGTTATCAATCAAACCTGGAAATATGCAGAAATCCTTTTTTAAATAAACATCTGAAAAAGTACTGTTTTTATGTTGCCAACGTAAGCAATTAAAGGGGATGCACTGGCAGTCAATGGCCCCGCCTTGTCAGGCAAGACGGCTTGGCAAAGCCAAAATAGGCTGAACAAATCGCCCTTCATCCGGCTTATTAACTTATTTTAAACCGGCTCGAAGATTCATTGCTTTGAACAAATTTTTGTCTGCTGATCGTTACTTCGCTTCTG
Source organism: Candidatus Thiodiazotropha sp. (ex Codakia rugifera) (assembly GCA_025656675.1). Classification (GTDB taxonomy): domain Bacteria; phylum Pseudomonadota; class Gammaproteobacteria; order Chromatiales; family Chromatiaceae; genus Thiodiazotropha. Next base: position 654,909 of record JAHXHN010000002.1, read on the forward strand.
TACCACCGGACTTTGTATAGGTGGGTTTATTGAAGATATTTTGACACCTTTTTTGAAGAGACCTGAAAAGTGTGCTTAGTGGTTTCTGCAATCAATCACAGATTGTTTTTAGACAATCGAGTCGCTTCCGTATAACTGGGTGGTTGATTGGTATCAATCTGTGATAGCGAAGTTTGGATATTGGTGGTGACATGATCGTTGGAGATTTTTGCTATGGCCGCCTTGCCCAATTGGGACGATATTTTTCTTCTTGAGAAACAGCTCGACGCTGACGAACGCCTGGTTCGCGACACTGCATTCGAGTATTGCCAGGACAACCTCATGCCCCGGGTGCTGAGCGCCAATCGGGAGGAACGTTTCGACCGGGAGATTCTCTCTGAGATGGGTGAATTGGGGCTTCTGGGTGTCACTATCGACGGCTACGGTTGTGCCGGTCTGAACTATGTCAGTTACGGTCTTATTGCCCGTGAAGTGGAACGGGTTGATTCAGGTTATCGTTCTGCCATGAGTGTACAGTCAAGCCTGGTTATGCATCCGATCAATGCCTATGGCAGTGAGGCGCAAAAAGAGAAGTACCTGCCCAAGCTGGCAACGGCTGAGATGATCGGCTGTTTTGGGCTTACAGAGCCGGATGCCGGATCAGATCCGGGAGGCATGAAGTCACGGGCAAAAAAAGTGGACGGCGGTTTTCGTCTCAGTGGTAACAAAACCTGGATTACCAATTCCCCGATTGCCGATTTGTTTGTGGTCTGGGCAAAAGACGATGAAGGTGTGATACGCGGCTTTATGCTTGAAAAAGGCATGCAGGGATTGAGTGCGCCCAAGATAGACGGCAAGTTCAGTCTGCGTGCTTCCATTACCGGAATGATCATGATGGATGATGTGTTTGTTCCCGATGAAAACGCTTTTCCAGATATAGGTGGTTTAAAGGGGCCATTCGGTTGTCTTAATCGTGCCCGCTATGGGATTGCCTGGGGCACCATGGGCGCTGCCGAAGCCTGTTGGCATGCTGCCCGTGAATACACCCTGGAGCGTAAACAATTTGGCCGTCCTCTCGCTGCTACACAGCTGGTGCAAACAAAACTTGCCAATATGCAAACCGAGATCGCACTTGGTTTACAAGCTGTGTTAAGGGTGGGCCGGATCATGGATGAAGGCAACTGGGATCCCACCATGATCTCATTGGTCAAGCGCAATAATTGCGGCAAAGCGTTGGAGATTGCACGTCATGCCAGAGATATGCACGGCGGTAATGGTATTGCTGACGAATACCATGTGATCAGGCACATGATGAATCTTGAAGCGGTAAATACCTATGAAGGTACCTACGACATTCACGGATTGATACTGGGTCGGGCGCAGACAGGCATCCAGGCGTTTACCGGCTAGCTTTCGATTTGGATAGTGGTATAGGACGAGCAGGGCCGACATTAATCGGTACCCGCTGATACTGAAACCATAATGGGAGGGTGACGATGATGGTTGATGAGTGTCAATCAGGAGAGAGTCTTCTCAGCGAGGATACGCCATGCGAGCATTGCGGGGTTTTTACCTTGGGCGGCGATATTCCAATTCAGGGCGCTTGGCGGGATATCACCTATACACCTGTCCGCGATAAGATCTGGTCGGTCAGCGAGGGTATCTATCGCTCAATATTTCTCAAGGGCCGAAAGGGGGTGGTCGCATTCGATACCCTGACAACGCCAGGTACAGCACGGGCCTATGCCGCATCGGTGGGACGCGTGTTTCCGAATAATCCGATCCACACCATCGTCTATTCCCATGATCATTTGGACCACACCGGTTATGCTGAGGATATGGCGCCGGAGGCCCACATTATCGCCCATGAATTATGCGATAAAGTGATACGCAGACGACAGTCAGACGGACAGTTGGCAGCAACGTAAACCTTTGTTGAAGAGCGCAAGGAATTCAGTATAGACGGTGTCGAATTCGAGCTGATATACCCCGGACCCACCCATGGGGATGGCAATATCGCCGCCTATTTCCCCCAAAGCAAGTTGCTGTTTATGGTCGACACAGTGATACCCGGCGTGGGCTACACTTTTTTTCCTGATTGGCATCTGGCTCCCTATGTGCCTGTGATGAAACGTTTGCTCAGTCTCGATTGGGATCTGTTTGTTCCCGGACATTTCTGGATTACGGACCGCCAGGGATTTATCGATAACCTTGCCTACTATGACCGCATGGCCGATATGGCACAGCAAGCGATATTCGACAGTCTCGATCCGCACAATTTTAGCGAGGTAAAAAAATACACTGAAGCCAATCTGCGCGGTGAATTCGGGGAATTATTTCGTTTTCAAGAGTACTGCGCTATGAATTTGTCCCGTTACATGCAGCACTATTTAACCGGTGGCTGGGGCATTGAAGGTAACTGGCAACCCGATACCACGCCACTTTAAATGGGGGGATATTGTCATGGTTGAACTGAATACCGGAATCTTCACGCATGCCGGCGCGAAACAATACCTTGAGCATGAACCCGAATTGCAGGTCGATCAGCTAGCGGCACAGATCTGGACAGTTTGTGATGGTGTGCGGCGGACCCTGTTTGTTGAGGCCGAAAACAGCGTTATTGCTTTTGATACATTGGCCACACCGGGTGCCGCCCGGGCCTATCGAAAGGCAATTGCGGCTGCCATACCCGGAAAGCCTGTACAGACCATTATTTACTCCCATGATCATTTGGATCATGCCGGGTTTGCCGCAGACCTGGCGCCGGATGCCGATATTATCGCCGATGAAATGTGTGCCAAGGTGATTGGTTTACGTAAGGCCAAGGGACAGCTGTTACCAACCCAGTGTTTATCCGGTAAACGTAACCGTCTGAAGATCGACGGTGTTGATTTGCTGCTTTTGAATCCAGGTCCGACCCATGGTACTGGAAATCTGAGTGCCTATTTTGAGCATGAAAAAATCCTATTCTCATCGGATACATTGTTACCCAATGCCCGCTATGGTTTGCTGCCTGACTACCACATCTGGAATCTGGTCAGATTCATGCGGGAGTTGCAGCAACTTGACTGGAACACATTCGTCCCGGGCCGTTATGAAGTGACAGATCGTGCCCGGTTTGAGAAAGGCTGTGACTTTTTTATTGCGGTCAAGGTTGCTTCCCAACAAGCCTTCGCGGAATTTGTACCCATTTGGGTGTTGGGCGCCATGGAGGAGTATGTTGGCGGCAAGCTGCGTGAGCAGTTTGGAGACCTAGAGGGTTTCGATGAAAACATCGGGCTAATTGCTATCCGGATTGTCCATCATTACCTGATGGGAGGTTGGGGGCTCGAGGACACCTGGAATCCAGGGGTGCTTCTGGCAGATGCTCATGCCAATCCAAGTGGAGAGTGAACGTCTTTGTCTATGAGGGTTTTGTCAATGAGTATCCCGTTAGAATTGGATCAAGCAAATAAAGATTTGGTATCCCGTTTTTTTAAAGCCTATGGAATCAATACCATCAACATCACCCGGGGTGAAGATATCCGCAAGGATGAGGTCTGTCATGTGGAAATGATCTTCACGGCTGACAGTGACAGCGATGGTAAGGAGTATGTGGTCTCTTTTAAGCTGAGTGGTGACACCAAGGATCTACATCGCCATATCTCCGCCATAGATTGTCCGGCGAACCCGGTTCTGGTCTTGACGACTGAAGGAGAGAAATTAGCGGCTGTAGACATCAGGGAGCGGTTGCGGCATTTTCTGAATGCCATCGGTCCTCGCGTTGCCAAGATTCATAAAGAGCAATCTATCCTGTCAACCCGTCCTTTGGGCAAAACCTTTATCCTGCACAATAAAACTCACTTCAAAGTACTGACAGATGATGGTGAGGGACATCTTACTATCGGTATTATCGATGGAGAGAGTGTCAGGGAGGCCAAGCTCTCGGCCAATGATTTACTCGACGGACTCTATGTTGGAATGATTGCACCTGCCTGATAGAAAAAGAGGCACTGCCACTGATAGGGTCGGTAGCTGATGCGAATTACAGCAAATATTTCCGCTAGTTTAGGGGGATTTTGTCCGCAAATGAACACGAATGTTCTATTTTAACTATACGATTCAGGTTTTGTTGTCAGCGTCTTGTATCATGCCAGCAATTGGAGGCATATTTTACATCTGTGAAGGAAATCCTTACTCACATTTGCTTTAATTCGCGTTCATTTGCGAATATTCTACTGAGATGTTGTATAAAGCCGTAGGGAGTGTCAGAACATACCCCCCTCGATCAAGGGGGGCGTAGTTTCTATTAGGACTAGAAACTTTTTTCTCCACCTTCATACCATTTCACCGGGACGCCGGAGAGCGCTTCTCCTTTCTCCCTGCCGACTCTATAGGTCTCTTGAAAGTAGAGCGAGTGGGTACGCTCTTCTGTCATGAAATGGGGATGCATGGAGCAGACCATGTTCTCAGGCAGGATGAAGTCGAATCCCTCACCGATACGCGGCATTTCGATCATGGTCATGCCGATGGAATGTCCACAGACATGACCGGAGCGATAACCCCGGTCGAAGATAGGCTTCATACATGCTTTGGCAACGGCTTCAGCATTATTACCTGCCTTCATATGCGCTTCGGCAAGTTCATGGAACTCCTGATAGGCCAACATCATCTCCTGCATGGTCTTATCCAGACCATTGGGGGCAAGTACCCTGGAGAACTCCACCCAGTGCCCACCTTCACCCGAGATCTCCAGGCCGTACATCAGTGCATCACTTGCCTTGACAGGGCGTTGACTGGGAAAGACCATTTGCGGGGTTAAGGAGCCTTTAGGACCTGTCAAAACCATATCCATGGTATTGCGGCCGCAACCGCGAGCAGCAAAGGCATGCTCTGCAACACCCATCAACTCTGCCTCGGTTTTGCCGGGGGCATAGGCCTGGATTACTTTCAATACCCCTTCTTTGTTGATCGCCATGGAATGACGCACTGATGCCAGTTCCTCTTCGCTTTTTTGCGCCCGTGCATAATCGAAGGGAATTTCAAAGTCGACAAGCTTAAAGTCGCAGGCGGCAAGGGATGAATAATCGCGTACATTTATAATGTATTCGAGTCCATAGATGCCGACCTGTTTTGCATTTCTGGCTTTCAGATAATCAGCTATCCAATCGCCGCAGTGAGAGGGAAACTCCCGCTGCTCCAGAAAAGTTGCGCTGTGATCGCCTACCCAGGTGGCCTCCCGGGGGAAGACGCAGACTGGATCTCCTTCCAGGGGAATGACCACGTACGCATAGCGATGCAGGATATGGAAACCACACATATAACGTACCGCACCTTCAAAACCACTGTATTCGCTACCGCTGACGATTAAGTGGTCAAGGCCATGTTCTTCCATGGCTGCACGGATATTGTTGTAGCGACGTTCAATCTCTGTTTTGCTGGGACGAAAATTATTGACATAGTCGGTCATGGTTTCAGATTCCTCCATTCATCCTCGCGCCAGGAGTATTCCAGGCCTTTGATGATATCGGTCATTGCCTCGTTCAAAGGTGTGGCGATACCGATCTCCTTACCGATGCGTGCGATACCGCCATTCAGGGCATCGATCTCAGTGACTCGCTTGTTGAGTATATCGGTGAGCATGCTGGGCGGATGTTGATAGGCCTTCTCCCGGCCATAGTCGAGCAAGGCATCCGGGTCGCTATCCAGTGTGACGTCTAAAGCTGCGGCGATTGCCTTACCTTCATTGACCAGTTCACGCATGACCCGTCGAACACCGGGTTGGTCGCAGGCCACCCCATGGGGCAGTCGGGTGAGTGCACCCATGGCATTGGATGCTGAGTTGAAGATGAGTTTGGTCCAAAGCGCGCCACGGGCATCCTCCATGGGAACAATATCGGCACCACCGCGGTTAAGCGCATCGGCCAGCCTGTTGACTTCATCCATGCTGGCGGGCTTCGGCAGGAATGGACTGATCCAGCTTTTACCGCCCGTGTCATGGTTGACTACACCCGGTTCAATGACATGGCCTGCAGGAAAGGTCGTGCCTAGAATGACTCTGGGTACGTACTCGGCAATGATCTCCTCGTTGCCGATACCGTTCTGCACGGAACATACCGCACCGTCACGGAAAATGGGTGCAGTGGCCTCCATCGCTGGACGGGTGTGTAGGGTCTTGGCTGCAATGATGCCGAATTCACACTCGGGTATCTGCTTCGCATCTGTACGGGCATTGACAGGCACGACGATATCGCTCAATCCGGTCAGTCGAAGACCGTTTTGGTTGATGGCATCGACATGGGCTTTGCTGGGATCATAGGCCCACACCTCCACATCCTCAAGACGACCGAGGTGGGCGGCGAACAGGCTGCCGATTGCTCCGCATCCGATAATACATACTTTCATGGTTGCCTCATTAACTGTTTATTCAATCTCGCTGCCAGCTGGATTCCAATGCCTTGACCAATCGATACAGGGTTTCGTTGATTGGTGCGGGGATGCCGGCCTTGGCTGCTTCCCTGGCAATGGAGCCGGTAATCCAGTCGACCTCCGTCATGTGTTTTGCGCGTACATCCTCCAACATCGATGGTACGTGGGCATAATCATCGTTGCCTGTTTGCCCGTGGCTGGTGGCTTCGATGTTCATTTCCCAAGGGTCTTCGTACAGACTGACGCCCCGTGCGGCCGCCACACGTTTTCCCTCATCCATGGCGGCATGGACCAAGTGGCCAAGATCGTGGATTTCATTACAGGCAGCAAATGCCTTGACATGGGGCAGATCCGACAAGGCAGCCACTGAATTCACTACCGCGTTGAAGATGAGTTTTGACCATTGTGCCGGTTGCAGGTCAGGGAAGGCCTCAGCCTTTAAGCCGGAACGGTTAATCAACGCTTCGACCTCTTTCACTTGTTGGTAACTGGCCTTTCCTTCTGCCCAGGGACCCAGCCAGGTCGCTGTATCCAGTTCATATTCGACATGGGTGTCGGAATGGCGGAATCCACTCATGAAGGTGACCGCTGAAATAATAGGCCAGTCTCCATATTGAGCGACGATGGCTTCGCATCCCAGACCATTTTGAACCGTCATAACCAGGGCATTGGGAAAGTGACCTGCTATACGGCGGGCACTTGCCTCGACAGCATTGGCTTTAGTCGCGATGATGATCAAATCCACATCGCCCAGATCTGCTGGATCGGTAGAGGCGATGATTTTACTTTGTAGATCGGATTTTCCGCTTACCTGCAATCCCTTTTCCTGCAGGTCTTTCGCATGAGCTTCACGTCGGGTGAGTACGGTGGACTCAGCGACACTGCCCAAGTGACCAGCAAAAAGGCTACCTATGGAACCTGCGCCAACCACACAGGTGCGTTTGATCGATCTCATTCGATGATATTCCCTTGGCATAGGCACAGTGCTGCAAGGTGACAGTTTGCCGATGACATTGTGCCTGAGTTATACCGGAACAGAGCGAGTGAACTGTGTTCCCGGATGATGGATTGTGTGCGCGATACCTGCTAGCGATACCAATAGTTATGTCACCATTCAATTGTGATCAGGCTAACGATACGGGTAAGGAAATGCTTGATTAGCAATGCCAGTTATATTGATTGCTAGCGAACTCTCTGCCAATGGAGGGTTGATAAGTAAATAGGATTTTTCGAATAGATCGATATGAATGAATTTGGGTGGGCTTAACAATACTATCGTCTTGGAATGTGCGGGAAACAGCTCAACCCTGTAGGGTACGGCCCTACCGTACCGGTTACTCTGCTGCAGATTATGCTATTGACTCTTATTCTGTTTGATCAAACGTATTTTATGGCGCGGGCAGGCAGCACCCTGCAACAATACTCGAGAGTTAGTCCTGTTCAACTACCATTTTACGCAACTTGCTGGGAGTGACATTAAAGCGTTCTTTGAAGGCACGACTAAAATGTGCGGAGTCATTAAAACCCTTGTCATAGGCAATTTCACTGATGCTTTTGCCTAACATGGAGGCATCCAGAATATCCTCACGGGCCGATTGCAGTCTGCGCTCCCAAATCCATTTGCATACTGTCATGCCGGATTGCTTAAACAGATTATGGAGATGGCGCATGGAAACAGCATTGGCCGATGCCACCTTTGCTGGCGTCAATTCATGATCTGAATAGTTTTCCTCGAGATAGGAGAGTATTCGGCACATCCTTGCTGCTTGTGCACTGCCTTGCCTGGTTTTGTCGAGACCCGACTCAGAACGCAATACCGTACCGATCAACTCAAGGAGTTTGTCGGCGACGGTGTATTGCTCGGTATCCGAGAGTTTATCGCACTCCTCCTCAAGGGATTTAAGTAATGCAATGACAATGCGTACCAGACCATTGTCATTGTAGATATGGGCACCGAATTCACAAACTTTACGACCTAACACTCGCTCGTGAAATGTTCGGTGCGGAATACGCAACAAGAGTCGCTTGCTTTTTTCCGGAAAAATAATGGTATAGGGAAGACCACCCACCAGTACCGCAATTGAACCTGGTTCCACAGTGAACTTCTCATCTTCCTGTTCGATCTCGCTGGTCCCTTCCAGTTGGGTGAGGATCAGAAAATCAAATGCGGAATCATCTTCAATATCCTCAAGGCGCCTGCGAACAGTGAATGGATCACTCTCGGAGAGATAGATATTTAACTTCGCCAGCTGGTGGCTCGCTATGGAGTAGTTTGTGAATTCTCCGGTATGTGGAAAAGCGGAAATACGAAAAATCGCCCCTGATGCTGTGTCCAGGAGGGATTGAGGATTACTGCTCTGTGCTAACGGGATATCACTGATATCAGTGGATTTATTCATGCCCACCTCTACTTGATTGGGTTGGGTCTTTAGTCCTAGAGACTTTTGTCCATCAACAGTCCCTGACAGCGAAGGTAATGGGATTTGTTCAAGCTGTCAAGATGAAAAATCTTCGGAAATTAAAAGGTTAGCTGGTCACAATAGACCAATGGTCATTGCCTGTATCACCCTGTCTGAAGCCTGATTGGTGTGAGAAAACATAGGCCTATCTCAATAACTTCGACCCCGGCGGTACAGATCTGTTTGGAAGGATTAATAGCAATATTTTTCTGTTGTTTATCCATTGCCATCAGGCAGGCAACTGATTTTTTGTTACACCAAGCTGTAACAGTGCCCATTGTGGGCTGCACGGCTAGTCAAATGATTGAACCCTATGAATCAAGATGTCGCAGGAGATTCGGTTTAGCTTCGTAAACAGGCAGATATTCATCTTTTCCAAGCAGGGTTGATACGGAAATGGGTGAAATGAATATTAAAGAGATACCATGCAAAAAAAGCTGGCGTACATCCTGGAAATTCTTTTGTCCGCATCTATTGTGATCGGACTGTTGTGGGTGGCATTTTATGTTCATCCCAGTGCGACTGTGAATGATATCAAGCCGTCCCCGTTTGGAAAACGCGAAAACTATTTTGGAGTTGTCGCCCCCTCAAATGACGGGAAGTTGATTTGGGCGGTAGGTCGTAAAGGTCGCATTATTCGCACTGATGATGGCGGTAATAACTGGGTGATCCAAAAAACCCCCGTTTCTCATGTTCATCTCCAGGATATCGATACCTGGGATGAACGCTCAGCCATTGTGGTTGGCGATCTTGGTATTGTGATGGTGACCTCGGATGGCGGTGCAACCTGGCATAACAAGGAACTCCAGTTACGTCAGTTCGGTGAGCAACTGATGCGGGTTGTAGTGGATAGAACCGACGGTAGGGCTTGGATAGCTGGTGCGATGGGTAGTGTGTTTGTCAGCGATGATCGCGGTGAGAGCTGGCGTATCACCCATCCGGAAGAGGACCTCTCCTGGAATAGTGTCTCTATTGCGCCTGACGGTACGGTCTGGTTGGTCGGTGAATTTGGACGCATCAGTCGATCTGATGACCAGGGCATGAGTTGGCAGCAGATAGAGGCAGGTGCTGAGCAAAGTCTTATGGATATCGCTTTTAGCGATAGCAGTCACGGTGTTGCTGCCGGGCTTGCCGGAATCCTGTTAGTGACGGATGACGGGGGTGAAACATGGTCATCCATCACCGGTATCACGGAGAATCATATTTATGATGTGTCTTGGGATGGACAACAGTTTGTCGCGGTAGGTGATGGTGGCATTTTACTGACCTCCGACACCAGTGGTCGAGATTGGCAGGCAGGCAAGCTGGGTGCTGAAAACTCACGCTGGTATACCGCTATCGTACCGCTGAGTGACGGATCATCAGGCCGGCAATATCTTGCAGCCGGGGCCAATCTTGGTATCCATCAAAACGATCGATGGATTCCTTATACACAAATGAGAAAAGTGCCTGAGGATAACGCCCCTAGCGCACCACAGTCGGAGGGCACGCTGTGATGGATCGCTTTACCACACTTTTACTGCGTCACCGATTGATCCTGGTAGCCCTGATAGGCATGGTGACCCTGGTATTGGGTTATTTTGCCTGGCAGGTGGAAATCCGAACCATCTTCACAGATTTACAACCTTCCAACCATCCTTATGTCCAGATCAACGATAAATATAAAAAGGCATTTGGCGGGGTCAACGTCGTTAGCATTATGGTTGAAGTGGAGCAGGGCGATATCTTTCAACATGATGTACTGACGACTATCCAGGCACTGCAGAAGGGTCTGCAACATATCGATGCAGTCAATCAATTTCAGATTATATCCCTAGCCAGCAAGAAGCTGAAAAGTGTCGCTGCTACATCAGAGGGTTTTTTCGCCGAGCCGCTGATGTGGCCAGGTATTCCCCAGACACAGGCAGAGATCGATGCACTTCGTGACGCCACAGCCAACAATCCGATGGCTAATGGAAACTTTGTCTCCTCTGATCTTAAAGCGGCCCTGGTTACAGTGGATTTTATCGATCGCCTGATCGATTACGACAAGGTTTATCCCCAGCTTAAAGCGCTCATAGCGAAGGTACAAAAACCCGGTATGCAGATAAGCCTGGTGGGACAGCCGGTGTTGGCGGGTATCGTCATCGAACGTTTACCGGAAACCTTCAGCATAGTGATTGCTATCGTGGTGGCCATACTGGTAATACTGCTACTCGCCAAAGGTACAGTACGCGGTATGTTGTTACCCCTGTTCTCAGCTGCGATTTCGTGCGCCTGGGCATTGGGTATAGTTCATCTTCTGGGCGTTAACCTCGATCCTCTGGCAGTGGTGATCACCTTTCTGATATCGGCACGTGCAGTATCCCACGCCGTACAATTGATTTTGGCATTCGATGCGGAGCGGGCCATTGATCATGAGTTGAGTGCACGGGATGCGGCACGTATCGCTCTACGCAAACTGTTTCGGCCTGGTTTGTTGGGGCTGGCAACCGATGCGGGCGCGATGGCGGTGGTTGCTTTGACGCCTATACCCTTACTGCAAAAAGCGGCATTGATAGGTGCGCTTTGGCTAGGTGCCATGGTGATCTGCACTATTATTCTGGTACCTGTCCTACTCTCCTGGACCCGGGTTCACCACGAGCACCGTATCCTTCCATTTCGAATGGACCCTGTTTTTAATGGCATTCTGGCGACCTGCTCCCGGGTCGCTACTGATAAGCGTCATGCGACCATGGTCGTTTTTATTGCGCTATTTATTCTGGTCAGTTCCGGTTTTCTCGCTAAGGACATTACCATCGGTGATGCCAATCCAGGGTCTCCCATTCTCTGGCCGGACTCCGCTTATAACCAAAACGATGCCTCAATCAATGGCCGTTTTCCAGGCAGCGACCGTATGTTTCTGGTTGTTGCTGGAACTGAAAACGATATCCTGAAAAACCCGGGTATCCTGGATAATATCTCCCGTTTTCAGCAGTACATCGAAGCCCAGCCTGAAGTGGGCGGGACCATGTCCCTGGCCGATGTGATCCGCCCGGTAAACATGCTGATGCGTGAGGGTAACCCACGCTTCTTTTCCGTCGCTTACGATCAGAACTTCAATGCTGAATTGTTATTTCTTGCCATGGCAGGATCTGACCCGGGCGACGTTGACCGCTTCACTGACTACAAGTTTCGCAACGGCGCGATCCAGATGAACTTCAGAGATCATAAGGGCGATACCATTCGTACCGCGATCCAGGCCATCAAAGACTATGCACAACACAATCCTATGGAAAAAGCGGACTTTGAGTTGGCCGGTGGATTGATAGGTGTTTTGGCGGCTGTCAATGAGGTGATATTTTCCGGCCAATTGCAAAGCATTGCATTGGCATTGTTGATCCTGTTTATCTTCTGTGCAATCGCTTACAAATCACCACAGGCAGGTCTGTTTTTTCTGCCTCTGGTATTGCTGTCCAATACCATCACCTTTGCGTTTATGGCATGGCACGGCATTGGATTGAATATCAATACGCTGCCTGTGGCAGCGCTTGGTATCGGATTGGGTGTGGATTATGCATTTTATATCGCTGATCGGGTTAAAGAGCGTTTTGAGTCCTGCGGCGATCTCGCTGAGAGTATACGTTTCGCGTTAAGTCGTGCAGGACGCGGTGTAATTGTTACCGCGTTAACCATGGTTGTCTCTGTCATCCTCTGGTTCTTTTTATCGTCACTTCGTTTCCAGGCGGAGATGGGTATGTTGATTGCCTTATGGATGACGGTTTCGGCGATAACCGCACTTATCGTGATTCCTTCCATGATCTATCTACTCAAACCGAGTTTTCTCGTGGGAAATAACACACTGAAAACAGGCCATGGAGCGAATGTACTGTCCATGAGCTAAAAAAAAAGATCTTTTGTATCCCAAGGATGGACTTGAAATTTGATGGCAGGTGTTTGATTTAAATGCTGTCCTGGGGGTGTTGCCAATTCGGTATCACTTGTACCAATCTGAGAGAGGAGCGACATGAATAAACTAATAAGTAGGGGAGGATTGGCGGCAGTTGCTTCGACCCTGGCTTTCGCCAGTATGTCGGTAAGTGCCTTTGAACTTGGTTCGTTGACTGTCAATGGATATCTGCGGCAGTACGTCAGTGTCAATCTGGAAGATCAACCTGAAACCACCGGTGACGATGCCTGGGAAACCCAGATGCTTCGTACATCCTTGTTTCTAGATGCCACCTTGCCGACGGGTCCGCTCAACTGGACCGGGCGCTTTCGGTTCTCCAAGGACGTCCAGACGGACTATGAGGATGACCTTGAAAACCTGACTGACCTGGGTGGTGGATTCAACAAGGCGGATTTTGAGGATGAATATGATGAGACCGAACTCAAGGATGTGACACGGGAGCTCTTTTTCGACTGGGAGGTTAATGATCGTTTGTCGCTCAGGATCGGTAAGCAACAAGTGGTCTGGGGCGAAACCGACTTCTTTCATGCCACTGATGTCATTCATGGTTACGATCTTCGCTGGCGTACTTTCCTGGTGCCGGAAAACCAGGATGTACGCAAACCATTGGGGCTGATAGTGGCCAATCTTCTGGTACCGGAAGCCAGTGGCGAGTTGCAATTGGTTTATCGACCCGGTTGGGACGATGATGATGATGTGGGTAACCATATCCCTGCGTTCGGTGGCCGTTGGTCCCTGAACCGGAATAAGGGGTTCAATCTGATTGGCTCGGCGCCATTCGATTATCATCACGAAGAAGGTGATGTGGACGATGCGCATTATGGCGCACGCTGGTCTGGAACCTTCGGCGAAGATGATGCTGTTAACTACTCGGTCAGTTACTACCACGGTCAGACCGGTTTTCAACAGGATCCGATCCTGGTTTGTAGCGATCAGTCGGCATTCGGCAGCGCAGCCTGTACCGGACCTTTTAACGGTTTGGCTTTTATCCTGCCGGAAACGGATACCTTTGGTGCCAGTGCCTCTGGCTACATGGCGGGTATCGATACCGTGTGGCGGGCTGAATTCGCCTATTCACCGGATCGGCCTCTGGGTACCGCCTTCGGTGAGATTGTAGAGATCGATGCTTGGAATTTCGTCTTCGGTATCGATAAGACACTGCGCTTGCAGAATGCTTTGGGTACCAGCAGCCCAAGTCTGTTTACCGTGCAAGTGTTCGACTGGTATCTGCCTGATGTGGACGACGAACCGACAGCGGCGGCTGGTGGTGATGTGGTCATGAATTTTATCGGATCAGGTAAATACGATGAACATAATGTCATCGCTTCAGCCATTCTGAACCTGCCTTATGCCGGCGATCGCTGGACTGTCAGTCTGGTTGGTCTGGCAGATCTGACCAACGGTGGAGGCGCATTTGTTCCAGCCGTCGAATGGGCGCCTGGTCCCAAATGGCGAATCAAGCTCGAAGCTGACATCTTTTTCGGTGGCGATACGCAGACACCAGGCGGATTCCCGCCGAATGCCAGTGTATTCGGTGCTTTCGAGAATATGGATCAACTGCTGCTGCGGGCGAGTTACCAGTTCTGACAGTGGGCTAAAAAAGATATTGAGGAGGATAAAGATATGATCAACAGCGAGAAAAATCTGCTGAGATCGATAGTGGTAGGGCTGGCTTTTTCACTGTCAACGACATCGGCCAGTGCAGAAGTTGCCGAAGGTACGGTGCTGAGCAAGAGTAATATTGATCAACTCTATGAAGACAGCTTTGACGGTCACAAGGTAAAGGATCTTTTGACCGAGAAAATGGAGATGATGATTCGAGATTTTGGTATGGTCATGCGTCTCGAAAAATCGACAGAAGTTAAATTTCCCAGTCACTATTGGGAGGCCGGCAAGGCAAATCAGGGTAAGACAACGTTGAGTGCTGATGGTAAGTCCGTGGAAGGCTTTGTGGCCGGTATTCCCTTTGCCGATGTAACCCAGGATGATCCGTTGGCCGGCTGGAAGCTGGAGTGGAACCATTTCTATGCCAATCCCCTGATTGGCGACAGTTGGGCTGCCTCCGGAGATGTCTGGGTTACCACTAACGACGGGGGTGTCATAGACAATTTTGAAGCGGTTAGCGCAAAAGCTCTTATGGAAGGACGTACCGAGGGAGAGGCAAAAATCGCTGGTGACAATGATCATGCCAGTTACCTGCTGGTACTGACCGAACCCTATGATGCCAAGGGATTGGGCGTATTTACCAAGCAGTACAATAACGGCAAACTCGATGACGGTTGGGTATACATCAAAAACCTTCGCCGTACCCGCCGTACCGCTGGTGGTAAGGCCTGGATGGATCCTCAGCCGAAAATGGATCTTCTCAACGATGACAATCAGACTGTATTGGGCTTTCCCGCTTTCTATCAGGACTTTAAGCTGATCGAGAAACGGTGGATCCTGGCTGTGGTGAATGCACCGGATCCGAATGTCGCGCATGATCCCAAGGATTTTGTTGATCTGGATAATCCGCCCCACTGGGTACCGACACCGAAGGCCAATCCGTGGCAACCCCGTGAGGTTTGGGTTGTTGAGGCAACACCACCGGAAGAGCATCCCTATGGTAAAAAAGTGATGTATATGGATGTTAATTTTCCGATGTACTATCTGGCGGAAATCTATGACAAGAAGGGTGATTTCTGGCGTATCTGGCGGCAATCCTATTCACCCAGCAAGACGGCGAGTGGTGAACCGACCCTGGCCTTTATCATGACCCAGGCTATCGACTTTCAGCGCCAGCGGGCTACCTTCATTAACATTGAACATATGTTTACCAACTGGCTCGAACAGAAATGGTTTAATCAGTCGGTGTTGCAAAAGGCGGCTTCCGGTGCCTTTCAAAAGGAGCTTGACTCAGTTCGGCAGCGCTATCTGAATAACTAGGATGCGTTGCTGAAGGTGCGTAATTGTTCGATTGTTTACGTGTCAGATAATTCGAATGATAAGCACAAAAAAGGGCAAGGATGCCCTGAAAACAATCACCAAACTTTAGCTCAAATCTGTGCGGTTTTTCTATTGAATTTGAGACTAAACAAAGTCGCGGAGCAGAGTGCTTCGCAATGCTAGATAGGGGTGGTTGACGATAGGAGTCGTGAAAATTGGGAAATGGTTTACACGCCTCCGCTTGTATAAATTTGCTGATGTTTAAGTCGGGTCGTCGGGATAACCGGCATTGCGGCTCTGACCGATATTCAGCACCCGAACACGGGGAAGATCATGTATCCAGCGCCTTTTCGTTACCATCGTCCCGCATCTCTGAGCGAGGCTGTGGAAATGCTAACCGGACTCGGGGAGACAGCCAAACCGCTTGCGGGTGGGCAGACCCTCATACCCATTCTCAAACTTCGTATGGATGAACCATCGGACCTGGTGGATATCGCACGTTTACCGGACCTCCACTATATGGATGATAATGATGGCGTCATACGCATTGGAGCGCTGGCGACACATGGACGAATCGGCAAATCAGATATCTCAAAGGTGGTACCTATATTGGGTGACTGTGCAAATGGGATTGCCGATGCGCAGGTTCGCTCAATGGGAACCATAGGTGGATCGGTGAGTGCCGCAGACCCAAGTTGTGATTGGCCTGCACTGCTTCATGTCCTCAATGCAGAGATCATCTGTCAAGGTGAAAAAGGGCGTCGCGCCGTACCGATTCGGGAGTTTATCCAGGACTCCTATACCACGGCATTGATCGGTGCTGAATTGGTGACCGAAATACGTTTTAAAACACCACCAGCCAACAGCGGTGGTGCCTACATCGGTTTTAAGAAAGCAGCACCTGCCTATCCGGCGGCATCTGCTGGTATTCAGCTATCGCTTGCCGAGGGCAGTGTTTGTCAGGACGTCAGTTTGGTTTTAGGTGCAGCGGGACCACGGCCGGTTACATCGGTCGAAGCTGAAAATTATTTACGGGGCAAGACACTCACAGCTGATCGGCTTGAGCAGGCTGCCGAAATACTGTTGGATGCCTCCGATCCACCGGCCGATTCCCGTGGCTCATCCGAGTTTAAACGGGCCATGCTGAAGTCTATTTTCTTAAAAGCTGCGTTTCGCGCCATTGAACGTGCCGGTGGGGAACGAATTGAAGGGGGACCAGAGTATGTCTGATGAGGCGCAAACCGTATCGATAGAGATCACTATCAATGGGAGTCGCTATCAACGTGAAGTTGAGCCACGTCTCCTGCTGGTGGAGTTTATACGAGAAGAGGTGGGGCTGACCGGCACCCATATCGGTTGTGACACCAGTTATTGCGGCGCCTGTACTGTGATCCTGGATGGTGAACCGATCAAATCCTGCACCCTGTTTGCTGTACAGGCGGATGGTGGTGAGGTGATCACTGTTGAAGGGTTGGAGCAGAACGATGAACTGCACCCGATACAACAGGCCTTCTCACAGCATCATGGCTTGCAATGCGGATTTTGCACCCCCGGTATGCTGATGTCATCACTGGCGTTATTGGCAGAAAACCCAACCCCATCCGAGAAGGAGATTCGCAAACAATTAGGTGGAAATCTGTGTCGTTGCACGGGTTACCAAAATATTATAAAGGCAGTGCAGGACGCTGCTAAAACGATGCAGGAGGGCTAGGTCATGGAAATGAAATTCGATGGTAGCTTCGATGTCGACCTGCCTAGAAACGAGGTCTTTGATATCCTCTCTGATCCAAGAAAATTCGCCCCTATGCTGCCCACTTTCCATAGCATGGAGATGAAGGATGATCGTACTGCCTTGGTGCGCATCAAGGTGGGTATCGGGAGGATCAGTGGTACCGCATCCACGGAATTGACCCTGGAAGAGGCCGATGCACCCGTGCGTGCCCGATATGTTGGTCGGGGCAAGGTCATGCAAGGTGCTTATCAGATGATTTCCGCTTTCGACCTGGAGGAGATACCGAAGGGTGGCACCCGTATCAACTGGATGGGTGAGACCCAACTGGTCGGTAAGATTCTTTCCCTGGCTGGCGGTGGCCTGAGGGGTTATGCAGAGAAAGAGATCAATCGGTTGATCAGTAGTCTCCAGGAAGGTCTGACACCCGGAGCCGAACTGCCCAAGGCGAAGCCCAAACATGAAGGCTGGCTGGCCCGTTCCATACGCAGACTGCGTCACCAGGATGATGAACCTCAAGCCGCTGGAAAGGCACCGGAAAGTGCTGTCCCGCAAGGTGTAGAGACACTGGCGCGACAACCACAGGAGGTGCAGGACATACAGAAAGAGGCCAGACAACGGATAGCGCAGACACTTGGAGTAAATCGTCAGCAAAAGCCACTCAGTCGAAAGGAGGACAATCGTCTGATTCGCGGGCGTGGACTGTTTGTTGATGACTATAAGCCTGGCGGTACGCTGCACATGGCATTGGTTCGTTCACCCTATGCCCATGCCAAGATTCTGAATATCGATACATCGGCCGCTGACGCCTTGCCCGGTGTGGTCTGCACCCTGATTGGGGATGAGATAAGTCAGCAGTGCCAGCCTTTTCTGCAAATCGGCCCAGAGCCTTGTGACGCGATCAAGGACTATCCGTTGGCCGTGGGAAAGGTGCGTTATCAAGGCGACCCGGTAGTCGCCGTAGTCGCCGAATCACTGCGTCTGGCCCAGGATGCGGTTCAGTTGGTGGAAGTGGAATATGAGACCCTCGATGTCATCATTACCTGCGAACAAGCGCTACAGGACGAAGTACTGATACATGAGGATATGGGCACCAACATCGATTGGCAGGGTGTCTACGAGTACGGTGATCTGGACAAGGCTTTTTCCGAAGCCACCCACATCGTCAAGATCGACAAACTGCACTTTCATCGTTTCGGCAGTACGGCCGTGGAACCCAATGCCGTAGTTGCAACCTGGGATGACAGCCTGGGGGGTATTGACTACCTGGCCAATACCATCATGACAATACCGATTACCATGATCAGCATGGCGTTGGGTGTCAGTGCCGACCACATCCGTCTTCGTACCCACGATATCGGCGGATCATTTGGCAATAAAATCGGTAACTATCCCTACATGGCGCTGGCTGCGCTGGCATCCCGCAAGACCGGTGGACGTCCTGTTAAGTGGGTTGAGACCCGCAGTGAGCATATGCAGGCAGGGAGTCAAGGCAGCGAGCGGAGCTATTTCGATACCGAAGTCGCACTCGACGAGAACGGCGTGATAACCGCGATCAAGTCCCGCCATGTGGATGATTGCGGCGCCTATCCCCGATACGAACCCCTTGGCTGTGTGATCTGGTCTCAGGTATTGCCAGCTGCCTATAAGTTGCGCAATATGCGTATCGACTTTTCCCAGGTAATAACCAATAAGGGTCCCGCTGCACCCAACCGGGGTTATTCCCGATTGCCCCATATGTGGTTTATGGAACGGGTAGTCGATATATGTGCGCATAAGCTGGATATCCCTGCCGATGAAATGCGTCTGCGCAACTACATCAGGGAGTTTCCCTATGAGACACCGAATGGCTGTGTTTACGATTCCGGCGATTTTGTAGCACTACTCAATAAAGCCAAAGATTTGATTGGCTGGGATGAGTGGCAGCAAAAGAGAGCAAAGGCAAAGCAGGAAGGCCGTCTGATGGGTATTGGCATCGGAACCACATTGGATTCGGGCACCAATAACTTCGGTCAGTCGGTTATCGTCAATCCCGGCTCACCATTTTCAGGCAATGCAGTCCCGGCCATGATCAAGCTTGATATCGATGGCTCGGTCAGTGTCGCTGTCGGCAGTTTTCCTCACGGCCAGGGGCACGAAACCGTGGTTTCCCAGGTAGTGGCGGAAGAACTTGGCATTACCCCGGAAATGGTCAACGTGGCAGTTGGTTTCGATACCGCGCGTAACGTCCACTCCGGCCAATGCGGCACCTATGCCAGCCAGTTTGCAGTTACTGGATTGTCTGCTGTGCATGGTGCCACGGAGATGCTCAAGAAGGAACTGAAGGAACTGGCTGCATTTTCATTGGAAGCAGCCGAGGATGATTTGGAGTTTGGTCTTGGCGATATGGGACCGGAGGTAAGGGTCAAGGGTACCGACCGGGGGATTAACTTCTGGGCGTTGTCCAATCTGGTCAATGCCAACAGTGCCCGCCTTCCACAAGCTTTACGCAGTCTCAACCTCAACTGTCGTTATACCTATCGACCACCCTTCGAGGTGCCTGATCCGGAATCCAAGTTTGGCAATCTGACCCTGACCTATGCCATGCAGACCCATTTGGCAGTGGTGGAGATCGATCCACATACCGGACAGGTAAAGATACTGGATTACGGCATCGTCGATGATTGCGGCAAGATGATCAATCCAATGATTGTCGAGGGTCAGTTACATGGGGGTGCAGCCCATGGGTTAGGTGCGGCATTGCTCGAGAACCTGCCCTATGATGAAAGCGGTAATGTACTGGCCGGTTCCTTTACCGACTATGCACCGATTACCATCAACAATGTCCCCAAGCTTAAACTTGATCATATGGAATCGCCCTCGCCATTCAGTTACAACGGTGCAAAAGGTATGGGTGAAGGGGGTGGAGCACCTCTACATGCGATCTCGTCCGCAGTTCAGGATGCGTTGATCGACAAGGGTATCATCGTACGTGGATCTCACTGCTCACCCAATAGGATCTTCGAGATGTTGCAACAGCCCGATGGTGATCAGGTCGTAACAGTGGAGCGTAGAGCATGACCTCCATGGGTGGCCATAGTGCTGTCGGGTCACCGATATGAGTGACCGACAGCCGGCGGTGCATCAGTTTGAATCCATAGAAGCGGTGGAAGCCCGATTCGCAGAGCAGGGTTACGTAACTGATCGTATGCTGGCCACGACGGTCTATCTGGCCGTATCTTTGGGTAAACCTGTGTTTCTCGAAGGCGAGCCTGGGGTAGGCAAAACGGAAGTGGCCAAGGTCATTGCCGGTACGCTGAATACAGAGTTGATTCGCTTACAGTGTTATGAAGGGCTGGATACCGCACATGCATTGTATGAGTGGAACTATCCGCGTCAGCTCCTTGAGCTTCGCCTGCAGGAAGCCAGAGGTCTGAACCAAGAAGAGATCGGACGTAATCTTTTCAGCGAAGCTTTTTTATTGAAGAGGCCCCTATTGCAGGCTATCCAAAATGATGGGCAGCAGCCACCGGTGTTGCTGATCGATGAGATCGACCGTTCCGACGAGGAGTTCGAAGCCTTTCTTTTGGAAGTGCTATCCGATTTTCAGATCACAATTCCTGAGATTGGAACTCTCGAGGCCCGTTGTCGACCGGTTGTTGTGCTTACATCGAATCGTACCCGCGAACTTCACGATGCCCTGAAACGGCGTTGTCTTTATCATTGGATCGATTACCCAAGTTTCAGTAAAGAAGTGCAGATCATTACAACGAGAGTGCCGGGTATTGAACCACGGTTATCTGCACAGATTTGCCGTTTCATGGAACTGTTGCGTGATCAGGATTTTTATAAACGACCCGGTATCGCCGAAACTATAGATTGGGCCAGTGCCTTATTGTCACTGAAAGTGACCGACCTGGACCGGAACTCAGCTGAGGCGACATTGGGTTGCATACTCAAATATAAAGGGGATATCGAAAAGCTCAGGGAGTTAGGTATTGAGGAGCTGGTACAACAAGTCCGGATTGCCAGTAACTATGAAGTTGCTTCGTCAGGCACCTAACGGGTGTTGCCAATGACCGGACAAACACAACAGCATGCAACCAGTCTGTTCAAGCAGGTTGTACATTTCTCGCGGGCATTGCATGACGGGGGACTGTCGGTAAATCCGGCTAACCTGATCGATCTTTGCAAATGTTTCGATTATGTGGATATCCAAAGCCGGGATGATTTTTACACGGCTGCCTGTACAACGTTGTTGTCTAGTCGGGAAGACTTGGACCTCTTCGATCGAGTGTTTACCCAATTTTGGGATAAATCGCTTCAATTGAGTATCAGTGTTGCAGATGATCGTCCAGGTGAAGCAGACAATGAAGAGGGTAAAAAAGAAACAAACACTGAGAGCATAAATAGCGATGGTGATGATCCGGCAGAACAAGGTGAAGATGAAGCCGATGCTCATTCCTATAGTGCTGATGAGATCCTGATGAAAAGGGATTTAGGTACTTTATCTGATGAGGAAGTTGAACAAGCCTCTCATCTGATACAGGAGCTGGTGACAGCGATCGCAACGCAATGGAGTCGGCGCAAGGCACCAGATAAAAGAGGCATGACACCGGATTTCAGACGCATGCTTAGACGCAATGCGTTGCATAGCGCAGAGGGATTTACCGAGATGCGTTACTTATCCAGACGCATTAAAAAAAACCGATTGCTTTTGCTTTGTGATGTCAGTGGTTCCATGCAGCACTACAGTAAATTCATGATCCAGTTCATCTATGGCTTGCGCAACGAGATAGCGGATTTGGAAGTGGCAGTGTTCTCTACCCGGGTAACGCGCATATCCGATTTACTGAGACGTAAAGGTATTGAAGCTTCTCTCTCCTCAGTTGCTGAAAAAGTTCAGGATTGGTCGGGGGGGACTGATATTGGCGGTTGTATTGGTGAATTCAATGATCTCTATGCTGTGAAATTACTCCGTTCTCGTGCTGTTGTTATTGTCCTGAGTGATGGCTGGGATCGTGGTGATGCAGATGTGATGCGTGAACAGATGACACGTCTGAAACGGCGGGCTTATAAATTACTCTGGTTGAATCCTTTGTTGGGTTCTCAGGGTTATCAACCCTTGTGTAAGGGTATGGCAACAGCCTTACCTTATTTGGATTTTTTTCTTCCGGCACATAGTCTTGGGAGTCTTTCACAGCTGGCTAAGACAATACAGAAGATAAACTGATTAGTAATAGGCTGATGACAGCCTATACTTACCCGTAAGTAAAATAGGGTGATTATGGCTAAATACTTTAGCCAATGTGACAACCCCTATTGAAATGCTTGACCCCGACCAATCGGGGCCTATAAAAAATTAAAAGATTATTAATATCTGATACTGAAAGCCCTAGGGAAAGGTTGCATTGGAGGAGAACAGGGAGTTCGTCCATTAGTATTTTTTTTAACATCAACCGGGGTGCGGTTCCGTCTGTTGAGTAGCCGAGGCGGCTAAACGGATCGCTTACCCAAATGAAGAGATGGACAGCTGCCATGATAAATGATTTAACTACGGGACGGCCTCATCGCCGGCTTGAAAAATTTACACTGCATGCGACCCGTGATATCGATCAAGCGCGTGAGATGACCAGTCGTGTCTATTGTCCCCATCGACTGGATGTTTTAAATCACAGACAGTTTGATGCCTGTCATAACCATGCTTCTATCGGGAGCTGCTCCCTGAACTACCTCGATTTTCGCGCAGATGTGAAAATCGAACCGGGATACATCCCGGGCTTTTATCTTTTTGAGATCCCGATGAACGGTACAGCCAAGGTAGTGACCGGTAAACAAGAGGTATTGATTGGACAAGGCACCGGGGCAGTAATAAATCCTGAGCATTATACGGTCATGCATTGGGATACAGATTGTCAGATGTTGATGCTGAAAGTGGATGAGCATGCCCTGATTCAACAGCTTGCCCGTCTGTTGCGTCGACCCATTAACGGATCTCTCTGCTTTGATCCTGCATTGGATGCAAAGCAAGGTGCACAGGGAAGCTGGTTTCGTTACCTTGATTATTGTTTGGATGAAATCGAACGTACACCGTCACAACAACTGAACAGTCCCTTATTTGCCGAGTTTCGCAGTACCTTATTGACAAGTCTGCTCTTGGCCTTGCCAAACAATTTTTCCGATGCTTTGCAGGCAAGCGATAAAAGAGTTGCACCTTGCAATGTCCGTAGAGCCATGGATTATATCCATGGCAATTACAGAGACACCGTTACCATCGAACAACTTGTCGAAGTGAGTAATGTCAGTGCCCGCAGCCTGTTTGATTGCTTTCGTAAGTTTGTTGGATCGACACCGATGCAGTATCTTCGCAAGATCCGCCTGGAAAAAGCCAGAGAACGGTTGCAGGCGGGAGATCCGGATGACAATGTGACCCAGGTTGCAATGGCCTGTGGATTCACCCAGCTGGGACGATTCTCAGCCTGGTACAAACAGGTTTATGGGGAAACACCCTGTCAAACCTTTCGTTCAGCGCGATCATCAGGTTTAATGTCTTAGTGATTTAATCCATCTGTGGCGGTAAACAAAGGGCCAAATGATATAAAAATAGGCCCTAAGATGTTGCATCTTTCGTCTTAGTGTCGCGGTTATTGCATAGCAGGATTTACTGTGACAACGAAAAATGCAGTTAAATGATCAAGTATTATTCCTATACGACTATGAAGAGACGCTGGATATCAGAGGTTAATGGCTGGCTTTGCCACCTACAGGGCATGAGTCGTCGTTGGCTTTGGCTGATGGTCTTTGTACCGCTGCTGGGTTGCGAGGCACCTCTGTTTCTTGAGGGTGTTGCAGCGCAACAAAAACATGCAACCCATCGTTCAGATATGTTTCAGGCAGCAGCGGCCAATAACGATGCCATCGTTGTTGTCGGGTCGATGGGAGTTGTTCTGGTCTCCCGGGATGGGGGTGCAACCTGGCAACGGGAGATTCTGGCGGGTAAACCTTTCCTGATCGATGCAACGGTATGTCCGGACGGGACATTCGCCCTCCTGGATGTATCAAGAAAGCTTTGGCTGGGGGAGGCCCATATAGGACAGTGGCAGGTTCAGCCCATCGATACGGAAGAAGCGCTCCAGGCGATGACCTGCGATGACCGGGGATACTTTTGGATAGTAGGCGGATTCAGCACCATTCTGAACAGTAAGGATCGTGGTGTCTCATGGACGGCTACGTCCCTTGGTGAGGATCTCCATTTCACCGGTATCCAGGTGTTGGATGAGACCCATGCAATGACTGCCGGGGAATTTGGTGCCCTGGCCCGCAGTCTGGACGGGGGCGAGACCTGGGAATCGCTACCCCCCCTGGAAGATGATTTCTATCCCCAGGATGTTTTATTTGTATCGCCTCAGGAGGGATGGGTGGTCGGTCTGACCGGTACTGTCCTGCATACCCAGGATGGTGGACAGAGTTGGCAGAGAGAGGAGACCGGTACCGAAGTCCCCCTGTACGGTATCGCCATGAGCGATGGATTTTTACATGTGGTGGGTGGCAATGGCACCCTGTTAAGAAAACAGCTTGCACCTGAAGGGAGTTGGCAACCGGTCGATCATGGCATGCCTATTCGGTTTTATCTTCGTGCTGTGACACCTGTGGATGGAGGTAAAGTACTTATAGGGGGAGGCTATGGCGCCTTGCATATTACCTCAACATAGTCAGATTCAAGTGGGCCGTGGAGATTTAGTAGAGTGAACAGGTTCACTGCAAAGCTGCATAAAATTGACGGTATTATTTTTTCGTCACCGAAGGTGACTCTTGCATTGATAGTGGCTGTTACACTATTTTTCGCTTATCAGATCCCTGGTGTACGCATGGCCTCGGATTTTGCCGATCTGCTTCCCCAGCAGCATCCCTATATCCAGCTTCACAATGAGATCCGTGATACCTTTGGCGGTGCCAATAACGTCATTGTTGCTGTTGAGGTCATCGAAGGAACCATCTTCACCAATGAGACACTGCAACGTATTCACCGTATAACCCAAGCGGTCGATTCACTTTACGGCATCAACCATAATCTGGTTACCAGTCTTACCCATCGCAATACCCGAAAGGTCTGGTTGAATGAGGAGGGCACGGTCAAGTCAGCCCCCCACTTCGATCCATCCATAGAAAAGTACACTGAAGATGATCTTCAAAAAATGCAGACCGATGTGATCGCCAATCGGCGTGTTTTCGGTTTGCTGGTTTCTCCTGATCTAAAGTCTGCGTTGATTCGGGGTACGCTTAATGAGGGGGAACTCGATTACGAAAAGGTCTTCAATCAACTCCAGGAGATACGCGAGAAAGAGGCAGCTTCCGGCATAAAAATACATGCTACCGGCAATCCTGTCCTGGTTGGATGGGTGTCAAGCTATGCAGACCAGGTGGTACAGATTTTTCTCTATACCATTCTGATCATGTTGCTGTTGTTGATCCTCTATTTCCGCAAACTCTACGGCATTCTTTTGCCCACTTTGGGAATAGTACTGACCAGTATCTGGGGACTGGGTATTCTTTCTTTACTGGGTCATAATCTGGATCCCCTGATGTTGGTGGTGCCGTTTTTGATATCTGCGCGGGCGATGTCTCACGGTATTCAATTGGTGGAGCGCTACTATCACGATCTGCAGGAGATGCGAGACAGTAAAGCCGCTGCCCGCAGTGCCTTCGAAAACCTGTTTCGCCCAGGTTCCCTGGGGGTGATCTCCGATGCCATCGGGTTACTGCTGATCTCCTTGGGATCGGTGCCGATTAACGATAAGCTGGCTGTCTACGCTTCGCTTTGGGCGCTGTCGGTGGTGGTTACGGTACTGATTATGGTTCCGGTTCTATTGGAGCTGTTGCCCGCACCGCGCAAAACGGAGATTTCACACAATCTCATGCGGCGTATTTTACCCAAGGCCGCCGGCACGGTGACCAGTCCCGGAGGCGTCACGACCATATTGATCGGTGCCTTGATTCTGTATGGCGTTGGTGGTTATTTCGCCTCATGGGTTCAGATCGGTGAGGCTGAACCTGGTTCGCCGTTGCTCTATCTCGATCACGACTACAATCTTTCATCCAAGGCCGTCAACGAAGCCTTTCCCGGCTCGGAAGAGCTCTATATCATCGCCCACACTGAAGACAAGGGGGGCATCAAACGTCCGGAAGTGGTCAAGGCGCTGGCTGACTTCGAGGCCCATATGTTGACAGACCCCGATCTGGGTGCTGCCAAGGGTTTGCCCGACCTGGTCATGGCGGTCAATCGCATTACCCACTATGACGACCCTCGTTGGCTGGTAGTCCCGGAAGACTCCCGGGTGACGGGAGGATTGATGTTCTTGTATATGATGTCCAGCCCCATTCCCGGTGCATTGCTGGAATTCGCCGATACCGATGAGCAAAGTGCCAACCTGGTTTTCTACTACAAGGACCACCAGGGGACGACCATCCGGCGGGCCATACATATGGCCAAACAGTGGGTGAACTCCCCTGCCGCTCAGGTAGAGGGGTTAACCATAAAACTGGCGGGTGGATTGATCGGTGTGACGGCTGCAATTAACGAAGCGGCTTACGAAACCAACCTGATGGTAATACCGCTGGTATTGGCCTTGATCTTCGCTTCAGTGACGTTCTTCTATTGGTCACTCCATGCGGGTTGGTTGATGATGTTGGCGATGTCTTTTGCCACCACACTGACCTATGCCTACATGGGGCTGACCGGCATAGGAATCAATGTCAATACCGTGCCGATCATCGCCGTGGGTATTGGCGTGGGGATCGATTATTCCATCTACATCATGGACCGAATCCGTGCAGAGTATGAGCGGCTTGGCGATCTCAGAGCGGCGGTCAAGCATGCTATCAGCACGACGGGCGTGGCGATCGGTTTCACCGCAATGACTTTGATAGGCGGTGTGGTGATGTGGGTGTTTATCTCCGATTTACGTTTTCAGGCGGATGCCGCCCTATTGTTGATTGTGATGTTGATCCTGAATGCAGTAGCCGCCATGAATCTGGTACCGGCGTGGATTCTGAAATTCAAGCCAACGTTCATCATACAAGCCGCTGATGAAATGAGCGGTAGCAGCGAAAGTAAGCGGACAGTCGAAAGTCCGGGTGAGATTGGGGCCGACCAACTCGATAATCCAAGAAAGATCGCGGGGGAGAGAAGATGAATAAGCAAAAAATCCGAGGCAGCATTCATGCTGTCACACCATGGGTCGCTTTTTGCCTGGTGGCTGCTTTGCCTCAGCAGGTATTGGCCTGGCAATCCAAGGATGGTTCACTGGAGGTCCGTGGCTTTGTTGAAAATGCCACCTATGTCCGGGATGAGGTCGGTCTGACCAAGCAGCGATTGACCGGACAGGTTGAATTCGCCAAGGATATGGGGCAGCGGGGTATATTCTCGGAGTTTTCCGTGAACGGCACCTTTCGTGGCAGTTACGACGGTGTCTATGACCTGAAAGATAAGGATTTTGGCGATAAGGCAGGGGGCGCCGTCTCATTTCCCGCACCTGGCAACACCCCGTTCTTTGCCTCCCTTCCCGGTTCACCGGGGTTTCCGGTAACCGCATCACCTGTCTACGGGGGCACCTTTGGCCCATTGGGACTGGGAGATGGAGCCATTCCATTGCCCGGTGCGAATCCAGGGGCCGGTGGAACCGCAATCGCCGGACCGGACAATCCAAACGAAGGGCTGGTACTGGCTGCCGAAGATGTCTATGACTACGATGATGGTGGTGTCATGCTGGCAACGCCGGTACGGCCCTGCGATAAGGATGATCGGGGCTGTGAAGAGGGGATAGGCGACAAAGATCTGGATGAGTTGAGATTTGCCGAGTTCAACGACCGTGCGGATTTCCTGCGTGAACTCTACGTGGCTGGGACTGTTCCCATGGAGAACAATGAGGAACTGACCTTTACTTTCGGTCGTCAGCAAGTCGTCTGGGGACGGACTGATCTGTTTCGGGTGTTGGATGTCATCAACCCAGTCGATTTTTCACGCAACAATATCTATGACGAATTGGAAGACAGCCGGATTCCGATGGGTATATTGACCGTGGAACATCGCAAAGGCGCGACTGACTTCTTTGAAGATCTCAATTTTCAGGTGGTCTGGAAATGGGAAAAGTTTCGCCCGCATAATCTTGGGCAAGGTGGCCAGCCCTATCGAATTCTCGGCATAGGCAATGCACTGCGCGCCCTGAAAAACTGTTGGGATAACGGATGTACGGTAGGTAATTTTCCAGCGCCAGGGGTAACGGTGGATTTTCCCACCCATACCATCGGTATACGTGATGTTAATCTGCCGGACTGGGATGCAGGGGAGATCGGTCTGCGCATGGAAGGTGTTTTAAAAGGTGTTGGTTTTTCACTCAACGCCTTGCGCTATCGTTCTCAACTGCCATCATTGCGTGGCGGTGTTACGTCAGACAATCCGTTTACGCCACCTGTTGAAAACCAGGTGTGGCCTTATAGCCTGGCCTTTGACGTCGAATATCCCTGGATCACTTTGCTGGGCGGTTCCCTGGACATCTATTCAGAACCGATGAAGTCAGCGATTCGGATTGAGGCTGCCTATACCCAGGGCGAAGAGTTTCCGGATACATTGAGTTCGCGACTGTTTTCTGAGTCGGACGTTTTACGCTGGGTGGTTGGTATCGACAGGCCTACATTTATTCCATTCCTGAACGATCGACGCGCGTTTCTTATCTCGGCGCAGCTGTTTGGACAACACCTGCTCGATCACCGCACCGCCAGGACCAACAACCTTGGTATTCCGACGACCGAGGAAGTCGGGTTCGTGGACTGGGAAAACAATTATATAGCCACACTGCTGATTCAAGGCAACTACCTGAACGATCGCTTGACCCCCCAGCTGCTGACGGCTTGGGATTTCGAGGCGAAAAGTGGTGTGGTCGGTCCATCTCTCACGTATAAGCCGAGCAATAATTGGGTGATCACCGCCGGCTTCAACATCAAATTTGGCGATGGCGCCATCGCTGCAGATGACAACCGGTCGGCAGTGCCGTATTCGCCGTTCCCGTTCCCTGCGCCTCAGATGAGTAGCACCGGCCTTAGCGGTTTCGAGCCACTGGGTCGTTTTCGCTCCGGTCCGATAGGCAGTGCGATAAACGAGGATGAGTTCCAATTAACCGTCCGGTATCAGTTCTAATTTTATGTCCGAAGAAGGAGTGTGCAGATGAAAACCCTTTTTACCGCCCTCATGGTTTCATCGGTGCTGATGAGTAGCACCGTATTTGGAGCCATGGACGATGCTGTAATTGAACAATCCTTTTACCCCTATAAAAACGGTCTGCCGACAGCTGACGGTTATGACCCGGGTGTTGAGATCACCCAGCAGAATGTCGATAGCTATAAGGCCATTCTCGATGATTTCATGTACCGCTATATCAAACAGGGCTGGTATACGATAAAAACCTCGCCCACCACATCCTTCGACTTATATCCGGGTTATGTGGATGCAACCCGCTCTCATGCAGAAAGTGTCAAGCTAACCCCCGATGGATTGCTTGATGGGTTTGTGGCTGGACGGCCTTTTCCGCAGGAGCCGGATGCCAATGATCCTGAAGCGGGTCTCAAACTGGTGTGGAATTTTCAACGGGGTTTCAATGCCGGAGACAGTGAAACCATCAAGCCGTTTTGGTGGACCTTCCGTAACATGAATAATGACAAAGTCGAACGTGTAATCAAGTTTGACTGGCATTTTCTCAACTGGAAGCACCGCTCTCAGTTCGATCCTAAACCCGATATTCTGCCAAATCCGGGTCAAATATTCCGATCGATTTACGGTAAGGTGCTTGAGCCCTTCGATCTCGCCAACACTCAGTTGCTTATCCATCGCTACGAGAACGATTTGAAACGTGACGACGCTTGGCTCTATCTAGGCTTTCAACGTCGGGTCCGTCGTCTGGCCACCGGGCAGATCACCGATGCCTTCCTGGGTACCGATGCCATGATCGAGGACTTCGAAGGGTACAACGGACGGGTGTCAGACTATCAGTGGAAGTACATTGAGACCAAGAATGTTCTGTTACCTTTTTACAATCACAATGAAATGGATCTGTCGAGTGAACCCGCGAATGACCCGGATGGTTTTCAATTTGTAAAAGTTACCGGTAAAGGCGGCTGTTTCCCGGATGTCACCTGGCAACTTCGCAAGGCCTATGTGGTGGAGGGGCGTCCCAAGGATTCAAATCATCCCCTCAGCAAACGGACGATATACCTCGATGTGCAGACAGGCATCATGTCGGTACTGCTGTCCTATGACAAGAAGGGTGATCCCTGGAAGTACTTTCCAATTGGAAAAACCCACTCCGAGAATCATATTGACCGCAACAAAGGGACCGGCGTGGCCATCGATGACTTTGCCGTGTTTCTCGATGAACAAGCGATGCACTGCACCACACTGCAATTCAAGAGTGTGATCAATCCTGAAGAAAATTCGGCTAAAATTTTCAGTGTGCAAAATTTGCGTAAACAGGGTCGCTAAAGTCTCAGCTCGTCACACCGCCCGGCTGACAAGTACAGCCTGGCGGTGTGGGTTTTTACAGGTCGGAAGAGAGCATGGGTTTTCATTAACCTGAGAGTAGTATGGCCATCTTCAGTCGATCCTTGTGATACGAACCAAGATTTCGACGAGTCAATGGTGGAGCTATGAGTAAAGAGAATAGTGCTATTGCAGGTTGGAGAAGGCCGGCCTTCTGGTTGGCCATGTTCCTGGCTCAGGCAGGTGCATTTATCCTGTTCAAGGATTTGGCCGATATCAGCCAGTGGCTGATTCAATCTTCCCGCGAATTCACCATGAGTGTTTGGTATAACCGCCATATTTTGGCGGCAGTGTCGGTAGGTTTGTTAGTGGCTGCGCTGGTCATCAGGGGTAGGCGTCGGACAGTTTGCTCCGTTACGCTGTTGACACTGCTGGTGTTTCTGTTTGCCTTCAATTTTTACTCCGGAATGATCAATCCAAAGTTGATGTTTCGTGCCCAGCAATTCGAGGCGAAATTTGTACCAGTCAACGAGGCGTCTGACTATCTGAAGAAAAGTCTGGACAAGGCGCGATTCAGCGAGGATAGGTATGCGTCAGTGGACGATATCGAAGTGCTTGTATTGGAAACCGATAAGGGTGCCTACGCCTATACGGACTACTATTTACTCCAGCCTCATGTCGTAAAAGGCGGCAAGGTTGATGGCGAAGAAGTCATCATGACCTATTGCGGTCTGACCAATCTCGGTATTGCTTACAGTCCTGTTATCGGCGATCAAAAACTCGATCTTACGGTGATGACTCAATTAAAGAACAACCTGGTTTTGTTTGATAAAAACAGTGGGGAAGCGATTCAACAGTTATGGGGTTCAATGGAGCGAAATCCTGACAAAGGACGCATGAAAGAGTGGCCGACAATCCGCATGCCCTTTGCTTCTTACCGCACACTCTATCCGCAGGGGAAGGTTTTCGTGAATGAAATACCGGCAATCCGCGAACATCCATTGCTGGCCCTGTGGGACAGGATGGTTAGACATGGCATGATGCATCCCGCAGTGAGTTGGCAGCATGACAGTCCTGACACACCCACATTTCCCACTATCCAATACAAGGATCAAAGGCTGCCAATGAAGCAGATGATCTATGCGCTGAATGTCGGGGATGACTACGTGGTCTACACGAAGGAGTTTCTCAGTCAGGTTGAAGGTCCGCTGAATGTGGAAATTGGCAACAGGATGGTTGTGGTCGATTACAATACTGAGTTCGATGCGGTCACTGCCTTTTTCAACGATACCAAAAATCCGGTGCGTCAGGTGGATGTCTTCGGCAGAACGGCATCCGGTTTGAATTTGGAACGGGTCAATACTTTAAAAAGCAATCTTTTCTGGTTTATCTTCGCAGAGTTTTACCCACATACGGATGTCAACCGGGTCTAAAGGAGGCGGGTCATATGCAATGCCAGTGCAAGACTCCGGAAAGTAATCCACTCAGGGGACGTTTCAACTCCTGGTTGTTGGAAAAATTTGAAGATGCTTTTCATGAAGAAGTCGGTGAACGCAAGGCACAGTTGTTTGCCAATCTGAAAGGGTCGGTTGTCGAAGTGGGCCCGGGCAATGGTGTGAATTTCCGTTATTACCCGAAGGATCTTTCGGTCAAAGCCATCGAACCCAATCCGTATATGCATGAGCGTCTCAAAGAGTCTGCGCAAACGCATAGCGTGGATATGGAACTGATTTCAACCAGCGCCGAGGTACTGGAGCTTGATGATGCCAGTATCGATGCTGTGATATGTACATTGGTCATGTGTACGATTCCAAACCCCGAGGTGGCCCTGGCCGAAGTGCATCGTGTACTTAAACCGGGAGGCCATTTTATTTTTATCGAGCATGTCGCGGCACCAAAAGGATCAGGCTTACGGGTTGCTCAGGATCTATTGCAAAGACCCTGGCGGTGGCTTTTCGAGGGTTGTCATACGAATCGGGAAACTGCCCGTTTGATTGAGGCCGCAGGATTCGACAAGGTTGAGTACGAGGCTTTTAAATCAAAGATTATGCCTCCACCGATTCTACCGCAGATTGTAGGTGTGGCGATTAAATAATTATGCTGTTTTTTACCTGTTCAGCGTGTGTTTGGATTTGCGTTAACAGGCCCAGATAAACATAGTTGCAGTTACGACAGGGTCGATGCATAAACTGCATAGCGTCATTTTATGCAGAATCCATAATTTGAATAACGCGCTTCTTTATCAGGGAATCGAGAACAGCAACAGAAGGACAATGCTTGACTGATTCAGGTGGCCTGGTTTGCAGGGCTGCAGTTTTTTAACTCCTCCTCTTTTTCCTCCGACCCGGGGGAGTTTTTTTTACTGGAATAAAGATGATCGATATCTTCTTTCTGTTTCCTGCTGATCCGGATAGTGGGTGTGAGTAGTGCGATTCGGTCACATCCAGCTGGATGATGCAGAAGGTTCAATTCTTGCACATACCCTGCATGTCGAGGGCGGTGTATTCAAAAAAGGGCGCTTTTTGTCGGCGGATGATTTGTATGCACTTGGAAGAGCGGGCATAACCAAGGTCGTCGCAGCCCGCCTGGATTCCGATGACCTGCATGAAGATCCGGCGGCTGATCGAATAGCCAGGTCCGTCGCTGTGAGCGGTCTTAGAATCGGTGCTGCATTTACTGGCCGATGTAACCTTTATGCGGAATCCAAAGGACTCGTGCTCTACCAGCAGGCGCAGCTCGATCATTTGAATCTGGTGGATGAGGCAATTACTCTGGCGGCTCTGCCACCGTATCATCCAGTGGTATATCGGCAAATGGTAGCGACCATCAAGATTATCCCCTACGGTGTATCCAGACTGTTGGTGGAACGAGCAGAGGAACTGCTCAAGGGGCTTGCAGGTCTGATTCAGCTTGTGCCGTTCCAATCAAAAGCTGTAGGGCTGGTACAGACTCGATTGGCGGGTACCAAGGTGAAGCTATTGGATCGTACGCGAAATACGCTTAGAGCTCGTCTGGAGAGCTGTGGCAGCCGACTTCACTCGGAGAGTCGTTGTGCACATGATCCTGCAGGTATAGCCGACGCCTTGCAGCAGCTCCTCACCGCCGGATGCGATCTATTGCTGATTGCCGGTGCATCGGCCACTACCGATCGACGCGATGTTCTGCCCATGGGGATTGAGTCTGCGGGCGGTGTAGTGGAGCGCCTGGGCATGCCGGTCGACCCAGGAAACCTGCTCGTAATGGGCCGATGCCAGGGTGACGTGCCTGTGCTGGGACTGCCGGGCTGTGCCCGTTCGCCTGCTATCAATGGTTTGGATTTTGTATTACAAAGACTACTGGCGGGATTGCCGCTGTCTGCAGAAGAGATCGGCCGAATGGGGGGAGGGGGGTTACTGAAAGGCGTACCGGGATTTCGATCCTTTCGTACCGATGTGGATCAGGGGGATCCGGCGTCGAAGAAACCCGTCTATCCTGCAGCCCCGCGCATTGCGGCACTTGTCCTGGCTGCCGGCAGTTCTGACCGTATGGGGGAACAGAACAAACTACTCCTATCAGTCTCAGGCAAACCAATGGTCCGACAGGTCGTCGAGCAGGTTTTGGCCTCCCAGGCCGATTCCGTCTCAGTTGTACTGGGGCATGAAGCGGAGCTGGTTGGCAAGTCACTGGCCGATGTGGATGTTCACTTGGTAGAGAATCCATCCTATCGGGAGGGACTTAGCAGCTCATTGAGAGCAGGTATCGAGGCCCTGCCGAATGATGTGGATGGTGTTTTGGTTTGCCTGGCAGACATGCCTTGGGTCAATAGCAGTGATCTCAATCGTCTGATCGCTGGATACAGTGAACTGGATGGACGTTTGGTTTGTGTACCTACCTGGCAAGGAAAAAGGGGAAATCCGGTGCTTTGGGGAAAACGATTCTTCGATGAGATCATGGCCCTTCGTGGTGATCAGGGTGCCAGAAAGCTTATTGAACGACACATTGATGTTCTCTGTGAGGTACCCATGTCACAATCCGGCGTGTTGCGAGACATCGATAACCAGGAGGAAGCCAGTCTGCTGGCTGATTCATTGCTGAAGGACGGTTAGTTTTAAATCACATGAAACAACGCCCGACTATCCTGTCTGATGAAATAGGTTAGTCAGACAATAGGATCAGGTATTGGATCTATCATCATGCTAGACAGGCCCTAGGCAAACAGGTGTTTTTCAAAATTCCTCTATTTAAAAGCGGGTTTCGACCCTTCTTTTTGCTCGGCTCCATGTATGGTCTTTTGTTGATGCTTTTCTGGCTGCCCCTGACAATAGGACAATCCCATTGGATAGGCGGCAGTAGTGGTTTCATGTTATGGCATCAGCATGAAATGCTGTTCGGTTTTGTTGCTGCAATTGTATGTGGCTTTATCATGACAGCACTGCCAAGCTGGGCAAAATCAAAGGAGATTGACAAAGGTAAGCTGGCTCTTCTGGTGGCGATTTGGCTGGCTGGGCGGATAGCTGTTTTTGCGGGAGGGATGATACCTCAACCACTTGTCGGTTTGATCGATCTTGCCTTTCCTGTTGCCTTTTTGATTATTGCCGCTCCTGAACTGTTTTATGTGCGGAATAAATTTTATCTCCTGCTTATCCCCTTTCTCCTGGCATTATTTTTCGGCAATCTGCTGTTTTATTATGGCATGAGCCATTCAGATTGGATGCTTGCAGGAAAAGGGATTCGACTGGGTATATATACAATCATATTTCACTGTACGATCGTGGGTGGTTTTCTAACACCGATTTTCACCGAAACAGCACTGCAGGAGAGTCATCCGGAGTGCCATGTTTCCGGCCATCGAATATGGGATTGGCTGTCATTGATAACGATTCCGTTACTGGCACTGAGTGACATGCTTGAATTCAATCCGATGTGGCAGGCAGGTATCGCCTTCTCATGTGTATTCATTCATGGCATGAGGATGTCGGGTTGGCGGAGTGCCCGAATCCTGGACAAACCAGTGCTTTGGATCATGCACCTGGGTTACGCTTGGCTAGTCATTGCGTTTGCCCTGAAAGGGCTGGAGGATCTCGGGTTGTTGACAGATAGCGGGATTTGGGTTCATGCATTTACTGTTGGCACCCTGGGCTCACTGATGATGGGGTTCATGACCCGAATCGTACTTCGACACACAGGTAGGCCGGTGATGCCCCATCCATTTCTGGTGGTTTGTTTCTACCTGATGTTCGTATCGGGATTGATGAGAGTTTTTGGAACGATGGCTGGGCTGAACAGTCAACTGTTGGTTTTAAGTGCGTTACTCTGGGCCACACCCTTTCTGGTGTACCTGATTTTTTACGGGAAAATGTTGCTTCATCCCAGCATGCCAAGAAACGAGGCTGTGTCAAAGCGTGAAGTCGAAGCTGGCATCGAATAGTACTCGCAAGCACTCTAATGTCCATGCCCGATTGCAATACATATTAGAATTCCTACAACACGAAGTGGGCGCGGTTCGAACCACGGTATGCAGCATGTAGATAGCAACTCTGTTCGCCCATAGCAACAAGTTTGCGTGCGGCATCATCATTTTCTGAAGAATCAATAAAGACATGCGTATTAACCGGCATGGCCTGCGCTGCAGTGTCACCATCAGCTGTGGCACTGGGCAGACTAAACCAGGTGTCTTGCACGATACGGTAGTCCGAGAGATCTTGTTTGGCGAGATGTGCGTACCGACCGAGCTGTGTCATGAAACAAAACGATACTCCTGCTGCAACGTATGCGAGTGCACCCGGCGCACGTTCCGCACCACCGAATCTAGCAGATTCGTCGGCCAGGATTCGGTAAACCCCGCTAACAGGCTTTGACAATTGTACCTGTGTTTCCTTGATGCCATCGTCCCGTAACGTACATACGCCCCGTAGGTGCAAACTGCGTTTCTGGTCCATGGCAAGTCCTGATCCTGAACCCTGAGAACCACCGGTCACAATCATCAATCCATCCTCACCCTTTGAAAGGATTTCCGGAAGAAAATTTTGCGTGGAGGCGGGTTCTACAATGTCGAACAGACACGCAGGGTCATTGACATTGTATCCCCTGGCGGAGATTGTTTTATCTAGCTGTACATCAATGCCGTTTTTGCTCAAAAGAAAACAACTGTTTAGAGCGCTGGACATAGTGGCGAATGCCGGTGAGGCAGCCACGGCCAGCACACCAAGTTCGTTTAACACGCCGTTTGAAGCATCTGCATCAATATCGAATTTGACCCGTACTGGCATGGCGGAACCAGTCATCGTTCCTTTTGCAATGGAACCTTCCATGGCATAGTAGTTGTCAACCGTGACCTTGATGTTGCGAACCATGATGTCTCGCTGTCGTGCTAGAGCTTGTACTTCCGAAACAAGTGATACTGCCAGTCCGGTAGTGAAGTAGGCGAGGGGAAACGGTGCCAGGTCAGTGCCATTCAGCCAGGGCCCTTCGTCACAGACAATACGCCAGGATGTGCCAGTCGGCCCGTACATGACCAGAGCTTCTTTCTGAAAACCTTCCATTGCACGTGTCACCGTCCGCACACGGATTTCTGTGTCGCTCGCTAAGTCTTCGAATGGTAGCTCGGAGTTCGCTGCTGTCTTGAATACGAATGGATAGGGATTATCTAGGATGGATGACATGTTTCAATTGACCTCGCTAACGATAAATCCATCAGTAGATCGTAGCTCGTCTTTTTCCGGATAATACCATTTGTGTGCATTATGCTTTGTTGCCAGCGCAAAATGCATTTTACTTGGTTGCTCTGCTGCACACAGGAGAATTATGGCTATATACGACTCATCCGGGTCACAAGGAACATGTTGGCTTCAATGCGAATATCTCAGGTGGGCCGTGAGTTACCTATCCCTTTCTACTTGGGAATGGCTGTTTTTAATATGTTATGTTACCCATCTCGTCTGCAAGTGGGATTAACTATGATTAATGTCGGCTGTGTATTATATACAAAAGGCGAAGAGCCAGGATCACTCAATGCCAAGTGGTGTCATCCTCTTTTCGGTAAAGGTGTATTTGGGACAGGAAAAGCAACAGGTGGACCAGTAGAAGGTTTCGTAGGCCGTTATCAAATACAGTATTTTGATGCTGAAGGTAATCATATAGCAGGTTTTGAATTAGATATTCAAAAAGATGGCGAGTATTACGAGTTGGCGTGGATAGATAACGGAACAGTTCTAGATCTAGGTATTGGCATGGAGGTTTCAGAAGGTCTTGCTGCGGGCTGGCGCCGTATCAAAGATACACCTCCACAGGATTTTGAAACTCAGGAGTAACTTTCAGCTCAATGCCGCTAGCAGCTGAAAATCATTTTATTCACTGTCAGGCAGAACGTGTATATCTTTCCTGAATCAATTGCGCCAATACGGAAACTGCAATTTCTGCTGGTGAGCGACCTCCAAGATTCAGGCCGGCCGGTGCACGAATCCTATGTAGCGAATCGCCCAAACCGATTTCGGTAAGACGCTCAATCCTTTTTGAGTGGGTACGTTTACTACCCAGGGCGCTGATGTAGAAAGCGGAACTTTTCAGGGCTGATATCAATGCCGGATCGTCGATCTTTGGATCGTGAGACAGCGTAACCAGGGCGGTTCTTTCATCCAATTTTAACTGGTTTAATATCTGTTCCGGCCAGTCACAAACCAGATTGACATCAGGAAATCTTTCTGGATTGGCAAACGCTCTACGCGGGTCGATGACAGTGACCTGATAGTCGACTTCGGTAGCAATCGTTGCCAATACCTGTGCAATGTGCACCGCGCCGATAATGATCAATCGATAGGGTGGTACGTAACTGCGGACAAAAAGTGTATTATCCGCCTGTTCGATTTTACCGCTCCGTCCACTGATCAACATAGTGTTGATCTGATCCAGCGAGTTCGCATTAAGACTCAATTCACCCACTGTATCTGACATTGAGTTAACTGAAGTTTTTGAACCATCTTCTAATTGGGTGACCGTTGCGATTGCAACGTTGTCCTTCCTCGCCTTTGGCAAATGCTCAGCGTAGATTGAATTGGATGCATTTTCCAAAAAGACCTGAATGGCACCACCACAGGAAAGGCCAACTTCCCAGGCTTCCGCATCGCTAATCCCAAACTCGATCAGTTTTGGTCTACCGCCGTCCATCAACTCCAAGGCTTCGGAGACCACGGCACTCTCTATACAGCCTCCTGAGACCGAGCCGACAAAGTTGGCCTGTTCATCGATTACCAAGTGGCTGCCCACAGACCGAGGGGAAGACCCCCAGGTTTCGATGACAGTGGCCAGAACTGTTTTTCTCCCTTCCCTGAGCCACTGACCCATGGTGTCGAGCTCATCGCCCAAACCGATGCCATTATCGAAAGTTACTGGAGAATCAGCCATTGTCTTATGCCTGTTGATGAATATGGATTGATAAATCTACGCTTTCAATAGCAGTGATTCTACTTGAATGTACAATTATTTCCTAAACCGGGTCCTGGATTCTTGATGAGTAGTGGACATGTAACAGTATGACGAAGATGGGTGTCTGGATTGTGGTTACAAGTGCGAGTTAATCGCTGTCTTGTGAAGCGCAATATCAACAAATCACCTCATCCCGGCTCACGCCGGGATCCAGGGAAACTAGAGATGCGACATACCATTGGTATGACGAGTATTGCTGTTTTCGGATGGACACTAAGCTGCGTGCTTTTCATTCAGTGCTTTTAATATTTTCTCCGGTGTAATGGGAAGATCCGTGATCTGAATGCCGATTGCATTGTAGATGGCATTGGCGGTTGCACCTACAGGTGCGACAAGCCCTGCTTCACCAACACTCTTCGCACCAAAGGGGCCATGGGGGTCAGGATTCTCTATGATGACGTTAGTAATTTTCGGCATGTCGGATGGTCCCAACATCTTGTAGTCGGTAAATGTGTTGTTCAATACTTTACCGTCAGTACTGAAATACAACTCTTCAGTCAATGCCATGCCAAGTCCCTGCTGGGCACCTCCCTCGAGTTGTCCTTCCACCACAGCGGGATTGATCGCTCTGCCAATATCATGACCATTAACCATTTCGATGAGTTTGATCTCTCCGGTTTCCGTATCCACCTCGAGTTCCACAAAACAAGCGCCAAAAGGTGGAGAGTTATGCATGGGGTTGAAACTGGAGTAGCCCAATATCTGGCCGGGTATGGTGTCCGGTGCGCCGGTCTGCGGGTTAAGGAAGGGATAAACGCCACCCGAACAGATCTCCGAGGCAGCAACCTTTCTGTCCGGCGATCCTTTGACGAAGATCTGTTTGTCTTCGATTTCAAGATCGTCAGGATTAGCCTCCAGCATCGTTGCAGCCCGCTCTAACAGTTGTTTCAAGGCATCCTTACAGGCTGCCATAACAGCACCGCCGCCTACATAGAGTGTACGACTCGCATGAGCGCCAATATCGTAACCCGCATCGTTACTGTCACCTACCGAGAGAGAGACATCTTCCAAAGGAAATCCCAGGGTTTCCGCAGCAATCTGCCGTAACGTGGTATGAGAGCCTTGTCCCATATCGGAACAGGCGAAGGCAACGACAGCAGTGGCATCTTCATTGAGCCTGACAGTGCAAACCGTGTGTTCCAAGAGCATCGGCATGGCACCACTGGTGTGGACCATGACAGCGACGCCTACACCACGACGCTTGACGCCTGTTTGTTGGGCATATTTTTCACGTTTTGCCTTCCAATCTATTGCCTTTGCACCTTCATCCAGCACCTCATCCAATGCACAAGAGGCATAGGGAACCCCTGCGCACCACCCGTCATCACCGACATCCTTATGCCATTTTTTACGCCACTCAACAGGATCGATCTTCAGTTCATGGCAGGCACGATCGACAAGTTGTTCCAATACAAAATTGGTCTGTGGATTACCATAACCTCGATAGGCGCCACAAACCGGCTGATTGGTGAAATAGGATTCACCCTTATAGCGGAGTGCGCCAAATTTATAGAGGCCGCTTACCCAACCCCCTGTGGTAAAGGCGACACCGGAACCGTCTAAATAGTAGCCGCCCTTATAATTGACAAATTTTGCATCGCAGGCGACCGGGGTGCCATCTTTCTTAAAACCCATCTTCATCCAATAGTCTCCGGGGTGACGGCTTGGTGAGGTCAGCCAATCCTCCTCCCTTGGAGATTGGACCTTGATCGGATGTCCGGGTAGCGCCATGGCAAGGGCACAGATATGAGGTTCAAGCACCATACCCAGACGTGCGCCAAAACCGCCGCCAACAACGGTTTGTATGATTCTCACCCTGGACATCGGCAGATTGAATAACTTTGCGATCTTTGGCTGCACACTTTTGGGCATTTGGGTGGATGTCCAACAGGAGAGCAGCCCATCGTCATCATAAAGTGCGATATAGCTGTTAGGCTCCATCTGGGCCTGTTTCTGTTTGCTGGTGTAAAAGTTATCTTCTACGATAATATCGGCTTCCTTGAAGCCCTCATCAGCATCGCCCCAGCCAAGCGTGTTGTTGGGAAAGGCCGGCTCAGGAAGTTCAAAGGCCATATTGCGGGGTTTTTGTGGCGTAAACTGGACCGCGCCATCCTGGGACGATTCCGTTGCATTCAAATAGACCGGCAAGGGTTCATACTCGACTTTGATCCGCTCCGCGGCCCTTTCGGCAGCTTCCTCAGTTGTTGCAACAATGGCAGCGATGCCATCACCATAGTGTTTGACGTGGTCTGTCAATATTTTCTGATCTTCGATATCACCCAGCATCCCGCGCATATCTTCTGAAACCATGATGTCTATAACCGACTGGTTATAAAACTTGGTTGTCAGGTCTTCTGGCGCGAAAACCTTGACCACACCAGGTATTTTTGCCGCTTCGGAGAGATCCAGTGATTTCACCTTTGCATGGGCATGTTCATAACACCGTACGATTTTGGCGTGCAATGTTCCTGGGAGATTGATGTCAGCGGCATAGACAGCCCGACCAGTCACTTTAGCCTTGACATCGATCTTGATTTCACTTTTTCCGACAGTTCTGAATTCAGTCATCTCGATTCCTCCGCATACCGGCTGTTAACCGTCAGCCTGAGCTATTTTTTTACCAGCAAGCTGAACT
Organism: Candidatus Thiodiazotropha sp. (ex Codakia rugifera); assembly: GCA_025656675.1. GTDB lineage: Bacteria > Pseudomonadota > Gammaproteobacteria > Chromatiales > Chromatiaceae > Thiodiazotropha. The sequence continues at coordinate 696,939 of JAHXHN010000002.1, forward strand.
GCCGTGACGATTTTTTCATAACCCGTACAACGACAAATATTGCCTTCCAGCCACTCGCGTATCTCATCTTCCGATGGGTTGGGATTTTTTTTCAAAAGTCCTACGGATTTTAGAACCATACCTGGCGTACAGTAGCCGCATTGCACCGCCGCATTTTCAACAAAGGCTTCCTGAACCGGATGCAGGGTACCCTCTGCAGTTTGTAATCCGGCAGCTGTTGTAATGGATTTTCCATCCATAGTGGCTGCCAGGGTCAGGCATGAGTTGATTACCTTCTGATCATCCACCAGAACGGTGCAAGCGCCGCATTCACCGGTACCGCATCCATACTTGGTTTCGGGCATATTCAATTCGTCTCGTAAGACATCGAGCAAGGTTTTGTTGGGCTGGATCGTTATCTCATGGACAGCGCCATTGACCTGCAGACTGATACTATGTTTTTTCATCGTGTTTTCCCAAAATCGATTAACTGATATCGCATGCCTGTTCGATGGCGCGTCGTAGAAATACACCGGATACGGATTTCCTGTATTCAGCCGTGGAGCGTTGGTCATCAATGGGATTGATCTCTTCCTTGACTGACGCCATGACCCGTTTTAAAACAGAGCCATCGAGCGTTTGCCCGATCAGCAGCTTTTCTGTTGCACGAAGGCGTAACGGTGTAGGAGCGACACATCCCATAGCAAGGCGGGCATGGGTACATTTATCACCATCCATGACCAGATTAACGGCGACATTGAGTTTGGCGAGGTCTTCATTGACCCGGGTCAGTCGCTTGAATGCTGATCGACCAGCCGGTTCAGGTGCGGGTATTCTCAATTCGATAGCAAGTTCATCGGAGCGACGCTCAGTGTTCTGATAAGAGATCCACAAGTCGTCAATGTCGACTTCTCTTTCACCCTGTTGGCTGACCAGCACGATCGAGCCACCCAATGCATAGACGGCACAGCTGCAATCTCCTGCCGGTGAGGCGCGCAATAGATTGCCAATGAGGGTGGCACTGTTACGTATCTGTGGTGTGGCAAATATCTTTGCCGACTGCCAAAGCGCTGGATAGTGTTGTTTGACTGCTTTGGAATCGAGAATTTGGGATATGGTTGCATTTGCACCAATGCGCAACCCTTTATTCGGATCGAATGAAAGGTAGTCCAGATCCGGTATGGCTGAGATGCTCATGGCATATTCTGTTGAAAAGCCAAACTTCATTGCCACCAGGACATCGGTACCGCCGGCAATCGGTATGACGTTATCTCGAAACTCGTTAAGGATACTCAATGCTTCCGGAATGGTGTTTGGCGTCAGAAGCTCGAATTCAGTCAATATACGGGTACTCATTTGGATCCTCCGGACCTGTATGTCATCTAGTACTCCATCAAGGTGATATTGATGGGTTCAGCGGGCCGAGAAGTGGTTGAGCGCACGGCGCACCCCAAGGGCACTTCTTTCAGGGCACACCTCGCAGGCAATGGCAAGCCCTTGTAAAGAGGTGCAACACCGCGGGCAACCGCTTACCGACCCGCCCGCAGGGAGCCACCCAGGTGATCCAATGCTGCGTTGCAGTCCTTGAAAAGGGCATGCCATTCTCTGCGGACTTCGCCTTGCCTTGGATCACCTGGGCGGCTCTGAACCCATCAATATCACCTTGATGGAGTACTGGTTAGTGTCCGATACTGTTTGACATTTTCAGAGGCTTACACCCTATGAAAATGGCGCAACATCACATCTCCTATCCCAATTGGCCTTTATATAATTATTAAGAGCGGATCTGTTTCGGGACTATGCGGATTGCGCAAGGTAGGCACTTTTAATGCACATATAATTCTCAGACACGATCTTCAATACTGGACTGAAAACAGGGTTTTTCAGGGCATGCACTGCCAGTCAAGCAATGAACCTGACTGAACAAGACGCCCTAGGGTGGCAATTCTATTGTGGAATCAGGTGAGTATTCGTACGTGGAGATGACTTTCATGATTATCGGTGTGCCAAAGGAGATCCATCCTGGCGAAAAGCGGGTGGCACTGACACCCTCAGTGGCTCAAAAGTTACAGCAGCTCGGGTTTACCATTTCTATGGAGAGCGGTGCCGGTCAAGGTGCAAAATTCAGTGACGATGAGTATGCGGATGCGGGTGTGGAGGTGCTGAACGATACAAGGCATCTGTGGGCATCCAGCAATATCGTGTTGAAGGTCAGAGCGCCTGAAAGACATTCAGGGCTGGCTGTTCATGAAGGCGATCTGCTGGGGGAAGGGAGTACATTGATCAGTTTTATCTGGCCTGCACAGAATGAGGAACTGATGCAGCAGTTGGCTGCACGCAAAGTGACTGTATTGGCGATGGACGCGATTCCACGTATCTCACGAGCCCAGAAAATGGATGCCTTGAGTTCGATGGCCAATATTGCAGGTTATCGAGCCGTTGTGGAGGCAGCCAACTATTTCGGACGCTTTTTTACCGGACAGATCACCGCAGCGGGAAAGGTGCCGCCAGCCAAAGTATTGATTATCGGAGCTGGCGTGGCGGGTTTATCAGCCATTGGTGCTGCCGGAAGTATGGGTGCCATAGTACGTGCTTTCGACACCCGACCGGAGGTCAAGGAGCAGGTTGAAAGCATGGGTGCCGAGTTTTTGGAACTGGATTTCAGCGAAGAGGGTGGTGGTGAAGGGGGTTATGCGAAAGTGATGAGCAAGGCCTTTATCGAAGCGGAAATGGCCTTGTTTCATGAGCAGGCGAAAGAGGTGGATATCATAATCACCACTGCTTTGATTCCAGGAAAGCCGGCGCCAACACTGATTACTGCCGATATGGTCAAGTCGATGAGAGATGGCAGTGTTGTTGTGGATCTCGCCTCGGAGCAGGGCGGAAACTGTGAACTGACAGAACCGGGAGACGTGGTAGAACGGCATGGTGTTACCCTGATCGGTCACATGGATCTTCCAAGCAGACTGGCCACTCAATCGAGTCAACTCTATTCCACCAATTTGTGCCACCTTCTCACTGACCTGGTTCCAGGGAAGGATGGGGAAATTGTTGTGAATATGGACGATGAAGCGATCCGTGGCGCTACGGTTATAAAGGAAGGTAAGATTACCTGGCCTCCACCGCCGCCCAAGCTTTCTGCCGCAACGAAAAAAATAAAGCCAGTTGCCGCGACAACAGCATCCGTTAATGACACGCAGTCCAGCAATCGCAAAGGGCAAAATACCCTGGTAGGGATTGCTATAGCACTTCTGGCAGTACTTGGGATGGGTGCGGTTGCACCGGCATCCTTTCTATCCCATTTCATCGTTTTCGTACTGGCCTGTTTTGTAGGTTGGCAGGTGATTTGGGCGGTTACCCCGGCATTGCATACCCCTTTGATGAGTGTCACCAATGCGATCAGCGGCATCATAGTGATTGGCGCATTATTGCAGGTGGGCTCAAGCACTCATATCGTGATGTTACTGGCTGTATTCGCAGTGTTGATTGCATCTATCAATATCGTTGGTGGTTTTTTAGTAACCCAGCGAATGCTCAAAATGTTTAGTAGAGAGAGTTGATTATGAATGCTGGTGTTATGACGTCGGCCTATATTGCGGCCAGTGTGTTGTTTATCCTCAGCCTGGGTGGTTTAAGTCATCAAGAAACCGCAAAACGTGGCAACCTGTATGGCATGCTGGGTATGGCAATCGCTATTGTCGCCACGATAGGCAGCGGGATTGGCGGCTTGCAGTGGATTCTTGTGGCGATGGTGGTTGGCGGTGCTATCGGTTCCCTGTTCGCGGCGAGGGTGCAGATGACATCCATGCCGGAGTTGGTAGCGATAATGCACAGCTTTGTTGGGTTGGCAGCCGTTTTGGTGGGCTATGGCAGCTTCCTGGATCCTGTTGAAGGGATGAGTCAGAAAGAACATCTGTTTCACGGCGCCGAAATATACTTAGGTATCTTTATCGGTGCAGTGACCTTCAGCGGATCGGTGATTGCTTTTGGCAAGTTACACGGCGTGATTCACAGTAAACCCCTTGCTTTGCCTGCCAGACATTGGCTCAATCTTGCCGGACTGCTGGCTTGTGTCTGGCTGGGTATAGCGTTTCTAAATGCCCATAATATCCAGGCGGCATTACTGCCGTTGGGCATCATGACTGTCATTGCGCTGTTGTTTGGAATCCATATGGTAATGGCAATTGGCGGCGCAGATATGCCGGTGGTGATCTCCATGCTCAACAGTTATTCGGGTTGGGCGGCAGCTGCAGCCGGATTTATGCTCTCAAATGACTTGCTAATCGTTACCGGTGCCCTGGTTGGATCGAGTGGAGCCATTCTCAGTTACATCATGTGCCAGGCAATGAACCGGAACTTCTTCAGCGTTATCATGGGTGGTTTCGGTAGTGCCGGTGCAACGGATGCTACTGTTGAAGAGGGTGAAATTCAGCCAACTTCAGCAATTGAAGTCGCAGAACTCCTGGACAGTGCAGAGAATGTCATTATCGTGCCCGGCTATGGAATGGCCGTTGCGCATGCCCAGCATACAGTTTCAGCAGTCACCCATGCATTGCGCAAGAAAGGGGTTAATGTAAGGTTTGCCATACATCCCGTGGCGGGACGTATGCCGGGACATATGAATGTACTGCTGGCCGAGGCGAAAGTGCCTTATGACATCGTTATGGAGATGGATGAGATAAACCAGGACTTCCTGAATGCCGACGTGGTTCTAGTGATTGGTGCTAATGATATCGTCAATCCATCTGCTTTGGAAAACCCGAATAGCCCCATTGCCGGTATGCCGGTGCTGGAGGTGTGGAATGCCAAACGTACCGTAGTGCTCAAGCGATCCATGGCGACAGGCTATGCCGGTGTTGAAAACCCACTTTTCTTTCGTGATAACACCCATATGCTTTTCGGTGATGCACGTGAAAGCGTAGACACCGTGCTCAAGCAAGTGGCCTGATATCATGTGATATACCAGGGAGAAGTCGTATGCTGACATTGCTACGCATAGAGTTTCCATTTTCAGGTCCCTTTGGTCTTACACTGGTGGAGGAAATGAGGGAGCTTGCCGCTTCAATAGCCGATGAGCCGGGGCTGATCTGGAAGATATGGACTGAGCATGCCGATGAACATAGGGCTGGGGGTATCTACCTGTTCCGGGATCAGGCATCAGCCAGCCGCTATACTGAAATGCATTGTGCCAGACTGGCTGAATTCGGCTTGACAGGAATCGACGCCAAGCAGTTCCAGGTAAACGAGGGTTTGACGGCAATAACACGAGGCCCATTGGAATAAGCCTCAAGGGGGGTGCCATGAATACCGGTCTGTCTGACAAGATGGAGGATCATGCCCTGGAGTCGGTTCCTGAGGCGGATCGTAAGGGCTGGTTGCAGATAAGCTGGAACACGGCCGGTCTCGTAACCACGCTTGTGATGTTGTTCTTTGGCGCATTGGTCTGTTTTGTTGCCGGGGTCAAGATTGCCTTGATGGCAGGCTTATCCGCATTCATTATCGGCAATGTGATCGCTTGGTTGATTGCACGAGTCACCTATGCAACGGGTTTTTCAAACACGCTGATCACACGAAAATATGGACTGGGTATACGTGGATCTGTTTTGGCCTCAGTGATTTTCGGTTTTCTGATAATCGGTTTCCTGGCACTGGAAAACGCTTTGCTGTATCGGGGCGTGATCTTTTTTTTCGATCTGGACGACAATCTGCACAACCAGATTTTCATCTACGGTCTTTTTACAATCTGCTGGATCTTGCTGACCGCTTTTGGTTTCGACTTAGTCTCCCGGGTCTCTTCTGTCATGTTGGTTGGCTTCCTGGTGGTATTGTTTTGGGTCATCATTGACATCGTCAGTGGCGCAGAACGCAGTGTCTCGGAACTGGTGCTGTTTGAAAGTCAGTTCCCGCCTGACCTGTTGACACGCATGGGTGTGCGTTCGGATCTGGATAAGTTTGTTTTTGGTCTGAATATTCTGGTAGGTCCTGCCTGTGCACTGGCATTGAATACGGCGGATTTCGGTCGTTATGGAAAATCGCCTACCCATATCGGTATTGCAGCATCGGTTGGCATCGGCTTTCAATCCTTGATTATGATGATCGTGGGTGGAGTTTTGATGTTTGCCGGTAGTGACATCATGCTGGAACACTATACGACCGTGCAAGGCATGTCTGTGCAAGAGGCGCCCAGACAGGTATTGAAGAATCCCGACAGTATCGCTGCAACATTTATGGTTTTTGCCGGTGCTACCGGATTCATTTTGATGTTTCTTGCGCAAGCCAAGGCACAGGTGTTGAACGCTTACAGCTCATCGCTTTGTTTGAGCAATATGTCCGATGCATTGTTAGGTTGGCGTCCAGGAAGATTAACTTTTGTGGTGCTGGCCAATGTCATTGCATTGCTGATGTTGTATGGCCATATACTGGAACTGGTAGAACAATGGATAAAGTTATTGGGCGTTTTGCTCAGTGCCTTATCCAGCGTGATTATCATGGACTACTTTGTTGTCGCAAAACGGCTAGGGGAAAGTGATCAGGTAGAACAGATTAACTGGGCTGGAGTGATCAGTCTGGTAACCGCGGTTGTATTGGCACATTGGGTATTGAAACCCTGGCAGCCAATCGAAGTGCTGAGTTCGATTGCAACCGTTGCAGTGCTCTATCCTGTGTTACGTCTATGGCTATTGCGGCCCAGAGGATAAAGCGTCAGACTTCTAGCGCCTGAGTGAGCGCTTTGAAGGGTAGCAGGACACACTCATAGCGGCTCTTGTGGCCATGTACCGGTTTGAATACCGACAGTCCTTGCCAGTGATGATGAGTAGGCTCCTCTCCCTCTTTCAGTAATCTTTCCAATTCGGTTTGAGCGATGGCAATCTCGGTCAGTTGTTTACCAGGAGTATCGCGTCCGATCAAGGATGCAGTGGCACGACACAGGGCGCAACCCTGTACCTCATGGGCCAGTTCGGTCAGTATGCCGCTGTCGTTCCAGGTTACCTCGATAATGACCCGGTCACCACAGAGTGGATTGTCGAGTTGAACGCGGGCACGTGGATGCTGCAATTGCCCGCTTCCAGTTGCATCTCGTGCCAATGCCATGATTGGATCAGCATATATGGGATTGTTCAAATCAATATCCTCTGTGCCTCTTCAATCGCAAGCAATAAGGCATCTATGTCTGTTTCATCATTATAGAGCGCCAGGCTGGCGCGGGTGGTTCCCATTAAACCAAAAAATTTCATTAAGGGTTCGGCACAGTGGTGCCCTCCACGTACAGCAATGCCTCTATCGGCAAAGATTTGGGATAAGTCATGAGGGTGGACCTTAGCCAGATCCAGCGAAATCAAACTGAGGCGTTGATAAAGATCATCGGGGCCAATCAGCTTGATGCCTGGAATACTGTTCAAGCCATCGAGCAGACGACCAGTCAGGTGATTTAAGTGTGATTCCACTGCATTCAAATTCAGATCCATGAGCCATGCAGCAGCGGCAGCCAGGCCAACCGCCTGAGTTATCGGTGGTGTGCCTGGTTCGAGTCGAGCGGGAAGATCGGCGGGTTCAAAGCTGTCGATTGTCACCCTGTGTACCATGCCGCCGCCTCCAAATGGGGGGGTTAGTTTTTTCAGTAGATCTTGACGTCCCCAAAGCAGACCTATGCCAGTGGGTCCAAACATTTTATGTCCGGACAATGCGTAGAAATCTACCCCTAGGGCGTTAACGTCGAGTGGGCCGTGTTGTGCCATCTGGGCGCCATCGAGCAATACGGCAGCATTCACAGAATGGGCGGCATCGATCAAAGGTCCCAGCTCGGTTACCGCACCAGTGACATTAGAGGCATGAGTGACTGCAACGAGGCGACAACGTTCAGTCACCTGTTTGTTAAGCGATCTCATGTCGATGCGACCGTCTGCTGTCAGCGGTAGGAAACGTAATTTTATGCCGGTGCGTCTGGAAAGGATCTGCCAGGGCAGCAGGTTGCTGTGATGTTCAGCCAGAGACAGCAGAATTTCATCCCCCTCCTTCAGATCAGCTGCATAGGCATTTGCGAGTAGGTTGATAGCGCCTGTGGTACCGGATGTGAAGATAATTTCAGAGGCGTCCTGTGCACCCAAATATCGGGCGAGCGTGTTGCGGGCCCGGTCATACGCTTCGGTAGCCATTTCCGCCAGTGGATATATGCCCCGGGAAATATTGGCACGAGATTGATGCTCATGCTGATCAACCGCTTGAATGACAGTCATGGGGCATTGGGTTGTGGCGGCATTATCCAGGTAGCGAAGCTGCGGGTGTGATGAGAATATCGGGAACTGTTTTTTGACTTCAGCAGGATTAAAAGCCGTTGCATCTGGTTTCGTCATTTGCATATCAATCATTTCGGGTCGTTGACCAGGTTCATACTGAAACAATCATACAGTTGAAAAGGTATTTGGACAGTTGTTATGTGCCGTTATTATTTTCATTGCGTTGTACGCCTGCTTTTCGTGTTAAGCGTTGTAAGTATGGCCAATTATAGGGTTGTTACAAAGGGAACTTTCGCTATCGTAATGGGGCTCCAGGTATTTGCGCTTACAGTCAATCAATCACTCTTTCAGGGGCAAGAACCGGTTTCTCTTGAAGTTTCTAATATCTGCAACGAAGTTCATTAGTCAAGTATATCGCTGTGTTGTGGATGTAGTCGGCGATTAATCACAGATCCTAGGAGAACCCAATGAGTGCAACTGTGAGCCCGAAGGTGGGTGTCATCTTCAAGTCCTATGAACCCTTGTCCTCGATGCAGGCCTATGCACGGCAGACTGAGGCCTCGAATATGAACGGCGGGTTCTGGATAGCGGAAGCCTATCACTGGTTTCGCCAATACGGACTGGAAGCACGCGGCTGTTTTACTACCTTGGCGGCAGTATCCATGGTTACAGAAAAGATACCTGTAGGTCTGGGTATCACCTCACCTTATATGCGACATCCTACCATTCAGGCCTCCGAGGCTGCTGCCATTGATGAATTGTCAAATGGTCGTTTCATCATGGGTATAGGTGTTGGCAAGGTGGGCATCGAGTATTTGGAGTACGACACCGATGTCATGAAACCGGTTCCTGTTCATCGTGAATCGATGGAGATCATGCGAAAGGTATGGCGTGGTGAACAGTATGAGTACGAAGGTAAGTTGTTCAAATCATCAATGCCTGAATACGATAGAGTAGGTGATGGTTTGCGTACTGATATACCTATCTATGTCGGTGCGACAGGGCCATTTATGCAGAAGCTTGCAGGTAAGGAGAGTGATGGCATGTTGCTGGCTGGCCTGACGTCACCTGTGTTCGTCAAATACGCCATCGATAATATGCAACAGGGCGCCAAGGCGGTTGGTCGTAAAGTGCCCACTGATTTTCCTGTGGGCGGCGTTATTCTCTGCTCCTGTTCAGAAGACGGTGATAAGGCACGCGATGCAACCCGCAGTTACACCGGTACTTATGTTGTCAACAAGATCCGTAACATCAAAAACGATGTCATCCTGGCAGGGTCCGGACTACCGGATTCCGCTTGGGATCCATTCCGCAAGGCCATTGCAGAGGGCACACAGGATAATGTGACTCATCTGGTCACTGACGAGATGATGCGCAACTTTACGGTTATCTCGGGAAATCCGGATGATTGTCTGGAAATTACCCAGGAGTTGGTTGATGCCGGCCTGAATCTTCCTTTATTGGAGGTGGTGGGTGATGACGAAGCGGATAACCTCGAGACCATTCGTCTGATGGGTGAGCATGTTGTGCCAAGATTGAAACCAGGTCCCTCTGCTGCGGGATGATCTGTCACACGCTTCACAATCAATGCAATTGAATTATAAACGGCCTGATGGATTCTTCACTGGATAATTGTGCAACCGATTGCCTAATTCCGGTTGTGTGAAGAACCTGCAAAAACTCAGTTTGAGATGCAGTATATGCAGGCCGATCGAAAGGTGTGACTTCGATCGGCCTCACACTCATTGAGTTGCCGAGTCAATAATTGACGCTGTTTCCTTGTAACGCGGGATTTCATCAACAACCCTTGAATTCCCAAAGTAGCTTGAGGTAGATCGAATCATGAAACTCGCGAGTATCCGAATTAAGTCAAACGGAAAACAGACTATTGCTGTTGTTGTGGATGGGACCTATCTCGATCTAAACAAAGCAAGCAATGGTGCTTTGCCGGATTCGATGATTGCATTTTTGGAACAGGGATCGACAGCCATGTCGGCTGCACGTTCTATCGCCAATGAGAGCGGATCGCTGCAATCGGCAGTCTATGATGCATCGGATATCGAGCTGCTCGCACCGGTACCGAAGCCAGGCAAGATCATGCATACCTCCTGTAACTTCTCCGATCATCTGTCGGAGCTGACAACCTGGGACGAACCGGAATGGCAATCACATAATTGGGGTGATTTTCATTTCGAACATCCTACCGGTTTCTTAGAGGCGCCTTCATCTGTAGTGCCTAGCAATGCAAAGGTGAAAATCCCCCACTTCAGCAAGCAACTCGACTACGAAATTGAGGTGGGCATCCTCATCGGCAAGGAGGCCTTCCGGGTAAAAAAGGAAGAGGCATTGGATTATGTTGCCGGCCTGACTATTTTCAACGACCTTTCTGCCCGGGATATTCAAGCCAGAGAACACTCCAACAAGGTCATCCTGTTGGGTAAGAGTTTTGATGGGTCCTGCCCGCTCGGCCCACACCTGGTCACTATGGATGAGGTGGGTGAGTGTGACGACCTGAAGATGGTGCTCACACTCAATGGTGAACAGCGGCAAAGCTCAAGTACAGCAAATATGGTCTACAAGGTTGCAGATTTAGTGGCCTGGTGGTCGAACACTACCCTTCAGCCCGGCGATCTCATCACAACAGGCAGTCCTCCGGGTGTCATCGCCGGAATGAAGAACCCTGTCTACCTGAAACCCGGAGACAGGATCGATTGCAATATCGAGCGACTCGGTACACTGACAACCTTCATTGATGGCTAGCGACCTACATCGTCCGCAACGATTACCTAACAGAATTGGATATGACTACAGTGAATGAAAACTTAATTGCCAAAGCAATCGATCAGATCGACCGGGACCGACTGGTACAACTGGTTATCGATTTGACCAATATCCCCAGCCCTACCGGTTACGAAGGTGACATGGCGCGCGCGGTGCATGAGGTACTTGAGGGGTCGGGTTTCGATGCCACCCTGCAACCTATCGGTGACGAACGTTATAACGCAGTTGGACGTCTGCGTGGCACAGGAGGGGGTAAATCGGTCATGTTCAACGGCCATCTGGATACCTCTTTCGGTCCGGAACAGGCCCATCGCGGTATCGGTTATGAGTGCAAGGGCACCCTGATTGATGACGAATGGATCTATGGTATGGGTACCTTCAATATGAAGAGCGCCATGGCAACCTATGTCGTGGCGACAGAGTCTATCCGTAAGGCGGGTATCCGGCTTGGGGGTGATGTGGTGATTGCGGGTGTTGCCGGCGAGATTGAAAAATCACCCGTGAATGAATTCGAAGGACGCAAGTACCAGGGGTATGGTGTAGGTACCAAATTTGCAATCACACATGGTGCGGTTGCCGATTTTTGCATACTCGGTGAACCCACTAACATGATGCTTATCCCACGGCATTGCGGGACCACCTGGCTCAAGATTACCGTGCCGGGTCATTTGATTCATACAGCCTGGTCGGATGTTGACAAAAACGCCATCAACAAAAGCCGGGTGATACTCGATGCCATACACGAATGGATTCCGGACTACGTGGCCCGAAATCAACTCGGTGACTTCCGTCCCCGGGTGAACGTCTCTGCCATCGAGGGCGGTTGGCCCTGGCGTGGTGCACGCACCCCCGATGGTTGTTCGATATACATGGATGTGCGAACCCTGCCGGATGCATTGCCGGTACAGGCTTATAATGAGGTACGCGATCTGGTCAATGAGCAGATCAAGGCACATCCGCAGCTGGAAGGGACCAAGGTTGATGTATTTGTTTCAGCACCGGGTACATCCATTCCGGATGATCATGAACTGGTTCAGACGGTTATTGAAGCCCATAGCAATCAGCTGGGTGAGGCGCCAAAAATGGGTGTCGAAACCTGGTATAGCGATGCTGCACATATGAATCGCTATGGTATTCCAACAGTCAATTACGGTTCCGCCGGCCGTATTAGAACAGGTGGTGGTGGCTTCTCCACTCATCAGGGCGAGCATGTTCATATCGGTGACATGTTGGATATTATCAAGGTTTATATTGAGATATTGCTACGCAAGTGTGGCGTCGCCGACTGATCGCACAGCAAGGCAATGGGTGATGTAAAAAATATGACGACCAATGCCACAGCCATCGTTACAAAAGCGCTTCAGGGTGCCGTGTTGGCTGACGAGGAGGCGTTACAGCTTTCTGATTACCAGGATCTGGACCAACTGGTTCAAGCGGCAGCGACAATAAGGGATCGTGGGCATGGATCCCTAGTGACCTACTCACCCAAGGTTTTCATTCCACTGACTAAACTGTGTCGGGATAGCTGCCACTACTGCACCTTTGCCGAACTACCTAAGCATTCGAAACATGTTTACTTGCAACCGGATGAAGTACTTGAGATTGCTGAACGGGGTGTCCAGTCCGGTTGTCATGAAGCACTGTTTACACTGGGTGATAAACCTGAATTGAGATACCGGTCGGCTGCCAGTGAGCTGCGCTCCCTGGGGCATCACACGACCATCTCCTATCTTGCAGAGATGGCGCAAAAAGTATTTGAACAGACAGGCCTGTTACCTCATTTGAATGCCGGCGTCATGGATAAATCTGACCTGCAGCAATTACGGGGAGTGTCTGTCTCCCAGGGGTTGATGCTGGAAAGCAGCTCTCTTCGACTGCTTGAGCCGGGTGCTCCCCACTACGGATCACCGGATAAAGTACCCGCCCGAAGATTGAAGACCATCGAAATTGCAGGTGATCTGGGTATTCCCTTTACTTCGGGCATCCTGGTCGGTATCGGAGAGACTCGCCGGGAGCGAATCGAGTCGCTGCTAGCGTTAAGGTCACTGGCCGTGTCCAAGGGACATCTGCAAGAGATCATCATTCAGAATTTTCGACGCAAACCGGCTACCAAGATGGCCCAAGCGCCTGAGCCGGATCTGGATGATCTGCTTTGGACCATCGCGATAGCACGACTCATTTTTGGCGCCAAGGCAAACATCCAGGCACCGCCGAATCTATCGCCAGGCTCTTTGGGTGCACTGTTGGCTGCCGGCATTAATGACTGGGGTGGTGTGTCTCCGGTCACCAGTGATCACGTCAATCCCGAAGCGCCTTGGCCCCAACGGCAGATGCTTGCACAGGTAACCGAGGCGCAAGGTAAGTTGCTGCAACCAAGACTAGCACTCTATCCAGCATATGCGACGGGGATGAGGGAATGGGTCGATGTTAAATTTCACCAGGCCTTATCAAGACGTATCGATGGATCAGGTTACCCGCGAACCGACGGCTGGCATGCAGGAGCCAATGAGCCTATTCCAAAATATTCGCTCAGGCCTGCTGGCGGCTACCGCAGTTTATCGAGCAATGTCTATCGCACTGCGATGCAGGCAGCCAGTGGGAAACGGTTGGATGAGAGTGAGATAACTGCCCTGTTTGAAGCTCGTGGCAGGGATCAGGAGATAGTTTGCGCCATTGCGGATGAACTGCGTGAATCGACTGTGGGTAGTAAGGTCAGCTACGTTGTTACCCGAAACATCAATTATACCAACGTGTGTGGTTTCCGTTGCGGTTTCTGCGCTTTTTCCAAGTGCCGCGCCAACAACGAACCTACCTATGATCTGCCGCTGACGGAGATACAGGCCCGTGTGAATGATGCTTGGCAGCGAGGTGCTGTTGAAGTCTGTCTGCAAGGCGGTATTCATCCCCGGTATACAGGCGCAACCTATCTTCGGATATGCCAGGCGATCAAGGCCGTTCAACCCAATATTCATATTCATGCCTTTTCACCCCTCGAAGTCAGGCAGGGGGCAAGGACACTGGGTATTTCACCCAAACATATGCTGACTGAACTCAAAGCTGCAGGTTTGGCATCGCTGCCAGGGACAGCCGCTGAGATTCTCGATGATGAAGTACGAGATATCATCTGTCACGATAAGCTGAATACCGAACAGTGGCTTGAGATAATGAAAGTCGCTCATTCGCTGGGACTGAACAGTACGGCGACGATTATGTTCGGTCATGTCGACCGGCCGGTACATTGGGCACGCCATCTGTTGCGGATCAGGGATCTACAGGCGGAAACGGGCGGGTTTACCGAATTCGTACCGCTACCTTTCGTGCATATGGGGGCGCCGATCTATCGTCGGGGCGAGTCCCGGCAAGGTCCCACTTTCCGTGAGGCGCTGTTGATGCATGCAATCGCAAGGTTGGTCCTATACCCACATATCAGGAACATTCAGACATCCTGGGCAAAAATGGGCCGGGAAGGGGCTTTGTCTTGCCTGCAAGCGGGGGCTAACGATCTGGGTGGAACCCTGATGAGTGAGAGTATCAGCCGTGCTGCGGGTGCGAGTCATGGGCAAGAGCTGCCGCCTGAAGAGATGGAGCAGCTTATCGCTTCGATCAACCGGACTGCACGACAGCGTACTACCCTTTATGGGGTGGTGGACCCTGAACGTATCCGTGCATCAAGGGCAGTTCAGGTGCCTGAGTTCGTGACTATGGGTCAACCCTATGCCCTATGAAACTGTCTTATGAAATGACTGATGCCTAAACCAGTCGGGGATTGATAATGACCAGACCCGAAGACCGCTTTGAATTCGCCGCCATGCCACAGCGTTCCAAGTGGCGACTGCCCGAAGGCAAGAGGGTTGCAGTATATACCGTTGTCAATGTCGAAGAATGGGATATCGAAAAGCCCGTTGCCCGGGAGTATGTCACATCACCTGCCGGTGTGGTTACCGTACCCAATATTCCGAATTGGGCCTGGCATGAGTATGGTATGCGGGTAGGGATATGGCGCCTCATGGAAGTACTCAAGAAACATAATTTATTGGCGAGTGCAGCGATCAATGCCCGGGTTTGCGAGGGTAGTGGAGCACCGGTGGCAAGAGCCCTGTGTGATGCTGGATGGGCATTGATGGGGCACGGTTATGCGCAGGCACCCTTGCACATGGCGCCTGACCAGCGTGAAGTTATTGCAAAGTCTTTCGATGTGCTGCGCAATTTTAGCGGTAGTGCACCAAAAGGATGGCTGGGTCCAGGGCTGCATGAAAAGCTGGACAGCCTGGATATTCTTTCCGATGTTGGCTTCAAGTTTGTGTGCGATTTTCCGATGGATGAGCAACCGGTAGCGATGCGTACCTCATCTGAACCTATCGTCGCTATGCCCTATACCTTGGAACTAAGCGACCTGCCGATGATGGTCGTGCACCAGCACGAATCCAGGGTATGGCTCGATCGGGTAGTCGATCAATTCGACCGGCTCTATGCAGAGGGTGCCGATCAACCAAGAGTCATGTCGATGAGCGTGCATCCGTATATCATGGGTGTGCCACACCGCATCAAGTATTTTGAGGCGGGATTCGACTATATGACAAAACACGCTGACGTGTGGTTCACGACAGCAGAGGAGATCTATGACTGGTTCATCAGTCATCCACAATAAGTGAACCACTACATGTCAGCCAGAAATACCCAGGAGCTGCCGATGAATTCTTTTGTCATTCCGGCATCCATGTTCTTCCCGGAAAAACCTATTCAGCAAGCGGAATTCACCGGGACCGCACAGTTGTAACGGTGTTCCATGGCGCCATGAAGCACTGTTTCGGAGACTTTGATACCTCTCGACTTTGGGGAAAAAGACATTGATGCTGCCTATACACTCAATCCGGCTGATCACATGATTGGATGCAATTATCCTGGATGAGATCAGCAGGTCACTTGAGTCGTGACACGAGCTCCACGCGCCGGTTCAGCTGGCGTCCGTCTGTACCCGTGTTGGTGGCGACGGGGGAGAGGGGTCCCACACCATCTGCCTGCAACTGCTTCGCCGCCGTCGGCAGTTTGGCAATGATCGCTGTTACAACAGCCTGCGCGCGGGCCTTCGACAGCATCAGGTTGCTTGCGAACTTGCCTTGATCATCTGTATGGCCGACGACATAGAAAATGCGTTGTGGGTTTTCCTGCAGGTAGTTGACGATGGTTGCCAAGACAACTTCGGATTCCGGGCGGATGCTCGCACTGCCGGTATCGAAACGAATACCGTAGATCGCTACACGGCCCTCGCTTTCCATCTGGTTGCGTAACGCGTCGAGATTCAGGATCACCGTGCCCTGTTCCATCGCTGCCGATTCAATCTGTTCGATTGCGTAACCACCGTTGCGGCTCGTAAAGATCGCAATCAACACATCGGTCTGGTCAATAGACTTGCGCGCGACGAGGTACTCCTGCGCCTGGGTAGAGATCTGTGCAACAGTGCCGATCCCGGTCTTGCCGCGTTTACCGGAGTAAGTTCGTTTAAGCATGTCGTTCTTGCCGGCAGCATTCAGTTCGCGTACTTTCAACTCTCCCAGGCGGGTATCGTCGATCAGGGTCAGAATCTCAAATCCCGTTGCCTTGAATTCGTTCTCGAAACTCTTGATCACCTCGTAATTGCTTTTTTCATCCGGCTTCTTATACAGGCGACTGTGAATGCGGCCGTCGATCGTGACCGGTTTGGCATCCGCCGCAGCGGAAGGCAGGTAACGGTACTTAACAAAGTCGGCCTTGTATTCGCCGATCGGGGTACTACCGGAAAACGGCGAGACGAGGTCGGCAGCCGATACCGGGCCGCTAAGTGTGAACAGTGCTGAGATAATAATTACAATCTTTTTCATTGTGATTACTCCTTAACCGTTTCACCTTTGCATGCCATCACCTGGGTCACGTAGTTGGGTAGTGTCTGTGCAAGATTTCCGCAAGCTTCGGCCTTTTCGCCCGACCTGATTGGCTCATTGACGCATTCACAGACACTGTATTTCCTTTCGGTGGTACCAGAACCAGAAGCTGTGTCACTATCTTCGCCGCCGCCATTCGAACAGCCAAAAAGCAACAACACGGCAATCGACATCACGGAATTATTTTTCATAATCGATACCAATAATCGTAAGTGTACGGGTGGAATAGGCACGACTTGCAACGTACGGCCAGTGGCGTCGTAAAGCCCAATACGTAGATGATAGCACCGATTGGTGTTGAGTAATCGCCAATAAATAGCTTACTAATGATAGATATTCATAATATGATTCGGTCCTACCACAGGAATAGCCACTTCTTTGTTGCGTGAGAATGGGATGAATCCCTGTGCCTCCTCAGACTCATTGAACATGGGTAAGCAAACAATCCATCTTTTTTATAATTCAAGCCTGTCGGCCAGCCAGCAGATGTCAGCCAGCCTAAACCTGCAGCCTGAGTGGGGAATTGGGTTATGTAAAAATAGCACTGACTGTGTTCGACGCAGAGCATGTCCCGATGAAAAAACCCTTTGTTGCGCGGAGAAGTCAGCCTACACCACTATTCCGGGCAATCCGTACCATCCCTGGCATTTGCTCGGCCAGCTCAGAGTGCCCTTTTTAAGCGTCGACTGAGTATTTACCTGACATCCGTCATCTATAGGTTGGCAAGGCTGTTACAGAGCTGCCGTTGTCACTGAGAGTCAAACCCTGGGCATCGTTAGGCAAGATGTCTATAGCGGTCAAACTCTAGAATCAAGCTATCTCCCAAGCGTCCAGCCCGGCAGTGGCTGCTCGTATCCTTTCTCTATTATTCCTCAGGGTAGCAAGTGATGAGCTTACAGATTCCCAATGACAAGATTTGGATTAGTGCACTGAACCGGGATCAGACGGTCCGTGGTGGGTTTGATCGGGACCGAACAGTACGTTTTTACGACACAACCTTGCGTGACGGTGAGCAGGCCATTGGTGTGGTGTTTAATCCGGATGAAAAGTTTGAGATTGCCTGTAAATTGTCTGAACTGGGCGTGGGACGTATCGAATCAGGTTTTCCCAAGGTCTCTGCAGAGGACACCGAAGCGGTTAAACGTATTCTTGGAGCGGGTCTGGCCTCTGAAATATGGGGATTTGCCCGTTGCGTTATCAGTGATATAGATGCGCATATCGAGCTGGGCACCCAGCAGGTATTGGTCGAGATCTCCACCAGTGACCTCAAAATGCAGGCCTATGGTTTTGATCGTAAGAAGGTCTTGGAGCGTTTGACCCATGCTGTTCGGCATGCCAGAGATAATGGTATCCGGGTCAATTTTTTTGCTGTAGATGCTACCCGATCTGATATGGGATTTTTAAAAGATGTCTACTCCACGGCGATTGAGACCGGTGCGGAAGAGATCTCGGTGGTCGATACCATTGGTGCCTGTGCGCCAGAGGCGGTAGAGGCGTTGATTGGTGATATTGCGACACATGTCGGACCCGACATTCCTATCCATTGGCATGGACACAACGACTTTGGTCTTGCCACCGCATCTGCCATTGCTGCGGTCAGGGGGGGGGCAACTTGGATCCAAGGCACAGTGAATGGAATGGGTGAGCGGGCAGGGAATGCGGATATTTGCGAAGTGGCCCTGGCATTGCAATGTCTGTATGACATGCCGGTTGAACTCGATTTGACCAAAGCGCGAGAAGTGTCGCGGGTGGTTAAAAAAGCCGGAGGCTACCAGGTGGATGGTTGGAAGCCTGTAGTGGGTGAAAATCTGTACATCAGAGAGAGTGGTGCGGTAGCGAGTCAGTTCCATATTCCACAAGCGATTGAGCCCTATTCAGCAGATATCGTTGCTGCTGAGCGTGGCATCGTGCTCGGGAAAAAGAGTGGTTTGGCAAGTATCCAGTTAAAAGCGGAGGAGCTGAATCTATCGATTTCCGAAGAACGTTATCCAACCATTTTGGCGGCCATCAAGTCGCGCGCCACATCGGAGGAACGATTGGTCAGCGATGATGAGTTTCGGCAGATTGTCTCTCAGAGCCAATAAGCTGTTTGCTGTCTTCATTTTGTAAAGGATTATTGGCTCTTCACCTGATTGGGTGGTTAAGCCGTGAAAACCACAACAAGTCATTTCGTCAGTTGATGGGATTTGTCCGCAAATGAACGCAAATAGGAATAGGGATTTACTCACTTGTGTCATTTTGACCGGAAGGAGAAATCTTAAACCATGGTTGTTTAGCCTGGATTCTGTAGTTGAACGCTGTAACTTGAGGTAAATAAAACATTTACGTTGAATAGCGTTCATTTGCGGACACTCAACTGAGCTGTTGAATATAGCCGCATTGAGTGTCTACTCTTTTCCATTCGATCAGGGGAAGAGCCGGATTATTTAGCACATTAGTGATTTATCAGTTTAGCCGCTGGGTTAGCTACAGTAGTGCAAAATTGGGTGGCATCTATACAAAAAGTATCAGGACATCTCTGACATAAATTGGGCCACAGTTCGTTGTGTCCTATCCAATTTTTTGTTATTCAAAAAAGGTTTTCGAGGGCGCTATGCAGATAAAAAAAGTGGGTGTTGTGGGAGCAGGTACCATGGGTAATGGTATTACCCAGGTTTTTGCCGCATCAGGATTCAGTGTACTCATGCATGATGTCGATGAAACATCCCTGCAGCAAGGTATGGGTACGATCGGGAAGAGTCTGGATCGATTATTGAAAAAGGAAAAAATAGCTGTACAGGACAAAAACGAAACACTCGCCAACATTCAGGTGACGACACGACTTGAACAGATGGAGGATGTTGACTTGGTGGTTGAGGCAGCCAGTGAAAAATATGAGATCAAGGCGTCGATCTTCCGATCATTGGATCAATGCTGTAAGCCAGAAACTGTACTGGCATCCAATACTTCCTCGATATCACTTACCCTGATAGCAGGGGAGACCAAACGCCCGGAACGGGTAATCGGTATGCATTTCATGAATCCCGTGCCGATGATGAAATTAATTGAGGTTATCCGCGCTTTACAAACGGATGATGAAGTCAATCGGCTAATCCATGAGCTATCCAAGCAGATAGGTAAAATACCTGTAGCGGTGAACGACAGTCCAGGATTCGTCGCCAACAGGATTCTTTTGCCCATGATTAACGAGGCAATTTTTACACTTCAGGAGGGCGTTGCTTCAGTAGAGGCCATTGATGAAGTGATGAAGCTGGGTATGAATCATCCTATGGGTCCCCTGGCGCTGGCAGATCTTATAGGACTTGACACCTGCCTCTCTATCATGGAAGTGTTACACGATGGATTGGGCGAGGATAAATACCGTCCCTGTCCTCTGCTTCGCCGCATGGTGGATGCGGGTTACCTGGGCAGAAAAAGCGCAAAAGGCTTTTATGAGTATTAAGCCCTGTAAACAGTATTGTCATTGACCTTTCATTACACTGGATAATAAATCAACAATGAATGATATCAGTTATAAGCATATCTTAGTCGAGATGGTTGAGTCTGGTATCTATCTGTTAACGATCAATCGTCCCGCCAGTTACAATGCACTCAATACCGAAACCTTTGAGGAGTTGCAGGCTGCCCTGGATGATATGAGCAACGATGCTGATGCACGGGTGTTATTAATAACCGGTGCAGGTGAAAAGGCATTTGTAGCTGGGGCCGATATCACCGAAATGCAGAATAAGACAGCTGTCGAGGGAGCTGAATTTTCACAAACAGCCATCGGCGTACTCAGGCAACTCGAGACTTTGCAAATCCCTGTTATCGCTGCCGTCAACGGTTATTGCCTGGGAGGTGGGTGTGAACTGGCCATGGCCTGCGACTGGATACTGGCTTCGGAGAATGCCATTTTCGGCCAGCCGGAAGTTAACTTGGGTATAACTCCAGGCTTTGGCGGTACTCAACGTTTAGCACGACTTATAGGCCCGGCAAGAGCTATGGAACTCATTGTCAGTGGGCGACAGGTCAAGGCGGATGAGGCTTGTGCCTGGGGATTGGCTAACCATGTTTATCCAAAAGATAGATTGATGGAAGAAGCACTGCTGATGGCCAGGCTGATTTGTGAAAAAGGCCCCATTGCGGTTCGTTTAGGCAAACAGGCATTAGTCAGAGGTCAGGACCTTGATCTGGATAACGCCTGTAACCTAGAAAGTCAGTCATTCGGCCTCTGTTTTTCCACCGACGATCAGAAAGAGGGAATGGCTGCCTTCCTGGAAAAAAGAGGCCCTGATTTCAAGGGACGTTGAATCTTACAAGGCTCCTCCCCTTATCGAGTGGGTGAGAATGGATATGCTTAGCGGTTTTCTTCAAAGCTCAGTTGATTGTCCGCAAATGAATGCGAATGCACGCAAACAGGGATAGGGATTACCTCAAATCCCTGTTCAGCTACGGACTCCAGGTTAAACCACGATTGTTTACAGTGTCTCTTATTGTCAGCATGACACGTGACTTGAGTACCGTAACGAGAGGTCATTGAAACATTTGCATTGATTCGCGTTCATGTACGGACAAATCCCATAAACTGGGGGAGATACTTGGTGTGGTTTGCATGGCTTACCCACCCTATCAGGTAAAGCGCCTCTTGCTATTAACCCGGTACCTTAATTGGCCATCATCGATTGCAAGTCCCGCACCATATATTTTGCAGCACGGGACCATGCGTACTCGTTGTCTCCTCTGAAATCGTAGGCTTTTCGGATGATGGTCTGTTCGCCTGAAACATCCTTGATCTCTATGTGCAACGTGAGAATGAGGAGACTCATTTTGTAAATCCAGCCAATCATGACCTTGTCACCCCCGGCTTGTCTCGCGAGATCGAACTCGCATAGATTGCAGTTGTGGATTTTGGTGCCAAGTTGCGCGGCGCTGACCAGGTCATCGACTCTGTTTTGGGCGACCACTTCGAACAGTTCATGCGCCTTGATCTTTTCACCGATGAAGGCGGTTAGTTTTTTGAGCATTTGCTCGTTGCGTTCTTCACTGCCAGGGCCAGGGATGTTGTCGATGATTTCTAAAGGAAGAATGACAAGCTTTTCCTTCTCTGACGCCATCGACAGTTCTGGAATAAGCAGAACACAGCAAACCATTAGGATGACTATCAGAGGCCTTCTCATGCTGAACAACCAGAGTGCTTGGGAGACCTGACTTCCAGACGCCGTTTTCGGGTGAAGCATCATTGAACTATCTCCTCGTTTCATGCGAGTAGAGGAACTTCTTGATTAGACAGCGGACATATCTTGTGGACAAAGCACCTTGATATATTCTCCCAATGCTTCCCTGTCACTGCCGACAACAATGCGTCGATGACCGTCGGTTGAGATTTCCAGTTGGCCTTGAACCTCGACTGTTTCACCTTTTTGTGCCTGTCCGGCAAAGGTGGCCGTGTAGCTGACCACCTCTTCAATGGAGGGGTGGTCCAATTGATAACGGGCTGGATAATCAAAGCTGTATCTGTCTTCGGTAACACTGCTCTGCAGGTTATATTGACCTTGCTTTCTATAGCTGAGACCGTCCAATTCCTGCTCAGGTATCAGCAGGCTGATATCAAACTTAGTCTGTTGGATTGCGGCCTTATTGAATTTCCGCCTTTCATGCCACACAAACTCCTCGAATGTCAGGCTGCATCCGCGCCGTACATAGGCATCCTGCCATAGCGCATCATCAAGGTTGTGTAGGAATTTCCTGTCCAGGAGTCGCTTGACGATTGCCCGAGCTTTGAAAAAGGTCTCACGTCGATAGAAAACCAGATCGATGTCAGAGTGGGTTGTATGTGCCCCGATAAGGAGTGAACCGGTAATACCGATCGTCTGTCTATCCAACCCGTGTGCCTCGAACTGACCTACCAGAAGCCTGAGTTTGTGCTCCAACCCGTCGCAATATGCTCTGTGGCAAAGCGTCTGCAGTCGCTGACGTGGTTGATGGTGGTGAACTATGCACTCTCTGGGCACACCGTGCAGGTTCACATCCCGTGACCGGGAGTAGTAGAGATATGCCGGATAGTGATTTTTCAACAGCTCATTGGCTTCATGGGTGGATAGCTTTTTATAGCCGGTCGACGAGCGCTGATAACGCAAAAACGAGAGGACGCGTTGTGTTTCCTCCCCAGCGGCAACCACTGCAAAGATCAGCCCTTCCGCTGTTTCGATGAAATCCTTGGGAAGAAATGGAGTCAATCCGGGTTTCCCCACACAGGTTGTCGCTCCCTGCCGGGTCGGGACAGATCGATACCTGGAGTAATGGCATTACGAATCTTAACTACCTGCTGGAGAGAGAGCTTCGCCACTCTACTGCTTTGCTCGCATAAAGCACCTCGAAACCCGAGATAATCCGGGGTCAGTGGCAGCAGCTGCGGAATATCCTGGAGACGCAATGAACCCGCCAGTCCACTGAGCAATCCCAACCGTCTTGAGGCTGATACAAACTCGCCAAGTCTATCCAGAGTGATATGTCGTAGCAGGTGCCCCTGACACTTTTCTGCCGTGTCCAGCATGATCCCCCGGAACCCGGCAGCGGCGAAATCGGGAAGCCTGCTCAAAGGCGGATCCCGGTCTGCAAACAAGACGCCAATAACTGCCTGGTTGGCCGTGATGCCGGCAATTGCATGGATACAGTTGTGCAGATTGAGATCGGAAAAAAAGCCCACTTTAACGTAATTCACACCACTGTTTGCCGTACTCCGTATGGCTTCAGTGAGCAGGGTAGGATCGGGGGGAAGGTCACCGACAGTGGCACTGACGGGACAGCGTTGAGCTATCTGTTCGACGAGGGATTGAATCCGTTCAGTAGGGAGTGCCCCCAATGCACCGTTGTGTGGATCTTTCAGATCGATGATGTCCACACCGGTTTGGATTATGGTCTCCACCTCCAGGCTATCGGCCACACTGGCCAGCATCCGGGTCATGCCCCCTCCTGTATTTGTTGGCGGTAACTGTTGACCCGCTCCATCAGCCATTCCCAGGCCTGTCGTTCCCGCTTTCCCGCTGTTTTTTCGATGGCAATGGTGAGATAAACGATCTCATTTTCAATCTTCTCTATGGGTAAGCGGTCGAGACGGCTGACCAGAATCGCCAACTCCAATACCGCTGTCTGGGCACGGTTGAATCCCTGGAATGGCCGGTGGCAGGCTGCATGCACTGGACGGCAGATGAGACGAGGGCGTATGGGATCATCCTCCACCCGTTGCAGTTGTACTTCTGTATGGGCCAGTGCATCGGATAGACGCGGTGCTGAGACTTGTTCGGCCTCGGTCATGGGCCAGTCATAATGTTCCGTGAGACAACCTGCGAATATGCGTACATCATCGCAATAGTTAATTACCGCACACTCCCCGGAGAGGATGTTGGTCAGTGTCCTGGAGGGATGGAAGGGGGCGATAGTCACCTCTTGGTTATGCCAGACTATGCCCATGGGGGCTATCTGATTGTCTCCGTCACTGCTCCTGGTTGTGATGATCACTTCATGAATCATGACTTTTTCCTTCGCCGTTTCAGGGTCGTGCCGGCCTCTTCCTGACAACTCAAATCCTGTGGCACGGTAGGCAGGGCCGAACCCCAACTGAGTGGCTGATCCTGAACATATCGCTTACCGAGTTGCCAGGCGATCTGTGCCCTGGCCAGTTCTACACCAAGATAGAAGGCGTGACCGCCATGCTCTTCTACTCCCAGTCCGGGGAAGAAATCGAAGGGATCCTGGTGGGTGGCCAGCCCGTCCCTGTTAAAGAGGTGTATGCCCTGTTTGCTGATCTGGATGCGGAAATTTGGATCTCGAACGGCATCAGCCAGCTCTTTGATCTGGGCCAGGGTATAGGGGAAGGGTTTCATTTCATGCAGCCCGGTAAGGCCACTGTCGACCTGCTTGGGCAGGGTATTCTCCTGACGGGCCCAATGCATGATACGTCGAGCAGTATCCGCCTCGCGTACAGCACTACGGCAGTGAGGGCTGACCTGGGTGGTGAGCATGTTGGTGATGTGGAGTTCCGAGATCATACCCATCAAAACGGCATTGATGCCGGTCGTGTCTGCCTCAGTCAACTCGGTGATATTGCCAACCCCCATCATGATATCCGCTTTCGGGTGATCCGCCCGCAGGCGGTGGTAACGAACAATGGAATCTGTAAATCCGAAATGAATAGGGTCCAGGATGGGGTCGGCAATGTAGGGACGTCCATCGCTTTCAAATTGTGCCATTGCCCGCTCGAGCGATGCCAGGTCGCCCGCTTTTTCCGGTATCAGTATCGGTGTTGAATCCACCTGATCGGCAATCCAGAGCGTCTTCTCATGCAGGCTGAGCAGGAAATCGGCCCCGGCCCGACCACCTCTCAATAGCTCTTCTGTCTGCATGGAGTCCACGCTGACCTTGAAGCCTGCTCCTTTGAGGGCCTGGATACTGGCTTCAAGGTGTGGGAAGGGTGTCTCAGGCAGACAGCCGAGATCGATGATATCGGCACCGCTGGCAATATAGTCTGCAGCCCTTGCCAGGATAGCATCAGCTGTCAGGTTCGGTGCATCGACGATCTCAGCAAATATCCTCACATCGTAGCGGCTGAGATCGGGTGCCTTGCCTTCTCTCCCGAAAAAGCGGGGTAGATCCATCAGCTCCTCCGGGCCGCGTTCCACAGGAATACCAAAATGTCGGGAGAGTTGATCCAGATCGCCACGGCAGCGGCCAGGCAGCAGGATCTGGTCTGCATCGCCTGTATCGGTGAGTCGACGTTTGATCATGTCGGCGGTCATCAGGGCCGCTACCTTCAATCCGAGATTGTGGACCTGCCAGTCGAACTCATCAGGAGCCATATCCTGCAGTACCTGGGTCAGCTGTTTCTCGGCTAATGTGCCTGTCAGGAAAAGGATCTTTTTGGGCACTCGACCTCTTCCTCCAGGATGTTAACAAGCGCAGAAAAAGTGGTTACCACCGAGGTATATTCAAATTCGTGCAGTCGATCCACGTTCTCCAGATCGATGCGCCGCGGATAGACCATGACCCTACCGCCCGGGGCTTCTGTCTCCATAGTCGGCTCGGTATCGCAGGCGAACACGATACTCGGAATCCGGCACTTACCCGCCTGGGCATAAATATTGGTCACCAGTGTGTCAGCGACACCCCAGACCATCTTGGCTACCGTGTTGGAAGTGGCGGGTGCTATCACCAGCCGCTGATAGTGTCCCTGGTAGAAGAGGCCAACCGGCGAGGCGCTGGCGGTGGTGTCACGAAAACAGGTGATGCGTTGGCGTATGGACTTTAGATCAATGCTATACATGGCGAGTACTTCGGCACCTGCCTTGCTTAGAAACAGGTCCACATCGTCACGCTGTTGTACCAGATCGAGACACTCTTTGAGATAGTGACCGGAACCGGTGATCGCCCATGCAGTGCGAGGAGTGTTGGGCTTTTTCATCTTACCTCTGCCCTGAATGGAGGTGGCGGCGGCAAATGCCCCACTGGTGATCGGCCTCTTCCACAGCAATTTCGAGATGCTCTACATGACCTAGAGCAGCGTGATCTTCAAGCAGTGGTATGAGGGATTCCATGATGTACCAGGCCAGCATCTCGGCCGTGGTATTCGCAATAGGCAGGGTCAGACAGTTTTCAATAGGCAGGGAGAAACGTTTTCCATAACTTGAAACCTCAATCTGACCCTCCTTATTCAGTATGCTAACTTCATTACTGCCACCGGGCAGCAATATCTTGTCATGCAATTGCCGGCAGATGCCGGCTGCCAATCGGTTGAGCTGAACGAAGTCGATGACAAAGGCATCGCTGTTGTTTTCGCCCGAGGCCTGGATACGGACATGGAAATTGTGGCCGTGCAGGTTTTCACAACTGTTATTGAAGGTGATGAAATGTGCCGCATTGAAATGCAACTCGCCCGGATTGACGCTGACTGCGAATTGTTGAGTCGGCTTCGACAAAGAAACTCTCCTGAACTATGAGGCTATTATCGCTAAGGGTTAGTGTTGACTGGCCCTAAGTAACAGTTGCGGTGAGTCTATGCCCCTCAACTGCTGGTTGGATGCACGATACTGCCTATGTAACGCGTTATAGATCTTCTAGCATTCAACGTGCCAGGTGGAAAATTGCCTAGTTCTTCATGAGTCCTGACTAACGGGGGGGATTGATCCCGTAGCGCTTCATCCGTCGATAGAGCGTGTTGCGGCTGAGGGTCAGCTTTTTTGCAACCCGGCTGACGTTCCAATGCATATCCTCGAGTTCGCTCAACAGGACATCGCGTTCAGCGATCGCCAGGGAATTGAAAGTGGAATCGGGGTTGTCGGCCAACTCCTCTTCATAGATGGCAGTGCAAATCTCTTCGGGTAGATCATTGACAGTTATAATCCCGTTTTCACACATTGCCGTTGTGGTGCGAAGCACATTGAGAAGCTGTCTGATATTGCCGGGCCAGGCGAAGTTTTCCAATATCCTCAATGCTTCCGGAGCCCATTCCAATTCCACAGTGTTACCGGCTTCCTGCTGTCCGATCTTTTGAATCAGCTGAAGTTTATCCTTGCGATCACGCAGGGGGGGCATAGTCAGTGAGATGCCGTGTAATCGGTAATAGAGATCCTCGCGAAATTCCCCTTCCTCAACCATGCTCTGGATATCATGGTGGGTGGCACTGATCAGCTTGATGGAAACCTTGATCGGCGTTTCGCCACCGAGGGGGATGACTTCCCGCTCCTCAAGTACCCTGAGTAGGCGTGCCTGCAGATGCAGCGGCATATCACCGATCTCATCCAGGAACAGTGTGCCGCCATCAGCCTGCGCGATCTTGCCGCGGTTTCCATCCCTGCTTGCACCGGTAAAGGCTCCCGGCCGGTAACCGAAGAGCTCACTCTCGATCAGTGACTCGGGCAGCGAAGCGCAGTTAACGGCTATGAAGGGTTTATCGCGACGAGAGCTGGCTTTATGCAGTGCCCGTGCAAACATATCCTTGCCGGTGCCCGTCTCTCCGAACAGCATGTAGGGTATATCCCGTTCGATTACCTTGAGAACGGTTTCCACGTTTTTCTTCATGCGAGGTTCATCGAAATGGAGCGAGTCTAATGCCTCAGCGCGTCCATGATAGATTTTTGTACTCTTTTTACTGCTGTTGAAAACGCCGATCGGTGCAGGATTAGGCGTACAGTTTTCCGGTGGCTGCAGGGTGGCGAAGAAGCGTCTGCCCTGTTGCGTCTCCCGAATGGGAAAGGCGTGTGTATGGGTTTGTTTGAGCAGGGTGGGGATGGAGGTCGTGAACAGGTCATTGATAAGGTGACCAACGATCTGCTTTGGTTTTTCGAGATTGAGCTGGAACATGGCGCTGCGATTGACAGCCAGTATCTTTCCTTCCAGATCAAAGGCTATGGCGCCCTCGCCCAGGGTGCTGATGAACTCTGAGCGGGCATGAAAGCGAAGGACGAAGGCATTCTTCATGGCGCAGAAGAAGACACGATTTTCAATGACTTGCGCTGACATGTTCAATAGCACCATGGTGTGCTGCTGAGCCATTTTCGATTCACTTGAGGCGTCGAGAACCGCCAGGGTTTCACCGTGGGGGTCAAATATCGGGGCAGCAGCACAGGTCAGGCTGGCATTCCGGGCAAAATAATGGGAACTCTTATGGATAACCAGCGGCTTTTTTTCCA
The DNA here is from genome assembly GCA_025656675.1 of Candidatus Thiodiazotropha sp. (ex Codakia rugifera). Taxonomy (GTDB): domain Bacteria; phylum Pseudomonadota; class Gammaproteobacteria; order Chromatiales; family Chromatiaceae; genus Thiodiazotropha. The sequence continues at coordinate 725,517 of JAHXHN010000002.1, forward strand.
CCAGGCAGGTACCCATACCATTGGTGCCCTGTGCCGCTTCGTTCCAGACAGCGCCCAATTGCATACCGGCATGGGCCGCAGCCTCGGTGAAGTGGGGGTCGCCAATATAATTCAACAGCACCCCATCACGATCAGTCAGCATGATGGCGTGACCAGAGCCTGCCAGCTGCTGGTATAGATTGGTCATTTCCAGTCGGGCAATATCCAGTAACCGGCAATATTGATGAAGCCGTTCGTTGAGATCGGATTGTTCGATGATGACCGGATCGGGTGTCTCACCCGGATCGAGCCCGAGGTCGTCCTTACATCGCCGCCATGAGCGAAGCGTCAGGTCATCGATTGTCGTGCTGACCGGTTGATTCCCTTCCAATGCCGTTCGCACGAATTCGGCGTGACCGGGATTCTCCTGGTGCAGGATCGTTTGTTCCACAATCGCTCTCCTCCGTGGTAAGGGCTTTCTGTGTTAAACCCTCAGTACAATCCCCACATGTAAAATTAGATATTGAGGTACCATTTATTAGTATGACAACAAGTCTATGACAAGATCTCAGTTATGACAAATATTAACCCCTGTCCAGCCAACCTAACTTATTGTCAGTCATGAAAATATTGCAGCCATTGGTGATGGGGATTCTGAATCTGACACCGGATAGCTTTTCCGATGGCGGGTGCTATGGCTCAGTAACAGCCGCTGTTGAGCGAGGGCTGGAAATGGTACAGGAAGGGGCGGATATCATTGATGTTGGCGGGGAGTCTACCCAACCTGAGGCTTCAAGGGTTGATGCATCAGAACAGCTCAGACGGGTACTCGAGACCATTGAACAGCTAAGAGAGCGGTTACCCCAGAATTTTTTAATCAGTATTGATACCACATTGAGTGAGGTGGCTTTCCAGGCAATTAATAGCGGGGCGACCATGATCAACGATATTTCTGCCGGACGTGACGATCCTGAATTGCTGACTGTTGCGGCAACTGCAGATGTACCGCTTGTATTGATGCATATGCAAGGCTCACCTGAAACCATGCAGCAGGCGCCATCCTATCGGGATGTGGTCAGAGAGGTGATGGGTTTTCTGCAGAAACGGGTTGATGTTGCACTTGAGGCAGGGGTAAAGCGTGAGAACCTGATACTGGATCCCGGGATCGGGTTTGGCAAGGGGCGGGAGCACAACCTGCAGTTATTGGGTTCATTGCAGCGCATGGCGGAAATGGGTTACCCGCTTCTCCTCGGTGCCAGCCGAAAGCGTTTCATGGGTTCAATCTGCGAGATCGAAAGGCCAGCGCACCTAATGCCGGCTACCTGCGCCTCCACCGCACTGGGTGTAATGGCGGGGGTTCGTATATTCCGGGTACACGATGTCTGGCAGAATCGCCAGGCCGCCGATGTGGCCTGGGCGATCCGGTCTGTATCGATGTAGGGAAATGGGTAAGAACGATCAAACAGCGGTTTTAATCAGAAGATCAGTTTAAGTGTCCGCAAATGTTTTATTATTTACTTTATAAATCAAGTTTCGGTACGGCGTTGGCATCCTCTGTTATGCGAACGATTGGAGACATCTTTCTCTGTCTGGATGATGAGCCTGACATGAAATTTTCGTATGCTTTGATTGATGATGGTCAGGATGCCACGTGAGTGGAAATCGTTATGCGCATTTGCGTTTATTCGCGATCATTTGCGGACAAATCACCCTGAACGGGTGAGATGATACGTATGATCTACCCACCTTCTCGGGAGAAAAGCCTGAAATTCTAAAGGCTGATTCTCATGCCACTCCTTACTCACCAGGCGCTACCCGGATGGCGCAGAATTTGAATTCGGGTATCTTGGCATCCGGATCCAGGGCCTCGTTGGTGAGCAGATTGGCCGCTGCCTCCTGATAACAAAAGGGAAGGAAGACCTGTCCAGGTTGCAATCCGCTGTCAGCCCTGGCGAATGCAGTGACTTCGCCACGTCGCGACTGCAGGCGGATCGGAGCGCCCGGTTGGACATTGATCCGGGTGAGTTCTCCAGGGTGGAGACTGGCGACCGGTAGCGGTTCGATACGGTCGAGCACTTCCGAGCGGCGTGTCATGACGCCTGTGTGCCAGTGTTCCAGCTGACGGCCGGTAATCAGTATCCAGGGATAGGCTTCATCCGGCAATTCGTCCGCATTGGTGAAGGGGGCAGGTGTGAAGGTTGCCTTCCCGGAAGAGGTCGGAAACTGTTCGGTAAAAATTACCGGCTGCCCCGGATCATCCTCATCCTGGCAGGGATAGGTCACTGATCCCGCCTCTTCCAGTCGCTCCCAGGAGATACCGGCGATGCTGGGCATGGCCTGTCGCATCTCGGAAAAAACCTCCCTCGGATGGTTGTAATGCCAGCCCAGCCCCAGCCGGTTGGCCAATGCCTGAATGATCTCTAGATCCTGTCGTGCCTGACCGGGCGGAACCAGGGCCTGACGACCCAACTGCACGCGCCGGTCAGTATTGGTGAAGCTACCGTTCTTCTCGGCAAAGGCCGAAGCCGGCAGGATGACATCGGCATACCAGGCCGTTTCGGTCATGAAGATATCCTGCACTACCAGGTGATCGAGTCCGGCAAGTGCCATACGTGCATGATTCAGGTTGGGATCGGACATGGCCGGATTCTCACCCATGATATACATACCTTTTATTGTGCCCTCGGTAATGGCATGCATGATCTCTACCACAGTAAGACCGGGATTCGGATCCAGTGGCTGGCCCCATAAGGCTTCAAAGCGGGCTCTGGCATCCGGGTTGTCGACCCGTTGATAATCGGGAAAGACCATTGGGATCAAACCGACATCTGATGCACCCTGTACATTGTTCTGCCCACGCAGGGGATGCAGACCGGTGCCTGGACGGCCGATCTGCCCGGTCATCAGGGCCAGAGAGATGAGGGCGCGGGCATTGTCAGTGCCATGCACATGCTGAGAGACGCCCATACCCCAAAAGATGATTGAGGCTTTTGAAGAGGCATAGAGACGCGCCACTTCGCGGATGGTGGCTGCATCGATACCACACACAGAGGCCATGGCATCGGGCGTAAACGGCAGCAGGTGTGATTCCAGTGCCTGAAAACCATGGGTACGTTCGGCAATGAATTTTCTATCCACCAGATCCTGCTCGATCACAGCGTGCATGATGGCATTGAGCAGGGCCACATCGGTGTCAGGTTTGAAGTGGAGAAAGTGCGTGGCATGTTTGGCAATTGCAGTACGGCGGGGATCCATCACAATCAATGTCTTGCCTGCCCTGACCTCATTCTTCATGAATGTGGCGGCTACCGGATGATTTTCAGTGGTGTTGGAACCGATGATCAGGATCAATTCCGCATCGCTGACATCCGCTACCGGATTGGAGACTGCGCCGGAGCCGATCATCTCCAGCAAAGCCACCACGGAGGAAGCATGACAGAGACGGGTACAGTGATCCACATTGTTACTGCCAAAGCCGGTGCGGATCAGTTTCTGAAATAGATAGGCCTCCTCATTGGAGCACTTGGCGGAACCGAAGCCGGCGAGTCCGGCAGGACCCAATTGATTACCCAGGTTACGGAGTCCCGCAGCGGCGAAATCCAATGCCTCATCCCAGCTTGCTTCACGAAAATCCTTAAAAGGGTTTTCCCGATCAAGACCAAGTGCAGCCTGTTTTGGTACATCTTTCCGTCGAATCAACGGGACAGTCAGGCGTTGGGGATGGTGGACATAGTCAAAGCCGTAACGCCCTTTGACACAGAGTCGGCTGTTATTCGCCGGTCCATCACGACCGGTAACAAAATGTATCTGGTTATCACTGATATGATAGGTAAGCTGGCAACCCACACCACAGTAGGGGCAGACAGAATCGATCTCTTTTTCGACCACTGTCTGGCCCACTCCCTTGGCCGGCATCAGTGCGCCTGTGGGACAGACCTGTACACACTCGCCACAGGCGACACAGCTGCTCTCTCCAAGCGGGTCTTGAATGTCGAACGTGATGGTGGACGCACTGCCCCGTCTGGCATAACCGATCACGTTGTTGACCTGTTCCTCACGGCAGGCCCGCAAGCAACGGGTACACTGAATACAGGCGTCAAGGTTGACTGCGATGGCGGGGTGTGAGAGGTCAGTCGCCGGTTGTTGTCGGCCAGGAAAGCGGGGTTTCCCAAGTTGCAGTTTCATAGACCATTGGTCGAGTTCACTGGTCGGACTATAGCGGGTTTCTGCAATATCGGATTGAAGCAGTTCCAGCACCAGTTTTTGTGCCTTTCGGGGACGTGTGCCGTTGCTGTTGACCACCATTCCCTCGCTGGGTGTTCGACAGCAGGAGGCTGCCAGAACCCGCTCACCCTCAATCTCAACCATACAGGCACGGCAGTTGCCATCGGCTCGTAGTCCCGACTTGTAGCAGAGATGGGGAATCTCTGTGCCGGTACGTTGTGCGGTCTCTAGCAAAGTCTCACCCGGGACGGCGCTAACGGGTCTGCCGTCGAGGATGAAATTGATTGCCTGATCTGAGGGCAGCGTATTATTCGCCATGTTCCAACTCCTCGGGAAAATAGCGTAAAACGCTCAACATTGGATTGGGTGCCGCCTGTCCCAGACCACAGATAGAGGCATCCATCATGACCACGGAGAGTTCTTCCATCAGTGTTCTGTCCCACTGTTTCTGTTCCATGAGTGCCACGGCTTTCTCGGTACCGACGCGACAGGGGGTGCATTGGCCGCAGGACTCATGGGCAAAAAAGCGCATTGCATTCTTTGCCGCTTCCCGGGCGCTGTCGTGTTGCGAGAGGACGATAATGGCGGCTGAGCCGATAAAACAGCCGTGGGGCTGCAAAGTGTCAAAATCGAGTGGAATATCGGCCAGTGAGGCGGGCAGGATGCCCCCGGAAGCCCCTCCAGGGAAGTAGCCATAGAGTGTATGTCCCTGCGCCATGCCACCACAGTATTCATCTATCAACTCGCGCAGAGTGATACCCGCCGGTGCCAGATGAACGCCGGGTTTGCTGACCCTGCCGCTGACCGAGAAGGTACGTAGCCCCTGACGTCCGTGACGCCCCTGACCGGCAAACCAGTCAGCACCTTTTTCCAGCAGCTCCCTGACCCAATAGAGGGTCTCCATATTATGTTCCAGGGTGGGACGACCGAACAGTCCGACCTGGGCGACATAGGGTGGCCGCTGGCGGGGCATACCGCGTTTACCCTCGATCGATTCGATCATCGCAGACTCTTCGCCGCAGATGTAAGCCCCGGCGCCCCGGCGCAGATGGATGGGAGGCATGGGATAAGGCGGGTCAGCCTGCAGGCGGGTCAACTCTTTTCTCAGCAGGGACCGGATGGCAGCATATTCATCGCGCAGATAGATATAGATCCCGGCAATATCGACTACCCGGGCAGCAATCAGCATCCCTTCGATAAAACGGTGTGGGTCCTGTTCCAGGAGATGACGGTCCTTGAAGGTCCCTGGCTCACCTTCGTCGATATTGACCGCCATCAGTCGTGGACCGGATTGCTCCCGTAAGATGCGCCATTTGCGACCGGCTGGAAAGCCAGCGCCTCCCAGGCCTCTGAGGTTGGCATCCTCGAGAAGTTGAATGACCTGCTCCACTGACATCTTTTCCGTGTCATCGGACCCCTGGGTATCGATTCGGCCCAGAAGCTCATAACCGCCATCGGCACGATAAGTGTGGTAATCACGGTAAGCAGGTATCTCCGGCTGTATGCTGTTGCTGTCGACAAGCTGTTGTACTTTTTCGACCGTGGCAACAGCAACCTGATTTTTTCCCACTACCGCCACCGGCGCCTCCTGGCAGCAGCCGACACAGGGTACCCGTTGTACACGCACGCCATCACCCAGTGTGGACTGCAGATTATCGAACAACGCTTCGGCACCGGCCAACGAACAGGATATCGAGTCACAGACCCGAACGGTCAGTGGGGGTGGGGCTGTTTCACCCTCTTTCACCAGATCGAAATGGTGATAGAAACTGGCCACCTCATAGACCTCAGTGGCGGAGAGATTCAACTCTTGAGCAAGGGCAACCAGATGATCGGCAGAGATATGTCCCTGACTGTCCTGGATGCGATGCAAATGTTCGATCAGTAAATCGGCGCGGCGCGGTGCATTTCCCAGCAGGTCTTTCACCTGGTTCAGGGCGGCTTGATTCACAGTGCGGCCTTTGGGGCGACCGTGCCGTCTTCTATGTTCGGATTTGGTTTTTGTAGACAATCGCTCTATCTCTAGTTAATTCGGACAGCAGATAAGCAGTCATGGAGTGAGGTTAATTATTGTAAACAACTAGAACGCAACTTGTGTGCCAGTGTGAATATGTAGTCAGCATGTACCTAAGCAAGTTGGTGTATTCAACAAAGAGTGGCATGTTTTTCTCATGGGAGATACCAACCCTAACGCCCATATTCAGATTGAGCAGGGCTATACGATCATTCTGGCACGCTTTCATCATGAATTACCGATGCATCACTGACCCAATGGACTCAGCGCTAATGATAAAACACAGGCTAAGGGGTGAATTGAACAGGTGGCATTCCTTAAGACTTCGGACCCTTGTGGTGATGCTGCTGCTGTGTCTAGACACTGGCATACTCAAGGCACAACCAAGTGAATTCATGGAAATCGCACCTGGCATCTATCTGCGGCCGGGGATTCAGCAAAATTTTGCCTCACACAATCGAGGACACATCGCCAATATCGGTTTTATCGTGGGCAAACAGGCTGTTGCTGTGATCGATACCGGGAGTTCCTACCAAGAGGGATTGACCCTACGCCGGGCGATTCGTGAAATCACTGCCTTACCCATTCAATACGTGATTCTGACCCATATGCACCCGGACCATACCTTGGGAGCTGCTGCCTTTGACCAGGATGCCCCTGTATATATCGGTCATGCCCAGCTGAAAGATGCCTTGATCAGACGCCAGACCCACTATCTGGATAGGCTCAAGGAGGTATTGGGCAGTACAACGGAGGGAACCCGGCTGGTACTGCCCTCGGCGGGTGTTGAGGTCGGTCGGGCGGTGAGGTTGGAGTTGGGTGACAGGATTCTTGAATTACAGGCCTATCCAACGGCGCATACCAACAATGACCTGAGTGTCTACGACAGGAACAGTGGGACATTGTGGCTTTCTGATCTGCTTTTTGTGGAACGGATACCCGTGGTGGATGGAAGCCTGCTGGGTTGGTTGGGGGTCATCGATTATCTGGATCAAAGCGAAGCCAAACGTGTAGTACCGGGGCATGGTCCGGTGGTCACTGAATGGAAAGCGTCACTGGCTGACCAACGACGTTATCTCGATGCACTGCTGTCCGGTATCCGTGGGATCGTCAGACAAAACGGAACCATAGAGCAGGCGATAGAACAGGTGGGCCAGGAAGAAAAGGATAACTGGCTGCTATTCGATGAGTACCATGGAAGGAATGTAACCGCCAGCTTTGTGGAACTGGAATGGGAGTAGGTATAAATCCCACAATGAATGGAGTGATTTCAGGGTATGAACTGTTTGTGCGTTTTAACTTCCAATCTGGAAGGGTCTATGAGCCCGGCAAGTCGTATCAAAGCTGGTCTCTTTCTCTAATTTCCGAACCAGCTTGGCCAGCGCCAATCTGTCTCATATGAGGATTAAGTGAAATGACAACTGTTTCAAATTTGAAACACAATAAGGTAGTGCGAAAGATCGTCCAGATTTCATACCTGACTTTTTTATTCGGTTCGCTGATGATCACAACCTTATCCGCAGCGGAGACGGATGGACGCTGGCATGAGATCAAGACCTCTCTGTTCGGCGATCGGGCAATCAAGGATGGTGAGGATGTCATCGGGTTGGAGACACCCTATCGTGCCCTGGATGCTGCAGTTGTACCGATCAGCATTGAGTCGAAGATTACACAGAACCAGAACAACTACATCAAATCGCTCTACCTGGTGATTGATAATAATCCTTCGCCGATCGCTGCGGTCTTTCATTTTCCCGGTAAGCACAATTGGCAGAGCCTGTCGACACGGGTACGCGTTAACGCCTATACAGATCTGCGTGTCATCGCTGAAATCAACGATGGGAATATTTACATGGTGAACAACTATGTCAAGGCATCGGGGGGATGTTCTGCACCTTCACTCAAGGATCCTGCTGCGGCGGCGGCACATCTGGGGAAAATAAAACTAAAGTTGCCGAAGGCATCCAATTTAGGCGACTTGCTGTCAACCCAGTTGTTGATCAAACACCCGAATAGTTCCGGACTGCAGTTCGATCAAATCTCCAGGCAGTATATTCCGGCAAACTTTATTCGCTCCATCCAGGTTACCTTTAATGATGAGGTTGTATTTACCGCCGATTCAGATATCTCCATCAGTGAAGATCCGAGCATTCATTTTGGATTCAGCCCTGAAGAGGAGGGGATATTGAAAGTAGAGGTAAAGGACTCCACCGGCCGGACCTTCAATCACAGTGTTGATTTACCCAACCAGGAGAAGGGTTGAGAACATCGGGTACTCCACTAGAAACAACGAAGTGTAGACTCAGCCTGCACTTCCCTTAACTTTGCCACTGTCGTTTTGGACCAGTTGGAATTCACGTAGATGGCATTCCGTCCGGCCCCCGGCATCTGCTGAAGACGCAGTAGCGTCTCAATCTGTTCGTATTCACCATAGGGGATGGATTGAGCGATAAAATCGATACTACAGGAGCACTTCTGCAGCATTTCCGGGGTCTGCCCGTTTGATGCCATACAGCCAATGACATAATCAACTATGACTGGAGTTGGATAGGCCAGGGCCTTGTCCTGATCCTTGCAGGGCTCATCTGCAACGGCCAGCGTGCAGAACAGCAGACCGGCAGACAACAGGGGTGCAAAGTGGTTTCTGGTAGACATGGTAACTAACCTCATCGTGTGCTTGATAACCGGATTATGCTTCAGCTCGCAGGTGTGAGTCGTTGGAAGATCATCGCTTCATCGATCGATGCACTTTTTCCGCTTTCATCCGGCACGACGGTATGAATACGATAGATGCCACCAGGGACCTGGTCAGAGAAAGTGATTTCATAACGCTTATTGATATACATCTTGAAATTGGTAACTGCCTTCGGATCTTCAGCGAAGGGTGTGACAATCACTTCAGTGCCATTAATCTCCTTTCCATCAAAGGCGAATTTGATATCGCGAATCTCTGTTGGTTGTTTGAATGAATCACGAATTCGGTTTCTGAAATAGCCATTCGATCCACCGCTATCTCTGCTCATGCGGGAGATATCCCGCTCCAGAAAATGGATAATCACAGGATTACCGGTATAGCCAACAGCTGGAGAGAAATCGATATGATGAGGACCGCTGAGGAAATCGAATTCCAGGTTTCGTCGGTTTTTTCCTACGACATCTGTAACCGTCACTTTAATCTTATCGGTGAAGCTTTCCGCCCCTTTTGTAACACTTGAAAAGCTGTAACTCAGGCTACTTCCCTTAAAGACACCCTGCAGGTGATCTTTAATAAACATCAGTTGCTGTGCTCTGTTGAGTTCAGCGGGAGGTGCTGCCTCGGCTGCGAATACCGATGCCATGATCAACAGTAGCGTCACAAGGGTGACGGCTTTATAGTGACGATACATTGAATAAGGTCTCCTCAATTCTTCAAGCTACGAGATCTATAGTAACCCATGCAACGTAATGCAAAGAATGCATCGTCAAGGGATGATACGTACAGAAATCTCTGTATCCTTCAATATACAATAGCGAAATTTGCGTTGTATTTTTTTCTACATTTCTGAATAGATACTAGTCAGCTAAATAGATTGCGCAGCCACCCGAAAAAACCCCTTGCCTGGACCAGTGTGTGGGCTGTTACCTGGGTCGGCACCGGCTTGCGTGATAGATTGGCAGTTCTTGGTGTTGCTGTACGAGCCATTGAAGGATGATATTTCAAGCTGGTGATGTGGTGACGTTTCAGGACTGAGTCCGTAGGGGGTGTCTGCAGCCAGATCTGTCGCTTGAGTTCATTGTCTGATTCGAAATGGCGTTTCAGCACAGAGTCTTCTGGAAAGATTGGAATCGGCATGGATATCTCCTCCTCGGGGTCTGTTGTATTGTAGATTTAATGCCCTCCGGCGATAAACACGCCGAATGCGCGGGGGCTCTCTCCGGTTGGTATACGGTTGATGATTTCCAGTTTTTCCGTATCCAAAACAACCAGTTCGTTAGTGAACCAGTTGGCGATATAGATTCGTCCGTCTGTAGGGTCAGCGATGATGCCTTCTGGAAATTCACCAACTTTTAGTCGGCGGATCTCCCGTAACTTATTTGCATCGATGACAGAGACTGAGTTGTCATGCTGATTGGTGACGAACACCCGTTGGCTGTTGGGTGTCACTGCAATGCCGTACGGTGTGCTGCCAACGGGTATGGTGGATATGACTTTTAATTTATCCAGGTCAATAACGCTCAGGTCATTACTGGCCACATTAGCAACATAGAGACGCTTTCCACGGCTGTCCATGCGGATACCAAAAGGGCGCTTACCCACTTCGATGCGCTTTACCACCTGGTTCAGGTGAGTATCAATCACAGAAACAGTGTTGTCATCACGCTCTGCCACATAGAGTCGCTCACCGTCCAGGTTCACTTCAAGGCCGGAAGGTGATTCACCGACCGGTATCTTTGCTAGGATCGATAGGTCTTCAGGGTCGAGGACATACACCAGATCCTCATACCAGTCGGCTAGGTAGACACGACTTCCATCAGGCGTGACAGCAATGCCCAGTGGGCCCTGTCCAACCTGGCTGTGGGTAATCGTTTTGAGCTTAATCCCATCCAGAAGATAGACTTCGCGACTTTCCGGATTAGTCACATAGATGCGCTTGCCGTTATTGGATACAGCGACCCCGGCAGGCTTCGAGCCAACCTGTAAGGTTGCAGTCAGGCGTGATTCCTTCAGATTGATCACAGAGACCGAATCATCACCCTGATTAGTTATAAAGGCGTACTGTGCAGCGGACCCTGGGGTACTTATCAGCAGTGCAATCAGGGCCAGAAACAATATCCCATAACGGGTTGAATGATTGAGTTGTATCTGAATCTCATTTTGCATGGTCTGGCCGGTTATTTATGAGCCCTTTTCCAGCAGCTTCTTCAGATTCGACAGGCCGCTCTTGTAGACACCGGTCACCGCATCGACAGCGGCTTGATCGCTGAGTTCCGGTGGGGGCTCGTTGTTCGGGAAACCGCGATAGAAGGCACCCTTCCAGGTGACAATGCTTCCACCATCATCAGCAGGGGCTATGTTGAACCAGGAGGAGTAGTTGGTGACTGGAAGGACCTTTACGTCAACCTTCTCTATGCGGTAGAAAAACGAGTGTTTCTCGCTGTCGTATTTTTCCAGGATTTCATGGATTTTACCGTCATTCGGCAGCATCAGTACCCGCTTGGCACCATTACTGTTGCCACCATCCCCCTCTGTTTTGATGACAGCCGGATGCCAGCTCATGTCATGAAAATCCTTGACCACATCCCATACGGCTTGAGGAGAAGCTGAAATCTGCTCCTTGACGATGACCTTCTGGCGGGTAGGGCCATGGGCCTCAACCATCCCTGTATGGAATAAAATGATGGAGAAAAGGAGTGCGGCTGTTTTTATCACGTAAACCTCCGTTGGTTTTCTTTCAGGTGTAGGCGGTTGTTTAAAAATAAATCCTGGGTAGGCCACATTATGATTGGTGTAACGCAATATCCATGCCTGATCAGTGATAACCCGAGGGGTTGGTCGTTATGTGAGAGGCCGGGTATCTACTGGAAAATAGCTTGTCACAGCTGACAAAGGGCGGCTGTGTGGAAAATGACATGACGAATGAAGGTTTGGATATTGCCTATCATGCACCATACTTGTCATTCATTGTCTGATCGTTGAGACACTTCGACCCAATAGAGCGTGTCAGTATTGACACGATCTGGTTCAAGGGTATCGATGCATGGATTCGACAGGAAAGCCATTCTTCTGATTATCAGATGCAGATGGCTTGTATTAACCTAGGTTATAGCAAGTTAGCAGGAGTGGTATAAAAATTGCCAAATCATTCATCAGGTATATGAATTTGGCTTATCTTGAGGTTGTTAGCTGGCGCTGCATGTGGGAGTTGTCTTGAAAAGATTGTCTTGGAAATCAAAAAAAAAGATAGATAGTCTGTTTTCGTTCGCTTTACTTGTCGTTCTCTTCGGACTGCTTCTACCCTGTGTCGCCCTTGCGGCTGACAGAGAGATATCAATTGCCTTACTGGGATTGGAAGAAAAGCGCCATGTCCCACTCTCTCTGCTTGAACCGATTATTGATGACAATGGCCTGGCAGGTGCGGAGCAGGGGATTCGTGACAACAATACCACCGGCCGCTTTACAGGTCAGTCCTACAAACTCACCCAGGTAGAGGTGAAACCTGGAGAGTCATTGGAGCGTGCGTTCAAAGCGTTGCATACCCAGGGAATCAGGCTGTTCTTGCTCAATCTTCCCGCTGACCAGCAACTCAAGTTAGCAGACCTGTCTGAAGCACAACACAGTCTGTTATTTAATATTGGAGCGCATGATGACAGCCTGAGACGTCACGCCTGTCGGCCGAATCTGTTGCACACCTTACCCAGCCGGGCCATGCTGGCGGATGCGCTGGCGCAGTATCTGGCTTGGAAGCGTTGGCGCAAATGGTTTCTGGTGGTTGGCCGGCACCCACAGGACGAGGCTTATGCAGCGGCCCTCAAGCGTGCTGCGAAACGTTTTGGCGGTAAGATTGTAGAACAGAAGAAATGGACCTTCGAGCCGGGTGCCAGGCGTACCGATTCAGGCCACACCAAGGCACAGCAGGAGGTTAATGCGTTTACCCAAACGGGGGACTACGATATTTTGTTGGTCGCCGACGAAACGGATGAGTTTGGCGAATACCTGGGTTATCGGACTTTCCGCCCCCGGCCGGTTGGCGGTACACAGGGGCTTTCACCCGCTGCCTGGAGCCGGGTGCATGAGCAGTGGGGTGCCACCCAGTTTCAGCGTAGGTTTCATAAAAAAACCGGGCGTTGGATGTCGGAACGGGACTACGCGGCCTGGTTGGCTGTTCGCAGCATTGGCGAGGCGGCTACCCGTACCTCCACTTCTGATGCAGATGAACTCCGTGCTTTCATTATGAGTCCTAAGTTCAAACTGGCAGCCTTTAAAGGGGGTCCGGTCACTTACCGCGAGTGGAATGGGCAGTTGCGTCAGCCACTGCTGGTCACTTCACCAAGGGTGATGGTCTCGGTCTCGCCCCAGAAGGGATTTTTACATCAGTTTTCCACCTTGGATACATTGGGATACGACCGTCAGGAAACGGATTGTACTAACTAGCTGTTAACACTCATCCAACCGTCGGGAGTCAGCCTGATAGGCCCGGTTTCCGGATGGACACAAACAACAATGCGTCGGGATCGATCTAAATCCCTGAAATAACCAGGAGTGGCACTATGCGATTGTTTGATTCAACCTGCTACAGTCTCTGTCGCGGTTCGGCGATAGGGCTGCTGATGGCGACCTGTCTGCTGGTCAGCCCCGGTCTGCGGGCTTATACCATCTATGTGTCGAGTGAGAAGGACAATACCATTACGCTGGTCGATGGAGAAACTTATAAAATTCTACAGAAAGTGGAAGTGGGGGAACGGCCAAGGGGTATAGCCCTCAGCATGGATGGTGCGCTGTTGTATGTCTGTACCAGCGATGCCGATCACATCGAGGTGTTGGACCTGGAAACCTTGAAGGTCACCCATGTGCTGCCGTCGGGTCCTGATCCTGAGTTGTTGGTGCTGGGACCGGAAGGGCGCTATATCTACGTCGCCAATGAAGATGACAATATGGTGACTGTGGTCGATACAGAAAAGCGGGAAAAGGTGAAAGAGATCCAAGTGGGTGTGGAGCCGGAGGGCATGGCTATCAGTTCTGATGGTAAGTGGCTTGTGAATACCTCGGAAACCACCAATATGGCCCACTTCATCAACCTGGAGACGCTGGAGGTTGAAGATAACGTGCTGGTGGACCAGCGACCTCGTGTGGCTCAGTTCACAACAGATAACAAACAGGTCTGGGTCTCTTCGGAGATAGGAGGCACAGTGAGTGTGATCGATGTGGCAAGCCGGAAGATCATAAAGAAGATCGGCTTTGAGATACCGGGCATTCAGAAAGAGTCCATTCAACCTGTCGGTATCAAACACAGCAAGGATGGCAAACTTGCCTTTGTGGCCTTGGGGCCGGCCGCCAGGGTCGCGGTCATCAAAACCGGCAGTCTCGAGGTGGTCAAGTATCTACTGGTCGGACAGCGGGTGTGGAATATGGATTTCTCACCGGATGAAAAACAGATCTTCACCACCAATGGAGTGAGTAATGATATGTCGGTAATTGATCGTGAACGCCTGAAGGTAAAAAAATCCGTTCAGGTAGGGCGTATGCCCTGGGGGATAGTGGTTCGTCCATGAGTGCAGCCGCCCTTGAGTTGACGGAAGTCAGTTTCTCCTATGCCAAGCGTCAAGTACTGAAGGATGTCACCTTCACCCTGTCGCCAGGTGAATTCTGTGTGCTGTTAGGCATCAATGGAGCAGGGAAAACGACACTTTTTTCCCTGATTACACGTCTGTTTGTCTGTCGTGGTGGTGAGATCAGTATCTACGGGCATAATCTTAGACAACAGACGTTGAAAGCCCTTGGACAACTCGGTGTGGTGTTTCAGCAACCAACCCTCGATCTCGATCTGAGTCTGCTGCAGAACCTCAGATACCACTGCGCATTACAGGGATTGAATGCCCATGATCAGGAAAAGGGTATGCAAGCAGCCCTTGTAGCGATAGGGCTTGGTGATCGCGCAAACGATAAAGTCAGACAATTGAGCGGCGGTCAACGGCGTCGAGTGGAACTGGTCAGGGCATTACTCCATCAGCCTCGCCTGCTGCTGGCTGATGAGCCCACGGTTGGGCTTGATATCCATAGTCGCCAGGCTATTCTGCAACAGGTTCGTGAACGCTGTAGCCAGGATGGCATTGGGGTGTTGTGGGCCACCCATCTGGTGGATGAGGTGGAGCCAGGTGACCGCCTGGTCATACTGCATGATGGTAAGGTGATGGCACAGGGCAGCGCGGCCCAAATCATGGAAGCGTCGGGTGCCGAGAACGTGAAACAGGCGTTCAATCGGCTAACTCAGGGTGTAGAGACTTGACGCTGCTTCAGTATCTTCGCTGCCTGATAGGCATACTGGCCCGTGAGGCATTGCGATTTCTCCACCAGCGTGAGCGTTTCTTCGGTGCCCTGGTACGTCCTCTGGTCTGGCTGTTCATCTTTGCAGCAGGGTTTCGCTCGGTACTGGGCGTGTCGATCATCCCTCCCTATGAGACCTATATCCTCTATGAGGAGTATATTGTCCCGGGTCTGGCGGCAATGATCCTGTTGTTCAGTGGCATGCAGAGTTCACTCTCCATGGTCTATGACCGGGAGATGGGCAGTATGCGGATGTTGATGGTCAGTCCATTCCCCCGCTGGTATCTGCTGTTTTGCAAGTTGATCGCCGGCTCCCTGGTTTCGATCGCACAGGTCTATCTATTCCTGTTTATCGCCTGGTTTTGGGAAGTGGAGCCACCTATGGTCGGTTACCTAATGGTTTTTCCGGCCCTGCTGTTATCCGGTTTGATGCTGGGTGCACTCGGTTTGCTGCTCTCCTCGGCAATCAAACAGCTGGAAAACTTTGCCGGGGTGATGAACTTTGTGATCTTCCCGATGTTTTTTGCCTCATCAGCCCTCTATCCCTTGTGGCGAATCAAGGATTCCAGTGTGCTGCTCTACGAAATCTGCCGTTTCAATCCTTTTACCCATGCCGTGGAATTGATCAGGTTCTCGCTGTATGGCGAGATCAATTGGATAGCACTTTCCGCAGTAGTCGGCTGCCTGTTGCTGTTTATGGCAGGTGCCCTGTATGGCTATGACCCGGCGCGTGGTCTGATGACCCGCAAGCAGGGTGGATGAACTGGAGTGTCACTATCAATGAATAAACAATCTGTCATGACTTCAATCATACTCAGCATTAATTTAGTGACGGGGATGAATCTAGCTCACGCTGCGCCCCGGATGGATGAAGATCCTGATTGGCCCTGTGAGCAGGTCCTGGTGCCGGAAGTTGCGGCTGCCGTGGTGTGGGCCGGTCCTCCTGTCGCAGGTTTGGAAGATGAGTGGCAGCAGCACAAACGGGTCAATGAGCTGGTGCAAAGTATTAGTACGGCTGAAGCCGATGCAGACACTGTGGAACATGAGGTCGAAGCATTCGCCTCACTACAGCAACCACAGGAGAAGGATCGAAATCTGACCCTGTTGTTTGCCGGTGTGTTTGAGGTTTTGAGTGACCGGCGCGGGAAGATGCTCAAGGGTATCAAACGTTATTCCCAGGGCCAGGCGGCACGGGCAAAGAGGCTGGGTGAGGAGATGGATGAGATGATTCGCCTGGAGAACGATAGCTCCCAGGCGGCTCGAGAAAAACTGGGAATGATGCAGAAAGAGATGAAACTGAAGCAACGCATGTTCGATGAACGGGAAGCTTTCATCCAACATCTTTGCGAACGCCCGGTCGTGGTTGAGCAAAGACTGGGAATGGTGGCGCGTACAATCGCGGCCTATTTGGATTAACAGGCTCTAATAAAAAATCACCAGAGGTTGCACTAAAAGCACACGCCATTGAGCATAGCTGTTATACAGTCTGAAAGTTGCCCTTTATGACCGATGCATCTGTCCTTGAGACTACACGTCTTCTGCTTCGCCCGATTGAACTATCGGATTCGCTGGAAATTCAGAAGGCTGCTGGTGCCCGTGAGATCGCCGATACCATGATCTCCCTTCCGCATCCCTATCCCGTTGGAGGTGTCGAGCGGTACATTGCCTTGCAACAGGCCGAACGAGACGCTGGAGGCTCAGTCACTTTCACCATAAAGCATAAAACGGAAGCTTGGTTCTGTGGCCTGATTGAGGTGCGTGATATCGATCGCACACACTCACAAGGGGAGCTTAGTTTTTGGCTGGCTATTGAGGCCTGGGGACGCGGTTACATGAGTGAAGCTGTCCAAACAGTGGTTCAATACGGATTTGAGAGCCTCGACCTTAACCGGCTCTATGCATACCATATGTTGCGCAACCCGGCTTCTGGACGAGTCCTTGAGAAGAATGGTTTCAAGCAAGAAGGATTACTGCGTCAGCGCGTACGAAAATGGGGACAATTCGAGGACGTGTTGTTGTGGGCCATCCTGCAACATGAGTGGCAGGATAAGCTAGATAAGTGAACCCATCATTAAAGTAAATAGAGTCGACTCGTACAATTGAACAATCACCATTTTGATGTTTCTGTCATTTAACCGTCCATTAAAGTGGTGTTATATCGTTGCTGGTTCAAACCACGAAGTACAGGTTTAAGGCAGTCAGCGATTTCATCGGTATACATGCCATCCGTGGCAGGTCATAAAGAATGGTTTATTATTTGAGTATCGGAATTGTATTGGGATTATCTGCCGGTTTTGCTCCAGGTCCACTATTAACACTGGTGATTTCTGAAACGCTTGAACATGATGTTAAATCAGGTGTTAAAGTGTCTCTTGCTCCAATTATCACCGATTTACCAATAATTATTTTAACTTTATTCGTTTTTTCACGGCTATCAAGTTTTCATGACATACTAGGGGTGGTCTCATTGATTGGTGGCTGTTTTGTTTTATATATGGGGTACGAAAGTCTGCGTTCAAAAGGAGGTGAATTCAATCTTCAAAAGCCAAAATCCAACTCCTTGAGAAAAGGGATATTAACGAATGCGTTAAGCCCGCACCCTTATTTGTTCTGGCTTAGTGTAGGCGCTCCCGCAATGACGAAGGCATTGACTATTAATATTATTTCGCCTTTGTTGTTTATTAGTGGATTTTATATTTGTCTAGTAGGATCAAAAATTTTATTAGCCATACTGGTCGGTAAATCAAAATCTTTTTTGAGCGGCAACGCGTACCTGTACACAATGCGTTTCCTTGGGTTGGTATTGGGTGTACTGGCATTTGCACTTTTTATAGACGGTTTAAAGCTGTTGGGGGTATTAGAGATCCAATAATGAAAATGCAGCCAATGCATGAATCTGCACCTGATTTGCAATCAATAGCCCATGAAAACAAGAGCGTAATAACTTGAGTATGATGCTGAATGTCAATAACTATAGAAGGAACGGAAAAACGACCTGATCAAATACCTTATAGGGAGGCGTTTCTCTATTGGTTGAAATTGGGTTTTGTCAGTTTCGGTGGGCCAGCCGGCCAAATAAGTTTGATGCATCAGGAGTTGGTAGAAAAACGCTGATGGATTTCTGAACATCGCTTTTTGCATGTCCTTAGTTATACAATGGTTCTACCCAGGCCTGAAGCATAACAACTGACCACTTATATCGGATGGTTGATGTATGGCATTTTAGAGTGGGATAGCTGCTGGCTTTCTTTTTGTTTTTACCGTCGGTGAACCTTATTTCGAGCGACAAAAAATGAAACAATGTCGAGAATGCCAGCATAAAGTTTCCGAACAGGCAACAGCTTGTCCAGGCTGTGGAGCGCCTTACCCGGCAAAGGAAAAATGGGATGGATGGGGTTTTGAATACAAAACGGAAACCACGATTCTTGGGTTACCACTACTTCATGTTTCTTTCAAGTTCCGCCCAAATCGTCTTCCGGTACCGGCAAAGGGTGTATTTGCAATCGGGCAGTTTGCCTATGGTATCTTTACCCTGTCCCAATTTGGTGTAGGGGTTATCAGTATTAGTCAGTTCACTATTGCGGGCTATGCTTTGGCGCAGTTTGCTTTTGCTTATTCATTGATTGCCCAGTTTGGGATCTACATTAACAAGGGTCAGGGCCAGCTGGTAATGAGCTTGGGTAAACTGCTTGGAATGTTCTAACAAAATACTAGTCACTGTTTGCTGGCATAGACTCGGATGTTCCTCTTCATTGCATACAGATTGGCAGGGCATTTGGTCTAACCAGTCACTCAAGTCGGGGACACTGTGAAATGGTGCTAGCGCTTTATGAGTCAACAGGTATTTTTGTATAAGGTATTACTATGGCATGGCTTTATCTGGTAGTCGCTGGCTTGTTCGAATGCGGATGGGCGATCGGGCTTAAATATACTGATGGTTTCACAAAACTTTATCCTTCGCTTCTGACTGTCTCCGCTATGGCCATTAGTTTTTTTCTGCTATCTATAGCCATGAAAACCATTCCTGTAGGCACTGCCTATGCTGTCTGGACAGGCATTGGAGCAGTAGGCGTCGCGATATTGGGCATGCTATTGTTGGGTGAATCAAAAGACATCCTGCGAATAGTATGCTTACTCCTCATCGTATCAGGAATCGTGGGATTAAAACTGGTTTCATCAACATCCGGCACTTCATAACAAACGGGTTATGTCGTTCGCTTTTTCAATTTAAAACTCACACTTTGAAATTAACCTTCAGTTTCTCCTGTCGCCAACTGCGCCAGTTGTTCGTAGAGTTGATAGCGAGTCCTGATCTGTTGCTGTGCCTGGCGCAAAAAACGTTCGGATGCTTCAGGATGGGTTCGCTGCAATACACTGAACCGGGTTTCGGTACTGGCAAAATCCCGATAGGGTATGGAGGGTTCTTTGGAATCGATCTTCAAGGGGTTCTCTCCCTTTTCGCTGCGTCGAGGATCGTAGCGGAACAGGGGCCAATGACCCGAGTCGACCGCCAGCTCCTGTTGCCGGATGTTGTATGACAGGTCGACACCGTGGGCAATGCAGGGGGAGTAGCAGATGATCAATGAGGGGCCGTCGTAGGACTCGGCCTCCAGAAAGATGCGCAGGGTGTGTACATCTTTTGCGCCAAAAGCGACCTGAGCTACATAGACATTGCCATAGGCCATGGCCATCAGTGCGATATCTTTTTTGTTGGTCGGTTTGCCGCCAGCGGAGAATTTGGCCACTGCCCCCAATGGAGTGGCCTTGGAAGTCTGGCCACCGGTGTTGGAGTAGGTCTCGGTATCGAGCAACAGGATGTTGACGTTGCGTCCTGTGGAGAGCACGTGATCGACACCGCCATAGCCGATGTCATAGGCCCAGCCATCGCCGCCTACCAGCCAGACACTCTTCTTCGCCAGGCTGTCGGCGACTGCCAGCAGACTGCTGGCTTGGGGGGTGCCGATCTGACCCAGTTTCCCCTTCAGGGTTTCGATTCGTTCACGCTGCTCAAAGATAGCGGCCTCATTGTGCTGCTCGGCGCTGAGCAAGGCCTCAGTGAAATCATCACCCAACTGATCAGCCATCGTGGCAACCAGCTCCTTGGCATATTCACACTGTTTGTCGATGGCTATCCGCATACCCAGACCGAACTCCGCATTGTCCTCGAACAGGGAGTTAGACCAGGTTGGACCCCGCCCTTCCGGATTGGTGGTGTAGGGGGTGGTGGGCAGGTTGCCACCATAGATCGATGAGCAGCCAGTGGCGTTGGCGATCAGCATCCGATCACCGAAGAGTTGGGTGGCCAGTTTGATGTATGGGGTTTCGCCACAACCGACGCAGGCACCGGAGAACTCGAATAGGGGTTGCATGATCATCGCCCCTTTAAGGGTGGTCTCCTTCAGACGGCTGCGATCATATTCCGGCAGGCTGAGAAAGAAGTCCCAGTTGCTACGTTCCTGCTCGTGATAGGTCTGATCCTCAACCATATTCAGGGCCTTACGTTGTGGATTTTGCTTATCCCGAATGGGGCAGATCTCAACACAGAGGCCGCAACCGGTGCAGTCATCAGGGGCTATCTGGTAACTGATGTGGGTGCCGGGTTCGAAATCCTTGCCACCCTTGACCTGGATATGTAGGAAACTCTCCGGGGCATCCTCGGTGATGGCTTCCGGAAATACCTTGGAGCGGATGGCGGCATGGGGGCAGACCAATGGGCATTTGCCGCAGTGGGTACAGAGGTCCATCTCCCACTTCGGCAGCTGCAGGGCGATATTGCGTTTTTCATAGGCCGTGGTGCCCAGTGGCCAGGTGCCATCCGCTGGCATCAGGCTGACGGGTATGTAATCCCCTTTACCGGCGATAATAAGGGAGGTGACCTGCTGTACAAAAGCTGGGGCGTTGTCAGGCACCACGGACTTGTTCGACACGACTTCCCGGGAGAGTGTCTGGGGCAGTGGGATTCGATGCAGACCGGCCAGTGCGGCATCGATGGCGGAATAATTGCGATCCAGCAGTCGGGCGCCTTTCCTGCCATAGCTCTTTTTAACCGCATCTTTGATCAATTCGATGGCTCTATTCTGCTCCAGCAGGCCAGAAATGGCGAAAAAGCAAGTCTGCATGATGGTGTTGATACGCCGGCCCATGCCGGTATCAGCAGCAATTTTGTAAGCATCGATGGTGTAGAAACTCAAATTCTTCCCGATCATCTGATGTTGCATCTCTCCTGACAAGCTGTCCCATGCCTGATCTGGCTCGATATTGGTGTTGAGTAGAAATACACCGTTGACTTTTGCCTTGTCGAGCATCTGATAACGATCGAGAAAGATGGGTTGGTGGCAGGCAACGAAGCTTGCTTCATCGGCATCAATCAGGTAGGTGCTGTTGATAGGCTTGGGGCCGAATCGCAAGTGAGAGACGGTGACAGCACCGGATTTTTTGGAGTCATATTGAAAATAGCCCTGGGCATGGTTTTCCGTCTCTTCGCCGATGATCTTGATGGAGTTCTTATTGGCTGAAACCGTACCGTCTGCACCGAGACCGTAGAAGATACAGGCGGTGACACCCTGGCTGGCAGCCGGTCGAAAATGACTGTCCCAGGGCAAACTTGTCTTGCTGAGGTCGTCAATAATGCCGACAGTGAAGGGGTTTCTGGGTCTCTCCTGAATCAGCTCATCGAAGATGCCTTTAACCATCGCCGGGGTGAATTCCTTGGACGAGAGTCCATAACGACCGCCGGTGATGCGGGGCAACCGGTTGCGTCGCCCGTCACTATAGGCCTGAGCGAAGGCCCCCAGAACATCCTTATAGAGCGGTTCCCCGTCAGCACCCGGTTCCTTGGTGCGGTCGAGTACAGCGATCTTCTGTACGGAATCGGGTATGGCTGTCAGCAGTCGATCGGCGGCGAAGGGGCGGAACAGACGCACCTTGAGCATGCCGAGTTTCTCACCTTCAGCGACCAGGTGTTCCACCGTCTCCTGCGCTGCACCGATACCTGAGCCCATCAGTACGATCAGGCGTTCCGGCTTTTCCGTACCGATATATTCGAACAGGCTGTAGTGTCGACCGGTGAGTCGGGCAAACCGATTCATCGATGCCTGTAATATATCCGGTGCTTCCGCATAGAAGGGATTGACCGTTTCACGACCCTGAAAATAGACGTCCGGATTCTGCGAGGTGCCACGGATCACGGGATGATCCGGTGATAGGGCCCGTTCACGGTGAGCCGTCACCCGTGTTTCGTCGATCATGGCCTTAATCGTGTCATGTTCGGGCAAGGCGATCTTGTTCACTTCATGGGAGGTGCGAAACCCATCAAAAAAATGAAGATAAGGAATCCGGCTCTCGAGGGTGGCTGCTTGTGCAATCAGGGCAAAGTCCGCTACCTCCTGCACACTGGCGGAGCAGAGCAGGGCGTAGCCGGTGGCGCGACAGGCCATCACATCACTGTGGTCACCGAAAATGGAGAGGGCCTGAGCAGCCAGGGAACGTGCAGAGACATGCAATACCGTCGGGGTCAGTTCCCCGGCGATTTTGTACATATTGGGGATCATCAGCAACAGACCCTGGGAAGCGGTAAAAGAGGTTGAGAGTGAACCGGCCTGTAAGGCACCATGTACCGTACCTGCTGCACCTGCCTCACTCTGCATCTCGATCACATCCGGTACCGTACCCCAGATATTCTTGATCCCCCTGGCAGACCACTCATCTGACCACTCTCCCATCGGTGAAGCGGGGGTGATGGGATAGATGGCGATCACCTCATTGGTTAGGTGGGCGATATGGGCAGCGGCTTCATTGCCGTCGATAGTGACCATTTTCTCGGACATATCCTCTGATCCTGATTCGTTTATTACTGCCTGAATATGTCGACTCAGGCATTTGTGAAAGTGAGTTATTATTGGTTATGCACGCATTCTGATGCTTGTCAGCCTGCATGGCTGCAAGCCAATCTGCAGCCATTATTGAGCGGGTGATTGTGTGGTGAATCCATTGTTCTTTCAGTATGAGTTTCCATGCTATCGGTAAGACAAAAAAGTCCCGGTTCATTGTCTAGACTTATACGTGGGTGGAAATGATCTCCACCCCATCCATGTCGTAGCTTTGGATTTACTCTACGCCCAATCAGGATGATGACCAAGCCCCGCAGTGGAGAGGCCGTGAACCCACAAGTCACTGATGTCGAGCGTCGACCGGGATTTCTTGCGCGTGATCATTTGCAGAAACTGTTCGATCTCATAATACATAGCGGTTACAGCATTTTAGGCCCGGTGGTCAGGGATGGTGCCATTGAGTTTTCAGAAATAACCGCTGTGGAGAGTCTTCCTCATGGGGTTGGTAATCAGCAGCAGCCAGGCCGATATCGTCTACAGCAGGGTGATAGCCCAAGTGTGTTTGCTTGGAATCACGGTCCACAGGGTATCAAGCCTCTCTGTTTTGCACCGAAAGAACACCTCTGGTCCGAACAGCATCAAGGAACGGGTTTTCAGTTGACGTTGCCACAACAAAAACCCACTGCTGTGATAGGTGTCAGGGCCTGTGATCTGGCGGCCCTGGCCATTCAGGATAGACACTTTATGGCAGGTGAAGCCGCTGATCCGCACTACCGGAAGCGGCGCGAACAGCTGTTGTTGATTGGTGTGGATTGCAGCCACTCGGCAGAGACCTGCTTTTGTGTCTCCACGGGCGATGGTCCTGCATTGGACAAGGGATATGACATCGGCCTGAGTGAATTGAATGAGGGTTTTCTGATCTGGTCGGGGAGTACGAAAGGTAAGCAGATTATTCACAAACTGTCACTGCAACCCGCCGAAGACAGGCAACTGGAGCAGATGCTTCAGATAACCACACAGGCTGCGGGAGCACAACAGCGCCAGCTGCCGGAAGCCGATTTGCTGATGGGGCTTTATCAGCGGCTTGAACATGGCCATTGGTGGGAAGTGGCTGAGCGATGCCTCTCCTGTGGCAACTGTACAGCAGTCTGCCCAACCTGTTTCTGTTACGACATGCAGCATGAGCTGGCATTGGATGGTAAGCGTGCACAAAGGGTACGCCTGTGGAGTTCCTGTTTCAGTGCTGGTCACAGCAGCATGGCCGGTTTTCAGGTGCGCACAAACCCCATGCAACGCTATCGACAGTGGTTGACTCATAAACTGGCGGGGTGGCAGGAGCAACAGGGACGCATCGGTTGTACCGGTTGTGGTCGTTGTATTGCCTGGTGTCCGGTTGGTATTGACTTGACCCAGGAAGCTGCAGCGATTTTATGGGAGGGTAGTCTCGATGTCTGACCTGTTTCTCCCAAGGGTTGCAGTGATTGACCAACGGACACAGGAGTCATCGAATATATTTACGCTGCGTATGCAGTTTGAAGATAGCGATGCTCAGGAGGCTTTTAACTTCTCACCCGGCCAGTTCAACATGGTTACACTGTTCGGTATCGGTGAGATCGCTATCTCCATTGTCAATGATCCGCTGGATAGCCACTTCTTTGATCACACCATCCGTATAGTGGGTCGGGTATCTGAAGGGCTGTCGAAACTTAAGCCGGGTGATCATGTGGGTATTCGTGGCCCATTTGGACGGGGATGGCCGATGCAGGAGGCCCAGGGTCGGGATGTATTACTGGTTACTGGCGGATTGGGCTGTGCCCCGTTGGTTTCGGTGATTCGCTATTTGATGAACCGAAGGGATCAATATGGACACATCAATATCCTGCAGGGTGTGAAGCATGCCAATGATCTGATCTGGCGTGAGCAGTATGAAAAATGGACGCAGGAAAAGGATGTCAAAGTGCTGCTCGCGGCCGATGTGGCTACCCAGGGTTGGCAGGGTCAACAGGGTATGGTGACCGAGTTGATTGACCAACTCAGTCTGCGAATCGGCCGGGTCATCGCCCTGTTGTGCGGACCGGAATTGATGATGATGGCCGCTATCGCCAATCTGCGCTCTCTCGGACTGCCTGATAATCAGATTTGGTTCAGTATGGAGCGCAACATGCATTGCGGCATGGGACAGTGCGGTCACTGTCAGATAGGGCCAAAGCTGGTTTGCAGAGACGGTCCGGTTTTCTGCTACTCGGAGCTGGCTGACTTTTTGGGGTCGAAGGGTTTCTGACATGCTGAGTTTTAGTGAATCCATGCGACAGGCTGTGGCGTAAATTTGAAATGACCGGGATTAAACAATGAGCAGGCAAAAACCTAAACTGGCTGTACATAAATTCAGTTCATGCGATGGGTGTCAGCTTGCATTGTTGAATCTTGGCGATGCCCTTTTGCAGCTGCCTGAGTTGTTTGAGATTGTTCATTTCGCCGAGGCAGGTCCCAATGCACCTGACAGTCAGGTGGCTATTGCTCTGGTGGAAGGCAGTATCTCTACACCCGAGGATGTGCATCGTATTCAGCAGGTGAGAGAAAACAGTCAATTTCTGGTTGCAATGGGAACCTGTGCTACCGCGGGTGGGATTCAGGCATTGGTCAATTTTAATGATCGTGATAGATGGATGGCTGCTGTCTACCCCGATCCGCAACAGATTGATGTATTACGGACATCGAACAGGATTTCCGATTACGTCAGGGTCGATTTACGACTGCAGGGTTGCCCGGTGAGTTCAACCCAGGTGATAACTGCGTTAAGCGATTTGCTGTCGGGTGTGCAACCCATCGAGGAAGTTCAACCGGTTTGTATGGCGTGTAAACGCAATGGCGTGGTCTGTGTCATGGTGAGTAAGGATGAGCCCTGTATGGGACCGGTGACACTATCGGGTTGTGGCGCCCTTTGTCCTGCCAATGGGAGAGGGTGCTATGGATGCTACGGTCCATCTGAAACAGTCAACGATACCTCCCTTGCGGATCGATTTAAATCGATGGGAATAGACCGGGAGGCTATGGCAAGACGCTTCCATTTTATTGCCAACAGCGCAGATGAATTCAAGGCGGCAGGGGAGCGACTGAAGGGCGATCCAGATGACCGATAATCGTGAAATACATATCAGGGTACCGGTTCTCACCCGGGTGGAGGGGGAAGGGGCCCTGGAACTGGACTTGGTCGATGGGGCTATAGAACGCCTCAATTTACGTATCTTTGAACCCCCCAGGCTGTTTGAGAAATTCATCGAGGGCTACGAACGTAACCAAGTGATCGATATGGTTGCAAGGATCTGCGGCATCTGTCCGGTGGCTTATCAGATGAGTGCTGTGCAAGCCTTTGAGCGGTTAGCAGGTTTCACTCCCTCGAGCTGGATGAAGGAGATGCGACGTGTCATGTATTGTGGCGAGTGGCTGCAAAGTCATGCTTTACATGTACATCTTCTGGCGGCTCCCGATTTCCTTGGCTTTGATTCGGCCATTGCGATGGCGGCTGACTATCCTGAGACGGTGCGCCGTGGCCTTAAGCTTCAGACCCTTGGCAATGATCTGATCGCCCTGTTTGGTGGTCGTTCAGTGCATCCGGTGGGTGTCTGTGTCGGTGGCTTTTATCAGGCACCGAGTGTTGAAGCGGTGGATGCCATACTCGAACGTTTGCATGCAATACTGCAGGAGGCTGAAGATCTGGTCATGTGGAGTGCAGGTTTGACATTTCCCGATGATGAACAGTCATTTATCAGTGTCGCCATGAGTGATCCGAAGATGTATGCCATAGGTGAAGGGAATCTTATTTCCGGACAAGGCCTTGAAACAGATATCTGCTATTTTGAAAGCCATTTCAAAGAGCGTCAGTCGCCACACTCCACGGCCCTTCATTCCGAGCTGGATGGGAGGCCCTACCTCACCGGTCCCCTGGCGCGCCTGAACCTCAATTTTCACCAACTGCCGAGGGCGGTACGTGCAGTGATGGATGGCTGTGGTATCGGCTTTCCCAGCCACAACATGTTCCACAGTATCGTGGCACGGGCGATTGAGCTTTATTTTGCCTTGTTCGAGGCGATTCGGTTGCTGGAGGATTATCGAGTTCCTGATCGATCCCGGGAAGAGGTCGGACAGGTGGAAGGTAACGCCTTTGGTTGTACCGAGGCACCACGTGGTACACTTTGGCACCGTTATGACGTAGATGACAGGGGGATCGTCCGCTCTGCGCGTATTGTCCCGCCCACCAGTCAGAATCAGGGGCGTATTGAAGAGAATATTCGTCTTTCGCTGGAGCGGATGGGGTTGGATAGGGAGCATGATCAGATACGTCAACGTGCCGAGCAGGTGATTCGAAACTACGATCCCTGCATCTCCTGTGCAACCCACTTTCTAAAACTCAAGATCAGTCGTCGATGAACCGTATCCTTGGGATTGGCTCACCTTTTGGTGCAGATCAATTGGGCTGGATCGCTATTGATATGTTGTTAACCTGTCACTTACCCAATTCTGAACTGATCAAACTCGATCGTCCTGGTAGTGCGTTATTGGACTATTTTCGTGGGGTGAATCGGGTCATCTTGATTGATGCAGTGGAGAAAAATATACGGCCTGGTTGTGTTGGGCTGGTTCAGGTTGAGCAGTTGGACCAGGTGAGGTGTCTCACATCCAGCCATGGGTTTGGCGTTGCGGAGGCGGTGGCATTAGCCAGCCAATTGGGTGAACTACCGCCCGAGCTCCATCTGATCGGCATTCAGACGGGGATGGATATCTCCCAGGTTCCAGCATTTGATGCCCCTGCGCTTGAGAGCCTTGTTCGTGAATTAATTTAGTATCCGTTCGGAAATGCACACCAGATTTTCATTTGTTTGCCGATAAGATTCTCGGAGGATATTCGGGAAATGGTCATGCAGCCAAAAAAAATCGGGCGGTTTCAGGTCGGTAAACAACTGGGAGCCGGAAACCAAGGCACCGTCTATCTCTGTCATGATAGTCAGCTGGAACGAAAAGTCGCCATCAAGCTGCTCGATAAGTCGTTGCAGGAGGCCTCATTCGGGGATGAAGCCCGTGCCATGAGCAAACTGCAACACCCTAATATCGTCTCCATCTATGAAGCGGGCAAGCACCAGGGTATACCCTATCTGGTCTTTGAATATGCACAAGGACAACTGCTCTCCGACCATATCAGCGGTGAGCCTCTTGAACTGGTAAAAGCCCTGCAGATCTTTCATGGCCTGCTGGAAGGTGTGGGACAGGCTCACAAAGCGGGTATTGTTCACCGGGATCTGAAGCCTGCAAATATCATTATCAATAGCGATCAGGTGCCAAAAATCATGGACTTTGGTATTGCCCGAATGCTCTCTGAAGCCAAGGGTCCAGATCAACAACTGATTGGCACACCACGGTATTTAGCACCAGAGTATATTCAAAAGGGTGAAGTGGGCCCTCAAGCCGATGTTTTTGCATTAGGGTTAATCCTGGACGAAATGCTGACTGGTATGCCGGTCTTCAGCGGGCATAAGCAACAGATTGTCATCGAGGCCATTCTTAAACTCGACCCCAAACCCCCATCGCAGTTTAATTCCTCGGTAGATGAAAAACTTGATCGCTTTATTCTTAAATCCCTGGAGAAGGACCCTGCGTTACGCTACAGCGACGCAGTGGAGATGTTGCAGGCATTCAACGAAATACGTAATCCTGCCAGTGAGAAAGTGAACATCGATGATGATGCCAGCGGCACGATTGAGTTCCTGCTTCGCCGTATGAAGCGAAAGAGTGACTTTCCCGCGCTTTCACAATCAGTACGCAGTATCAATGCAATGACCGATGCCAGCGATAAGGATGTCAATCAGATGGCAGGCGTTATAGTCAACGATTTTGCACTGACCAACAAGATTTTAAAAGTTGTCAATTCAGCTTACTATGGCCGCTTCTCAGGTAGGATAGGCACGGTGTCGCGGGCAGTGGTGGTTTTGGGCACCCAGTCAATACGTTCTTTGGCCGCTTCACTGATCTTCTTTGAGCATATAGAGAATAAGCAGCAGGCTGAACAACTGCGGGAGATGGTGTCATCTGCAATGTTCCGCGCTACCTTGTCGCATCATGTTGCCGGTGAAATCGATCAAAGCGAAGCGGAAGCCTATTTTCTCACAGGTCTGCTGAATGATCTTGGCAAACTCCTGGTCGCTTTCTATTTACCTGAGGAGGCAAAAGAGATTGACCGCTTAGTGAACGGAGATGGTAAGGAACCGGTTACTGCACAACATAGCGTATTAGGTGTGAGTTATGAAAAGATCGGCATTGAAATAGCCGGGCAGTGGAACTTTCCCAAATCGTTGATCGATAGCATGAATCATTGGCAGGGTGACCATAAACCGGTCAATCGCGTGGAGCGGCGGCGAATGGTCACTGCATTTGCTGACGAGGCCATGGAAGTTATTGTCGAATCAGGGCTCGACAACAAAAGCGCAATGGATGCCTTGACTAAAAAGTACTCAAAGGGACTCAATCTCACGGGTAAAAGGGTTCGTCAACTTGCAGAAAGCTCTATTGAGGAGTTTCAGGAAGTTGCAAAAGCGATCTCTACTGATATTTCAGATCAATTCGTGGGCAGATTGACCAGCAATAACGATAATCTGCAACAAAGAGCCGATGCAGGAAAAATAAAAACTGATATTAGGGAGCAGGATGGATTGAGTGAGACGCAGATTCTTAACGAGGGTGGCACCGAGAAAATCGATCAAGCGTCAATTGAGTCAGATGGTCCATCTACACCGGTGGATGCTGAAACTCTGTTAATGGATGGATTACAGGAAGTAACCGGGATGCTGGTGGGGAATCACAGTGTCTCTGAAATCTGTAATGTCGTACTAGAAACCATGTATAGAGCGATTGGTTTTCAACGAGTGATATTGGCACTGCTTGATCGAAAACGTGGTGAAATGGCTGGAAGGCTTGGTTTTGGTGATGGTGCTGATGAGTTTGCAACGCTGTTTAGATTTCCGACTGCCTACAGCGTAGATGTCTTTCATGGTGCTTTGAAAAATGCGGTTGATGTCTATATTGGTGATACGGCAGAAAAGAAGATTCAGGCGGATATTCCAAATTGGTATAAAGAGATCTCCATGGCAGGGTCCTTTATACTGTTTCCCCTCGTTGTCAATAAACGCCCTGTTGGATTGATCTATGCTGATCACTCCAGTCCTCACGGATTGGTCATCGATAAAAAAAGACTCAACCTGCTCAAGTCGCTTAGAAATCAGATCGTACTAGCTGTTAAGCCCTGATATCCGCCCATCCAAAACTTATTCTGACTACCTGTCCTACTCAGCCACCATACCTCTGTGCTGGGAATAGGGGATCTACCCCATCAATCTCACTGTTTATAGGCTGTAGATGCTAATGGTACTTACTGAACGGTTAAAGATTGATTATGCACAACCGTATGCAGCCGTGATTGGCAGGGTGGGCTCTGTCTGACCAGAATGTGCTGGAAGGCCATGCAAATACCATTATTAACCCTTCAGATCACCTTAAGTTAGTCGGCATACACCAGCTATGCAACAGCAGGGAGTGGTAAGTCATCAGATGAATTATCAACCTGGATGGCTTCCTGAGGTGCCGGGTTGGTACTGTGTTCTCAGTGAATGGTAATACACAGGTTTTTTATGCCTGATGAGAATATGAAAGCACCAGATTAATGAAGATTACGCTCCTTTAATCTGGTGCTTGATGGCAGGCTGTTTGGTTATGTCCTTAGTAGACTGTTGATGATCACTGTGTGGTCTTCGCAGCGATGTTTGAGAAGTCGCTCTCGTTACCATCACTGTCATAAGTGGTTACTGCGAAATAGTAGGTGCCGTTCTCGATATCCTCTATCACACAGTTATGGGTAGTGCTATCTGCGAAATCCATGACTTGCTGAAGCGAATCTTGTGTATCGCCCATATAGACCTTGTATCCAGCTATTTCGCTCAAATCCAATGAACTGCCGTCTGTCCGTGTTGAAGGAGGTACCCAGGCCAGAGAGACACTGCCTGTAGTATTGACGGGTTCTGATGCTTCAACCATTAGATTTAGCGGAGCCAAGGATGCGGTTTCACTATTATCCGTAACGGATACTACGATACCTTCGTAGAGTCCGGTGTCCTCTTCTCCGGGGGTACCACTCAGAACACCGTTGGTGCTATCAAAGCGGGCCCAATAGGGAAGGTTGGTTACTGTGAAGCTGATATTGTCGTCATCGGGGTCAGATGCATTGGGTGAAAAAATATAGGCATCACCTGCAATGACACTTTGCTCAGGTGTACCCGTAATGACAGGTGCCTGATTGGTATTGTTGACGGTAATATTGAAAGCATTCAGTGATGCAGTTGCTTCGCCATCAGAGACACTGATACGAATGTTGCTGGTAGTGCCGGCATCATTCAGACTCGGAGTGCCGCTGAGTACGCCGGTGGAACTATTGAAACTTGCCCAGGAGGGTCTGTTGATGATGGAGAATGAGAGGTTAGTACTGTCAGTGTCACTGGCACTTGGAGCGAATCTGTAATTTTCACCTTCGGCAACGGATGTTGGGGGTGTGCCATTGATGGTGGGTGCCTGATTAGGATCGGCAGTGTCGGTGACAGTGATACTAAAGGCGCTTAGTGATGCAGTGGCACTGCCATCGGAGACGCTGATACGGATGTTACTGCTAGTGCCAGCATCGTTCGAGCCCGGTGTGCCACTGAGTAATCCGGTAGATCGATTGAAGTTGGCCCAGGAAGGAGTATTGACAATGGAGAAGGTCAGGTTGTCGTTATCTGCATCATTCGCATTGGGTCTGAAACTGTATGATTGGCCTTCGGCTACCTGTGTGGAAGGTGATCCACTGATGGCGGGTGGATTATTTTCAACCGGTACTTCGCCATCGTCGCCATCATCGTCACCCGTATAGGGATTATGCCTGCTTACACAATCAGCCGGTGCGCGGACAACACTGCTTTCTGCCCAGGTGGGACCACTTTCTGCACGAATCGCGCAGGGGACGAATGCGGGATTCCGGGTTTTGTATTTCCACACGCCCCGCTTGTTCACAGTTCGTCTTCCCAAAGAGATGGTTGTGTCGTGGAGATAAATCTCGACGTTACTACCTGGATTGCCTTTACCTTTGAATACCAGGAGGTCTTTGCTGTTTCTCCAGACAGCCCGATCAATCGATAAGGTGCTGTATGCCTGCGCAAGATTTATTTCAGCAGTGAATAGTGCTGGCAACAGAACAAGTGGAAAAAGCGTGTGTAATAACTTCATAACCTTGACCTCGAATAGCAGTATGCTTTTATGTTGTTCACTATGGCGGTCAAAGTGCTTTTTTATTCATACACAAGATCACAGTTTTGAGGGACGGAATTCACACTATTTGGTGTCGTCTTCAACAGTGTGATAGCGCTCGAAATAACGCACAAAAAAATGTCACATTTCACCCGAAATGGTCGTGTGACCTATTGCGTTTTTAAGTAATCCGGGTTGAGGGCAAGAAAACTGTGAACTGGTCGAATGAATAAATGATATTCACTCTCATCGAGCCACAATCAAGCTGATTTACGGGAAAAAATTCCTAATTTTTTTAACATCTGATTTGAATGGGATCTAAAGTAAGATGCACTTTAAATACCTACCGTTAAGGTACAGTATTGAGGTATTTGCAGGGCTTGTTATGGCGTTATTTTTTCCATGTGTCTTTGTAATCAGAATCCGCCTTCGGTTTCAGCCTCTGATCCTGCTTATTGGCTACAATTTGCTAATGATGGAAATTAAATTCCTGAGGAGAGCTTGATGAGATTCCATACTTTGTCAGCATTCATCTTCTACTCATTCGCTTTCTGCCATCAGATCACGTGGGCATCTGACTATGTCATCGATACAGAGGGAAGTCATGCTTATATCCAGTTTAAAATCAGTCATCTCGGTTACAGCTGGCTGGTTGGGCGCTTTAATCGTTTCTCAGGTGATTTCAGTTATGATGAAAACAAGCCATCAGCGGCACATGTTGAGGTCGTGATCGATACAGCCAGTATCGACTCCAACCATGCACAAAGGGATAAGCATCTTAGGGACGAGGAGTTTCTAGACGTGGACAGTTACCCGCAAGCACGATTTGTGAGTACCTCATTCTTAGCGCTTGAAGATGGCAAGGCATTGCTCAAAGGTATTTTAACGTTACGAGGCATTTCGCACCCGATCACTATCGATGTTGAGCATGTGGGTTCCGGCAGTGATCCCTGGGGGGGGTACAGGCGAGGATTTACGGGTAAGACCCGACTGGTGTTAGCCGATTTTGGTATAACTAAATACTTGGGAGCATCCGCCAAGGAGATGGAGTTGTCACTAGGTGTCGAGGGGATACGAAAAAAGTCCAGGAATTCTCCAGGAAAACCAGGCAAGCTGCGTATTCGCTAGATGATCCTGCATGAGGTTATTCTGGGGCCAAATTAAAGGAAGGTTGCTCAGTGGACCATTTCCACGCGAAAACGTATTTTACGCCACGGATTTTCCTCTTCCAGCAGGCGCACGATTCTTGTCTCCAACAGTTCACCTCGATCGAGTAATTTAGCAATGGTGCGATTTTCGCGACGTGGTATGTACCCCAGGTGCTCATTCTTAAACCAAACCGCTATGGCATAGCGGTCATGTGGATTGCTCGGTTCCCGTCTGAGGCTGAGCTGCTCGCCGACACGTAAAAATGGCCAAATTGCCGGTGCTCGATGGTATTGAAAACCAGCTAGTGGCGACTCCTGCAAAATGATCTTTCTCTGTGCTTGGAATGTGGCTGTTTTAGCGTAAACTCGCTCCACAAGACTCAAGCCAATGGCATGCAACAAACTGACAAGAGCTGTTTTCCTTTTCATGTTGTGCTCTCCTGTGAGATGAATGAATTTATCAGGGCTCATGGGTTCGGATTAAAGATTAACATTGACGGTGGCTCAATCCATGAGTCCGTGATTGAGGGTGATGGCTTTATGCTGGAGTATATTTTTTTTGATGAACGTCCATGGCAGGGATTCATCGACTATTTAAAAAAACTGGGTTTAAAACCGCTAGCGACTTCGGCTGAGGAGGGCTGGCTTGTCGCTTTGCCAGAGGATCTCGACGATGCCATGGATGAAAAGATAGAGGCGTATTACGATAAGATGTTGACGCTGAACGAAGCTTTGATCGCAGATCAGGAGGGCATGGATCATCTGCATAGAGCCGGTGTGAATGTCACGCTTGCGGATGGGCGGGTGGTGCAGGCTGAAATCGACCCAGTACTGATGCAACGGCTATTGGAGGCTGTCTCACCGGAAGAGTTGGGGGAATTTGTGAATGCTATCGCCGATGCCGTCGAACACCCAGACCAGCGCCCCTTCTGTCAACGTTGAACCTCTCCATCCTGCACAGCCTGGCGCCTCTTCTCCTCTCCCTGTTGGAGTGATTGTTCAACCGAAAGTCGCGCAGCTTTTTTCTGCTCCACCATTTCGATATACTCCTTTGGCGTTTGGTTGATGCTGGTTTCAGGTGGATTGTCACTACTCTTCATGACATACAGAATGCCGAAGATGAGGACAATGAGGACGGCAAAAAAGGCGGTATTACTCATTAATAAATCTCCTTACCCTCTGAGCGTTAACTCGAAGATGGATCTATAGATTTCTCTCCTCAAATGGTACATCACATCCACCCTGGAGCTAAGCTTAGTGTAGTGTCTTGTATAAATGGCAACGCCATTCCCGGTGAGGTGCGTCTAGCTGTTAACGGCTTCTCGTCATACTGATGGGTGGGAGCCCTTTGCATAAGGTGCTACACAAGAGTTAAGCGTATGGTTAATAATTTTTTTGGCCAAGGTTAACTGTGTCAATGGTCTAAGCCATGGAGTTGTAAAATCGTCCAGTTGCGCTCAGTGGCGATCTTGGTCAAGGTTTCGTCAGGGTCAACAGCAATCGGGTATTCCACGCTCTCCAGGAGTGGTAGATCATTGTGCGAATCGCTATAAAAAAAACTTCCCCGAAGATCTTGCTGCCGCTCTTTCAGCCAGCTTTGCAAGCGGTTGACCTTACCATCCCTGAAACTAGGCTCTCCCGCTACTTCCCCGGTATAGTGGCCATCCAGGACCTCAGGTTCGGTAGCAATGATGTCATCTATGCCAAACTGTCGGGCAATGGGCGTGGTGATGAATGAATTGGTAGCGGTGATGATCAAAAGCTGATCACCTGCGGCTTTGTGGTTTTCAACCAATTGCCGGGCTTGCTGACTGATAATGGGTGAGATCTTGCTGTCCAGAAACTCCTGGCGCCAATCAAGCAGTTGCTCAGTCCTGTTATCCCGTAGTGGTTTCAGGGAGAAACGCTGGAATTCAATGATATCCAGTCGACCGGCCTTGTATTCCTCGTAAAACCGTTCATTTTCCCGCCGATATTCTTCGCCATCAACGATGCCTTTCTCTACCAGGAATTCACCCCAGAGGTAGTCGGAGTCTCCCGCAAGCAGCGTATTGTCGAGGTCAAAAATTGCCAATGCCATGAATTATCCCGGGTTTTAACTGAATCTGTACGCCTGCCAAGGGGATACCCTGTAAACAGTAACGGAATTTCCATAATTAGCAAAGGCTTATGTTTTGTCACCTTGCTGCTCAAAGGCGAATATGGAAGAATCTATGTTATCGATTTTGAAATGATTTGGCCTTGACCTTGATTGACTCCGACGGTTTTCGACCCAATGTAGGCATTATTCTGTGTAATGACAATCGCCAGCTATTTTGGGGGCGCAGGGTCGGACAGGATGCTTGGCAGTTCCCCCAAGGGGGTATCAAACAAGACGAAACCCCGGAACAGGCGATGTATCGGGAGCTCCGGGAGGAGGTGGGGCTAAGGTCTGATCAAGTCGCAATTATGGGTGCTACCCGCAGCTGGTTGCGTTACCGACTCCCTGAGCGCTACATCCGTCGCCACCGTGAACCTTTGTGTATCGGTCAGAAACAGATTTGGTTTCTGCTGCGTGCCGAATGTGGTGAAGACGCATTCTGCTTGGATCACTGCGAAATCCCGGAGTTCGAGGAGTGGCGGTGGGTCAAATACTGGCAACCAGTGCGTGACGTGATCTATTTCAAACGAAATGTCTATACCAAGGCCTTGGAGGAGCTTGCACCACTGCTCTATCCGGAAGGGGCTCCCGTGCGGTCACACTCAAGTTATTTACGGCAGAATCGTCGTTGATGCTGCGAGGGGAGATGGTTTATACCCCCCGGAACGGTATACCGTTTCATGCTTGATACCCTGCATCGTATCGTTAAAGCGGTCAATACGGCTCCCGATCTGGAGCACGCTTTGGCGATTATTGTCACCCAGGTTAAAAGAGCTGTTGATGCGGATGTCTGCTCTGTCTATCTGACTGATTTCGAACGACGTGATCATGTTCTTAAAGCGACCGAGGGGTTGCTTCAGGATGCTGTGGATAAAGTGAGACTACCCTACCATCGGGGTCTCATCGGTCTGGTCTGCGAGCGGGCCGAACCTGTGAATCTGGCGGATGCACCTAGCCATAGTCGTTATCTCTTCACCCATGAGACGGGGGAGACTCAGTACAAGGGCTTTCTTGGCGTACCCATCATCCAGAATCGAAAGGTGCTGGGTGTCTTGGTGGTGCGTCAGATAGACCAACGCACCTTTGCCGATGGTGAGGTGACTTTTCTGTTTACCCTGGCGGCACAGCTGGCTGGCGCCATTACCCATGCCCAGGCAAGCGGAAATCTGACTACCCAAAACGATCTGTCACCGCCAAAGCGCTTTTTGCGCGGACAACCTGGAGCTCCGGGCGTTGCAATGGGGACAGCCGTTGTGGTGTATCCCCCCGCTGATTTGGAAGCTGTTCCTGATAAGCCTGCACAGAACCCGGATCAAGAGGAAGAGGATTTCAGAACTGCTGTAGCCGCAGTGGTAGAGGATCTGATGGCGATAGAGGATCGCTTTGAAGAGAGCCTGCCTGCTGAGGACAGGGCGTTATTCGATGCCTGGTTGATGATGTTGGGCAGTGACTCCCTTATCGGTAACACGGTCAGGCGAATTCATGAAGGCAACTGGGCATCCGGGGCTCTGCGTGAAACCATCGAGGAACATGCCAAGGTATTTGATGCCATGGAGGATATCTACCTTCGTGAACGTGCCTCGGATGTACGTGATTTAGGGCGGCGCATTCTGATGCATCTGCAACAGAAGGTTTCTACACCCAGTGACTACCCCAAAAATACAATTCTGGTGGGGGATGAAGTCAGCGCGATGCAACTTGCAGAGGTGCCCCATGGGCATCTGACGGGTGTGGTATCAGCCCACGGAGCGAGCTTCTCCCATGTGGCGATACTTGCCAGAGCATTGGAGGTGCCGGCCGTGATGGGATTGAGCAACATGCCTGTCAGCCGCATGGAAGGGCGTTCGTTAATCCTGGATGGGTATTTGGGCCGTGTCTATGTCTCTCCGGCTCCGTCTGTGGTTCAGGAGTATCGTAGGCTTGCTGATGAGGATCGTGAGCTCTATCAGGAGCTGGAGGCGGATAGGGATCTTCCCTGTGAGACTACCGATGGTACAAGAGTACCCATCTATCTCAATACAGGTCTGATTTCTGAGCTGAACACCCTTGGAATAGAGGAGTCGGAAGGTGTGGGCCTCTATCGGACTGAGTTGCCATTCATGGTGAGAGACAGTTTTCCCGGTGAGTCGGTACAGGTGGCAAACTATCGAAAAGTACTTAAGACATTCCACCCTCGTCCGGTAACCATACGTACCCTGGATATCGGTGGCGACAAGCCGCTACCCTATTTCCCTGTCAACGAATCCAACCCGTTTTTAGGTTGGCGGGGTATTCGCATCTCTCTCGACCACCCTGAAATTTTTCTCACTCAGGTGCGTGCAATTCTGCGTGCCGCTATCGGTTTGAACAATCTGCGTCTGTTGCTGCCAATGATCAGTCATGTGCAAGAAGTGGATGATGCAATGATGCTGATACAGCGTGCTCATGATGAGCTGATTGAAGAGGGTTTTGAGGTCACCATGCCCAAAATCGGTGTAATGATCGAGGTACCTGCTGCTGTCTATCAGGTAGATGCGCTGGCCAGGCGTATCGACTTTCTGTCTGTCGGTACAAATGATCTTACACAGTATTTGTTAGCGGTTGATCGTAACAATGCCCATGTCGCGGAGATCTATAATGACCTGCATCCAGCTGTACTGCGAGCCTTGATCCAAATCGTAACGTCTGCTAAAGCCCTTCAAAGAGAGGTCAGCGTTTGTGGTGAGATGGCTGGCAATCCTGCTGCGGCTGTACTATTGCTTGGCATGGGGGTCGACAGCCTGAGTATGAATGGAGGTAGCCTGTTACGGGTCAAATGGGTGATTCGTTCAGTCTCATGCGGTCGTGCAAAAGAGTTGTTACAGGCGGCATTGCGCTATGAGCGGGCATCTGAGGTAAAGGCACTGTTGAGTAATGCCCTGGAGGATATGGGGCTGGGTGGTCTGATGCGTGCAGGACGATAGAGCGCCCCTGTTTCATTTGCCCAGGGCATGCAGAATGGATTGGATTTCATCTGCCGACTCATCAAGTATCTCTTTTGTGGTTGCTTCAGTCAGTTTTAGCCGTTGTGCTGCTGTGACCTGAGACCAATCGAAATCATCACCCAGTTGGTCCCAGTAGGCACACAGGTTAGCTGTAGTAACCACATCTGTGATGTCTGGAGGTCCGGCACGTGGGCGTTCCAGGTCATCGTGTTCATTGGCGGCGGTTGCCATCTCTTCACTGAATGTCCACGTCTCGAGGATTGCCTGTCCGATGCCTGTATGCCAGTTCTTGAGTAATGCCTCTATCGCTATCTTATCGTTAAAGAGCTCAGGGTGTTGCTCTAATCGTGTGAGGATATAGAATTTTCCGATATCGTGCAGCAGACCGGCTAACATGGCCTCATCAGGTTTAATAGATGTGAGCTTTTTTGCGATCATGTAAGCGATTGCTGAGACATGCAAAGAGTGATGCCACACCTCTTCCAGGTGATCTTTAATTCTGTTACTGACTGAGCTGGAATGGAATATCTGTTCGACTGCAAGGGAGACTGCCGTATTGTATGCCAAGTCATAGCCAAGGCGGGCAATGGCAGTACGCAGATCCTTGATGTGAGCACCGCTACGGTTGGAAAAGTTAGAGTTTGCCACTTTTAGAAGTCGGGCGGAAAGTACTGGGTCAGAGCCTATGACTTTCGCAACCTTTTCAGCTGAAACACTTTCCTCTTCCAAGGCTTTTTTGACACGTACAGCGATATCGGGAAAAGCGGGAAGTTTCAGCTCCCCTGAAGAGAGTTCATTGCTGAGGTCCTGTATAAACTGAAAAGCGATATCATTCATTGGTCGATTACCGAAAGACAAAGTTCACTAGCTTACACTGGCTAGTACCGATTTTTGTTCTGTAGCGACTTGAATGGGTATTTCTGTAGTTTTTACCGGCTTCATTTATGGTATTTAAGCCTGTCAAATTTGCTTTTTGATGGGACTATCTACCACTTAGCTCGCTATTTATAGTGATCCCCAACTGTTACGTCGGCGTTGAAAACGCAAATGTGGCAGAATCAATCCGATGAGAATGCCGGCAATGATGACACCTGCGCCAATCAGGAACCAATCACGAGTGGCTTGATTACTAAGATCACGGTTTTCCTGTTTGAGGTCTTCTGCTTCTCTGGTCAGGTCGGCTACCTGCTTGCGCAGTTCATTTCGTTCATTTGAGATGCGTATCGCATTGGAGGCCGTTCTTTGGATGCTCTGTAGCTCCTGTTCCTGTTTATTCTTGATCTGCTGCAGGCTCTTGTGTTCTGCCAGAAGTTCCCGGTGATTCTTCTGCAGGTTGGCCAGGTTGCTGCGTAGTTCCCCAGGTGCCGCCTTGAGGGCTTCGATCTCTTTACGCATGGTTTCCAGCTGGGTACGTGCAATGGGCTCGCTTAAAAGCTGGCGGGTGAGTACGTATCCCTCTCTGGTGCCGATTCGAATCTTGCTATAACCGGATTCCGAATTGGTCGATATGACGTCCAAGGCTGTGCCGGTGTTGAGATAGCGCACAATGCGATGTTTGGTACTCTCGCCTGTACGCATGGCAATCTTGAAGGTGTCGGTGACATAAAGGGTTTTTGCCTGTGCCAGCAGGGGCAGTAGTAACAGGCAGAAGATCGGAAAAATGAATTTCTTCATGGCAATATCTCGGTCCGACGGGAAAGGGGCATTGTACAACTCAAAGTTATCCTTGTTTCGAAACAGGCCACATTTTTAATCAGCTGCATTATCTGCCCAGAAGGAGGAATTCCATAAGCGCTTTTTGTGAATGGAGGCGGTTCTCCGCTTCATCCCAGACCACGCTCTCTTTTGCATCGATCACCGATGCGGTTACCTCTTCGCCTCGATGAGCAGGTAGGCAGTGAAAAAACAGTGCATTCTTGTCTGCTTGCATCATCAGTTCTTCATTGACCTGGTATTGGGCAAAAGCCTTTTCACGCAATGCCTGTTCCTCTTCCTGGCCCATACTGGCCCAGACATCAGTGACTATCAGGTCGGCACCACGGGCTGCAGTGAGCGGATCTCGAACAATTGAGGCTTGCTCAGCAGCAGCTGTCAGAATTGTCTGGTCAGGATCGTAACCTTCGGGGCAGGCTATATTCAAGTGAAACCCGAATTGTCTGGCCGCGTTGATATAGGAGTGACACATATTGTTGCCGTCCCCGATCCAGGTGACGCGTTTACCGCGAATATCGCCTCGATGTTCGAAATAGGCCTGCATGTCTGCTAGTAGCTGGCAGGGGTGCAGGAGATCAGTGAGCGCATTGATCACGGGTACGCGGGAGTGGGAGGCAAACCTTTCAAGCAGCTCCTGATCGAAGGTACGGATCATAATAATATCGAGCATCCGTGAAAGCACCCGCGCGCTGTCCTCGATCGGTTCTCCCCGTCCCAACTGAGTGTCTCTTGGCGAGAGAAAGAGTGCATGTCCTCCGAGCTGTGACATGCCCACCTCAAAAGAGACTCGGGTTCGGGTGGATGATTTTTCAAATATCATCCCTAAATTTTTACCCTTCAGTGGTGTATGTATATCACCGCGATGTTGCATCCGTTTGAGCTCAGTGGCCCTGCGCACAATACCGTTTAATTCGTCGCTGCTGAGATCGAGAAGTGAAAGAAAGTGCCTGGTCATAATTGCTGCCTCGGTAGGCAATCAGAGAAAACTGTCGATTAGGGTGCAGACGCTGTCGATGATTTGGTCGCACTCAGCATCGCTGATAATCAATGGGGGCAGCAAACGTATCACCTTGTCGGCGGTGACATTGATCAGCATCCCCTGATCAAGGGCACGGGTGACCAGTTCAGCGCATGGACGATCCAGTTCGATACCGATCATCAGACCGGAGATACGGATCGATAGCACGCCTTGATGCACGCCAAGTTTCGATTCAAAACCGGCTCTCATGCGTTCACCAAGCTGAGCGGTCCGTTCTGTCAGCTGTTGGGATTCAATAACATCCAGCACGGTCAGTGCGACCCGGCAGGCGAGTGGATTGCCTCCGAAGGTCGAACCATGGTTTCCAGGGGCAAAAACCTCAGCGGCAACGCCACGGGCCAGGCACGCACCGATAGGCATACCATTACCCAGTCCCTTAGCCAAGGTCATGACATCAGGAAGGATATTGTTATGCTGATGTGAAAACAGCTGACCTGTACGCCCCATGCCGGTCTGAATTTCATCCAGCATCATCAGCCATTCGTTCTTATCGCAGACTTCACGGATTTTATTGAGATAATCCACATCGGGAATATTGACACCACCTTCGCCCTGGATTGGCTCGACCAGGACTGCAACCACGCTGTTGTTGCTGTGAGTGATCTCGTTAATCGCCTCAATGTCGTTGAAGGGGACACGAACAAACCCTTGTACCAAGGGCTCGAATCCAGCCTGAACCTTGCGATTACCTGTCGCTGATAGTGTGGCCAGGGTACGCCCGTGGAAGCTTTGATCCATAACGATTATGGCTGGGTTTTTGATCCCTCTTTTGTTGCCATAAAGGCGGGCAATCTTAATAGCCGCTTCATTCGCCTCGGCACCTGAGTTGGCAAAAAAGACCCTATCCATGGCTGCCAGGGCGCAAAGTCTGTCACCCAGTCTGTTCTGGTTGGCGATACCGTAGATATTAGAGGTGTGGAGCAGGCTTCCCGCCTGATCGCACAGTGCCTCACGGATCTCAGGATGTGCGTGGCCGAGTCCACAGACGGCAATACCGGCAATGGCATCGAGATAGGCGTTTCCCTGATCATCCCACAAGCGAGCGCCTTCGCCCCGTTCGAATGTCACAGGTAACCGTTTGTATGTTGTCATCAAAGAGTCGGCCATTTGCAAACCCATAAAACAAAAAAGGCATCCTGGGAAGGACGCCAGTTTACTCAATAATTAACGCCAAAATGGCAGGCAATCGATTAGTTTACCCAGCTGAATGACTTTTTTCAAACTTCTGTGCTGTGCAGGCTGAAGGGAGGGTTAAATAACACCCACTGCAAGTGGTTGGAGAATGGTTGTCGCTTAGGCACAATGAGGCATCTATGCCTTGATCAGACAGTACTACGGAGGAGACGAGCTATGTCTATCGCAATGACTCTACATCTGTTGGGTGTCATTATTTGGGTGGGTGGGATGTTTTTCGCACATATGATCTTACGGCCAGTCCTCAATAAGCGGTTGGAGCCACAAGATCGTTTACCGCTATTGGTTGATATTTTCGGTGGTTTTTTCCCTTGGGTGTGGGCTGCGGTAATCACTATTCTTATCAGCGGATTTTGGATGCTTTTTACAAATTATAAATCTGAAATCGGATTGTGGCTGGTTATTATGGCATTGGTTGGGATCGTGATGGCTGCCATTTTCATGTTCATTTATTTCTTCCCCTATCGTCAACTGGGTACGGCCCTGAAAAACAGTGACAAACCGAAGAGTGTGGCATCGGTCAACCTGATTCGACAGTTAATTCTCGTCAATCTGGTGCTTGGGCTTCTCGTCACTGTGGTGGCGATTATTGGGAAATACGGACTGTTATCATGATTTCTATATTCACTGCAAAGACAAAAAACTGATCAGATATTATGACTAATACAATGACTGGATTTGCATTTCGTCTCACTTCTTTTTTCTTTTGCATAGTTTTTTTATTGATTTCCACTCAATCGATTGCAGAAGATGAAGTGGTGGGAGTTAGTGGCAAAGAGAGCAATACGCTTTCTACCCTTCTTAATCTGGTTACGATTAAGGGAAATATCGAGAATGATATCAAGGCACTGAGTAAACGTATCGCAGTTGCGGATTCTGAAACTCAGAAGGCATCATTAAAGCAGCAACTGGCAAAGCTTGATGCAGACCTTACGTTAACTAAACATAACTTCGAAAATATCTCTGCGGGTGTCGATCTCACGAGTCTGCGTAGTAAGGACGAAACTCAGATCGACCTCAAGAAAGAGTTGTTTTCGCTGTTGAAGCCCGCACTCGATGAGATGAAAGATATGACATCGAAAGTGCGTCAAAAGTCTGAATTAAAGGAGAAAATCACCTACTACGGTGAAAGACTGGGTGTATTGGAAGGGGCATTAAGAAACATTGACCAACTGCGTCAGAAAAGTGATTCGGAAAAGTTGCAGTCATCGCTTGACTCACTCGCGGACGGCTGGCGAAAAGATCAGGCTTTCATGAGTAGCGAACACCAGGCGGCAAGGTTACAGCTTGATGAGCTGTTGGCTGCTGAAGTCTCGATAACAGATGCCTCTCAGAACTACCTGAAAAACTTTTTTCAACGACGTGGACTCTACCTGATAGAAGCATTATTGGTGGTTACAGTCATCATACTTCTGTCTCGGTTTAGCCATAAGGCTATGCGACGCTTGATGCCTGGCTTTAAAAAGAAACATCGTAGCTTTCGTATCAGACTTTTAGAGCTAATACACAGAATAGTAACCACTTTGCTGGTCATCCTGGGTCCTATGGTTGTCTTCTACGTGGTTGAGGACTGGGTATTATTCAGTTTGAGCATTTTATTGTTGTTAGGTATGGCTTGGGCACTTCGGCAGGCGCTACCTCGCTATTGGCACCAAATCCAACTTTTTCTGAATATCGGATCTGTACGCGAGGGTGAGCGTATATTA
This sequence comes from Candidatus Thiodiazotropha sp. (ex Codakia rugifera), assembly GCA_025656675.1. Classification (GTDB taxonomy): domain Bacteria; phylum Pseudomonadota; class Gammaproteobacteria; order Chromatiales; family Chromatiaceae; genus Thiodiazotropha. Next base: position 769,809 of record JAHXHN010000002.1, read on the forward strand.
ATGGATGGATTGCCTTGGCGTGTTGAACAGATCAATGTCTTTTCCACACTCGAAAATCCAGAAGCTGGAATTAAACAGCGGGTGCCGATTGATGATCTGGTCGATCTTAAATCGAGGCCATGCGACCTGGATGAACCCTGGTTTCCCTGTAAAAAGAGTGATTGGGTGATACTCAGCGATGGAGTAAGAGCCAAAGTAACAGGGATATCACCTGAACTCGTACAACTGGTTGAACGGGGCGGTGCGCAGTTGACTTACCAGACCGGCGACTTTCTCGCTGCATCCCCACGCAACCTGTCGACCAACTTCCGTATAAAGGAGGTAATCGGTGTTAGTTATTCACTGCAGAAAGAGAGTACCGGAACGATACCGGATGTACTGCACCGCTATATCCAGCAACGAGCCGAATTGGAGGGTTACGGAGAGCAGTTGCTCAGTCTGCGTGTTGAGCTCTCCTTAGCCAACAGCTCTTCCCTCGATATTGTAGTAATTGCTGATTTTAAAGGTGAATTAGGCGATCTTTACAATCGTCTGCGTCGTGCCATTCAACGTTGGAGTGTAGATGCCTGTACTGAAAACGGATGGGAGATTCCCTTTCCTCAGGTGACGGTGAGTGGTGCTCTCAATGAGCTTTCGTGAATTTGATCTATGCTTCCATTTAGCGTCGATCCGGAAACACTGATACAGAAATCGTAAAGATCACACATGAATCTGGACTTTGGGATCACATATTTTTTAAAAAAAATAGCAGTTTCTGGGAAGGCACAAGCTGACCGTATCTAACAATCGGGGAGATATGATGAAACTGGAATATGATGTCATCGAAGATCAGTATGACGATACCACACACATCAGAAGCATGACGGAGCAGGCTCGCGTGCCCGGAGGGGGCTGGTTGTTACGCACTACGCTCTATACACCACATCACATCAGTGTGAATGTGGTGAATCTAGCCCAGGCGAAAAAAAAGAAGACGCTGTATAAACCGGTTCGTTAAGGTCCTCAACCTCCAAGGGCCGACATGGGTCGGATGATGGCGGTTGGCGATTCGTCGAAGTGATGCCTCTCCGGTTTGCGTGCAATAGCTGATTTGATAGCTTCACGTATCTCTTGGTCTGATGCACCAGCACGCATCATCGGTCGTAATGCGAGACTATCCTCCTGACCGAGACAGAGATGCAGGTCACCTGTTACAGACATTCGTACACGATTACAGGTGTCACAGAAGTGCTGTGATTGGGGGGTAATAAAGCCGATAACCAGGTTGGATTCATCAATTTGGAAATAGCGTGCCGGACCACTGCCACGCATTGCAGCCGGTTTTAGACTGTATCGCGTCCTAAGCCGAGTTTCGATCTCTGAGAGAGGCATATAGTGTTCAGTGGCTGACTGCCCGCCTTTTCCTACCGGCATGGTTTCGATGAAGCGCAGTGTCAATTCATGCTCCATGCAATACGCCACCATACTTTCGACTTCATCATCATTGATGCCACGCATGATGACCATATTGAGCTTAATCGGGGATAAACCGCAGGTTTTGGCATATTCGATGCCCTCCAGAACCGGTTTCAGCTGACTACCGGTGATCTCCTGGAATTTCTTCTCATTGAGGGAATCGAGACTGATATTGAGACGCCGTACACCCGCTGCACTTAATGATTTGGCAAACTGACTGAGTCGGGATGCGTTGGTGCTGAGCGATAACTCTTCGATACCAGGGATCCCGGATATCCGACTAGCGATCTCATCCAGCTCCTTGCGTACAAGGGGTTCCCCGCCAGTGAGCCTGACATGTTTCACTCCCAGTACTGCAAATTGACTGACCAGTCGCTCAATTTCACCGGGTGTCAGCCAATCACTGGGTGTTTCGAAATCTCTATGGCTTCTGGGAAGGCAGTAGAAACAACGAAAATCACAACGGTCTGTGACAGATAAGCGTAGGTACTCAATATGTCTGCCGAACGGGTCACTTAGCATGGTCGCCTCTCGCCCAATCGAATTTATTTATGTGCCTATGATTCAACGAGACTGGGGAGCAGGTCAACTGTTTTCTCCCCAGACCGGTGAAAAGTTATTAAGAATACCTAGGGTTGGTATCAAAAATCTGCATTTGGATCAAATCCTTCGGGTAAGGAGTGAGCAATGCCTTTATGGCAGTCGATGCAGGTCTTTTTCGGTGCATTACCGTCGACTGCATCCCAGTAGTGAGGGTCATGCTGTTCCGAGCTGCGTGGAGCCTGTTTATCCAGGTCCATGGAGATGAATTTGTGGCAGTTGCGGCATTCACGGGAGTCGGTTTTTTTCATGGAACGCCAGACGTTCTGTGCCAATTCAAGCCGTTTTTCCTCGAATTTCTCGGGTGTGTCGATAGTACCCAGCATCTTGTGGTATAGCTCATTGGTCGCCTGGATCTTGCGCACGAACTTATGTATCCACTCTTTGGGTACATGACAGTCAGGGCAGGTAGCCCGGACGCCGGTCCTGTTGGAAAAGTGAACCGTTTCTTGTAGTTCCAGATATACCGTCTGCTCCATTTCATGACATGAAATGCAGAAGGTCTCTGTATTGGTCATTTCCATCGCGGTGTTGAATCCACCCCATAGTACGATACCGGCGACGATACCGATAACGATCAGGAACAGACCACCTCTTTTTTTTGCTTCGCTCATTGTTACACCAAATTTGTTTTGTACTACTGCCAGCCTGGTTGGGCCTCCTGGTCAGGAGGCCCAAAGCATGGCTATTTCGCACCCTGAAAGTTGTTCTGTACCAGTGGATCGGCGCCCATCTGGGGTGCATGACACTGATTACAGAAATAGCGGCGACTGGAGACTGTCTTCAGTACCTTGCCGTCACGATCCTCATAGTGGCTATCACCCACTTTAGGCGCTTTCTCTTTCTCATAGGTGGCTTCACTATGGCACTTCATGCAACCATTATTTTTCAGGTTGATTTCGTACTTGTCCACTTCATGAGGAACCATAGGTGGTTGCAACTTGTAACTGCGTTCGATACCGCCCTTGACATTGACGAGCTTTAAATTGGCTGGCTTTTTTGCTGCGTTATTCAGTTCATCGCCACGCAGTGATTGAACATCAGCCAGCAACGCAGTCGACAAGAACATGGCTGCTATTGCCGCTATGGTTAATAGTGCGATCTTTTTCATACCTTTCTCCATCATCACTCTCTAAACAGAAATTGTTTGATGTACCGGTCAGACCCGGACACCCCGATTGATTTCATCCTCACGCTTGTACTCGTCTATTTTAATGGCGTGACGACCGCCATAACTGAAAACATCTTTGGCACAGATATCGATGCAACGTCCGCAATTGGTGCAGTCAGAAGAGAGAATCACGGGACTCAGGCCCTTTTTCTCTCCCTTCAGCGCCGGCTTGATGACTTGCGGCTCCGGACAAACCACGTAGCACTCCATGCAATCGTTGCAGGCTTGACGCTGGAGGGCATTCACCTTCAGCAGACTCTTGCTTCCGACCAGGTTGTAGAAGGCGCCTACCGGACAGATATGCCCGCACCAGCCATCCTTTGCCACCAGCAGATCGAACAGGAAGATCCCGGCGATCATGATCCAGGCGGCTCCCATGCTGAACACGATTCCACGGAACATCATGGAAACCGGATTGACCAACTCCCAGACAATCCCGCCGGTTACGACCAATGGCAGAATCAATGTAAGTGTCAGCATCCAGTAACGTGTCGTTCGTGAGATCTGCGAAGTCGTGCGGATACCCAGCTTACGTCTTAGCCAAGCGGCTAAATCGGTAACCATATTGACCGGACAGACCCAGGAACAGTAGACACGACCACCCACCAGCATGTAGAAGAGCAGTACGATCACGACACCAATGATGGCGGCTGTCTCTGGGACAACACCGGATAGCATGGCTTGCAGCAGGACATAGGGATCGGTCAGTGGAAGAAAATCCAGGGTCAGACTGGAAGCCAGGTTTCCCTTCACTATCCATAACCCAAACCAGGGTCCGGTCAGAAACAGCGCCAGAATCCCGAGCTGACTGAGCCGGCGCAGGATCAAGAACTTATGGGACTTGAACCAGCCCTTTGCTGCAATCGCATCATCACCCAATGTTGTCATATCGACCATACTACTTGTCCATAAATCCGCTATTGAGTGTATCCAGAGGATTGGAAGAGAACGGTGTCTCTTCTGCCTCACCTTCAATGATCAAACCTTCACCTTGCAGGTCGTAACGCACCCCTTCGGGCAGGTTATAACGATGCTCGGTGTCGGGTGTGACCAATGACTCGCCCGCTTTGTCTTTCTCCTTCCAGCCCAAACGGTAATGCTTGCCCAGCTCGCCTTTTGCCAGATGCATTGGGAAGATCTTAATGGCAGCCTCTTCCAGAATGCAGGCACGTTCACACAATCCACAGCCGGTACAGGCATCGGAGTGCACCACCGGAATAAACAGCGCATGCTTTCCAGAACGCGTGTTGTGCTGCATATCCAGGCTGATGGCGCGACCCCGAATGGGACAGACGTTAAAGCAGACTTCACAGCGCAGGCCGTGAAACGCAATACAGCTCTCCTGATCGATGACGACCGCCAAACCCATGCGTGACTCTTCGATATCTTTCAAGTCGTGATCCAGTGCATTGGTCGGGCAGGCCACCACACAAGGAATGTCCTCACACATTTCACAAGGCCCGGTGCGGGCGATGAAATAGGGCGTTCCCGTGGCGACCTCATCCCCGACTTCACCCAGAAAAAGGATGTCGTAAGGGCAGTCCCGTACACACAGACCACAGCGAATACAGGCTCCGAGAAAATCCTCCTCCGGTAGGGCACCGGGTGGACGTACGTAGTTAGCCGGCATGGATGAGGCTCGATTGGAATAGGCACCCAGGCCCAGTCCAACCAATCCCACGCCACAGGCTGTCTTGAGCATGTTGCCCAGGAACTGCCGCCGGTTTAGTTCACTTTTTTTCTCAGATTCTGACATGACTGATTGATACTGCGATTCAGCTTATCCGTTTCCAGTTAAAAGGCCGGTCCGGTTGACCCGGACCGGCATTTGTACAAGCTAGGCGCGTGAGATCTTCACTGCACACTTCTTGTAATCCGTCTCTTTAGACAACGGATCGGTTTGGTCCAGCGTGAGCTTATTGACCAGACGACCGGCATCGAACCAGGGAACGAAGACAAGGCCTTCTGGACACTTGTTACGGCCCTTAGTATCGATCTTACAAACGATCTCGCCCCGACGGGAGCTGATCTTGGCTGTAGCACCGTTACGTAACCGACGCTTCTTGGCATCTTTCGGGTTCATATAGATCACGGCATCGGGTACGGCACGATAGAGCTCAGGCACACGACGTGTCATTGAGCCGGAGTGCCAATGCTCCAGTACGCGACCGGTGCAGAGCCACAGATCAAACTCTTTATCTGGTGGCTCGGCTGCAGGTTCATAAGGTGCGGTGATGATATTGGCCCGTCCGTCCGGCTTACCGTAGAACTTGACGCCTTCACCTTTGGCAACATGCGGGTCATAACCTTCACGGAAACGCCACAGGGTCTCCTTACCGTCAATCACCGGCCAGCGCAGACCGCGCACCTTGTGGTAGGTGTCGAACTCAGCCATCTCATGGCCTTTCTTTGGAATGCCTTCAGCCGAGTTGAACAGGCGGTACTCTTCGAACAGGCCCTTTTGAACGTAGAAACCAAAGTCGGCAGACTCGTGGTTGTTGTACTTGTTGCCGCGGCTGTCGGTGACCTGTTCCGCAGGGAACTTGTTGACCTCACCGTTGGCGTAGAGTACGTCGTAAAGGGTTTTGCCCGCATATTCCGGTTTTTTGGCAATCAGATCAGCCGGCCAGACGTCCTCAACCTTGATGTACTTGGAGAACTCCATGAGCTGCCAGACGTCGGATTTTGACTCGCCTGGTGCGGATACCTGTTCGCGCCAGAACTGAGTGCGTCGCTCGGCGTTGCCATAAGCACCCTCTTTTTCGATCCACATGGCAGTCGGCAGGATCAGGTCTGCAGCCTGGGCCGAAACTGTCGGGTAGGGGTCGGAGACGGTGATGAAGTTATCCGGGTTGCGCCAACCGGGAAGACTCTCGTCATTCATGTTGGCAGCGGCCTGCATATTGTTGTTACACATGACCCAGAAGGTATTCATCTTGCCGTCTTTCAGTGCACGATGCATGGCGACCGCGTGAATCAGCGTCTTGCCCATGGGCTTGCCGCTGATGTCCGATTGATCGGCTTTATCAGTTTTACCGTTAGCCCGGGGAATAGTGCCTGCAGGCAGCTTCCAGGTCTTCTCGGCAAACTTACAGTGTGCATCTTTCTTGGTCACCAGATCGGCGGGCAGACGGTGAGTGAAGGTGCCGACTTCGCGTGCGGTACCGCAGGCAGAAGGCTGACCGGTCAGTGAGAAGGGGCTGTTGCCCGGCTCGGCAATCTTGCCCATCAGCAGATGGACGTTGTAGCAGAGGCCGTTGACCCAGACACCGCGGGTATGCTGGTTGAAACCCATGGTCCAGTAGGAAGCGACCTTCTTGTTGGGATCCGCATAGGCCTTGGCCAGTCTCAGCAGCTTGTCCTTGGGCACCTTGGAGAGCTTGGAAGCGTGCTCCAATGTGTAAGGTTCCACTGACTTGGCGTACTCTTCAAAACTGATTTTGGAGAGCTTGCCCTTATTCCGGTTCTTGGCCGCTTTTTCACGGGGATCCGAGGCGCGCAAGCCGTAGCCGATATCGGTCGGGGTCTTGGTGAAATTAACGTGCTTGTCGATGAACTCCTTATTATACGCCTTGTTCTGGATGATGTAGTTGGCGATATAGTTGAGGATGGCCAGATCGGTCTGCGGTTCGAAAACCATACCGTTATCGGCCAGCTCATAACAACGATGCTCATAGGTGGAGAGTACGTGGACTTCACAACCCGGCTTGGTCAGGCGGGTGTCGGTAAGACGCGACCAGAGGATCGGATGCATCTCCGCCATATTGGCGCCCCAGAGCACGAATACGTCAGCATGTTCCAGATCGTCATAGCAACCCATCGGCTCATCGATACCGAAACCACGCATGAAGGCGCCCACAGCGGAAGCCATACAGTGACGGGCATTTGGCTCAAGACTGTTGGAACGGAAACCCGCCTTCAACAACTTTGAGGCCGCATAGCCTTCCCAGACGGTCCATTGGCCGGAACCGAACATGCCGATACCCTTAGGACCTTTGGCCTTGCGGGCTGCGACCCATTTTTCGGCCATGGTCTTGAAGGCCTCGTCCCAGGAGACCGCCTCGAACTTACCGTTCTTGTCGTACTTACCGTTGGTTTTACGCAGCAGGGGCTTGGTCAGGCGATCCTCTCCGTAGAGAATCTTCGGTAAAAAGTAACCCTTGATACAGTTCAGGCCCTTGTTGACCGGTGCGTCAGGATCGCCCTGACTGGCCACCACCTTGCCGTCCTTGACACCCATCAGAACGCTACAGCCGGTACCGCAATAACGGCAAGCTGCCTTGTCCCAACGGATACCATCATCTGCGTCGGCTGCTACGGCATTAGTTACCGGCAGGGTAACGCCAGCCACTGAGGCTGCTGCTGCCACTGCGTTGCTCTTAATAAAATCTCGTCTAGTTAATTTCACGGTTCATTTCCTCCATCGACTCTTCACCGCCATAGTGGTAAATCAGTACTGTATTTACGACGCCTTCAACGTCGCGTAATGCATTCATTTTGTCAGACACCGGAGAGACCGTTTCACCCTCGTCCTCCACAGTGACAATCAGTTTGTCTTCCTCCAGTCCTCCATGGACCTCAACCCCATGGAATGCTTGCAGGCGTTCCGAGACCAAAGGTCCCGACGCCGGCTTGGTATGAACGATTAGACTGCATATATTCATGAATGAATATCTCCCCACATTGATGTGTTATGCCGCATGTTCCTGCTGCGTAGGTGTAATGGTTATGGAATGACTGGGACAGACCGACACGCATTCGCCACAACCAGAACAACTGAGCTGGTCAAGTAGTGGTGTTGAGCGTCCTCCCGTCTCCAGTTTGAAACGGATCGCAGATTCATCGCAGATATCGCCACAGCTTCTGCAGACCACGCCATTGATTGACAGGCATGATTCATCGATCATGACATCCAGTGTCCATGGTGGTGACGTCAGTTCGGTAGGAAAGGTTAAAGCCTGGTGCTTGCAAGCCTTAACGCAGTCTCCACAAAAGGTGCAATGTCCATGCGAGAAGTTGACTATCGGGAAACCCTCCGCTCCATTCTCGATGACATTGGTTGGGCAAGCATCGGTGCATTCAGCGCAACGCTGACACAGATCGGTGAATAGTGACTCTGGTTGAGACCAGGGGGGGCGAATCCCGCGACGGCGGCCACTCAGGTCACCGCGGAGTAACTGAAATCTATCGATGGATGTCCGCAACAGTTATGCCTCAAATGAGGGTGGCAAAAAAGTTGTCATCTAGCGTCGATTTTGCGCCAATCAATGACTGGTGTGAAGTGTTTCACTTGGTCTGAACAACTGCTTTGATACGGATCAAATTTTGATGGGATAAATTGAGCAAAAATTAAATAAATTCAAAGAGTCACCAAATTATTGGTAGAGCAAAATACCCCAAATTGGGTAATAGGTATTAACTTAGGGGTAGAGCGAGGTAAGGCTGCTGGAAATTGTGAGGTGAAATATTAGGGTTCACCCTAATTTATAAGTATCTGAGAAATTTCCTATGTAACAAATTGATGATTTGACCACTAACTGATGTAGTTAGGGTTGCAGAATCCTTGGTACCCTCTTGGGATGATTGCCCGTAATCCTAAATGACAATTGCTAATCGTTGACTGGTATTTGGACAGGTAACTTATCGCGCTGTATTTTTTTCCGTATTGAGTGCCCACACGGCAGCCTCAGTTCTGGAGTGAAGATTGAGCTTTTTCAGCAGGTGCTTGACATGCACCTTGACTGTACCCTCTGAGATCTCCAGCGTCTTGGCAATCTGCTTGTTGCTCATGCCGTGAGAAATCTGCTGCAGAATCTCCCGCTCTCTAGCGGTAAGGGCGGTAATTGAATCTTGCTCGTTAATCCTGTCATCTTCCCTCAGTGCCTTAGCGAGCAGTTGTGTCAAGTGGTCACTGATCACCACAGTGCCCTGTACCGCTTTGCGAATAGATCTTAGAATATCCTCAGGTTCCATATCCTTGAGAAGGTAGCCGTCTGCGCCGCTTCTCAGAGCAGTCAGCACATCCTCTTCGTTATCGGAGACGGTCAACATGAGAATTCGCGAGTCGATATCCTGATCCTTGATGGCCTTAAGCGTTTCCAGCCCGTTCATGCCCTTCATATTGATATCGAGCAGTATCAAGTCTGGATTAAACTGCTTCGCCACTGACAGGCCATCCGGTCCGTTGGCTGCTTCGCCAATCAATTCCAGCGTATCATCCATGCCGATCAGGTCAGAGACCCCTTTTCTGAAGAGTGGATGGTCATCGATGGCAAGAATGGTATGTTTTCGTGACTCAGGCATTTTTTAACTGCTCGACTAGCATCTTCTTGGATTCACTGTTAGTTGCATCTGTGATGCTAAAACTGAGATTTATCTGAGTGCCCCCGGTTGGGGACTCGTTGATATTCAGACTTCCCCCTAGCCATTCAGCACGTTCTTTCATAATAGGTAATCCATAGTGTTGCATCATATCACCTTCATCATTGATCCCGATGCCATCGTCCTCAATAGAGACTTTTACCAAACCTTGTTGGTTACATTCAAGACTCACACTGGCCTGGGTGGCATTGGCATGACGAATAACATTCGAAAGGGCTTCACGTATGATCTGGATTATGTGTATCTCGGCGTTGGGTGTGAATTGACAATTGCCGATATGATTGGTGTATTCAATGGGGATGCCAGATCGATTAGCGAACTCCTCAACGGTTTGCCCCACCACCTTGCCCAGATTGGCATCGGTGACTCTGAGTCGGAATGTGGTGAGTAGTTCACGGAGCTGACGATAGGCGCCATTGAGGGCCGAGCGCAGGGCGGCAGTAACCGAAAGAATCTCTTTTTTATCACTGTCTTCGTTGATTGCTTTTTCCAGTCGGGATACCTGAATCTTCAGATATGAAAGTGATTGGGCGATGGAATCATGAAGCTCTCTGGCTATGACGCTACGTTCCTCCATTAATGATACTTTACGTTTCTGGGTTACCTGCTGAGCAACATTGATTGCCAGAGCAATATTGCTTGCAACGGTTTCTAAAAGGCGCTCCTGCCACTCTTCCAACTGCATCACATCAGGATATTCGACTAACAAAACACCGTATTGCTGGGTTTTGTCGCGAACCGGTGTGGAAAAGATGTTAACTGAATTATGTGTATCAAATGCAGTAATCTTGAACGTATGAGACTTGCCTTCCCCAAGGCAGCTAGCGCACTGATTATCCAGTTTGTCCTGTAATAGGATATCGGTTTTTCTCGTGGATGCGTAACGATAGGCTTGATCGTCTCCAGGTTGGCCAAGGCAGATAGTGCCGTTGTTGACCCCGATTAAGGACTCAATATCGTGTATTACTGCGACCAGAACATCCTCACTCAAAGAAGAGTCACTCAGTCTTTTGGTGGCGGAATAGAGTAATTCCAGGGTGTGGTTGCTTCTTTCAAGATCGTGGGTTTTCTCACGTACTCTAGACTCGAGATCCGCATAGGTTACAGAGAGATCTTCCGCCATTACATTGAAAGCCTGGCCTAGCTGGCCTAGCTCATCTTCGCTGAGGTATCGGCTTCTGATTGAGAAATCACCATGCCGTGCCGCATTAGCACAGGCAAGTAGATTGCGAAGAGGATTGAGTACATAACTTTTGGTGAGATAGAGACTGACCAACGTGACCAGAAAAGTAAGACTCAGCAGCACAATCTGTATGATCCTCAGCTGCTGGTTTTTCTCCTCTGCATCTATTTCCAGTGCCTCCACGAAACGGTGGATATCATCAACAAAGCTGTCCACCAGTGCAAGATAGTTACGTAAGCTGGTGTCGAGTTGACGCCTTTGCTGAGATGAGAGTGAGTCAGTCGCACTCAGCTTCAAGTAATCTTTCAGATTAGGAAGCATGGTTTCACGCCAGTGTGATTCGACTTCGTGATAGGTGTCAGTAACCTGTTTGTTTGGTCCTTTTGTCAGTACGTCATGAATACGCGGACTGAGCAGACGTTGATTATATTCTGTCACCAGTTGACTGGTTCGTGTCGTTGCAAGCTCATGATGGAATTTGGTTCGGTGTACCAGGCTGCTGGCAATTCGATAGGATTGCATACGCAGTGTCCCCGCCTGGTTGATTGCAGCAGCATAGCCTTCAGCGGTCTCGGCAATAATCATCGAACTGACCATACCTGATACAGCCAGGATGAAGAGAATGGTTATCACAGTACCGAATCGGAGTAGCAGTGAGTTTTTCAATGCATGATTCTCTGGTTGCGTGTATAGGACACCCTAGTGATTGGATGGTTGAGACTATAAGCGAAGATTGTCGTGAAGGCACTGGTTGAATGCGATTGGATTGGAATATTGCACTATTTAGGGGAGACTGATGCCGTTTTTGATGGTCTTTTTATGATCAGACGACAGTGGCGATATAGGTATGAATCGTATTAAGTACTATATTCTAGCTAATCGATCGGGTGATACTTTCAATATTAAGATAAGGTGAGAAGGCAGGAAGTCACCCGGCGGGGTTTGATATGCCTACACCAATCAGATAGCTATTATGTCGTCAGATAGATCAAATGAAAAATTAGATAAGGTCGTGGCCCAGGCTCGTCGGGAACGGGAGGAGAGGGATAAAGGCTACCGGGAACGGGCGCTAAAGATGTACCCCTGGGTCTGTGGACGTTGTACACGGGAATTTACCCGGGAAAACCTAAGGGAGTTGACCGTCCACCATCGTGATCATAATCATGATAATAACCCGCTGGATGGTAGCAATTGGGAGTTGTTGTGTATCTATTGTCATGATAACGAGCATTCGCGATATATCGAATCAGATGCCACAAAAGCCTCTGATGATATGCGTCAGAGCAGGAGCAGCACACATCAGCCCTTTGGCGATCTGGCAGCGATGCTTAAGGGAAAAAAATAGTATTAGTAACCCGACTCAGGATACTTCATTGGAGGGCCAATGGCACACGCTTAAGCATTCGGTACTGTGTCATTCCTATGAAGATTCCGGGTGAAATGCAGAAACTAAACATTATTACTCAGCAATGGTAGTGGCACATGGAGCGCTGACCCTATTGCACGTAACAGCTCAAGCTCCTGGGTGTCGATATGGGCATCAGTGAGAATGGTCTCTACCAGAGCGCCAATCAGACGCTCCTTTTCCGTGATCTTGAGCAGGTCGAGATGAGCCAATGCGTTGTCTAATGCACCAGGCCAGTCAGTTGGTATTTGCAATGGGCTTGGTTCCAAACCTATGCTTTGTATTCCTTTTTGGTAACTGCGCTTTACCATTTCAATATCGCGATGGCCATGATCAGCGAGGATTGCAATCACATCCTGTACTGCTTGTGCTTGAGCTGCAAGGGTTTGGTTGCCACTTGTGCGGCTTTGGGAGGGGTTCATTGCATCTGTCAGATGCAGGCTGATCACTTTCGCCAATAAAAATTCAAATACCTCAATCCTACCGTCCTGGTGAATGATATCAGTGACGGTTTCGAGCATGCGTTGGATGAATTTCTCGGGGCGCCGTTTGAGGGCGGGAAATGCGATTTCTAACAGGGGAAGACGTTGCTCCGGTCTTATCGGCAATGTAGATGTCAGTAAATGGCGGACCTGAGCTTCACTTTCCGCACCCAGCTTTTCGGCGATGGTGAACAGCTGCTGATCACGAATCTGCTCATCATCGTCAAGCAGTACACAGAGTAATAATTCGGGTGCCCACTCGGTGGAACGAGCTGCTGATAACAGGCCGCCGGGTAGTGTGGCTGCTAACGCTGCTGCAGCGACAATGCGCTCCCAGTCGGGTTGACCTATACCTTCAATGATATGACGTGGGTCAAACGGGGTGCGTTTCGATGACTTTCTAGATTCCCTTTCATCTCGTTCGTCCGCCTTGCGGGTACGTCGGCTTAAGCGTTTGGCGATTTCAACCAATTCCTCTTCCCGAAAGCCAGGTTCGATACGCTGTATGCGCTCGACTATCGGCGGGTGAGTGGCAAGCATGGCTGCACTGTTACCCTGACCGAAAAGCATGTGACCAATCTCTTCGCTGTCTTTTTCCAGCAAGGTGCCATTGCTGTGTATCGCAATTTTTTTCAGTGCCCCGGCAATACCCTGTGGGTTGCGAGTAAACTGAACTGCCGAGGCATCAGCAAGGTACTCCCGTTGCCTGGACACTGCAGCCTTGATCCAGCGTGCGAAAAAAAGTCCGATATAGCCGATTGCTGTAAGGGCGACTGCAAATAGGATAATCGCGTTGCCGCCATTGTTTCTTGATCGCGACGAATAGCGACTGCCACTCAGGATTCGTCGGCCTGCAATGGCCAATAACAGAATGCCGAAAAGGGCACCCATGAGCCGTATATTGAGACGCATGTCACCATTGAATATATGGCTGAATTCATGGGCAATGACACCCTGCAACTCCTCACGGTTAAGGCTCTCCAATGTACCGCGGGTCACTGCTATAGCAGCATCACTGGGCGAGAAACCGGCGGCAAAGGCATTGATACCAGGCTCCTGTTCCATGATGTAGATCTCTGGAACGGGGACACCTGAAGCGATGGCGATCTCTTCGACGACATTACGCAGACGTTGTCGCAGCGGGTCCTTAGGGTCGGTTTCAACCGGGACGCCACCCATCTGTCGGGCTACTGATCCACCTCCGTCTTTCAGGCTGGCGCTTCGGTATAAGCTTGCCAGTCCAATCGTAGCCCCGGTTCCCCCCGTACCGAACAGCAAGACGGTTGCATTGGCGGCGAGAAGACCCCCCAATGTGTTGGGAGCAACCAGCTGTGGATCACTGAGATAATTTCCGAATAAGATCAGCAAGACGCCATCGATTGCGATAATGATGACGATGACCGCAAGGATGAAAAGCAACACCAGTTTTCGGGTGTTGCGCTTGGCTTCATCCTGATGCTCGAAAAAGTTCACTAGCCGGAATCAGTTGAATGTGACCTTTGGTACTTCGCGTTTTACTTCATCTTCTATCTCAAGCAGGGCGGCAGCTTGGAAGTGGAACCAGCTTGAGATCAGATTGCTGGGGAATGATTCACGGTCGATATTGTATTGCATCACCGAGTCGTTATAGGCCTGGCGGGCGAATGCCACCTTGTTTTCGGTGCTGACAAGCTCCTCTGAGAGCTGCATCATGTTCTCATTAGCTTTTAGATCAGGGTAGGCTTCTGCCAGGGCGAACAAGCGTCCAAGGGCGCCACTGAGCCCTTGCTCCGCTTCGCCCAGTTGTTTCATGGCCTCTGGGTCAGAAGGATCTTTTGCAGCCTGTTGCAGTCCGGATACTGCCCGGTTGCGGGCATCAATGACTGCCTCCAGTGTCTCCTTTTCATGTTTCATATAACCCTTGGCGGTCTCAACCAAATTGGGGATCAGGTCATGACGACGGGTAAGTTGAACATCGATTTGGGCAAAGGCATTCTTGTAGCGATTACGCCCGGCGATAAGCCTGTTGTACATGCCGACGCCGAATCCGATGACCGCTAATATAATGACCAGTAGCACGATCAGTGTTGTCATTGCTTGTGACCCTCTTGCAGGTTTTGCCAGTGGCTGTGATAGACAGCGATGTGACAGCAGCTCTATTAGTGTTAACAGGCCCTAGGCCACTTATGTCCGCTCGTTCTCGGTACAGCGTATTTCATCTACACCGAAATTCAATGACATGATTCTAAGCTTCATTCAAAAAAAATGCAGCACTCAGCTCTTTGCCTTTGATGAGTTGTAACTGAAGTTTACAGCTGATCACACTGATTCACTATGCTACCCGGTCATCCGCCACAAAGTAGGTCGGGTCCTCCATCATATTGACTTCAACCAGGTCACCGGCTTTAACGAGCAGGTTTTGACACTCTTGATTCAGATGGCGGATATGTAGTGTCTTTTGTGCCCGCATATAGCGGTCAGCCAAGGTATCGATGGCCTCCAGACCTGAGTGATCATAGACGCGGGCATCGGCAAAATCGACGATGACTTCTTGGGGATCGTTCTTAGGGTCGAATAGATCGGCAAAGGTCTGAACCGAGCCAAAAAACAGGGGGCCGTGAAGTTTATAATATTTGATGCCGTATTTATCGGTGTGTGTTTCGGCGCGCATCTGTTTGGCGTGTTCCCAGGCAAACACCAGGGCTGAGACGATGACACCGACGATGACGGCAATCGCCAGATCGGTCAGTACCGTGACTACAGCAACCAGAATGCCAACGAAGGTATCAGCCAAAGGAATGCGGCCCAACAGGCGGAAGCTGGCCCATTCAAAGGTGCCGAGAACCACGATGAACATCACACCGACCAGTGCGGCTACCGGTATCATCTCTATCAGACCTGACCCAAACAGAATAAAGGCCAGAAGAAACAGCGCGGCCGATATGCCCGACAGACGACCACGCCCCCCTGAATTGATGTTGATCAGGCTTTGTCCGATCATGGCGCAGCCTCCCATACCACCAAACAGGCCGTTGACCGTATTACCCACTCCCTGACCTATGCACTCTTTATTCCCCCGTCCACGTGACTCCGTCAGTTCATCTATCAGGCTCATGGTCAGCAGTGATTCAATCAGACCGACACCGGCAAGGATAATAGCGTAGGGCAGAATAGTGTGTAGCGTATCCAGCGTCGGGGGAACCATGGGAATGTGGAAGGTTGGTAATCCACCCGCAATCGTGGCGGTAGGGTCTCCTGACAGGTCACGAAGCACATCTTGAACAGAGCGTGTATCCAAATCAAGGAAAATGACTAACAGGGTTACGCTGACAATCGCAACCAGGGAAGCAGGCACTGCAGAAGTGAGTTTTGGCAGAATATGGATGATTGCCATGGTGAGGGCGACAAGTCCCAACATAATCAAAAGCGGAGTATCAGTAAGCCATACCATTGCACCGTTTTCAGTGGGAACCTGAAACTGTTTTAGCTGGGCGATAAATATGACGATGGCCAATCCGTTGACGAATCCCAGCATCACTGGATGGGGAACCAGTCGGATAAATTTACCTAAACGCAGCAAGCCGGCGCTTATCTGGATCAGACCCGCCAGCAGCACTGCCGCAAACAGGTACTCGATGCCATGCTCGGCAACCAGGGCCACCATGACCACAGCCATCGCGCCGGTTGCTCCGGATATCATGCCGGGCCTGCCACCTATGACTGCAGTGATTATCCCCATCATGAAGGCCGCATAGAGACCGACCAAAGGCGCCACGCCGGCAACGAAAGCAAAGGCAACCGCCTCAGGCACCAATGCCAAAGCAACCGTCAGACCCGAGAGAACATCGTTTTTTACGCACTGTTTCCCAGGGCAGGTCAGTTGGAACATGGATTACCTCGCGTTGCTGATACAAAAAACCGCGCAGTATATCAGAAAACAATAATATAATTAAATAAAATGCTTGATATTTTTCTATGGTCCGGTCAAATGGGCATTAGAAATCAAGACGAAATGGTTGAATCAACCAAGGAGAGCTATCGATGCGTTGCCATGAAGTGGATTACGAGATTCTCGGTTCAGAGATGCAGTTGGTTGAGGTCGAACTCGATCCAGGCGAGACCGTAATTGCCGAAGCTGGCGCCATGACCTATATGGAGGAGGGCATCGATTTTGAAACCAAGATGGGTGATGGTTCCAATGCCGATGAGGGATTGATGGGCAAGCTCTTCTCTGCCGGGAAGCGTGTGTTTACCGGAGAGTCTATCTTCACCACTCACTTTACCAATCGGGGCGTCGGTAAGCGTAGAGTCTCGTTCTCAGCCCCTTATCCAGGCAATATTGTTGCATTGGATATGGCCAAGTTGGGTGAAAAAGTCACCTGCCAAAAAGATGCCTTTCTGTGCGCTGCTTTGGGCACCAAAGTCGATATCGCTTTCAACCGGCGACTTGGTACCGGTCTGTTCGGTGGCGAAGGTTTCATTCTGCAGAGACTTGAAGGGGATGGGATGGCTTTTATTCAGGCTGGTGGAACGATCGTTAAAAAGGTACTTTCAGGTGAAACACTGCGGGTCGATACTGGCTGTCTGGTAGGGTTTACGGACGGCATAGTATACGATATTCAACGTGCCGGTAATCTGAAGTCAATGGTATTTGGCGGGGAGGGCATGTTTCTAGCGACACTCAGTGGGCATGGCACCATCTGGTTACAAAGTCTTCCCTTCTCTCGCATGGCGGATCGGATTCTGGGGAGCGCCCCTTCAGCCGGTGGCAGTGATAAAGGAGAAGGCTCCGTACTCGGTGGTATCGGCCGACTGTTGGATGGGGACTAAAATAATATTGAGTTTTGAGTTTTGAGTTTTGAGGTACTTTCAGTGTGCCTATTTTTCACTATCCATGCATGGTAGGTGTGGGCTGTTTTACCACAAGGCTGTCTGTTTGATAGGTTCCCTTCTCAAATCAAAATTCATCATTCAGAATTCCATGCCCTGTTCGGCGTGGATACCTTGCTCAAAGGCGTGTTTGATCTTTTTCATCTCAGTCACCGTGTCTGCAATATCGATCAGTTCAGCGGGAGCGCCCTGGCCAGTGAGGATCAGGTGCATCCAGCTGGGCTTCTCCTGCTGAATGAAGTCGGCGATCTCCTGTCCGCTGATCCAACCATATTTGCAGCAGTAATTGATCTCATCCAGCACGACCAGGTCGTATTGATGTGAACGGATTTTTTGTTGGCACAATGTCCAGATTTCACGGCTTGTCTGAATATCCTGTTCAGGGTTATGGGTATCCCAGGTAAAGCCATCTCCCAAGGCATGCCATTCAATCGTATCGAATCGGGATGCAGCCTGCTGTTCACCTGTTTTCCATTTGCCTTTTATGAATTGAATGACCAGCACCTGCATCTTCCAGCCTGCTGCCCTGAAGGCAGTACCGAATGCGCTGGATGATTTACCCTTTCCCTCACCGGTCAGCACCAGGGTAGTACCGTTTCGTTTTTCTCGCCGTTTCATACTTTAATCCCGATGTTTATTGGATGACTCACTCGCGTCTATCCATCGATAAACCGCTATGCGTGACCAGGCCATCCTTTTAACAGAAAGAATCGTAACAATTCATTGGCCAACATATTTTCGGTGTTCATCTATCGTTGAGAGATGGACAATCGTAGTCTACCTCTCTCAATATGAAAGGCATATTCAACTGAAATACCCATTCGATATTGAAAGTGGTAGCCTCTACTCAAGTAAGATTACTTGATCACACGCTTACACACTGGAGGATGCTATAAATCGAATACGAAATACCCTGATGGCTGTAACGGCTACAGTTGTGTTGGCGATGACCATTGGCTCGGTACAGGCAGCAGATTTCAAACCTAAGGACTCACATCAGTGGTTGGGTGGTAAGAAGGAGGTCCACGATGAGAGCGTAGCGGTTATCACCCGTCGCGAGGGAGTTGCAGGATCGGATGTAGAGGTCAAACTCTACTTCGGCAAGTCATTGTTAAACCCGAGGAGCAACGGTGTGCAATGACCAAAGGCAAATTGGCTGTCAACGCCTGGAGATGGTCATCAATATGGCCGGCCTGTTGAACGCAATGATATCGAGTCTCTATATCACTCCGGGTATCGAATGGTACAGAATCCATGACGAGGTATGCTCGTAATGGATCTCACCATGCTGCTTGTCTCCGGTGCAGTTGCAGGTATCCTGGCAGGGTTGCTGGGGATCGGCGGCGGTATTGTTATCGTACCGATCGTAACACTGCTGTTCGAGTCCCATCAGATTCCCCAGGAGATGGCGATCAAGATGGCATTAGGGACTTCGCTCGCAACGATCATTGTAACCGCAATTTCCAGCATCTATACCCACCACCGTAAAGGGGCGGTTGTCTGGCACCTGTTTTGGATCATGGTGCCGGGTGTGCTGATCGGCTCACTGCTTGGTGCCTGGCTTGCTGACCTGCTGCCCGGTGATCTGCTGTATATAGCCTTTATCCTTTTTCTATTTGCCGTTTCGGTACAGATGGCGCTGAGCCGTGTCTCTGCACACCATGATCTGCCTGGCACGTTCGGACTTACCATGGTGGCAACGGTTGTCGGCGTTATCTCGGCCCTGATGGGCATAGGTGGCGGTTCTTTGAATGTGCCTTTTCTCAGCTACTGTGGTGTACCGATCAAGCGGGCGATCGCCACAGCGGCAGCGATCGGTTTACCGATCTCAGTCAGTGCAACCTTCGGTTATATCGTGGGCGGTCTGAATGAATCCGATCTTCCATCGGGCAGTCTTGGCTATGTAAACCTTCCTGTGTTCGGTGGTGTGGTCGTGGCCAGTCTGTTGTTCGCTCCCCTGGGTGCAACACTTGCCCATAAACTACCTGATCAGTTGCTACGGCGTCTGTTCGCGATCTTTCTTTTCGCAATGGCCTGTCGCATGTGCATCAACATATTCTGAAGGAATCGACAACAATGAGAAACGTGAGTATCTATGGCCTGTTCCGTGAGCCTATTCCGAACAATCCCGCAGCTTTGTGCCTTGAGGATATTGATGGTCAGCAATGCAATTACAGCGGGATGACAACATACAGTGATCAGATACCCAACCTGTTACAAACACTGGATGTTAAGAAGTGGGAGCGTGCCATGATGCAGGTCGGTAAATCGATTGAGGCAGTATCCCCCTTAGAGACCTATTCAAGTGAGTGAGAGCAAGGCCACTGCCCTGCAGGCAAAGATCAACCGGACGATCCCGTTGAGCAGGGCAATGGGCTATCAAATCCAGGAACTCGATAGCAGACACATCGTTGTTGAGGCACCCTTGAAACCCAATGTGAATCTTCACGGTAGTGGATTTGCGGGTAGTATCTACTCCCTGGGTGCACTAACTGCCTGGGCGCTAGGCTCTCATATTGTCGATCAAGCCGATCTGGATGTTGAACTCGTCATCACCGAGGCATCGATCCGCTATCGGACCCCCATTCGACAATCGATCCACTGTCTTTGCCGGGTAAGTGAG
Organism: Candidatus Thiodiazotropha sp. (ex Codakia rugifera); assembly: GCA_025656675.1. Taxonomy (GTDB): domain Bacteria; phylum Pseudomonadota; class Gammaproteobacteria; order Chromatiales; family Chromatiaceae; genus Thiodiazotropha. Next base: position 789,978 of record JAHXHN010000002.1, read on the forward strand.
GAGGAGAGACAACGCTTTGTTGCAAAGTTGCTTGACCAGGGAAAGGCACGCCTTGCGGTTGAAGTGGCGATAGGAAAGCGTGCTGTACTGATGCGTGCCACTCTTCATGCAACACGGGTTAAAAAGAGTGTCTGATCCAATTGTTCTCCGTCGATCCAACATCGGGCCCAAGGGCGCTTTCTTAGAGACGCATCCCTTTGCAGATGGGGCTTATGCTGTATTTGTGCCGTTGTTGTAAATAGCAATAAGAATCGTTATCATTAACATATACTAGGATTTATAGTAATTTTGTTGTTGAGCTTTTCGGAGATTATTTGTGCTATTCTACTTCAAATTCATACGGTTGCCTTTGCTGCTCTGTCTGTTAGGGCCCACCCTTGCGATGGCTGCTGGTGAGGTTAATCTCTACTCTGCACGTAAAGAAAAACTGATCAAGCCGTTACTCGACAGATTTACCGAACAGACCGGTATTCAAGTCAATCTTGTCACTGGCAAGGCAGATGCACTGTTGCAACGGTTACAAAGTGAGGGTCGTAACTCACCGGCAGATGTGCTGGTAACCACGGATGCGGGCCGACTGCATCGCGCCAAGGAGGCAGGCGTCACCCAACCCGTTCACTCAGATATCCTGGCATCGACCGTACCAAGCAGTTTTCGTGACCCGGAAGGGCATTGGTTCGGTCTCTCAATACGGGCCCGTCCCATTCTCTATGTCAAAGGGAAGGTGGATCCAGCGCTGCTCTCTTCCTATGAAGCACTGACAGATCCCAAGTGGAAAGGAAAAATCTGTATTCGCTCATCGGGGAATATCTACAATCAATCTCTGATGGCGGCGATGATGGCTGCCAATGGGGCAAAGGCAACTGAGCAGTGGGCCAAGGCATTCGTCAAACAGTTTGCTCGTCCACCGAAGGGGGGTGACCGGGATCAAATAAAAGCAGCCGCCGCGGGTATGTGTGATATTGCAATTGCCAATACTTATTATCTGGCTGGCATGCTGACTTCGAATGATGCCGCACAGCGTGATGCAGCTGAGCAGTTAGCCGTTTTCTGGCCAAATCAACAGGGGCGTGGAGCACATGTGAATATCAGTGGTGCCGCTCTTACCAAAGCGGCGAGACACAAGGAGAATGCGATCAAATTGCTTGAGTTTCTGGTCAATGAATCATCTCAGGCCTGGTATGCAGAAGCGAATGGAGAGTACCCGGTTAGAAGTGATGTGCAACCAGGCGATCTCCTCAAGGCATGGGGTGAGTTCAAGATGGATAGACTCAATTTGGGGCAGTTGGGTGAACTCAATCCTGAGGCGGTACGGTTGATGGATCGCGCAGGATGGAAATAATGAAATTTGAGTTTTGAGTTGAGGAGTTCGGTTTGCTCGTGGGTTCATCATGATTGTAAGTTGTTGACATCATGAATGGACCCCACCATTGATTCAAAATTGATCTATTAGTGCACCCTGCTTTGGGTGTCTACATTAAGGTAATCATGCAAGCCGTCGAGAATGAATCTGCCTGGTCACGTTTATCAATCAGGATGAATGCCTGGCGTATCGGCGTTCCATTGATAGCGCTGCTGTTGTCAGTGCCTGTACTGGTTGTGCTTAGCTACATTTTCGAGCCCGCCGGAGAGGTATGGCAGCATCTTGTTGACACTGTGCTGCAGGATTATGTCATCAACTCGCTTTTATTGATGATCGGGGTAGCGGTGGGCGTATTGCTTGTCGGCGTCAGTACGGCCTGGTTGACCAGCATGTGTCAATTCCCCGGGAGATCGTTGTTTGAATGGGCGTTGTTACTGCCGATGGCCATACCGGCTTATATCATTGCCTACACTTATACGGGTCTGTTTGATTTCGCTGGGCCTGTTCAGACATTACTTCGAGATTGGACCGGTTGGGGTTACGGTGATTACTGGTTTCCTGAGATCCGCTCCATCGAGGGAGCGGCATTGATGCTCTCATTGGTCCTTTACCCTTATGTCTACTTGCTCTCCAGAGCAGCCTTTCTGGGGCAGTCAATTTGTGTACTGGATGTTAGCCGGTCCCTCGGAAACGGTCCATGGCGGACATTCTTTTTGGTTGCATTGCCACTGGCCAGGCCTGCCATAGTGGCGGGTCTCTCTCTGGCACTTATGGAGACCCTGGCTGATTACGGCACAGTACAATATTTTGGCGTCTCTACCTTTACCACCGGCATCTTTCGTACCTGGTATGGTCTGAATAATGCAGCTGCGGCAGCCCAGCTGTCGGCCATGCTGTTATTGGTAGTCTTCGCTCTGATCATTCTCGAAAAAGGCTCTCGAAGACGGGCTCGATATCACCATACCACCCAGCGACATCAGCTATTGACACGGTTTCAATTGAACACCAGGCAATCATTGATGGCCTTTTTGATCTGCTCAGGGGCACTTCTGTTCGGATTCATACTGCCTGCGGGACAATTGCTATGGTGGGCGTTGACCACGGCAGAGGAGAGTCTCGATAGTCGTTTTCTCAGTCTCATCAGTCACAGTTTATTGTTGGCAGGTGCGGCTTCATTGCTGGCTCTGCTACTGGCACTGTTTCTCAGTTATGGAAAACGACGACGGGGTAGTTGGCCTGCTGTGATCGCGGTAAGAGTAGCAGGGATGGGATATGCCATTCCGGGTACCGTCATCGCCATCGGTGTAATGATACCCTTTGCTGCCTTTGACAATTTGCTGGATGAGTGGATGCGGCAGCGATTTGGCTGGTCAACGGGGCTGCTGTTGAGTGGTACTCTGGCCGCACTGATTTTTGCTTATCTGGTACGCTTTCTAGCCGTTTCTTTACAGACCGTCGAAGCGGGCTTGGGTAAGATTCGCCCAACCATGGATGAAGTGGCAAGGTCCATGGGTACAGGTTCAGGGGAGATTGTACGCAGGGTACACATGCCGATGCTCAAGGGCAGTTTGATGACGGCTCTATTACTGGTTTTCGTCGATATCTTAAAAGAGTTACCCGCTACATTGATATTGCGCCCCTTTAACTACAACACCCTGGCAGTACGGGCCTACGAACTGGCCTCGGATGAGCGGCTTGCCGATGCTTCCTACGCGGCATTGACGATCGTTGTTGTCGGTGTTCTTCCGGTTATATTATTGAGTCGAACCATCACCCGGTCACGTCATGCGAAATCAACTTGAAGTTAAACATGTCAGTGTGAAATATGGCAGTCAAACAGTGGTTGATGATGTCAGCTTTGAGCTGGAGAGTGGTGCCATCGGCTGTCTGTTGGGACCCAGTGGCTGCGGTAAAACCAGCCTGCTCAGGGCCATCGCGGGTTTTGAACCTTTGGCTGAAGGGGAGATCCTGCTGCATGGACGCAGCGTCTCCCGTCCGGCTCAGACCATGGCACCTGAAAAAAGGCGGGTTGGCATGGTCTTTCAGGACTTTGCCCTCTATCCGCATTTAACGGTGTTGGACAATGTTGCCTTTGGTCTACGGGGATCCAGCCACAAGCAGCGTAAGCAACGGGTTAAAGAGTTGCTTGAATTGGTCGGTCTAGCAGGTTTAGAAGAAAAGTATCCCCATCAGCTTTCCGGTGGTCAGCAACAACGGGTGGCACTGATCCGTGCAATGGCGCCGAGACCCGACATTCTATTGCTTGATGAACCCTTTTCGGGTCTCGATGTGGAGTTGCGCGAGCAGCTTGCACGTGAAGTTCGTGCCATTCTCAAAAGAGAGGGTGTAACCGCTATTCTGGTTACCCATGATCAGTTGGAAGCCTTTGCTCTGGCTGATTCGATTGGTGTACTGGGAGCAGGGCAATTGCGTCAGTGGGATTCTGGCTACACCATCTATCATCAGCCAAAGGATCGTTTTGTAGCGGAATTTATTGGTCAGGGTGCAATGATTCCCGGTCGTGTTATAGGGGGTGGGAATATAGATTCTGCACTCGGGATCATGGCCGGTAATTTTATTCGACAGCCGGATATTGGTGACAGCGTTGAATTATTGCTACGTCCAGACGATGTTGTTCATGACGATGAGAGCGACTTTAAACTGGAAATCGTGGATAAGGTTTTTCAGGGTGCTGAATATCTCTACACCTTGTCGCTTGAAGAGGGTATTGAACTACTCTGCCTGGTGCAGAGTCATCATGATCATGAGATTGGTGAAAAGATCGGTGTACGCCTGTATGTGGATCATGTGGTGGCATTTCCAGTGGAAGTCGGTCTGAAAAAATAATGCGGTGGTTCACCTGATTGAGTACATCGTGGTCAAGCACGATAATTTTCGCTTTTGTGACTTAACAAAGCATAAGCAATTATAAGTAAGACACCCACATAAAATAGTGTTTAGTACAGGCTGCTGAATATGACAGTATTTAGCATGGGTGTCTGGTCAGTTCCGCTTTTGGATACAGGTAGGCTGACTGTATCCGGTTATCGTTATTGACCTGAGTTCCCGGAAAGTTATGGGTTGGAGCATGATCAATACGCTTTATTGTTCAAACCAGATTTCCTGTGCTCGCAATTTGCCACTGCCGTTCCATCGTCCATTGACTTGAACCCTAGCACCAAGTGTCAGATCGTTGTGCATGCCGTAATAAAAGATGGTCCGAAGATCGGTTGTGACTCGGAGACCGTTGATGAAAAAATCGCTGTCCGAATTGTAGCGCGTGATATAACCAGTGATCTCGATGCGTGAATCGGTGGCGAACTCCGAAGGCTTTACATTGGTTGTTAACTCCGATACTTGGAACACCCCATTTGGGCTCAAAGTGCCTCTGGCGAGTACTTCCATTGCATTACTTGGGGCACCTCCCGGCAGATCTAAGACGACCGCACTGCTATAGTCGACGGTCAATTCATTGATCTTGAATATCAGCTCGCCAAAATTTATTTCGGAGACTGTGCCGATAACTTGAAAATGCTGTTGCTCAGCAGAGACTTTCATATGGGTGACGACAATTTCACCATTCGCATCCGGCAGGCCGCTGATTTGGACCGCCGTGCCCGCCATCAAACTTGAGAGAGAATTGGAGTCAAGAGGGGGCACATAGCGGGTGTCTGTATCAATCCGCACACTTTGCCCCATGATCAATAAGTGACGGCCTATTGGATCGATGCTCTCGATTGGGCCGACTACGTTTGCGTTGAATGAAATCAGATCCGCGGAGCCTGTTTCCCAAGCGGCATCGAGAGTGCCGTTGACTGTGACGACATAGCCAATGAGCAGATCATCAAGTACACCAGTTTCCCCGTTTATAGTGACCCCGGCGGCGCTGGTATCGTACACAACTTCGTTGACAATCATTTTCGATAGCCAGGACATCGGCCCGATTGATGCAACCGCAGTAGGCAATTGGTTTGTGGTTGAAGGATAATCCGGTACATTGATGGTTGGTCCTTCATAGCTCAATTCAACACTGCCGTCACCACATGACACGAGTGCGAAAACCAGTAACAACATGAACAGTTGAAAAATGATCTTTCTAAACATAGTACTCACCTCAGTAGATCCGCATTAAATATTTGAACCCGAATGCGCAAACTGGCACTGACAACGAACGATTTAATTCAATGGGTGAAATTTACGCTTTCTAAGGAGATTGAAACGATTTCGATGAAGAAAGTCTCACGAATACTGAAAAAATATGGTGGATTCCGAAATCCACCAGGATTGCGAAATCCGTCAGCTCTATATGAAGGACCAAAGGGAGGAAGCGGGGGTGTGTTGTGTGCGGATAAAGTTGTTGATGTGATTATAGTTGAGTGATGTGGTTGGTTAATCCGGGTTTTCCACAGCAATTTGATAGTTTGTTAGGGGTAGGTCCATGTTCTCTTTGGAAGCTTGGTTGAGTGCAGCCAATGATCAATAACCGACATGGAGATCAATACTAAATACCCTTAAACGGCAGGTTTCAGGCACAAGCAGAAACTGAGCGCTTTTTGATTCGGAAGTAATTTAAATGATCAGAAATTTCCTAATTTTCACTTTTAAAAGACCCTTCCAGGCTATGATTCCAGCATAGAGTGAATTTCAAAATCAACTTGGGAATATTCACGTATACTGGTGTCCTGGCTGAAATTGAGTTTCCGGAAAAATACTGTGGCGCCCAGTGCTTGCAGCGATATGGTTGAATTTTGTTATACAGTATTCTGACTCGCCCTGTCGCTCACATGCCCTGTAAGAAAGTAACATCTGGGGGACGTATGAAGTGCAATAACTGGCTCACTCACCCGTCGGTTTGAGGCGGAAAAAATGTCTACGCTCGATTTATTCTTTCGCAGTGGCAACATAGTGCTACTTACTCTGTTGGCAATGGTCCTGATAAAGGATTATCACACCAAGCCGAGCGCGGTCTTAGGAGCCATAGTTGCTCTTGGTGCAGCTGCTAGCGGTACATTCGCGTTGACGTCTCAATGGGAATGGCTGGTGTTGGAAATCCCACTCAACCTGATCAGTGGGGCGGGAATTGTTGCATTCTGGTTGCTTTCTAAATCGCTATTTGAAGATTCGTTTCAATGGAAATGGTCCTACCTGCTGTTATATGTGTTGTATGTCGCAGTCGGATGGTTCGGCCACTACATCACCTTTGAAGATCATCGTGGATTGGTTCATTGGGCCATGCGATCTGAACTTACTCATAATGGAGTGGCACTGATTCCCTCTATTTCGTGGGGTGTGTTACTGGTTGTACTGGCCTTGTATCATGCACTCAAAGACTGGCGGGTCGACCTTGTCGAAAGTCGTAGACGTGCTCGGATGGTCAGCGTATTACTTGGTGGAATCATTATTCTGGTCATTACTTGTGTTGAGGTTATCACCCTCGGCACACCACGGTCGATCCATGTTGACACTATGATTTCCGGATTCTTTTTTCTGCTCATCATAGGTATCTACACACGTTTTCTGGGATTTCGTCGAGTGTATCCAGCTCAACAGATTCCGTTCGAGCTACCCACTCAGACGCTTGAGGATGCGGAGGCAGAAGACGACGAGGTGCAGGGTGTTGAGATTGTTGGAGAACTTGAGCGGATGATGGTGGAGGAGAAGATCTATTGTGAAGAAGGACTAACCATTCGGCGGCTGGCCGAAGTATTACACGTCAAAGAATACCGATTACGCCGTGCTATCAACGGCCACCTAGGTTATAGAAACTTCAATCACTTTCTTAATCTATACAGAATTGGAGAGGCTGCGCGTCAATTGGTAGTACCAGAGACGCGGCACCTGCCCGTGCTCAGTATTGCTTTGGATGTCGGATACAGATCGCTATCACCATTCAATAAGGCATTCAAGGAAATTAAGGGTATGACCCCCACTGAATATCGGAGCCACAACAAACCATCAGTATTAGCATCTGATCAAATCCATCATAAAATGGTCGGTGATAAAACACAGACACCCACTCAAAACAACACATAAAAAAATGTCTAAAAGGTATAGCGACATTTAAGATAGTGATCAATGTCAGTAGAGTTTGAATTTCAGAAATGATTTTTTTACAGGGAATGAGGATCCATATTCATAAGCATTCCTCAGCCAGAGTCGATCATCTTTTTTTATTAGCAGATTCTTTGTGTAACGCGATATCAATAATTGTTGATAAGCGGAAAGATTGTTGTGTCCTGAGAAAAACGATTTGTTGCAGGCTGTTTTAAATGCATAGGCTGTTCCTACCAAGCTCTTAAACCTACTCTCGAAATGATGAGTCAAATGACGCTGATATTTAGGGTTGATCTATGATCGCACAAGGAATGGGGACTGGTCTCTGGGAACACACCGCCGGTTGATTTGTAGAAAACTCACTGCTTATCCATTGGGACAGGTGTACTCTTTTCCATCATCAGCCCAGTTGCTTCCCAATCAGTGGTGCCGTCAGGATACCAGTAGATCTGTGTGTAGCCGAAACAGGTTGCTGCCCGTTTTGCCGCATTCCAGGACATCCAGCAGTCAGCCTGGCAATAGATGACGATCTTTCGTGACTTGTCACCTGCCGAGTACTTTGCCAGATTCACTTCGAAGTACGCTTCAAGTTCATCTGATAGGGCGCCATAACCCACGTTGGGCAGCCAGACCGAGCCTGGAATGTTATATCTTGTTGGCGGCATCCATAACAGGCCAGAGGGACGATCCTTGGGTTTTATCGGTGCAGGCATGACATCGATCAGGATTACGTCATCATCCTGCAACAGCTTTTGCACTTGTTGTGTTGTCACTGTGATACCAAAGGGTATTGTATCGGGAACTGGTGAGCGAAAGTCAGTGATTCGGTAGCCATCAGAAGAAAAGCGCTTCGTGTCCTCATCTGCATCGAGATTTGTAGTGTAAAAAATCAGTAGACAAAGCAGTGTGGCTGCACAAGTCACTGATCGTGCAGCCGGTATGGGATTGTATGGGAATGGACTAGGTTTCAATGTCTTATCAGACTATCACTCTTATCCAGTAGTGGGACGCCATATTTCATCAGGATCTCCTCTATCTGTGGGGCGAGTTTTTCCAGTTCTTCGTTGAGTTGGTGTTTCCATACTGCCTCTCGACGACGGATTCCCATGGAAACATTGAAGGCAAGCGGAATCGAATCCTCTTTGGGTGGTAGAGGTACGATACTCAGTGCCGTTTTTTGTTGCCGGGAGACGTAACCGGCGATTGGACCCCACACCACAGCCACGTCGATCTCCCCCGTTGCTACATCCTCTACCGCCTGGCTGGCGGGAGAGAAATGGCGGGTATCCACAGTTCGCAGATAGGGACGCACTTGACTCATTAGATTGTATTTTGCAAGCAAGGTGGCAGGCGGAGTACCGGCTACGACGCCCAGTCGAAGCTGTCTCAGTGCCGGATCTTTGAGTGAGCGAATGGCAAGTCCGTCATCCGTTCGATAGACCAGGGTATAGACAGAACGATAATAGGGATTGGTGTTCTGTAGCAGTTCGTTGACGGAGGTAATACCCATCACCAGGTCGCAGAGGCGGACCTGCAGTGTGTTACGAACGAATCCGAGTGATTGGGGCCACCACCGATAACGTAGAGTGCGATTGAGATCATTAGCAATCAGCTGGGCAATCTGGTTTTCAAATCCTTGCAACTGCTTATTGGAGTAGGGCAAGTGATTGGGATCGCCGCAAACTGTCAGGAATTCGCTATTTCTGGCTTCATGGGTGGTTGCCGCAGCGGCCGTTCTTGCACCGAATAGCAGGATCAGGGCGATCGGAACGAAAAACAGTGTCATCGTTGTGATTGAGAAGCCTGATCCTCTACTCAACATATGATTGGGCCTTTGCAGCTTCTGGAATGGATAGCGATTTCGACCCGCTTTCCCACTCTTTTGTTCAAGCGCTCTTTATAAGCAATACACCAATAGTCTTTTCGCTGTTTACTGGGGCTTCCTGACTTTTGGGAAGCGTTTGGGTCTGATGGGACCGATGACACCGTCTGCACGGGCCTTCAGGTAAGCATAGATATCGGACATATTGGCAAGAACGTCTCTGTTTTCTGCAAAAGGCGGCATGACCATGTTATTCAATCCGACTCTTCCTTGCACGATCACAGTGACAAAATCACCCCATGACAGGGTTTTGAGCGACTCGAGCAGTGCAGGGGCGTACGCGCTACCCATGCCGGCAGGCCCGTGGCATACATGACAGTCGGCATGATAGCGGCGGAATCCGTTATAGGTACCGAAGTCAACCTTGCCATTCTCAAAGTAATAGGGTTGCTCGGGAGAAGGTACGAAAGTCCTGTAGTCAGCATGCGTCGTTGAAGAGAGAAGAACGAGGATGCCTGTGAACAGAACTAATAGGGCTGTAAATGATGGGTGACCTTTAGAATACTGCATGTATCGCCTCTTCAGAGAGATGGGAGACTGTGAAACCTCAATGTGCTGTCACCCGCATGAGTGATGCGGGTGACAGCGACAGATGGCAGAAGATTATTCAGCCAGTTCGAACACCGTCAGGGTTCCGCCCAGTTGGGTGTAATCGCTGAGGGATGCATAGGCACCCACAGCACCGAGGCCTGCGGTTGGGTCTGTCAGACCAGCTGCCATGCCGATTCCGGCCCAGCCGCCAAGTCCTGATAGCACCGCGATATACTGCTTGCCACCGTGCATATAGGTGTTGACGTTACCGATGATGCCGGAGGGTGTCTTGAACTTGTAAAGTTCTTTACCCGTCTTAGCGTCAACTGCCTTGAGGTATCCCTCCAGTGTGCCATAGAAGACCACGTCACCTGCTGTAGAGAGTGCGCCGCTCCAAACCGAAAACGGTTCAGGATTGGACCAGACAATCTTACCTTTGTCGGCATCCCATGCAATGAAGTTACCCAGGTGTGTGCCACCCGGTGCCGGATACATGGAGAGCGTGGCGCCAACATAGGGCTGACCTGCTGTATAGGAGACCTGGAAAGGTTCATAGTCCATACAGACGTGGTTGGTTGGTACGTAGAACAGTCCGGTACGTGGCGAGTAGCTGGCTGGTTGTTGGTCCTTGGAACCCAATGCTGCCGGGCAGATGCCGGTTGAGTTGACGTCTTCGCCATTCTGCTCAGTGGAGTACTTGGATACAACCTGTGGACGACCGGTCTTCATGTCGACATGAGTGGCCCAGTTGACTGCCGGGTCAAACTTCTCGGCAACCAGCAGTTCACCATTTGCCCGATCGAGGGTATAGCCGAAGCCATTACGATCGAAGTGGACCAGGACCTTGCGCATCTTGCCCTTGATCTCTTTGTCGACCAGGACCATTTCGTTGATGCCGTCATAATCCCACTCGTCATGAGGTGTCATCTGATAGAGCCACTTAGCCATACCGGTGTCGGCATCACGAGCGAAGATGGTCATTGACCAACGGTTGTCACCGGGACGCTGGACAGGGTTCCAGGTGCTGGGGTTGCCAGAGCCGTAGTAGACCAGGTTCAGATCTGGATCGTAGGAGAACCAACCCCAAGTTGTACCACCGCCGATCTTCCACTGATCACCCTTCCAGGTGGAGGTTCCGGAGTCCTTGCCTACGGGCGTTCCAAGATGAGTGGTCATTTTTGGATCCAGCAGGGTATCGGAGTCTGGTCCCATGGAGTAACCGCGCCAGGCCATGCTGCCATCTTTGGTGTTATACGCAGTCAAGTGTCCACGCACACCGAATTCACCGCCTGAAATACCGACATAGACCTTGTCTTTTACAACCATTGGCGCAGCAGTGGCGGTTGCACCCTTCTTAGGATCGCCGTTTTTCACTGACCAAACCTTTTTCCCGCTCTTGGCATCCAGTGCTACCAGCGTGGTATCAGCCTGGGAGAGGAAAATTTTGCCATCACCATATGCCAGCCCACGGTTGACAGTGTCACAACACATGACCGGGATGACACTCGTGTCTTGCTTGGGTTCATACTTCCAGATGATTTTCCCATTGTCATTGAGATCCAACGCGAAAACCTTGTTCGGAAATGGACTGTGGATGTACATTACGCCATCCATAACCAGTGGTCCGCCCTCATGACCACGCAATACACCGGTAGAGAATGTCCAGGCAACTTTCAGTTTTTTGACATTCTTGGCATTGATCTGATCAAGCTTGCTGAAACGGGTACTGGCATAGTCGCCATTCGGCATCACCCAGTTGTTTGGGTTCTGTTGCATTTTCTGCAACTCAGCGTTGGCCATAACTGCCCCTGCGCTTGCAAGCATGGCTGAGGCAGTGAAGCAGATCGCCATGACTTTGCGTTTCGCTTTTACCATAATTGAAATCCTCATTTTATTGTTTGGTGAGACTGTCTTTTTGGTAGATCTCTTTCGCTTAGAAGCCTAATCATTAAGCTCAGACTTCAAGCGAGTGCTGCTCCAATCCGCATCTACCTATAGCGATCCAAATTGATTAGTTGCTGCTGTCTATTGACCTTGTCGCAAAAACTTACAGGCAGTCTCAATGAGCGACATTAGGTATAACGCAACTTGTGTGCCAGAGCGTGGGGATAGGGCGCTTTTGATAGGCCATATGGCCCGCCAAACCTGTATATTCCTGCTATAGACCCTGATATTAAGTCCTATTACAGTGATATATTATGGGGATATAAAAAAAACCCGATATTATTTAACTTCGGTTTTTACTTGCGGTTCTTCAAGGATTGAAGTGTGGCGGATTCAGGGTAATCCCTGGCTGTTTAATCTCGATGTGGTCCATTTTTTTCAGCTGGGTATCAAGTAGTGTGTCACTGCGGTGACATATTTTTTCTATTTCAATTGATTGACTAATAGTTGGTTTCTATGGTCACGGATTAAAGGCTGTTAAAATAACCCCATAAAGCCATCCATTCCACGGATGAAAATGCTTTTCTGGCATGATTGGAAGCAGTAAATGTTGCCATGGATGGTATGGAATATTTCATTCACACCACACCAGAATCTCCCCCTTCCCATCGTACCCCAAGTCGCCGAGCCAGCGTTGTACACGACTACCGCGTTTCCACAAATCAGAGAAGCCTGGCTGGTTTTGTAAGCTCCGGGTGAACAGTGTCAGAAAGTTAAGATTGTGCTTGCCGTTGTCATTGAAGCTGGCTGGCAGGGAGGCGGGCTCTCGGGACAGCAGCAAGGTGCCACGACGCATCGCCAGCCCGGTTTTTGCTCCTGCCTCACCGCGCACAACAAGTGTTCCTGCGATCATACGGGAAGCGCAGTAGTCTCCCGCATTTCCGCCTATCAGGATGGTGCCGCGGCGCATCTGGTCACCGGCCCTGTCTCCGGCATTGCCTTTGACTATGATTTTTCCACCACGCATGCCCTGGCGCTCTCCGGTGATTGCTCCACCGAGGAGGTCGCCCGCACTACCAGCAATAGTCAGGGTGCCGGCTGACATGTTGCAACCAGCAGCGATGCCGACATCGCCTGTCACAAACAGTGAGCCTCCCCGCATTGTGTATCCAAGATAGGCCCCTGCACACCCTTCGACATGTATGCTGCCATCGGTCATTCCGCTGCCAATCTCATCCAGACGATCGCTATCCGACTGGATGACAATATCTTGTGGGTCATCACCACTCAGGACAAACAGATCCCCGCAAGCGACTTTTTGGTTTCCTTGCCAGAGAGGCAGTCGGGCGATCTCAGTTAGCCTCATATCAGCCAGTCGCTGGGGAGTGAAGGGACTCATGTCGATGCGCTGATGGATCGACTGTCGTAGTCGTAGTTTCAGCGCGCTCATGCCATCACCTCCCGCAGGTGAAATTTAAACTGGCCCAGCTTGCCACCATAGTTACCGGCTGATATACGCCGGATACCTGCGGGTGCACCCAGCTTACAGGCCGCCTGGATGCCGGCACGGGTCGCAAGACGTACGTCATTTTCATCGATGCCGTTGATGACGATCTCCATCACCGAAGCTATTGTCGGATCAAGCTTCGATTTGACCAGGCCTCTCAGGGTAGGGCAATAGGCCTCGTTGGTCGATGCCATCAGGGCCTTGTATTTCGATCCCACTTTGGATCCGGACCGTACTATGCCACCCGGGAAAGGCATGATCACATTGGGCAGGTGCAACATCGCCTCGATCGCCTTCTCACAAGCCGTGAGGGCCTGCAACTGGGTTTCAGCCAGGACCAGGAAGTTACCGCCTCCGACCGCGGGAACCTGTGCAGTTGTCTCCTCACACAGAAATTCACCATCCATCACCGGTACCCGCCAGTATCGGGAGCCTGCAATCTGTTTGGCTATCTGGTAACCGTCGCCGAAGAAGCGCAGATTTTTGCCCAGCGGGATTTGTTTCTCCCCTGATATACCGGAGAAGAGCGCTGTTGTGGGGCAAGTCAGCACACACTGTCCTACCCGGTTCTCCAGGTGCTTTGCCAGGGCCTTACCCGACATGCCGAAAAGCAGTACGCTGACCCCGGGTCGACCATCGGGGGACTCATCAGACGGAATCTCAGACTCTATACCCGCTTCAACACCGCAACCGATCACAGAGGTGGCGAATCCCGTCATGGTTTCACCGGCGATTCGTGCCCAGCGTGAGTTGACAGCAGTGATAATGATGCGGGTAGCGGCCATACCGAAGGCCTCGGCGAAGGTCTCCTCGATTTCGGTGCCGTTGATGATCATGTCAACTCCTTCCGTGGCAGGGATGGATCGTCACAGGGCTGCCAATACCTGCGGCCATCTCGTCATCCGAAATCTTGAAGTTCTGCAGTTTGATGCTGTGATACTGCTCGAACCAGTCACCCAGTCGTGTCTCTATGCCAGTGTCGTAATCCGGTCGTACCACCTGGGTGGTGCCATTGACCGGTCGGGTGATCCGGCCTTCCTCTACGACGACCTCGCCCTGTTTGAATACCAGCATTGGCTGTTGAAACATCTGTTCAGGGTTGTCATTCTGGTGATAAACGGCAATGTCAGCTATTGCACCGGGAGCCAGGTGTCCCCGGTCCGTTAATCCCAAAATACGTGCAGGTGCCGCCCGGGTCATGATGGCAATCTCGTAGAGCGAATAGACTCTGTCAAGCGTGCCTAGGTGACTGCTGGATGCGGCATCGGGGTTGATCTGCGACAGCATATCGTTACGGAAACTGCGGTCCATCAACAGGCGGATCAGATGGGGGTAGCTGGTAAATGGGGCGCCATTGGGGTGGTCGGTAGTGAGGAATACACGCCAGGGATCGTCAATCATGAGAAAGAGTTCGAGGCCGATTGCCCACTGCAGGGCATTGACAAAGTTCTTGTCCCGATAGCGAAAGGGGACAACGCCACAGCCCGCATCGCACTCGATGTCCATGCAGGTCCATTTGTTCGGATGAGCGTGACCGTGGTTGGCGTATTGTCTCATCGTGTCGCCGGAGACGGTAATGGTCTGGCCAAACATAATCTGGCCCACATCGATGGAGATATTTGGATGGCGATTGACAGCCTCGGCGATCTCGGCCGCTGAAGAGGAGAATTTTCGGTCTCCTTCCGCCCCATAGCTGTGAAACTGAACATGTGTCAGGTGAATTGGCAGTCCCTCCACGGCATCCATGGTAGTCAGTGTGGAGTGGAAATTGCCGGGTACACCCAGGTTACTGGCGTGTACATGCAGTGGATGAGGTACCCCCAGATTGTTCAGGGCCAGGCTCAAGGTTTTTAAGATTTCCCGAGGGCTGATTCGATAGTGGGGGTGGAGATCATCAACATCCAGTTCTCTGGCGTTGAATTTAAAAGCATTGATGCCACCGGGATTGACTACCTTGATCCCGATACATTGGGTCGCGTGCAGTGTCCAGGCAACATAGTCGTTGATAGTCTCCTGCTCAGCCCCTTCAGCGATAAGCTGAAGCAGCAGATCGTCGTTACCCAGCATGGCGTAGCCACCGGTATCGATCATGGGTGTATCCGCCATTTCCATGTGGGCCTGGCGGGCGTTAACCGGCAGGATGGCAGGTTCAAAACAACTGGTATAGCCCATTTCCGCGTAGCGGTATCCAGCAACCAGGGTTGAGGGTGTGGCGTGGCCGCCACCCGAACGGGTCAAGGTTGTGCGATTCCTTACGTGCGCACGATGGTCTTCCGGGAGCATGGTTCGGGCAATATTGACCTTGCCGCCGCCGATGTGGGTGTGCAGGTCAATTGCACCCGCCATTACAATCTTTCCATCCAATGCGTAGCTGCGATGTACAGGGTCGCTGGCTGGTGGCGTAGGGACTATCCGGCCATCACGGATATAGATATCCCTGACTTTGCCCTCAATGGCATTGGCAGGATCATAGAGTGTTCCACCGGTGAGTTTAATCAACATAGGGCTGCACGCTCTTACTTTCCGATAGTTTGCCGAAGCTTGTTGTTCAACAACATCATGATTTGACTGACTGCCGGCAGACCGGACTCTCTGAGTCGTCCAAGCGGCATGGGACAGACCGCATCGCTACGGTACCAATGGCCGGGGTGGTCTACCCCAGGAACACCAACAGGGATGTAGACATCGGGAGCGTGCTCAAAAGTCATTCCAGGGTGACCCAAGACGATAGTCGGGCTATCCGTCGTTGGTGGAAGAACCCGGGGTGAGAGTGAAGAGATCCACATCAGAAGGTCTGTCTCTTTGCCCTCAATCAGTGTCTGATAGCGGTTGATCAGTGGGTCGTGCTCCGGGTAGCTTCGCTGCAACCGGGTTCGTAATGGATAGCCAAGCTGCCAGGTGCAGACCTGATTGCTGGTTACATCTGCCAGGGTTCCGGCGAGGGGAAGGGCGGCAGAGCGAGTGGTGATATTGAGATCCTTGATCAGATCTGCCAGACCTTGGATGGTCAGTTCCGCATGGGGAAAATCGAGTTCTGTGGCACTCCAGGCGATGACGCTGTATTTTGCTGCCTTCAACTGGGTGGCCAGCTCCACCAATTGACCGCCTGTGTTGTCACCGAATGCTTGCATGTTGACAGGCCGGCCGGCTATCAGAGCCCGTAGCAGGCCGGTCGCATCCGACAACTGCTGGTGTGCCACTGGAATTACCGTGCACGCCATTGTTTCTGTATCGGCTGGCAGAGACCCGCTGTCCCAAGGACCTAGCAGTATCAGTTTGCGCTCACTGGCTGATGAGAAGAGGCTGTATTCCGGGTTCAGGATACGTTCGATCAGGCGTGGGAAGCGATCAAAACACTGGTTGCCTACCACGATGATCAGATCGGCTCGATTACGTACCTCTGTAAAGGTTGTTGCAAACCACCCGTTGTCTTGCATCACACGGATATTCCGAAACAGGCCGTCCCCATTGTAATGATCCAGTATGGCACCGCAGCGATTGGCCACTTTCAGGGCCCCTCGCATGCCATTGACATCCGTTACCAATCCCGCAAACAGAGGGGCATGGGCTTTTCTCAGTAATTCAGCACTCTGCGCAACAGCATCATTCAGCGATGCGAGGTTGCCATTGACCATGGGGTCGTGATCGTGCGGGGTCAGGGCGTTATCGAAGAAAGAGCGGGCAAGTGCACATCCGTTTTCCAACGACACCAGTTGTCCATCGCTCACCTCCAGCCGTAGATCGTCACAACTCAATCCGCAGCCAGGGCAGGTTACAGCATTTGTACGATTACCGATCTTGTTGTGCCACATGACTCCGATAGCTGTCCTGACAATGGGAAAAAGAAATATGTGCTTGAAGTGACTCAATCCCTGAAGTTACAGAAGTAACCCTACAGCAGCCCCAGAAACAGGGGCTGCTGAACAGCTACCGTTGATTCACATGTACAAGGCAGAAAACGTGCCAGTTCATATCTATTGGGTCACTTTGCGATGATTTGAGTGATGAGCATAAACGACTGTGTCCTGCTGGGGCAGTACGAGTGACACTCTGGTTCAGACAAGGGGCATTCATCAGGATTTCATGAAAGTACTGAATTTTATGCGGTTAATACGGGTTTATAGCGGTCAACCGAGGTTTCTGGGATTAATCGAAGGGTGGTTGGTATAGGGCATGCTAATTGCATCAGCTAAGGCAATTAGAATAACACCTTAAAGGCATCCTTATGATCTAT
This sequence comes from Candidatus Thiodiazotropha sp. (ex Codakia rugifera), assembly GCA_025656675.1. Classification (GTDB taxonomy): domain Bacteria; phylum Pseudomonadota; class Gammaproteobacteria; order Chromatiales; family Chromatiaceae; genus Thiodiazotropha. Next base: position 807,433 of record JAHXHN010000002.1, read on the forward strand.
AGGAGAGAGGTGGAAGATCCAGGGCTATGCATCGATGTTGAGGCACCTGCTCGTCTGCATTTGGGTTTTCTGGACCTGCATGGTGGGTTGGGGAGACGCTTTGGCAGCATCGGATTGACCATCGACACGCTGACAACCCGATTACGCGCTGAGAAAGCTGCAACGATTACTGCACATGGTCCAGGGGCAGACAGGGCACTCAAATATGCCCATTCATTCATCAAGGCGAGAGGCATTGAAGGTGGTGTCCATCTCAACATGGAACAGATCATACCGGACCATGTGGGCCTTGGTTCCGGAACCCAGATGGCACTGGCAGTAGGGACTGCGATAGCGCAGTTATATGGGGGAGACAGTGGATCCACATCCATTGCCAGAACACTGCAGCGGGGCACAAGATCCGGCATTGGCATTGGTGCCTTTGAACAGGGCGGATTCATACTCGATTGTGGCCGTGGTGAGGTCGAAGGCGTGCCGCCGGTTGCCGTCAGGCTACCCTTTCCAACAAAGTGGCGGGCGTTGCTGTTATTCGATACCCGGGGACAGGGTCTACATGGGGCAAATGAGGTGGCGGCATTCTCCAGTCTGCAGGCGTTTCCCGAACAGGCAGCCGGTCATCTCTGTCGTCTGGTGATGATGCAGGTATTGCCGGGTGTGCTGGAAGAGCGCTTGCAACCGGTTGTGGATGCGATCGGTGAGATTCAACGGATTGTGGGGGACCATTTTTCCCCTGCCCAAGGGGGTCGATTTGCCAGCCCGGTGATATCGGCTGCATTGGGCTGGATACAGAATCAGGGATTTGCCGGTGTTGGCCAAAGCTCCTGGGGTCCAACCGGATTTGTATTGGTTGAGGATAGTGCCCAGGCGCAATGGCTGGAGTACGGGCTCAAACAACATTTCGGGGAATTGTCATCGTTTCGGTGCCAGCAGGTGTCGGCCAATAACCATGGCGCTCATGTGAACCGGTTGCAAACCCCCATTCGATTGAGACAGGAAAAGCGAGCCCAATGATAGAGAAACCCTATCTGTTGCACATGCTGACTGCGGTTAAAAATCTTAGCCCCTTTGATGTCAACATGGCCTATGACGCAGGCTGGACAGCCTGCACACCCTATATCGATGTGGAGCTGGAAGAGGTTCGTGATCTGGTTCAGGACGCCATATTCTCCCGGGGTCCGAAGGGGGTCAAACGAACAGGTGTATTTATCGGTGGACGTGATGCCCACTTGGCTATGGAGATGATGCAGGCGGCAAAGAAGGCCATGGTGCCGCCGTTCGAGGTCTCACTGTTTGCCGATCCCAGCGGTGCCTTCACAACTGCAGCTGGAATGGTTGCCTGCGTGGAGCAACAACTGAAGCAACGCGGTGAAAACGGACTCGAAGGCCAGCGAGTATTGGTATTCGGCGGTACCGGCCCGGTCGGTTCTGTCGGAGCAACACTGGTTTCTCTGGCAGGGGCTGAAACCGTCATCGTCAGTCATGGCAGTCAGACGAAAGCGGACCAGATTGCAGCGCTCTGCAACCAACGATACGGGTCGACGATTACCGGTGCGGATGGCAGCAATGATTCACTGATCGCCCAGCTGTTGACTCGGGCTGATGTGGTGTTTAACACAGCCAAGGCCGGGATTCAGGTGTTGAGTGCGGCCCACCTGCAGTCAGCACATCGGCTTAAAGTGGCATGTGATGTCAATGCTGTACCGCCTGAAGGCATAGAGGGTGTCGGAGTGATGGATGATGCCGTTCCGATTGCAGGTTCGTCCAGTGGAGCAGTCGGCATTGGTGCGCTCACGGTCGGTAACGTCAAATACCAGACCCAGCACTTGCTGCTGAAACAGATGTATGAGTCAGGTACCCGCGAGTATCTTGATTTCAACATGGCCTTCAAGGTGGCGCGCAGCTATGTCACATGAGCTGTCATCTCTTTTGATCCTTGCCACCAGCGGCCGTTCGATGGCGGAATCTGCGCGACGTGGCGGGTATTCGGTTACTGTGTTCGATACCTTCTGTGATCAGGATACCCAGGTCGCGGCAGCGTGTTATCAAATCAGCTTCAGCGTTGATGACCTGGATCCTAGTGCGTTGCTGTCAACGTTGGAGTCACCACTTCCCGGGTGCCCTGACGGGTTGGTTTACGGGGCTGGACTTGAAGGGGCGTCATCGTTTTTGAGCCGCCTTGCCGAACATTACACCCTGCTTGGCAATGACCCTGCGGTTGTCCGGATCCTGGCAGAAACGACAAGCTTTTTCGAATTACTGGATAGGCATCAGATCCCCCATCCTGAAGTACGTTTCGATTTACCTAAGTCCGGTACTGCAAAAGAGTGGCTGGTAAAACGAGCCGGCAGTTGCGGTGGTATGGGGGTGACGTTTTTCAACCCGATGCAATCGGTGAAGGGAAGTGACTATTACTTTCAGCGTTATCTGCATGGATCAGTGATGTCCGCCCTTTTTATTGCTGATGGCACGCGCCATCACACGATTGGGTACAACGATCTCAAGATGACCGCCATCGAGGAATTGGGTCCACTCCTCTATGGTGGCGCCATCGGCCAGGCATCACTGGAACATACACTGCGTCGTCGTGTGGAAGACTGTATTGAGAAGCTGGTTGTCAACCTGGGATTACGTGGGGTGAACAGCCTGGATTTTATCCTGAGTGATGGTGAGTTGTTCGTGATTGATCTCAACATCAGGCCCACAGCCACCCTGGAACTCTACGAACATCAATTGACCGACGGCTGGATGAAACGCCACGTAGAGGCCTGCCTCGGTTCACTGCCGGAGGTGTTGCCGATTATAAAGTCTGCTCGTGTGTATGGACATCAGATCGTCTACGCACCCTCAGCCCTTGTCATACCTGCAAATATCACATGGCCGGAGTGGGTCAGTGACAGGCCAGTAACCGATACCAGGATTGCCCGAGGAGAACCGGTATGCAGCCTGCTTACTCAGGATAAAAGCACTGATGCTGTAGAGCGCAGGTTACAGCGGTACCAAAACGAGATTCTCTCAATGATCTCATCATCTTCCCGACGATTGTTACAAGAGAAGAACATAGCGTGAACAGGCCAAGCGTCAATGCGCTGACTGATTCGCTGGTTCAATCGCTGGTCGCGGATGCGGACAATCTGCGTCTCGGGATCGAGCGCCTGAAGAATGGATGCCTGGTGGTGGATGCGGGGATAAACATGGATGGCGGCCTGGAGGCAGGTCGGCGTATTGCTGAGATCTGTCTTGGTGGGTTAGGCCGTGTCAGCCTGAGTGGTAGTGGGCCGGTCGATACCTGGCCGGTTTCAGTCCATGTGTATACCGCCGATCCGGTCCTCGCCTGCCTGGGCAGTCAATATGCAGGCTGGAGTCTGTCACATAAAGAGGATGGGAAATCATTTCATGCGCTTGGTTCGGGGCCAGGACGTGCGCTTGCCCTCAAGGAGCCCTTACTCAGGGAGCTGGGCTATAAGGATCATGCTGACCGGACCTGCCTGGTTATGGAGGTTGATAAGGTACCCCCGTTACCGTTGACGGAGAAGATAGCCCGGGAGTGTGGCGTCGATTGCGCGGCACTGACCCTGATCCTGACACCGACCAGCAGTCTTGCCGGGACAGTGCAGATCGTTGCCCGGGTGCTGGAGGTTGCCATGCATAAATCCCATGAACTGGGCTTTGATCTCCACGCCATTCGCGATGGTTTGGGTAGTGCCCCTCTGCCACCGCCGGCACCGGATTTCCTGACGGCTATGGGCCGTACCAATGACGCCATTCTTTTCGCCGGTCAGGTACAACTCTATGTGAGCTGCGAAGATGAGGCGGCACAGCAGCTCTGCCATGCGCTTCCAAGCAGCGCATCTCGGGATTACGGTCGCCCGTTCGGTGAGATATTCAAGGCCTACGAGTACGATTTCTTTAAGATCGATCCCCTGCTTTTCAGTCCGGCACAGGTGAAGGTCAGTGTGTTGGACAGTGGCAAAAGCTTCAGTGCAGGCAACCTGGATATTGGCATGCTTGAAGCCTCATTCGGTGCAGAATCTTGAACAGACGTATTGCCATTGTCACAGACGATCCCGGTTGGCACGGTACTCGACTGCGGGAGGCGTTTGGTCAGCAGGGGTGCGACACTCAATTTGTCTCACTGCAAGCGTGTGGATTCGATCTTTCCGGTGATGGGCATGGTTTGGTGATACCAGGGTTTGATGTACTGCCTGACGGGGTGTTCGTACGCGGCGTTCCAGGTGGCACCTTGGAACAGGTTGTGTTCTATCTGGATGTGCTGCATGCACTCAAACAACTTGGCGTCTGTGTCTATAACGATGGCCGCGCCATAGAGCGAAGTGTGGATAAAGGCATGACCAGTTTTCTGTTGCATTCTGCGGCTATTCCAACACCGCCAACCTGGGTGCTGTCAGAAGGACAGGGTCTGTCAAAGAGCCTGAGGCATGAGTTTAAGGTGGGTAACGAATTGGTACTCAAACCCCTGTTCGGTTCTCAGGGTGAGGGACTGGTCCGTATCCGTGATGGCAAGGATCTGCCCGATCAACTTGTCTGTAACGGCATCTACTACCTGCAACGTTTCATCCCCACCGATGGCGAAGATGCCCATGATTGGCGGGTCTTTGTGATCAACGGTAAAGCGGTTGCTGCGATGTTGCGCTGTGGACAAGGCTGGATCAGCAACGTGGCTCAGGGTGCAAATTGTCATCCGGCGGTAGTGGATGGCCAACTGAGGGAACTGGCCGAAGCGGCGGCGGGTGCTTTGGACATGCATTATGCAGGGGTCGATATCCTGCGCGACAGGCAGGGCAACCCGTATGTCATCGAGGTCAACAGCATACCGGCCTGGAAGGGGTTGCAGCAGGTCTGCTCGGTCGATGTGGCTAAGTTGCTGGTAGGTGACTTTTTAGGTTGCTGTCGCGGTGACCGCCTGACGGAGGTGGTCTGATGAGATCGACGGATCGACTGGAAATTGGTCTGAATCAGCAGATAGCAACGGCCTATCGTGAGGCCTGCCGTACTGAATTGGAGGCATTGAAACCCGGTAACGTACATCGTTTCGCCGATGGTCACGATATGACCCTGGATGCGTTCATCGTCAGTGCCGAAGTCTCGGCCATCCCGCTGACCGACCCATCGCTCAGTTTGGGAGAGAGGATTTATCAGGCTGTTGCCGCAACCCGTGAGGTGGTGGGCTGTAATACCAATCTGGGTATTTTGATGCTGTGTGCGCCACTGATTCAGGCACTGCTCGATGAGCGCACAGGAAGTGGTCCATTGCGTGAGAGACTGCAGCAGGTCTTGTTGCATGCCAGTGTTGAGGATACCGGTTGGTTGTTTCGCGCCATCCAGTTGGCAGCACCCGGAGGACTTGGCAAAGCCAGTCAGCATGATGTCTCGCAAAAGGCTACAGCGCCTGTGAAAGAGGTGATGGTGCATGCGGCGGAACATGATCTCATCGCCCGCCAGTATATAACCGGTTATGCCGATCTGTTCGACTTTGCACTGCCTCGGCTGGAGCTGTATGAGAGACGCTGGAACAGTCATGAGTGGGCCGCAACGGGACTTTTTCTCAGTCTGCTTGCACATTTTCCCGATTCGCACATTCAGCGTAAATATGGACTGGACACAGCCCTGGAGATCTCCCGTCGCGCTACCCTCCTGTCAGTTGGGTTATGCCGGGCAAGTCAGGCTGATAAATACCATCAACATCTGCTTCAAGCGGATACCGAATTCAAGCGTGAAGGCATCAACCCAGGCACATCTGCGGATCTTACCGTTGCCACTCTGTTTATTTCCAATCTGAAGCCAATTGTTTCCGTGCTTGAGCAAACGACGGGATGTTCCCGTGTACGTGATTCCCACCCCAGTGGGGTGAGGGTTCGAATCTAACGATGAAATAAAAGTAAGGAGAAAGCTTATGCCAGTTATTAACAGAACGATGGTTGGTGAATCCCTGGTTGGTGATGGTAATGAGGTTGCGCACATCGACCTGCTGATCGGTCCTCGTGGGTCTGCTGTAGAGACTGCATTCTGCAACGGTCTGGTAAATAACAAAGATGGTTTTACCTCATTGCTGGCCGTTGTTGCGCCGAATCTGGCCTGTAAACCCAATACCATGATGTTTAACAAGGTAACGATCAAAGGTGCAAAGCAGGCGGTACAGATGTTCGGTCCTGCCCAGCGCGGTGTCGCCATGGCAGTTGCCGACTGTGTTGAAGATGGCACCATCCCGGCCGGCGAGGCTGACGACCTGTTCATCTGTGTGGGTGTCTTCATCCATTGGGAGGCTGAGGACGATACCAAGATTCAGGATTACAACTATCAGGCAACCAAAGAGTCAATCAAGCGGGCAATCGCAGGTGAACCGAAGGCACAGAATGTGGTGGCTCAGAAGGGTTCTGCCTCGCATCCGTTTGCTGCTCATGATTAAACAGACTGTGGCAAGGCCGTTACAGTGATGTGTTGACGGTGTGTCCGGAAACTGTTTCCGGGCACGTGCCTGCGGAATCGATGATATAGAAGCAGTGCCTATGGTCAGTGGTTAACTGGCAGATGTTGTTTTCTGCGAGTGCCATTGACTCCGGTCTGCTTTGTAAACGACATCCGGGCAACAACGGAGGTGACACATGCAGTGTCTCGAGTGTGGTACCGAATGCGAACATCTGGACAATCAGCATCTGCTTGGCTGTTGTTCATTGACCCTTCATGAATATGCTATCCGACACCATTTGCCGTTGGATCTTCTGGTTAAAAGGGAACACCTGAACCAGGTGGATCTTGCAACGGATTATTCATCCCCGCAGCACGGGTTGTCTGAGCAGGCACGTGCCGTACTCAGAGGGCTCAAGTGGGGAGGGATGGTGGAAAAGGAGGGAGCATTTGTCATCATCCCTGGTGAGATACGGCGTCTGGATCAGCTACTGTGGGATCTGCAGTGGTTGCGTGAATACGGTTTTCGATTCCGTCAAGAATACAGTTACTCAGATACCACCCACCGGGTGGTCGCTAAAAATCGCTTGAAGGCACCTGCGGAAAATCTGGCCCAGCATGCAGATATGCGATTGTCACCGATCCCACCTCCTGATTTCGTGATGAGTCTTGCGGTTTTGATCGCGCATGTCGGTGAGTTACAGGCAGGCTACCTGTTCTTGCAATTTCCGGAGCAGTCTGCAGCAGAGACTGTGACTATCGAGGCCTCCCTGCATGGCATTCTGTTCAAAGAGCTGGATGCAGCTGATCACCCCAATGGTCAACTGCTGCGGACATTGACCGGCGCTGATACCGAACGTCTGCTGACGCTGGTGAGTGAACCCTTGAGTGAGATACCAGGGGCGTGGGATCGATTCAGACAACTGACGCCTGAGGTTACCGTCTCGAAGGAGTTAGTGTTCGATGCAGCCCACTTCATCACTGATCATCCATCCAAGTGCTCCAATCTGCATGGAGGCCGGTATCTGTTGCAGGTCAAGGTGAAAGACCGTGTCGACCCTTCGACCGGTTGTGTAGTGGATTATGGATACCTCAAGCGAGTAACGGCAAAACGGGTGATCGATCGCTTTGACCATCATAATCTGAACTACATCACAGCTGAGCTGGCATGGCGCTCCAGTACAGAGATGTTATGTGTTTATATCTGGGAGCAGTTGATTGACTACCTCCCCGGAATGGTGGAGTTGCAGCTCTATGAAACGACCCAATCCTGGTGCAACTACGCTGGCCCAGCATTGGCAGTTTATCAGCAGATGGGAAGCGACAGCCTGATGACCCACTTTATCAACCGTAAACTCGGTGAGTCGCATCTTCGTAACCTGATTCAGGAAAAACCACCCACTTTGGAAGTGGTGGCCAAATCACAGCGCTAGAAGCAATGCTCAGGGCGTAGAGAATTGCCCCAACTCTGTAGGGCCGATCCAGCCTTGATGCAAAGCAGTTGAGAGCAATACACCGGCAGCACCACTAGCGTGAAGTTGCTCAAGGTCAGAAGAATTTCGGACCCCGCCTGCTGCGAAGAAATGTCGGTTGGGGCTTTGTTTGACAAGTTGTTTCAGGTGAGTGGTATCCGGTCCGGATGCACTCCCTACTCGTGACAGGGTCATCAGTATGACCTCTGCAGTCCAATGTGCGGGTTGTTGATCTAAACCTGCTGGGCCGGCGAATTGGTCAGCCAGGTAGTCGAGGGAGAGTATAGGAGAGGGAAGCGTGTCGACTAAATATCTTAACCTATCGCAGTCAGTGAGCGATTCCGTACCAATCACTGGCCGTGCAAAATCGCACAATGGGCCAAGTTCGGTGAGCCCATTGTCAACCCACAGAGTGATCCCTGGGTATTCGAGATGAAGCTTTTGAATGAGTGTCAAATTCGATCCATCTCCACTGATGGCATCCAGGTCTGCAATATAGAAGGTATCGAATGGGTGGAGGGCTAACAGTGTCGATAGAACAGCCAAGGGTTGGCTTGAGCGGCAGAGCGGCGTGTCAGAAGGTGGGTATGTATGACGTTTACCGCTTTTTGCTGTAACGACCTCAGCGTTCTTTATATCGATGACTGGAATGAGTTTCATCAAGATGGATAAGTGACCATGCGAATCTTTGTCTTTGAGTATATTACGGGTGGAGGGATGCTGGGTAGCACCTTGCCGCTCTCCCTTGTGCAAGAGGGTGACATGATGTTGAGGGCGCTGATTTCTGATCTTGCAGAGATTGATGACATAGATATTGTCGCAACCCGGGATGCGCGACTGGAAATACCTGATCTGCCGATAGAGTTTCGGATACTTCAGAACTTGAGTGATTTCCCCTCAGCTTGGGAGGCGTGTGTTGAATCCGCAGATGCGGTCTGGCCCATTGCACCGGAGTACTTTCAGATCCTGAAGCAAATCAGCGAGGCTGTGCTGGAGAAAGGCAAGCTGCTGTTGAACAGCCCGCCACAGGCAGTCGATACAGCCAGCAGCAAGAGGGTGACATCAGATCTGCTAAAAGAGAGCGGAGTCCAAGTCGTCCCGACATACCGGTTAGAAGCTGAGATACCTGATCGACAATGCAGCTGGGTACTCAAGCCGGATGATGGTGTCGGCTGTCAGGGTACCAAAATCTGCCGGGACAGGGACGATCTACACCGACAGCTTGAAGCGATACCCGACGACAGGGAGTATGTCATACAGCCCTTTGTTCATGGGATGCCGACCAGCCTTAATATTCTGACATGCCATGGTGAGGCCTTCGTATTGAGCGTCAATCGCCAGCGTATAGCCATGACGGACAATAGTTTCGTCCTGCTAGGTTGCGTGGTTAATGGCTATATGGAGCAGCAGGACAGGTTCAACAATCTGGGGCGCGATGTGGCGGCTGCAATGCCGGGGTTGTGGGGTATCGTCGGCATCGACACACTTGATACCGAGACCGGCCTGCAAGTACTGGAGGTCAATCCACGTATTACGACATCTTACGTTGGACTGAAGGAGTCGATAGGCGTCAACCCCGCTGGATTGGTATTGGACCTGCTGAATAGGAAGATGCCGTTGTCTGATCAGTTTATGAAGGCGGTGGTCGTGGATGTGAATCTGGAGTATGCCGGTGCCGCATGAATCACTATTAGGGTGGGATCTCGGAGGGGCGCATATCAAAACCGCCCACATTGATCGGACAGGCTGTGTAAGGTCCGTGATCCAGTGGCCCTGTCCGTTGTGGCAAGGGCTGGACAGATTGGAATTGGGCATTGACGCTGTGTTGGGGAGGATTGGTGACTGGAAGGAACTGAGACATGCGGTCACCATGACGGGTGAACTTGTCGATCTGTTTCCGGATCGTGCCAGTGGCGTCAAAACACTGATCGATGCAATGAGCCGCCGTTTTTCGAAAGACGCCTTGACAATCTATGCAGGAAAAGCCGGTTTTTTAACCCCTGACAATGCGATGGCGGGGACATCCCAGGTGGCTTCGGCCAACTGGTTTGCCAGTGCGTCACTGGCTGCAAATCGTTTGCCGGAAGGTCTCTTTATTGATGTGGGGAGCACCACAACCGACTTGATACCCTTTGCTGGAAAGCGTGTGCAGGCTGTAGGATTCGATGACCACCACAGACTTGCACAACAGGAGTTGATCTATACCGGCATTGTACGAACACCGTTGATGGCGGTCACACCTCAGGTCCCTTTTGCTGGAGAGTGGGTTCCCCTGATGGCGGAGCATTTTGCAACCACAGCGGATATCTATCGACTGACGGGTGAACTGCCGGAGCAGGTCGATCTTCATCCCAGTGCGGATAACGGTGAAAAGAGTATGCCAGGCAGTACCAGGAGGTTGGCGCGCATGCTCGGACTGGATGCCGATGCTACCGACCTGGACGGGTGGCAGCGGGTTGCTCATTATATTGCAGCGCGTCAACAGGGTATGTTGATGGAGGCCTGTGAGCGTATTCTGTCCAGGCCTGAGGTTTCAGTTTCAGCCCCATTGGTGGGCGCGGGTGCCGGTCGGTTTCTGGTGGAGAAGCTATCACGGCGATTGGATAGACCCTACATTGGTTTCGAATCACTGATCACTTGCCGGAAACAGATGGAGGCCAAGGTGGCAGAGTGCGCACCGGCCGTTGCTGTCGCTTTCCTGGCCGGGGAGAGAGGGACATGAGCATGCCGATTGTCCGGGAATTTCCCTATCGTGAAGCGAGTGCACAACTGTTTGAAACACTTTCCCACTTACCTTGGGCTTCATTCCTGGATAGTGGCCGTCCTTATAGCAAGCAGGGACGTTACGATATCCTGACTGCTGATCCACTCACTGTTCTGATTACCCGGGGAGAGCGGACCCAGATCCTTGAGGCCAATCGCATGCGCCTTTCCCTGGATGATCCATTTCTACTGCTTCGGGAGGCTTTGGGCCCCCTCATTCAGGGTGTTGAGCATATCCCCTTCTGCGGTGGAGCCATTGGCTATTTTGGGTACGATCTGGGGCGCCGTCTCGAGCGGTTGCCCGCAATGACGGAGGATATGGAAAATCTTCCGGAAATGGCGGTTGGTATATACGATTGGGCGCTGGTTGTGGATCATCATGAACAGTGCAGCTGGCTGGTTGGTCAAAATCCCACCCGCCTTGAAAAATACCATAGGCTGCTGCAACGTGGGATGATGGGAAATGGACCGGCACGTCCCGTTGCCGGATACCGGGTGCTCAGTCCGGTCTGCTCGAACATGAACCATACCGAATATCTTGGGTCGATTACCCGAATAAAGGATTACATCAGAGAGGGTGACTGTTACCAGGTCAATTTCGCACAAAGATTTGCGGTTGCTGCAGAAGGCGATCCTTGGGAAGCGTACAAGGGATTACGCCAACTGAATGCTGCCCCATTTGCGGCCTACCTGAGTACACCCTATTGTCAAGTCATGAGTACCTCGCCAGAGCGGTTTCTACAGGTCCGTGGTGGCCGGGTTGAGACCAAGCCTATCAAAGGTACGGCACCCCGTGGGAAGGATCCTATCGAGGATTTGATGTTGGCAGACGCTTTAGTGACCAGCCGCAAGGATCAGGCAGAGAATTTGATGATTGTCGATCTACTGCGTAATGATCTAGGCAAGGTGTGTGCAATTGGCAGTGTAGAGGTTCCTGAACTCTTCAAGCTGGAAAGCTACGCCCGGGTGCATCATCTTGTGAGTAAGGTACGTGGCAGGTTGGCGGAAGGAGAGGATGCGCTTACTCTGTTGCGTGCCTGCTTCCCAGGCGGATCGATTACGGGAGCCCCCAAGCTGCGTGCAATGGAGATCATCGAAGAACTTGAACCCCAGCGTCGGGGGATCTACTGTGGCTCCATTGGGTATATCGGATTCAACGGTGATATGGATACCAATATTGCAATACGCACCATGGTGCATTCAGCGGGTATTACACGCCTTTGGGCTGGTGGTGGCATCGTGGCCGATTCAGATCCGGAAATGGAGTATCGGGAAACCTATCACAAGGCTGCCGCACTGTTGGATTTACTGCAGCGAATGGAACAGGTGAATTCGGAACAATGTGGGTAGTTAAACTGGGAGGCAGTCTGGCCTACTCAGAGGATCTAAAAGGCTGGTTACGAGCCCTGGCAAGCGACTCATCGCTTGTCATCGTCCCTGGCGGAGGACCTTTTGCCGACCAGGTAAGGCATGCGCAAAATCAGTGGGGGTTCGATGAGTCAACAGCACACCGGATGGCGTTGCTCGCCATGGAGCAGTTTGGAACGATGCTCTGTGCACTGCAGCCTGGATTGAGAACTGCCGCATCTGTCGAGGAGATAGATGATGTGCAGCAGCGGGGGAAGACACCGGTGTGGATGCCCGGCTTTATGGTAATGACCGAACCCGAAATTGCCCATAGCTGGGAGGTAACCTCCGATGCTTTATCTTTATGGCTCAGTGAAAAGCTTGCTGCGGATGCGTTAGTACTGGTGAAGTCCATATCGCTAACCGGTATCAATCTTGATCTGGAGAGACTGGTTGAGGGTGGCGTTATCGATAGTGAATTCAAACGATATTTCCAGTCGAATGGTATCCCGGCTTGGCTGATGTCAGTGAGTGACCACGCCCGCTTTGGGGCGCTGAAACATGGGGCGATGGACATTGCAGGTTTGATCACCTAATGCCGGTATGCCCTTGGATCTGCCATGCCGTTTTCTTTTCACTGCGTTGCCATAGCATATTCACCGGCCTGCTCGGTAGTCTAAAATATCCTATTCAATCCATTCAGTGCCGCCACGCGATAGGCTTCCGCCATGGTCGGGTAGTTGAAGGTGGTTTCGGTAAAGTAGAGCAGGCTATTGGCCTGTCCCGGTTGGGCCATGATGGCCTGGCCTATGTGAACGATCTCCGAAGCTCCTTCACCGAAACAGTGAATGCCGAGTATCTCCAGGGTTTCCCTGTGGAACAGCAGTTTCAGCATCCCCACTTCGTGACTGGTGATCTGGGCTCGGGCGATGTTGCGAAAGCTGGCGTGACCGACTTCATAGGGGATTTTCTGTGCAGTCAGTTCCTTTTCGGTACGACCCAGAGAACTGATCTCCGGTAAGGTGTAGATACCGGTGGGGAAGTCGTCAATGAGTTGCCAGTCGGCGCTACCGGTCGCAATCTGCGCACCAACGAAGCGGCCCTGGTCATAACTGGCGCTGGCCAGGGCAGGGGGACCGACGACATCACCGACAGCATATACATGAGGAAGGGTTGTCGCGTAGGTTTTATCGACCTCGATCTGACCGCGATGATTGACTGATATTCCGATCTCAGACAAACCCATCTCTTCGGTATTACCGCTGCGGCCATTGGCCCAGAGCAGTACATCGGTTTTGAATTTTTTGCCTGATTTGCAGTGCAATACGACCCCATCATCGATGGGCTCGACCTGCTCATACTCTTCATCATGGCGAATCACTGTACCTTGATTGCGCAGGTGATAGCTGAGTGCGTCGGTGATCTCATCGTCGAGAAACGACAATAACTGATCCCGGGTATTGACCAGATTAACCTTCACGTCGAGATTGCAGAATATAGAAGCGTATTCGCATCCGATTACACCCGCACCATAGATGGTGATGGAATCAGGTGTGCGATCAAGACGCAGCACCGAGTCGCTGTCCAGTACCCGTGGGTGATCAAAGTCCACGTCTTCGGGATGATAAGGACGAGAGCCTGTGGCAATGACAAAGTGCTCTGCAACTATCTCTTCACCGACGCCGCCGGACTGGACCACATCGACCTGATGTGTACCGACAAAGCGGGCCCGACCATGAATCACATCCACCCGATTGCGAGCGTAGTGGCGTAGACGGCTGCGTACCTGCTCATTGATGACTTCGCCTGTGGCCTGAAGCAGGTCGGAATATTCCACCTGAACCTGATCCTGGGTGTGCTGGAAGAGCGGGTTGCGCCGGTAGTCACGAAGCAATTGTATATTATGTCGTAATGCCTTGGACGGGATGGTGCCCCAGTGGGTACAACCACCACCCACCTTGTCATAAGCTTCGATAATGGCCACCCGCTTCCCGGATTTAACCAGTTTCATGGCAGCGCCTTCACCGCCAGGTCCACTGCCGATCACTACGACATCATATCGCTTGGCTCTCATTACTACTCCGGTCTCTACTCAGATTGTCACAAAAGGGGCAGTCTAGCAGAATGTAACCGTACAGGCCGCCAGTGGCAGCGAAAGATTGTGACAGATAGTTAAAAATTGTTATAGCTACAGATATCGCAGAATACATAGACCATTGACTAAGAATGGCTGACTATCGGATCAACCTGCCTTGTAGAAAACCAGATTGGGTCTGGGGCAGAAGAGGAGGTAATCTGATCGTGTTTGACAAATGTGATGGAGAGTGTTTTTTAGTCATATTATTTCACCATATACCTGGCGTTTGAAATACAGGAACAAGGCCTGTTAACAATATGATATGCAGCCGTGTTCGTTTGAGCTTATTAACTTCAGTGTCTCGCCACCGCGGACTGCCTTTATATCGCTAATTTTAGCGATATAAAATATATATCAGCATGCTTTATTATTTTGCATATGGTTCAAATTTACATCCTTTAAGAATAATGGAACGAGTGCCTTCCGCTGAATTGGTAGGTGTAGCCAAGCATTCCAATCACATACTTGCCTTCCATAAAAAAAGTATTGATGGTTCTAGTAAATGCAATATGTTTAATTCAGGCACTGGGTCAGCTATGGTCTATGGAGCCATATATAAATTGAAGCCTGAGCATAAGAATGAATTAGATAGGTTTGAAGGTAAAGGATACGGATACATAGATAAGCGAATCCAGCTTAAGCAGGATGGTAATATATATACATGTTTCACATATTCTGCGCAGCAATCTTATATTGTTGAAAACCTGAAACCCTATCACTGGTATAAAGAACTGGTTATCTTAGGCGCACAGTATTTAGAATTTCCAGGTTCTTATATTTCTTCTATTGAAGCGATAGAGTCAATGCAGGATCATGATCCTAAAAGAAGAAAAGAAAATGAGATGTTAGTTGATAATATCATCAACTACCGATAACGATATGCTCATTAGGATGCAAACTACGCTAGGTTTTGTCTGTGCCGCACAGCCCAGTTGTTATACTAGTGTAAACAGGCCCTAACAAGAAGTTTATAAAGTGGAACCATAAGAACAAACCAGGTTGTCATTATACCGAGAAGAACAGTGAGGGTGCATACACCTTGATTCATGGAAAAAAGGAAAGAAGCTTGTTTATATAGAATCAACTATGGATGGTAACCAGATATAGAAAGTAAGTTAGAATCGGGCTGACAAGCAGGTAAAGAGTTTTCGTTGTCAATTACTGTGATGATCCGCTTAGCTCCGTACCCTTTATCAAAGGCATTGGTTTTTACAGAACATGGCTTGGCGCAACAACCTCCATTGTATCATTTCCATAATATTATTGATGCTGGCAGCGTGTAGCACGCCACCTAGATATCACGCAAATGGAAAGCTTCTTGGGGAGCGGGTCAGTACCTCCGTAGATTCAAAAATAGCGCGTTATTACCTTGAGCATTATCTTCAGGGAGAGAGACGCAATCAGGTATTGGATGATAAAATAGATGAAATTTATGAACGACAAAATAGCGATATTCCAACTCGCGATGAACTGAGATTATTATCGAACGAGTATTCAGTGGATTTTGCTACCCTTTTTTTGGTGGATCGATTACAAGCTGATAGAAATAATGAAGAAATAAAAAAACAATTCGATCACTTTCTAAATAATACAGTATTAACGGAGTTAGAAAGCAGTGCTGTTGATTCTTACCTGGTGTTGTTTGTTCCTGGCTGGGATTACATTGAGAATGGTCATTTCACGGGCTCTGATTTCGCAGTACCACGTAAACTAATTACTCAACTGGGTATTGAAAATCATCTGGTTGAAATACCGTCTAATGGGGGCGTTGAGGAAAATGCGCAATTCATTTCTGATGATCTTATTCAATATAGCCAAACCGGGAAAGATATCATCATTGTAGGAGCAAGTTCGGCTGGTCCTGCAATTCATCTGAGTCTTGCTGGTAATCTAAAAAAACACTTGAAAAAGAAAATCAAGGCGTGGGTTAACATAGGTGGTATTCTCAGGGGGAGTCCTCTCATCGACCACTACCAGAAATGGCCACAGAGTTGGTTATTTGGTATTGCTGTCTGGTATAAAGAATGGGACAGAGAAAAAATACTCAGCATGTCGGCGAGCAGGAGTAGAGAAAGATTTGCAAGCCTTGACGGTGTGCATGAGAATACTTTAATAATAAACTATATGGGACTATCGTTATCAGGGCAGCTCAGTAAATACGCTAAGGAAAATTATCTGTTGTTAAAGAAGCAAGGGCCTAATGATGGATTGACTTTGCTATCGGATATTATTGCACCTAACAGCCTTACCATTGTCGCAATAGGCAGTGATCACTTTTTTGCAGAAGATCCTAGAATAAATGATAAGACCATTGCTTTGATGAAGGTAGTGATATCATATCTTGAAAAAGCTATGCACTTTGACAACTGATTGGCGTAGCGTTATGTAATAAGGGAAATGAATGAGTACCAATAAAGTAGTCATCATCACCGGTTCCAGTAGAGGTATCGGTGCGGAAACCGCGAAACTGTTTTCTAAGCATGGCTACTCAGTCTGTATCAACTACATTGCGAATGAAAGTGCCGCGAAGAAGGTAAAAGATGAAATATTGGGAAATGGCGGCCGTTGCATAGCAGTAAAGGCAGATGTTTCGAACGCTCGTGAAGTCACTAAGCTATTTGAAACCGTGGATAACGAATTAGGTTGTTTATCTGTTCTGGTAAACAACGCTGCAATCCTGAAAGAGCAATCTCGGTTGGAAGATATATCGGAGGAGAGATTTTTAGAGGTACTACGAACGAATGTAATGAGTTGCTTTCTTTGCTCCAAGGAAGCGATTATGCGCATGTCTACAAAAAACGGAGGCATTGGAGGGGTAATTGTAAATGTCTCCTCCTGTGCATCGAAAAGTGGCTCCCCTTTTGAGTATGTTGATTATGCCGCTTCCAAAGGTGCAGTGGATACGCTAACAAGAGGATTGGCTTTAGAGGTGGCTGGAGATGGGATTCGGGTGAATGCAGTTCGTCCGGGACTCATCTATACGGACATGCATGCATCTGGTGGAGAGCCTGGTCGCGTTGAGAGATTAAAACCGAAAATTCCGATGCAAAGAGGCGGCCAGGCCATTGAAGTGGCAGAAGCGATTCTGTGGCTTGCATCAGAAAAATCATCGTTTGTAACTGGCAGTTTCGTCGATCCCGCGGGCGGTCAGTAATGTATAAAAGGCGATACTCACTATCGCTGGCACTACTGAGTCTGGCTGTCTGACAAAAAAGAGAATCGTATATAGACTTGGAATACGGGCAGTAACTTATCAGGCTACACCTCATTCATGTCTGATATGCGCGATACAGGCATCGATGCACGTTTTGTTCATCAAAATCTTTTTATGCCCCAGCAGTTCGGTTGTGAGCAGTTCAGCGTTGGGCGCCTCTTTCATCAGTTTGAGTGCATGCTCGTAGGGGACTTCCGTATCCTGTTTGTCATGGATCAGCAGCAGATCGCCATTGACCTGTTTGATGGTTTCTACCGGTGACAGTTGTGACCATTGCCAGGGTGTGTCAAAGGCGTTGGCAAAACGTTGCTTTGCCTTCTCCCGCATAGCTGCAATCACAGGCTCATTGATACCAAAGGCTTCAGCAAATTGTTCGGTAATCCAGATGGTATCGGTGAAACAGCTAATCAGGATGATCTTATCGGATGGTAAGCCTAATCGACTGATCGCCAGCAGGGCTGTGCCACAACCGAATGAGTGGCCAATCACTGCGCTGATTGGACCAACTTGCTGCGCAATGGCAGAGATAGTGCGGCTTACTTCCAGCATATTGGTACGACTCCCAGATGAGTCGCCATGGGCAGGTGCGTCGAATACCACTGCCTGATAGCCGGCAGCCACCAATGGTTCGATGAAAGCAAAAAACTGGGTGCCGCGACCACCCCAACCATGACAGAGTAATACGGCCGGACCTTCTCCCCATGAGCGGACGGCTATCTTTTCGCCATTGATCTCCTGAGTATGTAATCTGGCAGAGTCGCGAATTGTGAGTTCACGTCGGGGTATGGGATAGTTAGGCGGCGTCATAAATAGACGTAGTGCAATAGTCCCTGCCAAGTTCGGTGTAACCTTCCCCACTACCTTGAACACCAATCGAGTCATGTAAAGGAATAGTCGAATTGCCAATGGTAATTGGTAGTTGGTGAATGGGTTTGTAGGGGAAGAATCATTATTGTTTGCGCTCATGAGTGTTCCCATATCATTTGCCGTGTACCGCTGAAAAAGAGCATACCGATAGATAGGCTGATCAGGGAGCTCATTAAAAGAAACGTATCGATAGTTTGGGGAGCGAGAACCAACAGCGGAAGGAGTGCAAGGCCACGCAGCAGGTAGATGCCCGTTATTGTTATCAGCAGGGGCCTTAGCCAGGGAAGCTGGTGAACCAAGCCTGCACCGGCATAGGCATAGAGACTCCAAACCATCAGTATCAGGGCGATGACGGCAGTCAGTGTTCCGGGTATCGGTGATCCCTGTTCTGCAAGTTGGGCAAGCTGCTCACCTGCACCAAAAAAACGATACCAATCTGGTCCTCCAACGATGATGGCGATGTGTAAAAAACCAGCCAATAAACTGAGACTGCCAGCCCATACCAGGGGTTTGTTTACGCCAGCCATGGGTGTTCCATATTGACGGTTGCACCCATCCGTTCAAAGATCTGGTACATGCCGAAGAAGGTACGGTCGAAGTAGATGAATTCATTGGCAAGGTCATTGATCTTTTTGATATTGGCGAGTTGTTTGAATGACGCCCATCCCTCCTCAGTGTATGAAGCACTTCGACTGGAGAAATCAAATGATCCGGCCTTGAAAGGTTTGGTTAACCAGTCACCAAACGGCTGCAAGGTTTTTTCATAGAATGACTGTAACTCAGACTCTGACATATCTGTGACCATGCCAAGTTTTTGGTAGGTTGTGATGACCGCCTGTGCATCCTTGCTGCTATAGGCATGTAATAGTTTAGGAATGAGCGTTACAAACTCCGTTGAATAGTAGCGGACACACCCAAAGTCCACTACGCCAAGTCTGCCGTTTTTGTTGAACAGATAATTACCTGGATTGGGATCGGCATGCAGGGCCTGCAGTCCATAGAATGAGTTAACGAATAGATCGTATAGCAGTTGACCGAAGTGATTTCGCTCTTTCTGAGAGGGGCCTTGTCGCAGCCACTGTTCCAGGTGCAGTCCTGGTAGGCGTGTGGTTGTCAACACACGCTTTGTCGAAAGATCCCGGTGAATAGTCGGGATAGTGATATTATGCAGCTTTAGATGCTGCTGAAACCATTCAGTGTTATCTGCTTCATGTTGATAGTCGACCTCTTCATGTAAGCGCAGTGCTATTTCATCAAGAGAAGATAACAACAGTTTTGCATGCCGAGTACGCTTTACTATTGATCGAACCAGTTGCAGGTCGTTATCGATCGTTATGGCAATACCTGGGTACTGAAGCTTTACCGCTAAGACTTCACCGCTTGCCTTGCTCGCTGAATGGACTTGGCCCAGGCTTGCAGCTGCAAATGCATTGGATTCGAAATGAGGAAATAGTTTCTCTGGTGGTTTGCCAAACTCCAGTTCAATCAGTTTTCGTATCAGCGGTCGTCCTAAAGGGGGGACCTGGTGGTAGGATTTTGACAGCTCATTGCGTAACCACTCAGGAAGGAGATTGCTCTCCATGCTTAACATTTGGGCGATCTTTAGTGCTGTTCCCCGTAGCTGTGAAAAGGTCTTAAACAGGAGTTGTGCTGTCTCGTCATCACGCTTTTGACGGCTCGATCTACATGCAGATTCGGACAGGAACGGACGCTTTGCAGCATGACTAAGATGTTTACTGCCAGCTTTTAGAAAAGCAGTGCCGGCAATACCTGAGCGTGCCAGTTTACTGGTCGGAACGGGTTTACTCATCGTAATCTTCCATGAATCGCCGTTTGGCTTTTTGCCAGGGTGCTGTGTACTCACCCAACTCCTTCAGATGACGGCTGACCTGGCTGCGGAACATAAATGAGAACAGATCCAACGCCTTGCCAATCATAGCGGTGTGTAAAACCATGGCGATGATCTCCACACTACGATCGACCAGTTGACTGGTGTTGTCATAATCTTCTGAATCATCTTTCAACCAGTAACCCAGAATACCGGTAAAATAGTCCCAATAAAGGGGGGGCAGCAGCTCACGATAGGGTTGATCGGGGATCTCTTCCGCCTCGATGGCAGCATCTATCATATCTTCAACCATGCGGGTGAATCGCTTGCGTGTTCCAGCCAGGTTCAAAGCACTGGTAACAGGAGAGTAGAAGGTCAGTTCAAAAACCTCGGCCAGAAACTCCCGATCCGGCAGCCACAATGCCAATTCCGTCTCAATCAGCTGTTGTAGTTGTTCACGCAGGCTGTATTCATGAAAGTTCTTGATTTTTTTCAGTGTATCCGCCACTGCATCCTGTTTCTCTTCGCAGTAACCATAGAGAAGCTGCTCCTTGGTGGAAAAGTAGTTGTAGATCGTGGCGTCACCCACTTCGGCACGTCGGGCGATTTCACGCATCGAGGCCGATTTGAATCCCTTTTCAATAATGACATCAGAAGCAGCCTCAAGAATCCGTTTGCGGGTTTTGGTCTTCTCTTTCTTGCTGACTTTCATGGCTTCACCTTCACTTTAAAGTGAAAACGCTATACATAAAAACTAAAATAGCTGTCATTTATGTGAAAATCAAGACTGATTTATGATAAAGGGTGCATTGCTGACTCTGCACCTAAAATTATGGCTGCCAATTGCTTGCTGGGTTTATAGCGTATTGGCCGTGATCTGAAAGAGACCCGTTTGGCTTGGAATATAGGTGAATCTATGTCGACGAGGATCTGGGGGGTCAAATCAGGGACAGAGCCCTGAGAACATCCAGCTGTTGAAGGACGCTGGATCCAGTTGTTACCCAAAGATAAAGCGTCACACCAAGGTGCTGAATGGCTGGACAGTCACGGTTTCTCCAGCAGCGATTCCATCACAGGTTTCGGGTAACAGGATAAAACAGTTACCCCGGCTCATGGATGTCAAAATACCGGACCCTTGCTTGCCAATCGTGTCGACAGTGAGTGCGCCATCCTCTTGAGTAGTCAGGACTCCCCGAATGAATTCGAATCTACCTGGCCGCTTGTGAATATCACCGCCACTCACTGCTGGCAGGGTGAAGGGACGATAAGGTGTCCCACTTGTGAGGTAGTGAAGTGCCGGCAATACAAACTGGTAGAAGGTGACCATTACCGCAACGGGGTTGCCTGGCAGACCGAAGAAGAGGCTGTTTTCAAGACGGCCGAAGGTGAGGGGCCTTCCCGGTTTCATAGCAATCTTCCAGAAATGCATATCCCCCAACTGCTGGAGTATGCTTTTGGTGTAGTCGGCTTCACCGACTGATACACCACCGGATGTGACCACCATATCTGCTGCCTCGTCAGCACAGAGAAAGGCTTCCTTCAAGGCCTCAGGGTCATCTTTCACAACCCCCATATCGAGCAACTCCACTTCCGCTCTTTTTAGCATGCCGTAAAGCGAGTAGCGGTTACTGTCGAAGACTTCCCCTGGACCCAGGGTCTCACCAATAGAACGTAATTCGTCGCCCGTGGAGAAGAAGGCAACACGTGGACGTCTTCTGACACTGACTTCACCGAAGCCGAGAGAGGCCATGACACCAAGGTCCGCAGGTGTGATTCGTTTTCCAGGATTCAGCACCACGCTATCCTGTGCAATGTCTTCACCCGCGTGGCGGACATTCTGTCCCGGTCGATGTCCTTTTCCGATACGTACCTGATGGTCATTGATGAGACTACTCTGTTCCTGCATAACAACAGTATCGGTACCGGTTGGCATGGGTGCGCCGGTCATGATACGGACGCACTCGCCAGCTTGGCAGCTTTTGTTGAATGGTGTGCCTGCCGCCGCTGTACCAATCAGGGTAAAGTCCCGGAACTCCTGCTCGGGTAGGCCACTGCCTGCAATGGCATAACCATCCATCGCTGAATTGGTATGACCAGGTACATCGACCGGTGAGACAATCTCCTCTGCCAATACACAGCCCAAGGCGTTACGCAGGGCCAGGCGTTGTGTAGTCAGAATTGGGTTGATTTGTGCCAGGATAGCTTCCCTGGCGGTGGTAACGGTGAGGGTTGTCGAGGCCTCTGGGTCAGCACAACTGACGCTGGAGTCTATGGCTTGGCTGGTCATGGAATCCGCTCTCTCCGATTTGTTGCATGTATTGACGTATGAAACCGGCGATCTCCTGGGGATTATTGAGATTCAATATCGGCAGGTGTTCCGGAACATCGTTCACTGGTTTATCCGTGGCTACAGCAACGATGTTGGGATCAGTATGACACAATAGTGGTTTACCCATACTGGGTCTATGCAGTTCGATTTTATGGATTGACTCAAGCTTGAATCCTTCAACCAGCACCAGGTCCAAACTGTTGGGATCGAGATAACCAAGCATGGATGCCAGACCGGGTTCCGGTCGGTTGGTGTCTGATTCGGAGATCAGCGCCATGCGTCCCCGGGATGAGACCAGCATCTGCGTGGCACCCGCTTTGCGTAATTCGTAGCTATCTTTTTTTGGGTGGTCGATTTCGAACAGGTGATGCGCATGTTTTACCACAGCGATTCGTAAACCCTGCTCTTTCAGGATCGGTAATAACTGGGTCAGCAGGGTTGTTTTACCCGTACCACTGAAGGCGCTGAATCCTAGCAGGGGAATGGGATAGTCGATCATAGAGCGTTCATTCCTTCTCGTAGGTTGTCCCTCTCCTTCGGTGTGTTGATATTGACAAAGGTACGAGGGAGATCTGAGAAATCGGCATAGGCAACCCGGTGTTTTTTATACCAGAGATCGATCTTTCTATCGCCATCATCCAGGTAACGCTGAAGGCTGGCGCTCAGATGTTTGGGGATCAGAGCGTAGACCGGCTGAATGCGCACACCATCGTGGGCCACTGCGATATCCGCAGCCTCATTGTCGCGTGCCCTGACCAGGCGTTCCACCAGATCCTCCGGTAGCAACGGTCCATCACAGGGGAGGGTAATCATGTCGGTGGTTGAGAGTGTTTGCATGGCGGTAAGAAAACCGGCCAATGGGCCCTGATAGTCCGCCAGTGAGTCGGCAATGACCGGATAACCGAGCTGTTGATATCGTTCCCTATTACGATTGGCATTGATCAGAATTTGGGCTACCTGAGGCTCGATGGCAGCAATAATATGGGCAATCAGTGGCTTGCCATTCAATTCAATCAACCCCTTGTCTTCTCCGCCCATGCGACTGCCCCGTCCTCCAGCGAGAATCACAGCGGTTATACCGGGGTGAGTGATCATGCAGTACTCCTAAGACTGACGTGGGACTGTAACTGCGGAATTTGCATCAGTTTCTGATCCTCTATTTTCACCAGATGACTGTCGTAGAGATGGAGGTGACGATCAATCAGGGAGGAGAAATGAATCGGATCGTGACTGGCCAGAAGCAGCGATATGCCTTCCTTCTTAAATGATCTTAGTAGATCCAGCGTACGCCGTCGCGCCTCCTGGTCCAGGTTGGCTGTCGGTTCATCCAGTAACAGGATGTGTGGGTTTCTCAACCAGGCACGTGCCAGTGAGACACGTTGTCGTTCTCCCCCCGAGAGTGACTTCGCCGGTGTGTCATGCAAGCGGTTGAGTTCGGCCCAGTCGATGGCTGCGTCGATCATGTTGTTACGCAGTTGTTTAGGTAGTCCACTCGGTAGTGCGTAGCCCAGGTTGTATCTTACCGATCCATCAAACATATAGGGTTGTTGGTGTAGATAGAGGACATTTTTTTGCAGATCTGCCCTGCTGCGTCGCCAGGATTGGAATCCATTACCCATATCTATTTGGCTGCTATCCGGTTTTTCCAGCCCTGAGAGGATGCGTAGCAGGGTTGTCTTGCCCGCACCATTACCTCCGCTTAAGAGACTGCATTCACCTGGGCGTAGCACAAGTTCGATCTCCTGCAGCACCTGTCTTTTGCCAAAGCGCTTGTTAAGAGCCGATATAGTGAGGATAAGCGGGGCATTCATGTGACAGGCTGCCCCTTACCCTGGATGTGCTGCAACAGGGCGTTGAGAGTGAATGCAAGCGTCAACAAAACCAGGCCCAGGGCAATGCCCTGCGCAAATTCACCCTTGCTCGACTCCAGGGCGATTGCGGTGGGGATGTTACGGGTATAGTGCAGGATGTTTCCACCGAGCATCATTGAAGCACCGACCTCGGCAATAATGCGGCCGAAGGCGGCCAGGAATGCAGCCATCAGTCCGAATCTCGCCTCGCGCATGATAGTGAACACGGCCCGGATCAAATTGGCACCCAGGGTACGGGCCGTTTCCCAGGCACGCCTGTCTGCTGCCTGCAATGCAGAATGACCCATGGCCACCAAAATGGGAAAGGCCAATGCTATCTGCCCCAATACCATGGCTGTCTGGGTGAACAGCAGTCTCCATTCACCCAGCGGCCCCTGTCGTGAGAGCAGTATGAAAAAGGTCAGACCGATTACGACAGCCGGTATGGATAAGAAGGTACTGTTAATTGAAATCAGCAGTCGGCGGCCCGGAAAGCGCTTGTATGTGAGAAGAAATGCCACCAGCAGTGCCGGTGGTGTTGCGATCAGGATGGCGACACCAGAAACACGAAACGAGATAGCGATAATCTCCCACAGTTCAGCATTGCCGCTGAACAGTAGATTTAAGGCCGCCAGGGTGGTGTCGCCGAGTATCCCCATTATGGTGTGGTGCTGAATGCGGCAAACGCACCGGCGTCGGCTGCCGGAGTGAAGAGCTGGTTGTCACCAATGCGAAAATCATCGATCCGTTGCTGGCCATCAGAGGATATCATCCATTTGATCAATGCCTTTGCGCCCAGGTTATTGATGTCGGGATAACGTTTCGGGCTGACGGCGATAATACCGTAAGGGTTGAAAAGCAGTGGATCACCTTCGAAGCCTATTTTCAGTGGCGATTTATTTTTGAAGGCCAACCATGTTCCTCTGTCGGTCAGGGTATATGCATCCAGTTCCGAGGCGATCTGTAGGACTTTACCCATGCCTTGACCCGCTTCTCGATACCAGCGTCCTTCGGGTTTGATGCCCGCCTCTTTCCACAGTCCAAGCTCTTTTTTATGGGTGCCGGAATCATCCCCACGGGAGACAAAGATGACCTGATGTTCAGCGAGTTTTTTCAATACGGTGATAGCATCCTGTGCGCCGGCAATACCTGCGGGATCGCTAGCGGGACCGACCAGGACAAAGTCGTTGTACATGACCCCGTAGCGTTTTTCACCATACCCTTCAGCAACAAATTTATCTTCAGCAGCACGGGCGTGTACCAGTACGACATCGACATCGCCATCTCTACCCATACGCAGCGCTTTACCCGTACCGACAGCAATAACATGAACAGGGTAACCTGTCGATGCAGTGAATGCCGGTAGCAAGTCGGCAAGCAGGCCCGAATTATCGGTGCTTGTGGTTGTAGCCAATCGAATGGTCTGATTATTGCTATTGTCAGCGTTAACTAAACCAGAAAAAAGCAGACAGGCAATAACGATAAAGCGGACAGATTGAAGATAATGCGGTTTTCTCATCGGTTGAAAGCCTCGATTTGTTGTTCTTCCTGTGAATCAACTGCAAAAGCGATGCCATATTGTGAACTATTTTGCTACCGATAGGGATTGGAGTAGTAAGTGGATTTCTTTTGTCTACTATGTGAGTGTTGATTGGAACAGACTGATGATTTTGGCGTTCGATCGCCAAAAGTTGTACCGATTATGGGACATGGATATGCAGGAGTGGGACAAATGGTCGCAAAACAAAGGGTAATAAATTAGTCATTTTGACCCACAATTGAGACAGGTTAATCGGCAAAGCCATTTTTTTAATCTGTACCTTAAAAAACAGCATGAAGACTGGAACAGCAACCCATGAACGTAAATGTAGAAGCGCTACAGACAGGCCGTGATTCCAAACAGATAAGTGGCAAGGAGGGTACGCCAGTGCGTATGGCATCCGTCCTTATTGTGGATGATGAACCGGGTATACGCAGTTTTCTGCAGAAAGGTCTGCGTAAGTACTTTGGGCTGGTTGAGACCGCAGAGAATGTTGAGACTGCCGAAGAACTGAGACTGCACTGCCACTTTGACCTGATTATCACAGACATCCGTCTTCCCGGACAAACCGGAGGGGTCGAGTGGGTAAGAGATTTGCGTGAGCAAGGAGGTACCACCGGCGTCATCTTCATGACTGCCCATGCTGATTTGGAGACAGCGATTGCAGCACTACGAGCAGGAGCTGAGGACTTCATCATGAAGCCTTTCCGGATGGAGCAGATGATTACTGCAGTAGAGCGTTACCTCGAGCGGCAGAAGATGCAGCGGGAAAATTTCGTGTTACGTCGACAGGTCGAGCAAATCTATGACAGTGCCGGCATGGTGGGGAATTGCCAGCAGATGCGTACCTTGTGCGATGTCATCAAACGGGTTGCTCCAATGCCTTCTACAGTCCTCATTGAAGGGGAGTCCGGTACGGGTAAGGAACTGGCGGCCCGAGCGATCCACGAAATGAGTGGGCGCTCAGGCAGCTTTGTACCTGTTAATTGCGGTGCCATGAGTGCGGAACTGCTCGAAAGTGAACTGTTTGGCCATGTCAAAGGTGCTTTCACCGGTGCCCACCTTTCACGGGATGGACTGTTTACTTACGCAAGCAGTGGCACCCTGTTTCTTGATGAAATCGGTGAGATGCCACTCAGTATGCAGGCACATCTTCTGCGGGCCCTGGAGGAGCGTACCATTCGTCCTGTCGGATCGAACCGTGAGGTACCCATCGATGTCCGCATCATAGCAGCCAGTAATCGTGATCTTGCACAAGAGGTGCGGAATGGGGATTTCCGTGAGGATCTCTACTATCGGTTGAACGTCCTATCGTTACGCATGCCTGCACTACGGGAACGTCATGAGGATATCCCGCTGCTAGCCAAACATTTCATCGATACGCTATCCGCAGAGTTGGGAATAGAATCGCTGCAGCTGGGTGAGGGTGAATTGGCCAGACTGCTGGAATATGACTGGCCCGGCAATGTGCGGGAGCTGAAAAATGTCATTGAGCGCTGTCTGTTACTGAACAAGTCCCCGAGTCTTTGCCTGACCGGATCAGAAGCTATCAGTAGACAATCGGTACAATTTGATCCCACAAAATCCCTGTTGCTGGAGGCGGTTGAGAAGCAGCATATACTCAAGGTCCTGGATCTGGAAGGGGGAAACAAATCGGCTGCTGCCCGGGCGCTCGGCATATCCCGCAAGACACTGGAGCGTAAAACACAGGCTTGGGGGCTCGGTTGAAATTAATACATTGAATCCACTGTTCAGGGTAGTACAGGCGATTCGCAGTAGCTTGCGTTACAAGTTATTGGCTTTAGTCCTGTTTCCCATTCTGTTGATGATGCCTATTGCACTGGGTCTGGCCATCTATTGGGGATCGCAATTCAGTTATGATCAACTCTTTATCAAGGTCAATACCGATCTCTCAGTTGCAGAAGATAATTTTCATCGCATCCAGGAAGATTATCTGAATACCCTCGGACGGCTGGCAGAATCGCATACTTTCTACACTGCGCTCGAATCCAAGAGCGGTCGGATTATCAGTGAGCAGCTGGCGGAGCTGAGACAATCAGCCGGATTCAGCTATCTTCATCTGCTTGGAATAGACGGGAGGCATCTGTTTCAGTCCTATGATGAGCCGGATAAACGCGGCCATCCATCACCCTCATTGCTGGCTGCACTTCAGGGCTTTCCCCGGGTTGAGATAGAGATATTTTCTGCAGATGATCTGGATGAGCAATCACCGGGACTGGCCATGCAAGTGGCGCTTCCCTTGTTGGATACGCCCCGAGCCAGACCGACCAGACAGGAGGTGGAGGAGCGCGGCATGATGATCCGTGCCCTCTATCCGGTGAAAAACTCCCGAGGGCAGGTGATTGCCGTACTGGATGGCGGGGTGCTGCTGAATGGCAATTTTCAGTTTGTCGATGCGATCCGCGATCTGGTGTACGGACCGGGTAGTCTGCCAAAGGGGAGCATCGGTACCGTCACGGTATTTATTAATGATGTCAGGATTACCACGAATGTACCGCGGACACCTCATCAGAGGGCTTTGGGCACTCGCGTCTCCAATGAGGTGCGAACAAAGGTATTGGATCTTGGTGAGAAGTGGATTGATCGCGCCTTTGTAGTAAACGATTGGTACATTTCAGCCTATCAGCCGATTATCGATGTCAATGGCGATCGTGTCGGTATGCTGTATGCAGGTTTTCTGGAGTCACCATCCCGGAATGCCTTGTGGCAGGCATTTGGCGTTTTAATCCTGTTATTTATCGCATTGATGTTTTTTTCCTCTCTGCTGTCTGTGAAGGGTGCGAAGTCGATTTTTAAGCCACTTGAGATGATGATGGCCGTTGTGCGTGCGACGCGTGAAGGTTATACCAAGCGTATCGGAAAAATCGCCTCCATGGATGAGATTGGCGTACTGGCAAATGAGTTTGATCTACTGTTGGATCTGCTGCAAGAAAGGAATCTCCAGGTACAACAGTGGGCCGGTCAGCTGGAAGAGAAGGTCGATGAGCGAACAGCAGAGCTGAAATACAAAAATGAGAAGTTGCTTACCACCATACAGATACTGCGTGAAACTCGTGCTCAGTTGATTACCGCAGAAAAACTTGCTGCATTGGGTGAATTGACTGCCGGTGTCGCCCATGAAATCAATAATCCGGCAGCCGTTATGTTGGGCAATCTCGATCTGTTGGTAGAGGAGTTGGGTGAGGATGCCGCTCCTGTGAAAGATGAGATTGATCTGATCATCGAACAGATCTTCCGCATTAAAGATATTATTAACAACCTATTGCAATATGCCAGGCCTGATCAAATAACGGAGATACCCACTCTGATCGATGTCAACGAAGTTGCGCAACACACTTTGGCATTGGTGCGCTATCTTCGAAAAGAGAGCCAGTTTGAGATTCTGTTGGATCTGAATGCAACACGACCTATTCAAATCAATCCCCATGAGCTGCAACAGGTACTGGTCAACCTGGTCGTCAATGCAGTACATGCCTTGCGCAATGGTGAAGGGAAGGTCTATCTGACGACTCGTGACTGGGATAAGAAGGGTGTAGTGATAGGTGTGGAAGATAATGGCTTGGGTATAGAAGAGGATCAGATAGAGTTGATATTCAATCCTTTTCACACCCATAAACGTGTAGGAGAGGGTACCGGGTTAGGCTTGTCTGTCAGTTACGGTCTGATTAAAAAATATGGAGGCGATATCACTGTCAGTTCAGAGTGGGGTAAGGGATCACTGTTTTCTGTCTGGTTATTGGAGGAACCGGACATTATTGAAGAAGAGACCGCCTTGATAGAACAGTTTTACTCTGCTGAACAAGAGGTGGAGGAGGATGATGTAAACACAGCCCGGAAAATGAAGAGTGCTTGATTCTTAAAATAACTCAAAGTATGAAGAGAATCGTAATGAATACATAGTGCAAACAGTTAACATCGATCCTTATTACTCATCATTTCTTTACAAAAACATTAGAATGGAAAAACCAGCACTGAAACAACTCATAAGAACCCTTGCTTTTGCTGCGCGAAAGCATCGTGATCAACGACGTAAGGATATAGAAGCGTCTCCATATATCAATCATCCAATTACCCTGGCTGATATTCTGGTCAATGAGGGTGGTGTGACAGATATGGAAACCCTGATAACGGCACTGCTTCATGACACAATCGAAGATACGGATACGACTGTGGAAGAGATTGAATCTGAATTTGGTCTTGTCATAGCAAGCTTGGTTATGGAAGTGACTGACGATGACTCTTTATCGAAGCTGGAACGAAAGGAGCTGCAGATTCAGCACGCTCCTTATCTTTCCCAAAAAGCACGATTGGTCAAACTGGCCGACAAGATCGCCAATCTGCGTGATGTCTATCAGAGTCCGCCAACAGATTGGTCACTGCAGAGAAAGCAGGCCTATTTTGATTGGGCTAAAGCGGTGATCGATGGGTTAAGAGGTACCCACGATGACCTGGAAGCCATCTTCGATGCCGCCTATAAAAATAGACCCAACAGCTGATCGCTGCGGGTCAGAGCGAAATGTCCGAATACTAACACCGATATCTGAGATTATCTGATTGTAGGGTATCGTTCTGCTGCACTTAAATGCATCTGGCTGAATGGAAGAGACAGTCGTAATCCCTGTCTGGCACCCTATTCAGATGTAGGCCTGTTGCCAAAAGCTTCGGTGTGGAGATATGACACCCTACTTGGTTGTGGAATTCCATTGTTGAAATTGCAGCTATCTTTTATTCCGCCCACCAATAAATCCTGAGGAGTAGAAAAAATGAGTGAAGAGCGACAATTTGTACCCTTGAATATCAGCGTAATGACCGTCTCAGATACAAGAACAGAAGATAATGATAAATCAGGCCTCAAGCTAAGAGCCCTGCTTGAGGAAGCAGGCCACAAAATGGCGGAAAAGGTGATTGTCCCGGATGATTGTTACCAGATACGAGCGGATGTCTCGAAGTGGATTGCTGATTCCAATGTACAGGTTGTGATCACGACCGGAGGTACTGGTCTGACAGGGAGAGATGGAACACCGGAAGCTGTACATCCACTGCTGGATAAAGTGATCGATGGGTTTGGCGAGATGTTCCGGGTACTCTCTTATGAAACCATTGGTACATCAACCTTGCAGTCAAGGGCATTGGCCGGTGTTGCCAATGGCACCTTTATCTTCTGTCTGCCAGGGTCGACTGGCGCCTGCATGGATGGTTGGAGCAAGCTGATTGCAGCACAACTTGATTACAGAACCCGCCCCTGTAATTTAGTGGAGTTGATGCCAAGATTACTGGAAAAATAAAATAGTAGGGCAGGGACCCTGCCGCACCAAATTCGAGATTGATCAAACGCTGGAGGAGTCGATTTCCATATGGGTATCTCGATGGGAACGATGCTGTAAGCAATGGATTCGGTGCAGCAGGTCACACACCCTGCATAATGGGAGCAAGAGGTGCGAGTTTTTGCTTGGGAATAAGGTGATAATTAAATCTGTCCAATCGTACTCATGAAAAAAAACAACACAATAAAAAAGCCGCCGACCAATAGCCAGATGGTGTTCCGTCTTTTATGACGCAATTTTAGTTTTGCTGTCTGAGCGTCGATGGCTTCCTTCTCTCTGTCACTGAGTGATGGGTCAATCCAGACCCGTTTATGGCTTAGATCATCAGCCTCAACTGCTGCAATCATCTGCTTTAGATCGGCGCGATAGATATGATTGTCTAGATCGATAAGGGCGTTGTGCAATACGTTGTGGAGATGCATTTGACCCGCTTCGATATCGTTGAATCGCACAATGTAGCGAACTGCCGAGCCGGGACTGGCCGCTTGTGTACTGGGTAGTTCATCCTTAATCAGAACCCGGACCAGGCCCTGATGTTCAGGGTGTGTTTCGAGTGTGAGATAACCTGTCTTCATAGGTCTTTAATATTAACCCGGTACCTTAGGGTCTGTCTTGAAAATTTAAGTATGTTAGGGGCTTCAAGAATGCCCTTGCTCAATGTTGTGGATCTTGCCAGGGCATCTAATCGGCTGAGAGCCGTGTCTTGATAAAGGGTATTCCTGAAGCCCTGAACTGGGCCTATTTAGGTACCGGGTTAATCTTACATGAACCTATGGATTCGGTTATAGGTGAATGGCCGTTTATCACTCATCTCCCCAGATCAGTTCTCCAGCTTCCCGCAAGTCATAGCCAGTCAGTTTATCTGCCATGGTTTTGCAATCTGAAGAGCGCAGTCTGGTAATAAGGTCCTGGAACAGCCGGCGAAACCAGATACTGCGCGGTAACGTCAGATCGAAAGACTCCCAACCGAATGGAATGAAGGCCAGACCGTACTCATTGGCAGCAGCCCGTGCACCTGGTGCTACATCAGCCTGGTTCATGGCGATACAGGCAGCGGCTTCTCGCTCAGACAAGGCTGTGCTGACACTGTTCAGACGTTCTTCACTGGTTTCATAGCGGCTCAGCACTTCGAGTAAAAAACGTTGTGCGCCAGCACCACTCTGTCGCATGGCCCAGCGGTAGGGGTGTTCGAAGAGTTGCTCAGGTTCAAGCTGTTGCTGTTCGATTTGCCGGCTGACCATTAATCCCTGTTCTCGTCGAAACAGGCGTATCAGCACCCACTGCCGGTATTGAGGATACTGGCGTAGCAGCGCAGGGTGACGCATATGGCTTTCCTGATTCGGTCCCCAATGGATGCCACAGGCATCGATCCGATTGGCCTGCAACAGCTCCAGTCCAAGCCGGGTACCGGTTGGGGAGTAATTGATTAAAGCGTGAGAGCCTGTCTCCTGGGCAAAGGTCATAATCAATCGATAGAGCAGAGGATCATCGCTGCCGGCAATCACCAGCCGATTAGTCATCAGGCCACCATGTGCGGAGTCGAGCATCCAGCGATCGACCAACTCTCTTGGGAACAGCCACTTACCGGTGATCTTGGTTGCAGGGATACGCTCTTCGCTGACCAGCGAATAGATCTTCTTCTCATTCAGGTGAAGATACTCCGCTACCTGCTTGACGTTCATGAACACATGTTGCTCCTGTGACATCACCGCTACCATACGTCTCCTCCTTTATCGAATTTTCGCATGTTCGACTCTCCCTTCCCTTACACTTTTCAAACGACCGTCGGGTATGGCATCGAAGGTGATATTCTCCGCACCGTTGTAAACCAGGAAGTGTTTACCTTTAGCGCGGGCAATCAGGGTAACCCCGACCTGTCTGGCTAAATCCAGTCCCATCTGTGTGGCACCCGAGCGCGAAAGGAGGATAGGTATGCCCATCTGTGCTACTTTGATCACCATCTCGGAAGTGAGTCTGCCAGTGGTGTAGAAAAGCTTGTCGTTGCCAGCGGTACCCTGCAGCCACATGTGTCCGGCTATGGCATCGACTGCGTTGTGTCGTCCCACATCCTCAATGAACAGTTGAATTTCCCCATCCTGACATAGGGCGCAGCCATGTACTGCACCTGCCTGTTGATAGACTTGGTTGTGCTCATTGAGTGTTTTCAACAGATCGTATATCTCGGATTGCCGCATCATGCCACGGGGCAGACTGATCTTTTCAAGATCATCCATCAAATCACCAAAAACAGTCCCTTGACCACAGCCGGTAGTGACGGTTTTTCGCGTCATCTTTCCATCCAAATCCTCTACGCCATGATAGGTGGTGATGGCAACGGACGCTGTCTCCCAATCGACCTGGACCGCTTTAATCTGATCAATGCTATGTAGCAGTCGTTGGTTGCGTAACCAACCCAGCACCAGCATCTCCGGACGAGTGCCAAGTGTCATCAAAGTCACTATCTCGCGTTTGTCGAGATAGAGGGTAAGCGCACGCTCAGCAGCAATATGTCCTGCACGTATTTCACCAAATTCATCAACTGCCGATGCGGCCTCTGCTGCATTCAGTCCAGCATCGGTAAGCTGTGGTTGGTGTGGCTTACGAAGCATATCCATGGTGTCTCTTTTATCCACCGGTGACATTCATATGACGAAACAACACAGGCTGAGCAGTGATATCGAAGTCATGCCCCTTGGGTTTGATCTGCATGGCATCGATGATAGCTTTTCGTAGGGGTTCCTCGTTCAGTGGGTTGGCGCGTACCACCCGACGTAGATCTTTTGAGTGTTCTTGACCGAGACACAGCAGCAACCTGCCCTCAGCGGTTAGACGCACCCGATTGCACTGCTCGCAGAAGTTGTGGCTATGGGGTGAGATAAAACCGACCCGGGTATCGCTGCCATTGATACGGTGGTAGCGCGCTGGACCACCACTCGTTTCGGTAGTGGGTATCAGGTCATAGTGGCGTTGCAGATCTTGAAGAACCTGGTCGCTGGAGTAGAAGAGTTCGGCGCGGTTATGATCACCGATCTCTCCGAGTGGCATCTCCTCAATGAAGCTGATGTCCATACCGCGATGTTCAGCAAAGGCGACCAGGTCAGGTATTTCATCATGATTTCGGTTTTTCAGAATCACTGAATTGATCTTGACTCGCTGAAAGCCCGCATCAAGGGCGGCATCGATGCCGGCCAGGGTACGGCAAATGTCACCGATCCGGGTAATACTGTGAAAACGCTCTGCGCGTAGGGTGTCGAGGCTGATATTGATGCGGGTGACGCCTGCAGCCTTGAGTGCTCGCGCATGTTGTTTCAGCAGGGTGCCATTGGTCGTCAATGTCAGATCCTGTAGGCCATCCAGGGTACCGAGGGACTGAAAAAGCTGCATGATGCCACGCCTTGTCAATGGCTCACCGCCAGTGATGCGGATTTTGTTTACCCCCATGTCAACAAAGGCTTTACCCACTCGATAGAGCTCTTCCAATGTCAATAACTGTGAACGGGGTACAAACTGCATATCTTCGGACATACAGTAGACACAGCGCAGATCACAACGATCGGTGACGGAGATGCGGAGGTAGTCGATGCGGCGGTTAAATCGGTCTACCAGGCTCGATTGAGTCTGTTGCTCGCGGGTCTCTGCTTTCACAGTTATTGACTCCAAGGGGATCTTTGGAACAATCTGCAATTACCATACCTAATTAACCTGGTAATTAAGCGAATTTACCTCATCATGGCTATTCATCGACATCCCTCGTCTTTAATAGTGGGGCAGAACCCCACCCTGAGCCATTGGGTAGAGTGGGGCCATGCCCCACCAATCCCACCTGAACAGGATTGTGTCACTATTCTCACCCCATAACTCCGGTGGCGGCAGACTAAGTGGTACGAAATGTCCCACTTTTGGCATAGTGGGCGGGACATTTTGCCCTGTTTTACCCTGACTCCCTTTTCCAGATTATTTTCCCGTAGCGACTCTTTTGCGATTTTCCTGCCACTTTTGCCGGTTGGTATGCAACTTGCGATAGAGGTATTGGATATCAGATCGGGGCGTAAATTATGGCGGCGACAACAATCAGTGAGCTTGAAGCTGAAAACCCGAGCACATTCAGTGTTTCCGTGATCATGCAAAAATCCCCCAGTGATTCGACCTGGTTGGATGACTACTGGGAAGCAGTAGGTATATTGGCTTCGACCGATGTCAGTCGGCGCATCAACCAGGAGGTGCAACTGATCCATCAGGAGGGAACTGTTTACCGCTATCTCTATCCCGGCTTCACCCTGCGGTTACATGTGGATGAGTGTGAAAGCTACTACTACAATCTGGTGTCGTCACAACCACGCTGTTATGTCGTGGCAAATCAGGATGACCAAGGCAGGCCTGAACCCTTTCTTATCAGTCTCAGTTTTGATGAGGCTCACGCTTATCTCGAAGGTGATGAGACCGTCTACGCCGTGCCGGTCCCCGCTGAACTCTACCGTTGGACCGAGACCTTCATTTTAGCCCACTACGTCCCGCAAAAGCGCACCAAGCGTAGACGTGCCGACTGGAAATCGACAGCAGCACGGGGTGATCATGAAATCTGATGATCCATCTAATCAGCAGCTACCAAATCAAGCCACCTTCTACCATCGCTGGTCTGAGCGGAAACAGGCCTCGCGTCTGCCGGTTGAGGAGCTGGCGGAGCCTACTGAAAAGCCACACCTGACTGATGCAGATATGCCGCCGCTTGAGAGCCTGGGTGAGGGATCGGACTACAGCGGTTTTCTTTCCCCCAAGGTGTCAGAACAGCTGCGTCAGCTGGCATTGCAAAAACTCTTTCACAGCGCCGCCTTTAATGTTTGTGACGGATTGGATGACTATGCAGAAGACTTCACCAGCTTTGAAAAGCTGGGAGAGGTGATGACAGCTGATCTGAGACACCGTATCGAGCAAGAGGCCCGTAAACGGCGAGAGGGTGAGGATGAAGCCGCCAATCCTCAACCTGCAGACACCGAGTCAGATCAAATCCATGACATACAGTTGGCAGACAACAGGGTGCAACCCGAGACAGATGAGCTGAATGATGGGGAGACCGGACATCCCAATGAGGTTAAGTCATGACTGAAAAGATTGAGACCAACCGTCGGGCCCGGGAACAAGCGCTGGCGGCGATGGAGCGGGTCAGGATTGAACCGACCAGTCTGGTTAACTATCAATCCCGTGGCAGGATAGCAGTGATTGGTGACCAACGGGCTCATGAGATAGCTCCAAGGCTGAATGAGAAGCTGAACCCAATCGTCCTCCTGACCGAGGGGGCGGAAGAGCCCGGTGCTCCGGTCATACCTGTGGGTGGACGCTCGGTCCATATCGAAGGTTACCTGGGTGCCTTCAGGATTCAACTGGGTGAGCAGGGAAGATCCAACGCAGAAAGTGTTGCCGTGGACCTGATTCTAGACCTTACCCCGCAGCCATTGATACATAAAGGTATGAACCCCCCCGGTTACTACCATTCAACCGGTGAGGAGGATGCCCTGTTACCTGTAATCGAAGAAGTTGCTCAGATGACCGGTAATTTCGAGAAGCCCCGGTATTTCGACTATGACCCTGAGATCTGCGCCCACGGCAGATCAGGGAAAACCGCTTGTAACCGCTGTATCGACGCCTGTCCCGCTGATGCGATTCAAGGTTTGGCCGAGACCGTTGAAGTGAATAATTATCTCTGTCAAGGAGGCGGTGCTTGTGCAACTGTTTGTCCCAGTGGCGCGATTCGATATGTTTATCCTGCCGCTAAAGATACCCTGGAGCGCCTGCGCAAGCTGCTGACCGTCTACCGGGAAGAGGGAGGCAGCGATCCGGTTGTGCTGTTTTATGCCGCCTCTGACGGCTCTCTTCCGGATACTATTCAGACAAATTACCTGCCAGTGATGGTTGAAGAGCTGGCCAGTGTCGGCCTGGATGTTTGGATGGCTGCCCTTGCCTATGGTGCTCGACAGATAGGCCTGGTGGATGGTGGTGCCATGCCGGAAACAGTGGCTATTGCTATGCAGGAGCAGTTACTGACAGGGTGTGAGATAGTCTCTGCGTTAGGTTATCCCGAAGGTGCGATCAGGCTGACTGATCATGAGGAATTGTTTGAGGAAGTGCAGTCAGTCATGCCGGAGATAGAACCTGCGGGTTTTTCCGGTATCGGCGGCAAACGACAAACGGTCTACCTCGCTATTGATCATTTGTATGCTCAGGCTCAACGTCCCAAACCTATGGCAACCCTAACCACGGGAGCCCCATTCGGTACCGTCTACGTCGAGGCGAAGGCTTGTACACTGTGTCTCTCTTGCGTCGGTGCCTGTCCTGGCAAGGCGCTGCTGAATGGTAGCGATGGTATCCCACAGCTGCGCTTCATTGAGGCCAATTGTCTGCAATGCGGCATCTGTACCAGAACCTGTCCTGAGGATGCGATTTGGATTACACCGAGGCTGTTATTCGACAGTGATGATCGTCATCAAACGCGTACTTTGCATGAAGAACAGCCATTCTTCTGTACAGCCTGCGGTAAGCCGTTTGCCACCCATTCAGTGATCGACAAAATGCGCAATAAACTCAAGGGACACTATATGTTCCAGAGTGAGCGTGCACTGAAGCGTCTGACCCTTTGTGATAGTTGCCGGGTTGTGGATATTGTGCAGGATCCAGAGGCCATCGGTGGTGACCTGGACGGGCAGATTCGCCAGTAAGTGAATCCTGTTCAGTGCCAACCTGGAAACAACAACTTACAGCAATTCAACGCAAACCGAAGCAGTGGTGCAGGCTGCACGTTTACGTACCAAAGGATGAAATCCAGTCAATTACTGAATGCCCTGGGTGGCAGCATTCGCCAGGTTTATGCGGTTTTAAAAAGGTGTAGATGGGGTTGGAGACCCTTTAGCCAATTTCTGCACTTTTTGTCATTTCTTTACCAGCCAGTCTGGTCCATTGCTTGCACCTGTATTACCCCGAGGAGAGTGTGATGACTGATCTGAGCCATGCGGTCCAAACTGACGACCCCACTACAGGCACCCAATTGCCAGAGACAGGGGATCTCATTTCCCAGGAAGTCTGCCTGGATGAAGAACAGCACTACCGCATAGGCGCTTATGGCTTACTGGCACAACTATTGAGACATATGCCTGATCAGCCGATGCTCGATCAGGTGGCCGGATTCGCTGGCATTGAACCTTCCAGGGATGAGTTGGCATTGGCGATGTCAATGTTGGGCCTCTCTGCATCGGACTCTCGTCCAGAAGCGGTTAACAGCGAATTTCACGACCTTTTTATCGGCATGGGTCGTGGTGAACTGGTCCCCTATGGCTCCTGGTACCTCACAGGGTTTCTGATGGAGAAGCCCCTGGGTCGTCTGCGAGACGATCTCGCCGAGTTGGGATTCCAGCGTCAGGAAGGGGTAACTGAACCGGAAGATCATGTTGCTGCACTGTGTGAGGTGATGGCCATGCTGATCAATGACGGGACCAGTTTCCAACAACAGTCACATTTTTTCGAAGCCCATCTGGCAGGCTGGCTGGAGCGTTTCTTTACTGATTTGAGTGAGGCGAAATCGGCTGTTTTCTATCGTGCAGTGGGTCGTTTTGGTACAGCCTTCGTGGCGATGGAAAAACGTTATCTGAGTATGTCGGTGTAGCCATCGAAATTTTACACAGGGCAGTGTTTAGTCGACATCGTCCATTGAGAGACGAACAGCGTATCTGCCTATGCGCATTGCGATGTTCTCTTTGAGTCGTATTTCATTACAGGGTGATGCCGACTAACCCGTGTTCTAAAAAAGCTATACATGATTGAACAGAGGATGAGTCCATGAAAAAACAACCTAAACAGTCACCAGATCCAAAACGTAGGGCATTCCTGCGCAGTACGGCCGGTGCAGGCGCTGGTGCGGCTGTCGCGGTTAGCTTGCCAGGACTGGCGGCAGCTTCGACTGAAGCGACATCCAGTGATGACTCAGAGCCTCAGAAGGGTTATCGACTGACCCCGCATATCGCTGCTTATTACAAGACAACAGTCAGCTGAGTCATTGAGGATACCTGAATGAAACTGCAAAAAACCTCCGACCTGATGAGCGTTGAGAACGCTGTGTCACCCATTTCCAAAAAGTCTTCCAGCGGCCAAGCTATGACCCGCCGGGACTTTTTGCGTAACTCCAGCCTGATGGCCGGTGGGGCCGCACTGGCGACCGGCTTTACCCCTGGCATGATGCGAAAAGCCGAGGCAGCGACAGCGCAGAAAGGTCAGGTTGAGTTGAAGAAAACCATTTGTACTCACTGCTCGGTTGGCTGCGGTATTGTTGCTGAGGTAGAGAATGGTGTCTGGACCGGTCAGGAGCCGGCATTTGATCACCCATTCAACCTTGGTGCTCATTGCGCAAAAGGTGCTTCTGTACGAGAGCATGGTCATGGTGAACGACGTCTGAAATACCCCACAAAGTTGGTCGGCGGCAAATGGAAGCGTATCTCATGGGAGCAGGCGATCAATGAGGTCGGGGACAAGATGCTGGAGATCCGCGAACAGTCCGGCCCCGATTCGGTCTACTGGTTGGGATCAGCCAAGCACAATAACGAACAGGCTTATCTGTTTCGTAAATTTGCCGCCTTCTGGGGTACAAACAACGTCGATCATCAAGCGCGTATCTGTCACTCCACTACGGTTGCTGGCGTAGCCAATACATGGGGTTACGGTGCCATGACCAACTCTTATAACGATATCCACAACTCAAAGGCGGTTCTGATCATTGGTGGTAATCCGGCTGAGGCCCATCCTGTTTCACTACAGCATGTGTTTAAGGCCAAGGAGCAGAATAATGCAAAACTGATCGTTATCGATCCCCGGTTTACCCGCACGGCAGCCCATGCCAACCTCTATCTACGTCTTCGTCCGGGTACGGATGTGCCTCTGGTCTGGGGCATGCTCTGGCATATATTCAAGAACGGCTGGGAGGATAAGGAGTTCATCCGACAGCGTGTCTATGGTCTGGATGAGGTCAAGAAAGAGATTGCCAAATGGACGCCAGATGAGGTGGAAAAGGTCACTGGTGTACCTGAAAACCAAGTCCATGCTGCTGCCAAGACCATGGCTGACAACCGGCCGGGTACATTTATCTGGTGCATGGGTGGTACCCAACACACCATCGGTAACAACAATACCCGTGCCTACTGCATCTTCCAGTTGGCGCTCGGCAATATGGGTACTTCCGGTGGCGGCACCAATATCTTCCGTGGTCATGACAACGTACAGGGCGCCACCGATTTTGGTGTGCTCTCCCATACCCTGCCAGGCTATTACGGATTATCGAAAGGCGCCTGGGGCCACTGGGCCAAGGTGTGGGATGTGGATTACGACTGGCTTGCCGGTCGATTCGATCAAGCCAGTTATGAAAAGGCCAAGGGCAAGGATGCAATGGTCATGAATACCAAAGGTATTCCCGTGTCACGCTGGATAGATGGAGTACTGGAGGAGAAGGCCAATATAGCCCAGAAGGATAATGTGCGGGCGATGGTACTGTGGGGGCATGCGCCGAACAGCCAGACCCGTGGCCAGGAGATGAAGAAGGCGATGGAGAAGCTGGACATGATGGTGATCATCGATCCCTATCCAACCGTTTCGGCTGTGATGCACGACAGGAC
Organism: Candidatus Thiodiazotropha sp. (ex Codakia rugifera); assembly: GCA_025656675.1. GTDB lineage: Bacteria > Pseudomonadota > Gammaproteobacteria > Chromatiales > Chromatiaceae > Thiodiazotropha. The sequence goes on from JAHXHN010000002.1 coordinate 848,195, forward strand.
TGACGGTGTCTATCTGCTTCCCGCTGCAACCCAGTTTGAAACCTATGGCTCTGTGACAGCCTCCAACCGTTCATTGCAGTGGCGTGACAAGGTTATCGAACCGATGTTCGAGTCATTGCCTGATCATACCATCATGTACCGATTGGCAAATAAGCTCGGTTTTGCAAATGAGTGTTTCAAGCATATCAAAATCGAGAATGATGAACCTTTGATCGAGGATATCACCCTCGAATTCAACAAAGGTATGTGGACCATCGGTTATACCGGCCAGAGCCCGGATCGTATGAAGAAACAGCAACAGAACTGGGGTACCTTCGGCTATACCAGTCTGTTGGCTGAAGGTGGTCCTTGTGACGGTGAGTACTATGGCCTGCCATGGCCCTGTTGGGGTACTGCGGAGATGGGACATCCCGGTACGCCGAATCTGTACGACACCAGCAAATCAGTCGCCAAGGGTGGATTGACCTTTCGCGCCCGTTTCGGAGTCGAGCGTAATGGTGTCAGCTTACTGGCCAATGGTGCCTACTCCAAGGGTTCTGAAATCAAAAATGGTTATCCGGAGTTCACTCATGAATTGTTGAAGAAGTTGGGTTGGTGGAATGACTTGACTCCCGAGGAGCAGAAACTGGCGGAGGGTAAGAACTGGAAGACTGATCGATCAGGCGGTATTCAACGGGTTGCGATTAAGCATGGTTGTGCACCATTCGGCAATGCCAAGGCCCGGGCAGTGGTGTGGACCTTCCCTGATCCGGTGCCCGTCCATAGAGAGCCGCTCTATACAAGTCGGCGTGACCTGGTAGAGAAATATCCTACCTACGAAGATCGTAAATCCTTTTATCGATTACCAACACGCTATGGCTCGATCCAGGCAAAGGATTACTCCAAGGAGTACCCCATTATCCTCACATCGGGGCGTTTGGTTGAGTATGAAGGTGGCGGTGACGAGAGCCGCTCAAATCCATGGCTGGCGGAACTGCAGCAGGATATGTTTGTTGAGATGCATCCAAGAGATGCTAACAACGCCGGTGTCAGGGATGGGGAAGATGTATGGCTTGAGGGTGCCGAGGGTGCACGTATCAAGGTCAAGGCGTTGGTGACCCGGCGAGTCGCTGCCGGCGTTGCTTTTATGCCATTCCATTTCGGTGGCCACTTTTTAGGTAAGGATCTGCGCAGTAAATATCCTGAGGGAGCGGATCCTTATGTACTTGGCGAAGCTTGTAATACGGCCATGACCTATGGCTATGACTCAGTCACACAGATGCAGGAAACTAAGTGCAGTCTGTGTCGCATCAGCAAAGCGTAACTGGGTTTTAACAGAGGATATGAATCATGGCACGAATGAAATTTTATTGTGATCCCGAACGTTGTATCGAATGCAACGCTTGCGTGACAGCATGTAAGAATGAGAACGAAGTCCCCTGGGGTGTCAATCGCCGCAGAGTGGTCACCATTAATGATGGCGATGAGGGAGAACGCTCGTTGTCGGTGGCCTGTATGCACTGTTCGGATGCGCCTTGTGCCACAGTCTGTCCGGTTGACTGTTTCTATACCACCCAGGATGGGGTAGTGCTACATGACAAGGATATCTGTATCGGCTGTGGTTATTGCTTTTATGCCTGTCCATTCGGTGCGCCGCAATTTCCAGAAGATGGTGCATTTGCTACCCGTGGCAAGATGGATAAGTGTACCTTCTGTGCCGGTGGGCCTGAGGCGGATAGCAGTTCTGATGAACACAGAAAGTATGGTTCCAATCGATTGGCGGAAGGCAAGCTACCATTGTGTGCTGAAATGTGCTCCACCAAAGCGCTATTGGCTGGTGATGCGGATACCATTTCAGAGATCTATCGTAAACGCGTCATTAATCGCAGTGCAAGTGTAATGGCACGAGGTGTCTCTTATCGGGATGCCTCTTTTCGTGCGCCACATAGTGCCAGTGGCAAGAGCAGTGCAAAAGAGTGACCAGTAATCATCTGGATGGATAACTGTCTGTTGATAAAACATTCGCTTAGCAGCAACGCCAGGGATGGAGAAGGAAAAACAGAGCTTGGGACAGATCGACGTTGAGCGGAATTGGGTGAGGGTGTTAAAGCTAGGTCAGGGAAGTTTCGTTCATTGTGTTCGGTTATCCCAAGTGATAACACGCACATGGGATTCAGGTACATGGCTAAGTCAATATTCTTACAGAGCGATAACCGAAAAATGCATGCTGGATGGCTGTTACTGCTGTTATTGTGTTTTATTGTGCAACCGTTCGATAGCTTTGCTAACACATCAGAGTCGAGGGGCATACCTTCTGCTGCTGTACTCAATCCTGCTGCTGAATTATGGCGAGATGTAAGACAAAGAGAACAGTTAACAAACGGTACCTCACAGGTTAAGGGTGTGGATTCGGGAGTACTGATCAATGCTTATGGAGATCAATGGCGTAAGTTCCGTATGCAACAACTCATTCCTGTTGGTGGATACCTGCTGTTAGGTATAGTCATTGGATTGGCATTATTTTATTTGATTCGAGGAAAGGTGGCGATAGAAGGCGGGGAATCAGATAAAAAACTGCTCCGTTACACAAGCTATGAACAATTAATTCATTGGTTCATTGCGTCTATATTTCTATTTCTTGCCATTTCCGGTTTGATTATTTTATTCGGCCGTCCAGTATTGATTCCGATTATGGGTAAGGAGGCTTTTTCAGTCATTGCATCAGCATGCAAGGAGGGTCATAACCTGATGGGTCCTCTGTTCCTGGTGGCTCTGATACTGATCTTCATAAAATTTGTTCGGCGTAATATCTACCAGAAAGGTGATTTGAGCTGGTTATTGAGGGGCGGGGGAATCATTGGAAAAAAACATGTCCCATCCAACTTTTTCAACATGGGCGAGAAAACCATGTTCTGGATGCTTGTGCTTGTTGGTTCTGTAATCATCGCCTCTGGATTCGTTTTGATATTTCCCGTGTTCGGACTAGGTCGTGAATGGATGGAACTCGCCCATGTAGGCCATGCAATAGGCGCTATCTTAGTGATCGGTGTGATTATCGGACATATCTATATCGGCACTATCGGTATGGAGGGTGCGATTGAAGGGATGAAAACAGGTTATTGCGATCTTAATTGGGCCAAGGAGCACCATGATCTTTGGGCAACCAAGGCTGAGCAGCAGGGGGAAGTCATATCGAACGATAAAGTGAGTCGGTTACGGGATGTGAGCAGTGCGCAGTCCCTTGGCGGGCATGTACAGGAGGAGTGATGGGTCAATTTATCGACGGGCCATTGTGGACTTTTTCATTGAGTGTATTTGTTCTTGGTGTCATTTGGCGTGTTGTAACGATCCTCATTGCGGGAAACCGGTCAGATTTGGCAACAGCGAAAGGGAGTGCAGGCAAAGGCGCTATACGAACGGTTTTCAGCCGTTTTGTTCCGGAACGCACAGTTGCTACACGGGGAAGGATACAGTTGATTGCCGGGTACTTATTCCATTTGGGACTCCTTGCCTTACTTTTTTTTGCCAAACCGCATGTTGACTTTATTGCTGAGAGGATTACTGGATTAAGCTGGTCTGCAATGCCTCATTGGGCATTCATCGTTTCTGCAGAAGCAGCATTCATTGGCCTGATTCTGTTATGGCTGCACCGGGTTCTCAATCCGGTTACCCGTCTGCTTTCTGATCTGGACGACCATGTGGGTAGCATTCTGGTGTTTCTGGTCATGCTGACAGGTTGCCTGGCCTTGGCCCAGGCGTTTGAGCCTTTGCGTTTGATCCATCTGCTGTTAGCAGAGCTGTTACTGATCTACTTTCCTTTCAGTAAGCTGATGCATGCTTTCACCTTCGTCATGAGTCGTGGATATACCGGTGCAACCATGGGGCGCAAAGGCATAAATGCCTAAGGAGAGAAGTTGATGAGCGAAAAGTTTGAGCAGGGTGTGCAGGCGCTTCGTCAACAGATAGACGCCAGAATTTCCTCCTACTTTTCCAGTTGCGTCCACTGCGGCCTCTGTGCTGAGGCATGCCTTTTCTATACCGAAACCAATAATCCCCGTTTCACACCAATCCATAAACTTGAGCCGATGAAGAAGCTATGGCGGCGTGAGTATACATTCTGGGGTAAGTTAGGTGCTGCCTTTGGTCTGGGCCAATCACTGACAGAAGATGATTTTGCGGAGTGGGAAACATTGGTTTACGACAGTTGTACCCTGTGTGGCCGTTGTTCCATGATTTGTCCGGTCGGTAACGACATAACCTATATGATCAGGAAGCAACGGGAAGGTTTTTCAGTTGCCGGTTATGCTCCCGATGGCATGAAGGAGGCGACCCGTCGTGCATTGAAGATCGGCAGCCCCATGGGAGTGACCTATAAGACACTCAAGGCTGCCTTGGCTCATGTTGAAAAGGATACAGGGATGACGATTCCTGTGGATAAGCAGGGTGCTGACTATATGACCCTTTTCTCCTCCATGGAGATTGTCAATTTCCCAGAGTATATTGAGAGTATTGCAAGAATATTCGATGCTGCCGGGGTCTCATGGACGATCAGCAGTAAGGCGTTCGAAGCCACCAATAGCGGTATCCAGATCGGTAACAAAGAGGCTGCTGCAGAGCTAGTCAATCGGGTGGTGATTGCAGCAGAGAAGTTAGGCATCAAAACCGTTATCAGTCCTGAATGCGGACATGCCTATACAGCAATTCGCTGGGAGGGACCGAACCTTATCGGACGAAAGTATCCATTTGAAGTGATTCATATTCTGGAACTGCTGGACCAATTGAAAAAAGAGGGACGTCTGCAACTGGAGTACAAAGACAGCATACCCATGACCCTGCATGATCCCTGCCAGATCGTCCGTAGAGGAGGGGTTGTTAAACAACCTCGTGATCTGCTGAATAGTGTGGCTGAACATTTTACCGAAATGAAAGACCATGGTGTGATGAACTGGTGCTGCGGTGGAGGTGGTGGGGTAAGCGCGAATGAACGTGCTGAGCCATTGAGACTGCAGGTCTTCAATCGTAAGAAAAGTCAGCTGGACGAGTTAGGCGTCAATACCCTGGTTACTGCTTGCGCCAACTGTCGCATTATTCTCGAAGAGGGTCTTGAGCACAATGAGATGGATACCGAGGTGATCAGTCTGACTGAATTGATTGCAGATCATCTGGTCAAGGATGAAAGTAATGCGTAATTCAGGGGATCATTGTCTATGAAATGACCTTTTTTCAAGGGTTATATAGCTTCAACATATGCTGTAATTGGGTTGTCAGATAAGACTGATCAGCAAGCCGGATAGTAGGCAGCACATCAATCGTTATTTCTGAAAAAATTTTTAAATTCAACTCTTTTTCTGGAGGTCAATATGTCCTCACTGTCTAACAGATACACTACTTTCGTATTACTACTTGTGCTGAGTGTACCATTGGCTATTGCAGTAACACCTGCCCCAGAGGGAGTGAAGCTCTACATCATTTCACCGGCAAATGGTGATCAGATCACCGGTTCGTTTACAGTTCGTTTCGGCTTGCAGGGAATGGGTGTTGCACCTGCAGGTGTTGAGCGTGATAAGACAGGACACCACCATCTACTGATCGATGTCAACGAGATGCCGGTCATGGATATGCCACTGCCTTCAGATGAGCGTCATCGTCATTTTGGCGGAGGCCAGACAGAAGTGGTTCTTGACCTACCAAAAGGAAAGCACACTTTACAACTGGTGCTTGGAGATAAAGATCATATTCCGTTCAGTCCACCGTTGGTCTCAGACAAGATAACGGTAACTGTAAAGTGACATCAGCACGTCTCCCTGCTGAAGTTCACTGATTCAGGTCGAGAGAGACATACTAGTGGGCCATGCGGTAAATGCTGTAACACTCAGCCGAACCACAAGCGCCATTGGTAAGGCATGCGAGCGCAGGACTAGCCGTTGCTAATTCAAGCGAGCATAACACCGCCAATGGCGCTTGTGGTTCGGCCCAATGGGAGACCCGCTCGTGGGCCAATTCTGCGTTGCACTTCTTGTAAAGGGCATGCCATTCCCTGCGAAGTGCGCCTTGCCTTGGCCCACGAGTGGGGCTCTGAGCGTTACAGCATTTACCGCATGGCCCACTAGACTATCCAAGCATCGTTGAACGTACGCTCAGTCATTATCATTCGGGCGAATGATCTTAAATGTCTCACCCACAGCCACCAACAAGCGTTCACACCTTAAAAAGGCTGTTGGGGGGGAGTTGTACGGCTGAAAAGTCAGGCCAGGGTCTTACGAAACAACAGAAGACCAGCTTGACCGAGAACCAAGCCGATGATAGCCGTTATGCTTAATGCTGAAATCAAAGAGGTGAATCCGACTAATACAATGATCAACCAAGTTACTGAATTCATAATGATATACTGCTCTCAAAATGTTACTGCATTCACGGCTTTATTATAATATTAGAAATTGCTTAATTCAAGCTTGGTCCATAAATAATGCCCGTCAAATTAGCGATCTAGCATGAGAAATAGTTGATGTTCATCAACTAATCACTGTTTTTTTACAATCGGGAGTTGAATTACTCGCGTTAGGCTCTTGACCAAGCCCTAGAAGGAACAGGATACTGGTGTCGATTTTAAAGGAATATCAAAAATTATAATACGTAATTCCGTTTGTGGCTTTACCTGTTGTTTAGTGTTTTTTAGCCTCGTTGTATCGGTCGTAATTTTCGATTTTCGGGGACAATAACATGAAAAATATCTCAGCTAGGCCATTGGTCTGGTTTATCTTCAGTGCGTTCTTCCTTCTTTGTTCAACGCCCACTCAGAGTACGGAAAGTGGTGTTGGTCTGTTGCTGGGCGAAGCGATTCCACCGGGTTTCGACCCCGAGACGGGAAAACGTATCATACCCAATCAGCGTTGCATGAAATGTCACGGTGATGAAAACGAGAAGACAGATACCCGGGATGACGGCAGTATCGTTGATATCTATGTCGAACCGCACAAGCTAAAGGATAGCGTTCACGGCAAGCAGGACTGTACCAATTGTCATGTCACTGTCACCCGGGTTCCTCATCGAGAGGCACCGGAAGTCGTGGTCGGCTGTGTGGAGTGTCATCGCCAGACCTGGCTCGATCACAAGGATGATCCCGATGGCAAACACGAACGTCTGGGAGTGGTGATCGAGCAGATTGACAGCTTCATGACCTCGGTTCATGCGCGTCCCAACACGCGGGATCAGTCCAGTACCAATGCGACCTGTTACGATTGTCACGATGCCCACAATATTGGATCTTTGGGCAGTCATCAACGTGCCGAGCATCGTCTGGAAAATCCTGAGGTATGCGGGGCTTGTCACCGAAAACAGCTATCTGAATACCGCGAATCCGATCATGGTAAGGCGGTGCTCGAGAAAGGTGACAGTGAGTCCGCCGTGTGCTCCGATTGCCACACCACCCACGATATCGACTCTCCGGAGGGTGGGTCGGTGATGCTAACCATCACCGAAAACTGTGGTAGTTGCCACGAGGATGCTCAAAAGAGTTATCGATCTTCCTATCACGGTCAGGTCAACAAACTGGGCTATACCCATTCCGCCAAATGCTTCGATTGCCATGGTGGGCACAAGGTACGCAGTGTGGATGACCCAACTTCCACTATCCATCTGGACAATCGCCTCGAGACCTGCAACAAGTGCCATGAGGATGCTCCAGAGGGCTTCCTTGGTTTCCATGCCCACGGACATGGGAACGATTTCGAGAAATACCCGGGAATATGGATCGTCACCAAATTCATGCAATTGCTTATCATCGGCGTGCTGGGATTCTTCTGGGTGCATGTGATCTTGTGGTTCTATCGGGAGTACCAGGATCGTAAGGCGGGTAAGAGCTTTGCTCATCCCCACCCAGGTGAGGATACCGTCTATGTCCGTCGTTTCACTGCAACCTGGCGATGGATTCACCTGCTCTTCGCTGTCAGTACCATGATTCTGGTGCTGAGCGGTACCACCCTGCTTTTTTCCCATACTGCATGGGCAGGCATCGTCATGACGATGCTCGGTGGTCCCGAGGTGGAGGCCATCCTGCACCGTACCGCCGCCACGATTTGGATTGGCGTCTTTCTGGTGCATTTTATCATTGCCATGAGTAACATCGTGCGTAATCGCGACACCTTCCGCTGGTTTGGACCCAGTTCCATGGTACCGAACATGCAGGACTTGCAGGATGTTGGTGCCATGTTCAGTTGGTTCTTCGGTCGTCGAGAGCGTCCGAACTTTGACCGCTTTACCTACTGGCAGAAGTTCGACTATTGGGCCCCCTTCTGGGGTGCGGCAGTCATTGGTTTCAGTGGCATCATGTTGTTCGCACCGAAGCTGACCGCCGCTTTTCTGCCGGGATGGGTATTCAATATCGCCACCATCGTGCATGCAGAAGAGGCCCTGTTGGCAACCATGTTCCTGTTCACCGTGCACTTCTTTAATTCACATTTCAGACCCGATCGTTTCCCAATGAGCACTATCATGTTCACCGGAGCTGTACCGCTGGAAGAGTTTAAGTTTGAGCATCGCCTGGAGTATGAGCGCCTGAAGGCGAGTGGCGAACTCGAAAAGTGCCTGATCAAGCCGCCTTCCGAGGCCATGGAGAAGGGTTCACGCGCCCTGTCTGTAGTTCTCATCCTTGCAGGCCTTGGGCTGCTTACCCTGGTGTTCATCGGTTACCTGACCATGCCAAGTTGATGGTAAGGAAAAAACCGTTTACCTATATCCCATGCGGCTGGCACCTGATGAAACAGGTGTCAGGCCAACGGCCCCAAAAGAACAGTCAATTGTGGGCCGAAAACGACGGAGAGATCAGTTCATGAGAAGAAAAACAGTATTTGCCATCCTGTCCTTGCTGGTGCTGATGCCGGTTATCACCCAGGCAGCGGGTCCCACGGCCGCCGCCCTGGCCTTCACCTGTGCGGGTTGTCACGGTACTGACGGCTCCAGCGTAGGGCCATCCAGTCCATCCATTGCCCAAATGGACCCGGAGGTCTTTATCGATGCCATGCAGGCGTACAAGGCAGATAAAAGCAACTCCACGATCATGAATCGTATTGCCAAAGGTTACAGTGATGAGCAGATAAAAGGCATGGCCTGGTTTTTTGCCAAACAGAAATTACGTCTTCAACCCCAGCAGCACGATCCACAGTTGGCCAGGCTCGGTGCTGAGCTGCATGATAAGTATTGTGAGAAGTGTCATGAAGACGGCGGTCGTCCAGGGGACGCCGGTACCCTCGCGGGTCAGTGGATGCCTTATCTGGAATACGCAATGGCAGACTATATCGCGGGAAAAAGACCATATCCCAGAAAGATGCAACGCAAGGTAGATGCAGCAATCAAGGATCAGGGGGATAAAGCCACCTCAGCATTGATCCACTACTACGGCAGCCAGCACTGAACCACGCAGAAGGAAACCAAGTATGAGTGATTTCAATCGCAGAGATTTCATCCGCCTGGCCACAGGCGCTACCCTGGCCAGTGGTGCCCTGGGTTTTCCCGGTTTGCTGCTTGCTGCCACGCCCAAGGTGGTGGTTATAGGTGGCGGTGTTGGGGGATGTACTGTTGCAAAGTACCTCCGCAAGCTGGATCCGAAGGTGGAAGTTACCCTGATCGAGACCAAAAAAGCCTACACTTCATGCTTCATGAGCAATGAGGTATTGAGTGGTGATCGTACCCTTGAGTCCCTCACCTTCGACTATGAAGGACTGAAGCGTCATGGGGTGAATGTAGTTATTGATTATGTATCTGCAATCGATCCCAGCAAGAAGTTGGTTTTCACTGCTGGCGGTGATCAATTCGGCTATGATGCCTGTGTGGTCTCCCCAGGGGTGGACTTCAAGTGGGAGACTATCGAAGGTTATGACGAGACGGTAGCCGAAACCATCCCCCACGCTTGGTTCGCCGGTCCACAGACACTGACCCTGCGCAGACAGATCGAATCAATGCCCGAAGGTGGGAAGGTGATCATCGTGGCCCCACCGAATCCCTTCAAGTGCCCACCTGGTCCCTACGAACGTGCCGCGCAGATCGCCATGTATTGCAAGCACCATAAACCCCGGGCGAAGATCATCATCTTGGATCCAAAGGATAGATTCTCCAAGCAGGGTCTGTTCAGACAGGGCTGGTCCCAGCTGTACGGTTTTGGCACGGATAACAGCATGATTGAATGGATCGGTGCAGCGGGAGGCGGCACAGTGGAGGCAGTCGATCCTTCAACCCGCACCCTGCAGGCTGAGATTGAGGAGTTTCAGGCGGATGTCATCAATATCATTCCGCCTCAGAAGGCCGGCAAGGTGGCCTTTGCCTCGGACTTGGTGGATGGGGATTGGTGTCCGGTGAACAAGCTTACCTTCGAGTCCTCACGTCACCCGAATGTCTATGTGCTGGGTGATGCCTCAAGCGCGGCTAAGATGCCTAAGTCAGCTTACGCGGCCAGCTCCCAGGCCAAAGTAGCGGCGGCAGCCATCGTCGCTCGGTTCAACGGCATAGAGCCCGGTGAGCCGACCTTCGTTAATACCTGCTACAGCATTTTGGGTGAAGAGCATGGTATCTCTGTGGCCGCGGTCTACGCTTTGAACAGGGACAGCAATACCATTGAGTCCATCAAGGGCGCAGGTGGCCTCTCTCCCATGGATGCCTCACCTGAGCAGCGCAAACGGGAAGTAAGCTATGCCCATAGTTGGTTTAAGAACCTCATTGAGGACATGATGATGTAAGCTAACAATGGGGAAGCGCTATTTTCTATAGTGCTTAAACAGCTCGATCAACAATCCCACCAGTAGACCCAGGGCCACATTAAACAGGACACACACAATACCTGTGATGATAATGACAGACCTGTCAGCTGTGGAGCCTGATAAAAGCTGTTTACTGCCAGCAAGCTCGATGCCTGCAAATATCAATAGTGCACCGACGGCGGAGAGTGGAATCAGCGTCAATACCTTCAATGCATCCGGCCCTAAAAAAATGCCTATCGATAGGCAACTGATACCGAAGATGGCCGGTGCCAACCAGGTGCGTGCACCGAAACGGTGTTGTACCACCAGTCCACCAGCACCATGACACATGGGGAATGCGCCCAGCGGTGCCAGCAAGAGATTGAGTGCCCCTGTGGTAACCCCGAGTCGGGTCGGTGTGATACGGCGCTGCCCATGGGGAAAGAGTCGGATTGCAATCGCTGCAGTAGCAATTATCGCATTGGTCAAAGTAAGTGATAGTTGGGGTAACAGTATCGTTTGTGTTGATTCCCATACCTCCAGCCATTCAATATTGACCATCCTGGGAAGGTGGAAGCCCATTGAAATAACCGGTAACTGATCGAGGCTATTGATTACACTCCAGGTGCTGGCTCCAATGATGACAATGACAGCTGCGAATGGATTGAGCGGTGTCGGAAGCAGTAACAGTAATAATCCTAGTGCTATCACCCCAATCAATGGTTCCTGAAGCATCAATTCTGCACCAGCCCATACAAGTATCAGCCCCACTCCGAGTTGAATACCTGAAAGGACTGACTTTGGTATCTTCTTACCGATGTAACTGATCACCCCGGTAATGGAAAGCGTGAATACAACCAGACCGAGTAGAAGTCCACTGGCTGCGATTGTACCGGCACTGAGGTTTTGTGAAATCACAACAGCCGCTACTACCTTCATTGGCTGAACAGGAACAGGGCGACGGTAAATCACTGCTACAGCAATAGCAAACAGACCAAAACCGATAAAAAGGCCGGAGGGATCCATCTGTTGCAGTGTAAGTACTGCGATGACAATAGGCAGGAATGTGCCAAGGTCGGCGAATGCGCCTGAAAATTCACCGCTAAAATGTTTCAGTCTGCTCACTTGAAGTCCTGAACACAATGCTGTGTGTTGCCAGATTAATAGTACTACCTTTTTATCAACAGATTGGTGAGGCAGTACCCCACCATAAGATGCTGCATTGCTTCCAGGTCAATCGTCTTCACTTATCCCGGACCTTTGTGATGTTTTGCCGGGATGAGGGGGTTAGACGATTTCGGCACTGAAGATGGGATCGATAGGTTAAGTCTTCCAACAAGTGACAATCTATCTTACCTGACTATGAGGAGAAGATTCCGGCCACACAATACGCTCCCATAACGCTCTCAAACGTTCGCCCTTGGAAGGGTTCAGCCATCCTATATAGGCAATTCTACCTGCCAGGTGGGATTTGTAGTCACGATGACCCGCTCTGTTTTGAGTGTCAGGTCCAAAGCGAATGCAGTTAAAAAGCGTTGCTTTCAACTGGTCGAACTCCCTACGGGGTGGGTTCGGCTTTTCGTTTAACACCATACCGGCAAGCCGTTGGCATTGGGATCGGGTATGCAAACGGGTCTTACGATGATTAATCGCGAAGCCTTCATCCATGGCAATCGCCCCGACCAATCCTTGTAGAAAAGAAGCCGAGTGCATCAACTTAGCCGAGCCGGAAAAGGCCAGGTCGTCAGCATAACGTGTATATTCGAGGCCAAAGCGTTCGGCAGCTCCCTTTAGACGGCAGTCGAGCCGCCATGCACAGAGGTTGGCAATGGCGGGTGAAGTGGGTGCTCCTTGAGAGAGATGTTTAAACTGCAACAGTTTTCTCTTATCCCAGGAAAGGGATTGATAAGGGGTACCGGCGAGTAACGGAGAAGTTGCATGGGTACAAAGTCCTTGCAACAGTCTAGCGACCCGCCGTGGATAACCCAGGCGTTGAAACAGCGCGGTGATGCGGGGAGTTGGTACCGAGTGAAAAAAGTCTTTTAAATCCATACGCATAACGACCTCCTTGCCTACGTGAGGTGCTACAAAGGTCAAACAGGAACGATGCCGTCTGAAGCCGTGTGCACTGGGATGGGGTGGAACACGGTTCAATAATTCACTCAATAGCTGTCGCTGAATTGCTTTTAACCGGGATTTTGGTATTTCGATCAGTCGATTTTTACCAGATGGTTTCACCAGCCAATTGTATCGATAGTGATGGCGCTTTGGCTCAATAACTTTATGCTGTCGTCCTTCAATATCTGCAAACCAAGCCAATTCGTAGTCGAGAAGACATAGCCACTGTTGGAGATCCTTACTGGTTGCGAGTTGTGGCAAGGGAAAGGTGGTCATGTTGTCAGGCAGCGACCCCATGACGGGTGGATCGAGTAAAATCCTTGGTCCAGGCCTTCCCTTGATCACCTCAAGGGCCTGTCGAATCTGTTCGTCACCGAGTAGAAAAGAGATGAGTTGTGATCTGGTGGGAGGTGATTTTTCGTCGAAATGAAAGAGTAGACGTGCAACCAGTCGTTTTGGATCAGGGAGACTGTCAAGCAGGGATCGGGTAAGGCGACTCTGCAGGGCCTCTCTATCCCAGCGCCCGGTAATAAGGGAGTCGGCCAGTCGCTGGATATTGATCTTGAAACTGGCCAATCCTTTTCCTTTATTTCCAGGGTGATACTTTGCTTAGTCGACTAAGCAACCTATTGATGAAGTCAAATGAGTATGTGCGACCGGCCTCCGACCTATCTCGTAAGGCCGGTACGTAACTGCGTACAGCGCAGCGACGTACCGGCAATGGAATGATTCATGTAAGACTCATCCCCGGGGTTTCCCCGGAGAGTTCATCGATCTGTATACCGCTGAATCGAGGAACTGCTCGGAGTACCGGTCGCAGGATCATGTTGAAAATAATAGTGGCTGAAGTCAAGCTGATCCTGGAAAGGGAGGGTCCAGATGAACAGACTCATAGGATTGAGAATGAAAAAGAAGGTGATCAATCGGCTACCTTTTTTGTTTTCTTGTGCGTCTATTGCAGACTGATTGTGCTGTATCCATGAAGATTTTGACCCATGTCGGGGTTGCATGGTCTGGTGTGGACGATATGATGAGAGTCGCCAAGTATTGGTAGCAAGCAGACCTAACTCCCATGGAATTCAATCCGCATACACTCCTCTCATCGCTTTCGGATACGACTCGATTGCGTTTGGTCTTCCTGCTTTCACAATACGATGAGTTGTGCGTCTGTGACCTCGTGTATGCCCTGGACGTACAACAGCCGAAGGTCTCAAAGCATCTGGGTGTGCTGAGAAAAAATACGCTCATCGTTGGCCGTCGTGAGGGTCAGTGGATTCATTACCGTTTGAATGATGAGCTCCCCCTGTGGGCAGGACAAACCATTGATGCGCTAATCTCCGGATGCGCTCAACAAGAGCCGTTTCTGGGTGATTTACAGCGCCTCCTGGAGGGCCGGGCAGTGACCACCTGTGTCTGATCGTCAAGCGTGTTGTATTGACTTTAATATGTCCTTAGCCGAATATACTCTAAATGGCATATATCGATATCAACCGTTATCATCGGTAAAGTCACGATTTGGATTGATGGTGCCTGTAGGTGTCGATGGGGGATTGGAATCATTTGTTGAAGCATAGCTATCGGCAGTCTATCCGAGTGATCGATGACAGATTAAACAGAGGTGTTTGTTTTGAAAACGCGCATTGGAATAAATGGCTTCGGTCGCATGGGCCGTCTCGCTCTACGTGCCGGCTGGGATGATGATTCGTTAGGGTTTGTTCGGGTCAATGAAATTGCCGGCGATGTAACCTGTTCCGCGCATCTGCTGCAGTTCGACTCGGTGCACGGCACCTGGGACGTCAATTGCGGATCGGATGGAAGTGATATGCTGGTGGGAGAGAGGCGGCTCGCCTACAGCTCAAACCCAGATATCGCTACGACCGGCTGGTCTGACTGCGACATTGTCATCGAGGCCACCGGTAAACATCACAAGCAGCCGGAGAGACTGAAGGCCTACTTCGATCAGGGCGTGAAAAAGGTCATCGTCGCCGCTCCGACCGAGGGGGCGTTGAATATCGTCTATGGTATCAATGATGATCTTTACCAGCCGGACAAGCACCATCTGATCACAGCCGCCTCCTGTACCACTAACTGTCTGGCACCGGTGGTCAAGGTCATGCATGAAAAGATCGGCATCCTGCAAGGTTGCATGACAACCATTCACGATATAACCAATACCCAGATCATCGTCGATAAAGGACATAAAGATCTACGTAGAGCACGTGCCTGCGGTCAGTCGCTGATTCCCACAACCACAGGTTCGGCAAAAGCGATCACCAAGATTTTTCCCGAGTTGGAGGGCAAGTTGAACGGCCATGCCGTTCGGGTGCCATTGCTGAATGGTTCTTTGACCGACTTTGTCTTTCAGGCAGCCCGACAGGTGACCGTCGAAGAGATCAATGGCTATTTCAAAGCGGCGGCCGATGGCGAGCTGAAAGGCATTCTGGGTTTTGAAGAACGGCCACTGGTTTCAGTGGATTATGTCAATGAATCGCGTTCATCGGTTATCGATGCCCCGTCGACCATGGTGGTCGATGGTTCACTGGTGAAACTCTACGCCTGGTACGACAATGAGTGGGGGTACGTAAACCGTCTGATCGATCTGACACATAAGGTGTCGGCCAGCCTGTAATGGATCAGGGTTTACGCAATTACATGGTTGTCACGGGCGGTTATTGGGCGTTTACCATTACCGATGGCGCCATTCGCATGCTGGTGGTGCTCTATTTCCACCTGCTTGGCTATTCACCCTTTGAAGTGGCGATGCTGTTTCTCTTCTACGAGTTTTTCGGCATCGTGACCAATCTGGTCGGTGGCTGGCTTGGTGCACGCATCGGTCTCAATCTGACCATGCACATCGGCATGGGGCTGCAGGTGTTGGCTCTTTCGGCACTGACAGTACCCGATCCCTGGCTCTCCGTTCCCTATGTCATGCTGGCCCAGGCCCTGTCAGGTATTGCCAAGGATCTGAATAAGATGTCGGCAAAGGCATCAGTCAAGACCATGGTCAGTGATGGGGGGGAGTCCAAGCTCTTTAAATGGGTGGCGGTGTTAACCGGTTCCAAGAATGCACTCAAGGGGGGTGGCTACTTTATCGGTGCGGCATTACTGGAGTTGATCGGTTTTCGTGGCGCGCTGGCGATACTGGCTGTCATGCTGCTGTTGGTTTTGATTGTCACTGCATTCCTGCTCCCATCGGGACTGGGCAAGATGAAATCGAAGCCGAAATTCAGCCAGGTTTTCTCTCGGATTGCTGCCATCAACTGGCTGTCAGCGGCACGCTTCTTTTTGTTCGGTTCACGGGATGTCTGGTTTGTGGTGGGTCTGCCTGTCTTTCTCTATGAAGTGCTTGGCTGGACGTTTACCCAGGTTGGCGGATTTCTTGCGCTGTGGATCATCGGTTACGGTATTGTCCAGGCGAGCGTACCCAAATTGGTTCGGCGCACACATCAGGGAAGGGGACCTGGCGGAGGCACAGCACGCCTTTGGGCCTTCCTGCTTGCCCTGTTTCCTGCAGCCATCGCTATAGGATTGCAGTCAGGGTGGCCGGCCGATCAAGTGCTGGTGATTGGCTTGATTCTGTTTGGTATCGTCTTTGCCATTAACTCCGCCGTTCACTCCTATCTGATACTGGCCTATTCGGATCATGAAAAGGTCGCCATGAATGTGGGCTTCTACTACATGGCCAATGCGGGTGGGCGGTTGATCGGTACGATACTCTCCGGTCTGATCTATCAGCTCTATGGTCTGGCGGGTTGTCTCTGGTGGTCAGCCGCCTTTGTCCTCCTGGCAGCTACCCTATCCTTTGGATTGCCGGAACTGCAAAAAGAGGCGGTGACAGAGGAGTAGTGTCAGCAGGCCCTAAGTTAATACAATCACGATCAGATCAGTCGGGCCATGTACACCATAGGCCAGGGTCTGTTCGATATCAGCCGATTTGGAAGGTCCGGAGATCAGTAGTGCATTGCTGGGCATACCTTGTTGCCACTGCTCATGCTCAACAACTTCGGCAAAGGTGTTAAAGAGCTTATTGACATCCAACACAACGAAATGGACCGGAGGAACCAGTGACCAGCTGCGAGGCTCATATTCAGTTGGCCATAAAACCAGGCTGCCAGTCTCTGCAATAGCCGCTCTGGATGAGGTGACTGCAGCATCGATGTGAAAAAAGAGCGACTCCTTCCACTCACCAATCGGTCTCTCATCGTTTACCAATACAGTTTGTTCAGTGTTATCCCAGCTAGCCTCGATCGTCTTCCCCAGTGGCCCCTTTTTTGCGTAAAGCAGGTTGTTAAGCTGCTTTTTTTTGGCCAGGCTTTTTAGGGTGTCTGTCCAGCCTTCGGGATGAGCCAGATGCACTTCGGCACGCACTGATTCAAGCATCGTTTTAAATTGTACGATGCGTTCCTTAATGGGCCACTCCGGATTTTTAATACGCACCGTTTGGTGTTGTCCGTCAAAGCTGGGTTGTGTATGCCGCAGGCGTTGCAGAATGGTGTCACGGGTTTTATTTGTCATTAAACCCTTCCTTAAGTGCCAATTCATGTAGGGTTTTCGGTGCAATTTGTGGTGCCTTGCGAACTTGTGTCCAGGGCCCTATTCGTTGCGGTAACAGTTTTCGTAGCCGAGTGATGAGATACAGGGTCGTTCGATAGAGTCGCGGTTGTGAATGGACCCAGCTCCAGCTTCTCCAGATCCCGGCTTCCATGACTGTGCGGCCGCTGCTTTGCCCAAGGGTGGCACCTGTATGGTCGTTGCGGGTGCGTTCATAGCGTAAGCGGTTAAGTAGTTTGGGAATCGGGATCTGTACCGGGCAGACCTCGGCACATGCACCACAGAGGGTAGAGGCGGTAGGTAGATCACCCAGTTTATCAAGTCCGGCTTTCTGCGGCTCTAGAATCGAACCGATTGGACCGGGAATGGTCGAGCCATAAGCGTGTCCACCGATACGCGCATAGACCGGGCAGTGGTTCATGCAAGCACCGCAACGGATACAACGCAGTGTGGTAATCAGTTCATCATCTTCATAGATACGCGAACGGCCGTTATCCAGTAACACCAGGTGTATCTCTTCAGGACCATCTTTTTCACCCGGTTTGCGGGGTGAGGTGATCATGTTGAAATAGGTTGTTATTGCCTGACCGGTGGCTGATCGACAGAGCAGTTTGAGAAGGGGGGGAATATGTTCAAGTTTCTCTACCACTTTTTCGATGCCGGTTACCGCGATATGTACCGGTGGCACAGTTGTACACATACGACCGTTGCCCTCATTTTCCACCAGACAGAGGGTACCGGTCTCTGCAACTGCAAAGTTGACTCCGGAGAGTCCTACCCGGGCCGCGTAGAATTTTTTACGCAGTATCTCACGGGTATTGCGTGTCAATCTGTCCACATCATCGCTGTAGGGAATGTCTGGAAACTTTTCATTGAACAGATGGGCAATCTGCTGACGGCTTTTATGGATAGCTGGGGCGACAATGTGTGAGGGAGGCTCGCCAGCAAGTTGCAGGATGTATTCGCCCAAATCAGATTCAATGCACTCGATCCCATGCTGTTCAAGAAACTGGTTCAGTTCCATCTCCTCAGAAACCATTGATTTACCCTTGATCAATAGTTCAGCCTGATGGTTCTGCATGATCGTGAGAACAATGTTGTTGGCCTCTTCGATGGTCTCTGCCCAATGTACTTGAATGCCGTTCTTGTGGCAGTTCTTTTCCAGTCGTTCGAGTAGTTCAGGCAGTTTTGACAGGGAATTTGCACGAACTTGTGCACCACGATGGCGAAGCATTTCCAACACATCAGGATCGGGAAAGGCTGCTTTCCGTTTTGCCATCAGCCCATCCATGGCCGAACGAAAACTGGCCTTGATCTGGCCGTTGGCTATGGCATGTTCAACCCGGGTATGAAACTCAGCGTTCTGTTGCATGGGTACGTTCCCAAATGAAACTGGCGATATGACAACTGTCGATCTGCTTTTGTTGGTAGCTGAGATGTCCCGCTATATTCATCAGACAGCCGCAGTCGCCACTGATCAAGGTATCCGCACCGGTAGCGGTGATCGCATTGGCTTTTTCACTGACCATCTCAGCGGATATCGTAGGATGTTTGACGGCAAAGGTGCCACCGAATCCACAGCACTCCTCCCTACGTGACTGTTCCAGAATTTCCACATTCGATAACTGTTTGAGTAGTGCTTCATGCTCGGTGGCGACACCCATTTCCCTTCTTGCTGCACAGGAGGTGTGTAGGGCAACCTTGACGGGGGAGCCCAAATCCTCAAGTGTAATTTTTAGGACATGCACTAGAAACTCAGTGAGTTCAAAAATGCGGCCAGCAAATGCGGTGACGCGAGCCTCGTCATTACTCCCTTTGAACATCTCAGGGTAGTGATGACGCATCATGCCGGCGCAGGAACCCGATGGTACAACAATCGGGTAGTCCTCGTTGAAACAGTCCAGTTGATGCTGTGCCACGCGAATCGCTTCGGCGCGGTAGCCGCTGTTCCAGGCGGGCTGTCCGCAACACGTCTGATCCTGGGGAAAGACCACCTCAACGCCTTCCCTTTGGATCAGTTGCATACCGGCAAGTCCCGCTTCCGGGTAAAGCAGATCTATTAGACAGGTTCCGAAATAGTAGACCCTCTCGGGTTTTTTCGGATAGCGCTTTTCCTCGGTCATGAAAGCTCCGCTGGGTTGCTTAAGGCTATCAAAGACTTCTAGTGTAGTTCGCCTATATGCTGAAATATATGAATTATCTGTTTTACAGGGCTTTAACGATAAAAAACAGCGGCAATCATTGTGCTAATAAGTTACCGACTGATTAACAGGATATCCAGGGTAGGCTGTGGCCCTGCCGCACCGGTATCTGGCTGATTGACAGGGTGTAGAAGGCTGGTCCAGAGGTTTGAATTTCAGCGTATATGCAATCGCGCCTCCGATCAACATCAAATAGACAGTTCATTCGGTACCCAGCTGAATCAACAGACGAACCCATATCGTAAAGATAAGTGCATAGCCGAATAAAAAGGCATTTTTACGATGAATAATATGATTGCTGCCCATATGAATCCAGGCATGTATAAATCGCGATGTTATATACAACCAAGCAAGGCTGAGATACCAGATATCCACCTTTTGCAGTATCAATATAACCAAAAGGGAAAGATAGAAAAGAAAAGGGGTCTCAAGCAGATTATCGAAGTGCTGGGTTATCTTGAGTGAGTATTCAGGAGGTTTACCGCCTCGATTGTACTTGAAGTAGGCAATACCCAATGTTTTTTCTCTCACCGCCGTGTAGCGTGCAACAAGCATCGCAATACCCACGCTGCCGGTGAATAAAACAAGGGTAATCATGGGAAATATAATAAGTTGCTGGGTCATGGTGTCTGATCCTCTTTCTTAACAATGTTCTCTCCATTTCAAAATGCCAAGAGGCATCGAAGGTTGACGGGCATATTAGAGATGGTCTAAATATGATCAAGAACATATATAATCATTTGGATAAACTACAGAACCATGCCTTATACACCTCAACAGAAGAAAGCGAGTCGCCAACGTATTCTAGAGAGTGCAGCCCGTAGTTTTCT
This sequence comes from Candidatus Thiodiazotropha sp. (ex Codakia rugifera), assembly GCA_025656675.1. GTDB lineage: Bacteria > Pseudomonadota > Gammaproteobacteria > Chromatiales > Chromatiaceae > Thiodiazotropha. The sequence continues at coordinate 868,601 of JAHXHN010000002.1, forward strand.
GTACCTGGGCTATGAACGCACTGGTATAAATGAAATTATGCATGATGCGGGTATGACCCGTGGTGCCTTTTATGCACACTTCAACAGCAAGAGTGAACTCTACGACAAGGCAATGACCTACGCTGCCGCCAATGGCCGAATTATGGCCTATCACAAAAACGACAAAGTAGGGTCCGCATGGCTCAAGGGTATGCTAGAGGGCTATCTGAGCCAGGAACATTTCGAAGGAGCGGAGACACCCTGTCCATTGGCATTCCTTATTACCGATATCGCCAATAGAGAACCAGAGGTTCGTCAGACCTACACCCGAATCTATAAACGAATGAATCGACTCATTGCGCACTACTTTGAAAACAAATCCGATAAAAACAAAGATGAGGTATTTGCTTTGACCGCTTTAATGATTGGAGGTGTCGCCCTGAGCCGGGCAGTGGATGATACTGGATTGGCCGACCGGTTACTGGCAAGTTGCAGACAAGCGGCGGTAAGGTTATTGGATGAGAATGGTGAGTGATAGCACCTATAACAATGGGCTCACTCACCCTGTCAGGTGAAAAGCCCACAACTTAGGTGATATGACGTGCAGGCCCTGCTGTAAAGTGAGTCATATGACGCATATTTAACGCCTTGTTTTAATAAATGATTCTTGTCAATGAGTGAGCAGCACGGAGTCGGTTAGACTCCATTCGATTGTTGCCTTGACAGTATATGATTGATGAGAAAATCCAACATCTTCCTAGGGTACGTTTTTCTATTACTGGTTGGTTGTATCGCTACGCTGGTCGATACCACCCATCGGCAGCATTGGGCTGTTTCAGACGTTGAGTCCGGCACTGCGCTGGTCCGTCAATTCGGTTTAACGGATTTGGCACTGTTTACTGAAGCGAGGTATACCCGCCACCTCAGCCAGTCCGATCTCCATTCGGCTTTTCAGGATCATCCCGTGGCGTTAGAACACTTTCCCAGCGGTTCTCTGCTGCTGCCTCCTCAGAGAATGCAATGATGTGGCTGTTCCTGCGTAAGCAAAAATACCTGATTGATTTTACCCTCTCTTCTCTGTTGCGGCGTAAGGGTAAAAGCCTGGGTTTGCTGGCTGTCTATATCCTGATTGTTTTTATGCTTGCTTCGGTAACCCTCTTTACCCATGCCCTACGCAAAGAGGCGGGCCTGATGTTGCAGGCTTCACCGGAGATCATTGTGCAGCGGATGCAGGCAGGTCGCCATGCTCTGATCCCGGCAGACTATCTGCAGCGCATCGGTCGCCTGCGAGGGGTGACACAGAAAGAGGGTCGCCTATGGGGTTACTATTATGATCCGGCCGTTAAGGCCAACTACACCATCATGACAGCCGGTCAGGTTGCAGCACCCTTGACCGAGATCATCATCGGTACAGGTATTGCACGTGCACGCGGTTTGGCCGTGGGTGATTATCTCACCTTGCGTTCACAAAACGGAGAGGCCTTCTCATTCGAAATAGCTGCACTCCTCGATGAAAAATCTGAATTGGTCAGCGCCGATCTGTTACTGATGTCACCGCAGGCCTTTCGCCGACTCTTCAATGTACCGGAGGGGGTTTATACCGATCTGGTTTTGTCCGTGAGAAATCCAAGAGAGGTACGCAAAGTAGCTGAAAAGCTGACGCTGCAGTTGCCGGATACCCGCCCGATATTGCGTGAGGAGGTGCTACGTACCTATGACAGTGTCTTCTCCTGGCGACAGGGCATACTGTTTGTGCTTTTAACCGGATCGATCCTGGCGTTTGTGATATTTGCCTGGGACAAAGCCTCAGGTCTGAGTGCAGAAGAACGGCGTGAAATCGGTATTTTGAAAGCAGTCGGTTGGGAGACAGCCGATGTCATGCGCATGAAGTTCTGGGAGGGGATGATCATCTCCCTGTCCGCATTCATGATCGGCTATCTTGCGGCCTATGCCCATGTCTTTTATGCTTCGGCCAGTCTGTTTGAACCGGTGCTCAAGGGTTGGGCTGTGCTCTATCCCCAGTTTCGTTTGACCCCTTTTGTGGATGGTTTGCAGTTGGCGACCTTACTTTTCTTTACTGTGTTGCCTTACATCGTAGCCACTATCATCCCCATCTGGCGTACCTCAATTACCGATCCCGATGCCGTGATGAGGTAAATGCCGGTGCTGATTCAACTGACAGATATAAAAAAGGTCTTCAACCAGGGTAAGCCAAATGAGTTTTGGGCCATCCAGGGGGTCAGCCTAGAGTTCGAGCCGAATCGCGTCAGTTGTCTGAAGGGTGCCAGTGGTTCCGGCAAGACGACTTTATTGTCGATGATCGGCTGTCTGTCGCGACCAACCAGTGGGCGCATTCAGTTGGGTGAACGGTTGATATCCAGTCTGCCTGAGCGTTTTCTTACAGATGTCCGGCGCCATACGTTTGGTTTTATTTTTCAACGTTTCAACCTGATTCCTGGTTTGAGTGTGCTTGAGAATATCATGTTGCCCGCTTATCCCCTGGGTCTGCCCTATAAGCGATTGGTCGCTACCGCCCAGCATTTGCTCCATCAATTCAATCTCTCCACCAAGGCTGACAATCCGGTCGAGTGGTTATCAGGTGGCGAGGCACAAAGGGTCGCAATCTGCAGGGCGTTGATTAACGACCCACAGATCCTGATTGCTGATGAGCCCACTGCCAATCTCGATAGCAAACTCTCATACGAGTTCATGGGACTGATCGATGAGCTGCGTCAAACTGGTAAGACCATACTGATCACCAGTCATGATCCGGAAGTATTCGATTCTGCCGTGGTGGACAGAGTAGTGGAGATGCATGATGGTGTTGTGTTGGATTCGAGTTTGAAGGATGTGACCTGAACGATGCTGCTTAACCCGGCAATCATGGCATTGGTACTGGTTTCTTTGGTGGTCTGCTCAATGTTGTTGCTCGCATCCGGATTTGCCATACAGGTGTTGCGCCATTGGAATATCGGGAGTGGCAGTGAACAGCAGCTTGTCTTGGAACGTCGTACTTACCTGATATCGACACTGCTGATATGGGCCTTCGGTTTCGAGCTCATGTCTCTGTTACTGTTTATCTATAATGCAGAGTCGATGTCTGGTCAGTTTGTGGGTGCCATGTGCGCTACCGGTGTGTTGAATGTCAATGGCTGGGGTTGGCCGACCCTGATGCTGAAGATAGCTGTTTTCTTTTGCGGGGCTGTTTGGTTGGCGTTGAACTATCTGGATAACCAGGGCTATGACTATCCTTTGGTGAAATACAAATACCGGTTACTGCTTGCCATTCTGCCGCTGGTGGTTGCTGAGTTCATTTTGCAGTTGCTGCATTTCACCAATATGGATCCGGATGTGATCACATCCTGTTGTGGGACTCTGTTTTCCTCACAGGCTGAAGGTGTTGCAGCAGAGGTCTCAGGTCTACCTCCAAGAAATATGATGCTGCTGTTTGTTATCACTGGTGTGATCGTCATTCTAAGTGGGTTGAGGGTGGCTCTTCGGGGCCGAGGCAGTTGGTGGTTCGCCCTGTTTGGAACTGCTGCTTTTGCGGTTGCACTGACGAGCATTGTTTCTTTTATATCCCTCTACATTTATGAGCATCCACACCACCATTGCCCCTTCTGTATCCTCAAATCGGGACATGACTATATAGGTTATATCCTCTACGTTCCCCTGTTTATCTCGGCCGCATTGGCAATGAGTGTGGGGGTCCTCTCTTCATGGCGGGGGATACCCAGTTTGACCCTGACAGTTGACAGCATCATACCCCGACTAAGCTGGATTGCAGTCATGTGTTACTTGCTGTTCTATCTTGCGGCAGTTTGGTCGGTTTGGGCCTCCAACCTAACCATGGTGGAGGTCTGGTTATGAACATAAGGATCATTCTCTCACTGTTCATCGCTGTTTTCCTGACCGCTTGTGGTGCCGAAACAGCTCATCCATCCAAAGGTCAGGTAACGCCTGAATTTCATCTGCAGTATCTGCACCATGGTGAGACCCACTTTCCTGAAGCATACGCTGGTAACGTGGTGGTTATACGTTTTTGGGCGGACTGGTGCCCCTTCTGTGAAAGCGAGATGCAGGACATAGAACCGATCTATCAGATCTATCGCCAACAGGGCCTGATCGTGCTGGCACTGAATGTGCGGCAGGATCGTGATACAGCCGCTGCATTCATCAGCAAGTTGGATATCACCTACGATGTCCTGCTCGATAGCGAAGGGGAAACCGCTCGTGCTTATGGTGTTATGGGCCTGCCGACTACATTCATCATCGACCGGGAAGGCAGACTCCATACAAAAATTGTGGGGGAATCGACACCCCAGGCGCTAGAAAAGATCTTAGCTGAGTTGATATGAATCCCGAGATCACCCTCAGCGTGGCATTCATGACAGGTATTTTGGGCAGTTTTCATTGTCTTGGCATGTGCAGTGGGATCAATGGTGGTTATTTCATCTATGCGGCAAAGAGACCTGTCCTGCCATTACTCATCTCCTTTCATGGAATGCGACTTGCAATCTATACCCTGCTCGGAATCAGTGGCGCGCTCATAGGTCAGGTACTCGTTCAAAGCGGTATCTTCGGGAAAGTACAGGGTTTACTGATGATACTTGCCGGCGTTCTGATCGTGTTGTTGGGACTGAACCTGATCGGTGTGCTGAAATGGAAAAGACCCGATACTAAACCAACAGTTTTCGTCTCCACTCTAACTAGCAACACACCACAGCTTCAGACACTGACAGCCGGGTTGCTCAACGGCTTAGTACCCTGCAGTCTGGTCTTTTCTATCGCTGTCAAAGCTGCTGCAACAGCTGATCCTGTCGACGCAGGATTGTTGATGCTGAGTTTTGGTGCGGGCACCTTGCCATCGATGGTGATTGTTACCCTGTTGAGCGCATCCATTGGGTGTCGCTTGCAAGGTGGACTGACAAAGATCACAGGTGTCTTCGTTGTGCTACTTGGCGCCTGGACCTTGTATGAGGGCTTAATCTTTTTCGATGTGATGCGAGGTTTGAGTAACTGGTGATGAGACCAAGGCGTTCGTCAGTTGGCAACTGTTATGTCCAACGCAGGGTGCGGCAGGGCCGCATCCTGCATGCTTGAGGGGTGTATCAGTTAGCAGAAACATCCTCGACAGGGTTTAGCTTTCAGTCTGAATCAAGGATCTGTTGGCGGTTCGGATCCAGATGATTGTACAACCGCTATATTGAGTCAATTCTTTAGTTGTAAACGGAGCAATAGATCATGGCAGAAGAGAAGACACTGGAACGTAGGCAGCTGTTGAAAATGTTATCAGCGGCAGGGTTAGCTGGACTATCGGGGAGCGCATTCGCGGGTCCTGGTATCGGAGCAATGGTCCCGGGAAAGGGTTGGGTCAGTACATCGGGTGTGAAGTGCGAGGGTGATGGTACACCCTTGCAGTTCATTCCGAAGACAGCACCTGATGATAAGCCACTGGAGAACGATCTGAAGAAGTATCCGAAGTGCCCCTATTGCGGTATGGACAGAACCAAGTGGCACCATAGTCGTCATCTGGTGCACTATGATGACGGTCTTGTTGATGGGACCTGTTCTATCCATTGTCTGGCGATCAGTCTGTCATTAAATATCGATCGCGGACCAAAGGCGATCTATGCCGCGGATTACAGTGCTGATGAGAAGATCAAGCCACTGATTAACGTTGATAACACCAACTATCTGGTTGGTTCAAAACTGAAGGGTACGATGTCTGCCAAGAGCAAAATGGCATTCTCAACGGCTACAGCAGCCAAAAGTGCACAGGCCACACATGGTGGAGAGCTGGCAACGTTTGACGAAGCCCTCAGTCATGCCTACCTCGGCATGGCCAAAGATACGGTGATGGTGCGGCAGAGACGTCTTGAGCGACGCCAGCATATGATGAAGAAGATGAAACAGAAACAGGGATAAGCCACAGATAGACGCTGATCACAGTAAATATCTTCGCATATCACTCAACCCATTTGGATTGTTGGCAGATCATACATTCCAAATCGTTTTAACGTGGCTGGTAGTGTGGTTCCACGCACTTTTTGATTGCAATGAACAGGGTGAGTGATTTGTTTTGAATTTGCGGTGATTGGCGTTTATTTCACGAATAACCAATGTTTCCCCAGATAAACGAAGCAGGCATTTATACGCTCTCGATGAGGGGTAACGTCGTTTGGCTATAACCAAATTCGAGTATATGAAGTATGAGAAAATACGTTTACACGACAGTTACTGTTTTTTTGCTGCTGATATCGGTGGGCTGGATGGGTAGTGTCTCAGCAGAACCTGTAGAGATACCCAATCCGGGTCCAAAGGATACTTGTCCAGTGTGTGGCATGTTTGTTGCCAAATATCCGGAATGGATTGCTACGGTTAGCTACAATGATGGTCATTCACACCACTTCGACGGTGCAAAAGATCTTTTTAAATATCTGCTTGATCTACCGAAATGGGCACCTGATCATCAGGCGAGCGATATAAAATCGATCGGTGTAACGGACTATTACAGTCTGATGCGCATCGATGCCCGCAAGGCCTATTATGTGATCGGTTCGGATGTTCTGGGACCTATGGGTCATGAGTTGATTCCGCTTGAGAGTCGAGAAGATGCGGAGGGGTTTCTGCATGACCACAAAGGGGAGTCCATTGTACTGTTCGATGAAGTAAGCCTTGAACAGTTGACAGGTTTGGATGTGGGCGTGTTTAAAACAACTCACTGAACCAGCCTGATACTATAAGCAGTTCCTCAGCAGTTCCACAGTTATTTTGATACCATGTCTATGCAGGACAGGAAAGACTATTCGTCTGATGGTAACTCGTAAGCAATAGCAGTTAATCCTTTTCGGGTTCAATCAGACAAACTGACTGTCGCAGGTTAGGGTAGTGAACCCTGAGGATCGTTCAAACTGGTATTCCACTATGTATATCTGTCTGATTAGCGTGCATGGTCTGATTCGTGGCCATGATATGGAGCTTGGGCGTGACGCCGACACCGGTGGTCAGACCAAGTATGTTGTTGATTTGACGCGTGCTCTGGCGGAGCTAGAAGAGGTCAGCCAGGTTGATCTGGTGACTCGCCGGGTAGTGGATGCCGATGTCAGCGATGACTATGCTGAGGTTATCGAGTCCCTGTCACCAAAGGCAAGGATTGTACGGGTTGATGCAGGACCGGATGGCTATTTTCCGAAAGAGACCCTGTGGGATCATCTGGACAGTTTCATGGATAACCTGCTCAACTGGCTGAATGACCAGCCACGGATGCCGGATATTGTCCACAGTCACTATGCAGATGCCGGTTATGTCGGTGTCAGGCTTTCTCACTTGCTGGGAATCCCCTTGGTGCACACCGGCCACTCACTGGGTCGGGACAAACGACATCAACTGCTGGCCAAGGGTCTGTCTCGTCAGGACATCGATCAACGCTACAATATGGATCAGCGCGTCGATGCAGAGGAGGAACTGCTAGCGAATGCGGATCTGGTGATCACCAGTACCCATAATGAAATCGAGGAGCAGTATAGTCTCTACAATTATTACCAACCCGAGAATATGGCGGTTATACCGCCCGGTACCGATCTGACACAGTTTCATCCACCCGATATTGCTGCGGACGATATTGCATTTTCCAAAACCTTGACGCGGTTTTTACGCCAACCGGACAAGCCGATTATTCTGGCACTCTCGCGGCCGGATGAACGCAAGAATATTCTCACGCTGCTCGAAGTGTATGGTGAATCGAGTCAACTGCAAAAAGCGGCCAATCTGGTTATCGTTGCGGGCAACCGGGATGATATTCGGGATATGGAAAGCGGTCCACAGTCAGTGATGACTGAAATTCTGATGTTGATTGATCTGTATGACCTGTATGGTCATGTGGCTGTTCCAAAACGTCATCTGGCCAGAGAGGTGCCTGAGATCTATCGCTTGGCGGCACTATCGAAGGGTGTTTTCGTCAATCCGGCATTGACTGAACCTTTTGGCTTGACCTTGCTCGAAGCTGCCGCCAGTGGATTGCCACTGATTGCCACTGAGAATGGTGGCCCGGTGGATATTATCGGTAATTGTAACAATGGATTGTTGGTCGACCCACTGGACAAGAAGGCGATTCGACGCAGTCTTCTGAAAATTCTGCATGATAATACCCAGTGGCAGACGTTCTCCCGCAACGGTTTGAATGGTGTGCGAAAGCACTACTCATGGAAGGCACATGCTAAAAAGTATCTATCCAGAATAGGACCACTGCCTGGGGGCTATGAGCGTTTGCCCACCAAACCGCCTAAACACGCTAAACACCGCTATCGGGATCGGGCTGTCTTTACCGACCTGGATCAGAATCTGTTGGGTAATCCTTCCGGATTGAAACAATTTATTGAAGTTGTACGTCAAAACCGTAAATGCGCCACCTTCGGCATTGCCACCGGCAGACGTCTTGATGACGCATTGACGATGATGAAAAAATTCGCCATACCCATCCCAGATGTGCTGATCACCAGTCTGGGCACCAAGATTCACTATACCCAGGGTTTGTCGATGGATGACTTCTGGATAGAACATATCGACCACCTATGGCAACCGAAGAGTATACGGCGGGTACTGACCAATCTGCCCGGTATCAAACCCCAGCCCAAGCAGGAGCAGAGTTACTTTAAGATTGCCTATCACTATGATCCCAACAAGGCACCTTCAGTGGATGAGATTAATACCTTGCTGCACAAGGAGGAGTTGACCTGTAATGTGATTCACGCATTTGGTCAGTTTCTCGATATTCTTCCGTCGCGAGCCTCGAAAGGCCAGGCACTGCGCTATGTGGCGCAACGTCTGGATATTCCTCTCGAACACATATTGGTTGCGGGTGGTTCCGGTGCTGATGAAGATATGATGCGTGGCAATACATTGGCTGTGGTGGTGGCCAACCGCCATCACGAAGAGCTCTCCCATATGGTTGATCACGAGCGAATATACTTTGCCAGTCAATCACATGCCTTAGGTATTCTCGAAGCCATAGATCACTACGATTTTTTCAAGAAATGTAACGTACCGGAAGAGTTATGAGTCAAAGATTATTAGTTTGTACCGATCTGGATAGAACACTCATCCCCAATGGTCCTCAATCCGAATCAGAAGAGGCCAGGGATCGATTCAAACAGCTGTGTGGCAGTACAGATGTAGTGTTGGCATATGTCAGTGGACGTGATCGAAATCTGGTGAAGATGGCAATAGCTGACTATGCCTTGCCACAACCTGACTATGTTGTGGGGGATGTTGGCACAACCCTCTATCATGTGACGGGAACTGATGATTGGAACCACCAGCTCGACTGGGAGGAAAACATCAGTCAGGACTGGAATGGGAAGTCTCATGCTGATCTGGAAGGATTGTTTTCCAATATCCAGGGACTTCGTCTACAGGAGAATGAAAAACAAAACCATTTCAAGCTCAGTTACTATGTATCCCTCGATCAAGACCATAAACGGATACTGGGAATGATGGAACAGGCCCTGGAACCGGAAGCGGTGAATGCCAGTCTGATATGGAGCATTGATGAAACGGCCGGCATGGGGTTGCTCGATGTTTTACCAGAGCGGGCAACCAAATATCATGCCATCGATTTTCTCAGGCAGTCATTGGGTTATAGCCTCACAGAGACACTTTTCTCGGGAGACAGCGGGAACGACATGGAAGTACTGATCAGCCCAATTCCCGCAGTGTTGGTGGCGAATGCCCAACCTGACGTCAGAGAAGAAGCACAACGGCTGGTGCAGGACAAGGGTACTGGGGATAGCCTGTATATGGCCAAGGGCGGATTCATGGCAATGAACGGTAATTACAGTGCCGGCATTCTTGAAGGTGCAGCACACTATCATCCCTTGTTAATGGAGCAGCTGTTTAGTGACGCACGGGACTGATATGAGTGGTAACGGTCTGGCGATCTTCGGTGAGGTTCTGTTCGACTGTTTTCCCGGTGGTGAAAAAGTACTCGGTGGTGCCCCGTTCAATGTTGCCTGGCATCTGCAGGCATTTGGCCAGTCACCTCGTTTTATTAGTCGCATTGGTACGGATAGCGCGGGTGATGCCATCCTCAACGCTATGCAACAATGGGGAATGGGGAGCCAAACCCTGCAGCGAGACGATCAGCATCCAACAGGTAAAGTGATGATCACGCTGGAAACGGGTGAGCCGACCTATGAAATTGTTGCTGATGTGGCCTATGACTTCATCGATGCCTCCCAGGTTAAGGCGATCCATCCAACAATGCTCTACCATGGTAGTTTGGGGTTGAGGAATCGGGTAGCTCGAGTCGCATTGGAGCAGCTGAAAAAAAACCGTCCCCAACGTATCTTTATGGATGTCAATCTGCGTGATCCATGGTGGAAAAGTGAGGATGTGCTGGAATGGGTGAGTGATGCGGACTGGGTGAAACTGAATGAGGATGAACTGGCGTTGCTTCATGGTTCATCGGCAGATGACCTGACTGCAGCCATTGAGTTCAAACAGCAACATGATCTGGAGGGTCTCGTTGTCACATTCGGCGAGAAAGGCGCTTTGGCCCTGTTTCGGGACGAAGCACCGATCCAGATCACACCGGAACGAAATCTTAACCTTGTCGATACGGTTGGTGCGGGTGATGCCTTGACATCAGTGATCTTGCTTGGATTGATGCTCGACTGGCCTATAGCAATGACCCTTGAACGTGCCCAGTTATTTGCTTCGGCGATCGTGGGACAGCGTGGTGCAGTCGTCACCGAAAGTGCATTTTACCAAACGTTTCTCGATACCTGGCAAATATCCAGTTCCAAATAACCGTTTATAAATCACGGTAGCATCCCATCCACATAAACCTATATTGTAAATATTCAGGTAATCTTTCATCAATCCCGGTATACCCTTGTCCCTGGGTGAAAGAAGAGAGTCTAAATCCTTGACGCTGTCAGCCGATACAGAGCAAATATAACCAAGCAGGCGAAATGTCATGTATGAACAGGTTTCTCATTCACTGCTGAATGAAATCCTTGATGAAGTGAAATCTGAGATCCGTGACCGGGATCTACGCCATTTCTATACTCGCCTGGGCGCTAACTTTTATGTTATTCACCAACTGTTTAACCACCTGTATGGCAAGCGGGAAGACTTTAGGGAGCAGTTGATCCGGTTGGTCGAGGTGATGGCGACGCGGTATGTGCAGCGTCATGTATCACTCAAACAGCTTGATAGTGAAAGGGAAAAAGACCATAACTGGTTTCTCAGCCAAGAGTGGGTCGGCATGGCACTTTATGCGGATGGTTTTGCGGACAATCTTCAAGGTGTTGAGTCAAAGCTCCACTATCTGCAGGAACTGGGTATCAATATGCTGCACGTGATGCCAGTCATGGTCTGCCCGGAAGGGGCCAGTGACGGCGGTTATGCGGTCAGCGATTTTCGTAATGTAGATCCCCGGGTGGGTAGTCTCGACGCAATTAACACCCTCTCTGCATCGGCACGTAAGCGAGGAATGCTGTTGATTTTAGATATGGTTTTAAACCATACCTCAGATCAACATGAGTGGGCGCAGCGTGCACGCGCCGGTGAGCAGAAGTACCAGGATTATTACTACATTTTCGATAATAGAGATGTCCCTGACATGTTCGAAGAGACCATGCCTGAGATCTTTCCCGAGAGCTCGCCTGGTAATTTCACCTGGGACGAGCAGATGCAGAAATGGGTGATGACGGTCTTCAACAGCTACCAGTGGGATCTTGATTACAGCAATCCAGCGGTATTCATCGAAATGTTGGATAACAACCTCTTCTGGGCTAACCAGGGAGCGGATATTTTACGTCTCGATGCCGTTGCCTTTCTGTGGAAGAAGATCGGTACCACTTGCCAAAACGAACGTGAAGCGCATTTAATTCTGCAACTGATGAAGGATTGTTGCCAGGTGACAGCGCCCGGGGTGCTGTTTATCGCAGAAGCAATCGTAGCGCCAGTGGAGATCGCCAAGTACTTTGGTGAAGATGCAGTCATCGCCAAGGAGTGTGAGATTGCTTATAACGCGACCTATATGGCTTTGCTATGGGACGCTTTAGCAACCAAAAACACACAACTGCTTCGACAGGGTATCCAGAGTCTACCGACAAAACTGGATCGTGCCACCTGGCTTAACTATCTTCGATGCCACGACGATATCGGGTTAGGCTTTGATGATGCCGACATTGTTCGTGCCGGTTATCAACCCCTGGCTCACAGGCAATTTCTGGTCGACTATTTTACCGGTCAGTATGATGATTCCATTGCCCGTGGACAGCCCTTTGGGGTCAATCATAAAACCGGGGATGCGCGCATCTCAGGCTCCTTGGCATCCTTGGCAGGACTCGAATCTGCAATGGAAACGAGTGATGATCTTGAGATAGAGAAGTCGGTGAAAGTCATTCTTCTCTTACACAGCATGATCTGTTCATTTGGTGGTATTCCTCTGCTCTACTATGGTGATGAGATAGGTACACTCAATAATTACGGCTATATGCAGGATGACAATAAGGTCGGAGATAACAGGTGGATGCACAGACCAAACATGGATTGGGAAAAGGCAGAGCGCCGCCATCAGCACGGAACACCTGAGCAGCAAATATTTGATGGCCTGAAAAAAATGATCGCCGTACGAAAAGGAATACCGGCATTCGCTGATTTCAACAATCGTGAATTGGTGGATGCAGAAAATCCACATCTATTTGTTTTCTGGCGAACTGATCCGTTTATGCCGCTCGGTTCTATTCTGGTTGTGTGTAACTTCGATGATTCACCGCAATATATGGATCTTACGGTTTTAGGGAACAGAGGCATGTTTGAATACGGTAATCTGCGTGATATCTTTTCCGGTGAATCACCGAGGCTGTTCAAGGATCAACTGGTAGTACCCCCATTTCATTTCTATTGGTTGACTGATGAAAGGCCTGATGTGAGTTCGTTTTAACGCTATTGTCATGAAATAGGATACTCAGAGATTTTGTGATCTTTTTGTGATATTTGTGTGAGCTTCCTGCTATGAGTTTATGATGAAATCTGCTGAAACTGAGGGTGTCAATGCAACGTAAAGTACTCATTGTTGAAGACGAACCGGATATTGCTCATCTGGTACAGACTCACCTGACAGATATCGGCTGTGAGGCTGATATTGCTGGCAATGGTGCGGCAGCGATGAGCTTGTTCAAGAGGGGGGGATATCACCTGGTAATTCTTGACCTGATGTTGCCCGATACGGATGGTTTGACCTTGTGTCGGAATATGCGTGCATCACAGGATTATGTGGCAATCCTCATGTTAACAGCAAAATCCACTGAGCTGGATCGGGTTGTGGGATTGGAGATGGGCGCTGACGATTATCTCACCAAACCGTTCAGCGTTCCTGAATTACTGGCCCGGGTCAAGGCGCTGTTTCGACGCATGGAGGCTTTGAGTGACAACAGTTCTGATAGTGTCAAGCAGGAGAGAATCGAATGGGGCGGCTTGTCAGTCGATGTTGATAAGCGCAGTGTCAAGATCGATGGCAGTCCGGTAGAACTGACAGCCCGGGAATTTGATCTTTTATTGTTCTTTGCCCGTCATCCGGGGCGTGTTTTCAGCCGTATTCAGCTGCTGGATAAAGTATGGGGATACAATCACGATGGCTATGAACATACTGTGAATTCCCATATTAATCGCCTGCGAGCAAAGATTGAGGCCGATCCGGCTGCACCCCGGTATGTATTGACAGTATGGGGTGTGGGGTACAAATTCAGCGAGGAACAGTGAAGTTTTAATTTTGAATTAAAGAAAGAGGGCGTGCACATATGATTCAAAATTCAAAACTCATAATTCAAAATTTATTCAACTGGTTAAATACATATGTTCCATACCCTTTACGCCAGACTCTCCCTAGCGCTGATCGGACTCTTCCTGGTCACTGGGCTTCTCTATTCCCTGATTACTTCGGCTACCACTGAACGTTATTTACAAGAAATCACTCAACATTTTAATCGTGATCTGGCACAGCGTATCGTTGCTGATCGCCAATTGGTTAACGATGGCACAATGAACGACCAGGCACTGAAAAAGACCTTCAGTGCCTATATGGATATCAACCCCAGTATCGAGATCTACCTGTTAGATATGGAAGGGAAAATCCTCGCTTTCTCCGCCGATCCCGGTAAGGTCAAACGTAAGCGGGTGGATCTGCGACCGATCCAGGCCTTCATGCAGGGGGAAGGTTTCCCTCTACTGGGTGACGATCCGCGTTCCCATGAACGCCGGAAGGCCTTTTCTGTGACCCCGGTACCTGCTGGAGATATGCCTGAAGGTTACCTCTATGTTGTATTGAGAGGGGAGGAGTACGATAACGCTGAGCAGGCGGTACAGGAAAGCTATGCATTACGCTACAGTGCGGGTGCGGTCGCTGTTAGTTTAGGGTTCGGGTTATTGACCGGATTGTTGTTGTTCCATTGGTTGACCCGTCGTATACAACGGCTCTCACATGTCATGGAATCGTTTCAACAGAGCAACTTCACCCAGCATGAGCAGTTTTCTAAAGCGGCTAAAGCGGAAGGGGATGAGGTCGACAGGCTGGGTGCGGCATTTGATGAAATGGCTGTACGTATCATCGATCAGTGGGGACAACTCAAGGAGCAGGATCGTCTACGCAGGGAGCTGGTAGCTCAGGTTTCACACGATCTAAGGACTCCTCTTGCAGCACTTCATGGCTACTTAGAGACGATCAATATGAAAGGCTCTGACCTTAGCGAGGATCGCAGAGAGGAGTATTTGGGGATTGCCCTCAATCAGAGTGGTCGACTTAAGCGGATGGTAGAGGATCTGTTTGATCTGGCACAGTTAGAAGCGCGCGAGACCCGACCGGTCTGTGAGCCAATGGCATTGGCGGAACTGGTGCAGGATGTAATGCAGAAATTTCAACTTCGCGCTCAGCATGCAGGTGTTGCATTGGACTGGCAAATCCCTGAATCATCTCCTTTTGTAAAGGCTGACTTCGCCCTAACCGAGAGGGTATTGGATAATCTGATCGTCAATGCCCTTGATCATGTTGAAGAGGGTGGAAAGATCGCGCTTGAAATCATCCAGGAAGCATCTGCAAGTGAGGTTACCGTCAAAGTAACAGACAGTGGTAAAGGCATCGCTGAAGACGAACTGCTGCACATTTTCGAACCCTTCTACCGAAATCGACAGTCAACTCATGAAGGAGGACATGCGGGTTTGGGTTTAGCTATTGCTCGGCGTATGGTTGAACTTCAAGGGGGGTGTATCTCTGCTGCCAATAGTGAGGCTGGCGGCGCATGCTTCAGTTTCACTTTGCCACGGTGTACCTAGGACCGTATGTAATAGTGTTAACAGGCCTGAGCTGGCTTCCCTTCGGGCGAGACGCTAAGGGGCCATCCGCATTGTTGCCCTCCTTGGAAAGGGCCTGCCATTCCCTGCGGAACGCGCCTAGCTGCTAGCCGCTTAGTGTCTCGCTAAAATCGTCAAACAATATGAGACACCACACTAGCACTAGCCATAGATTCAGTACCATTCAGCGTTGCACTTGATTGTGATCCATTTGTGATAGCTATGTGATTCTCTCTGGATGGCTATGGCATAGACTGTCTGGCATGAGGAAACCATCGGTGGTATTGGGACATGACTCTCGTCTGCCTATTCCCCGAATATTTACCCGATTATCTCAGGTGAATCTCATGTGACAATTCCTGTCAGTTACCCTATACGGTGTTTTGTCTATCCGGCATCGTACGTTGTGAGGAGATTAGAAATGAACCGAAGAAGCTTGATTAAATTGTTAGGTGCTGCGGCCTTGATGCCCATTGTCGGTCAATCAGTATTCGCCAGACAGGATGAAAAGATGATGAAGATAGAAAAATTAAACCTGACTGATGCCGAATGGCGGGAAAGATTGACGTCGGAGCAATTTAACATCCTGCGAGAAGAGGGTACGGAAAGACCTGGAACCAGTCCATTACTCGGTGAAAAACGTGAGGGCATCTTTGCCTGTGTTGCTTGTGACCATCATCTGTTTGCCTCATCGACAAAGTATGAGAGTGGAACCGGATGGCCCAGTTTTTATGATTTCCTACCTGGTGGCCTAGAGACCAAAAAGGATTACAAACTCATCTGGCCTCGTACTGAATACCATTGTGCCCGCTGTGGCGGACATCATGGCCATGTATTTAACGATGGCCCGAAACCGACAGGACTGCGTTACTGTAACAACGGTGTTGCACTGAAATTTATACCGGTTGAAGCATGAACAGATGGGCCGGGTTGCTGTTATTTGGCGGGCTGATGCTCTTGATCGCAACACAGCCCGTCTACTCATTAACTTTGCAGAGCCCGGTAGAACGTGTAAATCTGCTGGAGCTCTACACCTCCCACGGTTGCAGCAGCTGCCCGCCGGCTGATGCATGGTTGAGAACGCTAGAGGATCATCCAGGACTGTGGCAGCAGCTGATCCCGATGGCTTTTCATGTCGACTACTGGGATGATCTCGGTTGGCCGGACCGTTTTGCATCGACAGCATTCAGCAAACGTCAGCGAGACTATCGTCGTAGTGGAGCGATCAACTCGGTCTATACCCCTGGCTTCGTGTTTAATGGCGATGAATGGCGTGGCTGGTTTCGTCGCTCACCCTTGGATCTGCAACAAACAGAGCGGGTAGGGCGCTTGCGCCTACAGGTCGATCCGGGAAGGCGTGTTGAGGTCCAATTTACCCCTCAACCCCATCTTGAAGGCATGAAATTTCGAGCCAACCTGGCAATACTCGGTTTTGGCCTTTCCAGCTCGATTGATGGCGGTGAAAACCGTGGGCGGATGCTGGATGAGAGTTTTGTCGTTCTGAGCCATAGTCAAACCGAAGCCCGGCATGGTGATTGGCACTTTAAATGGCCTGAACAATCAGTAATTGAGGTAAAAAAACTGGCTTTGGTCGCCTGGCTGAGCCGTCCAGGGTCAAATGAGCCTGTGCAGGCAGCGGGAGGCTGGTTACCCTGAAGGTTTGGAATTGCGTAGAATGGGCGCCTATGATATTCTTCGCGCCGAATTTGCGGAATTGCATAGGGTGCCGGTTACCGGTAGATGCGCCGCGACGAATTATAATAAAACCCCGGTAGCGGGGTTTTTTTGTTTTCGAAAGGTCGATGTTTTTATGGCGATGACTTGAATTCGTCGAAGTATCGGATTTGAAGACGTCGGGATGGGCCATGCGCCCATTTTTTATTGCGGTGAATAAATGCGCTCTGCTCCGGAAAAACTGAAGTCCCTGGTACGTAAAGAAGTAGAGCTGCTGGGTTATGAGCTGGTCGGCGTGGAGATGTCCGGGCAAGGTAAAGGTGGATCACTGTTACGGATCTACATTGATCATGACGATGGTATTTTGCTGGATGACTGTGTACAGGTCAGTCATCAGGTCAGTGGTGTCTTGGACGTGGAAGATCCCATCAAGGAGCAGTATCAGCTTGAGGTCTCTTCACCTGGTATGGATAGACCACTGTTCGAACAGGCCCATTTTGAACGATTTCAGGGCAGTAAGGTGCGGGTCAAGACCCATACCAAAATTGAAAACCGCCACCGTTTTAAGGGTGTATTGAGCGGTATAGAAGAGAATCAGGTATTAATCGAAGAAGATGGGACACTCTATAGAATACCGATCGAACTGATCGATTCAGCCCGAGTGATACCGGAATTTTGAATCGGGAAACAATTGATGAGTAAAGAGATATTGCTGGTCGTAGATGCGGTTTCCAATGAGAAGGATGTCGCAAAACAGATCATCTTTGAAGCCATAGAGGCTGCCCTGGCATCCGCAACGCGCAAGCGAAACGGTGATGACATACTGGTGCGCGTAGCCATAGACCGGACAACGGGTGACTATGACACCTTCCGTCGTTGGGAAGTGGTTGAAGCCTATGCGGAGGATGAACCAGACGCGCCCCTGCGACAGATCATTCTGGATGCCGCCCGGGAGGAGACCCCTGATATCCAGGTCGGTGACTTTGTAGAAGAACCTATCGAGTCGATTGAGTTCGGTCGTATCGCCGCACAGGCTGCCAAGCAGGTCATTGTGCAGAAGGTGCGTGAAGCCGAACGGGCCAAGGTTGTAGAGGCTTACAAAGGCCGAGAGGGTGAACTGGTCACCGGTGTAGTCAAGCGAGTTGATCGGGGCAATATCTTCCTTGACCTGGGGGGCAATGCCGAGGCCTTTATTGGCCGTGAGCACATGATTCCCAAGGAATCGATTCGAGTCGGCGATCGGATTCGCGGTTATCTGTATGAGGTTCGTTCTGAGCCCAGGGGACCACAGCTCTTCATCAGTCGCACCATGCCAGAACTGCTGATAGAGCTGTTCAAGCTTGAGGTACCTGAAGTTGGTGAAGGTCTGATCGATATCAAGAGTGCTGCACGTGATTCCGGCTTGCGGGCAAAGATCGCTGTCAAGGCACTTGATCAGCGTATCGATCCGGTGGGTGCCTGTGTCGGCATGCGGGGTTCCCGTGTGCAGGCGGTCTCCAATGAGCTGAATGGGGAGCGGGTCGATATCATATTATGGAACGACAATCCCGCACAGTATGTGATTAATGCGATGTCTCCAGCAGATGTCGTATCCATCGTGGTGGATGAAGATACCCATGCTATGGATGTGGCCGTGAGCGAAGAAAATCTCTCCCAGGCGATTGGTCGCGGTGGCCAGAATGTACGACTGGCCAGTCAGCTGACTGGCTGGGAACTGAATGTCATGGACGAGGCACAGGCTTCCGAGAAGAGTGAATCTGAAGCCAAGGGTCTGATGGATGCGTTCATGGATCAGCTTGATGTGGATGAGGATGTCGCCGCTATCCTGGTACAGGAAGGCTTTGCCAGCGTTGATGAGGTCGCCTATGTTCCCATTGAGGAGATGCTCACCATCGAGGAGTTCGATGAGGATTTGGTAAACGAGCTACGCAATCGGGCAAAGGACTTCCTGCTGACACGTGCGATTGCCAATGAAGAGGCATTTCGTGAACCGGCAGAGGATCTGCTTGCCATGCAGGGTATGGATCAGCAGTTGGCTTTTACCCTTGCTGGTCGAGGCGTAGTCACCATGGAGGATCTTGCCGAACAATCCATTGATGAGCTGATGGAGATCGATGGAATGGATGAAGAGCGTGCCGGTCAGTTGATCATGACTGCCCGTGCACCCTGGTTTGAAGAGGCGAAATAAGCAGTTGTGTATCCTCAAAATCGGACATGATAGTCCAGCGTAAAAGTTAACCATAGCAATAGATGGATAAGGCAAACTCAAGAGGCCTGATGTATGAGTGAAGTAACGGTAGCACAACTTGCAAACGTGGTTGGTATTCCTGCCGACCGGTTGATGGAACAGTTGGAGGATGCCGGAATCCAGGCCAAGAGTCCTGAGGACAGGATCTCTGATGAAGAGAAAGCCAAATTACTACTCCATTTGCGCGAGAGTCATGGTAAGAAAAAGACTGCCGGTGTCACAGCACCGAGCAAGGTGACCTTGCGACGCAAAACAGTCAGTGAACTCCGCCAGCCCACAGCATCAGGGCGTAGCACCATGAGCCGTGTATCGACGGCACCAGCCAAGACTGTGAGTGTCGAGGTGCGTAAGAAACGTACCTATGTGAAGCGCGCATCCGTAGAATCTGACGATAGTAAGTCGAAAGAGGCTGAAGAAGCGCGTAAGGCACTCGATGCACAGGCCAAGGAGAAGGCAGCCATCGAAGCTGAGATTGAGGCACGCAAAGCGGCAGAAGCGGCGAAGCGTGCTGAGGAAGAGGCGGCCAAACAGGCAGAGGAAGAGGCCGCCAAGCGCCTGGCTGCTGAAGAAGCGGCCCGTAAGGCACAGGAAGAAGCACTGCTCAAGGCAAAACAGGAGATAGCTGCTCCGGAGAAGGAGAAGGCTGCCCCCAAGACTGATTCTGCTCGCGGCAAAAAGGGACGCAAGGACAGCAAGCGTGAGGGAAAGGAGATCGAAGGCGAGCAACGATTGGAACGCAAAGAGCTTCATGTTGCTGAGGGTGCGCGTGGCCGGCGTAAGAAAAAGCCAGCCAAACAGCGAAAATCCGCGGCAACAGCTAGTGATGCGCAACACGCGTTTCAGCGTCCTACCACACCGGTTGTCCATGAAGTGAAGATACCTGAAAGTATCACGGTTGCTGAGTTGGCACAGCGGATGACCATCAAGGCTGCCGAGGTCATCAAGGTCCTGATGAAAATGGGCATGATGGTTACCATCAATCAACCTTTGGATCGTGACACGGCT
Source organism: Candidatus Thiodiazotropha sp. (ex Codakia rugifera) (assembly GCA_025656675.1). GTDB lineage: Bacteria > Pseudomonadota > Gammaproteobacteria > Chromatiales > Chromatiaceae > Thiodiazotropha. The sequence continues at coordinate 888,864 of JAHXHN010000002.1, forward strand.
GTACTGGTAGTGGAAGAGATGGGGCATGTTCCTGTGCAACAAAGGGAAGAGGACATCGAGGCTGATCTACTGAGTATTGAGGATGAAGCTCATACCACGGGTGATCTGGTTACTCGTCCGCCTGTGGTTACGATCATGGGGCATGTCGATCATGGTAAGACCTCTCTGCTTGACTATATTCGCACCAGTCGTGTCGCTGCAGGTGAAGCGGGTGGTATTACCCAGCATATCGGTGCTTACCATGTGGATACCGATAAGGGCACAGTCTCTTTCCTCGACACCCCCGGCCATGCTGCTTTCACAGCAATGCGTGCCCGTGGAGCAAAAGTTACAGACATTGTCATTTTAGTGGTATCTGCTGATGATGGTGTCATGCCTCAAACCAAGGAAGCGATTCAGCACGCCAAGGCGGCGGGTGTACCGCTGATTGTGGCAATTAACAAAATAGACAAAGAGGATGCGAACCCGGATCGCGTCATCCAGGAGCTTTCTCAGGAGGAGGTCATACCCGAGGATTGGGGTGGCGACACCATGTTTGCCAGAGTTTCTGCCAAGACAGGTGCAGGTATCGATGAACTGCTGGATGCCATTCTGCTGCAGGCAGAAGTATTGGAACTTAGGGCGGTTAAAGAAGGGGCGGCTACCGGCTCGATTGTTGAGTCATCTCTGGATAAAGGGCGTGGTCCTGTGGCCACCGTACTGGTACAGTCCGGAACTCTTAATCGCGGTGATATGATTGTTTCGGGTAAAGAGTATGGCCGCGTACGCGCCATGTTCGACGAGAATGGCCGATCCATAAAAAAAGCCGGTCCATCTATTCCAGTGGTTGTTCTGGGTCTTTCGGGTACGCCCGAAGCGGGTGATGATGTACGTGCTGTCAGTGATGAACGGCGGGCACGTGAGCTTGCGGAATTACGTCACGATAAACAACGGGATACTCGACTCGCCGCACAAAAGGCTGCCAAGTTGGATGAGATGTTCACCCAGATGGCCGAAGGCGAGACTCAGAACCTCAATATCATCGTCAAGGCCGACGTGCAAGGTAGCGTTGAAGCTTTGAAGGACTCCCTGACCAATACATCCTCCGAGGAAGTGAGAGTGCGTGTTGTCGCTTCAGGTGTTGGCGGTATCAATGAATCCGATGCCAACCTGGCAGTCACATCCAATGCCATCATTATCGGCTTCAATGTGCGTGCTGATGCAGGTGCCCGCCGCGTGGTAGAGGAGCAGGGAATTGATATGCGCTACTACAGCATCATCTACGAAATTATCGATGATGTGAAAAAGGCCATATCTGGCATGCTTTCACCTGAGATCCGCGAAGAGATCATTGGACTTGCCGAGGTACGCGATGTGTTCCGTAACTCCAAGATCGGTGCCATCGCCGGTTGTATGGTGACTGAAGGTGTTGTTAAACGTAATAGCCCTATTCGTGTGCTGCGTGACAATGTAGTGATTTATGAGGGTGCGTTGGAATCACTGCGCCGCTTTAAAGATGATGTTAATGAAGTAAAGAATGGCATGGAGTGCGGAATCGGCGTTAAAAACTATAATGATGTCCAGGTTGGTGATCAGATCGAGGTCTTCGAACGTACTGAAGTGGCTCGTAGGGTATAGGTCCTGATCATGTCACGCGAATTCAAGCGTACTGACCGGATAGGTGCCGAACTCCAGCGGGAGTTGGCAACATTGATCCGGGATGAAATCAAAGACCCTGCATTAGGGATGGTGACTATTCAGGAAGTCAGGGTAGTCAGGGATCTGTCTCAAGCCAAGACATTTTTTACCAGTATGGCTGCAACACTTTCACACAAGGAGAGTGTCAAGCACCTCAATCAAATGGCTGGGCATCTTCGATGGCTTTTGGGACAGCGTATGAAGTTGCGCTCCGTACCGAAGTTGCATTTTGTCTATGACACATCAGTGGAGCAGGGAGAGCATCTGTCCACCTTGATCGAGCAGGCAGTGACGGACAACCACGCCGAACCGGAATAATCCATTCTCACATTTAGCAAGATAGAGTATTAGCATGGGACGTCGTCGCAACAGAGGGCGCAATATCAGTGGTGTATTGCTGCTCGACAAACCCGTAGGTATGACTTCGAACAAAGCCTTGCAAGAGGTCAAGTTTCTCTACAAAGCCGCGAAGGCTGGACATACTGGTAGCCTCGATCCACTCGCAACAGGCCTATTGCCCATCTGCTTTGGTGAAGCTACCAAGCTTTCTGCCTTTCTGCTCGATGCCGATAAGCACTACAGTGTAAGGGTCAAACTTGGCGAGACCACGACCACCGCTGATGCGGAAGGCGAGGTGGTTGAACGTGCCGATCCAAGTGGTGTCACAGAGTCGGTACTGCAAGATGTACTGATGGAGTTTCTGGGTGAGCAACAACAGCTGCCACCGATGTACTCCGCCATCAAGCATCAGGGGGAGCGCCTCTATAAATTGGCCCGTCAGGGGGTGGAGGTTGAACGTGAGACGCGGACTATCCATATCCATGCGTTACGGTTGAACAATTTCTCGCTTCCTGAATTTGAAATGGATGTGCACTGTTCCAAAGGAACCTATGTACGCACCCTTGCAGAGGATATCGGTAAACGATTGGGGTGTGGCGCCTATGTCAGCGGACTGCGTCGCACCGGTGTCGGCCCCTATGACGATCAGTCGATGGTGACTTTGGAAAGTGTGCAGCAGGCATTCTCTGAAAAGCAATTCAAAGAGATGGATGAGTGGTTGCTACCACTGGAAAGTGCATTGGCGGAGTGGCCGGAAGTGGCCCTCTCTGCAGATGCCGCTTTCTATATGAAACAGGGTCAACCGATCCTGGTACCCAATGCCCCTACCAGTGGATGGGTTCGATTGTATGCCAATAAGACCGATTTCCTGGGCGTAGGGCAGATCCTTGATGACGGACGTGTGGCCCCTAAAAGGCTCATGGCAACGAATCAATAACAGCGGGATTGTACGATCTTATAGAATATTTAAGGCTAGCGTAGATAACGAATTGAAATGAGTAGTATAAATCCGTCACGCCTAAGGGGGATTTGTGTTGCCGTGACGATCCAGAACGCGCATACTACGCGGTCTTTCCAGGGGTAGCCTGGATAATAGTGTTTATTTATCCGGTCCGATTCGCCTGAACTCATTGTCGGGTTGATCTGCAAAAAGGGCCAATGTGTAACAACCTAAGTTAGAGGAGACACTTCATGTCAATGAGTGCAACAGAAAAGAAATCCGTCGTTGAGGAGTACCAGCGTGCGCCAGGGGATACCGGTTCCCCAGAGGTACAGGTAGCCCTGATGACCAGCCGTATTACCCAGCTGACCGAGCATTTCAAAGAGCACAAACAGGATCACCACTCCCGCCAAGGTCTGGTACGCCTGGTTAACTCACGTCGCAAGCTGTTGGATTATCTGAAGGGCAAAGATCAGCAGCGTTATAAGGACCTGATCAGTCGTTTGGGTCTGCGTCGCTAAACCACCCCTGCCAACACTAACGTATCCAAGGATTCAACAGTGACATTAATAAAGAAAGAATTTCAGTGGGGAGACAATAAGGTCTCCATCGAAACCGGCGAGATCGCAAGGCAGGCTGACGGCGCTGTCATGGTCAATATGGATGATACCGTGGTTCAGGTGACTGTGGTCGAAGCGAAGAGCAGCATTCCACGTGACTTCTTCCCGCTTACCGTAGACTATCAAGAGAAGACCTATGCCGCCGGTATGATTCCAGGCGGTTTTTTTCGCCGCGAAGGCCGCCCAAGCGAAAAGGAGATCTTGACCGCTCGTCTCATTGATCGTCCCATTCGTCCGCTTTTCCCGAAAGGCTTCACCAGTGAGGTTCAAGTCATCATTACCGTGATGTCCCTGAATCCAGCCGTAGATCCGGAGATTCCATCACTGATCGGTACTTCTGCAGCATTGGCCGTCTCCGGCCTGCCGTTTCAGGGACCGGTTGGCGCTGCTCGAGTTGGCTACAAGGACGGTGAATACATTCTGAATTCCGCTACCACAGGCATCAACCCAGATTCAGATCTCGATCTGATCGTTGCTGGTACAGAAGAAGCGGTACTGATGGTAGAGTCCGAGGCCAATCAGCTTTCCGAAGAGGTTATGCTGGGTGCGGTGCTTTTTGGCCACGAGCAGTCCCAGGTTGCGATTCAGGCAATCAAGGAATTGGCTGCAGAAGTCAATAAATCCAGTGCAGAATTTGTTGCACCGGTTGTGGATGCAGAACTGACCGCTGCAGTTGAAGCAGAAGCTGCGCAAGGTATCGGTGACGCCTACCGGATCGCTGACAAGCTAGATCGCTACGCTGCCAGTGATGCCGTAACGGCGGCTACGATTGATAAGCTCTGTTCAGCGGAAGAGGGTAGTGATCCTCGCTGGAGCATTGATCAGGTCAAGGGTGCACTGGAAAAACTCAAAAAGCGCACAGTACGTGAACGTATCCTGGATGGTGAACCCCGTATTGATGGTCGTGATACTCGCACTGTGCGCCCCATCAGTGTACGTACGGGTGTTTTACCTCGCACGCATGGATCAGCCCTGTTCACCCGAGGTGAGACTCAGGCTTTGGTCATCACTACCCTGGGTACAGAGAGGGACTCCCAGATCATTGATGCATTGGAAGGTTCTCGTCGCGAACACTTCATGCTGCACTACAACTTTCCTCCCTTTTGTGTGGGTGAGACCGGTCGTGTTGGTAGTCCGAAGCGTCGTGAAATCGGTCATGGCCGTCTGGCCAAGCGCGGTGTGCTGGCCTGTATGCCAACGATAGGCGAATTTCCGTATGCGATCCGCGTGGTCTCCGAGATCACTGAATCCAATGGTTCCTCCTCTATGGCCTCTGTGTGCGGTACCAGTCTGGCACTCATGGATGCTGGTGTACCGGTCAAAGCACCCGTAGCAGGTGTAGCGATGGGCTTGATCAAAGAGGGCGATAAATTCGCAGTACTGACAGATATCATGGGTGATGAGGATCATCTGGGTGACATGGACTTCAAGGTTGCTGGTACCCATGAGGGTATTAATGCGCTGCAGATGGATATCAAGATCAACGGTATCACCAAGCAGATCATGGAGATTGCGCTGGAGCAGGCCAAAGAGGGACGTCTGCATATTCTTGGAGAGATGAACAGTGTCATTGACTCCCATCGGAATGAGATGTCTGAGCATGCCCCACGTATTATCGAGTTCAAAATCAATCCGGATAAAATCCGTGACGTGATCGGTAAGGGCGGTGTGACCATCCGTTCCATTACTGAAGAGACAGGTGCTACCGTGGATATTACTGATGACGGTATCGTGAAGATCTTCTCTGTTGATAAGTCGGCTGGTGAGGAGGCACGCAAGCGTGTTGAATTGATCACCGCAGATGTAGAGGTCGGTACTATCTATGAAGGCAAAGTGGCAAAACTGATGGACTTCGGTGCCTTTGTTACCATTCTTCCCGGTAAGGATGGGCTGGTGCATATCTCCCAAATCTCCAATGAACGCGTGGAGAAGGTCAGCGATAAGCTGTCAGAGGGTGATGTCGTCAAAGTGAAAGTATTGGAAGTCGATAAGCAGGGTCGCATTCGCCTCAGCATGAAGGCGATTGAAGAAGCCTGATAGATTGATGGCATGCAACAAAAAAGGGGCCAAAGGCCCCTTTTTTTATGCTTGTAATCAGGAACTCCAGCCAGGTGAGTTTTCTAGAAACAGGGTGCGGTTCTGTCACGCCATAAGGGGGTTTTATTTTATATGAGAAATAGCTGAGTGGATTCTCGATGGAGGATATACCTGTATAGAGAGAGATCAGTCCAGAAAGGTTGTTTGTAACCCTATGAGAAAAAGCCGGTCACCAAGCCATTATCTCAACCAGCCATCCCAAATAATAAAAGCCAGAGTGGTGGCAATGCCACTTGAGAAAACGATGCTTCCGAGACCGGTGATGATTTCAGAACCGGTAATAAACCAGGGTTGATCTGACCAGCGACTATGGACATATGCCCTGTAATTGCCATTTAATAGATACCGCCATCCGACAAGGTAATCGATATAGGATGGATTTCTGAAAGGTCGCAAGGAGTGTGTATTATTCATGACTGCCTACCCTGTTCAATCAATTGAATTGCTACAATTTTTTTATTCGCTATATCATCGCAGCGCTGTATTGCAGCTCAATGAAGCAATTGTGAAGGTTTGGTTACAGAGTGGTGGGAGATGACATTTGTAACAGCTCCTAGTGTAGGGCCCTGCACTAGTGTTGCCTGGCAAAAGTGATATGACTCGATAGAGTATGAATCCAATTAACGTTACGCCTCGTATAGGTTTTTGAAAGCAGAATATTTACTGCTACATATCAACAACACGAGGAAAGTCACAATGAAAATGATCTTAGCAACAGCAGCCATGATTTTGTCAGCCAACCTGTATGCCAGCGCCTATGATGAGCTGCATGGGGTAATCGATGGTAATCACGATTTTTATATCGGTGCATCCCATTCAACTAGCCTGCCTACTGCAGTGCAGCCCGGAATTGGTGATCAATACGGTGGTTCTTTTCTACACTCCGATGGGGTTGTCAATACACGTCAGTCCGTACGCCGAGGATTCAGTGATGGATACGGAAGTAGCTTGATTGATGTAAATGCATCTCTCAACTGGTAATACAACTCCAGACATGGGCGGGGTTTTACGACTCCGCTCATGTTTTTTATATTCTGAAAACTGCATTTCCACAATTACCGAGCGTCTCTATTAATAATAGTAATGGGTTTTTTAACATTATTAATTTTTAACTGCGTTTGTTTGTATCTTAGCCTCAACTGTTTATCCCACTGTAGTCATGTTTGAGTTGTGGATTGAATACTAACTTATTGATAGTAATGAAATAATTTATGAAAATTAAGCATGATTTATTGATTTGTATTATCAATGACAGTGTGAATGGACAAGCTTGATTTGTTTTTCAGCAATATGCGAAAAAAAACACGAAAAAAATGAATCCAATATGAGATCCAATACGTATAGCTCTCTGATAGGGGTGTTATTAGTTGTGTAGGCGGATTGACGATTTCCATACGTGATTAATCGAGTGAGGTGTAATATGCCGCCAAACTACTTGTTCGCGTCAGGTGTTTTACTCCTCCTGGTGCTCACTTCGTGTGCATCCCTTGATGATACGGTAGTCAGCCAGTATCAGCATTTGCCACAGCAAGATATGGCAGCCGTGCGTGTGGAATCATCTAAACTGATCACACGCCTTCTGGAAGAAGAGATGGTGCCAGGATTGAGTGTTGCACTGGTGGATGAGCAGGGTCCCATATGGGTGGAAGCTTTTGGCGTGGCAAACAATAGGACGGGCGAGAAGGTAGATGAGGGAACATTATTTCGTATTGGATCGTTAACCAAGCCGATTACTGCAATAGCGGTACTGCAACTTGCGGCACGTCAACAAATAAATCTTGATGCCCCACTCAATAATCAATTGTCTGGATTTTCCATACGTCGGCATGATAACGATTCCATGCCTGTCACGCCGCGTCAGTTGCTGAGCCATCGTAGCGGTTTACCCAGCGATCTTCGTAAAGGGATGTATACAGACACACCTTTTACCCATGTTACAACGCTGTTACATGATGAATATGCGGCTTATCACCCTGATATGGTCTATAGCTACTCGAATATCGGTTACGATTTGTTAGGGCATCTGATTCAGCAGCAGTCAGGTTTAGGGTTCGCTGCATATGTGGATGAGAAACTATTTACTCCCTTGGGTATGCAGAGTAGTGGTTTCTCTGTTTCAGAAGAGATGACTGTAAAATTATCCGCAGGTCATCTGGATGGCCAGGTCAGACCTCAGCCACCACTTAGGGATACACCTGCACTGGGTCTCTATTCCACTGGGTACGATCTAGGACGGCTGATGTCATCGTTACTACAGCAGCAAATACCCGATGTACCCGCAACGCTATTGAAACAGATGTGGCATCCCCAGACAGTCGATGGTCAGGTCTCTTTGGGTGTCTCGCCTGGATTAGGATGGTTTATAGAAAGTCATCCTGTGTTAGGTAAAAGAGTACGTCATGGTGGCACTACGCTGTTGTTTGGTGCGGAGATGGTTGTCTTGCCGTCCCAAGGATTAGGTGTTGTTGTACTGGCCAATGGTGCGGAAAGTAATCGAGTCACAAAAGAGCTGGCAGGGACCATTCTTTCGATCGCGGCTTCTCTCCGAGGAAATACTCCCAAACAGCTTCAGGCACAGGTAACAACAAATGACCCAGCGGGTTATTCGACACCTTCCGGCGGCTATGCTACAGATCTTGGTCTGCTGATGGTCGACTCAGAACGCCCTAGACTCTGTGCCTGCATCATTGAGCGAATTCTTGATTTGGTACGGTTCGATGATGGCAGTCTAGGACTTACGCAGGAGAGTATCGACGAGCTGCCTGATGGTTATCGGGTTTTGGGTGATTTACGGCTGCGTTCTCGGGATGTCAATGGTATGGATGTGTTGGTGGCCGACCGGGATGGAAAAGAGATCATGCTTGGAAACCGGATTGAATCCGACCCGTGGGAATCAGTTTGGAGAAAACGGCTGGGTAGTTATAGGACAATCAATCCGGATGGTGATTTTTCCGTTCAGGATCTTCATTTGAGCGAAGAGGGTGGTGTGATTTGTCTGCACTATCGGGCACCGCATCTGAGTAAGAATCTAATCAGATTGCCGCTACAACCGGTCTCTCCCACTGAGGCGGTGATTCAGGGATTTGGTCGTGGCAGGGGGGAAACGGTACAGATAGTCGAAATTAACGGCAAGCAGTGTCTGAGGTTCTCCGGTTTTATGGGTGAACCCATGGATAAGGATTAATTTGTATGTCAATAGCCTATGTTTCCACTTGCCGCTTTGACGCTTGGTCAGTACTCTTGAGGTATATTTACATCCCTTGGGGGGAATTCATGACGAATGGGGATATTGATCAACAGGAAGCAATACGGCTACGCAATCAGGAGCTTGAAAAGCTGCTGGCAGCCTGCGCCCTGAGTGACCGTAAGGCCTTTGCCCGTTTGTATAGTATGACTTCAGCGAAACTATATGGCGTGGTGCTGCGTATATTGAATAGGGATGACTTGGCGCAAGACTGTTTGCAGGATGCTTACATCAAAGTCTGGAACAATGCGGGTAATTATCGCTCACAAATGGCCGCACCGCTGACCTGGATGTCTGCGATAGTACGAAACCAGGCATTAGACCTACTGCGCAAACGCAAGCGAGAGGTAATGGAGAGTAACGACAACGGATTACCGGAACAGATAGATGGTGCACTCCTGCCGCTGGAAGGTCTTACTCGCACCGATGACGGAAAACGCTTGGGTAACTGCCTCGAACAGTTGAAGGAGCAACAGCGTCAAGTTATCGCATTGGCCTATTTCAAAGGACTGACCCATGATGAGTTGGCGGCCTATACGGAAACACCGCTGGGTACTATCAAGACATGGATACGTCGAGGTTTGGATCAACTACGGAGGTGTCTTGAATCATGATGCCTGAAAATGAACAGCAAGACAGCAACACCCTGGCGGGTGAGTATGTACTGGGCACACTGCAGGGTCAGGATCGGATTGATTTTGAACGTCGCCTGGATTCGGACAGACAACTTCAAGGCGAGGTTGATGCTTGGCATCAGCGCTTTGCTCCCCTGTTGGATGACATCGAGCCCGTGACGCCCCCCAAGGCAGTATGGGATCAAATTGCCCATCGAATCGAACCTGGACAGCCAACACATGAGAAATCGAGCGGCTTTTGGAATAGTCTGAGTTTCTGGCGCAATCTAGGGATGGTAGCGGCTACCCTGGTGCTAGCGCTAGGCATGACCCTGATGACCACGCGTCAGCAAGGGATGGAAATTGACAGCATCATGGTGGTCCTGAATGACCAATACAGGACGGGTTGGTTGGTTGGTGCGCACGCCAGTGAAGGATTCCTCAATGTAAAGGCAGTTGAACCAACAGAGTTACCGAAAGGTAAGGTCTGTCAGCTGTGGATGGAAGATGAGCGGGGTCATCTGCATCCGATCGGTTTGTTACCACATAATGGTAGTCAGCAGATGGATCTGCCGAATGCCATGAGCACTCAAAACCGATTTAAAGTATCAGTTGAACTGATGGATCTCTTACCTAAGGATAAGCCGAGCAATGAGATCGTATTTGAAGGCAACCTGACAGAGATCTGATAAGCGTGCAGGCACTTCCTTCGGGGCGCAAAACCCGAAGGGCCAAGGCCATTTTTTAGCTCAGCGGCGTCATCAGTCGCTTATGTAGACGGACTACACCGCACTCCTTCTGCCTTGCTGGATAAAAAAATGGTCTTGGCAGTGACGATCAAAGTAGTGTTTACGGGCCCTAATATGGGGTATATCCAGTATAGGACAGCGAGCCTGTATTGATCTATACTGAGTCAGAAGTTGAACTGACCTGGATGGGCCTATACTGGAACCGGCAGAATCAAGGATTTACTAGGGATAGCAGACAATCTTCGTCAGCTGGTTAAACACACCTATCAGCTATAACCTGGCACCGAGTACATCCAACAGCAGTTGGATAATTCCCATAATATCTAGTTTGGTTTATTAATGGGGTTATGTCTTACCCTATTCAATAGAGGTAACACTTGTATTTTTAACTGCTCCAGATAGGGTGGGGGGTGAATTATGCCCTTATTGCTGTTTCTTGGAAGTTGCTATAACGCATTGTAATAAAATGTAAAAACAGTCAATGCTTATGTGGAGTGTTAACAGCCTGATCCCTGATCTTGATTCCTATCGTGGGCGTTATGCCTTGTTCGCCTTTTTGGTTGCTATCGTATTAGTGACCTTTGCCTATCTCGGCTGGAGTCTAGTCAAGACAACCAGTCAAAGACAGATTGAAAATATTACCTCACGGACCCTGGCCGCCGGTGTGCTCGTGGATGCCCAGACTCAACTGAACCGTCTGGAAAACCATCTACAGCGTATTCTCATTGAGCCGAGAGTAAAGGACCTGGATGTTACAGAGAACACGCTGGAGCAGCTTGAGCAGGTATTACTCGATTTGGCCGGTGCTCTGAGACGTCTTTCCTCGGGGGATGTTGAACTTGCCAGTGGTTTATTGGAGGACAAGCAGCTGCTGGAAACAGAGGTCCAAAAGTTAATCGATGTTCGCCGGGATGTTGAGAGCTGGTTCCCTGCCATGAAATTAATGCTTGAGGAGATGTACCCGCATAACAAGGGAATGTTGAGTGAACTCCAGCTTTTACTTCAAGAGGTCGAGGTAGGTGTATCGCTCGATGAACAAGTTGATGTGATTTCACAGATAACCACTTTGCAACGCCTCTGGCTTGGAATGACCGGGGAGATGCGGCTCATGGTGGCCAACCGTTTTGGTCTCTTTTCAACCGGCCTTAATGCGGAATCGGTAGACCACAATGAGACTGTTTTTGATTATGCCGAACGATTTATCGATCGTTTGCACAATCTTGAGCGCCACTTTGATCATGAGAATTTGGGATTCGTCTCTTCAGAGAGTATTACGAAAATGGAGATTCATTTTAAGTCCTGGATGAAGAGTTTAGAGCAGGTCATGGTGTTTATGGATAAACCCACATGGCGTGTGGACCTGCATGTGATGCGTGAAACAATTGCGCCGCTGCTCGAGCGCATGCGATTTCGATTCTCCAGTATCGATCTCAATCTCGATACACAATCAGCAGATGGTATCACTCAACTCACACAGACGGCTAAGCAGTTGTCTCTATCGATTCTGAGTATGGCGATGCTGGGTCTACTGATGCTCTTTCTCGCCTATCAGTTTATTAAGCGCAATTTATTACAACCAATAGCACAGACGGCATTGGCTTTGAAGCAGGAGGCAAGGGGGGGATTGGACGGTATTTCACAGCCAATAGGAAACCTACGTGAAACCCAGGATCTGGTTGATGCTTTCAGTGAGATGCGCAAGCAGGTACACAATCGTCAACGCCATCTCGATCACGTTGCCCACCATGATGCATTGACGCAACTACCCAATCGGATCCTGTTTCATGATCGTCTTGAGCACGCACTGGCCATAGCCCTGAGGGGCGATGGTCTCGTAGGGCTCATGTTCCTTGATCTGGATCGTTTCAAGCAGGTCAATGACAGTCTGGGCCACATGGTGGGGGATGAGTTGCTTAAGCTTGTTGCTGAGCGCTTGACATCATTGATGCGCAGCTCCGATACCGTAGCCAGATTGAGCGGCGACGAATTTGCTGTCCTGATTGAAGGTATTTCAAGTCGTGAGGATTTATCACCCCTGGCAGAAAAGATATTACGGGCCGTGGAGCAACCGGCCGTCGTTGCTGGACATGAGCTGCGTGTCTCTGCATCCATAGGCATTGCTGTGGCACCTTACGATGATGTCTCAGTCGATTTCTTGATAAGGGATGCAGATACAGCCATGTATGAAGCCAAAAGACAGGGGCGTGCCGCCTATCGGTTCTTCAGTGGTGAAATGACTAAGCGCGCTTCGGAAGGGCTAAAAAGGGAAAATGAGATTCGTCATGCAGTTGAGTCTGGTGAGTTTACCTTCCATTTTCAGCCTATCCTGGATTCAAATACCGGCGCACTTTTCTGTTTTGAAGCGCTACTGCGTTGGCAGCACCCAGAACGTGGACTCCTCTCACCAAATCACTTTCTCGCTGTATTGGATGAGACCGGTCTGATCAGTACCCTATTTGATCCCCTCCTAGAGCAAGCAATTCTCTTCCAAAAAGAGCAGAGCAGTCTGAGGAATGAGAAAGTGGTTATCTCAATCAATCTCTCAGCAAGACTACTCAATGACCCGGTCTTCTGTCGTAATCTGTTACAAAACCTTGTATCTGGAAAGGTCTCTCCTGGGAGCCTAATTCTTGAGATAACCGAAGATATTCTTACCCAGGAGCTGGCTGAGGCCGATCAGTTTTTACAGCAGTCAAAGGCACTGGGTGCCAGAATTGCCCTGGATGATTTCGGTACTGGCCAGGCATCACTCAGCCATCTGCGTCAGTTCCCTTTCGATTTGCTGAAGATCGACATGGATTTTATCCGCAATGTAGATGTAGACGCGAACGACGCCAGTTTGGTACAGGCCATGGTACAGCTGGCTCACGCCTTTAATATCAAGGTGGTGGCTGAAGGTGTCGAGAATGAAGCACAATTGGCATTCCTACAGCACCAGGGATGTGACTATATCCAGGGTTTTCTGGTGGGTTTTCCTCAACACGACCGACAGCCGATCGAGACTGTACAACACATTCTTTTGTTCCAGACTTAGCCACCATTTTGCCCAATCTGTTTAAGGGAAGCGTGCAGAGGTAATTATATGAAATACCTAGGTGCAAGGCCTTGACACAATAGGGAAAGTACCGTAGATTTCGCGCTCCACTTTGCATGTGACTTCCGATTCGGAACCCGAGCAAAGTCCTGTCCCCATCGTCTAGAGGCCTAGGACACTGGCCTTTCACGCCGGTAACAGGGGTTCGACTCCCCTTGGGGACGCCATATACCTTATAGGCTTACGAGAAATCGTAGGCCTTTTTTAATGCCAGAAAATGCATTGAAGTGTTGTGTTCAAGAAAACAATGGTGGGAAGAGCGTTAACAGAATAGCTGTAGCGATCATTGTCGGTTTTTTTTACAGACTGCAAGCTTTCTGATTTACCCCGATACTGGTCATTTTTCTATCTCTTTGTTTTGCAATTTATTACAAATATTTGGCATTGTATTTGCGTTACAGTTGGAAGATACATTTTTTTGGGATTATCCGTGGAAAGACGTACTGGTATCAGCGCCATACCATCTGACCCTAAGAGCTATCTAAATGAGCAACAGCAATTAGGATTGATCATCCTAAGAGAATTCGGGTGGTCAACATTTTGCGTAAGACGTCCATCAGCGGATCGTGCGAAGACAATCCTTAAAAACAAGCACAACCAAATGCTGGGTATTCTCTGTGAGGATGGTGCGCTCCGGTTTTCGGATAGTTTACAGGTACGTGACAGCAGAGCCCAAGAATCGGATGAAATTGATGTAATGGTTGCATCAATCGATCAGCAGGTTAAAAAAAACACCCAGGCATAAATATGACCAGCTGCTAGGTGGTGATCCTGTTCCGTCGAGAAAAACGAAACGTCACGTATTGATAGCTCGACAGATTTAGCCGTTAAGACGAGAACTTTCTATGTAGGTGTTCTCTGTTTCAGAGCCCTGTGCCAAATTCAGTCAGAATGTAGCGACTTTGCACTTGATAAGGCGCAGTGTACCTCGGGTTCCAGACCGAGCACAGATTCCAGGTGAGCAAGCGATCTCAATAACTCAGCATCGATGACATGTATCTCATTACCTTTTGTATTGAGGATGTTTTTCGAAGAGAGGTTTTGCAGTATTCTTGAGAAAGTTTCCGGTTTCATCGATAGACGGGCAGCCAGCACTCCCTTTGCTGCAGGCAAAGTGAAGTGGGGTTTTCCAATCTCTTCCATTCTGCGCAATAGCATGGCGCACATCCTGGTAGTGGCGCTCTGAAGGGTAAGGTCATCGATTTCCTTGATAAGTCCTCTCAAACGTTGGCTCATGGTCCCCATGATTCTGAAGCAGACAGAGAAGGATTGACTGAGGATCTGTAGAAATCGCTTGCTATCGAATGAGATTATCTTAGCAGGACCCAGCGCCTCCGCGCAGACAGGATAGATCGGGTGCTCCATGAACATCAACGCTTCAGCAAACGTATTACCCGGCTGAATGATATCGATGATTTTTTGATCACCATTGGATGAGACACGGAACAGTTTGACTTGCCCCCCAATCACCAGAAAGAAGCGATTTGCTTCATCACCGGTTTCAAAAAGTGATTCACCATCCTGAAGAGTACTGATGTGGCTGCTTTCCATGACCTGCCTGACCTGATTGTCATCCAGTGTGGAAAACAGGTGAGCCATGCGTATATCGAAGTTCATATAGATGACACCATGAGTTTTATATCTTCAAACAGCACCGATAGCTCCGGGTAGAGCCAAAATTAGGCTAAGCATTAAGCAGTATAGTTACTCTTGGGGAATTCGTGGAGCCCCGGTTTTTTTACCAAGCAGCAAATTATCTCAAGTATCAGCTCGTGACGACATGGTGCCTCAATTTTCTTTTTCGCCATTTGATGAAAATCAAGGCCCAAAACAAGCACTGCTTTCTAATAGCCGGGACTGAACCACAAAAGAGCTGGGAGGAGAGTGATGGCACAGGCGTTCACGAAG